>NZ_AP022603.1:1385607-2771214 GCF_010726955.1 Mycolicibacterium fallax
CGGGAACGCGACCGCCGGACGAGTGTTCAACTTGATGCGCAGATGGGTGCCCTCGGCCTCGCAGCGGAGGTCCGGGCAGCGGAACAGGGACGCCAGCGTGCCTTCGGCTTTCACCGCGTCGCGGACGCTGAGACCGCCCGGGAGCCGCACCAGAAGCTCGGGGCCGCGGGGTCCGATTTCACGCGCCAAGATGCGCGGCGCGAGAACACTGCCGTCGGACTTCTTCACCGTCAGACCGGCCCGCTCGAACAGCAGGCGCGACACCTTTTTCCCCTCGGCGGTGTCCTGCGCGTAGATCGCGGCGGCCGTCTTTCCGGCTGCCCGCCACGGCTGCGCGGGGTCCTCGCCGACGATGCCGCGCGTGAGGGTGAAGCGGCTGGCATCGACCGGCGCGGCGGCGTAATCGCCCCATTCCCAGGCTCGGATCAGCCCCACAACGCCGCGCGCCGCATCGACCAGGACGGTGCCCAGCGGCACCCGAACCTGGACCTGAACACCGTTCGCGCCGTGCGGGATTGCGCGCAGCCGCGACCCGGCCGGCAGCCCCAGCCGCGTCACCTGCTCGACGGTGGTGTAGCGGTTCCAGCGGTCGATCACGTGCTCGCGGGCGGTGACTTCGGCGGGCTTCTCGTCGGCCTGCGGGCCCTGCACCTGCCCGCAGCGGGAGACGCGCTCGGCGAGTTCCGCGAGTTCCGCGGCCTGCGCGGCGAGGCGGCGAGCCTGCTCGGCTTTGGCATCGGCTTCGGCCGCGCGGTCGACGAACTCCGGCGCCGGATCCGGCTGCGGCGCGCGGGTTTTCGGGCGCGGTTTCGGCGCCGGTTCAGGTGCGGAAAGGTCGTCGCCGAGGCCGAAAAGGTCATCGAACTCGGACATCAGAAATCCCAATCATCAGCAGGAGCAGCCGCAGCCGGGCCGGCAGCTGGGGCAGCGGAGCCGCCGCCGTTGCCGTTGGTGAACCGCGCGGTGATCCGCCCGTCGGACTGCCGCGTCACAAAGCCTCCGGCGATCTCGCGCACCCGGAGTTCGCGCAGCAGCGGGCCCTGCAATTGGCCGAAGCTCTGCGCCGTTTTGGCCGGATCATCTACCCGCCAGACGACCAGGACGTCGCCGCCGTTGAGCAGCTCAACATCCTCGATCACCGCCCACGGGGTGAACTCCCCGCTCTCCGGATCGGTGTCGCCCGCCTTCAGCGCCTGCGCCACCCGCAGCCACGCCGCGCGAACCGGAGCGTCACGCCCGTCGATCCCCAGCATCACGCTGGCGGCGCTCCCCTCTGGCGCCTCGAAGCCCGCGGTCAAGCCCAGGGCGTGCGCATCAGCGGTGTCCAGCTGCGGCTCCGGCGGCGGCTTCTGCCCGGCCATCTCGGCCGCGCCAGCCGCCCTTTCCCAACGCTCACCGGCGATCTCGTAGCCGGCCTTCGCCACCCCCAGCCACCGCAAACGCGCGACGACTCCCCACCCGGCCAGCCCGCCGACAACCACCGCCAGCACGGCGGGGCCCGCGGCCCCGAAGCCCAGCAGCATCAGCGCCGGGGCGGCCACCACGCCAAGCCATCCGGCGGTCGCCGCCTGCTGCGCGGCGGTGGTCCGCACCCCGGCCGCGGGGCCGTCCGGCGCCCGGTGCGGCGGCAGATCAGCGAGCGGGTCGCGCCGGCGTCCGGCGGAGTAACCGCCGGCCAGCAGCGCGGCCAGCCCGATGAGAAACGGCCAGCTGGTGAGGCCTGCTACCCACGGCTTTTCAACCTGCGGCGGGGCGGCGTGGTAGGCGGCGAGATCGCGCTGATGCTGGCGGGTTTCGCGCTCATACTGCGCCCATTTTTCAAACGCCGCGGCGTATTCCGCCTGCGCCTCCTCGACCGCGCGCTGGTGCTCCGTCGACCGCCGGGTTAAGCAAGATTGGAAGCCGAAATCGCCGGAGCGGCCGCACGAACTGAAGCTGAGGGGCGGCACCGATGCGTGGGTCGGCTTCGCCACCCGCACCGGCGGAACCGGGGCCGGCGCGGTGGTCTGCAGCGCCCCGCAACCGGACAGCGTGAGGGCGCCGGCGATGGTCGCGGCGGCGGCGAAACGGCGGGGGAAACGGCTCATGGCAAACAGTGTGAGCTTTTCGCACACGGTGTGCGAATGGCGAATGTCTCGGTTTCAGAGAAGGTTCCGGCACCAGACGGTTCGGGACGGCCCGCGACGGGCAAAGCCGTTACCAAACTGTGACCCCAGGGGGTGTCGCCGGACCGCGCCCTCTTCGACGGGTGGAGCTGGGGCGTGATGGCATGTGCAGCAGTAGGACGGCTAAGGAAGGCGAATTGCTGTGGAAATGTTGACGATTCGGCAGGTTGCGGGGCTCGCGCGGGTGAGCGTGAGCACCGTAGAAAGGGCAGTGCGCCGCGGCGAGCTGCGGGCTTTCAAGCTCGGGCGCGCGACGCGGATCAGCTCTGCGGACGCGCGCGCATGGCTCACCGCGGCCCCTGTGCAGGTGCAGGTTCGGGCCACCAGCGACGCCGCGGAGGGTGCCGCGTGAGCGCCCGCGCGGCCGCGGCGGCAGTCGCGGATCACGCCATCGCGAACGAGATGCCGCTACCGTGGGTGACGGTCTACGCCGCCGAGGCCTACTTGCTTCTCGGCTGCGAGCCACCCCTTGCGCATGGGCCCGCGATTGCCATGGCGCGGCGGGAGATCGGCGTCGAGGGCGAGACGCAGGTGCTCGCCTGGCTCGCCGACCACCGCGACTGGATCACGGCCGCGGGCGCGGCGTTGACGGCGCTCGACGACCTCGAGACTGATCCCATCCCCGATACTCCCCGCGAGGCCGCCCTGATCGGTGCGGCCGCCGAACGCGCGGCCCTGGCTGCGGGTGCGCCGCTGGCCGAGGTCATCTGGCACGGCACCTGCGCGACGGCGCAGGCGCAGGCGCGCTTCTGGGGCATCGAACCGGGCATCACCCGCATCTGCGGCGCAGATCCCATCGCCGGCGCGGCCGCCCGCTGGGCCGCGCTGCCCAACGCGCGGCTCATCGAAATCGCCAACGCGGTGCATCAGCGGCTGCGGGAGTTTGCGGCGGCCGCCGAGGCCGCCGAGGCCGACAAGGCTGCCGCAGAGGAGGCGGGCCGGTGAGCGCGCGCCGCTACTGGGCCTGGGTCCTCGCCGCCGCCGTCGCCGTCTCCGTGGCGGGCAATGTTGGCCATGCGATCCTCACAGCGAACCCCGCGCTGCGCACACCGGCCGCCGTCGCAGCGGCGCTCCCGCCGCTCGCCTTGTTGGCCGTGACCGAGGGGCTCGCGCGTAGCCACGGCCGCGGCGTCCGCCGCAGGGTCTACCGCGCCGGTGTCGGCGGAGCTGTGGTCATCGCCGCCTTGGCGTTCGTGCTCAGCTTCGCCGCCCTGCGCGATTTGGCCGTGATGCTGGGCCAGCCGGCCGCCGTGGCCGCCGGGTGGCCGTTGCTGGCAGATGCAACTATCGCGGTCGCCTCGATCATGGTGCTGGCGCTGAAGCCTGACGAGGCGGCGACCACCCCGGCCGCCCCGGTGGCCGGGGCCGTGGCCGGGGCTGTGGCCAGCGGCAACACCTCCGCGGCGGCGGCCGGGGTGGACGGGGAGGCGACCGGGGAGGCCGGGGAGGCGGCCGGGGTGGACGGCGAGGTGGTCGGGGTGGACGGCGGGGTGGCCGGGGTGGCCGGCGGGGTGGCCGGGGAGTTCCGGGAGCTGGCCGAGCAGCTGGTGCGGGAGGGGCGGGTGCGGGCCCCGGCGGCCACGGTGGCCGCCGCACTGGCCGCCCTGGCCGGCGGGCGGTCGCTGCGGGCGACCGCCAGCGCGACCGGGTTGCATCGGACAGCTGTGCGGCGGCTGGCGGGCCTGGCGGCGGAGGTGGGGTGACGGACGGGGTGCCGGGGGGCGTTTGATAACAGTTCGATAACGATCTCTATCGAGTCACACCCGCCACTCCAGTCCCTAGGCGTCCAGGGGAGTCCAGAGCGTCCACAGCGGCGTCCGTGCCGTGCACGCCGTACTCCGGGTGAGTCGACGCTGCGGATTGGCCCGCTGGACACCCCGAAAACTGCTGGTCAAAGTGGTAGCCATCCGACGAGAACCAAGGAGATCCGATGACGACTACCGCAATCGAGCCCGAGCTGATCTCGGTCGATCAGCTCGCCGCCCGCTGGAGTGTCCACCCGGACACCGTCCGCGCCCTCATCGCCGGTGGCCGCCTGAAAAGCGTCCGCGTCGGCCGCCTGCTGCGCATCCGCCGCGAGGCGGCCGAGGCGTACCTGGCGGGTGCCGCCTGAAATAGCAGAGGCCACCCGGGACGGTGGCCTCTGCTGAGTTTTCTCGCCCTCTAAAGCAAAGAAAGTTCTCACGATGACTGTATCAAATTCTCCGGCCAGCGCACAGGTTCCGACGCGCCCGGTCGACCCCGACCTCGCCCGGCGCGTCATCTGGCGGATGCTCCTCGACCTCGCCGCCGCCGACCCCGCCGCCGTCCTGCGCAGCGCGGAGCTGGTGCCCACCGAGGAAGTCCGGCAGCTGCAGCCGGCCGCCGGAGCCGCCTACGCGCTGATGGCCTCCGTGGCCGAGGCCGGCGAGGATCCGGCCGCAGACAACTTGATGGCCGCCGCGCTCCGCGACGGCCTGCTGGCCGGGCAGCAGGGCGAGGCGCTGAAGCGCGTCCTCCTCGCGCTGGCAACCGCCCACGGCGAGGCCCTGCGCCTCCCCACCAGCCGCGCGGACGTCGCCGGGCTGATCCTCCGCGCGCGCGCCGAACAATTCGCCTACGCGCTCGGATTGAATGCAGGAACCCTCGGCGAGGCCGAACTGGTGCGGGCCATCCGGGGCGGCTGCGCGGCCCTGCTTGGCTCAGCGGCAGAGTTCGCCCGGGCCCAGCTGGCCGCAGGCGCTACCGCCGACGACGCGGGCGCCGAGCCCGCCGAGGTTGCTGAGCTTGAGGCTGAGCAGTTGGAGCTCACCGCGGGCAGCGGAGAGGTGGCCGCATGATGACCGGAACTGACGGCTGGGATCCGTACGAAGACGTGCCGCCGCTCGGCGACGACGACGCGCCGCCTGAGTGGGAGGGCGCCCCTGATGCGGTGGTCGTGCCGTTCGACCGGGCTGAGCGGCAGGATAGGAAGGGCGCGGGCGCCAAGACTAAGCATCTGCCGAGGGCGCTAGTGCTGCCGCCGCCCGATTGTCCCCTGCCCGTCGCACGGGAGCTGATTCGCGCGCTCTGGACGGACGCCGAAGGCCGCGAGTTGATCGCCAGCTGGCGTGGGCAGTGGGCCGCCTACGCGGGTACGCACTGGGAAGTTGTGAGCCGCGCAACGATCCGCGCGATCTTGCAGCGCGCGGTAGAACAAGCGGTAGTTCAGCAGGCGAACGGCGAGGTCAAGCCCTGGAATCCGAACAGCCGCCGCATGGCCGACCTGATGGAGGCTCTGGCGTCGGCGGTACACCGCGACGACGAGGCAGAGGAGGACCGCGTAGGCCGGGTCGCGATGGGGAACGGGATCCTGGACCTGGAGACGCTGGAGTTGGCCCCGCACACTCCGGAGTGGTTCAGCTTCACCTGTCTGCCCTATGACTACGCCCCGCTCGCTGGCGAGCCGATTGCCCTGCTCGCCTTTTGCCGGAGCGTATGGGGGGACGACGCCCCGTCGATAGGGATGCTGCAGGAGTGGCTGGGGTACGCCGTCAGCGGCAGCCTGGCCAAGCAGAAGGCGCTACTCCTCGTCGGGGCCAGGCGCGCGGGCAAAGGGACGATCCTGAAGCTGCTGACGGCGCTGGTCGGCGCCAAAAACTGCGCGCCGCTCACCCTCGACGCGCTGGGGCGCCAGTTCGGTCTCCAGCGTGCGATCGGCAAGACTCTCGGGCTTATTGCGGACGCGCGCCAGGACGGCCGATCGCCAGCCCTCCTGATAGAGAGGCTGTTGATGATCATCGCCGGCGACGCCATCGAGGTGGACATCAAGAACCGCGAGCCGTGGCACGGGCAGCTCGCCCTCCGCCTGGTCATGGCGAGCAACGAGGTGCCCCGGTTCCGGGATAACTCCGGAGCAGTCGCATCGAGGTTCCTGATCCTGCGCTTCACTCGCTCGATGCTTGGCAAGGAGGATGAGGCCCTCGACGCGCGCCTCGCGGCCGAGATGCCTGCCATCTTCAACTGGGCGCTTAGCGGCCTGCGGCGCCTGGAGGAGCGGGGGCGCTTCTCCGAGCCAGAGTCGGCGATGGAGGACCGTGAACTGCTGGACGACCTCGCCAGCCCGGTGAACATCTTCGCCCGCGAGATCCTCGACGTCGGCGAAGGGTTCGAGGAGAAAAAGGATGTCGTCTACGCGTTTTGGCGGGCTTGGTGCGAGAAGAACGGGCATGAGCCTGGCTCAACCACTAGCTTCACTCGCAGCCTCCGGGCAGCCTTTCCCTCGGTGACCGCGCGCGGCCGGGCGAAGGCTGCGGAGGGCTATGGGGACCGCCCCCGCGTGTACGGAGGCGTCCGGCTCAAGCCGGGTGTCGCCACTCACCCCGACGCCGAACCCGTCGTCGTCGGCCGGTGGAGCGACGGCGCCCCCGCAACCGTCGACCGCTGCCTGAAGTGCGGCGACCTGCTCGGCCCGGGCGAGCACGGCTGCGTGTTCGACGCCCCGCCACCGGAGCCGCTCGACCTCGGCGTTTAACCTGCCGCAAAGAGGCCCCCACCACACGGCCGGTGGGGGCCTCTTTTGTGCTGCCAGCAAAGTGGGACAGGCGGCAGGGAAGTGGGACAAAGTGGGACAGATCCGCTCAAAGTGGGACGGCGCAACGCTTAGACGCCCCGATGGACGGCAGGCAACTCCGCCCCGAGCGAGTTCCTGTCCCACTTTGAGCGGATCTGTCCCACTTTGTCCCACTTCCTGTCCCACGCAAAAACCAGCTCTGAACTGCGATGTCCCACTTTGTCCCACTTTTAAACAGGTTATTTCTGCTCAAAGCAGCGCATAGAGGCCAGCTCTTGGGTGCGCGAAATGCGGGACAAAGTGGGACAGCAAACAATCGACCGCCCCCCCTGTCACCCCCACCTGCAACACTCGCCGCCATGGATCAGCTCACCACCCTGCTCGCCGAGATCTGCCGCCAGCACCCGGACGCCGAGACCGTCGCCGTCGCCCCGTCCGCCTGGACGCACGTCGCCCTGCGCCTGCAGGACGGCTCCGGGCTGTACCTGCACGCCGAGCTGGCCCGATGACCCCGGCCCAGCACCCCCGCGCCGCCTTCCTCGAGTGGCTCGCCGAGCAGCTGGCCGCCCGCGGCTTCACGGTGACCCCGCCCGCGCACCCGAACCCGGCCGAGCTCGCCGTCACCGGCCCCGACGGCCAGCGCTACCGGCTGCGGGTGGTCCGCACCGCCCGCCGCGGCGGCGACCCCGCCACCGCGTGACCCCCCGCCCCGCAACGAGAACACCCCGGCCGCTGTGGCCGGGGTGTTGTTGTTGTTGCTGCGGGTCAGGCTCCGCGGAGCGCGATGGTCAAGTCACCGACGCGGACCCGCTCGCCGCCCATCCCGCCGAGGACTTCGCAGCCGGCGGCGGTCAGCCGCTCTACCGCCGCGGCGAGGTCCGGCACGGTCACCTCGATCAGCGCGGGGCAAGCAACTTCGCCCTCCGCCACCTCGATGCTGAGGCCGGCACCGACACCGCGGCCCGGCGGCGCGGGGTGCGGGGTGTGGAAACAGAAACAGCCCCGTCGCGGTGACGGGGCTGCTCCTGTTGCTGTTGCGCCGCTAGCTGGCTGCTGCAGCTGCCCGGGCGGGCAACACGAATTCGATGTTGCAGGCCGAGCAGCAGGCGACCCGGTCATCGTCGGTGACGATCACCGGGGCCGGGTTGCACCGGTCGAGCGGCCCGCCCAAGGTCACGCCGCAGATGTGGCAGTCTTCAAAGTCGCCATCAAACATTTCGATCCCCTCTCTGCGCACCGCGCCCTCGGCGGATTGCGGGCCCAGCACAACACCTCCGACCGCCGCGGCGCGCACGCGGCGCGGGTCAGCCCACAAGCTCGGCCGGCCCCCACTCCCCGCCCGGCCACCGCGCAGCCACGACGTTGCCAGCGCTGATCGCAACGTCGAGTTCGCGCTCGCCCTCCGGGGCCATCACGGTCACCCGCCGCACCTCAGCAGCAGCGGCAGCCGCCGCGGCCCCAGTGTTGGGCTTCGGGGCCAACCCCACCACCCAGCCCTGCGCAATCCCGGCACCGGCGGCTATGAGCAGCATGGCCGCGCCGAGGATGGTCATGGTCTCGGCGCCCAGGACGTGTCCGGCGCCGGCGAGTGCCATGCCCGCGGCGGCGAGCGGGGCGATCCACCAGCCGGCGTCGGTGTTGGGGGTGCCGGGGGTGCTGGTGTCGGTGTTGTTCATGCCTTCTTCTCCTGTGTAGTGGCGGCGGGTGCCTGCTGCTGCGTCGCGGGGCGCCAACCCTCGCCCGGCAACCGGCCAGCGACCAGCTCGCCGCCTGCGAACCTGAGCTCCATCTCGCCGACGCCCGCGGAGCTGGCGACGGTGACGGTGATGACGCCGTCGGTCACGCGGCCGCCGGCGACGACGGTGAAGACGGGCTGTGCGGCGGGGGCGGGTGCGCGGCGGGCCAGCAGGGTGCGGGCGAGGTTGCGGATCATGTTCGTCTCTTTCTCGTCGGTGGGTCGGCCAGTAGCTCGGTGGCCGCTTGGACCGCCGCGAAGCTCGGCCGCGCGTACCGCTGCAGGCTGCGCAAGTTGGCGTGCCCGCTTTTCGCCATGAGCGTGGTAGTTCCGACCCCGGCTTCGGCCAGATGCGTGAGGCTGCTGTGCCGCAGCTGGTGCAGGGTGATCTCCCCGCCGGTGTACCGCTCGATCAGCGCCCTCGCCCGCCCATAGCTCAGCCGGGTGCGCCCCGTCTCATCGATGTCGCGGGACTTCGCCGCCGCCGCCCGCTGCGGCCCCGCCGGCAGATCTGTGAGGAACACCGGGCCGGAGGTGCGGCCGGCGACGAGCCGGCCGAGGATCGCGGCGGTCCCGTCACCCCACGCCACCTGAATCTGATGGCCGCCCTTCTGCCGAATCGTGGCCGATCGGTTGCGCAGGTCGAGATCCTCGACGTTGAGCTGCAGCACAGCGCTCGCCCGCGATGACGTCTCGTACAGCATCCGGAACAGGCACTTGTCCCGCAGCGGAACATCGCGCCGGCTGCAGAGCCGGTCGATGGTGTGCCAGTCGACGGCCCGCGTCTCGGCTCGCTTCTCTCGGCGGCGCTTCACCGTCCGCGGCAGCTCCGGGCAGGCCCAGCCGCTGTCGGCGCACCAGGTGAGCCAGCTGGTGACCACCGCGCGGTTGCGGTTCCAGGTGGACTCCGCGGCGCCGCCCCACAGATCCGTGAGCGCATCGGCGAGCTGCTGCCCGGTTACTTCGGCCAGGGCCCGGTCACCACCGACGGCCGCGGCGACCTTCTCCAACGTCGACGTGTAGGCGCGGCGGGTGTTCGCGCTGCCGGTCACGGTGGGCGATGCGAGGAACCGGTCGACGCTCTGCGCGACGGTCGGGGCACCGGCGCCGCGGCGGGCGCCGATCGCGGTGACGGTGGCCATCTGGGCCCTCCTCCGGCGAGTTGGACGATAACGTGCAATCCCGCGACGGTGCGGCACAGATGAATCCGCAGGTCGCTCACCGCCAATCATAGCCTAGTTGGACGATAATTGTCCATTATCGTCTAGGTCTAATTCGGCCCCTGCCCCTGAGCGGTGAAATAAAGTGCTTCCGTGCGCGACTCGGACGAATTTACGGCCCAGGCGGCGACCCCAGACGAAACGCAGGCCGGCACAGCGGCCGTTGATGAAACCGAAATGTTGATCCCTCCGGGACCGGCCAGCACGTCAGCAGGGCAGGCGCGGGCCTGGTCCGAGGGCGCAGCCGAGGACGAGTTCATCGACGTTCGCGAGATGCACTCGTGGAGCGCGGCCACCGGTTACGCCGCCGCGCTCACTTCGGTTGGTGCAATCGCAATCGCAATCGCGGTGGGATGGACGCTGCTCCGCCAGGACCGGCCGCCTAATCCTCCGAGCATGTCCACCATCGCCGGGCAACCGGCATCAGGGTCCCCGTCGCACCTTCCCGCCCCACCGCCGGTCACGGTGGATCCGTCCACTGTGGCGATGCCGACAGCGACGAGCCCGGCGGATCGTTCAACCTACGACAACACTTTTCTGCGGTTGATGGCCCGGGAAGGCTGGGGCTGCACGGACGGCACGGTAGGTGAACGCTGCGACGAGCAACTGCTCGCATTCGCATACCAGGCATGCAGCTATTCAGGGCAGTCTTACAGGTTTCTGTACGAAACTTTGGGTTTGCCGTCCTACCTCGGGCCGAGGATGATGCGCCGGGCATTGGCGAACGCGTCGCAGGCCTATCCGAACTGCGAGTTCACCGGCACCCCCTAACTGGCAACCGGATTCCTCACTGCCCCATCCCCCCGTCCGCCAATCGGGACGGGTTTTCGGCACTCCGCGACCTGCGCGAACGCAGCCGCCCGCGCGGATCCCCATCAGAGGTGTGGTGGAGACGGTGTTTCCACCGCCCCCTCCGAGCGCTACAGGTAGACGCCCACCCCAGTCGCCTCTGCCTGCCGCCCGGTCAACGCCGCGCGCAGCCCAGCCGTATTCACCGACCCGTCGACCAGCACGCACCGGCGAACGGCTTCCCGCAGATCGGCACCCGTCGTCTCCGGCGGCGCCGCCTCCGCCACGGCGGCAGTGTCGACGTCGCCGGAGATCCGGGCGCACAGCGCGTCCAGAATCGCCGCCCGCGCGGCGAGGTCCGGGTAACCCACCTCGACCGTGGCGTCGAACCTGGCGGCGCGCACCGCCGCAGGATCCAAGGTCTTCGTCGTGTTGGCGGTGGCCAGCAGCAGGATCGGCTCGTCGCGGTGCTCGTCCATAGCGGCGAGGAACTGCCCGAGAGCGGCATCGATGCTGCCGCCGCGCGAACCCCCGACCGCGAGGTCGATGTCTTCGATGATCAGCAGGATCGGCCCGCCGATCTGCACGAGTTCCGCGGTCACACTCTGCAGGTTGTACGCGGCTGAGCGCCCGTCGAGGTAGACGACGGTGGCCGTGCCCGCGAGCTCGCCCGCGATCACCTCCACGGCGGCGGACTTGCCGGTCCCGGGCGGCCCGGTCAGCAGGACACCTCGGCGGCCGCCCAGCGCGAGTTCCCGCATCCGGACGGCCTCGGTCGTGATCGACGCGGCGGCCAGGTCCAGCTCGGCCCACACTGCCGGGTCGACCGCGACATCGGCGCGGGTCAGCGCCGGCGCGGGGCGGGCCTCCAGCGTCGCGTAACTGCCGCCGCCGTCCGCGCGCCAGACCCCGCCGCGGTACGGATCATGCCCCTCTCGGCCGCGGCGGATCAATTCGTCGAGCGCCCCAGCCGCGGTGCCCTCGTCGCAGGCGATCACCTCCACGTGGATGCTGCGGTCGCCCGCCTCCCACGCCACCACCACGGCGCCCTCGGCCAGGGCGTCGGTCGCCAAGGCGACCTCGTGGGGGTACGTGTACACCCGCCTGTTCGGCCCCTCGATTCGCAGCCAGGTCAGCGCGTCATTCAGCTCGGCATACCTCCGCCGGCCGTAGCGGCGCGGACCGATCTGCGCGGGCTGCGCCGCATGCACCAGCTCACCGAGGGCCAGGCCCGCACGGACACCGTCGACGGGCCCGAGACCGCGCTTCATCCGGCACACACGCGCCAGGTCCACGCCGCCGAGCTGCGCGGCGATCCATGCGTCGCGGGTACCGGGCTCGGGCACGTCGGGGTCGGGCACCACCGCGCCGCCGGAGAGCAGCTGCCCCAGCGCGGCCAAGGTCTCGCGGACCGTGATCGGCTGGCGATCCAGCCAATCAGCAAGTGATGCATTGATTTTCGCGTCCGCGGCCAACGCAGGCGCGGTGCCGTTCAGAGTGTCAGGCATGAAGAATCCTCAGCAGTTCGGGCGGCCCCGGACGGGGCTAGCGTGGCTGAGGCATGGGGGCGACAGTAGCAGCGTCTGACGACAACCGGCCCCCGCTGAGCCCGTCGCGACGACCGCGCCCCAGGCCCCCACCTACGGTGACGTGCAGCCGCCGGGATGCCGGAAACCCGGTAGCCACACCCCATTCGGAGAGTAACGTCACCCTCTTCGCACCCCCGCGGAGCCCCACCCCGGAGCCGCCGATGCCCGCCCAGCCCAGCCGCGCCCCCGCGACGCCGCCTACTACGCGCAGTTCAGCCGCGCCGCAGTGCTCCAGCATCTCCGGGGTCGGGAGGTCGACGAGCCGGCCCACCCCGCCGCGCCCCGCGACCGTGACCGGCCCTGACGCCGCGGTGACCGCAGCCTCCCGCGCCTATCTCGCCGCGCACCCGCTCACCGACGCGGAGCTGGCCGCGCTCGCTCGCTTCCGCGCCGGCGACTGCGCCGGCTTGTGGCGGCGCGTCGAGGGCGGGGCGTGGGAGCAGCTGCAGACGGGCGGCTGATCAACGCTTCCGCGGCCCGCGCTTCCGCGGGTCCTCGTCACCTTCGTCGCCGCGGATCAGCGTCCCGCCGCGCACGGCCTCGGCGCGCGTGTACGCGCCGGTGGCGATCAGCTCGGTTTCGCTGGCCCGCCGATACGGCACTACTTTCTCCGGCGCCTTGTTCCCTGCGCCCTGCTGGCCGCCCCCGCCGTAGCCCGGCGCGACCGGCACGCCGCCGCCGCCCATCGGCGCGGCGCCCGTGCGCTGCCCGGCGGCGCGCGTGTCCTGGACGGGCTCGGCGCCGCTGAGCGTCACCCGCGGCGCCGCCTGCTGTCCGCCGCTGACGTTAGTGCTGGTCGTCGCGCCGCTGAAGCTGGTGCCACCGACCTGCGGCTTGGGGGCGGCCGGAGCGATCGGCGCACCGCCGGCCGCGGCGGGGGTGACGGCGGCTGCTGCGGCCAGGGGGGCGAAGTCGGCGGCGCGGTTGCGGGCGGCGTCGTCGAGCGCCTGCTGAAGGGCGTCGCCGCCGGACTCCGGCTTCTCCGCGGGCTTGCCCTGCGCAGCTGCCGGCGACGCTGCGGGTGCACCGGCCGCGACCGGCTGAGGCTGCTGCTGCTGTTGGGGCTGCCCCTGCTGCTGGAGTTCCTTCAGCAGGTCGGCGATGCGCGCCTGGGCCTCCGGGCTGCGCGACGGTGCAGGCCCGGGCGCCGCACTGGCCGGCGCGATGCGCGGCGACGCGGGGCCGCCGGGGGAACCGTGACTGCCGCGGAGGTGATTGACAGCGCAGTCGGGGGCGCCGGCGGGGGTGCCGTCAGAATCGATGATCGGCAGAATCAGCGTCTCGCCCAGGAACTTGGCCGATTCCGCCAGGTTCGTCGCGATGCGCGCCATGTCCGCGGTCAACGCCGCGTCCGCGGACTCGCGCTCCCGGATCTTCTTGGCCAGATCCGTCGTGGCGTCGCGGGCTTCCGCGCCTTCCTCGGCGGTGGGCTCCCGACCGTCGTTCACGGCGTCGGCGATCACGGCCTGCGCGGCTCTGCTGCGGGCCTCGGCGGCCTCCATCCCCGCGGCATTGAATCCGCCGGTTTCGGCCTTGGTGTGCCACCCGTACACCGCGCTATGCAGCTGGTTGAAGCCGCCTTCGCCGACGCGGTAGAGATCCTGCGCCTCCCGCAGGGTCTCCACCGCGGGCATCAGGGTGTGCTCGAAAACCTCGTCGGGGGTCGCACCGGAAACTGTGTTGTCCAGCTGGTCCAAACCGGTGCGGATCTCCGAGGGCGAGTACGCCGCCCGCAGATTGGCGAACAGCTGCCCGCCGCCGCCGTCGACAAATTCTTTACCAGGATCTTCCCAAGCCATGTCGGGGATGCTGACACGTCGGAGGCCTGGGGGCCGCGCGCGGCGCGGTGTCAGAACGCGGTGATCGGCTGGATTTTCAGCCGCCGCAGGGTGCGGGCGAGGATAGACGCGCCAGCGGGGTCGTCGACGACACCAATGAGGATCGCGTTGCCGTCTCCATCGACAAGGAACATCGGGGAACCGGAGTCGCCGTCGATGCCGCCGCCCGATCCGATATAACCCCCCGCACCCCAGAAGCTGGAGCACCAGCTGCCGGTCGTTGCGCCAAAGTTGCACACCGGCACCCCCGCGGCGTCGTTGTCCATGGTCGATCGGGGCAGTGCATGTAGTTCTGTCTCGCTCAGCGCGCCGATCACAGGGCGGCCGGCGACGTAGGCTGCGGCCTTCTCCCCGGCGCGCGGGGTCCAGATGATGCCGGAGTCCTCTGCGGGGGGCCTTTCCCCGACGGGTGCGTCGGCGTCTTCATCACGCGTGACGCGGATCTCTTCCACCTCGCCCAGATACTCGCCGTCGACCGTCACCGTCCCCGCGCAGTGCCCCGCGGTGAGGAAGCCCGTGCGCCCTGTCGACGGCTGGCGCACCGCCGGGCCCAGCGTGCAGTTGCCGCCGCTGCCGTCCGCCTGCGTGACGTGAATCTTCGCGCCCGGCACAGCGCCGTGCTTCACCGGCGGCTGATACGGGATCGACACGTACACCGACTCCACCGGCGCCGGCTCCCCCGCCGCCGGCTCCCCCGCCGCCGCCGACGCATCTGCAACTCCCGCCGGTTCTGCACTCTCGTGTGCGGCCCCCCCGCTGCTGCAGCCAGCCAGTAGCAGCGCCACCGCGGCCGCCGCGGCCGCCGAACTCCCCCAGGTCATGCCACCTATTCTCCCATTCGCCGCAACCCCGCGGCGAATGCGCATTTTCGCGCACAAAATGTGCAACACCGCGGCTGTTGCACATGCCTTTGCATGACGTAAATATGCAACTGTTTTCGCAGGTCAGAGGCGGTTTTTGGTGCTACCGTGATGGCATGACAACAGCAACTGAAACCCTGGAAATCACGTACTCCGAATTCAGCGGCACCCGCGACCTGCTGGAGGAACTGGAGCTGCTCGCGCGCGAGGCCCGCCGGGCGGCCGACACCCTCGACGGCCCGGCCTCCTTGGGCATGACCACCCAGGAGCGGTACGCGGCCACCGAGCGCATCTGGCGGGACCTGCTGGCAGAGATCTACGCAATGGACTCCGGCCGCTAAAGCTGAAGCGGCCCCTGCACCCGAGGGGGAGGGGATGCAGGGGCCGCGCGGATAGGGAAGTATCCGCCGCCGATTCTCCGCCCCCGGAGGCCCGGGCGGCGAGCGCGACACGGTTCGCCGCGGCTCTAGCCCACGGCGCCGGGGTCCATCCGCCGCGGCGCCACGCTGGGCTGGGTGCCGCCGCTGCCGGTGCTCGTCTCCGCAGCGTTGGCGGGGCCGGTGCCGGGCTTGCCCACGGTGGGCAGGCCGGGCGTGCCGCCGGAGGTGAACCCGCCGCCACCGCCACCGCCGCCGCCGCCGCCGTCGTCATCGCCGCCGCTGCGTCCCAGCGGCGGGACCGCCGTGGGTTCTACGGCCGGTTCAGCACCGCCGGGCACCGGGTAGGTCACGTCCGCCGGGGCGGGACCGGACACCGGGCCGCCGAGGGCGGCGCCGCCGCCGGCGTCGGGCAGCCGGAAGTACCCGCCGCGCTCACCCAACTGGGTGGGCACCGCGTCGGCGCCCACCACGTCGTATTTCTGCAGGTCGTAGAATTCGCCGTCGCCGAGCACCATGAACCGCTGATCCCCCGCGACGAGGATGTCGCCGGGCGCGGACTTGGCCGGCGGGATCTGCTGGCCGAGGTCCTGGCCGGGCACCGGCGGCTTGAGGCCCGCCTGCGCGGCGGCGTCGGCCAGGCTCAGCGGTTTGGCCGGGTCGGCGCCGGCGAGCAGCTGCGCCATCTTCGCGGTCTTCGGATCCGGGAACTCGACGCCCTTCTTGCCCTTGACGTCGACTTTCGTCTCGGGCTTGGCCTCGGCGGCCTTGGCCTCGGGCTTGCTCTGCCCGGTTCCGGGGCCGGGGGCCGGCATCGCGGCCGCCGGAGCGGGCCCCGGCTGCGGCGCCGCCGCGGCCGGCTGCTGCTGCTGGCGGCTGTTGTCGAGGCCGGTCAGCGGCCGGATCTCCCGCCGCTGGTCCTTGGACTTGTCGTCGGCGGGGTCTTTGAGCTTCTTCGGCTCCTCCGCCTGCTTGCCGAGGTCCTTGAGCCCGGCCGGCGCCGGGGTCTGCTGGCCGAGGCCGCTCAGCGGGCTGCCCCCCAGCGGGCTGGCCCCCAACGGGTTGCCGGTTGCCGGGGTGCCCTGCTTGCCGAGCTGGTCGAGCAGCTTGTCGACGCCGGAGTCCGGCTTCGGCTGCGGGGTCGGGGTCGGGGCCGGCTGCGGGGCGGGTGTGGTGTCGGGTTTCGTCTCCGGCTTCGGCTTCTCGTTGCTGGCGTTGCTGGCGGTGCGGGCGCCGTAGACGGCGGTCAGTGGGGTGAGCTGCTCGGTGAACAGGCCGTCGATGCTGCCGGTGGCGGCGCGGATCTTGGCGGCGTTCTGGACCACCGCGTCCTCCAGCGTGCGGGTGGCGCCGGTGCTGCCGTCGAGCTTGCCGGAGTTGGCGGCCCAGCTCTCGCGCAGTTCCCGGTTGGCGGTGCGGAACGCGCCGTGGCTTCCCCCCGCCGCATCCGCTGCGTGCTTGAGCTGCGCCATGATCAGCGGCGCCTGGTCGGGCAGCGCTCGCATCGCGGCGAAGGTGGGGGCCAGCTTCTCCCGGTACTGCAGGAAGTAGTCCTCGCCGGAGTTGCGCAGGGCCTGGTCGACGGCGTCATAGGCGTCAGCGATGCCGGCCAGCCACGCCGTGACGGCGTCCTTCACGGCAGGGGTGTCCAGGGGGATCGGCTGATCCACCGTGCCGCCCTGCTGCCAGGAGACGCCGTCGGGGCCGTCGCTGTAGCCGTACAGGTTGCGCTGAATGCTGGTGAGGATCGCATCGGCGGTCTTGACGTTCTGCTCCTCGGAGCCGGGCAGGGTGAAGGTGTTCCGGCCGTCGGGTGCGGCCCAGGCGTTGTAGCTGCCACCATCGTCATTTACAAGGAGATTGAGGCCCATCCCGATCCACCCGACCGGGCCGGGGACCGCGCCGAGCGCGCCGAGGGCGGCGTCCACGTAACGGCCTTCGTTCAGCGCCTTGACCGCGAGGACGGCGCTTGCGACGTTGCCGGCCACCGGCACGAAGCGGAACCCCTTCTGGAGCGCGCCGATGGGGACCTTCTTCAGGCCGGGGGTGTCGTGCTTGACCGCCGCCTGCTGCAGTTTGCCGGCGGTCGCGTCGGTCAGCTTGTGCCCGACGTCGCGCTGCCAGCGGTAGAAGCCCCTTGCGCGGTCGCCGGCATCGGCGGCCGCGGCCTTCGCGGCGCCCTTCTTGCCGTCGCCGTCACCCTTGCCGTCGCCCTTCTTGGCGCCGTCACCCTTGTCCTTACCGCCGCCGTCACCCTTCTTGCCGGCGTCGCCCTTGCCGGCCTTCGCATCAGCGGCGGCGGCGGCCTTCTCTTGCGCGTTGAAGATGCGCGCGGCCTCGGCGCGGATGCGCGCCTCCCGCGCCTCCGCCGCGCGTTCGGCCTCGAACTCCGATCGCAACATCAGCGCACCTCCCCGGCGGCGGCGTCGCGGTAGCGCCGCACCGTGCTGGCGCTCACTTGAAATTCGGCGGCCAAGGCCTCGACGCGCTCGCCTTCCAGGGCCCGGCGGCCGATCTGCGCGCGGACCGCGGGGTTGCTGATCCTGTGCTCAAAGCTGCGGCCGGGAACACCCCGGCTGAGCTGCATGTTTGCGTTCATGCTGCCGTGGTACCACGCGGCGCGGTGCCACGACGGGTAGGGCGCGGTCCGGCGACGCGGCGCAGCGGTCGGTGCCCCGTGGCAGCATCAAATGCATGAGCAAGCCGTACGACGAGGCCCAGAACGCGGCGATGTGGGCCCAGCTGCCGCCGTGGCCGGCCTGGAAAGTCGTCGCCGTCGAGGTGGTCGGCGAGTTTCGGGTCCGCGTCACTCACGAGGACGGGACGGTCGGAGAGCACACGTTCGCGCCGGAGGACTTCCGCGGGGATTTCGCCTCGATTGCCGACCCCGAGGTGTTTGCGACGGCAACGATCGTCGATGGTGACACTTTGGGGTGGGTTCTGCCCGGCGGTGTGATCTACGACGTCGCTCCCGATGCCTTGTGGTTGCATGCGCACGGGCATTGCGATCACAGCTGCGGCCACCCGCCGCGATGAGCCCCGCCAACTTCGCCGCCCTGACCACCCTCCGCGTCGGCGGCCCCGTTGCCCGGCTGATGACGGCGACCACCGCCGAGGAACTGGTCACCGCCGCGGCCGATCCTGATGCGCTGCTCGTCGGCGGCGGCTCCAACCTGCTGGTTGGCGATGACGGCTTCCCCGGCACAGTGGTCTTGGTGCGCACCACCGGCGTCGAGGTCGACGGCGACTTGGTCACCGTCGCGGCCGGCGAGAACTGGGACGGCTTCGTCGCCGAGATGCTCGCTGCCGGGCGCGGTCAGTTGTCCGCCCTGTCCGGCATCCCCGGGACGGTGGGGGCGACGCCGATTCAGAATGTCGGCGCGTACGGTGCGGACGTGTCGCAGTTTCTGACGGGCGTCACGGTCTACGACCGGGAGCTGCAGAAGGTCCGCGACATGTCCGCTGAGGATTGCGGTTTCGGATACCGGACCTCGATCTTCAAACGCAACTCGCGCCGGGTCGTGCTGTCCGTGACGTTCCGGCTGCCGGTGTGCGAAACCGCCAGCGTGACCTATCCGCAACTAGCCGGCCGGCTCGGCGTTCGGGTCGGGGACGACGCTCCGGCGGGTGCGGTGCGGGACGCGGTGCTGGCGCTGCGCCGCAGCAAGGGCATGGTCCTCGACGCCGAGGATCGCGACACGTGGAGCGTCGGCTCATTCTTCATCAACCCCGTCGTCGCCGAGGTCCCGGCCGCGGCGGATGGTGGGCCGGCACACCCGGCCCCCGCGGGGGTGAAGCTGTCTGCGGCATGGCTGATCGAGAACGCGGGATTCGGTCCGGGATTCACCGTGCCGGGAAGCGGGGGCCGGGCGGCGCTGTCGACGAAGCACACCCTGGCGATCACTAACCGCGGCGGCGCCACCGCCGCCGATGTCCTGGAGCTGGCTGGGCACATCCGCGACGGGGTGTGGGAGCGGTTCGGGGTGCAGCTGGCGCCGGAGGCGACGCTGGTGGGCTGCGAGCTGCGCTGACCGCGCCCCGCCCCGTCGCACGCCGCCCGCGGCTGCACGCTGCGAGCATGGACATCTTCAGCGACCCCGGCCCCGCCCGCCGCGAGGCCCTGGCGGCCCGCTACCGCGCGCTGCTGACCGATGCGCGCCGCGCCGGCGGCGTCATCCCCGGGCACCTGTCCGGAGGGGAGCGGGAGGTGCTGGCCGCGCTGCTCAGCGGCGCCGAGCCCGACGCCGCGGTCTGCCAGCGCCTGGCGCCCGGCATCTTCGGGCTGCGCGCCGCCGAGGCTGATCCGGCTGCGGCAGAGGCGCGGGCGAGAGTGTGGCTTCAGGACGTGGCGCGGGGCTGATTCTGGACCTCGGGACCGCCGCGGTCAGCGGCGCGTGGCACGCTGCTGTGCATGGCACGGCGACCGGACTGGGTGAAGCCTGTCGAAACGTCAGCGGGGCGCCGGTACGAGGTGCGGGTACATGCCGAGCGGGCGGACGGCACACGGTTCCAGCACAAGAAGCGGTTCCGCACGGTCGAGGAGGCCGTGAAGTGGCGCAGCACGGTGGTCTCCGAGGTCGCTCACGGCACCCACATCGCGCCCTCCGATCTGACCGTGCGGCAGGCCGCCGACGCGTGGCTCGCGGGCCAGCGCATCCGGACCAGCACCCGTGAGGGCTATGTCGCAAATCTGCGCCCCCTGGTCGACATGCTGGGTGACCGCGCAGCGCAGAGCATCACCAAGGCCGACATCGAATTGCTGGTGCAGAAACTGCGGCGGGGAGGGCTGCCATTCGGCGACTGGCACGCACCGGAGAAGCTGCTGAAAGCGACCCGGAAGAAGCGAGATCCGCTGGCGCCGCGCACGATCAACGCCTGCCTGATCCGGGTGCGCGCGGTGTTCGACGACCTGATGCAGCAGGGCGCTCTGATCCGAAACCCCGCAGCGCACGTGAAGTCGCTTCCCGTGACTCGCCCGGCACTGTCCACGCTCGACGCAGACCAGGCCGCGACGCTGCTCGAATGGACGGCCGCCGAACGCTTCCACATCGCGTGGCGATTGGCGCTGTCAGGGTTGCGCCGCGGTGAGGTCCTCGCACTGCGGTGGGACGGCGTCGACTTCGACGCGAACACCGTCGCGATCGACGCGGCTCGCGTCGCGGTTTCGGGTGGCAGTGAGACCGGCGCGACGAAGACGAAATCCAGTGAGCGAACTCTGCCACTGCCGCCCGATCTCGCCGCGGCGCTCAAGCGGGAGAAGCAGCGTCAGCGGGAGCTGAAACTGCAGCTCGGATCGAAGTGGCCGAACAGTGGGCTGGTCGTTGTCGACGAGTTCGGGAACCCCCCGCATCCGGACACCCTCAGTAAGGCGTGGCGCGAGGCCCTGGAGGCCGCGGGGCTCCCGCACGTTCGGCTGCACGATGCGCGGCACAGCTGCGCCACTCTCATGCACCTCGACGGGGTGCCGGCCGCGGTGATCGCGGCGTGGCTGGGGCACACCGACGCGCGGTTCACGCTGAGTGTCTACGCGCACGCGACGAACGACGCCCTCGCCGACGCCGCAGCGTCGCTGTCCAGGGTGACCGGAAAGCGGAAAGCTGACTGACCCCGCGTGGGTCATCGGCGGGTCATCGGCGACCGATTAATTCTCGAATGGGTCACTCTGGGTCATCGGAGCACTTTCCGAAAATCCCGGTTACAGGTAAAACATACCTTCGAACTGCACGAACATTGGTGGGCGCGACAGGTATCGAACCTGCGACCGCTGGTGTGTAAAACCAGAGCTCTACCACTGAGCTACACGCCCGGACCGCTGCAGGCTACACGCCGCGGCGGCGGTGACTCAAAACCGCGTCAGCCCTCGTCGAGGGCGGCCAGCGCCGCAGCCCACACGTGCTGATCGCGCACCTCACCGGGCTGCTTGCATTCGGCGAACCGGATGATGCCGGCCTTGTCCACCACGAAGGTGCCGCGGTTGGCGACCCCGGAGACGTCGTTGAACACCCCGTAGGCCTGCGCGACCGCGCCGTGCGGCCAGAAGTCCGACAGCAGCGGGAAGGTGAACCCGTTGTGCAGCGACCACACCTTGTGGGTGGCCGACGACCCGACCGAGATGGCCAGCGTCGCGGTGTCCTCGTTCTCGTAGACGGCCAGGTTGTCCCGGATCTCGTCGAGTTCGCCCTGGCAGATGCCGGTGAACGCCAGCGGGTAGAACACCAGCAGCACGTTGCGCTTGCCGCGGAAGTCCGAGAGCCGAACAACCTGGTTGTTCTGGTCCTTCAGGGCGAAGTCGGGAGCCGCACTCCCCACGCTCGCCATCTCAGCTGTGTCTTCCGGCTGCCTTGGACTTGCGCTGCACCAACCGGCTGCCGATCCAGCCGCTCAGGTTGGCCGACGAGGTCTGCATCAGGCCCGCAGTGGGCGCGGACTCGGCGATGTCGGCGGGTCGCACATGCCCGGGCTGCCCGGTCTTGGGGGTGAGCACCCAGATCTCGCCGTCGTCGGCGAGCGGGCCGATCGCGTCCATCAGGGCGTCGACCAGGTCACCGTCGACGTCGCGCCACCACAGCAGCACAACGTCGACGACCTCGTCGGCGTCCTCGTCGAGTAGTTCGGATCCGCAGGCGTCTTCGATGGCGAAGCGAATGTCGTCATCGGTGTCGGTGTCCCAGCCCAGCTCCTGGACCACCTGATCCTTGCGAATGCCCAGTCGCTGGGCGTAGTCCGGGGCGCCGTCGGCCGCCTCCACCGTGAGGTCCTCCTTTTAAGGTCCGTGCAAGATGCGGGTTTATCGTCGCACAACCGACGTCGCAGCGTCATCGGCATCACCGATACGTGGCGTCGCAGAGCTCCAGCGCGCGTTGACGCGCGGAGTTCATGGTGGCCACCGAGGTGTTGAACGCGACCGGGTCGACGGCGGCGGCGATGTTGCCCGCCGTGGCCCGCGACGAGGTCACCCAGGCGCTGAGGCTGTCGCGCAGTTCGCCGGTGACCTTCGCGGTGATCGCGGGTTCGACGGTGTCGGCGCTGTTGTTCAGCGCATCGATGGCGGGCTGCTTGCTGGCCTCGACGTCGCCGTCGCCGTTGACCGCGGCCACGTAGGTGTTGACGTTGCTGACCGCCTCGGCACTGCTGATGGCCATCGTCTCGCACACGCTGTGGATGGCCTTGGTGGTCTCGGCGGCGGCGCGCTCGGAGGCCCGGATGCTCGACGTGGCGGCCGACGCCGCCACCGACGACGACGCCGAGGTGCGGTAGGCGGGCGCATCCTCGCTGTCGGAGACCGCCTTCCCGTCGGTCATCACGGTGCAGCCGATGACGGCCATCGCCACTGCGGCCGCCCCACCGATGGCCTGCGCTCCCGCCCGAACGCGGCCCAGTTGGATCACCCGGCAGAGGTTACCGGTAGGGCTACGGAAAAGGTTACTGGCGAGTACCCCGGGACCGGCTAACGATATTGCCGGACTTGCGGTTTGATGGGACGAGGACGCCACAACATCCCCGTGGTGTCGCTCACTTCACCCAACCAAGGAGCCGAAGTTGACCACCGAGTTCGACCGCCAAGACCTGGCCCACAACTCGGGTACCGCTGCCGAACACGATCGCGTCCGGGTGATCCGTGAGGGCGTCGCGTCGTACCTTCCCGACATCGATCCCGACGAGACCGGGGAATGGCTGGAGTCATTCGATGCGATGCTGGCCCGTTCCGGCCCGGCGCGCGCCCGCTACCTGATGCTGCGGCTGCTCGAACGCGCCGGCGATCAGCGGGTCTCGATTCCCGCGCTGACCTCAACCGACTACGTCAACACCATCCCGACCGAGCTGGAGCCGTGGTTTCCCGGCGACGAGGACGTCGAGCGCCGCTACCGGCAGTGGATCCGGTGGAACGCCGCGATCATGGTGCACCGGGCGCAGCGGCCGGGCGTCGGCGTCGGCGGCCACATCTCCACCTATGCCTCCTCGGCGAGCCTCTACGAGGTCGGCTTCAACCACTTCTTCCGCGGCAAATCCCACCCCGGCGGCGGCGACCAGGTGTTCGTCCAGGGCCACGCCTCCCCCGGCATCTACGCCCGAGCCTTCCTGGAGGGCCGGCTGACCGAGGACCGGCTCGACGGTTTCCGCCAGGAGCACAGTCATCCCGGCGGCGGGCTGCCGTCGTATCCGCATCCCCGGCTGATGCAGGACTTCTGGGAGTTCCCGACGGTGTCCATGGGGCTGGGCCCGATGAACGCCATCTATCAGGCCCGGTTCAACCACTACCTGCACGACCGCGGCATCAAGGACACCTCCGACCAGCACGTCTGGGCGTTCCTCGGCGACGGCGAGATGGACGAACCGGAGAGCCGCGGCCTGCTGCAGGTGGCCGCGAACGAGGCCCTGGACAACCTGACCTTCGTGATCAACTGCAACCTGCAGCGGCTGGACGGCCCGGTGCGCGGCAACGGCAAGATCATCCAGGAGCTGGAGTCGTTCTTCCGGGGCGCGGGCTGGAACGTCATCAAGGTGGTGTGGGGCCGGGAATGGGACATGCTGCTGCACGCCGACAAGGACGGCGCGCTGGTCAACCTGATGAACAACACCCTCGACGGTGACTACCAGACCTTCCGCGCCAACGACGGCGGCTTCATCCGGGAGAACTTCTTCAACCGCGATCCGCGCACCAAGGAGCTGGCCAAGAAGCTCTCCGACGAGGACATCTGGCGACTCAAGCGCGGCGGCCACGACTACCGCAAGATCTATGCGGCCTACCGCGCGGCGATGGACCATCAGGGCCAGCCGACGGTGATCCTGGCCAAGACGATCAAGGGCTACACCCTCGGCAAGCACTTCGAGGGCCGCAACGCCACGCACCAGATGAAGAAGCTGATGCTCGACGACCTCAAGGCGTTCCGGGACACCGCGCGGGTGCCGATCAGCGACGCCCAGCTGGAGGCCGATCCGTACCTGCCGCCGTACTACCACCCCGGCCCCGACGCCCCGGAGATCCGCTACATGCTGGACCGCCGCAGCGCGCTGGGCGGTTTCGTGCCGGAGCGTCGCACCAAGGCCAAGGTGCTGTCGCTGCCCGGCCCGGACACCTACGCGTCGCTCAAGCAGGGCTCGGGCAACCAGGAGGTGGCCACCACGATGGCCACCGTGCGCACCTTCAAGGAGCTGCTGCGGGACAAGAACATCGGCTGGCGGATCGTGCCGATCATCCCGGACGAGGCGCGCACCTTCGGCATGGACTCGTGGTTCCCCAGCCTCAAGATCTACAACCGCAACGGCCAGCTGTACCGGTCGGTCGACTCCGAGTTGATGCTGGCCTACCGCGAGTCGGAGGTCGGCCACATCCTGCACGAGGGCATCAACGAGGCGGGCTCGTCGGCGTCGTTCATCGCCGTCGGCACCTCCTACGCCACCCACAACGAGCCGATGATCCCGATCTACATCTTCTATTCGATGTTCGGGTTCCAGCGCACCGGCGACAACTTCTGGGCGGCCGCCGACCAGATGGCCCGCGGCTTCGTGCTCGGGGCGACGGCCGGGCGGACCACCCTGACCGGTGAGGGCCTGCAGCACGCCGACGGGCATTCGATGCTGCTGGCCGCCACCAACCCGGCGGTGGTGGCCTACGACCCGGCGTTCGCCTACGAGGTCGCGCACATCATCGAAAGCGGCCTGCAGCGGATGTTCGGCGAGAATCCGGAGAACATCTACTTCTATATGACGATCTACAACGAGCCCTACCAGCAGCCGGCCGAGCCGGAGGGCCTCGACCTCGACGGGCTGCTCAAGGGCATCTACCGGTACCGGGCGGCCACCGCGCGGCGCGGCAACACCGCGCAGATCCTGGCCTCGGGGGTCTCGATGCCCGAGGCGCTGCGCGCCGCGGACCTGCTGGCCGAGAAGTGGGATGTGGCCGCCGACGTCTGGTCGGTGACCAGCTGGGGCGAGCTCAATCGCGAGGGCGTCGAGGTGGAGCGCACCCTGCTGCGTCATCCCGAGCTGCGCGCCAAGGGCGATCCGCCGGTGCCGTACATCACCCGGGCGCTGCGCAACGCCACCGGCCCGGTGATCGCGGTGTCGGACTGGATGCGGGCGGTGCCCGAGCAGATCCGGGCCTGGGTGCCGGGCACCTACATCACCCTCGGCACCGACGGGTTCGGGTTCTCCGACACCCGCCCGGCGGCTCGGCGCTACTTCAACACCGACGCCGAGTCGGTGGTGGTCGCGGTGCTGGAGGGGCTGGCCCGCGACGGTGCGGTCGACCCGTCGGTGGCCGTCGCGGCGGCCCGCGAGTACCGCATCGACGACGTGCTGGCGGCCGCGGTGTCCTTCCGGGACACCGGAAGCGCGTAGCTTTTAGGACGTGCCCGACACCCGCTTCGTGCCGCCACGTTCCGCCCTGCAGCTGCTGGAGAACGTGCCGGAGTCGACGCTGCGCCGACTCAAGCAGTATTCCGGGCGGCTGGCCACCGAGGCGGTCGGCGTGATGGCCGAGCGGCTGGCGTTCTTCGGCGACCTGGAGGCCGCCCAGCGGGCCGGGGTGCAGCTGGTGGTGCAGACCGCGGTGGTCAACTTCGTCGACTGGATGTCGGATCCGCAGCGCGACATCGTGCCGACCACCGAGGCCTTCGAGCTGATGCCCCAGGACCTGACCCGGCGCATCTCGCTGCGCCAGACGGTGGAGATGGTGCGGGTCACCATGGAGTTCTTCGAGCAGGTGGTGCCGCTGCTGGCCCGCTCCGAGGAACAGTTGACCGCGTTGACGGTGGGGATCCTGCGCTACAGCCGCGACCTGGCCTTCGTGGCCGCGTCCAGCTACGCCAACGCCGCCGAGGCCCGCGGCAACTGGGACGCCCGGATGGAGGCCAGCGTCGTGGACGCGGTGGTGCGCGGTGACACCGGCCCGGAGCTGCTGTCCCGGGCGGCGGCGCTGAACTGGGACACCACCGCGCCGGCGACCGTGCTGGTCGGCAGCCCGGCGCCCGGGGTCGAGGAGGTGCTGGCGATCGAATCGGTGCGGGCGATCGCCACCCGGCACGGCCGCGCGGCCCTGACCGACCTGCACGGCACCTGGCTGGTGGCGATCGTCTCGGGGCCGTTGAGCCTGACCGACAAGTTCCTCGCCGAGCTGTTGACCGCGTTCAGTGAGGGTCCGGTGGTGCTCGGGCCGGCCGCCCCGAGCCTGTCGGCGGCCTATCACAGCGCGCAGGAGGCGCTGTCGGGCATTCACGCGGTGGCCGGCTGGAGCGGGGCGCCGCGTCCGGTCGCGGCCCGCGAATTATTGCCGGAGCGCGCGTTGATGGGCGACGCGGCGGCGATCGCGGCGTTGCACACCGACGTCATCCGGCCGCTGAACGACGCCGGCCCGGCGCTGACCGAGACCCTGGACGCCTACCTGGACTCCGGCGGGGCGATCGAAGCTTGCGCACGCAAGTTGTTCGTTCACCCCAACACGGTGCGGTACCGGTTGCGCCGGATTGCGGACTTCACCGGTCGCGATCCGGCGGTCCCGCGGGACGCGTACGTGCTGCGGGTGGCCTGCACGTTGGCGCGGCTCAACCGCGGTTCTTATGATTTGGAGCACCGAGGAGCCAAAAGACCGGGTGACGGAGGCCACGATCCGACCTCCCCACGTGCATTTTTGTAGGATCTCTACAAAAAAATAAGACGACATTCATAATGTCCCACACCGCACAAAACCGCGATCACAGTGTTCTCTTAATAACGTGCCTCAACCGACTATCGCGCTGCTCGCTCCCGGTCAGGGTTCTCAGACCCCCGGGATGCTGAGCGCCTGGCTGGACCTGCCCGGCGCCGCTGACCAAATCGCCGCCTGGTCGGCGGCCAGCGGCCTGGACCTCGCTCGCCTCGGCACCACCGCCGAGGCCGAGGAGATCACCGACACCGCCATCACCCAGCCGCTGGTGGTGGCCGCCACCCTGCTGGCCGCCCAGCAGCTGTCCAACCGCGGACTGCTGGCCGACCGCCCCAAGATCGTCGCCGGTCACTCCGTCGGTGAGATCGCCGCCTACGCGATCGCCGGTGTGATCAGCCCGGACGACGCCGTCATGCTGGCCGCCACCCGCGGCCGGGAAATGGCCAAGGCCTGCGCCGACGCCCCCACCGGGATGTCCGCGGTACTCGGCGGCGACGAGACCGAGGTGCTCGCCGCCCTGGCCGACCTGGACCTGGTGCCGGCCAACCGCAACGCCGCGGGCCAGATCGTGGCCGCCGGCCGCCTCGAGGCCCTCGCCAAGCTCGCCGAGAACCCGCCGGCCAAGGCCCGGGTCCGCCAGCTGGCCACCGCCGGCGCCTTCCACACCGCCTTCATGGCCTCGGCGCACGACGGCTACGCCGCCGCCGCCGCGGCCGTCGCCACCAACGAGCCGTCGGCAACCCTGCTGTCCAACGCCGACGGCCAGCCGGTCGCTTCGGCCGCCGACGCGATGGAGAAGCTGGTCGCCCAGCTGACCCGCCCGGTTCGCTGGGACCTGTGCTCGGCGTACCTGCGCGACAACGCCGTCGCCGCCATCGCCGAATTCCCGCCGGCCGGAACGCTGGTCGGGATCGCCAAGCGCGAGCTCAAGGGCGTGCCCACGCTCGCGATCAAGGCCCCCGCAGACTTGGACGGGGTTGCCGACCTCTAGTCGACAACCCGGTCCGGGAGAACACCCCAGGTTTCACCAAGCGCGCCTCGACCGAGGTGCACAAACAGATGAAGGGAGCCACACTGTGGCCGCCAGCCAGGAAGAAATCATTGCCGGTCTCGCCGAGATCATCGAAGAGGTGACCGGTATCGAGCCGTCCGAGGTCACCCCGGAGAAGTCCTTCGTCGACGACCTGGACATCGACTCGCTGTCGATGGTGGAGATCGCGGTGCAGACCGAGGACAAGTACGGCGTGAAGATCCCGGACGAGGACCTCGCCGGCCTGCGCACCGTGGGTGACGTCGTCTCCTACATCCAGAAGCTCGAGGAAGAGAACCCCGAGGCCGCCGCCGCCCTGCGCGACAAGTTCGGTTCCGACTCGTGACCAGACCTTCCACTGCCAACGGGGGATTTCCCTCGGTCGTCGTGACCGCTGTCGAGGCCACCACGGCGCTCGCGGCGGACGCCGAGAGCACGTGGAAGGCCCTGCTCGCCGGCGAGAGCGGTATCCGCGTCCTCGAGGACGACTTTGTCACCAAGTGGGACCTGCCGGTGCGCATCGGTGGCCACCTCGTGGACAACATCGACGACCACATGACACGCATCGACATGCGCCGGATGTCCTACGTCCAGCGGATGTCGAAGCTGGTGTCCGGCCGACTCTGGGAGAACGCGGGTAAGCCCGAGGTTGACCCGGACCGGTTCGCGGTCGTCATCGGTACCGGTCTCGGCGGCGGCGAGAAGATCGTCGAAACCTATGACGCGATGAACGAGGGCGGGCCCCGCAAGGTGTCCCCGCTCGCCGTTCAGATGATCATGCCCAACGGCGCCGCGGCGGTCGCCGGCCTGGAGCTGGGCGCCCGCGCCGGGGTCATCACCCCGGTGTCGGCCTGCTCGTCCGGGTCGGAGGCCATCGCGCACGCCTGGCGGCACATCGTCATGGGTGATGCCGACTTCGTCGTCTGTGGCGGCGTGGAGGGCGGAATCGAGGCGCTGCCGATCGCGGCGTTCTCGATGATGCGTGCCATGTCGACCCGCAACGACGATCCGGCCGGCGCGTCGCGCCCGTTCGACAAGGACCGTGATGGGTTCGTGTTCGGCGAGGCCGGCGCGATGATGATCATCGAGACCGAGGAGCATGCCCTGGCCCGCGGCGCCAAGCCGCTGGCACGCCTGATGGGCGCGGGTATCGCCTCGGACGCCTACCACATGGTGGCCCCGGCGCCGGACGGTCTGCGGGCCGGCCACGCGATGAAGCGGGCGATGGAGACGGCGGGCCTGTCCGCCAAGGACATCGACCACGTCAACGCGCACGGCACCGCCACGCCGATCGGCGACACCGCCGAGGCCGCTGCGATCCGGGTTGCCGGATGCGAGAACGCCGCGGTGTACGCGCCCAAGTCGGCGCTCGGCCACTCCATCGGGGCGGTCGGTGCACTCGAGTCGGTGCTGACGGTGATGGCGCTGCGTGACGGCGTCATTCCCCCGACGCTCAACTACGAGACGCCGGATCCCGAGATCGACCTGGATGTCGTCGCGGGGGAACCGCGTTACGGCGACTACAAGTACGCGATCAACAACTCCTTCGGCTTCGGCGGGCACAACGTCGCGCTGGCCTTCGGAAAGTACTGATAGAAAACGGGGAAAGGAACACCGCCTGCCATGGCCTCGCCAACCACGGGAAACGGGCTGCCCAATGTCGTCGTGACGGGAGTCGCGATGACGACAGCCCTGGGCACCGATGCCGAAACCACCTGGAAGAACCTGCTTGACGGTCAGTCGGGGATACGCACCCTGACCGACTCGTTCATCGAGGAATATGACCTTCCGGTGCGCATCGGTGGCCACCTGCTCGAGGATTTCGACGGCGAACTCAACAAGGTCGAACTGCGGCGGATGTCCTATCTGCAGAAGATGGCGACGGTGCTCGGCCGCCGGGTCTGGCAAAACGCCGGGTCCCCGGAGGTCGACACCAACCGTCTGATGGTGTCGGTCGGCACCGGGCTCGGCTCCGCCGAGGAGCTGGTCTGGGCCTACGACGGCATGCGGTCCCGCGGTCTGCGGGCGGTGTCACCCCTCGTTGTTCAGATGTACATGCCCAACGGCGCGGCCGCCGTGATCGGGCTCGAACGCGGCGCCAAGGCCGGGGTCAGCACCTCGATCTCGGCGTGCGCATCGGGCTCGGAGGCCATCGCCAACGCCTGGCGCAACATCGTCTACGGCGAGGCCGACATCGCGATCTGCGGCGGTGTCGAAACCAAGATCGAGGCCGTGCCGATCGCCGGCTTCGCGCAGATGCGCATCGTGCTGTCCAGCCACAACGACGACCCGCCGGGCGCCTGCCGCCCGTTCGACCGGGATCGCAGCGGCTTCGTGTTCGGTGAGGGCGGCGCGCTGCTGGTCATCGAGACCGAGGAGCACGCCAAGGCCCGCGGCGCCAACATCCTGGCCCGGATCATGGGCGCCAGCGTCACCTCCGACGGCTTCCACATGGTCGCCCCGGACCCCAACGGCGAGCGCGCCGGGCACGCGATGTCCCGCGCCATCGAGCTGGCCGGCCTGCAGCCCACCGACATCGACCACATCAACGCCCATGCCACCGGCACCAGCGTCGGTGACGTCGCCGAGGGCAAGGCGATCAACAACGCCATGCGCGGCCACCGCCCGGCCGTCTACGCGCCGAAGTCGGCGCTGGGCCACTCCGTCGGCGCCGTCGGCGCGGTGGAGTCCATCCTGACCGTGCAGGCTCTGCGCGACGGGATCATCCCCGCCACGCGCAACCTGGAGAACCTCGACCCCGAGATCGATCTCGACGTCGTGGCCGGCGCCCCGCGCACCGGCGACTACAAGTACGCCATCAACAACTCATTCGGATTCGGCGGGCACAACGTCGCCATCGCATTCGGAAAGTACTGAGCGAAACGAAAAGCTAGGAGAAGGACAGCGATGACAGCCATGGCCCCGGACGCGGTGAACGAAACCATTGATCCTCGTGACCCGCTGCTGAGGTTGTCGACCTTCTTCGACGACGGCACCGTCGAACTGCTGCACGAGCGCGACAAGTCCGGTGTGCTGGCCGCCGGCGGCAACGTCAACGGTGTGCGCACCATCGCGTTCTGCACCGACGGCACCGTGATGGGCGGCGCGATGGGCGTCGACGGCTGCGCGCACATCGTCAACGCCTACGACATCGCCATCAACGAGCAGAGCCCGATCGTCGGCATCTGGCATTCCGGCGGCGCCCGGCTGGCCGAGGGCGTGCGCGCCCTGCACGCCGTCGGGCTGGTTTTCGAGGCGATGATCCGGGCTTCGGGCTTCATCCCGCAGATCTCCGTCGTCGTCGGCTTCGCCGCCGGCGGCGCGGCCTACGGACCGGCGCTGACCGATGTGATCGTGATGGCCCCGGACAGCCGGGTGTTTGTCACCGGGCCCGACGTGGTCCGCAGCGTCACCGGCGAGGACGTCGACATGGAGTCCCTCGGCGGCCCGACCACCCACCACAAGAAGTCCGGCGTCTGCCACATCGTCGCCGACAGCGAGCTCGACGCCTACGAGCGCGGCCGCCGCCTGGTCGGCTACTTCTGCCAGCAGGGGCACTTCGACCGCAGCAAGGCCGAGGCTGGCGACACCGATCTGCACGCTCTGCTGCCCGAGTCCCCCAAGCGCGCCTACGACGTGCACCCGCTGCTGCTGGCCCTGCTCGACGACGATGTGCCGTTCGAGGAGTTCCAGGCCAAGTGGGCCCCGTCGATGGTCGTGGGGCTGGGCCGGCTGGCCGGCCGCACCGTCGGCGTGCTGGCCAACAACCCGCTGCGCCTGGGCGGCTGCCTGAACTCCGAGAGCGCCGAGAAGGCCGCCCGGTTCGTCCGGCTGTGCAACGCGTTCGGCATCCCGCTGGTCGTCGTCGTCGACGTGCCCGGCTACCTGCCCGGCGTGGACCAGGAGTGGGGCGGCGTGGTGCGTCGCGGCGCCAAGCTGCTGCACGCGTTCGGTGAGTCCGCGGTCCCCCGCGTCACCCTGGTGACCCGGAAGATCTACGGCGGCGCCTACATCGCGATGAACTCCCGCTCGCTCAACGCCACCAAGGTGTTCGCCTGGCCGGACGCCGAGGTCGCCGTGATGGGCGCCAAGGCCGCCGTCGGCATCCTGCACAAGCGCAAGCTGGCCGCCGCGCCCGAGGACGAGCGCGAGGCCCTGCACGAGGAGCTGGCGATCGAGCACGAGCGGATCGCCGGCGGCGTCGACGCGGCCGTCGAACTCGGCGTGGTCGACGAGAAGATCGACCCCGCGCACACCCGCTCCAAGCTGGCCCAGGCGCTGGCCGAGGCACCGGCGCGACGGGGTCGGCACAAGAACATCCCGCTGTAGACAGCGTTACGCACATCGCCCGGGCTCATTGAGCCCGGGCGATTGCGTTTTGGGGGTGTTCATTGAGCTGGCAAGCCTGACACGCCTGTGGTTGGTGTGATGAATGTGACAATTGAGCCCACGGGGCATACGCTTCGCATCGACTCTCCCAAATCCCTGCGCGGACGCGGCGAGAGGCCAATAATTTGCTGTGGCCGGGGCTTAGCCAGGAGGAACAGACGCGTGCGTTCGTCTACATATGTCGGTCGAGTGGGCACTCTCGCGGTGGCGCTGGGTATCGGTGTCGCGATGACGACGGGCAGCGGTGTCGCCCTGGCCGATGACGACGCGTCGGGGACGGGCTCCGGCGGCACCTCGAACACCGGCAATGCCACCAGCGGCAATGCCAAAGACGGCGGGCCGAAGTTCGGCAGCAAGCGCTCGGCGAGCACTGATTCGGACGCTTCGAAAACCCCCGCCGCCGGCGGCGGTGTCGGCAACCGGATCGGCGCGGCCGTCCGGGCGGCGGTCGAGAAGGCCGGCTCCGACCTCGGCGGGACGACGGCGCGCCGCACCTCCGGCAACCGGGCCGATGCGAGCCGCACCGACGCCGACACCGGCAGCGACCCGGTGTCTCGCGTCCACGAGCGACTCTCCAAGTTCGCCCGCCAGGTGCAGGACCGTCAGACCAGCACCGATGACGTGCCGGACAAGCAGCCCCCGGCCGACCCGAGCACCCCGGCCGACCCCAGCACCCCGGCCGACCCGAGCACCCCGGCGGCCAAGCGCAACGCCGACCCGGCGCCGGCCGGCGCCTCCGAGAGTCCCAAGCAGCCGCGGTTCTTCGACAAGCTGAAGGCCCGCTTCGACACCGGCACCTCGGCGCTGACCGACACCGTCACCGGGTTCTCCCCCGCCGGGCCGCGGACCTCGACCAAGGACCTCAGCCCGGGCACCGACCGATCGCCGAACCCGCTGTTCGTGCGCCCGCAGCCGGCGAGTGCGCTGCCGAAGCTGGCACGCGAGTCGAGCACCGTCGCGCTGACCCTGCGCGAGGTCGGCACCGCCACCCGGCAGCAGGTCGCCGAGCTGCGCGACACCGTCACCGTGGCGACCGCGCGGGTCGTCAACTCGGTGAGCGCCCCGGCGACGTCGTTCGCCACCGCGGACACCACCGCGCCGGCGAGCACGTTCTCCGAGATCGGCTCCACCCCCAAGGCCGCCGCCGCGACCGTGGTGTCCAGCCTGCTGCTCGTGGCCGGGCTGTCCCCACTGGCCGGTAACGGCCCGGCGCTGCCCGCGCAGTCCCCGCTGGCCTGGGCTCTGGCCGCGTTCACCCGCCGCGAGGCCGCGAAGGATCTCAGCGGCAAGGACGAGAAGCCGCAGTCCGCGGTGGACGCGGAGGTCCCGGTCGCCGGGGGCGAGCCGGGGGTGCAGAGCCCCGAGGTCCAGCTGATGGCCGCGGTCACCCAGGCCGCCAATCCGAGTCCGGGGCAGGCCCCGGCACCCAACGTCCCCACCGGGACGCTGCCGGTGAAGAACATGGGTGCGGTTACCGGTACACCGACCGCACCGTGGGTGGTCGGCGGCACCGACCTCGGCATCATGTGGGACAGCGGGTACACCGACGAGGGTGGTAATCCGGTGGTCTTCGCGCTGTTCGGCGACACCTTCAACGAGGCGGCCATGCAGACCGGCTGGCGCAACAACGTGCTGTTCAAGACGTCCGACAGCACTCTGACGGATGGCCTCGACCTGCAGCACGGAATCGTCACGCCCGGCGGCGACGGTCCGGGCACCCTGCCGCAGAACAACATGTGGTGGGGCCCCGGCTCCGGCGGCGGCCCGATCGGCGCCGCGCAGGTCATCCTCGATCCGTACCGGGTGGCAACCGGCGAGTACGCCCACAACGATATGACCTGGGGATTCACCCAGTACGGCAAGGCCTACACGATGATCCCGACGGCCGGGATCGCCATTCCCAACGACTCCGGCAACATCGCTGCCGGCGAATCGGAGATGGTCCAGTACGCCACCGTCATGTCGATCAAGGAATGGGGTAACCCGGGCTACTGGAGCACCAACTACTCCGCGATCGCCAAGTCCACCGACGGCGGCAAGACCTGGGCAGTCCTGGAGGACACCGTCCGCCCCTCCAGCGGCGGCAATGTGAATTTCCAGCAGAACGCTCTGACCTATGGGGACCCCGCCGATCCGGACTCCTGGGTGAGCGGGATCCCCGAGGACGGTGACCGCTACGTCTACGTCTACGGCACGCCGTCGGGCCGCCAGGGGTCAGCGCATCTGGCCCGAGTCGCGGAAAGTGACTTCGAAAACCTCGATAAGTACGAGTACTACGCCGGTGGCGACAACTGGGAGGCTGGCGATCCCTCCAAGGCCGTCGTGGTGTTCGACAGCATGGAGCCACTCACCTCGATCTTCCCGGAATCCGGGTTCTTCGGCGTCATCCTGAGCCCGGTGGTGACGTTCCTGAAGCTCGTTTACCCGGCAGGGTTCAAACCCGGTGGTGTATTCGCCAGAGGTGGCCAGGGCAACGTCAGCGAGATGTCGGTGCAGTACAACGACTACCTCGATGCCTATGTCGTGATGTACACCGACGGCGGGAACAACGTGGTGATGAAGGTGTCCGAGACCCCGCAGGGTGAGTGGTCAGACTCGGTCGTTGTACAGAAGAACGTATCCGGTTACTACGCACCGATGATTCATCCGCTGTCGGGCAGCGACGGAGCCGCAGGCACGGGCGGCGATCAATACCTCTACTACAACCTGTCGCATTGGAACGGCTACAACGTCGACCTGATGCGGACTGACCTCACGACCGTCAAGGACTCGATGCAGGCATGAGCCGTCGCACGCTTTACCTGGCCGTGGCCACCGCTACGGTGGCCGTGGTCGGAGGCGTCACGCTGGCACTGGCCCAAGCCGAACCGGAAACTCAGGGCCCGTCGGCGCCCGCCGGACCACCGACGCTCTACGCGTCGTGCCAGGAGCAGCTCGACGGGGCGGTCACCGCGCTGCCCCCCGGGCCCGGCGATCCGCCCAATCGCAAGAACCTGCTGAAATGCAGTGAAGGCAGCTGGACGACGTTCCGCGCCGAGTACCCCAGCTCGGATCGCTGGCTCTCGACGGGTGCCGCCATCACACTGCACGGTCAGGGTGTGCGCAACGCCGAACTGTTCAGCGGACATTGGACCGGCACCCCGCAGTCGGAAGACACCACCTGCGGGGTCGAGTACGTCGACGCTACGGGCGGCCAACTCGCCGATCCAAAGACCGTCGACGCCGACCCCGGCCAGCCCGTGGAGTTCGATGCCTCGCCCTACCTGTTCACCGTCACCCTCTCCGGCTACTGCCTGTGGGAGCGCCAGGCCGACTAGCGACGCGGCGAAAGCGGCCCGGCAAGATCGCGCACCCGCCGTGTTCTGCCGCACCCAGGACATCTGCACGGAAATGAGGCCGCGATGACGACAACCCACGCCCCCGCCAGGCGGTGGTTCGCCCGGATCCTGAGCCTGATCACGCTGACCACCCTGGGGCTCGGCACGGGTCTGGGCGTCGCGGCGGCGGCACCGACCGTCCCGGTGCTGGCCCCCGGGGCCAGCCTGGGCCTGGAGCTGGGGCTGACCGCCGCGCACAACCTGCGCGACCTGGGCGGCTACCAGACCGTCGACGGCCGCACCGTCGTGCACGGCAAGGTCTACCGCTCGGATCAGTTCAATCCGATGAACGACGCCGACAAGGCGAAGCTCGCCAGCACCCCGATCCGCACCGTGTTCGATCTGCGCACCGTTGCCGAGCGCGACGCCGCGCCCGACGAATTGCCCGCGGGCTGGCAGCACCGGCCGATCAATGTGCTTGCCGATGAGGCCAGCGCGATGGCCGCGGAGGCCGGGGCGATCATGCACGACCCGGCAAAGTTGACCGCGGAGTTCGGCCGGCCCGGTCTGGTCGACGAGATCTTCGAGCAGACCTATCGGCAGCTGGTGTACCTGCCCAGCGCCCTGCAGGGCTTCGGCGATCTGTACCGCGCGCTGGGCGATCCCGCCCAGCAGGCCGGCGTCTTCCACTGCGCCACCGGCAAGGACCGCACCGGCTGGGCCGCCGCGGCGCTGCTGACCCTGCTGGGGGTGCCACGCGAAACGGTGTACGCCGACTACCTGCGGTCCAACGAGTACCTGCTGCCGCACTACGCGCCGATGATCGACAAGTTCGTCGCCGCCGGCGGCAGCCGGGATCTGATCACCACGTTCCTCGACGTCCGGACGCCGTGGCTCGACGCCGCGTTCGACGAGATGACCAAGCGCTATGGCACCGTCGAGAACTACTTTGCCACCGGCCTGGGCATCGACGCCGGGCAGCAGGCAGCGCTCAAGGATCAGCTGCTGCGGTAGCCGGCCGGCGCGACGGGCGGGTTCCCGGCGACCTAGGTGCCGACGGCCCGGTCCAGCCAGCCCGCCTCGGCGACCTCGCCGCCGTTGCGGTACGGCTCCAGCGCCTCGTCCCAGGCGCCGCCCAGGGCGTTGTCGAGTTCGCTGGCCAGCGACTCGGCGCTGTTCTCCATCATGGCGCGCAGCTGATTCTCGCCGACCACGATGTCGCCGTTGGCGCTCACCGTGCCGCTCCACAGCCCCAACTGCGGGGTGTGCGAATAGCGCTGGCCGTCGACGCCGTCGCTGGCGTCCTCGGTGACCTCGAACCGCAGCACCGTCCAGGACCGCAGTGCGTCGGCGAGCCGGGCGCCGGTGCCCACCGGGCCGACCCAGTTGACCACCGCGCACAGCTGGCCGGGCAGGGCGTCCTGCGCGGACCACTTGAGATTCGCCCTGGCGTTCAGGGTCGACGAAAGGGCCCACTCCACGTGTGGGCAAACCGCCGCGGGTGAGGCGTGGATGTACACCACGCCCGAGGTCGCGTCGGCGAATTGGTTCGACGCACGCATTGGCTGCTCCTTCAGTTCGACGAGGGACGTCTTCCCCAACGGCCTCTGCGAACTCAAAGCATCACAACTTGTGTGTCGCGCGTGTCTATTGTGCCTCCTGAGGCAGCTGTTGCGCTAGTCTCCCGCCGATTCTCTCAGAAGCCCATCAGAGTTCCTCCGCCGAAACAGACCTGTCGTACCCCCGGCGGACCCTGAACTCAACGACGAGAGAAAGGCACCACCATGTGCTGGTTGTGCGATAACCGCGGAGCTGCCAAACGCGACGCCCTCGACAAAATCCGCGCCAAGGTCGACAAGTTCGGCTGGACGATTGAGCATGTCCGGTCCCGAGATCCGCGGTCCTACACCATCGGACTGCGCGAGTTCGGCGAGCCGGAACTGATGGTCACCGGCCTGCCGCCGGATGCCGCCGAGGACATCCTGACCCGCGTCGCCCTGGCGATCCTGGAAGGCATGTGGCTGCATCCGGGCTCGCAGCTGACGCTCGATCACGATCTGCTGCTGGAGGTGGTCGCCGTCGACCAGCCCTACCTGCACCTGTGCATCGCCGTCGCGATCGAAGGCCCGATCGAAGCCCGCCAACTGGTCTGGTCCGACCCGCACGGGCTGCTGCCCTGGGATCCGGAATATGGCCACGGTCACCTGATCCAGCCGGTCCTGGGCCGACGGGAGCAGCCATACGCGGCATAACCACCGCTCAGACGCGGCCGCGGGCCCGCGGCCGGATGCGGCCCCTGCGTGGCCGGCCACGCAGGGGTTTGCAACCCGATGAATCCGGGAACAGACGTTACGGATCGTGATAGTCGCCGGCACGCGGGCGACCGGTCGCTCGTCCACCGCCCTCAACCGGGGCGCTGAGACGAAGCACCCGAGCGTCACGGTGTAGCTCACCCCCAATCGAAGGACAAAATCCATGACGAAAATCTGCATCCACTCGCTGCCGAAGATCCTGTCCACGGCCGGTTTTACCGGCCTGATCGGCGGCGTGGCCCTGATGGCCGCCCCTACGACGAACGCGGCACCGGGCCAAGACTGCAGTGCCAGCACCGTCGCGGGCACGGTCAGTTCGGTGTCCACCCAGGCGCGTCAGTACCTCGACGGCCATCCCGGCGCGAACCAGGCGGTAACCGCGGCGATGAGCCAGCCGCGGCCCGAAGCAGAGGCGAATCTGCGCGGCTATTTCACCGCCAATCCGACCGAGTACCACGACCTGCGCGGCATCCTCACACCGATCGGCGACGTGCAGCGCAACTGCAACATCACCGTGTTGCCGCCCGATCTCGGGTCCGCGTACGCCGCATTCATGGCCGGCTGAGCCCGCAGCGCGGGCCTACCGGGAGCCGAACTCCCGCAGTACGGCGTCGGAGAGTTCCGGCCACCGCGGCCTCGCCCAGTCGTCGAAGTTGCGGTCGGTCAGCACCACCAGCGCCAGGCCGACGGTCGGGTCGACCCAGAGGAAGGTGCCGGACTGGCCGAAGTGGCCGAACGTCGCCGGCGAATTGTTCGTCCCGGTCCAGTGCGGGGACTTGCCGTCGCGCAGCTCGAAGCCCAGTCCCCAATCGTTGGGACGCTGCACGCCGAAACCGGGCAGCACCCCGGCCAGGCCGGGGAACTGTACGGTGATCGCCTCGGTGTGCGTCTGCGGCGACACCGTCGTCGGGACCAGCAGGTCGGCGGCGAACCGGGACAGGTCCGCGACCGTCGACTCCCCGCCGTAGCCGGCGGCCGCGGCTCCCCCGACCAGCACCGAATCGGTCATGCCCAGCGGGGCGAAGATCGCCTCGGCCAGGTAGTCCTCGAAGGCGATGCCGGTCGCGGCCGTCACCGCCTCGGCGGCGACCCGGAACGCGGTGTTGGAGTAGATCCGCCGGGTCCCGGGTTCGGCCAGCACCTGGTCGTCGAGCAACGACAGGCCCGAGGCGTGCGCCAGCACGTGCCGCAGCGTCGAGCCGGGCGGTCCGGCCGGGCTGTCCCAGTCCAGCGCGCCCTCCTCGACGGCGACCTGCACGGCGCGGGCGGCCAAAGGTTTGGTCACCGAGGCCAGCCGGAACCGATGCCCGAGGTCGCCGCGGGAATCGAGCACCACCGGCACCGGGTCGGCATTGGCCACGACCGCGGCGGCAACCGTCGGGACCGGCCAGTCCGCGATGCGGTCCAGGGCACTCATTCGGCAAGCAACCGCAGGATGGCGCTGGCGCTGGCGGCGTCGTCCTCGGCGGCGGCGCCGTCGCCGAGGCTGCGGTGGGCCATCATCATCCACTCGTATACGTCGGCGGTGTCCCGGCTCGGCTGCAACGTCCGATATTCCCGCAGCGCAACGGCCAGCGAATCCAGTGCGCGGCGGTGCTCGCCGGTGCGGACCTGGACCGCACCGCGCGAGTGCGCTGCCCAACCCCGGTAAACCCCGGCCAGCCCGGCCTGCTCCCGCCAACGCTCCATCGCATCGACCCACTCGGCGCTGCGGTCGACGTCGACGTCGCGGCGACTGTGCCGCAACACGGTGCCGTACACCTCCCCGGCCCACTCGATCGGCAACCCGCCGGTGCGGGCCAGCCGTTCGGCCGCATCGAGCAGTTCGTGGGCCCGCTCGGTGCGGCCGCCGGCCAGCGCGGCGCGGGCACCGGCGACCAGCGCCAACGCGGTCACCGCCGGGCTCTGCAACTCCTCGCCCAACGCGCCGAGGGCACGAACCCGGTCATCGAGGTCCGGCGCGGGCGCATCGGCGGCCTGGACGACCTCCAGGTAGAGCAGGTAGCCGTGGGTGGGGGTGGCGGGCGCGCCGCCGATGAGTTCGCGGGCCCGCTGCATCCAGGTGCGCCCGATGTTGCGGTCGCCGCGGGTCAGCCACGCCAGCGCCAGCCCGACGGCCTTGTCCCCGGCGGCCACCGGATCCCGACGGGCGTACTGGGTGAAGACCCGTTCGGACAGCCGGACAGACTCGGCCAGCCGGCCCAGCCGCCACGCCGCGGCGGCCATCGCCGCCAGGTCATCGGCGTCCAGCGGACCCAGTGCGCTGGCCGCGTTGAAGCCGGCGTAACTGGCCTGCCAGTCAGATCCGGCATGCGCGACGCGGGCGGTTGCGGTCAGCTCGGGACGGGGATCGTTGCGGAGATCTGCGGAAGTAGCCATCGTCAGTCCACGGTACTGCCGGCACGCCGCGGAGAAAACGTGCGCCGCACCCGCTCAACGGCGGATATCCACCCGCGCCGGAGGCCCATCGACCCGATTCCCGAACTCATGTGTGGACACCAGTCCAGTTCCCTTGCGCGGGGCGCTAGGTTGATACCCATGAGCCAGACAGTGCGCGGTGTGATTTCTCGCAAAAAGGGTGAGCCGGTCGAGTTGGTGGACATCATCATCCCCGATCCGGGCCCGGGCGAGGTCGTCGTCGACGTCCACACCTGCGGGGTCTGCCACACCGACCTCACCTACCGCGACGGTGGCATCAACGACGAATACCCCTTCCTGCTCGGCCACGAGGCCGCCGGCCGCGTCGAATCCATCGGCCCCGGCGTCACCAACGTCGCCGTCGGCGACTTCGTCGTGCTGAACTGGCGCGCGGTCTGCGGACAGTGCCGGGCCTGCAAACGCGGCCGCCCGCAGTACTGCTTCGACACCTTCAACGCCACCCAGAAGATGACCCTGACCGACGGCACCGAACTCACCCCCGCCCTCGGCATCGGCGCATTCGCCGACAAAACCCTGGTCCACCAGGGCCAATGCACCAAGGTCGACGAGCGCGCCGACCCCGCGGTGGCCGGGCTGCTGGGCTGCGGCGTGATGGCCGGCCTCGGCGCGGCGGTCAACACCGGCAACGTCGGCCGCGATGACACCGTCGCGGTGATCGGCTGCGGCGGCGTCGGCGACGCGGCCATCGCCGGCGCCGCGCTGGTCGGCGCCCGCCGGATCATCGCCGTCGACCGCGACCCCCGCAAGCTGGCCTGGGCCCGCGAGCTCGGCGCCACCCACACCGTCAACGCCGCCGAGCTCGACGCCGTGGAAACCATCCAGGACCTCACCGACGGCTTCGGCGCCGACGTCGTGATCGACGCCGTCGGCCGCCCGGAAACCTGGAAGCAGGCCTTCTACGCGCGGGATCTGGCCGGCACCGTCGTGCTGGTCGGTGTCCCCACCCCCGAGATGACCCTGCAGATGCCGCTGGTGGACTTCTTCTCCCGCGGCGGAGCGCTGAAATCCTCCTGGTACGGCGACTGCCTGCCCGAACGCGACTTCCCCACCCTCATCGAGCTGTACCTGCAGGGCCGGCTGCCGCTGGACAAGTTCGTCACCGAACGCATCGGGATCACCGATATCGAGGACGCCTTCCACAAGATGCACAACGGCGAGGTGCTGCGCTCGGTGGTGGTGCTCAAATGAGCGCGCAGCCCGGCATCGAGCGGGTCGTCACCCACGGCACCTTCGAACTCGACGGAGGCAGCTGGGAGGTCGACAACAACATCTGGATCGTCGGTGACGCCAAGGAGGTGATTGTCATCGACGCCGCCCACGACGCCGCGGCCATCGAGTCCGCCGTCGGCAACCGGCACGTGGTGGCGATCGTCTGCACCCACGGTCACAACGACCACATCACCGTGGCCCCGGAACTGTCCGCCGCCTTCGACGCCCCGATCCTGATGAACCCGGCCGACGAGATGCTCTGGCAGATGACCCACCCAGGCAAGGAATTTCGCACGCTCGGCGACGGCGAGGTACTGCGCGCCGACGGCATCGAGCTGCACACCATCGCCACCCCCGGGCACTCCCCCGGCTCGACGTGCCTGTACGCGCCGGCACTGGGCGCGGTGTTCTCCGGGGACACCCTGTTTCAGGGCGGGCCGGGCGCGACGGGGCGCTCGTTCTCCGACTTCCCCACCATCCTGGGGTCGATCAAGGACAAGCTCGGCAAGCTGCCCGCCGACACCGTCGTCTACACCGGGCATGGGGACACCACCCGGATCGGCGACGAACTGGTGAACTACGACGACTGGGTTGCGCGCGGCCACTGAGCCCTCAGCGGCACTTTTCCGGCGCGCGGCAACCGTGCGCGCGGTCGCCGAGCCACGCGTCGCGGACCAGAAGCGGGGGTCACCCGGCTAGGCCTGCACAGATGTCCGCTGAGAGCGGAGCGAAGTGGATTATCCACATGGACCCCCCGATTTCACCCCATTTGTGCAGGGTTGCCGGGAGCACCCCCGCCGCAGACACGACTCCAAACGGCCCCGGGACCGCCAAGCAGTCACTCTGGTACCACCGGCCGCTTTCGTCACGGGGTAGCGCCCTGAGCTCGGGCTGATTCACCGCCACCGCGTTATTAATAGCCCCGAGCTACCGGTGGTGCGTTGAATTCGGAGCGTCCGCTGACTCAGTGACCGCCGACTCGGTGACCATCGGGGCGGGTTCCGATGGGGCCGGCGCACTCGTGGATGGCTGCGGCGTGGACGCGGGGCTCGAAGGCGCCGGGCTCGACGGCGCCGGGCTCGACGGCGCCGGGCTCGACGGCGCCGGGCTCGAAGGCGCCGGGCTCGACGGTGGTGGTGTGGTGGACTGCGGCGCCGGGGTGGCGGCCGTTTCCGGCGGCTCGGTCTCCCGCGGCGTCGGCGACGGCGCGGGCGTTTCGGTGTTGCGGAAGAACGGCAGCTGCGGCAGGCCCAGGGTGAGGTCCGGGATCTGCAGGTTCGGGATGGGCGGCAGCACCACCGGCACCGGATCGGCCGGCACCACCACGGGTGCGGCCGGCGGCGGCGCCACAACCGGCGGGGCCACAACCGGCGGGGCCACGACCGGCGGGGCCAATGGCGCGGGCGGCCGAACAATCGGCGCAGGTTGCTGGCGATTGACCTGCACGGCCTGAGCCGGTGCAGCGGCCGCCGGGGGCGACACCACCGACTGCGGGGCGGCCACCGGCCGCGGTTCGGCGATCACCGGTGCAGGCGCGGGCGCCGGGGCCGGGGCCGACGACGGCAGCGGCGCGACCGCCGGAGCCTGCATGGTTGCGGTGACCGACCGGGGACCGGACTCCGAGACGGCCGTCAGCCCGACCGCAACCGCGCTCACCCCACCCCCGATGACCACCGCGGCCAAGATCGCCGCGGCGACCGGATGCCGGAACCGCGGCGCCACCAATTCGGCAACCTTGGGAGCCGGCTCGAATTCCAGGTCCGGGCGGGCGACGTCGGGTTCTTCGACCTTCCGCACCGGTGCCGGGACCGACCCGGAAACATCGTCGAACGGCAATGGCTCAGGTACGTCGTCGGCCTCCGACCAGGCCAGCACCACCGGCGCAACCGGTGCTGCCACCGCAGCCTGCGCCGGCCGGGCGACCGTGTGCAGCGCGGTGGCCGTGGTGTCGGCGGGCCCGCGCAGCGCGCGCAGGGCGGCGCCGGTGGCCGCGGTCAATGCCGGATCGGCGGCGGTGACCACCGGAACCCGGAACCGCTGTGACAGCGCGGCGGTGACGGCGGGCATCGCCGCGCCCCCGCCGAGGGTGGCGATCGCCGCCAGGTCGAACACCCGGTTGCGCACCAGGGTCTCCTCGACCGCGTCCAGCAACCCGGTCAGCGACGGGGCGGCCAGCTCCTCCAGCTCCGCGCGGGTCAGCCGCAGCTCACCGTCGGCACCCGGCAGCGCGGTCACCGTCGCCGCGGACAGCCGTTCCTTGGCGATCCGGCCCGCCGCCCGGGCCCGGGTCAGCGCACCGATCATCGAGGTCGCCGAGACGTCGGTGCGGCCCAGCCCGGCCAGCACCTGGTCGAGCACGGCCCGGTCGAGCAGGTCGCCGGAGAAGTCGCCGTGGCGCACCGTCGGGGCCAGCCGGCGGAAGCCGTCGTCGGCGTTGACCAGGGTGATCCCGGTACCCGTGCCACCGAAATCGCAGACCGCGACGGTGCCGTGGATCGGCAGTCCGGGCCGGTGCGCCAGGGCCGTGGTCGCGGCGGCGTCGTCGGGCAGCAGGGTGACGGTGCGGCCCGCCCACTGCCCGGATGCGGCGATGGCACGGCGCAGCGCACCGACGGCGCCGGTGGGCCAGTGCGCGGGGCAGCTGACCGCCACCCGCGAGGGCAGCCGACCGCCGGTCACGGTCGCGGCCAGCTCGTAGAGCGCGGCGGCCAGCAGTTGTTCGCCGGAGTGGGTTTTGCCGTCGTCGGCGACGATGCCGACGGGGTCGCCGACCCGCTCCACGAATCCGCCGATGGTGGCGCCGCTGGGCAGTTGCACGACGGTATCGCGCAGCAGCGCACGATCGGCGGTGACCGCCGCCAGCCGGCTGGCGCCGACCGACAGACCGAGCGCCGGGATGGCGCGACGCGACGCCGGGTCCCCGCCGGGCCGAACCGGTTCCTTCATGCCACTCACCCGCGTCCAGGTTATTAGGCCGACAAACTTCTTTGATCTGTTGTCGGCGCCGGCGCCGGCGGCGTTACAGCCCGAACCGCGTCACCGGATGGTGCCCACCCCCGGGATCAGCGGGAGGTCCAGCGCCGTCACCCAGCCCGGCGGAAGCTCGTTGACCGCCGGCACCGCGTTCAGCGCCCGCAGGCCGGTGGCCAGGCAGCCGGCGGTGGCGGCGTCGCGCCCTGAGCCGTCGGTGAACCGGAACGCGGTCTCCTGCGAAATGCTCGGGGTGCCCTCGATGTCGACGCGGTACACGTCATCCTGGGTGCCCGACGGCCAATCCGGCGCCGCGTCGCTCCCGATCCGGTTGACATGCTCGATCTGGATCCGAGTTTCGCCCCGGTAGACGCCGTTGATGGTGAAGCGGACCGCGGCCACCCGGCCGGGCTCGATGACGCCCTTGACGGTCTCGCGCGGGGTGTCGGTCACCCACTTGTCCCAGGTGGTGGTGATCTCGTCGAGCTCGATACCGGCGGCGTGCGCGATCATCGGGACCGTCGCGCCCCACGCCATCACCAGAACGTCACGGTGTTCGAGCATCGGACGGTACTGCGGCTCACGCCCGATGCCCATCTCGAACTCGTAGTCGCCCTCGTAGTTGGTGTAGTCGAGCAACTCCGACGACCGGACCCGGTCGACCCGCGAACACAGGCCCATCAGCGTCATCGGAAACAGGTCGTTGGCGAACCCGGGATCGATGCCGGTGGTGAAACAGGACGCGCCGCCCTCGGCGCAAGCGGCGGTGATGGGGTCGATCCAGCCGGGCGGGTTCAGCGACATCTGCGGCCACACCCACGGCGTCATCGCCGTCGAACACACGTCGATGCCCGCGCGCAGGAAACGGCCGATCACCTCAATGTTGGCGTCGGCACGTGCGGCGGTCGGGCCGTAGTGCACCAGCGCGTCGGGCCGCAGCGCGATCAGCGCGTCGATGTCGCGGGTGGCGACGACGCCCAGCGGCTCGGGCAGACCGCAGATCTCGCCGGCGTCGCGCCCGGCCTTGTTCGGGTCGCTCACCCCCACGCCGACCAGCTCGAATCCGGGATGCCCGACGATCTCGGCGATCACCATCTTCCCGACGAAACCGGTGCCCCAGACCACCACGCGTTTCATCCCGCCAGCCTAGGCGGACACCGGTTCGGCCAGCGGCGCGATCGGCGGGTCTTGCCGTAATATTTCGCGCGGCGGGGAGCGTGGGAGGGACGAATATGGCGCAGCGGACCGGCGGTCGGCATCGGGCAGGGCGCAGTCGCGGGGCGCGGCTTGGGCGGACGGAGCGCCGGCCTCTGCCGGCGCCGACGGCCGCGATCGCGCTGGCCGGCGTCGCGGTGCTCGGCTTCGCGCCGGGGCTGACGCCGACGGCGGCCGCCGAGCGCGCGCCGCGGGCGCTGGCCACCCAGACCGACCTGGCCGCGACGGTCTACTACCTGCGCGGCACCAACATCGGCAATGAGCCGACCGACGACCAGTACCGCGCGTTCATCGACACGGTGCTGGCCGGTACCGAATCCCCCGCCGGGCCGCAGAAGAACCAAATCGACTATCCGGCCACCATCTGGCCGGTGTCCAAGGGCTATCTGGGCGATGCGAAGTGGAACGACTCGGTCGCCGCGGGCGTCGCCGGGCTGGACGCGGCAGATCCTGGGGCCGGCGATGTGGTGTTCGGCTTCTCCCAGGGGGCGGTCGTCGCCTCGCAGTACAAGGCCCAGGGACCAACCGGCGCGACGTATGTGCTGGTGGAGAATCCGAACCGGCCCAACGGCGGGGTGATGTCGCGGTTCCAGGGATTGACCATCCCGATCATGGATCTGACGTTCAGCGGCCCGACGCCCGACAACGGCGACGAAACCATCGACATTGCTCGTCAGTACGACGGCTGGGCCGACTTCCCGACCTATCCGGTGAACCTGCTGGCTGATCTCAACGCGGTGATGGGCATCGCGCTGGTGCACGGCAAGACCCAGACCGAGCTGACCGAGCAGGACCTGGCCGACGCCAAGGCCGCCGGCGGAATGTACTACCAGGAGCACGGCAACACCACCTACTACCTGGTCCGCACCGACACCCTGCCGCTGCTGATGCCAATCGCCGGCGTCGCCCCGGATCTGGCCGCCGCGCTGGATCCGCCGCTGCGGGCGATCATCGAAACCGGTTACGACCGAAGCGATTACAGCGTCAACACCCCGGCGAAGCTGCTGCCGTCGCCCAGTTCGGTGCAGCACTCGCTGCAGCGGGTGGCCGACGACGATAACCCCACTGAATCGGCGGCAGGGCAGGCCAGCGCCGATCTGACCAGGTCGACGGCAAAAACCTTGGTCGCCGCGCTGAAGCTGAATCCCCTTGCCCCGCAATCGACGACGGCCAGCCGACTGTCACTGCGCAGGTCCGAGGGCGTCGGTCCCGCCGCACCTGGCACCACTCGGGACGAGGCCGAGGAAAACACCGGCGCGGACGCCGCCGACGACAGCCCCGGCGTTGTCCGCAAGCCCCGGCTGCGAATCCCCAAGCTGCCCGGCTTCTCCGCGCTGCGCGCCAAGGAACGCACCAGCGACGGCGACTCCGCCGAAACCCGCAGCGAGCGAACGCGGTTCAGCCGCGGTCCGTCAGCCCGTGGGACCGGCGACAGCGGTCAGTAGCGAGGCCGCAGCCGCGCCAGGCTTCCTGCGTCGGATACCCGGGCGCAGCCCGGTCACTTCCGCAGCTTGCGGCCCTGGCCGTCCTGGACGCTGCCGGTGAGCATCATGATGCCGTCCACGAGCGGCCAGATCGCACCGATTCCGCAGGTGAGCCACACCACCAGCAGCTGAGCGACCGCGATGCCGGTGGTGCCGATGTAGAAACGGCCGACAGCGAAACCGCCGAGCAGCAGCTGCAGCAACCCGGCCGTCATCGCGGACTTGTCCGACAGCGGTTCGCCCGTCATCGGGTCGCGCCCAAATGGGGCCTGCGCGTCGGCGCCGTACGGCGCCGGCGGATAGCCCGGCGCCGGGTAGCCCGGCGCGGGCGCCGGGTAACCGGGAGCGGACGGCGGGACCGGTGCCGAGAACGCCGGGGAGCTCATCGGGGGCGGTGGGGTCGGCGCCGCCGGTTTCGGGTAGCGCAGCCCACTGTCGTAGGGGTCGGCGTCCGAGGCGGCCGGATAGCCGGCGTTCGGCGCCGGCGGCGGACTCACCGGCGGTGGGTAACTCTGCGCCGGTGGGTAACTCTGCGCCGGGTAACTCGGCGGCGGGTAGCCAGACGGCGGGGGGTAGCCAGACGAGGCACCCGCCCCGGAGGTCGGATCGCCGGCGGTATAGCCGGCGCTGAACTTACTGGGCGGAAGGACCGGGTCCTGGCCGCCGCTGTTGTTGTCAAAAGCCATCTTGGCTCCCCGCTCGTTGAATTCCGCCCTCAGGGCCGGGAAAGTTTAGCGATCTCGCGATGCATCTGCATGCCCAGGTACCCCAGAGCGAGCGCCACTGCGACATTGAGCAGCATATCCAGGAACACCACCACCAGCGGGTCCCGGTACAAACCGAACCAGGTGCCGAAGGTCAGGGTGCTGAACCCGCTGAGGACCTTGAGCACGGTGACGACCCCACCGGCCACGCAGATCCCCCACAGCAGGAACTGGTGGCTGAGCTTCGTGCCCAATGCCAGGTAGAGGTAGGCCAAGCCGGCCCACAGCCCGACGATCAGGAAGTCGCTGACGAAGCCGGACGGAATGAGCGAAAAAATCCCGGTCAGCACGACCCCGACGCCGAAGCTGACGTAGACGGCCAGGTCCGCGTTCGAGGCGCGCAGGTTCTGGAACCACGGCTGCCGGATCAGCTGACCCCGCACGCCACTCTCGACCAGGCGGGTGACGATGGTGTCGTTCGGCCTGGCCGCGGCGGGCTGCTGCGGTGCCGTCGGATGCGGGGATCCGACCGGGTATTGCGGCCCCGTCGGCTGCGGCGCCACCGGGTACTGCGGGCCCGTCGGCTGCGGCGCCACCGGGTACTGCGGGCCCGTCGGCTGCGGCCGACTGGGAAATGCCCGGGCGGCCGGCTGAGGGATCGCCATCGGCTGCTGGACCGCCGGCGGCTGCCGGATCGGTTCAGGCTCCGAGATCGACGGAGGGGACGACTGCTTCTGGATCCGCGGCGGCATCGGCGGTGGAGTCGGTGCCGCAGGCACCTGCGGGGTGCCCACCGGATGGGACACCTGCCCGCTTGCGGAACTCGCGATTTTCGGCGGGTTGACCGCCGCCGGCCTCCCGGTGTTCTCGGCGCCCCAGGGTTGTTCGTCGCTGCTGTCCATCACGCAATACCTTCCTCTGTCCTCACCGTTCCGGGCCCGGACATCGCACGCCGGCCCTCACTTCGTTCACCATGGGCATTCCGCTCACCCCGCCGACTCACACCGGCCGCCGGGTAGCCGTTCGAGCTGTTCGGCGAGCCAGTCGGCGATCCGGTTGAGCACCGCGGTACCGTCGCCGAAGCCGCCCGAGTTGGGTATCGCGGCGATGGCGACGGCGACGTCGCCGTTGGGCCCGGAGATCAGTCCGTATTGCCGGACCAGGTACAGCCCGTCGGTGCCGGGCCCCCAGCCGCCCTTGAACCGGGCGCCGTCGATGGTGCCCAAGCCCCACGCCTGGCCCGAGGAGATCTCACCCATCAGCGCCAGCACCGGCTGGTCACCGGGGGTGCACGCCGAATTGGCCAGGAATCGCGCTTGGGATTCCAGCGACCATTGCGTCTGCCCGAAGGCGGAGAAGCCCGGCCGGGTCACCTCAGGCTGGACGCTCACCGGCTCCCCGGCACCGGCAAGCACCGCGCCGACCTTGTCGGCCGCGGCCTGATGCGCTCCAAGCTCATCCCAAATCGCTTGGGCCGCAGCGTTATCTGATTGGGTTATGGCGGCGCGCATGTTTGCCGTGACACCCCGCTCGCCGTCCTGACGCAGCAGCGCGATCGACAGCGGCACCTTGATCGTCGACCAGGCCGGCCCGCTGGACCAGGCGCCCATCGCAGTGCTCTCGCCGGCCCGGCCCACCGGGGCGAACGCGACGCCGATCTGCGCGGCAAGTTCGGCCTCCAACGCCTCGAACCCAGTCGGTGTCACCGGCGCCGGCGTCGGCGCCTGCGGCACCGCCGAAACACCCAGCAGCACCGTCTCGGCCGGCACCGGCGGCGTGACCGGCGCGGTCTCGGCGACCTGCGGCGCCGAGGTCAGTCGCGGACTCAGTACAAAGAAGTACGCACAAATCCCCAGCGCGCATACCGTCACGATCGCCAGTGTGACGACCAGCGGTGCGGACCAGGTCACGGGCTTCGCCGAGCGGTGCCGCCGTCGCTCAGTAGACATAGACCACCGCATTGTTGCCGCCGCGGCAGGTCAGCACACGCTCAACAGCACAGCGCATCGAATAGTGCTTGGTGGTGACCGGACTGAAGGCCTCAACGACGCTGGGAAACGGTTGACCCGTTCCGTTGACCGAATCGCGGACGTTCAGCGCGAACGGGCAGGAGGTGACGTCGTTACCGATCGCCGCGTGCGCGTAGCGTCCCGCCGACGGTCCCCCGCACTCCCGCGCATCCGGTGGCGGCAAGGTGTAGGTCGACGTCGTCGGATAGGTGTAGGCACTCGTCGCCGTCGGCGACCACGTCGAGCCTGCTGTGGCGTCCGAGTCCGAACCGCCCGACATGCTGACGATGACGGCGATCAACACTCCGATCAACACCACCGCGGCGATCGCGACGGGAACGATCACCCGGGTACTGATGCCGCTCGACGGCGCGGCCGGCCGGGATGGGTGGGGCAGAACACCCGGGGGCGGCGCGGACGCCGGGGCCGCTGACGGCGTGACGGCCGGCGCCTGCGCGCGCAAGATGGTCTGACTCGCAGTCTGGGCCCGCTGGGCCTTCCGGCGAGCTCGCTCATCGTCGATGGCACACCACGGGCACGGCTCGGCTTCCACCGGGATCTGGTGTCCGCGAGGGCAATCCATCACCTGAACGTTGGTCAGCGCGCGCCGCCACTCGGCGGCCGTGGGCCGGGCATGGGGGTTGCGGGCGCCGTCGGTGAAGGTCCGCACGAACAGCCGCTGGATGTCCGAGGGCAAGAAGGTGACCGGCGGGGCCAGTGGATGGCTCCGCAGCAGGGAACCCGGCCCGCCGGCCCAATGCCCGGATTTGGCCAGCGTCATCGCGTCGGGTTGGTCCCCGCCGCCGGTCCAATCCCCGCGCAGGAACGGATGATTGCCACCCATCAGCAGCAGATGGATATGCACCGCCAGGGCGAACAGGTCCGACGGCTTCTCCCGGGCGGTACCGGCGAGGTCAACCCCGGCCAGCTCCGGTGCGGTGAACTCGGGGCGCCCGACCGCGCAGAGATACCGGCGCCCGTCCGCGTCGGTGAACTGAATGGAATCGATGTCCACCAGGGTGACCCGGGTGGTGTCGTTGACCAGGATGTTGCGCTCCTGGAAGTCCCCGATCACCGCGTCGACGTGGTGCACGTTCTCCACCGCCAGGCACAGGTTGGCGGCGACGTTGACCAGGTGCAGCCAGGATGCGTGCCGCGGCCACTGGGGTGCCGACGGCAGCGGGTTCATCCGGTCCGACGGGTTGCTGACGGTGTGGATCTCGACGGCGTCGCCGGTGTCGATCCGCGGCATCACGTAACCGAGGTTGCCGTCATCGAGGATGACGGTGTGCAGCGGCCAGGTCAGCACCACAAAACCGTCGGTCTGCACCGCGCCGTCGGGCCGCGAGGCGATCATCGCCGCGACCTTCGCGCACTTGTCGGCCAGGTCCGTCAATTCGGGGTGAAAGATCTTGGCGACCCATTCCGGGTGACCGTCCACCTCGTAGATGGTGCCCTCACCGGCCCGCGCGATCACCGCCCCCAGCGTGATGGGCTGCCCGTCGTCGAGCTTTCCGCTGCCGTTCATCGGCCCGCGTGTCCGCGCTCCCGGCGACGCGAAGCACGCCCGCTGGTCGACGAATCACCGTGTTCGGCAGCCTCTTTGCGTGCTCTGCGGTGCCCGCGCGCCGAGGACCCCTCCCCGGCCGCGACGTGATCGTGCGGTTGCGGCTCGGCGCGACGTTCTTCGGCCGGCGGCAGTTCCCGCGGCGGGGCCGGCGGCGCGGGCGAGCTGACCGTTGTTCGGCGCATCGGCCTGCTCGACGGGTGGAACCGGTCTTCGTGCTGGTCGAGCACCGCGAGCACCATGGTCTTGTCGTCCCCGGTCTGGTCGTCCTGGATGCCGCGCAACAGGGCGGCGAAATCCGCGGCGTCCGCGTTGGATCGCACGTTCTGCCAGGCGCTTTTGAAGAACGGTTCGTAGGGTTCACCGGTAACGATATTGGTGATCTTGTAGCTCATCCCGTCGGTGCTCAGCGCGAAAGCGGTCACGTCGCTGCGGACCTCGGCGCGAAACGCCTTGGTGAACGCCTCGTTGGTCTGCAGGAACCAGGTGGCGTTGGCGTACTCACTCTTGTCTTCGATCAGCAGCGTGGCGATGTTCCCGCGGTCCTCGACCGCGATGACGCCGTCACCGATCTGGGCGAATAGCGCAAATCCCGGTCGTGCCAACGCAATACAAAGCGTGGTCGACAGCTTGGGGACCGGCAGGCCGATGGCGCCGGCGTGCTGGACGATCTTGTTCAGCGCCCGTTCGAAGAGCCAGCGAGCGATCGCCTCGCCGTCCTCCACGCTCGCGGAATAGAAGTCGGAGATGAACTTCCGGTCCATCGCCGCCTCGACGACGGTCTGGCAGGCCACGTGCGAGCCCCAGGCCGAGGTGCCGGTCACCGACCCGGCCCCGTCGGCGACGGCGGCGACCACGTAGTGGCCGGTCACTCCGTAGGCGAACGCGTCGTCGCACCCCAACCCGCGGCTGATGTGCTGCGATCCGGTGACTGAGGCTCCGCAAACCGACCACTCCAGGTGCCCGGGCCGCTCTTCTTCCGCCCCCGGTTGACTCACACAGTGCTCCATCCGCTCAGCGGCGGCAGGGAGATCTGTTCGCGCATCGCGCCGAGCGCTTCGTCACTGCGGGCGAAGTCCGTCGAGTTGGAGACGTTGCTGAGCGAGGCCGACAGCCATTCGAAAAGCTCTTCGTACTTGAGCCCATCCAGCGGCGCCGGGCTGCGCTGGAGCGACAGCCGCGACAGTTGCTGCCAGTCGACGTGCGGTCCAGCACCGACAGCGAAGACCGTCACGCCGCGGGCCGCCTCCACTGCGGTCAGGCGGGCCACCGCCTCGTCGAATCCCTCGGCATTCGCCTGGCCGTCGGTGAGCAGCAGAATCCAAGGGCGGTAGTACTGCAGCCCGGCCGCCTTGTAGGTGGCCTTGCGGTCCTCGAGAATGTCCAGGGCGAGATGAATGCCCGCGGCCATGTTCGTGCGGCCCGACGCGCTGAATCGCGCGGGCGCCAGGGTGCGGGCCTCTTGCATCGGGACCAGCACGGTGGCCTTGGTTCCGAACGTGACGACGGCGACCTCGACCCGTTTGCTGGCCAGAGCCTCGTTGTTCAGGTAGTGGGTGAATGCCGCGAAACCCCGCTCCAGGGCCGCGATCGGGTGGCCCATCATCGAACCGGACACGTCGGCGAGCACCACGCAGGCGACGCGCGGGTCCGGGTTTTCGTCGTTGAGCTCGACGGCCCATCCAGACTGAGTCAACGTCATCCCCCCTTTGTTGTTGCCGCGTGACGCAGATCATCACAGGCGGCGTTCTCAGTGAAAATTAAGTATTACATGCTGGCGTCGGCCGACCGTGCCGACCGGTCGACTGCGGGCGCCGGTCACGGGTAGCTGACGGGTCCGCCGTAGGCCGGGGCGTGTTTGGACTGGCACCAGCGTTTCGTCGACCCCGACGAGGCCAGAAAGATCATCAGGATCACGACGACCAGCCCGATCGCCGCCGAGATCACCGCGATGCCGAACAGCCCCGCGAAGAGGCCCTCGAAGAAATACTCCACATCGCCGAGTTGCACCATCAGGTAGATGACTATCCCGGCCTGTTCGATGAGCGCGACGATACCGCCGAGGACAACCAGACCGCGACCCGCCGAGCTGCGGGTGAACAGCATGATGGCGCCGACGATCAGCATCAGCGCGGTCACCGCCCCCGCGATCCCGGTGATGGTGAGGTAGGCCTTGAAATCGCCGGACGCTCCGTAACCCCCGTAGATCGAGCCGGACATCATGTCCAGGGTGCTGAACGATTCGAACGCCGAGAATCCGCGTGAAAGCCCGATCAACAGCGCCAGAATGCCGGCGGCGATGGCGGTCCCACCGCTGGGCCGCGGCACCATCGGATAGCCCGCGCCCGGGTAGCCGGGGGCCGGGGCGGCCGACGGGTAGGCCGGGGCCGGCGGCGGGTAAGCCGGTGCCGGGTAAGCCGGTGCCGGGTAGGCCGGGGCGGCCGACGGGTAGGCCGTCGCCGGTGGGGTCACCTGTTGCGCCGGCACCTGGGGGCTGGCGCCCAGGTCATCTCCGTAGGAATACCCGGCACCGAACTTACTGGGCGGCAAACTCTCGGTCACGCACATTTTCTAGCACGCCCGATACCCAGAAACCGGCGCAATCCCGGGTAGTTCAGCCGTTCGGCGGACACCATCGGGGGCATTCCGGTCAGCCGCCCGCCTCGATCCGTTGCACGGTGAGGGCAGCCTCCGGGCCGCAGACGGTCCGCAGATCGACCGGGCCCGCCGACAGGATTTCGTCGACCCGCCGCTTGATCTCACCGTCGGCCAGTCGCGCGTAGAGGTTCTCTCCGGGACAGGCCGTCGCGGCGAAGTCGCGGTGCCCGGCCAGGGTTTGGGCAGGCACCTGGAATTTCTGCGACGCCCAGGCGAACGCGAGCGCGGCGCTGTGCAGTTGCGCCTCCGAAGTCTGCTCCTGGTCGAAATCGCCCTCGCAGAGCACCAGGAAGTGCCCCGCCGGGTTGTAGTTGGTTGCGGTGTCTCCGGACAGGTGCCAGTCGCGCAACTCGTAGATGTTGCCATTGCGGTCGATGCCGACGTGATAGGCGATGTCGATCCAGCCCCGTTCGCCCTGGTGGAAGCGCTGATGCTGACGCAGTCGACCCGGCGCATTGCTGTTGTCGCCGAGCACCGCGGCGGTGTGATGCAGCGTCATCCGAGTGATGGTGTGCGGTTGCCCACCCGGATGCGGCGGCATCGCGCCCCATGCGGACCGGCACAACATCTCCGCCTGAGTGCCGGCCTTCGGCGCGACCGTGACCGGCTGCGGAGGTGCCTCCGCGGTGACCACGGTCCGCCCGGCGGTTTCGGGCTGCGTTCTTGCGCATGCGCCGACGGTGGCGGCCAGGCCGAGCCCTCCGGCCAACTGCAGCAGTTGTCGGCGATTGACCGAGCCGGATCCCCCGATCGACGGCGACGAAGATGCGACGTCCATCCGATCACCCTACGGCCGCTGATCGCGTCGTTAGACTTGGCCGCCGGCCAAGTGCCGGGAATTCAACTTATTCGGTGGGGGAAGACAATCGTGGCAGCGGTGATGCGTCTGGACAACGGGCAGAACGTGACGTTGGGGACGGTGATCGCCCGCGCCGGTGAGGGCACCATCTACGAGATCACCGGCCACCCCGAATGGGCCGCCAAGATCTTCCACCCCGACCTCAAAGACCTCGCCGCCAAACGCGCCAAGGTCACCGCCATGGCCGGCTCCCAACCCACCGGCGCAGTCCAATCCGACGGATTCACCGTCCTGACCTGGCCCCTGCACACCCTCACCGGCAACGACGGCACCAGCGGCTACCTCATGTCCCGCATCGACACCACCAACGCCGTGGAAATCCACGCCCTGTCCAACCCGCCGACCGCAACAACCCACTGCCCTCGGCACCCCAATGGACCCCCCACGCCACCTGGCAACACCTCACCAACGTCGCCGCCAACCTCTGCCTCGCGGTGGAAACCGTCCACAGCGTCAACGCCGTCATCGGCGACTTCCAAGAACGCAACATCCTGGTCAACGACACCACCAGAGTCACCCTCGTCGACGTCGACTCCATCCATTCACCGACACCGCCGGCCACCAATTCCTCTGCGCCGTCGGCCGCCCCGAATTCACCGCCCCCGAACTCGCCGGAACCAACCTCGCCACCACCGCCCGCCAAAAACCCTCCGACCTATTCGCCCTGGCCGTCCACATCCACCTACTACTCATGGCCGGCAACCACCCCTTCCTCCGCGGACACTGGACCGGCCCCGGCGACCAACCCGACGCCCTGACCCTGGCCAAAACCGGCCAATGGGCCGGCGGACCCAGATCCCAACTGCACACCCACCCCCTGGCCCCACCCGTCACCTTCCTGCCACCAGACATCCAACGACTGTTCGTCCGCGCCTTCACCGACGGCGCCAACAACCCCAACGCACGCCCCACCGCCACCGAATGGCGCGAAGCCCTCACCCACATCCAAACCACCGAATGCCCACGCGGACACCAAATCCCCGCCGAAGCAGACCCCTGCCCCTGGTGCACCATCGACAACGAACGCACCAACCGACGCCAACAACGCGCCACCCCACCCATCAGCACAGGCCAGGTTGCCGTCAGCGCCAAACAGATCCCTGCCGCCCCTGTCGGCAGCAACCCGCTGATCACAGCGTCCCCTGCTCGGCCCGCATCTGCACCGGGGCGTACCCGAACTCCGGTCATCGCCGCCGCCGTGGTGGCCGGCCTGGTCGCCGTCGGCCTGGTCGCGTTCCTCGGAGCGCGGATGGGCCAGTCGAACACGTCGTCGTCATCGTCCTACCGGCCGGACAACTCCGACTCCGGCTACACCGCCACCACGTCGTCGCCCACCTACGCACCTCCCAGCGGGGACCTCGGCCTGTCCCAACCCATCAGCCGGCCGGAGTGCGACGGGTCCGGGGTGGTCATCCTGGGATCGGTGACCACCCCCGGCGCCTACGCGTCCGGGGTGCAGCGGCTGTTGAACGCCCACCCCGGGGCCTACTACCTGAAGACCGACGTGACCTGCCCGTCGCTGCGGCCCAGGACGCCGGAGGGCAACCTCATCTACGCGGTGTACACCCCGGCCGGACGCACGCAGAGTGAAATCTGCGCCGCGGTACGCCGGGCCGGTGGGGATTCCTACGGCAAGTGGCTGGACCGCAGCACCGATCCGAGCTACATCATTCCCTGCTGATCGCACCGCCGCCCGGGCCAGGACACGGAACCGATTCTGCGGGCGGGTGGGCGCACCCGGCGGCCACGATTGCGATAACGTCGCTAATCAATCGGTCCGGTCGACCCGAGAAACGCAGTGTCGGCGACCGAATGCGTTGCGCAAGAATGGGGACACGGGGTGGCAGCGGTGATGCGTCTGGACAACGGGCAGAACGTGACGTTGGGGACGGTGATCGCCCGCGCCGGTGAGGGCACCATCTACGAGATCACCGGCCACCCCGAATGGGCCGCCAAGATCTTCCACCCCGACCTCAAAGACCTCGCCGCCAAACGCGCCAAGGTCACCGCCATGGCCGGCTCCCAACCCACCGGCGCAGTCCAATCCGACGGATTCACCGTCCTGACCTGGCCCCTGCACACCCTCACCGGCAACGACGGCACCAGCGGCTACCTCATGTCCCGCATCGACACCACCAACGCCGTGGAAATCCACGCCCTGTCCAACCCCGCCGACCGCAACAACCCACTGCCCTCGGCACCCCAATGGACCCCCCACGCCACCTGGCAACACCTCACCAACGTCGCCGCCAACCTCTGCCTCGCGGTGGAAACCGTCCACAGCGTCAACGCCGTCATCGGCGACTTCCAAGAACGCAACATCCTGGTCAACGACACCACCAGAGTCACCCTCGTCGACGTCGACTCCATCCAATTCACCGACACCGCCGGCCACCAATTCCTCTGCGCCGTCGGCCGCCCCGAATTCACCGCCCCCGAACTCGCCGGAACCAACCTCGCCACCACCGCCCGCCAAAAACCCTCCGACCTATTCGCCCTGGCCGTCCACATCCACCTACTACTCATGGCCGGCAACCACCCCTTCCTCCGCGGACACTGGACCGGCCCCGGCGACCAACCCGACGCCCTGACCCTGGCCAAAACCGGCCAATGGGCCGGCGGACCCAGATCCCAACTGCACACCCACCCCCTGGCCCCACCCGTCACCTTCCTGCCACCAGACATCCAACGACTGTTCGTCCGCGCCTTCACCGACGGCGCCAACAACCCCAACGCACGCCCCACCGCCACCGAATGGCGCGAAGCCCTCACCCACATCCAAACCACCGAATGCCCACGCGGACACCAAATCCCCGCCGAAGCAGACCCCTGCCCCTGGTGCACCATCGACAACGAACGCACCAACCGACGCCAACAACGCGCCACCGCACCCATCGGCGCCGGCCGAAGCGTGCCCGCCCCGCGGCCACCATCCAGACCAGCACCGTCCTCAGCGCCACCGGTTGCCCGACCGGCCAATCCGAGCAAGGGCACCCGCACCGGGCTGATCGCCGCGGCGGTCGCAGTCGCCGTCGTCGCCGTGGGCGGGATCGCCTACGCGCTGGGCAGCGGCGGCAGCGACTCCTCGGACGGGCGCCGCGGCGGCAGCTCGCAGGCGTCGGGAACCTGTTCAGGCATCCCCGACATCGGTTCGGGCTCGGCCAGCCTGGGTACCGACGGGCTGGTGATCGATGTCCCGTTGAGCGCCAGCTGCGGCAGCGATGACCTGATGGGCGGTTCCTCGGTGCTCGTCACCGTCTCCGACGGCTACCGCGACGTCGCGTCGGGCCACTTCAACCTCGCCACCAACCCGGTGCGGCTTTCCGGCGGTTCGGCGCAGACTCAGGAGTTCGTCTTTCCCGCGGGAATGTATTGGCGCACACCGGAAATGATCAGCTCGGGATCGCTGGATGTGCAGATCACTGGCTTCTCTCCGGGCGGCTCAGGTGGGTATTCCAGCGGCACGGATCGCGTGCTGGCCGCCGCACCCGGATCACCGGTCCATGAGAGCGTCGACAGCATCGCCGCCTCGACGCTGAGTGAACTGTCCAGCTCCGACTACGGTTACGTCCGCAGCAATCTCGCCGATCGGTGGAATCCGCAGATCAGCTCGAAGCGGGTCGGGCTGGTCGCCGACGGCATCACCTACGGCAGCGCCGACATTCTGCGCGATCACCTGAGCCTGCGGCAGCGCTACCCGGACGTGCGGTTGGTCACCTCCAACGATTGGACCACCTTTTCCGGCTCCGACTGGTGGGTGACCATCGTCGGCAGCCCGTCCTCGGATTCCGCGATCGCCAACGGTTGGTGCGACACGAACGGCATCGACAGCTGGAACTGTTTCGCCAAGCTCATCAGCGATCACCGTGGTTCCGACGGGACCACGGTACTGCGTAAGTAGTCACCGCGCGGTCAGCAGGCCAACTGCGGATTCTTCATCACCGCAACACTTTTCAGTGCCTCATCGACCCGATCGATGGTCAGCTCCTGACTCGCGACGGCCAATTCCAGGCGATCCAGCACGGCGGGCACCTCGGCGGTGCTGACCCACAGCGCGACGTCGGCCCCCGCCTTCAACGACACCAACACCGCCTCGGGCACGCTGTAGTACTGGGTGATGGCGCCCATGCTGGACAGGTCATCGGTGAACACCGGTCCGGTGAACGGCGGCCCGCCGTAACCGCCGTCGCGCAGCAGCCGGTAGACGGCCGCCGACATGCTGGCCGGCAACCCGTCGGTCAGGTCCGGGACCTGCATGTGGCCGACCATCACACCGACCGGCTTGGCCGTGCTCAGCTCCCGGTACGGGATGAGGTCGGAGGTCTTCAGCTCGCTCAGCGGCGGCGTGGTGACGCTGCCGACGTGCGAATCCCCCGTCGCCCGGCCATGCCCGGGGAAATGCTTGAGCACCGGCAGCAGGCCGGCATCGCGCAGACCCCGGGCGTAGGCGCCGGCGTATTCGACGACGGTCGTCGCGTCGTTGCCGAACGACCGGTCGCCGATAACGGTGTTGTCGGGGGCATCGGTGATGTCGACGTCGGGAGCGAAGTCGATGGTGAGCCCGAACGACCGCATCTTGGTGCCGCGGTCCTTGGCGATCTGGTAGACCTGCTCGGCCGAGGACTGCTGGGCCAGTTCCCGCGCGGACGGCTGCGCGCCGAGCAGCGACTTGAGCCGCTGCACCCGGCCGCCCTCCTCATCGACGCTGACGGCCAGCGGCAGCGCCGCGGGGGCGACCTGCAGTTCGCGCAGCGACCCGTCCTGCAGCATGCTCAGATCGCTCCAGCTGGCGATGAAAATTCCGCCGACGTTGTGGTCGCGCACCACCGACCGCGCGTCAGCGATGTCGGTGACCCCCACCATCAGCAGCTGCGCCAGCTTCTGCCGCATCGTCAGCGGCCCGATCGCGGCCTGCAGCGGGCCGCAGGTCGACACCGGGGTTTCCGGGGCGCCGTCCGGGACGGCGGCCCCCACCCCGGCCGCGGTTTCGGAGGTATCGACCGGGCGCGGCTTGCTGAACATGACGACGGCGACGGTCAGCGCCACCACTCCGAGCAGTGCCACCGCGGCAATCAGCAGCACCGAGCGGGTCGAATCCGACCGCGCATCCGGCCGGTGCTCGGGGGTGCCGACCCCGACCGGACCGGCCGCCGGCGCGGAGACGGGCACCGGTGCGAAGGCAGGCATCGGTACCGGGGCCGGGGCCGGGCGAGGGCGGGGCGCCGCGGCGGCCCGCGGCGGCCGGCCCGCGGCAACCAGCGCGTCGGCGAACTCCTCGCAGCTGCCGAAGCGGTCCGCAGGGTCGAAGGCGAACGCGCGGCCGAACACCGCGGCCACCTCCGCCGGATTGCTCTGACCAGCCAGCGCCGGCTCCTCGAAGCCGATGCTGCCGGAGTCGGTGACGACCCGGCCCGCAGCGCCAAACGGTGGCTCTCCGGTGAGCAACTGGAAGGTCAGCGCGGCCAGCGCGAACTGATCGGAGCGGGCGCCCGGCGCCGCGCCGGTGAGCACCTCGGGCGCGGCATAGCCGGACGCCGCATCGCCCTCGCGGTACTGGCCGAAGTCCGCCAAACCGATCCGGTAGTCACCCGAAAACGGGTCGGCGATCAACACATTGCCGGGCCGCAGATTGCCGTGGACCAGGCCGCGGCGGTGCGCGCCATCCAGCGCCCGGCCGATCCGCTCGGCGATCAGATCGACACCGCGCTTCGGCATCCCCTCCGGGAAGCGTTGCTGCATCAACGCCAGGACGTCGATGCCGTCGACATACGTGCTGGCGATCCACAACTGCCCGCGATCGCGTCCGGAGGCCACCGCGCACACCAGGGTGGCGTCGCCGACCGTCGGCGCGGTGTCCAGCGCGTGCTGAACCCGCCGCCGAAACGAGGTGTCGGTCGAGGCGGCCAGGTCGAAGACCTTCAGCGCGACCGTGGCGCCACTCGCCGACACCGCCCGGTAGACGTCCGCGCCGCTGCCGGATCCGAGGATCGCCTCGATCGTAAAGCCAGCAAATTCATCCCCCGGGGCCAGCGCCATGAGCGGATGTTAGCCGACCATCGGCGCCGCCGAACGGACCCCGGCATCCGATCCGCGGGACATGGCCGAATCCTCCCAATTACCGCCACCCCATCGGCTAGCTTCCAGGGAAGTTGCGCCATCGGAGCCACCCGCGGAGATCGTGATGCCTGATACCGACGTTTCGACCGAGAAACCGGCGGCGCCCTCGGCCGGCAAGCTGGGACTGGCGGCGCTGACCGCGATCGTCATCGGCTCCATGATCGGCAGCGGTATCTTCGCGCTGCCCTCGCAGATGGCCGGCAAGGCCGCCCCGATCCCCCTGCTGATCGGCTGGATCGTCACCGGCGCCGGAATGCTGATGCTGGCCTTTGTGTTTCAGACCCTGGCCACCCGCAAACCCAACGTCGACGGCGGCGTCTACGGCTACGCCCGCGAGGGCTTCGGCAACTACATCGGCTTCACCTCCGCGTTCGGCTACTGGGCCTCGGCCTGGATGGGTAACGCCTCCTATCTGGTGTTGTTGATGGCGACGCTGGATCACTTCCTCCCCGGCACCTTCACCGAGGGCACCACCCCGGCAGCGATCCTGGGCGCCTCAATTCTGTTGTGGCTCATGCATTTTCTGACCTTGCGGGGCGTGCAGACGGCGGCGTTCGTCAACACCATCGTGACGATCGCGAAGGTCGTACCGATCCTCGCGTTCATCGCCGTCGCGATCGTCGGCTTCAAGATGGGGCTGTTCAGCGCCGACCTGTGGGGCACCCACACCGAGATCAAGGGTGAGCCGCTCGGCGACACCTTGACCCAGGTCCGGAACATGATGCTGATCACCGTCTGGGTGTTCATCGGCATTGAGGGCGCCGCCGTCTACTCCGAGCGGGCGAAAACGCGCAGCGACGTCGGCAAGGCCACCGTGGCCGGCTTCCTGGCCGTACTGTCCCTGCTGCTGCTGGTGAACTTCCTGTCCTACGGGCTGATGGCGCAGGCCGAACTGGCCGGCCTGCCCGACCCGTCGATGGCCGGGCTGATGGCCCAGCAGGTCGGTCCCTGGGGCGCCGGGTTCGTCTCGGTCGCGCTGATCGTCTCGCTGCTGGGCGCGCTGCTGGCCTGGGTGCTGCTGTGCGCCGAGATTCTGCGGATCCCGGCCAAGGAAGCCGTCATGCCGGCAACGCTGGGCCGGGAAAATGCGCACGGATCACCGGCGGCGGCGCTGTGGCTGACCAACGGCTGCGTGCAGACGGTGCTGATCCTGACATTGTTCTTCGAGAGCACCTACCTGGGCCTGGTGCTGCTGGCAACCTCGCTGATCCTGCTGCCCTACCTGTGGTCGGCCGCCTATCAACTGCTGCTGGCGGTGCGCGGGGAGACCTACGAGCAGGGCGGGGGCCGCGCCCGCGACATCGTCATCGGCGCCGTCGCACTGCTCTACGCCATCTGGCTGGTCTACGCCGGCGGCCTGGAATACCTGCTGACCGCCGCGATCTTCTACGCCGTCGGCACCGTCATGTACCTGTGGGCCCGGCGGGAGAGCCGGCAACCCCTGTTCACCACCGCCGAGCTGGTCATCTTCGTCGTGCTGGTGGCCGCCGGCGCCGTCGGCATCTGGCAGATCGCGACCGGCAACATCGCCGTCTTCTCCGACTGAGTCACCCCTGCTCGATGCGACCGAAAGGAACTCTGATGCCAGATACCGAGGCCCGGGTGGGCGTGTGGTCGGAAATCGGCAAACTGCGACGGGTACTGGTCTGCCAACCCGACCTGGCCCACCAGCGACTCACCCCGGACAACAGTGCCGAGCTGTTGTTCGACGACGTGATCTGGCTGGCGCAGGCGCGCCGGGATCACTTCGATTTCGTCTCCAAGATGGTGGATCACGGCATCGAGGTGCTGGATCTGCAGGACTGCCTGGCCACCGTGCTGGCCGACCCCACCGCGCGAGCCTGGGTGCTCGACCGTCGGCTCACCGATTTTCTGGTCGGCCCGAACATCCGCCGCGAGCTGCGGCCCTGGCTCGATGAGCTGCCCGCCGCCACCCTGGCCCGCTACCTGATCGGCGGCATCGCCTTCCACGAGGTGCCCGCCGAGGTCGCCGGGCCGTTCCTGCGCACCTTCGCCGAGACCGAGCCCGCCGGGTTCGTCATCGCGCTGCTGCCCAACACCCAGTTCATGCGCGACAACTCCTCCTGGGTCTTCCAGGGCGTCACGCTCAACCCGATGTATTGGCCGGCTCGCCAGCAGGAGACCCTGCTGACCACCGCGGTGTACAACTTCCACCCCGCCTTCGCCGGGGAGCAGTTCAAGGTGTGGCTGGGCAACCTCGACGGCCAGACCTACAACCACGGTGCCACCACCCTGGAGGGCGGCGACGTGATGCCGATCGGCAACAACACCGTCGTCGTCGGCATGGGCGAACGGACCTCCCGCCAGGCCATTGCGCTGTTGGCGCGCAGCCTGTTCCAGGCCGGGGCGGCCGAGCGGGTGATCATCGCCGTGCTGCCCAAGACCCGCTCGGCGATGCACCTGGACACCGTGTTCACCTTCTGCGACCACGACGTGCTCACCGCGTACGCCCCGATCATCGACGGGGTCAAACCGATCTCGCTGCGCCCCGACGACAGCGAGCCCGGCGGCATGAGCGTCACTCCCGAGCGCAAGGGCCTGACCGACGTGATCGGCGATGCGCTCGGGGTGAAGTTCAATGTCGTTGCCACCGCAGGAGATATCTACGGCATTCAGCGCGAGCAGTGGGACGACGCGAACAATGTCGTCGCCCTGGAGCCCGGGGTGGTGATCGGCTACGACCGCAACACCCTGACCAACACCGCGCTGCGCAAGGCCGGTATCGAGGTCATCACCATCGACGCCAGCGAACTGGGCCGCGGCCGCGGCGGCGGTCGCTGCATGACCTGCCCGATTCTGCGCGACCCCGCCTACTAGTCCCCCGCACCCAAGGAAGCCGACCATGCCGTTCAACATCCGCAACCGCAACCTGCTCTCACTGGTCCACCACAGCGAGCGTGACCTGCTCTATCTGCTCGATCTGGCCCGAGACCTCAAGCGCGCCAAGTATTCCGGGTCGGTCCGGCACAGCCTGGCCGGCAAGAACATCGCGCTGATCTTCGAGAAGACCTCCACCCGCACCCGGTGCGCCTTCGAGGTCGCCGCCTACGACGAGGGCGCGCACGTCACCTACATCGACCCGACGTCGTCGCAGATCGGGCACAAGGAGTCGATGAAGGACACCGCCCGGGTGCTGGGCCGGATGTACGACGCGATCGAGTACCGCGGGTACGGCCAGGACGTCGTCGACGAACTGGCCAAATACGCCGGCGTGCCGGTGTTCAACGGCCTGACCGACGAGTACCACCCCACCCAGATGCTGGCCGACGTGCTCACCATGACCGAGCACTGTTCGCGCCCGATGCACGAGATCTCCTACGCCTACGTCGGCGACGGACGCAACAACATGGGCAATTCGCTGCTGCTGGTCGGGGCCAAGCTCGGGATGAACGTGCGCATCGGTGCGCCCAAGCACCTGTGGCCGACGCCGGAACACATCGCCATGTGCGAGGACTTCGCCCGCGAATCCGGCGCGCTGCTGCTGATCACCGACGACCCGCTGGAGGCCGTCAAGGGCGTCGACTTTATCCACACCGACGTGTGGGTGTCGATGGGCGAGCCGATCGACACCTGGGGCCCGCGGATCGCCGAACTGATGCCCTACCAGGTCAACAGCGCGCTGCTGGCGGCGTCGGGAAACCCGAGGGTGCGGTTCATGCACTGCCTGCCCGCGTTCCACAATTCCGAGACCAAGGTCGGCGCGCAGATCGCCGCGCAGCACCCGGAGCTGGCCAACGGCATCGAGGTCACCGAGGACGTGTTCGAGAGCCCGGCCAACATTGCCTTCGAGCAGGCCGAGAACCGGATGCACACCATCAAGGCCGTCCTCGTCGCGGCGCTGGCGTAGGGCCCGGCGTGCGCATCGTCATCGCCCTGGGTGGCAACGCCCTGCTGCAACGCGGTCAGCCGATGACCGCGGACAACCAGCGGGCCAACATCCGGATCGCCGCCGAGCGCATCGCCGCGGTGGTACCGGGCAACGAGATCGTGGTGGCGCACGGCAACGGGCCGCAGGTCGGCCTGCTGGCGCTGCAGGCGGCGGCCTACACCGAGGTCGCGCCGTATCCGCTGGATGTGCTCGGCGCCCAGACCGACGCGATGATCGGCTACGTCATCGAACAGGAACTGGGCAACCTGCTGCCCGAACACCAGCAGCTGGCCACCATGCTGACCATGATCGAGGTGGACCGCCGCGATCCGGCGTTCGCCAACCCGACCAAGCCGATCGGGCCGGTCTATGACCGGGAGACCGCCGAGCAGCTGGCCGCGGCCCGCGGCTGGTCCATCGCCCCTGACGGCGACAAGTTCCGCCGGGTGGTGGCCAGCCCGAAGCCGAAGCGAATCTTCGAGATTCGGCCGATCCGCACCCTGGTGGAGAGCGGGGTGGTGGTGATCTGCGCCGGCGGCGGCGGCATCCCGACCATGTACGACGAGAACAACGATCTGCAGGGCGTGGAGGCGGTGATCGACAAGGACCTCGCCTCGGCGCTGCTGGCCGAGGAACTGGGCGCCGATCTGCTGGTCATCGCCACCGACGTCGACGGCGTGTACCTCAACTGGGGTCAGCCCGATCAGCAGCGGCTGGGCGCGGTCACCGCCGATGACCTCGACGGGCTGGAGCTGCCCGCCGGATCGATGGGACCCAAGGTGGCGGCCGCCACCGGCTTTGCCCGGCGCACCGGCAACGAGGCGGTGATCGGCTCGCTCACCGACATCGCCGACATCGTCCGCGGCAGCGCGGGCACCCGGGTGCGGGCGTAGCGCCTTCCTTCCGCCGGTGCGGGGCCTGTTGGTGCCTCCCCTCTCGCCGAGCGCTCAGCCTGCCTCGCCTCCCGCCGAGCGCTCAGCTGTGTACACCGACGCCGGTGTGTCGCGCGCACAGGTGAGCGCTCGCCGCAGTTGCCGGCCCCGCAGCCTGGTGGCCCCGCGGCCGCTGCCCCCGCAGTTGCCGCCCCCGCCGCACAGCAGCCGGAGCCCCGCGGTCACAGCCGTGAATGCGGTTGATAACAAGGCCATCACGCCGCGCGCCGAGCCCATTTCCGCCCCCACCGCGCTGTTAGCTTTGCCGACGGTACGGCAATGGGAGGTCAGGACCGGTGAAGCGGACACTCACGCGACGAGCGACACGAACACTTTCGCTGACCGCCGCCGCCGCGCTGGCGGTGGCCGGGCTGCTGGCCCCGACCGCGGGCGCCTACTCCCGGGCCGGGCTGCCCGTCGAGGTGCTGCAGGTGCCGTCACCATCGATGGGCCGCGACATCCCCGTCCAGTTCCAGGGCGGCGGCCCGCACTCGGTGTACCTGCTCGACGGGTTGCGCGCCCGCGACGATGCCAACGGCTGGGACATCGAGACCGCAGCATTCGAATGGTTCCACGACTCCGGGCTGTCGGTGGTGATGCCGGTCGGCGGCCAGTCCAGCTTCTACACCGACTGGTACGAGCCCGCCAAGGGCAGCGCGGGCACCTACACCTACAAGTGGGAGACGTTCCTGACCCAGGAACTGCCGACCTGGCTGGCCGCGAACCGGGATCAGGATCCGCTCGGCAACGCCATCGTGGGCGTGTCGATGGCCGGCGGCGCCGCGCTGACCCTGGCGACCTGGCATCCCCGCCAGTTCCTGTTCGCCTCCTCCCTGTCGGGCTTCCTCAACCCGTCCTACGGGCTGTGGCCGACGCTGATCGGCGTAGCGATGAACGACGCCGGCGGCTTCAACCCGCGCAACATGTGGGGTCCCAGCAGCGATCCGGCCTGGCAGCGCAACGACCCGATGGTCAACATCCCGCGGCTGGTCGCCAACGGCACCGCGCTGTGGGTGTACTGCGGCAACGGCACGATGGCGGAGTTCGACACCGGCAGTGACTTCGGGCTGAACTTCTCCGCGTCGTATCTGGAGAACATCACCATCTCCACCAACAAGGAGTTTCAGCAGCGCTACCTCGCCGCCGGCGGTCGCAACGCGATCTTCAACTTCCCCTCCGGCGGCACGCACAGCTGGGGCTACTGGGGCGCGCAGCTGCAGCAGATGAAGCCGGAAATCCTCAAGGTGCTGCGGGTCGGCGAGTACGCACCGGCCCCGGCACCCGCCGTCCCCCCGGCACCGGCGGCCGCACCGGCCCCCGCGGGCACCGCACCCGCCGCCGCACCGGTCGGCACCGCACCCGTCGGCACCGTCCCGGCAGGCACCGTCCCGGCAGGCACCGTCCCGGCCGCCGCCGCACCCGTCGGCACCATCCCGGCTGCCACCGCGCCGGTTCAGGCCGCCCCAAGGGTCCCCGTCGCCACCGCCCCGACGGTCCCCGTCGCAACGCTGCCGGCCCGCTGACACACCGGTTGTCCGTCCGTGCTGCAACCCGCCCGGTGCAGTGTTAGTTTCCCCGCACGGGGGTCACAGCTAAACGCCGGCAAATGGGAAGACGATGAGCGACACATTCGACACTGAACCGAAGACCGGCCCGACCGGCCTGAGCCGAACCGGCATGACGGCGGACGCCCTGCGCGCCGCGATCTCCGACCACCTGCTCTACTCGATCGCCCGGCCGCCGGCGATCCTGCGGACCGAGCACTATTACCGCGCGCTGGCGCTGGCCGTCCGCGATCGGGTACAGGCCCGCTGGATGCCGACCACCCAGAATTTCCTGGACCTGTCCCGCAAGGTCACCTGCTACCTGTCGGCGGAGTTCCTGATGGGGCCGCAACTGGGCAACAACCTGCTGAACCTGCAGATCGAGGACGCCGCCCGGGAGGCGCTGGCCTCCCTCGGCCAGGATCTCGACGAGGTGCTGGCCTGCGAGGAGGAACCCGGGCTCGGCAACGGCGGCCTGGGCCGGCTGGCGGCCTGTTATCTGGATTCGCTGGCCACCCTGCAGCGACCCTCCATCGGCTACGGCATCCGCTACGAATTCGGCATCTTCGACCAGGAGATCCACGAAGGCTGGCAGGTCGAGAAGACCGACAACTGGCTGGCCCACGGAAACCCCTGGGAGATCGCCAAACCCGACGTCAACTACCAGGTGTACTGGGGCGGGCAGACCGAGCAGTACGTCGACGTCGCCGGCCATTTCCGGGTGCGCTGGGCGCCCGCCCAGATCATCAAGGGCATCGGGTACGACACCGCCATCCAGGGCTACAACGTCACCAACTGCAACACCCTGACGCTGTTCAGCGCCTCGGCCGTGGAATCCTTCGCGCTGGAGGCCTTCAACACCGGCGACTACTACCGGGCCGTCGAGCAGGAGGTCGCCGCCGAGACGGTCACCAAGGTGCTCTACCCCAACGACGAGCCCGACATCGGCAAACGGCTGCGCCTGCTGCAGCAGTACTTTTTCGTCACCTGCTCGCTGCAGGACATCCTGCGCATCCACCTCGACGTGACGTGTCGGCCGCTGAGCGCACTGCCGGATTCCTTTGCCGTGCAACTCAACGACACTCATCCCTCGATCGCCGTCGCCGAACTGATGCGGCTGCTCATCGACGAGCACCACCTGGCTTGGGACGACGCCTGGGATCTCACCGTGCGCACCTTCGCCTACACCAACCACACCCTGCTGCCCGAGGCCCTGGAGACCTGGCCGCTGAGCCTGTTCGGCGAGTGCCTGCCCCGGCACCTGGAGATCATCTACGAGATCAACGAACACCTGCTGAATCAGGTCCGCGACCGGTTCCCGGGCGATGACGACCGGGTCCGCCGAATGTCGCTGATCGGCGAGGACGGCGGCAAATGCGTGCGCATGGCGCACCTGGCCACCGTCGGCAGCCACTTCGTCAACGGCGTTGCCGCGCTGCACTCCGAACTGCTCAAAGCCAGTGTGCTGAAAGACTTTTACGAGCTGTGGCCGGAGCGATTCGGCAACATCACCAATGGGGTCACGCCCCGCCGATTCCTGGCTCTGTCCAACCACGGACTGCGCGACCTGCTCGACGACACCATCGGCACCGGCTGGCTGACCGACCTCGACCGGCTCCGCGAGCTGGAGAGCTACGCCGAGGACGAGTCCTTCCGGACTCGCTGGCGCAAGGTCAAGCGCGCCAACAAGGCCCGGCTGGCCGAGTACGTGCACACCACCACCGGCATCGAACTGGATCCGTCCTGGATGTTCGACATCCAGGTCAAGCGGATCCACGAGTACAAGCGCCAGCACCTCAACGCGCTGCACATCATCACCCTGTACCACCGGCTGAAGACCAACCCGAAACTGGCGATCCCGCCGCGCGCGTTCATCTTCGGGGGCAAGGCCGCGCCCGGCTACTTCATGGCCAAGCTGATGATCAAGCTGATCACCGCCGTCGGCGCCACGGTCAACAACGACCCGGACGTCAACCGGTTCATGAAGGTGGTGTTCCTGCCGAACTTCAATGTGCAGAACGCGCACCTGATCTACCCGGCGGCGAACCTCTCCGAGCAGATCTCGACGGCCGGCAAGGAGGCCTCCGGCACCGGCAACATGAAGTTCATGATGAACGGCGCCCTGACCATCGGAACCCTCGACGGCGCCAACGTCGAGATCCGCGAGGAGGCCGGCGAGGACAACTTCTTCCTGTTCGGTCTGACCGTCGAGCAGGTCGAGGCCCTCAAGGCCACCGGCTATCGCCCGGCCGACTACATCGAACGCAGCCCCGAACTGACCGGGGCGTTGCAGTTGATCGCCGAGGGTGCCTTCACCCACGGCGACACCGAAGTGCTTCGCCCGCTGCTGGATTCGCTGGTGTTCCACGACCCGTTCCTGGTGCTGGCTGACTACGCCTCCTACATCGCCTGCCAAGACCGGGTGTCCGAGGCGTGGCGGCGTCCGGAAACCTGGTCCCGGATGGCGATTCTGAACACCGCCCGCAGCGGCAAGTTCTCCTCCGACCGCGCCGTTCGTGAATACTGCGACGAGATCTGGAATGTGGGCCCGATGAGCGTGACGATGTGAGCCGAAAGGCCGCCGACCGGCCGGCGGTCCAGCCGGACCGGCCGGTGAGTCGGCTGGACCGGTTCTTCGAGATCACCGCCCGCGGTTCCACCGTCGCCACCGAACTGCGCGGCGGGCTGGTCACCTTCATCGCGATGGCCTACATCATCGTGCTGAACCCGATCATCCTGTCCGGCACCGCCGACGTCGAGGGCCACCAGCTCGGCTTCGCCCAGGTGTCCGCGGTGACCTCGCTGGCCGCCGGGGTGATGACCATCGCGTTCGCGGTGATCGCCCGGCTGCCGTTCGCGTTCGCCGCAGGCCTGGGCATCAACTCGTTTCTGGCCAGTTCGGTGGTGGGCTCACTGACCTGGCCCGAGGCGATGGGCCTGGTGGTGATCAACGGCCTGATCATCGTCGCGATGGCGGCCAGCGGCGTGCGCAAGATGGTCTTCGACGCGGTGCCGATGCAGCTGAAGCTGGCGATCACCGCCGGCATCGGGCTGTTCATCCTGTTCATCGGACTGGTCAACGCCGGCTTCGTCGGCTCCACCGGAAGCCCCTCTCCGCCAATCGGATTGGGCGCGCACGGCGCAGGCTCGATCAACAGCGTGCCGACCGTGGTGTTCGTCGTCACCCTGCTGGTGACCGGCGTGCTGATCGCCCGCAACGTCCGCGGCGGGATCCTGATCGGGCTGGTGATCGGCACCGTCATCGCCGTCGTGGTGGAATCGGTGCTGCACCTGGGCCCGGCGACCGAGCACCCGGGCGGCTGGGCACTGTCGGTGCCGGCGCTGTCCGGGTCGCCGCTGGCGCTCCCGGACCTCACGCTGCTCGGCGACGTCAGCTTCACCGGGTTCGGCCGGATCGGCGTGATCGCCGCGCTGATGCTGGTGTTCACCCTGGTGTTCACCAACTTCTTCGACGCGATGGGCACCTTCACCGGGCTGTCCCGCCAGGCCGGCCTGGCCGATCGGGACGGCAACTTCCCGCGACTGCAGTCCGCGCTGGTCGTTGAGGGCGCCGGCGCCGTGGTCGGCGGCCTGGCCTCCGCGTCGTCGAACACCGTGTTCGTCGAGTCCGGCTCCGGGATCGGCGAGGGGGCACGGACCGGGCTGGCCAGCATCACCACCGGCCTGCTGTTTCTGGCCGCGATGTTCCTGACGCCGATCGCCGCGATTGTGCCCTCGGAGGTCGCCGCCGCCGCGCTGGTCGTGGTGGGCGCGATGATGGCCTCGCACCTGCGCGACATCAACCTGTCGGATTTCTCGGTGGCCCTGCCGGTGGTGCTGACGGTGGCGGTGATGCCGCTGAGCTACTCCATCGCCAACGGCATCGGCGTCGGGTTCATCTCCTGGGTGGTGGTGCGCTCGGCGGCCGGCAAGGCCCGCGAGATCAGCCCGCTGCTGTGGCTGGTGGCCTTCGGCTTCCTACTGTTCTTCGTCCGCGGCTGGATCGACTCGCTACTGAGCGGCTGAACCCGAACGGCTCAGTGCCGCAACGCAACACCCATGAAATGAGGAACCGGTGACCTTCTCCCTGCAGCTGTCCGAGGACAACATCGCGGTGCGCGACTGGGTGCACGAGTTCGCCGCGGGGGTGGTGCGCCCGGCCGCTGCGGAGTGGGACGAGCGCGAGGAGACGCCCTGGCCGATCATCGCCGAGGCCGCCAAGGTCGGGCTGTATTCGGCGGAGATGTTCGGCCAGCAGGCCGCCGACCCGGCCGGGCTCGGCATGCTGCTGGTCTTCGAGGAACTATTCTGGGGCGATGCCGGCATCGCGCTGTCGATCCTGGGCACCGGACTGGCCGCCGCGGCGCTGGCCGGCAACGGCACCCCCGAGCAGCTGATCGAGTTCCTGCCGCAGATGTTCGGCACCCCCGATGACCCCAAGCTGGGGGCCTTCTGCTCCTCGGAGCCCGACGCCGGGTCCGATGTCGGCGCGATCCGCACCCGCGCCCGCTACGACGAGGCGAACCGGCAGTGGGTGCTCAACGGCACCAAAACGTGGGCCACCAACGGCGGCATCGCCGACGTGCACGTGGTGGTCGCCTCGGTGTACCCGGAGCTGGGCTCGCGCGGGCAGGCCAGCTTCATCATTCCCGCCGGCGTGCCCGGGCTGAGCCAGGGCCAGAAGTTCAAGAAACACGGCATCCGCGCCTCGCACACCGCCGAGGTGGTGCTGCAGGACGTCCGGATCCCGGAGAACCTGATCCTGGGCGGCCGAGAGAAGTTTGAGTCCCGGGTCGCCCGGGTCCGGTCCGGGGGTTCGGCGCGCGGCCAGGCCGCGATGAAGACCTTCGAACGCACCCGCCCGACGGTCGGCGCGATGGCCATCGGGGTGGCCCGAGCCGCCTACGAGTACGCCCTGGAGTACGCCGGTCAGCGTGAACAGTTCGGCCGCAAGATCGGCGAGTTCCAGGCGGTGGCGTTCAAGCTCGCGGACATGAAGTGCCGGATCGACGCGGCCCGGCTGCTGGTGTGGCGGGCCGGCTGGATGGCCAGCAACAACGTGCCGTTCGACAATGCCGAGGGGTCGATGGCCAAGCTGGTGGCCAGCGAGGCCGCCGTCTACGTCACCGACGAGGCCATCCAGATCCTCGGCGGCAACGGCTACACCCGCGACTATCCGGTGGAGCGGATGCACCGCGACGCGAAGATCTTCACCATCTTCGAGGGCACCAGCGAGATTCAGCGGCTGGTCATCTCCCGGGCCGTCACCGGGTTGTCGATCCGCTGACCCCGCCGCGTCAGCGGGTCGCGCCGTTGACGACGGGCCGGTCCAGCACGCCCTGCTCCACGCCCCACTTGGTGGCGATCGCGGTGTACTCGCCGGTGGCGATCAGGTGTTCCAGGCCCTGGCGCAGCGACTCGGCCAGCGCGGAGTCCTTGGCCACCGGCCAGCCGTAGGGTGCGACGTCGGTCATCGATCCGGCGGGCTCCAGCTTGCCTGCGCTGAGCTTGACCGCGAACCCGGTGACGGTGGAGTCCGCCGACAGCGCGTCGATGTCCCCGTTGAGCAGCGCGGCGGTCACCTCGCTCTGGTCCGGGTAGACCACCTTGTCGATCGGGTCCAGCCCGGCGGCCACGCATTCGGCGCTCTTGGCGGGCAGTTCCGTGGTGGCCTGCAGCGCTCCCTCGGCGACACCGATGCGCAGTCCGCACGCCGCGCCGGGATCGGCGGTGCCGCCGGCCCGGCGCGCCCACAGGGTCCCGGCATCGAGGTAGGTGACGAAGTCGACCGAGCGTTCCCGCGCCCGGGTGTCGGTGATCGAGGACGCACCGACGTCGAGGCTGCCGTCGCCGACCGCGCCGGTGATCGCCTCGAAGGCCATCTCCCGCCACTCGGTCCGCAGGCCCAGCGTGCGGGCCACCGCGTTGAGCAGGTCGATGTCGAAGCCGACCAGCTCGCCCTCGTCGTTCTTGAACTCATCGGGCGCGTAGGGCACGTTGACGCCGACGATCAGCGTGCCGCGGGACTTGATCGGCTCGGGCACCGCGGCGGCGAGCGAGGCCACCCGGCCATCCGGCGCGGCGGGTGCCACCGTCGGCGCGGGCGGCTCGGCCCGCCGGTCCTCGGATCGGCCGGCCAGGAACACCCCGGCCACCAGCGCGCCCACCAGCACCGCCGCGCCGGCCAGCACCCAGCGACCGCGGCCGAGCCGACCGTTTCGCGGCGCACTGTGCCGGCCGGTGCCACTGCGCCCGACGGCCTCGCCCGCGCGGGACACCGCGTCCGAGAGCGCCGCACCGCTTTGATAGCGCCGCTCCGGCTGCTTGGCCATGCCCGTGGCGACGACGTCGTCGAACGGCGCCAGCCGGGGATTGACCTGCGAGGGCCGCGGCGGGGGCTGGCGCAGGTGCGCGGCGATCTGCTGTTCGAGGCTGTCGCCCTGGTACGGCCGGACCCCGGTCAGGCATTCGTAGAGCACCGCGGTCAGCGCGTAGATGTCCGACCGCGGGTCGGTGACGGTGTTGTCGAAGCGCTCCGGCGCCATGTAGGCCAGCGTGCCGAGGGTGTTACCGGCCGTCGTCATACCGGCGTCGGTGGCGCCGCGGGCCAGACCGAAGTCGATGAGGTAGGCGAAGTCGTTGTCGGTGATGATGATGTTGGCCGGTTTGACGTCGCGGTGGATCAGCCCCTCGGCGTGCGCGGCGTCCAGCGCCGCACCGATCTGGGCAACGACCTTCGCGCAGAACTCCGGGGTCAGCGGCCTGCCGTCGTCGGCCAGCATCTCCCCGAGGGTCTTGCCCTCGATCAGCCGCATGTCCAGGTAGAGCTGCCCGTCGATCTCGCCGTAGCCGTGGATCGGCACGACGTGCGGTTCGTTGAGCCCGGCCACCGCGTGCGCCTCCCGGCGGAACCGCTCCTGGAACGCGGCGTCCTGCGCGTTGCCCGGCGGCAGTACCTTCAGTGCCACCTCGCGGTTGGTCTTGGTGTCATAGGCGCGGTACACCTCGCCCATGCCGCCACGCCCGAGCCGTTCCCCCAGCCGGTAGTGGCCGAACGGCTTCCCCTCCACGCGATCTCCTCATGCGGCCAGCCGAATCCTCACGCGGCCAGTCCAGTGGAATGAAAGCTACAACACCGCGGGTCGGCGGCGGCGCCGAATCGGCCACCGCGACGGTCGGCACCGGGCCGCCACCCGGCGCGCACGCAACGAAAGCCGAGTGCATGCGTGGCCGATAATGCGTAGCCGATAATGCACGCCATGGCCATCCTCGCCGCGGTGATCGTCATCGCCACCCTCGCCGTCATGGCCAGCGGCCGGGTGCCACCGATCCTGGCGCTGATCTGCGGTCTTTCCGTCGCCGGGCTGGCCGGAATCGCCACCCCCGGGGAGCTGTTCAGCGGGCTGTCCAACGGCGGTGTGATCACGGTGGCCGCGATGCTGGTGATCGCCAAGGGCGTGCTGCACACCGGGGTCATCTCCCGGGTGACGTACCGGTTGCTCAACGGGGTGGACAGCTCACTGCACGCGCTGGCCCGGCTGATCCCGCCGGTGGGGTTCATCTCGGCGCTGATCAACACCACCCCGATCGTGGCCATGCTCATCCCGGCGACCCGCGAGCTGGAGCAGCAGTCCGGGGTGCCGGCCCGCAGCGTGCTGCTGCCGATCGCGCACGCCACCACCCTGGCCGGCTCGGCCACCCTGATCGGCACCAGCTCCAACCTGCTGATCGCCGGCCTGGCCGCCCCGGCCGGCGTCCAGCTGACGATGTTCTCCTTCGTGCCGATCGCGGCGCCGGTGGCGCTGGTGGGGTGGGTGGTGCTGCTGATCACCGCCCGGCCGATGCTGCGCGGCGCCCCCCACGCCCGCGATCGGGAGTTGTCCTGGCGCGCGGAGATCCCGATCGCGCCCAGCGCCAATGCCGTCGGCCGCACCGCCGCAGACCTCGGCGTTTACGCCACCCCGGAATTCGAGCTGATCGGGGTGCAGCGCTGGGGCCAGCACGCGCCCGCCGAATCCGTGCTGGAGGAGGACGATGTGCTGGTCTACCGGGCCACCGAGGCCGGGGTGCGGATGCTGTGGGCCAGCCCGCGGTTCGGGCAGTCCCCGCAGGACCTCTACATGGTGTCCATCGCCACCGACGAGCAGGCCACCGTTCGCGACCTGGAGGAGGATGAGGACGTCGAGGTGGTGGCCGCCGAGACCGATCGGCTGCTGCGTGACACCCCGGCCCGGCCCGGGGAAATGTGCATGGTGACCGCCCGGTCGGCCGAGGTGCTCAACGACCATCCGCTGGTCGGGCTGTGGCAGAAGGTGGCGGGCAAGGCGCCCGAGACCGGCAAGACCTGGATCGCGCTGAGCATTCTGGCGGCGGTGATCGCCGCCGGGTCGTTCGGCCTGGCCCCGATCGAGCTGGTTGCGACGGCCGGGGCCACCCTGATGGTGGTCACCGCGGTGTTGACTCCGCGCTCGGCGGTGCGCGCGCTGAACTGGAACCTGCTGGCGATCATCGCGGGTTCGGTGGGCCTGGGCGTGATCGTGGTCAACAGCGGCCTGGGCAAGCACATCTCCGACGGACTGCTCGCGCTGGGGCGGGGCAACACCGCGCTGGAGGTGCTGGCGATCGCGGTGGCCACCACGGTGCTGACCAACGTGGTCACCAACGCGGCCGCCGCGGCCATCCTCACCCCGATGGCGTTGGTGGTGGCCGAAACCATGAGCCTGGACCCGGTGATGCTGCTGACGCTGATCGGGACGTGCATCTCGTTCACCTTCCTTAACCCCTACAGTCACCAGTCCAACCTGATGGTGATGAAGCCGGGCCGCTACACCAACGCGACGTTCTTCCGGTTCGGTCTGCCGCTGACCACGGTGTGTCTGGCCACCGCCGTCGGGGTCGGTTTTCTCGCGCTGGCGTGAACCGTCGGTTAGGTCACCTAATTCGTTGCCGGGGCCGATCTCATGCGAGGATGCCAGGATGCTTTCGCGCCTCTCCCTGGCCGGCCTGATCGCCGCCGCCACCGTGGTTCCGTTGTCTGTCTCGGTCGCGCCGACCGCCGTCGCCGAGGACTGCCCGAGCGTGGAATTGGTGTTTGCTCGCGGCACCGCCGAACCGCCCGGCCTGGGCCGCGTCGGCGACGCCCTCGCCGCGGCGCTGCGGCCGCGGGTCGGCTCGCTGGGCACCTACGCGGTGAACTACCCGGCCAGCTACAACTTCCTGACCACCCAGAACGGCGCGACGGACGCCGCCGGGCACGTGCAGTGGATGGCCGACAACTGCCCGAACACCCGAATCGTGCTCGGTGGCTTCTCCCAGGGCGCCTCGGCGATGTCCATGTTGGCCGGGGTCCAGCCGGTCGGTGACCGCATCGGCATGTTGGGATCGGCGCCGGCACTGGCCCCCAACCTGGCCAACAACGTGGCCGCGGTCGCGGTGTTCGGCAACCCCAGCCGCCGGTTCGGCCAGCCGCTGTCGTCCAACGGGCAGTTCGCCGGGCGCACCGTCGACCTGTGCAGCCCCGGCGACCCGATCTGCTCGGAAGGCTCGGACCGCTCGGCGCACAGTAACTACGAGTGGGCCCCGTACCCGGACCAGGCCGCGAACTTCATCGCCGGCCGCATCTGACCCACGGCGCTCAGCAGCACGGGCCCGGTCGCCGTCACGGCAACCGGGCCCGGCTTCGCTGAGCCCGCGGCGAGGTGGGCCACCGTCGGGGCTACGTCTCTGGTAAGACTGGTACCCGGCCTGTGCCGTCCCAGGGAGGAGCCCCGCGAACCGTGCCGGACACCGCCGTCGTGCCCAGCACCGACACCAGCACTCACCGAGGAATCGGGCGCTTCCTGCGCAAATACGCCATCGGGGTGATCCTGGCCTGGCTGGTGCTGATCGGCCTGCTCAGCACCACCGTTCCGCAGCTCGAGGTGGTCGGCGAGATGCGGTCGGTGTCGATGAGCCCGGACGACGCGCCGTCGATGGTCGCGATGAAGCGCGTCGGCCAGGTCTTCGACGAGTTCAAGTCCGACGCCTCGGCGATGATCGTGCTGGAGCGCGACGGCCTGCTCGGCGACCCCGACCACGTGTTCTACGACGACATGGTGGCCCGGATGAAGGCCGACACCGAACACGTCGAGCACGTGCAGGACTTCTGGGGCGACACCATCACCCAGGCCGGCGCGCAGAGCAACGACGGCCAGGCGGCCTACGTACAGGTGTTCCTGGCCGGCAACATGGGCGAGGCGCTGGCCAACGAGTCCGCCCAGGCCATCCAGAAGCTGGTCGCCGACCTGCCCAAGCCCGACGGGCTGCGGGTCTATGTCACCGGCAGCACGGCGCTGGCCGCCGACCAGCAGGTGGCCGGCACCAAGAGCGTGCGGATCATCGAGCTGACCACGTTCGCCGTCATCATCTCGATGCTGCTGTGGACCTACCGGGCGATCAGCAGCGTGCTGATCATGCTGTCGATGGTGGTGATGCTGCTCGCCGCCGCCCGCGGCATGGTGGCGTTCCTGGGCTATCACAACCTGATCGGGCTCTCGACGTTCGCCACCCAGTTGCTGGTGACGCTGGCCATCGCGGCGTCCACCGACTACGCCATCTTCCTGATCGGCCGCTATCAGGAGGCCCGGTCCAAGGGGATGGACAAGGAGTCGGCCTACTACGACATGTTCCACGGCACCGCGCACGTGGTGCTCGGCTCGGGCATGACCATCGCCGGTGCGCTGTTCTGCCTGCACTTCACCAACCTGCCGTACTTCCAGACCCTCGGCATCCCAATCGCGGTGGGCATGGCGGTGGCGGTGCTGGCCGCGCTGTCGCTGGGCCCGGCGATCATCACCGTCGCGACCCGGTTCGGCAAACTGCTGGAACCGCGGCGCGCGATGCGCATCCGGGAATGGCGGCGGATCGGCACCATCGTGGTGCGCTGGCCGCTGCCGGTGCTGCTGACCACCCTGGCGCTGTCGCTGGTCGGCCTGCTGACGCTGCCGGGGTATCACACCAACTACAACGACCGGAACTATCTGCCCGCGGACCTGCCGGCCAACGAGGGCTTCGCCGCCGCCGAGCGGCACTTCTCCCCCGCCCGGATGAATCCCGAGCTGCTGATGATCGAGACCGATCGCGATCTGCGCAACCCGGCGGACTTCCTGGTGATCGAGAAGGTGGCCCGCGCGGTGTTCCGGGTTCCGGGCATCGGCAGCGTGCAGGCCATCACCCGGCCCGACGGCAAGCCGATCGACTTCACCACCATTCCGGCGATGCTCAGCCGCAGCGGCGTGCTGCAGGACCTCAACCGGCCCTACCTCGACAAGAGCACCGACAACATGCTCGAGCAGGCCGAGCTGATGCAGGGCTCCATCGACACCATGAACGCGATGATGACGCTGATGGGCCAGATGATGGGCACCATGTCGGTGATGACGACCAAGATGCACACCATGGTCGACGACGTCACCCAGCTGCGCAATCACCTCGCCGATTTCGAGGACTTCATCCGGCCGCTGCGCAACTACCTGCATTGGGAGCCGCACTGTTTCAACATCCCGGTGTGCTCGTCGATCCGCAGCATCTTCAACGCCCTGGACAAGGTCGACCCGATGATCGACAACATCTCCAGCATGGTCGTCGACATGGACCGGCTCAACGAGTTGATGCCGCAGATGCTGGCCACGCTGCCCGCCCAGATCGCCACGATGAAGTCCTCCAAGGCGATGATGCTGACGATGTACCAGACCCAGAAGGGGATGGCCGATCAGGGTGAGGCCATGCAGGCCAACCAGACCGCGATGGGCGAGGCGTTCAACAAGGCCAACAACGACGACTCGTTCTACGTGCCGCCGGAGATCTTCACCAACGCCGATTTCAAACGCGGCATGGAAAATTTCATCTCGCCCGACGGTAAATCGGTGCGGTTCATCGTGTCTCACGACGCCGACCCGCTGACCTCCGAGGGCATCAAGAACATCGATGCGATCAAGCACGCCGCGAGGGAGGCGATCAAGGGCACCCCGTGGGAGGGCTCCAAGATCTTTCTCGGCGGCACCGCCTCGGTGTTCAAGGACCTTCAGGAGGGCAACGACTACGACCTGCTGATCGCGGGCATCGCGGCGATCAGCCTGATCTTCATCATCATGCTGCTGATCACCCGCGCCATCATCGCGTCACTGGTCATCGTGGGCACCGTGCTGATATCCCTCGGTTCATCGTTCGGCCTGTCAATCCTGTTGTGGCAACACATCATCGGCATCGACCTGCACTTCATGGTGATGGCGATGGCGGTGATCGTGCTGCTGGCCGTCGGCGCCGACTACAACCTGTTGCTGGTGGCGCGGCTCAAGGAAGAGCTGCCCGCCGGCATCAACACCGGCATCATCCGCGCGATGGGCGGCTCCGGTTCGGTGGTCACCTCCGCGGGACTGGTGTTCGCCTTCACCATGATGTCGATGGTGGTCAGTTCGATGACCGTGGTCGCGCAGGTGGGCACCACGATCGGGCTGGGCCTGTTGTTCGACACCCTGGTGATCCGGGCGTTCATGACGCCGTCGATCGCCGCGCTGATGGGCCGCTGGTTCTGGTGGCCGCAGCTCGTGCGACGCCGGCCGCTGCCGTCACCGTGGCCGAAGACGCCCGAGACCGCGGGCGCGGGCGCCGGCCCGGACGGTTAGCAGAGCTCGCGCAGCGCCTCGATCAGCCGGGCGCGCTCCAGCGTGCTCCCGGCCAGCGGGACCACGTTGAGGACGGTGACCCCGGACTCCCGGAACGCCGCGACGCGGTCCCGGACGAAACCGGCCGGACCGATCAAGGACACGTCACGCACCAGCTCGTCGGGCACCGCCTTGGCGGCGGCGTCCTTGTCGCCGGCCAGGTAGAGCTGCTGGATCCGGTCGGCGGCCGCCCCGTACCCGTAGCGGGTGGCCAGGTCGTGGTAGAAGTTCTTGCCCTTGGCCCCCATGCCGCCGATGTAGAGCGCCAGGTGGGGTTTGATGAATTCCCGCAGCGGCTCGACGTTTTCGCCGATCGCCAGCGCCGGCCCGGCGTAGACATCCAACGTTCCCAGCGCCGGGTCGCGGTTGGCCCGACCGGCGGCCAGCGCCGCACCCCACACGTCGTTGGCCTTCTCCGGCAGGTAGAAGATCGGCTGCCAGCCCTCGGCGATCTCGGCGGCCAGCGCCACGTTCTTCGGTCCGAGCGCGGCCAGCAGGATCGGAATGCGTTCGCGCACCGGTTCATTGATCAGCTTCAGCGGCTTGCCCAGGCCGGTGCCCTGGCCATCCGGCAGCGGAATTTGATAGTGCTTGCCCCGGTGTTCGAGCCGTTCCCGGCGCCACACCTGCCGGCAGATCTCGATGACCTCGCGGGTCCGCCCGATCGGCGCGTCGTATGGCACGCCGTGAAAGCCCTCGATGACCTGCGGGCCCGAGGCGCCCAGGCCGAGGATGAAGCGGCCGTCGGAGACGTAGTCCAGGCCGGCGGCGGTCATCGCGGTGAGCGTCGGCGTGCGGGTGTAGAGCTGAAGCACCCCGGAGGCCAGCTGCACCCGTTCGGTCTTGGCGGCCAGATAGCCCAGCGCGCTGACCGCGTCGAAGGAGTACGCCTCGGGGACGAACACCACGTCGAGGCCGGCGCGTTCCAGATCGGCGACCTCGGCCGCGACCTCCTTGAAGCCGCCCGCGTAGTTGATCCCCAAGCCAATCCGCACGTTCGTTCTCCTCTATCGGGCCTCGCGCGCGACGGCCTCGACGGCCTCGCGCTGAATCCGCTCGAACTGCTCGGCCATGGCGGCGGCCAGGGCGGTCGCGCCCGACAGCGGACGCACCATCACCATAAAGTCATCGATCAGCCCGTCGGCGTTGACGTGCAGAAAATCACAGCCGGTGAGCCGCTTTCCGGCGATGGTCGCCTCGAACAGCAGCGCGTGATCGTGGCCGCCCGCGTCGTTGATCTCACGCAGGTAGCGGAAGTCCTCGAAGACCCGCAGCACGCCGCGCAGGATGGCCGCGGTGATCGGCTTGCCCGGATACGGCCGGAACGCGACCGGACTGGTGAACACCACGTCGTCGGCCAGGCAGGCCTCCATCGCCGCGGCGTCACGGGCCTCGACGGCCGCACGGAATCGCTGCATCCCACACCCCATAACCGCTTAGTCAACTAATTGAGTACCGGCGGAGCCTATCCACCGGTACCGGCACTGTCCAGATCCGGTCGCCGGCGCCGACCGGCCAGCACCCCGGCGGCGACGTCGACGGCCACGAACCCGGCCAGGCTGATCCCCAGCAACGGGACGAACCAGCCGACGACCGCGGCGACGGCCAGCACCGCCACCGCGGTGGCCGGAGCCAGCGTGCTCAGCGCCCCGCGCCGCGGCGGCCGGCCGACCGCGCCCGGGCCGCGGGTCGGGCGGCGCTGCCACCACATCCGGTACCCGGCCACGATCACCGCCGTCAGCGCGGCCGCCAGCCCCAGCAGGGCCAGCTGATTGGGCAGCCCGAACAGGGTGCCCATGTGCAGTTGAATCCCCCAGGCCGCCAGCTTGGCGGCCAGCGGCCAGTCGGCGAACCAGGACACGTCGGTGATCTCACCGGTGGCCGGGTCCACCGCGACGGAGTTGTTGGACATCACCCAGGGCGCCCGGATCTGCCCGACGGTGAACGCCGACTGGGCATCCGCGGGCATCCCGACCTCCACGGCGCCGCCGATCCCGGCGCGCCGGGCCGCCGCCACGACGGTGTCCAACTCGGCCACCCGGACGGCGCCGGGCGTGACCGATACGGCCGGTTCGGGCGCGGGGCCGTGGCCGTGGCCGGCGGGGGCGCCGGCGGGGGCCGCCGGCGGCCCGGCCAGCGCGGTGCTCACCGTCGGGGTCGTCCAGGACAGCGCGGCGCGCAGCGCATCCACGTTGGCGCCGGCGTAGGCCGACCAGGTCAGCCCGGTCGCGGACAGCATCACCAGCCCGACGGCGATCCAGATCCCCAGCACGCCATGCCAATTCAGCGTCCGGCGCCGACCCGTCGCGCCGCGCTGCACGGACAGCAGCCGGGCCGAGGACGCACCAGTGGCGCGCATCCGCCGGTACCGGGCGACCCACAGCCACAGCCCACCGAGGGCCACCACCCACAGCCAGGACGCGGCCAGCTCGCTGTAGAGCCGGCCGGGCTCACCCAGGTGCAGGCTGCGGTGCAGATTGTCCAGCCAGGTCCGCACCGGCAGCGCGCCGCTGCTGCCATAGACCGCCAGCGTGCCCTGGGACCGCGCGGTGGCCGGGTCGACGAACACCGCGAGGGTCTGGGACTCCCCCAGGCTGGGGTCGGCGAACATCACCCGGGTGGTCTGCCCGGCCGCGGCGGCCGGGCGGACCGCCACCGCGACCAGATCCGGGCGCACCTGCTGGGCGGCCCGCACCTGATCGGGCAGCGGCAGCGCCGGGCCGTCGGTCTGGGCGCGCAGCTGGTCCCGGTAGCTCCACTGCTCCAGCGTCGGGGCGATCGCGTAAAGCCCGCCGGTGACCGCGGCGATCAGCAGGAACGGGCCGACCAGCACCCCGGCGTAGAAGTGCAGTCGCATCAGCAGCGACCGATGCGCGCCGGTCGGGCCGGTGATCGACGCGACGGTCTCGGTTTCGGTGATCGACAAACGGGGGCCTCACTGTCGAGCGCCGCCGGAACCGGTGTCCGGGCGCGGATCCAGCGGTTACCGTTTCACACCGCGCCGACCTGCGCAATCACCAGAAAAACAGCCGGATCACCCGGAACTTTTCCGCCCCGGCAGCCGACTAATGCGGTTTCACCAGCCGATCGCGGCTGCCAGCTCGGCCAGCGCGGTCTCGGTCAGCGGGATCAGCGTGTCCACGTCGGGCACCAGGCTGCGGCCCGCAACGTAGCCGAACGAGACGGTGTCGGCGTAGGAGCAGATCGTGGCGTTGAGGCCGAAGCCGTCGAACACCGTGGAGACCGGGTACAGCGCGTCCAGGTGCGCCCCGTTGTAGTACATGTGCTCGCGCGGGCCGCGGACGTTGGAGATCGGCAGGTTGTAGCCGGTGCGCCACTTCACCGTCAGCGGAAGCATCGACAGCAGCAGCGTCGGCGCCAGGCTCGGCGCCGTCAGCAACATCGAGGCCGCCGACCCCCGGCGCGCCACCTGGTCCTTGGCCCACGCCATCGACCGGTGGATCAGCGTCAGCCGCTCCGCCGGATCGGCCAGATCGGTGCCCAGCGGGCACTGCTGCAGCCCGAACATGTTTCCGCTGTCGGATCCGGCGCTGCCGTCCGGGGCGCCACCCTCCCCGGCGCGCACGCTGATCGGGCAGATCCCGATCAGCGAACTGTCCGGAAGTTCGTCGTGGGCCAGCAGCCAGCCGCGCAGCGCCCCGGAGACGACGGTCATCAGCACGTCGTTGATGGTCACCGGATCGCCGCTGCCGGCGCGGGCGGCGTCGGCGAGCTCGCGGAACCGCTGCAGCGGCCAGCTGCCGCCGGCCGCCGCGCGTTTGAAGCCCAGCGAATCGTTGAACCGGGTGAACGGGGCGCTCATCGGCACCGGGCTGATGCCCTCGACGGCGGCGCCGAGATAGTCGATCCCGCCGCCGATGATGTTGCGCGCCAAGTCGATCGACGACGCGGCCGCGCCGGCGACCGCGGACAGCGCCGACGCCGGGTCGGGCAGGCCGTGCTCGGGCCGGGCCGGCTCGGGAGCATGCTCGCCGGCCGAGTAGAAGGGTTTGACGTCACGGGCCTCGGGGTCCGGACTGAGCCCGTCGGCAATCATCTGCATGCCCTCCACCCCGTCGACCAGGGTGTGGTGCAGCTTGATGTAGAGGGCGTACCTGCCGTCGTCCAGGCCGTCGATGAGGTACGCCATCCACAGCGGCCGGTGCCGATCCAGCGGCAGCGAATGCAGGTCGGCGACCAGCTGCCACAGCTCGGGCTCCCCGGACCCGGCCGGCAGCACCCGGCGCTGCACATGGCTGTGCAGGTCGACCTCGACGTCCTCCCAGACCCAGCGGCCGAGGGTGTCCAGGCCGATCCGCGGGCGCTTGCTCAGCCGGGGGTCGACGCCGCCGAGGTTGATCAGGCCGTCGCGGTACAGGTCGTCGACGTAATGCCGATCGGATCCGGGCGGCGGGGTGAAGATCATCAGCGCCGCGACGTGCATCGGGTTGGTGAGCACATCACCGGTCATCATCGCCGCATCGATGGCGGCCATCGGGCGGTTAGCCGCCATCACGTCACGCTCCTGCCGGTCGAGGTCTTCTTCGGCAGGCTAGCGCTTTCCGACCAGCCCGGACTGCACAAGCGCGGCATCGACGAACTTCTGCACCGGGCGGGCGGTGAAGAACCCGGTGTGGCCGCCGCGGTACCAGACGATTTCGGGTTTGCCCCAGTGCTCCCAGAGCCGGACCACCTGGTCGCGCGGGTGCACCACGCGATCGGCGACGCCGCCGTAGATGAACCGCCCGGCCATCGGCACCTTGGGCTGCATCGACAGCGGCGAGACCATCGCGGCCAGCGGGCGGGCGGCCTCGAGGGTCTTGCTGCGCGGGTCGTCGGGGCGGAAGCCGGCGTGCCGGCCCAGCAGGCCGACCAGGTCGGCCACCGGAACACCCAGGATCGCGCAGGTCAGCCGCGGATCAACGCTGGCGACCAGCGAGGACACGTAGCCGCCCAGCGAGATGGCGTTCAGGCCGATCGGGGCGGCCGGTTCCTGGCTGCGAATCCAGGACAGCAGCCGGCGGACGTCCCAGACGGCCTGGCCGGCGAAGTGGATGTCGTCGAGGACCTCCTCACCGGGGATGGCCTTACCCTTGGGCAGGTCCTTGGCCCGCGGTCCGTGCAGCGGGTTGACCGGCAGAATGACGTTGAGACCGAAGTCCTCGTGCAGGTGCCGGGCCCGGAACAGCGCCAGGTCGATGCCGGCCCGGCCCATTTCGGCGCCGTGCACGCAGACCAGCCAGGGCCGCGGCTCGTCGTGGCGCAGCAGCAGTCCGTACACCTTGGCGTTGGAGGTGTAGGACTCCCAGCGCTCGGCGCCGGGTGCCCCCGGCTCCAGCTGGTAGCCGCTGTCGAAGACGAAGCGCTGGTAGGAGCGTCCCCGGCCCTTGACCTTGTGGAATTCGATGTCGCTGAGCTGCGGCGGTGCGGCGAAGAAGCCCTCCGGGTTGTCCAGCCAGCCCTTGGCCCCGTAGAAGTCCAGCGCGGCGTGCACCTCGGCGTCGATCCGCTGGAAGGCCCGGGGCCGACTCAGCGGCCGCTGGGTCCGCAGCCCGGTCAGCACGATCTCGTCGCGCAGCGCCTGGCTGAGCAGCGCGACGGTCGGCCGTGCGACGGGCAGCTCGCTTTCGCCACTGCCGAGGTAGTGCCGCCAGGCCCCCGCGTAGAACCGTCCGGTCCGGGTCACCGGGCCCAGCGCGGTCTCCACCGCCGCGGGCAGCTGCCGCCGGCGGGCAGTTTTCGGTGCGGCTTCGGCGTCCGGCCGGGGCGACGTTTCCGGATCATTCACCGAATCGGTGCCTGAGGTTTCCACCGGTCCACCTTGGCCGACCCCGGCCGTTCCGGCAAATCTTGGCGCCTCAGGCGGCGGGCGAAATTCGGCGGCTGCGCGGCCACAATGTCGATTCCACACTTTCCGGCGCCGGCCGGTCCTACCATTTTTCTCCTACGGGAGCAGGTGTCACCATGACGATCATCGGTAATTCCGCCGCCCTTGCCGTCGCCGCGCTGGCCCTCGGCCTGGCCGTTTCGGGGTGCACCGGTTCCTCGGAGTCCGGCGGGCCTGCCGGGACGACGGCCACCGTGCACGCCCCGGAGGTCGCCGCGGCCACCGACACCGATCTGGCCGCGCTGGTACCGAGCCCGGCGAACGCCACCACCAGCACCGGGCCCGACCGGATCGCCGATGGCGGCATTCACCTGCACTACCAGGTCGGCGGCGCCCCGGGCGCGGTGCTGGCGGCCTACCGGGCCGCGCTGGCGGACCGGGGCTGGACGGTCACCACGATCATCACCTCCGAGGGCGGCAACGGGGGCGGTGCGACCTACACCGGCACGCACGGCTCGGTGTACGGCGTCTTCGACGGCGGCGGCTTCGACTCGACCACCTACATCGACGTGTGCACCTGGCCGACCAAACCGGCCGAACCGAACTGCACCCGCGGCAAACGCTGAACGGTCCCCGAACCGCCGGTGACCGCTCGCGCCCGGGCACCCGGCCTGGGCTGCGGCGGCCGAGAACCACGGGCCGACGGATCGAGATCGGATTCGGGGAGCGCCTGGCACCGGCCGTCGTGTTATGCTGCCCACGCGCGCATTTTGGTTGTCGCGTTTTCAAATGAGAGAAGTAAATTCAATGGCACAGGGCACTGTGAAATGGTTCAACGGCGAAAAGGGCTTCGGCTTCATCGCCCCGGATGGCGGCGCGGCTGACGTCTTCGTCCACTACTCCGAGATCCAGGGCAGCGGATTCCGCTCGCTCGAGGAGAACGCTCGGGTTCAGTTCGAGGTCGAGCAGGGCGCCAAGGGCCCGCAGGCCGTCGGCGTTTCGGTCATCTGACCAAAACCCAGACTTCGGAAAGCTGGTGCGGCGCACGCCGCACCAGCTTTCTTTTTTTGGTTCGGTTGAGTCTGCGCCGAGCGCTGGTCACTGCCCGGGGCGGTCGGAGTGCCGCCCCGACTGCTTCTTCGGGGCATCCGAAAAGACCAGTGGCGCAACATCATTGTCGTTCACCACGGCCGGGGCCGTGGTGTCGTCCGGGTGCGAAAAAAGAACCTTCGAATCCATTGCGTAATTCCTAAGCGTCGAGTCCGTCGCCGCCGGGCCGGCAGCGGGGCGCGGCGCACAGCAGAACGGAATTGGGGGCGGGCCATTCGGCCTCATCCACCTTCGACGTTACACCCCGGGACCGGCGGTCCGACCACACCCGCCGCCATCGGCGAGTTCCGCGGATCGGATCGCCGCGAACAATCACGTCAGTCCCGTTGCGCGCGAATCGGTTCCGGCGCTGTAGCGGGTTAATCGGCGGTTCGACACGGCCCGCTTCGGGCGCTTCGACCCGGCCCGCTTCGGGCCGCGTCGGCGCGGCGGGCGAAACTCGTGTGGGGCGGGCGGGGCTCGAACCCGCGACCAAGGGATTATGAGTCCCCGGCTCTAACCAACTGAGCTACCGCCCCCGGCATAGCGCGGCATCATGGTCGCACGCCCAGCCCGATCGGCGTGCACGAGGTCCCGCACCCCGACCCGCCCGGCCCCCACCGGGTTACCCGTAGATCGGCAGACCGTCGGGTCCGATCCGGTACCCCTCGGTGCCCTCGGAGACCCGCGCGGCATCCGCACCGAGGGACACCGCGATCTTGTTGCACGAGTTGCGCAGCACATCGAAGGTCAGCTCGACGGCGGCGTCCCGGTCGTAGTGCGCCAGCAGCTCGGCGCCGTCGATCTGGGCCGGGGTCCAGAGCAGCGCGTCGGTGTAACGCAGCGCCGCCCGGTGCGCCGGTGACAGGACCGAGCTGTGCGAGTAGTCGTCGATGCCGTCGTACAGGTCCTCCGAGCCGCCGGCCTCCAGCGCCGAGCGTTCCCGCAGCGATTTGCACAGCCGGCAGTTGTGCGCCCGGGCGACCCGCAGCCGCACCACCTCGGTGCTGACCGGGTCCAGGTCCGTCAGCTGCCCGATCCGGCCGACCATCCGGCCCAGCAGCAGCGCCGCCGGATCGGTGTGGTGGTCCCAGTCGCCGGCCTGCGGGGACCAGTCCACGCCGAGCGATCGCAGACCGGCCGCCACCCGGGGCACGAAGTCGGCCAGGTAGATCAACAGCGTCACCGTGGCCACGTCGGCGCCCAACGACTCGGTGTAGGCGGCGCGCTGGGCGGCGGTGATCGCCGAAACGTCGGCGGAGAACTGCTCGGCGAACTCGGTGATCATCGGATCGACCGGCCCACCTCGGGATTCGGCGGGCAGCGGCGGGCACCCGATGGTCGCCGCGCACACCTCGCGCACCGCGGCGTTCAGATCGGCGAATTTCGGCGGCGACAGCGCCACCAACCGGGTCAGATCAGCCAGCACCCCGCCAGTATCCGCCAAATCCGGCGGCTTGTCCCGTCGTACGGCTACTGCGCCTGGCTGACCGACGACATGTGGAAGTCCGGAATCCGCAGCGACGGCATCGAGGCCCGGTTGAACCAGTCGCCCCACTCCCGCGGCAGCGTCTTCTCCGCCCGGCCCGCCTCGGTGGCGCGGCGCAGCAGGTCCAGCGGCGACTCGTTGAACCGGAAGTTGTTCACCGCGGCGCTGACCTCACCGTCCTCGATCAGGTAGACCCCGTCCCGGGTCAGCCCGGTCAGCAGCAGGGACGTCGGATCGACCTCCCGGATGTACCACAGGGTGGTCAGCAGCAAGCCCCGCTCGGTGCCGGCGACCATGTCGGCCAGCTCCGCATCACCGCCGGTCATCAGCAGGTTCGACGACGGAATCGCCACCGGCACATCGAATTCCAGCGCCGCCGCGCGCGGATAGGCCAGCGCCGCGATGGAACCGTCGCGGATCCAGTCCACCCGGGTCAGGTCCAGACCGTTGTCGAACACCGACGTCGTCTCCGACGAGCTGCCCACCGCCAGAAACGGCGTGCACTCCAGCCCGGGCGCGGCCGGATCCGAGTACATGGTCAGGCCCAGGTCGGTCAGCCGCTCCCCCACCCGGGTCCCGCCGCCGGGCGCGGCCAGCGCGGTGCGCCCCTCCTGGGCGCCGCGGCCGTCCATCGTCCAGCCCAGGTAGATCATCATGTCCGCGACCGTCGAGGGCGGCATGATCGTCTCGTAGTGCCCGGCCGGCAGTTCGACGGTGCGCTGCGCCCAGCCCAGCCGCATCGCCAGCTCGGCGAGCAGATCGTCGGTCGCGACGTCGTCGAACCAGGGTGTGCTCACCCCGGCCCACGCGCTGGCGCCGTTGCGCTTGGCGTTGATCTCCACTGACCCGGTCGGCTGCACCGAACGCCGCCGCAGCCCGGTGGAGGTGGCCAGCCAGGTGGTCTCCACCACGTGATGGGCGAAACCGTAGAGGGTGTCGGGGCCGGTGAAGCCGCGCGCCAGCGCCTCGGCGACCGGGGCGAACACCTCCGCTCCGGTGCCCGGCGCCGGTTCGTCCCAACCCACCCCGGCCGGGTCGGCGGGCAGCAGCGGGAAGCTGTCGCGGGCCGCGGGCGCCGAGCGCGCGGCGGCCTGCGAGGCCGCGACCAGCGCGGGGATCGCCTCGCGGTCGACCTCGGCGGAGGCCAGTGAGCCGACGTGCGCCCGGCCGCCGCGCCGGACGATGGAGATCACCGTGGTGGTGCGCGAGGTCGAAACCCCGTTGGTGGTCATGGTGTTTCCGGCCCAGCGCAGCGCCGCGGTGGCGGTGTCGGTGACCAGGACGATGGTCTCGTCGGCACCGCCGGCGCAGGCGGCGGCCGCCAGCGCCAGCTCGACGACCTGTGCGGCGGGGATCATCAGTGCCCCGCTTCGGCAACGGTGTTGAGCACATTGACTCCCCTGAACAGGGCCGACGGACAGCCGTGACTGACGGCGGCCACCTGGCCGGGCTGGGCCTTGCCGCAGTTGAACGCGCCGCCCAGCCGCCAGGTCGACGGCCCACCGACGGCCTCCATGGAGTTCCAGAAGTCGGTGGTGCTGGACTGGTAGGCGACGTCGCGCACCTGACCGGCCAACCGGCCGTTGCGGATTCGGTAGAAACGCTGGCCGGTGAACTGAAAGTTGTATCGCTGCATGTCGATTGACCAGGACTTGTCGCCGACGATGTAGAGCCCGTCGTCGACCCGCGAGATCAGGTCCTCGGTGGCGATGTCCTCGGCGGCCGGGGCCAGCGACACGTTGGCCATCCGCTGAATCGGCACGTGGTGCGGGGAGTCGGCATAGGAGCAGCCATTGGACCGGGACCGGCCCAACCGCGGCGCGAACACCCGGTCCAGTTGGTAGCCGACGAAGATGCCGTCGCGCACCAGATCCCAGGATTGCGCGGCCACCCCCTCGTCGTCGAAACCGATGGTGGCCAGCCCGTGCTCCACGGTCCGGTCGGCGGTCACGGTCATCACCGGCGAGCCGTAGCGCATGCTGCCCAGCTTGTCCGGGGTGGCGAACGAGGTCCCGGCGTAGGCCGACTCGTAACCGATGGCCCGATCGTATTCGGTTGCGTGCCCGATGGATTCGTGGATGGTCAGCCACAGGTTGGTCGGGTCGATGACCAGGTCGGTGACCCCGGCGGTCACCGACGGCGCCTTGGTCTTCTCCGCCAGCAACTCCGGCAGCCGGGCCAGCTCGGTGCTCCAGTCCCACACCCGGTCGCCGGCGACCACCTCCCAGCCGCGGCCCATCGGCGGGGCCAGGGTGCGCATCGACTCGAAGTGCCCAGCGGCCGGATCCACCGAAACCGCGTCCAGGGTCGGCAGCACCCGCACTCGCTGCTGGGTGATCGAGGAGCCGAAGGTGTCGGCGTAGAAGGTTTGTTCCTTCACCGCGTGCAGCCCGGCCGAGACGTGGTCGACGCCGTCGGAGGCGAGCAGTCGGCCCGAGTACTCGGCCAGCACGGCGATCTTTTCGGCGCCGGGCACCTCGAACGGATCGATCTCATAGCTCGAGGTCCACATCGCGTTCTCGTACACCGGCTCCTCGGCCAGTTCGATCGCCTCGGCGTTGAGCGCGGCCAGGCTGTTGGCGACCTCGACCGCGCGCCGCGCGGTGTCGGCGGCCACCTCCGCCGAAAGCTCGGCGTGCGAGGCGAATCCCCATGTGCCGGCGACGATCACCCGCACCGCAAGGCCCAGCTCGCGGGTGAGCACCGAGGTTTCCAGTTCGCCGTCGCGCAGCTGGATGATCTCGCTGGTGATCCGGTGTACACGCAGGTCGGCGTAACTGGCACCGGTCTGCACCGCCGCCGACAGCGCGGCGTCGGCCAGCGCCCGGTGCGGCAGGGCCAGGAAATCGGCGTCGATGGTTCGGGCTGTCACGGGTTCTCACGGTATCCGGCCGCGCGGTGATCGCCGCGGATATCGGGGACTTCGGGCTTCTCGCGCCGCCGGGCGTGCACAATTGGGGTGAAATCGGCACCCCCAAGTGGATTATCCAGTTGGCGGCGCGCACAGCGGACATCTGTGCACGCCGCGCGGTTTAATGGCCGAATGATCCGGCGGCGCGAGACCACGCTGGCGTACGCACTGCTGGCGCCCAGCCTGTTTGGGGTGCTGGCCTTTCTGCTGCTGCCGATGCTGGTGGTGGTCTGGCTGAGCCTGCGCAGCTGGGATCTGCTCGGCCCCATCGAGAATGTCGGCCTGGACAACTGGGGTTCGGTGCTCACCGACGCCGCGTTCGGCAACTCGCTGCTGGTTACGCTGGGGTTCATTGCGCTGGTGGTGCCGGCCCAACTGCTGCTCGGGCTGGGCATCGCGGCGCTGCTGGCTCGAGAACTGCCCGGCAGCGGGTTCTTTCGCACCGTCTACGTGCTGCCGTGGATCTGCGCGCCGCTGGCGATCGCGGTGCTGTGGCGCTGGATTCTGGCCCCGACCGACGGCGCGGTGTCGGCGATGCTGGGGCACCGGATCGAATGGCTGACCGACCCGGGGCTGGCGCTGCCGGTGGTTTCGGCGGTGACGGTGTGGACCAACGTCGGCTATGTGGCGCTGTTCTTCCTGGCCGGGATCCTGGCCATCCCCGCCGACGTGCTCGATGCCGCCCGCATCGACGGCGCCACCGGGTGGCAGCGGTTCACCCGGATCATCATGCCGATGCTGCGACCGACGCTGTTCTTCGTCGCGGTGACCGGGGTGATCAGCGCCGCGCAGGTCTTCGACACCGTTTACGCGCTGACCGGCGGCGGCCCGCGCGGACGTACCGACCTGGTGGCGCACCGGATCTACGACGAGGCGTTCGGGTCCGCGGCGATCGGGCGGGCCGCGGTGATGGCGATCGTGCTGTTCGTCGTGCTGGTCGCCATCACCATCGCCCAGCACCGCTACTTCCGCAGGCGGATCAGCTATGACCTCACCTAGGTCCGGCTGGATCTACCTGGCGTTGGCCGCGGCGGCGGTCATCACCGTGGCCCCGTTCGGGCTGGGCCTGCTGACCTCGGTGACCTCGGCCCAGCAGTTCGCCACCGCGGCCCCGCTGTCCTGGCCGTCCCCGCCGACCCTGGAGAACTACGCCGCGCTGTCGGGGGCCGGGTTCGGCCGGGCCGCGATGGTGACCGCGCTGATGACCGCGGTGATCCTGGTCGGCCAGCTCAGTTCGTCGGTGCTGGCCGCGTACGCGTTTGCCCGGCTGGACTTTCCCGGTCGCGACGCGCTGTTCTGGGTGTATCTGGCAACGCTGATGGTGCCTGCGACGGTGACGGTGGTCCCGCTGTACCTGATGATGGGTTCGCTCGGTCTGCGAAACACCTTCTGGGCCCTGGTGTTGCCGTTCGTGTTCGGGTCTCCGTACGCAATCTTCCTGCTGCGCGAGCACTTTCGTTCGATCCCGCGGGACCTGGAGCGCGCCGCTCGTCTCGACGGCGCCAACACCCTTGATGTGCTGGTGCATGTGATCCTGCCGGCCAGCCGACCGATCCTGGTCACCCTGGCGCTGATCACCGTGGTTTCGCAATGGAATTCGTTCATGTGGCCGTTGGTGATCACCAGTGGCGGCAAGTGGCGGGTGCTCACCGTGGCCACCGCCGGGCTGCAGTCCCAGTACAACGCGCAGTGGACGACGGTGATGGCCGCGACCACGGTGGCGATCGTGCCACTGCTGGTGCTGTTCGTGGTCTTTCAGCGGCACATCGTGCGGTCGATCGTGGTGACCGGGCTCAAATGAGGACGCGATTTTCCACCCGGCTGGCCGTCGCGCTGGTCTGCCTGTTCGCGCTGTTGCTCGGCGCCGCGGTGCTGCTCGGCCGCGAGCCCGGCGCCTCCGGTCGGGTGGTGCTGACGCTGCGACTGTGGGATCCGCGGGTCGCCGCGGCCTACCGGGATTCGGTGCAGGCGTTCGCCGCGGCCAATCCCGATATCGAGGTCCGCATCGACACGGTGCCCTACGCCAACTATTTCGACACCCTGCGCACCGATGTCGCCGGCGGCGCCGCCCCCGACGTGTTCTGGCTCAACAGCACCAACCTCGCCGGGTACGCCGACAGCGGGCGGCTGCACCCGATCGATCCACGGCCCGGGTGGGAACCGGCCGTCGTCGACCAGTTCACCCGGGCCGGCACGCTGTGGGGCGTCCCGCAACTGACCGACGCCGGGATCGCGGTGTACTACAACGAAGACCTGCTGGCGGCCGCCGGCCTGACGCCGGCCGACCTGGCCGAGCTGAGCTGGGGCGACGGTGCGGCCGACACCCTGCGGCCGGTGCTGGCCAGGCTGACCGTCGATGCCGCCGGGCGGCGCGCCACGGACCCCGGATTCGATGCCGGGCGCACCCGGATCTGGGGGTACAACGCCGCCAATGATCTGCAGGCGATCAACCTCAACTTCGTCGGCTCGGCGGGCGGCAGCTTCGCCGAGGGGGACGCGTTCACCTTCGACAACCCGGCCGCGATCACCGCGTTCGAGTACCTGGTCGGGCTGATCAACACCGATCATGTCGCGCCGCCGGCCAGCGACACCAACGACAACGGGGATTTCTCCCGCAACCAGTTCCTGGCCGGCCGGCTGGCGCTGTTCCAATCGGGCACCTACAACCTGGCCAACATCGCCGATGCGGCCGGCTTCCGCTGGGGGGTCGCGCCGATGCCGGCCGGGCCGGCCGGGCGGGTCAGCGTCACCAACGGCATCGTCGCCGCCGGCAACGCCGCCAGCGTCCACCCCGATCGGGTGCGACGGCTGCTGGACTGGCTGGGCAGCACCGAGGGCAATGCGTTTCTGGGCGCGGGTGGGGCGACGATCCCGGCGGTGCGGCAGGCCCAGCGCGGCTATTTCGACCATTGGTCGGCCCGCGGCGTCGACGTGCGGCCGTTCTTCGAGGTGGTCGACGGCCCGCACATCGAGGTGCCCGCCGGGGCGGGCGCGGCGGCCGGGTTGACCGCGATCAGGCCGTTCTTCGACGAGATGTTCCTGGGCCGACTGCCGGTGCCGTCGGCGCTGCGGGACGCGCAGGCCGCCGCCAACCGGCGCTCTTAGGCCGGCGGTTCTTCAGGCCGGCCGTTCTTCAGAGCAGCGCCGCCAGCACACACACCGCGGCCACCACGACCAGCGCCAACGCATCGCGCCGGGCCGGGCGGGCGGTCGAGGCGGAGATCTGCCCGATGCCGCCGCGCGCGGTGATCGCGTCGCCCATCTCGTCGGCGCGGCGCAGGGCCGCGGTGATCGCCGCCACCAGCAGGTCGACGAGTTCGAAGCCGAATCGGCGCCAGCGCATCCGGCGGGTGGGCAGCTGCGCGCGGGGCCGCAGCCGTCGGGCGGCGTAGAGCACCCGGAACTCGTCGACCAGCATCGGGAAGGACCGCAGCGCCAGCGCGGTGGCGGTCGCCCACTCGTCGACCGGGATCCGCAGCAGTTTCAGCGGGCGGCCCAGGGTGGCGATGGCCGGCGCGATGTCGGCGACGTTGGTCGTCCAGGACACCATCATCGACAGGCCAAGCAGCACCACCGCCAGCAGCGTGACCCGGGTGAACGCCAGCAGGCCGCCGAGCGCGACGTCGATGCCGAAGACGTGCACCAGCGGCTCCCCGCCGCCGAGCGCGGCGGTGCCCGCCCCGATGGCCAGCAGCACCCACATCAGCTTCGGGATCGACGGCAGCGCACCGAACGGGACGCGGGCGATCCGGGCGGCCACCAGCACCACGGCCCCGACCAGCAGGATCGGCAGCCAGCCCGGGAAGAAGGTCAGCAGCACCGAGAAGGCGAACACCGCGATCAGCTTGGTGCCGGCCCACAGCTCGTGGATCACCGAGTTGCCGGGCACCGGGCGCAGCAGCACCACCGGCCGCGACTGTTTCTCCGCGCGGCTCATGCGCCACCTCCGGCCGCCGCGGAGGCCGGTTCCAGCACCCCGCCGTTGAGATGCAGGATCCGCGGGCACAGTCCCTGCAGGCCGACGAAGTCGTGCGAGATGACCACCACGGTCAGTCCGGTGTCGCGGCGCAGGTCCTCCAGCAGCCGCAGCAGCTTGCCCTGGTTGACCGCGTCGACACCGGCCAGCGGCTCGTCGAGGATCAGCACCCGGGGGCGGCGGGCCAGCAGGCCGGCCAGCACGACCCGGCGCATCTGCCCGCCGGAGAGCTGGTCGATGCGCCGCCGGGCCAGCGACCCGTCCAGGCCGACGGTGGCCAGCGCCTCGGTGATCCGGCGGCGGTCCCCGGGCGAGAAGCCGGCCGCCGAGGCGACCTCGAGGTCCACCCGGGGCCGCATGAGTTGCAGCCGGGCGGCCTGGAAGGCGACCGCGACCTGGCCGTGCTGCTCGCGGGCGGGTCGGCCGGCCACCAGGCATTCGCCGGTGGTCGGGGTGATCAGGCCGGCCATGATCCAGGCCAGCGTCGATTTTCCGGAGCCATTGCCGCCGTGGATGAGCACGCCGTCGCCGGCGGCCACGGAGAAGTCGATGTCGCGCAGCGCGGTCTTGGCCCAGGGGGTGCCCGCGCCGTAGGCGTGGGTGATGCCGCGGCATTCCAGCACGGTCTGTCCGCTGCCGGCGGCCGGGGCCGCCGCGGCGGGCACCGAGGCGGTCTGCACCATGGTGGTGTTGTCCACCGAGTCCGACAGGCTGATGATCCGGTCGGCGGCGTCGGCCTCGCCGGTGTAGTGGGTGATCTGCACGACGCTCATCGCATGGCGGGTGGTGAGCCCGGACAGCACGCCCATCAAGGCGTCCCGGCCGGCCTGATCGACCATCGAGGTGACCTCGTCGGCGATCAGCAGCCGCGGCTCCCGGGCCAGCGCCCCGGCGAACGCCAGGCGCTGCAGCTCACCGCCGGACAGCCCGCCGGTGTCGCGGTCGGCCATCCCCGACAGCCCGACCTCGGCCAGCAGCCCGTCGACGTCGACGCGCTGACCCGGCGGCAGCCCCCACACCACGTCGTCGGCGACCCGGGTGCCGAGCACCTGGGTTTCCGGGTGCTGCAGCACCACCGCGGTGCCGCCGGCCGCACCGAGGGCCACCGCTCCGGGGCGTTCGACGGTGCCCGCGGTCGGTTCGCGACCGGCCAGGATCAGCATCAGGGTGGTCTTGCCCGAGCCGTTGGCGCCGGTGACGGCGACGTTCTCCCCGGCGGCGATCTCCATGTCGATGGGGGCCAGGGCGTCGTGCTCGGCGCCGGGATAACGGAACCGAACCCCGCGCAGGGTGATCGGCACCGGGCCGGGCGGACCCGGCGGCGGGGCGTCGAGCTTGTGCACGTCGGGGATGCCGCGCAGCCGTTCCAGCACCCGCGACAGCGCCCACCAGCCGATCAGCGTCACCATCATGATGGTGAACACCGCATAGCCGCCGACCAGCAGCGGCCAGTAGTTCACCGCGGTCGCGACGAAGGCGCGCAGCGGGTCGGCGGGCGCCCGGATCGCCTCGGCCAGCGCGCTGGACTGCGAGCCGCCTGACCGGTTGGCGGCCCAGTCGGCGGCCTTGGCCATCGCCTCGAGGAATCGGGCGGTGCCCTCGAAGTTCGCGTTGATGGTGGCGAAGATGAGTTCCCGGATCCGGGACAGCGCGGCCAGTGCGGCGACCGCGAAGCCACCGAAGCCGACGCCGGCGACGAACGACGCGGCGATCACCGTCGGGGTGCCGCGCCCGCGGCGCTTGACGATGCCGGTCAGCCCGCCGATGTAGGCGCTGATGACGACGGTCATCATCCCGCCGACCCCGGCGACCAGGAAGGCGATCCCAGCCCCGGCGAACGCCGCCGCGAGCAGCACCCGCAGTCGGTAGCGGTAGGACAGCAGGCCCATCGGGACCATCCCCAGCAGTGCGACCGACTGAGCGAACGGGACGACGACGGCGATGACCGCGCAGGCCGCGCAGAGCGCGGCGGTGACCGCGGCCTGGGCAAGTTCGGCGGGGGTCAGCGACCGCGACGGGCGGCGCTGGGCCGTCGAGCTGTCTGCGATCACCGGCCCAATTCTGCCAGCCCAGAACGACCGCGGCACACGCCCCCGCCCGGCGGACCGCCCCGGCCGGTCGCCTACGGTGAAGAAATCATCGCCGCGACGGTTGATGTACATAGTTTTTCTATGTAGTTTGTGAGCATGACGTTCGATCGAACCGCGTCGCAGCGGGAGCTGGGCCCGCGGCTGCTGTCGGCGGTGACTCGACTGAACCGGCTGGCCACCCAGCGCACCCGACTACCGCTGCCCTGGGCCCAGGCCCGGCTGCTGTCGACCATCGAGAGCTCCGGGTCCGCGCGGATCTCCGACCTCGCCGCGCTGGATCACTGCTCGCAGCCGACGATGACCACCCAGGTCCGCCGCCTGGAGGACGCCGGCCTGGTCACCCGCACCGCCGATCCCGGCGATGCCCGCGCGGTGCTGATCGCCATCACCGACGCCGGGGTCGCCGCGCTGGCCCGCGCCCGCACCGACCGCGCCGCCGGCATCGACCCGCTGCTCGATCAGCTCGACGACGCCGAGCGCGAGGTGCTCGCCGAGGCGACCGAGATCATGGACCGGCTGCTGAAACTGGCCTCGCAGCGCTCGTAGCGGGTGCGGGTGTGCACGACGGGTGCGCTGGGTGCGCGTCGTGGTGCCGGTGGTGAGCGTGGTGCGCGTCCCACCGCGCTGCGCGTGTGCGTCGAGGCCGCCTGGTACGCATGGTGCCGGTGGTGAGCGTGGTGCCGGTGGTGCGCGTCCCACCCGGCCGCCGCGCTGGTGTGTGAAAATATTTTCACTCTCGGCCGCGAAAGTGAAAATATTTTCACACAGCTAGGTGGCGCGGCCCGGTGAAGTGGCGCCGTGAAGTGGCGCCGTGAAGTGGCGCCGTGAAGTGGCGCCGTGAAGTGGCCCGCCCGGTGAGGTGGCGGGCCCGGGTGCAGTGCCCGGCCGGTGAGGTCCCCGGCGCGGGACCTAGTTGACCGGCACCGGATCGAGCGACTTGAGCCGGCCGTCGTCGCCCACCGTGAAGCGCACCGTGCCGATGCCGGTCGGGCAGCAGTTGGGTTCGTCGCCCTGCAGCCACTGGTACTGCAGCGTCACGGTGTCATCGCCGGCGGCCAGCACCGTCAGGTAGGGCTTCGGGTCCGGGGTCGGGGTGCCCAGATAGTTGTTGCGGTCGAAGAACAGCACCTGGCCCGGCGACGACGCCGTCGCGCCGCTGGGACTGACCTGCACCCAGTGCAGCCGGCAGTCCCGGCTGTACCCGCGGCCGGTCTCGGTCCAGCTCGCCTCCCCCGGCGCCGCCGCGAGCCCGTCCATCGCCCGGTTGATGGTGTCGGCCGACGGGGCGTCGGCGGCGGTGCAGCTGTCCGGCGGGGTGGGCTCGGGACCCGACGGGCTCCACCCGCAGCCGGTCAGCGTCAACAGCACAACCGCGGCAAGTCCGACGAGGACACGCAACACACCCATGCCGATCAGCCTAGGAGCTGACCGGCGGACCGTCGAGGGTTGCGGCTCATTTCTCCTTGGGCGGTTCGATGACGGTGATGTCGTCGATCTCGGTGATGGTGGCCATCGGGTCCGGGGACACGCTGCGGGCGATCTTGCGCCGCCCGGCGTCGACGACCGACTTGGTGGCCGGATTGGTCGTTACCGCCTTGTACGCGCCGACGATCTGCTCATATCGGCGACGTCCGGCCTTCGTGCCGAGCACGTAGCCGACGCCCAGCACGGCGACATATCCCAACAAACCACTGCCTCCAGACGACGATCGACGCTGTCCATCCTGCCTGACGATCGCCCGGCAACGCATCCCGGGCCGAGCCCGGTCGATGCCGTTTGGCGTTCCGCGGCGTCGGTGCGCTAGAGTCAACCCTCGTTCCGCGCTTGCGCGGACGGCCTTCCCCTGTAGCTCAATTGGCAGAGCTCCCGACTGTTAATCGGGCGGTTGATGGTTCGAGTCCATCCGGGGGAGCTTTCTTTTTCCGCAGGTTCCCCGAACCGCCCGGCCGGGCGCGAGCAGTCCGACTACTGCCCCGGCGTCAGCATCTCCACCCGCCGGCACTGCTCGGGCACCCCGAAGCCCTCGACCAGCACCTCGGCATGCGGGCGCAGGGTCCGGCAGCGTTCGTTGATCCCGCGGGTGACGGCCTTGGCCCGCTCGGTGGACAGGAAACGGTGCTCCATGAACCAGGCCTTGTCGTCCTCGATCACCGACAGCGCATACAGGTCGCAGACCATCGACAGGATCCGGCGGGCGTCGTCGTCGGGGCAGCAGTCGATCCCGGCGATGAACGCCTCCAGGATCACCCGGTCGATGTGCGCCGAGGCGGCGTGCAGCACGTGGTCCTGCACGGCGTTGAAGGCGTCGAACTCCGACATCTCCTTGGATTTGCCCTGCAGCCGCCGGGCCACCGAGGCCAGCAGGTACTCCTCGCGGTCCTCGAACATGGCCAGCTGGGTGCCCCGGTTGAACAGGCTGCCCTCCTCCTCGTTGTCCTGGCGGGTGTCGAGGATGGTCTGCACGATGGTTTCGGCCGCGGTGCGCTTGAGCACCCGTTCGCCGGCGTAGTTCGCGGCAAAGCGCACCCAGCCGGCCGGGCTCATCGACTTGATGTCGTCGGCGTAGCCGGTGAGCAGTTCCTTGGCGACCAGTTGGGTCAGCACGTGGTTGTCACCCTCGAAGGTGGTGAACACATCGGTGTCGGCCTTCAGCGCGATCAGCCGATTCTCGGCCATGTAGCCGGCGCCGCCACAGGCCTCGCGGGCCTCCTGGATCGCGCGGGTGGCGTGCCAGGTGTTGGCGGCCTTGAGGCCGGCCGCGCGGGCCTCCAGCTCACGCTGCTCCTCGGGGTCGGGATCCGCGGCGGTCTGCAGGTCATGGCACTTGCTCACCAGCTCGTTCTGGGCGAACTGCAGCGCATAGGACCGGGCGATCAGCGGCAGCAACCGGCGTTGATGCACCAGGTAGTCCATGATCAGCACCTCCTGGTCCTGTCCCGGAGCCTCGAACTGCCTGCGCGACAACGCATATCGGGTGGCGATGTCCAGGGCGACGCGAGCGGCCGCCGCGGCGCTGCCGCCCACCGTGACCCGGCCGCGGATCAGCGTCCCGAGCATGGTGAAGAACCGCCGGTCCGGGTTCTCGATCGGCGAACTGTAGGTTCCGTCGGCGGCGACGTCGGCGTAGCGGTTGAGCAGGTTCTCCCGCGGCACCCGGACCTGGTCGAACATGATCCGGCCGTTGTCCACCCCGGGCAGCCCGCCCTTGTACTCGCAATCCGAGGTCGTCACCCCGGGCAGGTCTGCGCCGTCGGCGCCGCGCAGCGAAACCACCAGCGCGTGCACCCCGTGACACTTCCCGTCCGGGGTGATCAGCTGCGCGAAAACCACGGCCTCCCGGGCGGATTCGGCCGCGCCGCCGATGTAGTCCTTGCGCGACGACGGCGTCGGGGAGTTGATCACGAACTCCTCGGTGGCCGGGTCGTACTCGGCCGTCGTCTCGAGGGACTGCACGTCGCTGCCGTGGCCGGTCTCGGTCATCGCGAAGCACCCCAGCAGGTCCAGATCGATGATCCGTCGCACGTAGGCCCGGTGGTGCCGCTCGGTGCCCAGGTTCTCCACGGCACCGCCGAACAGTCCCCACTGCACCCCGGCCTTGACCATCAGGGACAGGTCCGCCATCGCGACCATCTCGATGCCCGCGATGGCGGCGCCGACCTCACCGGTGCCGCCGTGCGCCGTGCCGAAGCTGTCCGCGGCCGCACCGGTGTCGGTCATCAACCGCAGCTGCTCGTTGACCCTGCTCCGCGCGATCATGGTGTTGGGCGTGTAACGCGGACGGAAGACCTCGGTGGCCAGTTCGGCGCGCATTCGGTTCTTCACCTCGCGCCAGCGGCCGTCGAGGGTGTTGCGCAGGTGCTCAGCGATGGTGGCCATACCCGAAGTTAACCCGAATCGGGCCGGGGCCAAACCGCTATCCGATCGGGATCGTGCCGCCGACCGAGCTGCCCGGCATGATCGGGCCGGAGTAGATGCCGCCGTTGCCCAGGCCGATGCCCGGGGTGCCGACGGTGATGCCGCCGCTGTTGGAGTTCGACCGGCCGATGCAGGTTCCGGTGCCCTTGGCGCCCAGCCAGGCCAGGCACTTGCCACCCGGCTGCGCATCGTAGGCCGGGGTATCGCTGCTGCTCAGCGCCGCGATGGCGGGACCCGCGACGGCAGCGGCCGCCAGCGCCGCAACCGCGACGAGACGACGAGCGGCGAACTTCGCGGCCATCGGAGCTTCCTTCCGGTCGAACAGAACGGCCCTCAGCCTAACCGCTGCCCACCGATTCGTCGCGGCGTTGGCCACAGCGGGGCCCGTCTACGCCGGGCTCAGGCGGTCAGATCGTCCCCGGAGGCCTGCTGCAGCAGGCTGCGCCGGTAGGACTCCATCGCCACCAGGTCACCGAACAGCTCGTGATACTCCTCGCTGTCCTCGATCGGCGACATCCGCTGCAGCTTGGACTTCATCTCGGCGATCTGGCGTCCCACCCAGACCTCCTGCAGGCGCGCCAGCACCCCGGAGATGTAGCGCGGCAGCTTCGCCTCGTCGACGTTGATGCTCTCCACCCCGAGCTCGCTGACCAGCGCGGCGGCCGCCGGCGCGGCGGTCTGCGCCCGAACCTGCTCGATCCAGGTCGGCCCGGACTCCCCCGCGGAGCTGCCGCCGGCGGCCACAATCGCGGTGCGGACCGCCAGGTAGCCGGGGTGGGTGAAGCTGTCGGCGTCCAGCGAGTCGAAGACCGGGCCGGCCAGACCCGGGTACTGCAGCGCGGACTTGAGCGCCTCGCGCTGCGGCCACAGCGTCGGATCCCGCGGGTCCGGGCGCCCGGCGGACGGACCGGCCGGACGCTCGGCGACGGTGCCGTCGCGGGCCTCGGCGCGGCCGCCGGCCCGGCCCCGGCCGGACCCGGCGCCCCGGCCGGACGCGGCGGCGCCGGCGCCGCCGCGGGCCACGTCGCGGACCCGCCGGATCACCTGGGCGACGTCGTCCCAGCCAACCCAGCCGGCCAACTGGCGGGCGTACTCGTCGCGCAGCGTCGGATCCTTGATCTGGGCCAGCATCGGCACGCAGCGCCGCAGCGCCGAGACCCGGCCCTCCACGGTGTCCAGGTCGAATTCGGTCAGCGCGGTGCGGATCGCGAACTCGAACAGCGGGGTCCGGCGGGCCACCAGGTCACGCAGCGCCACCTCGCCGTGCGCCAGTCGCAGGTCGCAGGGATCCATCCCGTCGTCGGCCACCGCCACGTAGGACTGCCCGGCCAGGTTCTGCTCGCCGCCGAACGCCTTGAGGGCGGCCGCGCGGCCCGCGGCGTCCCCGTCGAACACATAGATCAGTTCACCGCGGAAGAAGCTGTCATCCATCATCAGCCGGCGCAGCATCGACAGGTGCTCGTCGCCGAAGGCGGTGCCGCAGGACGCGACCGCCGTCGTCACCCCGGACAGGTGCATGGCCATCACGTCGGTGTAGCCCTCCACCACCACCGCCTGATGCCCCTTGGCGATGTCGCGTTTGGCCAGGTCGATGCCGAACAGCACGTTGGACTTCTTGTACAGCACCGTCTCGGGGGTGTTGACGTACTTGGCCTCCATCGGGTCGTCGTCGTAGAGCCGGCGGGCCCCGAAGCCGAGCACCTCCCCCGACGAGCCCCGGATCGGCCACAGCAGTCGGCGGTGGAAACGGTCCATCGGGCCGCGCCGGCCCTCCCGGGACAGGCCCGCGGCCTCCAGTTCCTTGAACTCGAATCCCTTGCGCAGCAAGTGTTTTGTCAGCCGGTCCCAGCCCGAGGGGGCATAGCCGCAGCCGAACTGGTGGGCCGCGGCGGCATCGAAGTTGCGGTCGGTGAGGTACTTGCGCGCGGTGGCGGCCTCCTCCGAGCCGAGCTCGCCGGCGTAGAACTCGGCGGCGGCGGCGTTGGCGGCGATCAGCCGGCTGCGGCTGCCCCGATCGCGCTGCACATTGGTCGCCGAGGCACCGGTGTAGGTGATGGTGTGCCCGACCCGGTCGGCCAGCAGTTCCACCGCCTCGACGAAGCTGACGTGCTCGATCTTCTGCAGGAAGGCATAGACGTCGCCGCCCTCCCCGCAGCCGAAGCAGTGGAAGTGCCCGTGGTTGGGCCGGACGTGAAACGACGGGGACTTCTCGTCGTGGAACGGACACAGCCCCTTCATCGAGTCCGCGCCGGCCCGGCGCAATTGCACGTAATCGCCGACCACGTCCTCGATGCGGACCTTCTCACGGATCGCCGCGATGTCGCGATCGGAGATACGGCCTGCCATGGCGACAGTCTAGGACCCGGGCCCGGATCGGAAACCGCCGTGCTGAACACCCCCTACGCTGTCGAGGATGACCTACCCCGCCGCGCCCCCGGCGCCGCCGCTGCCCCGCTGGTGGCGGTGGGCGATGACGGTGCCGACGGTGGCCGCCGGACTGGCCATCCTGGCACTGCTGGCGGCGGTGCTGGGGCTGGGTGAACCGCTGCTCATCCTGCTGTTCGCGGGCTGCGCGCTGGTCGGCTGCGGGCTGGCCTGGCTGATTCTCACCATCCTCGGGCTGCTGCGCCACCCGGGGCGACGCCATCGCGTGCTGACCCGCGCCCTGCCCGCGGTGCTGATCGTCGCGGTCGCGCTGCCGGCCCTGGCCGCCGTCCCACGCCTGCGGTGGTCACTGTCGCGCGCCGCGATGGAGCGCGCCGCCACCGAGTGCCCGCAGACCTCGTCGCCGCGCTGGGTCGGCACCATCCGGCTGGCGAAGATCCATCGGATGGCCGGCAGCTGCTACCTGTTCGAGGCCGGCTCGTTTCTGACCGAGACCGGTTGGGTGCTGCTGCCGGCGGCGCCCCCGAACCGCCGGGGACCGGCATGACCTACCGGCACCTGGAGGGCCACTGGTACCGGTTCTCCTGGGATCCGTTCTGAGTCCGGCGCTCAGCTGATCAGGATGTGCTCCAGCCGGGTCTCGGTGTACGACGCGATCTGGTCGACGATCACCCGGTGCCGGGCACCGTCGTCGGCGGCGTCGTCGAACATCGGCACCAGCAGCGGATCCAGCCCGCGCGGCGCCTGCGAGACCAGAAATTCATAGACCGCGGCGATCCGTTCACGCTGCACCCGCTGGATCGCCAGGTGCCGCGGATCGCTCATGATGAACTGCAGCGCAAGGGTTTTGAGCGCCGCGACCTCGGCGCGCACCACCGGCGGAACCTCCAGATCGGCGTCGTAGCGGCGCAGCGGGCCCGGCCCGACCACCTCACGGGTCGCGCCGATCGCGGCGTTGGCGAACCGGCCGACCAGCTCCGAGGTCAACCGCTTGAGCGCGCCGGCGGCCCGCTGGGTGCCGTCGTAGCGGCCGACCCCGGCGACCACCGGCATCTTCGAGAGCCGGTCGGCGGCGGCCAGCAGGTCGTCGTAGTCGGCGCCGTGCGTGGAGTCACCCAGATCCGCCAGCGCCGCGGCGGCGTCCGGGTCGGCCAGCACCCGCAGGTCGATCCGCCCGGAGATGACGCCGTCCTCCACGTCGTGCACCGAGTAGGCGACGTCGTCGGCCCAGTCCATCACCTGTGCCTCCAGGCACGGCCACGCCGACGGCGCCCCGTCGCGCACCCAGCGGGCCGCCGGCAGGTCATCGTCGTAGAAGGCGAACTTGGTCGGGCCGGCGCGGCCCGGCTCGCGCGGCCACGGGTACTTGGTGACGGCGTCCAGGGCCGCGCGGGTCAGGTTCAGCCCCGCCGAGCGGCCGTCCGGGCCGAACACCTTGGGCTCCAGCCGGGTCAGGATGCGGAAATTCTGCGCATTGCCCTCGAAGCCGCCGTAGTCGACGGCCAGCCGGTTGAGTTCACGTTCGCCGTTGTGACCGTACGGCGGGTGCCCGATGTCGTGGGCCAGCCCGGCCAGGTCCACCAGGTCCGCGTCGCAGCCCAGCCCGACCGCCATGCCGCGACCAATCTGGGCCACCTCCAGGGAATGGGTCAGCCGGGTGCGCGGGGTGTCGCCCTCGCGCGGGCCGACGACCTGGGTCTTGTCGGCCAGCCGGCGCAGCGCCGCGCAGTGCAGCACCCGGGCCCGGTCCCGGGCGAAGTCGCCGCGCCGCTGATTTCCGGTGCCGGGCAGCCCGGCGGCCTTGGGCGCCTCGGCGACCAGCCGCTGCCGGTCGGCGTCGGTGTAGTGATCCTGGATGTCGGTGTTCACAGTGGCCTCAGTCTGCCAGCGGCCTAGATTTGTCCCATGCCTATCCCCCGACTGCTGGGTGCCCTGCTGGCCGTGCTGATGACCGCACTGCTGATCGCGCCGAGTGCCTCAGCCGAACCGCCGCTGCGGACGCAGACCCAGATCACCGATTCCGCCGGAGTGCTCTCGGCCGCCGACCAGGTCCGGGTGCAGGCGTCGCTGGACCGGCTGTTCGACAAGACCGGCATCAAGCTGTGGGTGGTCTACGTCGACGACTTCGACGGCAAGGGCTGGATGGCCTGGGCGGAGCGGACCGAGCGGCTCTCGGACTTCGGCAACGACGACGCGCTGCTGGCGATCGCGGTCAAGGACCGGGCCTTCGCGTTCAACGTCGACCCGGCGCTGACCAACAACAGCTCCAAGCTGCGCGACGACGTGCGGCGCGACCGCGTCGAACCGGCGCTGCGCGGCGGCGACTGGGCCGGCGCGGCGATCGGCGCGGCCGACGGCCTGGCCGCCGGGAAATCCGCCGGCACCGGCGGCGCCGGGATGTCGCTGACCTCGGTGCTGGTCATCCTCGGGATCCTGGTGCTGCTGGCCGCCCTGACCTGGGGGTGGCTGCGCGTGCGGGGCCGACGCCGTCGTCGCGACGAACTGGCCGCCGCCCGGCGGGTGGACCCGACCGACCCGGCCGCGCTGGCCCCGCTGTCCCTGGACGCCCTCGACGGGCTGTCCCGCGACATCGTCGTCGACGTCGACAACGCGGTACGCACCAGCGAACACGAACTCACCCTGGCCACCGACGAGTTCGGCGCGACCCGCACCGCGCCGTTCCGCGACGCCGTCGAGACCGCGAAAACCGCGCTGGCCCAAGCGTTCACCGTGCGCCAGACCCTCGACGACAGCGTTCCGGAGACGCCGCTGCAGCAGCGCGATCTGCTGAACCGGGTGATCATCGCGGCCGCGCGCGCCGACCGGGAGCTCGAAGCCCAGACCGCCGCGTTCGAGGAACTGCGCAACCTGCTGATCAACGCCCCGGACCGGCTCGACGCGCTGACCCGCGAGACCGTCGCGCTGACCGCCCGGCTGGAGCCGGCCGCGATCACCCTCGACGATCTGCACCGGCAGTACTCCGACACCGCGCTGGCCTCGGTCGCCGGCAACGTCACCGAGGCCCGCGACCGGGTGGCCTTCGCCGACGCCACCATCGCCACCGGCCGCGCCCAGCTGAGCCGGCCGGCCGGCGACCAGAGCGAGTTGATCGACACCATCCACGCCGCCGAGGGGGCCCTCGGGCAGGCCGCCACCCTGCTCGACGCGGTCGACTCGGCCGCCTCCGACATCAACCGGGCGATCACCGCGCTGCCCGCCGGAATCGTCGACATCGGCCGCGGCATCGACGCCGCGGCCGCCCAGCTGGCCGCACCGGACACCCCGCGCGCCGACGAGCTGCGGGCCGCGCGCGAGGCCGCCGTCGCCGCCGTCGCCGACGCCGGGGCCCGCGGCGAGGGCGACCCGCTCGGGGTGTTCGGCCGGCTGACCGCCGCCGACGCCACGCTGGACCAGATCCTGGCCGCCGTCGACGCGCAGCGCGCCGAGACCGAGCAGCAGGCCCGGATCCTGGAGCAGGCGCTGTTCACCGCGAGCTCGCGGGTCAAGGCGGTCTCGGACTTCGTCGACACCCGCCGCGGCAGTATCGGGCCCGAGGCCCGCACCCGGCTGGCCGAGGCAACCCGTCAGCTGGAGGCCGCCCAGGCCAAGCGGGCCGGCAACCCCGGCGAGGCGATCGCGCACGCCAACGGGGCCTCCACGCTGGCCGCCCAGGCCCAGGCGCTGGCCAACGACGACGTGCGGGCCAGCCAGCAGCACTACTACGGTGGCGGCGGCCGGCCGGGATCCGGCGGCTCGGACATCGGCTCGATGATCGGCGGCATCATCATCGGCAGCATGATGCGCGGCGGCGGTGGCAGCTGGGGCGGTTCCTGGGGCGGGGGCCGGTCGGCCGGGCGGCCGGGCTCCTACGGCGGCGCGTCCCGCTCATCGGGCAACCGGTACAGCGGCGGGCGGTTCTAGCGGCTCGTCGTCTAGCAGCCCTTCAGCCGGGCGGCGAGGTAGTCCGACACCGACCCGAGCGCGACCCGCTCCTGGGTCATCGCGTCGCGCTCGCGGATGGTGACCGCCTGGTCCTCCAGCGAATCGAAGTCCACGGTGATGCAGTACGGGGTGCCGATCTCGTCCTGGCGGCGGTACCGGCGGCCGATCGCACCGGCGTCGTCGAACTCGATGTTCCAGTACTGGCGCAGTTCGGCGGCCAGGTCCCGGGCCTTCGGCGACAGGTCGGCGTGCCGGGACAGCGGCAGCACCGCGGCCTTGACCGGGGCCAGCCGCGGGTCCAGCCGCAGCACGGTGCGCTTGTCCACCCCGCCCTTGGCGTTGGGGGCCTCGTCCTCGTGGTACGCGTCGACCAGGAACGCCATGAACGAGCGGGTCAGCCCGGCTGCCGGCTCGATCACGTACGGCACGTAGCGGGTGTCGGCGGCCTGGTCGTAGTAGGACAGGTCGTTGCCGGAGTGCTTCGAATGCGTGGTCAGGTCGAAGTTGGTGCGGTTGGCGATGCCCTCCAGCTCACCCCAGCCGCTGCCGGCGAAGCCGAACATGTACTCGATGTCGACGGTGCCGTCGGAGTAGTGCGACAGCTTCTCCCGCGGGTGGTCGTACAGCCGCAGGTTGTCCCGGTTGATGCCCAGGTCGACGTACCACTGCAGGCGCGTCTCGATCCAGTACTTGTGCCACTCCGGCGCGGTGGACGGCTCGACGAAGAACTCCATCTCCATCTGCTCGAACTCGCGGGTGCGGAAGATGAAGTTGCCGGGGGTGATCTCGTTGCGGAAGCTCTTGCCGATCTGGGCGATGCCGAACGGCGGCTTCTTGCGCGAGGTGGTGACCACGTTGGCGAAGTTGACGAAGATGCCCTGGGCGGTCTCCGGGCGCAGGTAGTGCATGCCCTCCTCGGATTCGATCGGTCCGAGGTAGGTCTTGAGCATCATGTTGAACTCGCGCGGTTCGGTCCACTGCCCCTTGGTGCCGCAGTCCGGGCAGACGATCTCCGCCATCGGCACGTCGTCGGGATCGGTGATGGCCGCCTTGGCGCCCTTGCGCGCCAGGTACGCCTCCTGCATGTGGTCCTGGCGGTGCCGCTTGTGGCAGCTCAGGCACTCCACCAGCGGGTCATGGAAGACGTCGACGTGGCCGGAGGCCACCCACACCTCGCGCGGCAGGATGATCGAGGAGTCCAGGCCGACGACGTCGTCGCGGCCGGTGACCATGGCGCGCCACCACTGCCGCTTGACGTTCTCCTTGAGCTCCACCCCGAGCGGGCCGTAGTCCCAGGCTGACTTCGTTCCGCCGTAGATCTCCCCGGACGGGTAGACCAGGCCGCGGCGCTTGGCCAGGTTGACGACGGTGTCGATGACGGACGCCACGATGCTCGGCACTCCTTAGTCAGGGGATGGCAACCCGATCAGCGTAGACGAGCCCGGTTCGGGCCGGCACCGGCGCGCCGCCTTTGACATGCACACCCGTGCATGTTTCAGTAGAGTTGAAAACGATTTCCATTAGCACCGGAGGTGCCGCGGCGATGACGACCGAACACGGACCCGGCCACGGCACCGCGGTTTCCGAGGCCGCCGCGCCCGACCCGGCGCTGCTGGAGGCCGCGGGCGATCTGCTGCGCGCCCTGGCCGCCCCGGTGCGGATCGCCATCGTGCTGCAACTGCACGAGCGCCCGCGCCGCGTGCACGAGTTGGTCAACGCGGTCGCGGTCCCGCAGCCGCTGGTCAGCCAGCACCTGCGGGTGCTCAAGGCCGCCGGGGTGGTGTCGGGCCGGCGGTCCGGCCGCGAAATGGTCTACCACCTGGTCGATCACCACCTGGCCCACATCGTGCTCGACGCCGTCGCGCATGCCGCCGAGGACCACCCGTGACCGCCGCCCGGGTCCGCTCCACCCGGCAGCGGGTGGCGATCGGCGCCCTGCTGGAGCGCACCGAGGAGTTCCGCTCGGCGCAGGAACTGCACGACGAGCTGCGCCGAGCGGGCGAGAACATCGGGCTGACCACCGTCTACCGCACCCTGCAGGCGATGACCGAGGCCAACCAGGTCGACACGCTGCGCACCGACACCGGCGAATCGCTGTACCGGCGCTGCTCCGAGCACCACCATCACCACCTGGTCTGCCGGGCCTGCGGCGCCACCGTCGAGGTCGACGGGCCCGCGGTCGAGGCCTGGGCCGCCGACGTCGCCGCCCGGCACGGGTTTACCGAGGTCACCCACACCCTGGAGATCTTCGGGACCTGCGCCGGCTGCCGGGACTGATCCGGCGCCGGGTCAGCCCAGCAGTTCGCGGCGCAGATCGGCGCCGGCGGCCAGCACCATCAGGATCAGCGTGCGCAGCGCCTCGGCGGACAGTCCCGAACCCGGGAAGTTGTACCGCAGCAGCACGTCGACGACGGTGCCCGCCGCGTCCGGATCGGGGCGCTCGACCGCCGTGACGGTGCCCAGCATGGTCGCGGCGGCCTGCCGCAGCACCGTGTCGCGGGTCTCGGCGGTGTCGGGCAGGTCCCAGGCCAGCGGCTGATTCAGCGACACCATCTCCAGCCCGTCGGCGACGGTCAGCACCCGCAGCGCGGCGACCGCGCCGGCCACCGCAACGGTCAGCGAGCCGTCCGGCTCGGCGGTCACCGTGGCGACCTCGCCGAGCACCTCGGCCAGGGTCTGCGTCAGCTCGCGGTGGGCCACCGGCTCAGGCCCGGCCGAAGCGCCGATTGCGGTGCACGTACTCCTCGCAGGCCGCCCACAGGTCGCGCCGGTCATAGTCCGGCCACAGCTTGTCCTGGAAGACGTACTCGGCGTACGCCGACTGCCAGAGCAGGAAGTTGCTGGCCCGCTGCTCGCCGGAGGTCCGGATGAACAGGTCCACGTCCGGAATGTCGGAGCGGTTGAGGTAGCGGGCGACGGTGTCCTCGTCGACGCGTTCCGGGTCGATCTTGCCGTCGGCGGCCAGCCGGGCGATCTGCCTGGCCGATTCGGCGATCTCGGCGCGACCGCCGTAGTTCACGCAGTAGTTGACGGTGATGACGTCGTTGCTCAGCGTCATGTCCTCGGCGATCTGAAATTCCTTGATCACGCTGCGCCACATCCGCGGCCGCGAGCCCACCCAGCGCATCTTGACGCCCATGATGTCCAGGGCGACCCGGCGGCGGCGCACCACCTCACGGTTGAAGCCCATCAGGAAGCGCACCTCCTCGGCACTGCGCCGCCAGTTCTCGGTGGAGAACGCGTACACCGAGAGGTGCTTGATGCCCAGCTCGATGGCCCCGCAGGTGATGTCGATGAGCACCGCCTCGCCCATCTTGTGCCCCTCGGTGCGGGTCAGACCGCGCTGCTGGGCCCAGCGGCCGTTGCCGTCCATCACCACGGCGACGTGATTGGGCAGCTGACCGGCCGGAATCAGCGGCGCCGAGGCCTTCGACGGGTGCTGCGGCGGGCGCAGCGGACCGCCGCCGGGCACCGTGGGCAACTCCGGGAACAGCACCGGCCAGGTCGAGACATCCGGGAATACCGGGTAGTCCTCAGGCGCCGGCGGCAGCTGCGGAAACCGCGTGGGTTCCCGGTCCCGTTTCAATGCCATGCGCCATATCCTGCCGGACGGATCCGCCATCGCGCAGATCGCCCCGGTCGGCGCGTTCTCCCCGGGTGCGCTCCACCAGCGGCAGGGTGCGCAGCTTGCGTTCCAGATGCCACTGCAGATGCGCGGCCACCAGGCCGCTGGCCTGGCTGCGGTGCGCGGCGGTGACCGGCTCGGTGGCCGCCCAGTCCCCGTCGTGCAGCGCCGCCATCAGCTCCAGCACCTGCAGCGGCGGGGTCGAGGATCCCGACGGCCGGCAGTGCACGCACACGCTGCCGCCCGCGGCGATGTGGAACGCCCGGTGCGGGCCCGGGGTGGCGCAGCGCGCGCATTCGTTGAGCGCCGGCGCCCACCCGGCGATCGACATCGCCCGCAGCAGGTAGGCGTCGAGCACCAGTTCCTTGGGCCGCGACCCGTCGGCGATGGCGCGCAGCGCCCCGACGGTCAGCCGGTGCAGCGCCGGCGCCGGCGCGCGTTCCTCACCGGCGAGCCGCTCGGCGGTCTCCAGGATCGCGCAGGCGCAGGTGTAGCGGCCGTAATCGCTGACGATGTCGGTGGCGAACGCGTCGATGGCCTGCACCTGGGTGACGATGTCCAGGTTGCGCCCGGGATGCAGCTGCACGTCGATGTGGGCGAACGGCTCCAGCCGGGCCCCGAACTTGCTGCGGGTGCGCCGTACCCCCTTGGCGACGGCCCGGACCAGGCCGTGTTCGCGGGTCAGCAGGGTGACGATGCGGTCAGCCTCGCCGAGCTTGTGCTGGCGCAGCACCACCGCCCGATCCCGATACAGCCGCATGGGCAGACAGTCTCGCACCGGGATCGGACAATCGCCGGGATGCGCGCCGGTGGCCTCGGTCACGATTGCCGACCGGACCCCGCCGGCTGGCTAGGCTCGCAGGCATCATGGCAGCGACCAGTTTCCCCACCGTGCACCAGCAGCTGTATCAGCTGGCGGGCGGTCGGCTGACCTCGGTGGAGCTGACCCGCCGCGCGCTGGCGGCCATCGAGGCCAGCCAGCCCCAGCTCAACGCGTTCAAGGTGGTGCTCGCCGAGCCCGCGCTGGCCGCGGCCGCCGACGCCGACGCGCGCCGCGCCCGCGGCGACAGCGGGGCCCTGCTCGGGATCCCGATCGCGGTCAAGGACGACGTCGACGTGGCCGGGGTGCCGACCGCGTTCGGCACCGACGGCTGGGTGCCCCCGGCCGCCGCCGACGCCGAGGTCATCCGCCGGCTGCGCGCGGCGGGCGCGGTGGTCGTCGGCAAGACCAACAGCTGCGAGCTCGGCCAATGGCCGTTCACCAGCGGACCCGGCTTCGGGCACACCCGCAACCCGTGGAATGCCGAGCACACCCCCGGCGGGTCCTCCGGCGGGGCGGCGGCCGCCGTCGCGGCCGGCCTGGTCGCCGCGGCGATCGGCTCCGACGGGGCGGGCAGCGTCCGGATCCCGGCGTCCTGGACCAACCTGGTCGGCATCAAGCCGCAGCGCGGCCGGATCTCCACCTGGCCGCTGGCGGACCCGTTCAACGGCATCACCGTCAACGGGGTGCTGGCCCGCACCGTCGCCGACGCCGCGCTGGTCCTGGACGCGATCTCCGGGTCCGCCGACGGCGACATCCACCGCCCCGAACCGGTCTCGGCCTACGACGGGGTGTCGCAGGCGCCGGGCCCGCTGCGCGTGGCGGTGTCCACCCGGTTCCCGTTCACCGGGTTCCCGGCGCGGCTGGACGACGAGATCGCCCGGGCTCTGCACGCCGTCGCCGATCAGCTCGGGGAACTCGGCCACCAGACCGTGCTGGGCAACCCGGACTACGGGTTGCGACTGTCCTGGAGTTTCCTGGCCCGCTCCACCGCCGGACTGCTGCCGTGGCGGGATCGGCTCGGCGCCGGCATTCGGTGGGACCGCCGCACGCAGTCGAATTTCCGTATCGGACAGGCACTCTCGCAGCGGGTGCTGGATCGGGCCCGTCGCCAGGAGCCGGCGCAGCGGCGCCGGATCGGCCGGATCTTCGATCTGGTCGACGTGGTGCTGGCGCCCACCACCGCGCTGCCGCCGCCGCGGGTGGACGCCTTCGACAACCTGAGCCCGTCGGCCACCGACCGGGCCATCATCGCCGCCTGCCCGGTGTGCTGGCCGTGGAATGCGCTGGGCTGGCCGTCGATCAACATCCCGGCCGGGTTCACCGCCGCCGGGCTGCCGATCGGCGTGCAGCTGATGGGCCCGGCCAACAGCGAGCCGCTGCTGGTGTCCCTGGCGGCGTCGCTGGAGGCGATCGGCGGTTGGGCGAACCGGCAGCCCGAACCGTGGTGGCAGACCCGCTGACCGGGCCCGGGATCAAAACCCCAGTCGGCCAAGCTGTTTGGGATCGCGCTGCCAGTTCTTGGCGACCTTGACCCGCAGGTTCAGGTACACCTTGGTGCCCAGCAGCTTCTCGATCTGGGTGCGCGCGGCGGTGCCGACCTCCCGCAGCCTGGCTCCGCCCTTGCCGATCACGATCCCCTTCTGGCTGTCCCGCTCGACGTAGATCACCGCGTCCACGTCGACCAGCGGCTGGTCCTCGGGCCGGCCGGCCCGCTGCTGGACCTCCTCGATCACCACTGCCAGCGAGTGCGGCAACTCGTCGCGCACGCCCTCCAGGGCGGCCTCCCGGATGAACTCGGCCATCAGGGTTTCCTCGGGCTCGTCGGTGAGTTCACCGTCGGGGTAGAACGCCGGACCCGGTGGCAGCATGCCGGCCAGCACGCCGATGACGACATCGACCTGTTCCCCGGTGGTCGCCGAGACCGGCACGATCTCCTTGGCGTGCTCACCGAATTCCGCGGCCACCGAAGTCAATTGGGCGGCCACCCGGTCCCGGGACACCTTGTCGATCTTGGTGACCAGCACCACCAGCGCGGTGCGCGGGGCGACGTCGCGGATCTGCTGATAGATCCACCGGTCCCCCGGCCCGATCGGCTCATCGGCCGGGATGCACAGCCCGATCACGTCGACCTCGGAGTAGGTGTCGCGGACCAGGTCGTTGAGCCGCTTGCCCAGCAGGGTGCGCGGGCGATGCAGCCCGGGGGTGTCGACCAGGATGATCTGGAAGTCGTCGCGGTGCACGATGCCGCGGATGGTGTGCCGGGTGGTCTGCGGCCGGTTGGAGGTGATCGCAACCTTGGCCCCGACCAGCGCGTTGGTCAGCGTCGACTTCCCGGTGTTCGGCCGGCCGACCAGACACACGAAACCGGAACGGAATTCACTCATCGGGACTCCTCATTCTCATCGGGGATGGCGGCTGCGGGCACCCGGTGGACCAGCACCGTGCGCACCCGCACCCGACCCCGCTGATCCCAGCCCCCTTCGGCGCGCAGCCGCAGCCCGTGGGTGATCACCTCGGCGCCGGGCAGCGGCACCCGGCCCAGGTCGACGGCCAGCAGCCCGCCGACCGAGTCGACCTCCTCGACCAGGTCCTCGTCGAACTCCACGTCGAACAGTTCCCCGAGGTCCTCGACCGGCAGCCGCGCCGACACCCGGTAGCGGTCGGTGCCCAGCCGCTGCACCGGGGCGGTCTCGCCGTCGTCGTACTCGTCGGCGATCTCCCCGACGATCTCCTCCAGGACGTCCTCGATGGTGACCAGCCCGGCGATCGCGCCGTACTCGTCGACCAGCAGCGCCATGTGGTTGCGGGTGCGCTGCATCTCGTGCAGCAGATCGTCCAGCGGTTTGGTGTCGGGCATGAACACCGCCGGGCGCATCACCTCGGCGACGGCGGTGTCGCGGCCGCCGGTGGTGGAGGTGTAGGTGCGCTCCACCAGGTCCTTGAGGTACACCACGCCGAGCACGTCATCGACGTTCTCCCCGATCACCGGGATGCGGGAATGCCCGCTGCGCACCGCCAGCGTGGTGGCCTGCCCGGCGTGCTTGTCCCGCTCGATCCACACCATCTCGGTGCGCGGCACCATCACCTCGCGGGCCACCGTGTCGCCCAACTCGAACACCGACTGGATCATCCGGCGCTCGTCGTCGGCGACCACACCGCGCTGCTGGGCCAGGTCGACGACCTCGCGCAGTTCGATCTCCGAGGCGAACGGCCCATTGCGAAAGCCCCGGCCCGGGGTCAGCGCGTTGCCGAGCAGGATCAGCAGCCGGCTGATCGGCATCAGCAGCACCGAGATCGCCTGCAGCCCAACGGCTGAACCCAACGCGATGGTGTAGGCGTTCTGCCGTCCGACGGTCCGCGGGCCGACCCCAATCAGTACGAAGCTGCTGACCGACATGACCACCGCCGCCAGGATCAGCGCCGGGCCCAGTGGCAGGTGCTGGGCCAAATAGCCCACCAGCAACACGGTGGCGGTGATCTCGCAGACGATCCGCAGCAACACCACCAGGCTGGTATGCCGGGGCCGCTCGGCGATCACCGCGGCCAGCCGCACCGCCCCGGGGCGCTCCTCGCGGACCATCTCGGCGATCCGCGCCATCGACACCGTGTTGATGGCGGCGTCGATGGCCGAGAACAGCCCGCCCAATATGACCAGTACGATCGCGCCGAGCAGCGGCGCAGGCCCGTTCACCGCCCGCTCACAGGCCTTCGGGCCGGCGGTGGAAGTCGCTGGAGCGGTCCAGCAGCCGGCGGTCGCGCTCGACCTGCCGGTCGCGGCGGTGCCGCGCGGCCTGCTCGATGTACCAGTCCTCCAGCAGTTCGCGCTGCAGCGCGAACATCTCCTTCTCTTCCTCCGGCTCGGCGTGGTCGTAGCCGAGCAGGTGCAGCACACCGTGCACGGTGAGCAGGGCCAGCTCGTGGGCCAGCGGGTGCCCGGCCGCGGCGGCCTGGTCGGCGGCGAACTGCGGACACAGCACGATGTCGCCGAGCATCGACGGGCCCGGATCGGGCGCGTCGGGACGGCCGCCGGGCTCCAGCTCGTCCATCGGGAAGCTCATCACGTCGGTCGGGCCCGGCAGGTCCATCCAGCGCACGTGCAGGTCCGCCATCGCCTCGATGTCCAGCAGGATCATCGACAGCTCGGCGCCGGGGTTGACGTCCATCCGGGCCAGCACGAAGCGGGCCACACCGATCAGCTCGTCCTCGGCCACCTCGATGCCGGATTCGTTGGACACCTCGATGGTCACGGCCTGGCCTCCCGGCGGTTGCGCGGCGCGTGCCGACGCTGCGTGCGGTTGGCCGGGCCCTCGGCGCGCGCGTAGGCGTCCACGATGTCGGACACCAGGCTGTGGCGCACCACGTCGGCGCTGGTCAGCTCGGCGAAATGGATGTCGTCGATGCCGTCGAGGATATCCACCGCGGCGCGCAGCCCCGAGCGCGCCCCGCCCGGCAGGTCGACCTGGGTGACGTCGCCGGTGACAACGATCTTGGAGCCGAAGCCCAGCCGGGTGAGGAACATCTTCATCTGCTCGGCGGTGGTGTTCTGCGCCTCGTCGAGGATGATGAACGCATCGTTGAGGGTTCTACCCCGCATGTAGGCCAGCGGCGCCACCTCGATCACCCCGGCGCTCATCAGCTTCGGGATGGCCTCGGCGTCCATCATGTCGTGCAGCGCGTCATACAGCGGGCGCAGGTAGGGGTCGATCTTCTCGCTCAGGGTGCCGGGCAGGAACCCGAGCCGCTCGCCGGCCTCCACCGCCGGGCGGGTCAGGATGATCCGGTTGACCTGCTTGGACCGCAGCGCGTGCACGGCCTTGGCCATCGCCAGGTAGGTCTTGCCGGTGCCGGCCGGGCCGATGCCGAACACGATGGTGTTGGCGTCGATGGCGTCGACATAGTGCTTCTGGTTCAGGGTCTTGGGCCGGATGGTCTTGCCGCGCCGGCTCAGCACGTCCAGGCTCAGCACCTCGGCCGGGGAGGCGTCCCCGGCGTCGGTGACCATGCCCACGCTGCGGCGTACCGCGTCCGGGGTGAGCGGATGTCCGCCGGCGACCAGCGCGATCAACTCGGTGAGCACCCGGTCGGCCAGCGCAACATCGGCGGCGGGGCCGGTCACGGTGAAGGTGTTGCCCCGCACGTGCAGGTCGGCGGCCAGCTGCTGGTCAAGTACCCGCAGGTTCTCGTCGGCGGAGCCGAGCAGCGCGACCACGAGATCGGCGGGCACGTCGATGGTGGTGCGCACGGTGCTGCTATTCGGTTCGCGGGGCGTCACGGTGGCGACTTTTGCCTGTCTTTCGGGGTTTTCCGGTCAGTCAAGTCTACCGCCGGGACCCCACGCGCATCCCGGTGGACCGTGCGCCGGCCGGCGATCGAGCCGTCGCGGCCGAGGGTCTGCACAGATGTCCGCTGGGAGCGCAGCGAAGTGGATAATCCAGCTGGACCCCCTGATTTCACCCCATTTGTGCAGGCTCGAGCCGAGCATCGGCCGCCGCGGCGCTACCGGCCTTGCCCGCGGAGATCCCAGCGGCCGGTCAGCACCCCCAGCGCACCGAGTGCGACCGCCGCGGCAGTCGAGGTGCGCAGCACCGTCGGTCCCAGCCGGACCGGGCGGGCACCGGCGGCGGTCAGGGTGGCCAGCTCGTCGGCGCCGATGCCGCCCTCCGGGCCGACAATCAGGGTGATCGCGCTCGCCGCGCCGGGATCGAGGTCGGCCAGCGGAACCGCGGACTCCTCGTGCAGCACCAGCGCCAACGCATCGGACGAAGCGATCCGGGCGGCCAGCTCGGTCGTGCCGAGCACCCCCTCGACCGGCGGGACCCAGGCCCGGCGGGACTGCCGGGCGGCCGCGCGGGCCACCGCCGACCAGCGCCGCAGCCCCTTGTCGGCGCGTGGTCCGTCCCAGCGGGCCACGCAGCGGGCGGCCTGCCAGGCCACGAACGCGTCGGCGCCGGCCTCGGTGGCCAGCTCGACGGCCAGCTCGGAGCGCTCCGATTTCGGCAGCGCCTGCACCACGGTGACCGGTGGCTGCGGGGCCGGGACGAACCGGGGGTGCTCAACCAGCGCGGTCAGGTCCTTCTTGTTGACCTCGGTGACCACGCAGTCGGCGACGGCGCCTGCCCCGTCGCCGAGCACGATCGCCTCGCCCACCCGAATGCGCCGCACCGAGGCGGCGTGGAAGCCCTCATCGCCGTCGAGCAGCACCGAGCCGCCCGCCCCGGGCAGCGCCGGAACGTAGAAGACCGGTTTGGACACGGCCTCAGCGGCCGCTGAAGGTCTCGCGCAGCCGGCTGAAGATGCCGCCGCCGTTGTGCCCCGACGCCTCGGTCTGGGTCGAGGTGACCGCGGTGTCCTCGCCGCGGTTGTGCTTGAGCTCGGTCAGCAGCTCGACGTCGCGCGGATCCAGCCGGGTGGGCACCAGCACGTTGACGTGCGCGTGCAGGTCCCCGCGCACCCCGGAACGCAGGTGCGGCATGCCGTGCCCGCGCAGCGTCAGCACCGAGCCGGGCTGGGTGCCCGCGGCGACGGTGAACTCGGTCGGGCCGTCCAGGATGGCGTCGACGGTGACGGTGGCGCCGAGCGCGGCGTCAACCATCGGGACGTCGATCGTGCAGTGCAGGTCGTCACCGTCGCGGACGAAGATGTCGTGCGGCTTCTCGTGGACCTCGACGTACAGGTCACCGGCCGGGCCGCCGCCGGGACCGACCTCGCCCTGGGCGGCCAGCCGGATCCGCATGCCCTCGCCGACGCCGGCGGGCACCTTGACGCTGATCTCCCGGCGGGCCCGCACCCGGCCGTCGCCGCCACAGCTGTGGCAGGGGTCCAGGATCACCTCGCCGACCCCGCGGCAGGTCGGGCACGGCCGCGACGTCATCACCTGGCCGAGCAGCGAACGCTGCACGCTCTGCACCTCGCCGCGGCCACCGCAGGTGTCGCAGCTGCTGGGCCGGGAATCGCCGTGGGTGCCGCGGCCCTGGCAGCGGTCGCACAGGATGGCGGTGTCGACGGTCACCTGCTTGGTCACCCCGGTCGCGCATTCGGTGAGATCGAGCCGCACCCGCAGCAGCGAATCCGAGCCGGGCCGGACCCGGCCGATCGGCCCGCGCGAACCGGTGCCGCCGCCGAAGAACGCCTCGAACACGTCCCCGAGCCCGCCGAAGCCGGCGAAGCCGCCGCCGCCACCACCGGCGCCCGCGCTCTCCATCGGGTCGCCGCCGAGGTCGACGATGCGGCGCTTCTCCGGGTCGGTGAGCACCTCGTAGGCGACCGAGATCTCCTTGAACATGGCCTGGGCCTGCTCGTCGGGGTTGATGTCGGGATGCAGTTCGCGGGCCAGCTTGCGGTAGGCGCGCTTGAGCTCCGCATCGCTGGCGTCCTTGGTCACCCCGAGCAGACCGTAGTAATCCCGTGCCACGCTTTTCTCCACGCCCTCGCAATACCGGGCCCGGCACTCAACGAGTGCCCAGAACCTCACCGATGTACAACGCAACGGCGGCGACGCTGGCCATGGTGCCCGGATAGTCCATCCGAGTCGGCCCAAGCACACCCATGCCGCCGTAGACGGTGTCCATTGTGCCGTATGTCGTGGTCACCACCGACGTGCCGGCCATCTGTTCGGCCCCGGACACCACTTCGGTCTCGTGGCCGATCCGCACCGTGACCTTGCCGGCGTCCTGGGAGGCGGCCAGCAGCTTGAGCACCACCACCTGTTCTTCCAGGGCCTCCAGCACCGAGCGCAGCGACCCGCCGAAGTCGGCGGTGTTGTGGGTCAGGTTGGCGGTTCCGCCGGTCAGCAGCCGCTCCTCGCGGTGCTCGACGAGGGTTTCCACCAGCACGGTGGCCGCCCGGCCGACCGCGTCGGCCAGCGGCGCCCCGGCCGCATCGGCCAGCTGGCCGGCCAGGTCGGCGACGGCGATCGACGCCGCGGACAGCCGCTTGCCCTCCAGCGCCTTGCCGAGCAGGTCGCGCAGCTGGGTCAGCTGGTGGTCGTCGAGCGGGTTGCCGAGTTCGACGATCCGCTGGTCGACCCGGCCGGAGTCGGTGATGAGCACCAGCAGCAGCCGGGCCGGGGTCAGCGCGACCACCTCCAGGTGCCGGACCGTCGAGGCCGACAGGATCGGGTACTGCACCACCGCGACCTGACGGGTCAGCTGCGCCAGCAGTCGCACCGCTCGGCGCAGCACGTCGTCGAGGTCCACCCCGAAATCCAGGAACTCCAGGATCGCCCGGCGCTCCGGATTCGACATCGGCTTGACCACCTCGAGCCGGTCGACGAACTCGCGATAGCCCTTCTCGGTGGGGATGCGCCCGGAGCTGGTGTGCGGCTGGGTGATGTATCCCTCGGCCTCCAGCACCGCCATGTCGTTGCGGACAGTGGCGCTGGACACCCCGAGGTTGTGCCGGTCGACGAGGGTCTTGGAGCCGATCGGCTCGCGGGTGGAAACGAAGTCGGCGACGATGGCCCGCAGCACCTCGAAACGACGATCGTCGGTACCGCCCACCGGATCCTCCTTCGCTCCCCCGCCGCCCAGTTGACCAGTTTACGGCCGCGGCGGGATCCGGCGACCGACACGGGCTAACCTGAGCGCCATGTCCCAGCACCCCGGCCGCGCGGTCCCGCGATGATCTTCAAGGGTGTGCGGGAAGGCAAACCGTATCCCCCGCACGGCCTCGACCACCGCGACTGGGCCCGGATTCCACCCCGCCAGATTCGGCTGGACGAGTTGGTGACCACCACGACCGTGCTGGCGCTGGACCGGCTGCTGTCGGAGGACTCCACCTTCTACGGCGACCTGTTCCCGCACGCGGTGAAGTGGAAGGGCAACGTCTACCTGGAGGACGGGTTGCACCGCGCGGTGCGGGCGGCGCTGCGAAACCGCACCGTGCTGCACGCCCGGGTGTTCGACATGGATTCCGCCGCGGCACCCGCCGGCCCGCCCGACTCGCCGGCGCTACCCCGGCGCTAGCCCGGGTTCGGGGGCGACGCGCAGCCGCCGCAGCGCCGTCACCGATTTGACGGTGGCCGCCAGCACCGGTGCGCCCATCACCATGCCGAGCAGGCCCGCGAAGGTGCCGCCGATCATGGTGGCCAGCAACACCGCGATGGGGTGCAGCGACAGCGAGGAGCCCAGCGCCCAGGAGTTGACCGCGCTCTGGATGGCGCCGTTGGACAGCAGGAACGTCACCCCGATGATGAGCGCTGCGGGTGGACCGCCGGAACCGAGCGCGATCAGCACCGCGAACGCCCCGGTGATCCACGCCCCGACGAACGGGACATAGGACAGGAAGAAATACAGCACGAAGATCGGCACCGCCAGCGGGACGCGCAGCAGCAGCAACGGGATCATGAAGATCGGGGCGGTGACCAGCGCGGTGATCGCCGTGCCCTTGAAGTAGCCGCGCACCGACTGCCTCGACAGCGCGACCACCTCACCGACCTCGACCGGGTCGAACCCGCCGACCCGCGCCAACCAGGACGGGAAGCGGTCCGCGTCGCGCAGCGTGAAGAACAGGAAGAACAGCGCGAAGAACACGCCGATGACCAGCGACACCGCGCCGTAGAAGGTGCTGGTCACCATCCCGACGGCGCCCTGGCCCAGCTCGGCAAGGTGTTCCTCCAGCCGGGCCCGGGCCTGCTCGAGCCAGTGCGCGTCCAGGTCCAGGCTGCGGATCCAGTCCAGCAGCGCCGACCAGCCGCCGAGCAACTGCCGGTGGATCTCCGGCCACTGCGCGACGAAGCCGGACACCACGATCGCGATGGTGCCGACGGCCACCCCGACCGCGACGGTCAGCGTCGCCGCCACCGCCGCGACGGCGGGCAGGCCCAGCCGCTTGAACGCCGCGGTCAACGGCTCCAGCACGATGGTCGCCAGCACCGCCACCACCAGCGGAACCAGGATGCCGCCGGCGGCGCCGAGCGCCATCGCCAGCACGACGACCAGCCCGACGATCCCCAGCGCCGACCAGCTGAACACTCCCGCCCGGCGCAGCAGCGTGCCGGCCGGTCCGGTAGGTTCGGCGGGCGCGGCCAGGTGGCGGACGGTGTCATCGACGGTCATGGCCACCGATCCTTGCACCCCGAACCGGGATCACCCGCGACGGCACCCCGCGCCCGCTCAGCCGGTCAGCGACTGGCGCAGGCTGAGCGGCCGGATGTCGGTCCAATTCTGTTCGACGTAGGCCAGGCAGTCGGCGCGCGGTGCCGCGCCGAAGGCCACCGTCCAGCCGGCCGGCAGGTCGGCGAACGACGGCCACAGGCTGTGCTGTTCCTCGTCGTTGACCAGCACGTGGAACAGACCGTCCTCGTCATCGAATGGGTTGGTACTCATTGGTTCTCCTTGGTAGCGGATCGGGCCGGGTCAGCTCGGCGCCGAGCACCCGGTCGGACAGCAGACCCAGGCAGCTCAGGTTGGGAAAGCCCGGCCCCTGATTGAGCCCGGACAGGTTGGGCAGGAACAGTTTCGGGCTCAGCTGCCCGACCGACAGGTCGTATCCGATGGATTCCTGCAGGCGCTCGCCGGTCATCGGGCCGCCCAGGCTGAGCTCGATCAGGTCCAGCGCGTCCTGGGTGAACAGCTCGGTGAACCACAGCGTGTCGGCACCCGATCCGTCGATCACCAGGTCGAATCCGTGCACGGTCTCCAACGATTCGCCGGCCCGGTCGCTGTGCAGCGTCAGCCGGATCTGGTCGTCGCGGGCCACCGCGTGGGCCACCCGGCCGCGCAGGTGCCGGATCCGGTCGTCGGCCAGCAGCGCGTCCTGCACCCGGGCGGAGAACACCCCGCGGTCGGTGCGCGCGATGGCGTCCCGACGTTCGGCCAGGGTCAGCCCGGCCCAGTGGGTGGGGTCGGAGAACAGCGTGTTCTCAAAGAATCCCTCGCCCCGGGTGAACAGGGTGACCTGGGGCGCGATCACGGTGATCGTCGAAACCCGGTGTGCGAAAAGCTCGTTGAGGATCGCCGCGGCGGTCTCCCCACCGCCGATCACCGCCACCCGCTCGGCGCCGATCCGCTCGTGGGCGGCCGCCCGGTGCCAGAACTGGGCGATCGAGAGCACCCGCGGATTGCCCGGCAGGATGGACCGCTCGGCCTGGCCCGGGCCGGTCGCCATGATCGCGTCGGCCAGCACGGTGCCCGGGCCGTCCTCGGAGTCGGTGCTCAGCGCCCAGCCGTCGCCGTCGATGCCGATGCCGGTGACCTCGCCGCGCAGCACCCGCATCCCGACCTGGTCGGCGACCCAGCCCAGGTAGCGGGCCCAGGTGCGGTGCGGCGGGGCGGGCCTGCCGCGGTCGATCCAGTCGGCGAACTGGCCGGTGCCGACCAGGTAGGACTGCCAGCTGTAGCGCATCATCTGCTCGTCGAGCTCGGCGTTGCGCCGCGGCACCAGCGCCGAACGGTACGGGAACCCGACGTCCTTTTCCGGGCCGGTGCCGAGCCGGTGGTTGCCGTCGGTCCAGCCGCCGCCGGGCTGCCAGTTGGCGGCCACCGCGCTGCGTTCGACGGTCAGCACCTCCGGCGCCGGCACCCCCATGCCGCGCAGCACGGCGGCCTTGGCCGCCACCGCCACGGCCTTCGGCCCGGCGCCGATGATGGCCAGGGTTGCCGTCATGAGACCACCTCTCCGAGCGCTTCCTGCCACAGCGATTGCAGGACGTCGATGTCACGATCGTCGAAAATATCTGGCAGCCAACGCCATTGGGTTGCCAGCACGGGCGCCTCGGTGCCGGCCGGGTCCAGCATGATCGCGGCGATGACGGTCAGTTCGTGGTACACCGCGAGGTTGCTCTCGGGCAGCAGCGAGGCGCCGTTGAGCAGGCTGCGATCCTGGGTGGCGGCACCGCCGGAGCCGATCTCGGTGCGGCCCAGGTAGTTCAGCATCAGCTGCGGCTCCCGGTATTCACCGAGCCGCCGGCCGGTGTCGGCGCGCAGGTAGCGCAGCAGTCCGAAATCGATGCCATCCCCGGGAATTTCCGGTGGTCCGGTCTGCGGGGACACCCGCAGCGGATGGATGGCGCTGAGCAGCCCGAGAGTCTCCGCGGTGTCGGTCCGGCCGCCGGGGTCGACGACGGCGTCCGCGCGGCCGTGGGTCTCCAGGGCCAGCAGCGGCGTCGGTGTCGGCTCGCCGCGGCGCACCCGCCAGGCCGTCACCATCCGCGCTGCGGCGGCCGCCAGCAGGTCGGGCACCGCCCGCCGGTGCGCCAGCAACCCGGCGGTCAGCTCGGTGCCGCTGATCGACAGCGCGATCCGCAGGTCGGCGGCCCGGTCGTGGTCCGGGCGCAGCCGACGCCGGCCCAGCGCCGGGTCCGGCCCGTCCAGCTGGGCCGCCCAGAACTCGGCGCTGTCCAGGGTGCGGGCACGCTCGTGCAGCAGCGCCGACCAGCGCCGGTAGCCGGTCTGCTCGGGCACCGCGGCGATCGGGTGTCCGCCGGCCAGGGTGTGCCAGTGCGCGTCGAGTTCGCCGATCAGGATCCGCCAGGACGCCGGGTCCAGCGCCAGCACGTGGCCGGTCAGCACCAGCACGCCGGGATCGTCGGGGGCGTGCAGCCAAGCCGCGTGCAGCAGCCGGCCCCGCTCGGGATCCAGCGCCTGCACGGCCGCGTCGGTCTGGGCCAGCACCGCGGTGCGTAGATCCCCGCTGACCAGCGTCTCGGTCAGCGTCGGGCCCGCGGCGTCGGGGACCAGGGTCATCGCGTCGCGGTCGAGCCGGCAGCGCAGCACCTCGTGCCCGTCGACCACGGCGGCGAGCATCGCGGTCAGCCGCGCACCGGTGACCCCGGCCGGCAGCCGGATGGCCTCGGTCTGCGCGAGCCGGCGCGGGTCGCCGTGCCGGTAGAGCCAGTGCAGGCTCGGCAGCACCGGGATCGGGCCGGTCCCGGCCGCGGTGTCGGGCCCGGTGGGCGGCTCGGCCCGGTCGGCCTCGGCGTCGATCGCGGCCGCGAGCTCGCGGATCGAGGAGCACTCCAGCATCAGCCGGGCCCGCAGCGGCACCCCGCGGCGGCGGGCGGCCTGCACCACCGACAGCGCGACGATGCTGTCCAGCCCCAGCGCCAGCAGGTCGGCGGCCACATCGACGGCGCTGACCTCCAGCAGCTCGGCGACCACCCCGGCCAGCACCGTCTCGGTCGGGGTCTCCGGGACCGCGGCGGGCGCGTCGTCGGGGCCGTCGGAGCCCGCCAGCGCCCGGTCGTCGACCTTGCCGTTGCCGGTCAGCGGCAGTTCGTCGAGCACCACGATGCGGTGCGGAATCAGGTAGCGCGGCAGCCGGGCGGTGAGCAGGCCGCGCAGCTCGGCGACCGGCAGTTCGGCGCCGCCGGTGCCCACGTAGCCGATCAGCCGGGGCCCGCTGCGGTAGCTCCGCACCGCCACGTGCGCGGTCCGCACCACCGGATGGGTCAGCAGGGCCGCGGCCACCTCGCCCGGTTCGACGCGGTAGCCGCGAATCTTGACCTGCTCGTCGCGCCGGCCCAGGTAGTGCAGGGTGCCGTCGGCGCAGCGGCGCACCACATCCCCGGTGCGGTACATCCGGGCGCCCGGGTTGGCCGGGTCGGCGACATAGCGGGTGGCGGTCTCGGCGGGCCGGCCCAGGTAGCCGCGGGTCAGCTGCTGACCGGACAGATACAGTTCGCCGGCCGCCCCGTCGGGCACCGGGCGCAGCCAGGAGTCCAGGATCTGCATGCCGGTGCCCGCGGTGGGCCGGCCGATGGTGGGCGCGGGGTGCGCGGCGATGTCGGCGACGACCGCCTCGACGGTGGTTTCGGTGGGCCCGTAGCAGTTGAAGGCCGCCATCCCGGTGCGCCGGCAAACCTCGCCGATCGCCGCCCAGCCGGCCATGCCGACCGCCTCGCCGCCCAGCGCCAGCACCCGCAGCCCGACCTCGTCGAGCAGCCCGACGTTGTGCAGCTGGGCGAACATCGACGGGGTGGTGTCGATCAGGTCGATCCGGTGCCGGTCGATCAGCGCGACGAGCCGCTCCGCGTCGCGCTGCGCGTCGTCGCCGACGATGTGCACGCTGTGCCCGTCGAGCAGGCCGGCCAGCGGCTGCCAGGCCGCGTCGAAGGTGAACGACCAGGCGTGCGCGATCCGCAGCGGCCGGCCGGCCCGCGCCGCGGCCGGGCGCAGCACCCGCTCGGCGTGGTCGCGCGCGTAGCCGAGTACCGCCCGGTGGGTGCCGATGACGCCCTTGGGTTTTCCGGTGGTGCCGGAGGTGAAGACGGCGTAGGCGGCGTGCTCCGGGTGCACCGCGGCAGGCCGGTACTCGGCGGCCGGCCGCGGCGCCGGCCCGTGCTCGTCGATGACCAGCTCGGCGCCGGCCTGCGCCAGGATGTCGGCGACCCGGTCGGCGGGCATCGACGGTTCCAGCGGCACGATCATCGCCCCGGCGGCCAGGATGGCCAGCATGGCGATGACGTAGTCCGGGCCGCGGCTCAGGTTGATCGCCACCGGCGCCTCGGGCGCCGCGCCGCGATCGGCCAGGGTGGCCGCCAGCGCCAGCACCGCGCGGTCCAGCTGCCGGTAGCTCAGCTGCCCGCCGTCATAGCTCAGCGCGGTGGCGTCCGGCTGCGCGGCGGCGACGGCGGCGAACCGCGAGTAGATCCCGCCATCGTTGCCCGGCGCCGCGGCGGGCACCGCGGCGGCGGCCGCCGTCGCGGCGGTCTCGGCCGGGGTCAACGCGCCGATCTCGCGCAGCGGCCGGTCCCAGCCGGCGAGCAGTGCCTCGGCGGTGCCGATGATCCGCTCGCCCAGCTCCCGCGGCTCGACCGGACCCAGTGCGCCGTCGAGGGTTTCCACCAGCACGGTCAGCTCGCCGTCGGTGACGTGCGCGGCGATGGTGACCGGGAAGTGCGACAGGCTCTCCAGGGCGGCCGGCCGGAAGGTGGCGCCGTTGGCGTGGAATTCGGCGCCGGTGCCCAGGGCGCCGGGCGGGAAGTTCTCGTAGACCAGCAGGGTGTCGAAGAGTTCCCCGACGCCGGCCAGTGCGCGCAGCTCGTTGTGCGCCAGGTAGCTGTGGTCGCGCAGGGTGGCGGCGGTGTGCTGCAGTGCCAGGCACTGCTCCCCCGCCGTCCGGGCCGGGTCCAGCCGGATCCGCAGCGGGACAGTGTTGACGAACAGCCCCACCATGGTCTCCACCCCGCCGAGCACGTCGGGGCGCCCGGACACGGTCATCCCGAACACCACGTCGCTGCGGTCGGTGTACACCGAAAGCACGGTGGCCCAGGCGAGTTGGATCACGGTGTTCAGCGTGACCCGGCGGCCGCGGGCCGCCTCGGACAGCGCGGTGGTGGCCGCGGCGTCGAGCCGGATCTCGGCGCGGCCGGGCAGCCCGGGCCGCGGTTCGGTGTCGGTCAGCGCCGGGGTGAGCAGGGTCGGCTCGGTGATGCCGGCCAGGTGCCTGCGCCACAGCGCCCGGCTGGCGTCCTGGTCGCGGGCCGCCAGCCAGCCGATGTAGTCGCGGTAGGGCCGCGGGGCCTGCGGCAACGCCGCCGGGTCGCCGCCGTTGCGGTACAGCGTGATCAGCTCGCCGACGAACAGCGGCAGCGACCAGCCGTCGATGATGATGTGGTGGGCCAGGACCGTCAGCCGCCAGCTCGGGCCCACCTCGATGAGCAGGAACCGGATCGCCGGGCCCTGCGCCAGGTCGAACGGCCGGGCGCGTTCGGCGGCCTCCAGCCGGGCCGCCTCGGCGTCGTCGGCCGCCCGGTGTTGCGTCCACGGGACCTCGACGCCGGCCGGCACCACCGCCACGGTGCGGCTCAGGTCGCCGCGGAAGAAGCTGGCCCGCAGGTTGGGGTGGCGGGCCAGCATTGTCGCCGCGCAGTCCCGCAGCAGCGCGACGTCCAGGTCGCCGGTGACCTCGGCGGCCATCGCGATGACGTACGGGTCGGGCCGGCCGCCGGTCTCCGGGCCGGCCAGGGTGGTCATCGAATACAGCCCGTGCTGCAGCGGGCTGAGCGCGATGACGTCTTCGATGGCCGCGGTCACGGCGTGCCGCCCCAGGACGCGGTGAGCGAGGCCAGCTCGTCCTCGGACAGCCCGGAGGCGGCCATCGGTTCGTGGTGGGTGTCCCCGTCGGGGTCGGCTGCCCCGGGCGCCGCGGCCCGCGCGTCGACGGCGGCGGCCAGCTCAACCAGTACCGGGTGCTCGAAGACCATCCGCGCCGTGAGCGCCAGCCCGGCGTCGCGGGCCCGCGAGGCCAGCTGGACGGCCAGGATGCTGTCCCCGCCGAGGGCGAAGAAGTCGTCGTGGCGTGCGACGCCGGCGACGTCGAGCACCTCGGCGAGCAGGCCGGCCAGCGCCCGCTCGGTGTCGGTGCTCGGCGGTTCGGCCCGCCGGGGTGCAGCCGGTGCGCTCGCCGCCGCGGGGCCGGCGGGGCCGAGGATCTCCAACTGCCCGTCGGCGTCCCAGCGGGCCCGCCATCCGGTGCGGTACAGCCGGGAACCGGGCGCACCGGGGACCGGGTTGGCGACCAGCCGGGCGGCGGTGTCGGCGGGCCGGGGCAGCCGGGCCTGCGCGAACAATGCACCCGCGCAATAGAGTTCGCCGGCCACCCGCACCGGGACCGGGTTGAGCAGTTCGTCCAGGACGTAGCCGCCGCCCGCCCCGGCGCCGAACGTCAGGATCTGTTCGCGTTCGGCGTCGGTCAGCACGTCGATGTCGGACAGCCGGACGGCGGGGTTCGCGGCGAACGCCGCGAGCACCCGGGTCAGCCAGTCGGCAAACCGCGCAATGGTGTCCGGCCGGTACAGCTCGCAGCGGTAGATGGCGTGGCAGCGGTAGCCGTCGTCGCCGGCGAAGAAGCTCAGCTGCAGGTCGGCGTGCGCGGCGTCGAAGTCGGGCTCCAGCGCGGTGAACCTGGTCGGGGCCACCCCGGGCCCCGAGCCGGGATCGATCACCCGGTCCGCCGGCAGCGCGTCGCGCAGGTGCACCACGACACCGAACAGCGGGTTGCGCGACAGTGACCGGACCGGGCTGACCGCGTCGACGACCTGGTCGAACGGCAGGTCCTGATGCTGGTAGGCGTCCAACGCCATTTCCCTGGTGCGGCGCAGGATTTCGCGCACCGTCGGGTTGCCGCTCAGGTCGTTGCGCAGCACCAGGATGTTGATGAAGAAGCCGATCAGCTGGTCCAGTTCGGGGGCGGTGCGCCCGGCGACCGGGCTGCCGATCGGGACGTCGAGGCCGGCGCCGGCCTTGTGCAGCGCCACCGCGACCGCGGCCTGCAGCACCATGAACTCGGTGACACCGAGGTCGGTGGCCAGTGCGGCCAGCCTGGCCCGGACGCCGGCGCCGATGTTGAAGGTGATCGAATCGCCCGCGGTGTCGAGCACCGGTGGTCGCGGGAAGTCCGGGGCGAGCCCGGCCTCCTCCGGCAGATCGGCCAGCTGCGCGATCCAATAGTCGCGCTGCGGGTCCAGCACACCGGCGGCGGCCTCGAACAGCTCGCCCTGCCAGCGGCCGTAGTCGGCGTACTGCACCGGCAGCGGCGCCCAGTTCGGCGCCGCCCCGGCGCAGCGGGCGCGGTAGGCGACCAGCAGGTCGGTGAACAGCACGCCGGCCGACCAGTGGTCACCGGCGATGTGATGCAGGGTCAGGGCCAGCACGTGCTCATCGTCGGCCCGCAGGATCGCCGCCCGCAGCGGCCACTGGTTCTCCAGGTCGAAGACGTGGGCGCGTTCGGCCGCCAGCTGCTCGGCAACCCAGTCCGCGCCGCTGCCGTCGGCGACCCGGACCGCCGCGCCGGCCGCCGGGTGCACGACCTGGTGGGGCACGCCGTCGATCTCCCGGTAGCTGGTGCGCAGGATCTCGTGCCGGTCCACCACGTCCCCGACGGCCCGGCGCAGCGCGTCGAGGTCGACCGGCCCGGTCAGCCGGGCGGCGAACGGGATGTTGTTGAGCGTGGAGGGGCCGTCGACCCGGTAGCTGAACCAGGTCCGCAGCTGCGCCGAGGACAGCGGCATCGGGCCGCCGCGCGGGACCGCGACCAGCGGAGGCCGGGGCGGGCCCGCGGTGCCCGCGGCCAGCGCGTCGATGTGCCCGGCGAGTTCGGCCACCGTGGGGTACTCGAAAACGTCCCGCACCCCGATCTCCACGTCGCAGGACGTGCGCACGCAGGCAACGAGTTTGGTGGCCAGCAGCGAGTGGCCGCCAAGATCGAAGAAGGAGTCGTCGGCGCCGATCCGGTCGCGGCCGAGCAGCTCGCCGAACAGTTCGGCGACCCGGTGTTCGGTGCCGGTTGCCGGATCCCGGTAGGCGGTGGCCGCGGGGATGTGCGGGTCGGGCAGCGCGGCGCGGTCGATCTTGCCGTGCGCGGTGATCGGCACCTGCTCGAGCACCAGGTAGCCGGCGGGCACCATGTACTCCGGCAGCGCGGCGGCCACCCGGGTGCGGATCCGGTCGACCTGCACCGACTCCACCGGCGCTCCGGCGACCGGGGTGAGGTAGCCGACCAGGCTGCGGCCCAGCTGCGGCAGGTCGCGCACCAGCACCACGGCCTGGCCGACGCTGGGGTCCACCGAGATCGCCGCGGCGACGTCGCCGAGTTCGATGCGGAAGCCGCGGATCTTGACCTGCTCGTCGGCGCGGCCGACGAACTCGATGTCGCCGTCGGCGTTGCGCCGGGCCAGGTCACCGGACCGGTACATCCGGGCCCCCGCGACATGCGGGTCGGCGACGAAGCGTTCCGCGGTCAACCCGGGCCTGCGGTGGTAGCCGTGGGCCAGATGTGTTCCGCCGATGTAGATTTCGCCGATCACCCCGACCGGAACCGGTTGCAGCGCGTCGTCGAGCAGGTACATGGCGGTGTTGATCTTCGGCTTGCCGATCGGCACGATCCGGGTGCCCTGTTTGCCCTCGACCCGGTAGCGGCTGGCGTTGACGATGGTTTCGGTGGGGCCGTAGAAGTTGTGCAGCAGCGCGTCGAAGGTGGCGTGGAACTTGTCGGCCACCTCGCCGGGCAGCGGCTCCCCACCGATCGGGACCCGGCGCAGGCTGCGCCACTGGCTGACGCCGGGCAGCGACAGGAACAGCGCGAGCAGTGACGGCACGAAATGCATTGCGGTGACGCCCTCGTCGCGCAGCAGATCGGTCAGGTAGCCGATGTCGTTGAGACCGCCGGGCTTGTGCACGATGATCCGGGCGCCGCAGGCCAGCATGCCGAACACCTCGGCGATGGAGATGTCGAAGCTCGGCGAGGCGACCTGCAGCATCCGGTCGGCGGCGTCGACCTGGTATTCGCCCTTGAACCAGACGAAGTATTCGGCGATCGGCCGGTGCGGTACCGGCACGCCCTTGGGTTGGCCGGTGGTGCCGGAGGTGTAGATCAGGTAGGCGGTGTTCGCCGGGCCCAGCGGGCGGACCCGGTCGGTGTCGGTCGGGTTGTCGGTGCGTTCGCCGTCCAGCTCGCCCAGCGGTTCGGTGATGACGAGTTTGGCGTCGCAGTCGGCCAGGATGAACGACAACCGGTCCGCCGGGTAGCCGGGGTCCACCGGGAGGTAGACCGCACCGGCCTTGACCACCCCGAGCGCGGTGATGATCAGTTCGGGGGATTTGTCCAGCAGCACCGCGACCCGGTCCTCGGCCCCGATGCCGGCGCCGATCAACCGGTGCGCGACCCGGTTGGCGGCCGCGTTGACCTCCCGGTAGCTGTAGCTGCGGCCCTCGTAGACCATCGCCACCGCGTCCGGGGTGCGCTGCACCTGCGCCTCGATCAGCCCGCCGAGGGTCTGCGGCTCGGTCTGGAACGGCTCGCCGAGGGACTGCCGGCGCAGCCACGCCGCGCCGGTCTCGTCGAGCAGCGGCAGCCGGGACAGCGGGGTGTCCGGGGCGGCCAGCGCCCCGTCGACCAGCACCGCGAAGTGCTCGAGCAGCTGTGCGGCCAGCGCGGGTTCGAGCACCTCCAGGAGGTGTTCGGCCTCGACCAGCACGCCGGCGCGGTCGAATTCGATCATCAGGCCCAGCGGCAGCTGGGTGAGGTTCCCGCGCAGTTCGGCGCGCCTGCTGCGCACCCCGGGCGGGCAGAATCCGCCGTCGTCGAGCTCGCGGAACCCGAAGCTGAGCCGGGTCAGCCGTTCGGCGCCGTGCCTGCGGTCGGGGTTGAGCTCGCGTACCACCCGGTCGAGGTTGATCCGCTGGTGGGCGAAGGCCCCCGCCGCGGTGTCGCGGGTCTGCGTGAGCAGGTCGCGGAAGGTCATCGTGGCGGTGGGCCGCAGCCGCATCGCGACGGTGTTGCCGTGATAGCCGATGGCGTCGTCGGCGTCGGCGCCGCGGTTGAGCACCGGCGCGACGATCAGGAAGTCCTCGGCGTGGCTGACCCGGTGGATCAGCGCGCCGAACATGGCCAGCAGCACCATGTACGGGGTGGCGCCGGTCTCCCGGGCCAGCGCGGCGACCCGCTGCGCGGTGGCCGGTGCCAGCCGGGTCGCGGTGCGGGCGCAGCGCCAGCCGGTCGGGACGGCCGAGCCGTTGGCGCCCGGCAGTTCCAGCGGTTCGGGCGGGTCGGCCAGCACCGATCGCCAATAGGCCAGGTCCGCCGCGGTGGTGTCGGGGTCGGCGGGGGCGGCCGCCCGGTGCGGGGCGGGGGTCAGTTCCTCGCCGCAGTAGGCCCGGGTGAGGTCGGCGAAGAACACCCGCCAGCTGCCGTCGTCCCAGGCGATGTGGTGCGCGACGAGCAGCAGCAGGTGGTCGGCCGGGCCGGTGCGGACCAGGGTCAGCCGCAGCGGGGCGTCGGCGGCCAGATCGAAGGGGGTGGCGAATTCGCGTTGGGCCAGCACCTCCAGCCGGAGTTGCCGGGCCTGCTCGGAGAGTTCGGTGAGGTCGTGGACCGCCCAGCCGGGGCGCAGGTCCGCCTCGATCCGCGGGCGCGGTTCACCGCCGGGGTCCGGGTGGTAGGTGGTGCGCAGCACCGGGTGGCGGTGGGCGACGGCGTCGACGGCCTGGTGCAGCCGGGCCGGGTCGAGGGTGCCGGTCAGCCGGTAGGAGACGCAGATGTTCAGCAGGGCGCCGCTGGGGTCGGCGGCCTGGGTGAACCACATCCGCAGTGCGCCGTCGCTGAGCCGGTCCGGCGGCGCGGTCGCCGGGGCGGCGGCCGGCGCGGTGAGCCCGCGTTCGCCGAGCCGGCGGCGCAGCAGGGCGAGCCGGTCGTGGTCCAGGGAGGTTTCAGTCACGCGGTGTGTCGCTTTCTGTGCCGTTGGCGCCGCGGCTCGCCGCGGCGCGTAGATCGCCGACCAGGTCGGCGCCGGTGATGCCGCCCAGCAGGCGGGCCAGCGGGACGGTGTGGCCGCAGCCCCGGGTGAGGCGCTTGCGCAGTTCCAGGGCCAGCAGCGAGTCCACCCCGAGGTCGAACAGCGCCGCGCCCAGGTCCACCGCGCCGGGGCCCGGCAGGCTGCAGACCGCCGCCAGCTCGGCGCGTACCAGCGCGGCGGGGTCGGTGCCCGCGGCCGGGCCGGGGGTCGGTGCCGCGGCCGGTTCGGGGGCCGGCGCGGGGGCCGGCTCGGGGGCGCAGCCGAGGAAGATCCGCAGCCGGTCGGGGTCGGCGACCAGGATCAGCGGGTCGACCCGGTAGTCGCACAGCCCGGCGTCGACGGCGGCCGCGGGGGCCATCGGCCGCAGCCCGGAGCGCTGGATTCGGGCGGTCTCGGCGGCGTCGACGATGCCGCCGGCCGGGGTCTGCCACAGCCCCCAGCGCACCGAGACGCAGCCGATGCCCGCGGCGCGCAGCCGGGCGGCGGCCACGTCGAGCAGCCGGTTGGCCGCCGCGTAGGCGGCGTGGCCGTGGCCGCCGCACACCGCCGACATCGACGAGCACAGCAGCACCCGGGCGTCGCGGGCCAGCGGCCAGCATCGGGTCAGCTCGGCCAGCCCGGTGGTCTTGGCGGCCAGGGTGTGGGCGAAGGCGGTGTCGTCGAGGTCGGCCGCCGGGCCGAAGGTCGCGGCGCCGGCGGCGTGTACCACCAGGGTGGCGCCCGTGCCGGCGTGCGCGGCGGCGGCCGCGCGCAGCGCGTCGGGGTCGGTGAGGTCAGCGGACACCGGGCGGATGTCGGTGCCGTAGCGGGCGGTCAGCGCGGCGCACCAGTCCGGGTCGGCGGGGCGCCGGCTCAGCAGCACGATCCGGCGGGCGCCGCGCTCGGCGAGCTGCTCGGTGAAGCCGCGGGCGACGGCGCCCGAGCCGCCGGTGATCACCACCTCGTCCAGCAGGCCGGTGTCGGTCGGCAGCGCCGGCGCGTGCAGCGCGGGGCCGTCGAATGCCCCGAGTTCGCGCCGATAGCAACGGGTTTGGCCGGCGCCGTCGACCCGCAGCGCGACCTCGCCGGGGGCCCCGAGCAGCGCACCCAGCACCGCGGCCGGCGCCGGGGGCTGCTCCGGCAGGTCGAGGTGGGCGAAGTTCAGCTCGGGGTGTTCCAGGCCGAGGCTGCGGTGGATGGCGGCCAGCGCGGCGGGCAGCGGCAGCAGCGGGTCGGCGCCGGTGACCTGTTCGGCTCCGGCGGTGACCAGCCAGATGTTGCGGCAGGCCGGCCCGATCGCCGCCGGGTAGTCCAGCAGTCCGCCCGCCACCAGGTGCTCCAGCACACCGACGGCGTGCTCGGGATCGGGCTCGGGGTGCCGGGGCGCCAGCAGCACGAGCGTGTCGGCGTCGGTGGGTTCGGCGGCGACGGCGCCCGGGTGGCTGCCCAGCGCCGCAGCGAGCCGCTCGGCGAGGGCGGGTTGGGCGGCGGCTGGCTGGGCGTCGGCCTGTTGGGCGACGGCAGCGCCCACGCCGAGCTCGAGCACCGCGATCCGCCGCGGGCCCTGCGCCGGCGCCGGCTCGGCGGGGGCCGGCAGCCAGCGTTCGGCGGTGATGGTCAGTGCCGGGACCGGCGGCAGCGGCCGGCGCTGCGCCCACAGCCGGTCGGCGCGCATCGGGGCGTTGGGCAGGCCGGGCAGCCGGCGCGGACCGGGCGCCGGGTACCAGCGGTGGCCCGGGTCGGCGACCGCCACCCGGGCGAGGTTCGCCGAGAACTCATCGGCCGGCTCGGTGTCGCGGCGACCGGTGCCGACCAGCAGCGCGCCGTCACCGGCCTGCGCGGCGACCGCGTGCAGCAGCGCCGGGTGGCTGGAGATCTCCACGAAAACCTCGGCGCCGCGGCGGATCGCGGTGGCCACCGCCCGGTCGAAGCGAACCGTGTTGCGCAGGTTGGCATACCAGTAGTCGCCGAACGCGGTGCCCGCGGCGACGACATCGCCGGTGCTGGCGCCGATCACCTCGACGGCGGCCTCGGCGAACTCGCCGGCGGGCAGGTTGGCCCGGACCCAGTCGCCCAGCGGTTCCAGCACGCTGGTGTGCACCGGGAAGTTGACGGTGATCTCCCGGCCCAGCCTGCCGCGCCCGCGCGCGGTCGCCACCGCGGCGGTGACCGCCGCCCGGTCACCGGAGACCGCCACCGCGCCGTCGGCGTTGATCACCGAGAGTTCCAGCCAGCCGGGTGTTTCGGCGATCAGCGCCATCGCCTCGGCGGCGGTCATGCCGAGCGCGGCGACCGCGTACCGCCCGGGCAGCCGGTCCACCACGCCGGCCCGCGCGGCGACGACTCCGACCGCGTCGGCCAGCGTGAGCGCGCCCGCGACGTGCGCGGCGGCGATCTCGCCCAGGCTGTGGCCGACGACCAGGTCGGCGCGCACTCCCCCGGCGCGCCAGGCCTCGGCCAGCGCGACGGCGTGGCTGAACTGGGCGCCCTGCACCTCGATCTCGGTGTAATGCTGCGGATCGGTGCCCATCAGGTAGCGGCGCGGCGTCGGGTGCCCGGCGGCGGCGAACGCCTCGCAGCAGCGGTCCACCGCCGCCCGGTAGCCCGGCAGCGCGTCGGAGGCGGCGCCCATGCCGGGATGCTGGCCGCCCTGGCCGGGGAAGACGAACGCGACCCGCGGTGCGGCCGTGCGGGCCGAGCGCGCCACCCGGGGATGCTCGGTGCCCGCGGCGGCCGCGGCCAGCGCCTCGCGCAGTTCACGGTGGTCGCGGGCCCGGATGACCGCGCGGTGCCGGCGGATCCGCCGGGTGCCCAGCAGCGCGGCGGCGACCTCGGCGACCGTTGCCGCGCCGCGGTGCGCGCCGAGGTAGCCGGCGATGGCGGCGGCGTCGGCGGCCAGCAGGTCCTCGGCGTGCGCGCTGAGCAGCACCGGGATCCGGCCGTCGGGCAGGGTGGGGATGCTCACCAGCCGCCCCGCTCCGGCATGGCGACGATCAGGTGGGTGTTGGTGCCGCTCATCCCGAACGCCGACACCCCGGCGATCCGCCTGCCGTCCCGGGCCGGCCAGTCGGTCAGTTTCTCCGCCAGCCGGATACCCTGTGCGTCCCAGTCGATTTCGCTGCTGCGCTGATCGACGTGCAGGGTCGGCGGGATGGCGCGGTGCTGGGCGGCCACCAGGACCTTGGCCAGGCCCAGCGCCCCGGCGGCGGCCTGGGTGTGGCCGATGTTGGACTTGACCGAGCCGAGCCGCGGCCCGGTTCCCGGTGCGGTGGCCCCGTAACTGGCGGCCAGCGATCGCAGTTCGGTGCGGTCCCCCAGCCGGGTGCCGGTGCCGTGGCCCTCGACCAGATCGACGTCGGCGGGACCGATTCCGGCGCGCTGCAGGGCCCGCTGCACCAGCCGGCGCTGCGCGGTCTCATCGGGTGCGGTCAGCCCCGGGGTGCGGCCGTCGGAGTTCAGCGTGCTGGCCAGCACCTCGGCCAGCACCGGCAGGCCGTCGCGTTCGGCGTCCGAGCGCCGGGTGATCAGGAACATCGCGGCGCCCTCGGCCCACACGGTGCCGGCGGCGTGCGCGCTGTAGGGCCGGCAGTGACCGTCTTCGGCCAGCGCGTGTTGCTTGGCGAATTCAACGAAGTAGCCCGGTGATCCGAGGACGGCGACCCCACCGGTCAGTGCCAGGTCGCAGTCCCCGGCCCGCACCGCGGCCACCGCGGTGTGCAGGGCCGCCAGCGCCGAGGAGCAGGAGGTGTCGATGGTCAGCGCGGGTCCGGCCAGGTCGAGCAGGTAGGCGATCCGGCCGGAGATCACCCCGAGCGAGGTTCCGGTGATCAGATGCCCGCTGTGCTCGGAGTATTCGGCCAGCGGTGGCCCGTATTCCAGGGCGGAGGCGCCGATGTAGCAGCCGACCTGCCGGCCGGCCAGGTCGTCGGGGTTGATCCCGGCGTTCTCCACCGCCCGCCAGGCCAGCCGCAGCGCGACCCGCTGCTGCGGGTCCATCGCACTGGCTTCGCGCGGCGAGATGCCGAAGAACTCGGCGTCGAATTCGGCTGCGCTGGAAAGGAATCCGCCGAGGTTGGGAATCGGGGTGAAGCCGTCTCGACGGGAACCGGCGAACAGCCCGGCCAGGTCCCAGCCGCGGTCGGTGGGGAATGCGCACAGCGCCTCGCGCTGCTCGGCCAGCAGCGTCCAGTACTGCTCGGGGGTCTGCACGCCGCCGGGTGCTTCCAGCGCCATGCCCACGATGACCACCGGGTCGCCGGCGTGGTCGGCGCCCGGGGTCAGGCTAGCGGGCATCGGCGCCGACCATTCGGGTCACCGCGCCGAGGTGGTCGTTGAGGTAGAAGTGCCCGCCGGGTAAGTGCGAGAGGGTGAACGCCCCGGTGGTGTGCTCGGCCCAGCCGGTCAGCCAGTGCGGCCGGATCCGGTGGTCGTCGGTGCCGCCGACGGCGTGGATGTCGGCGCCGATCCGGGCGCCGGGGGTCGGGCGGTAGCCGGCCAGTGCGCGGTAGTCGGCCTTGACCGCCGCGATCAGCAGTTCGGCGAAGTCCTCGTCGGCCAGCAGCCGGGGGTCGGTGCCGCCCAGGTCGGCGAGGTCGGCGAGCACCTCGGCGTCGGCGCTCGGCAGCGGCAGCGTTTCGGGCACGGTGGCCGGCGCCTGGCCGGCCGAGGCCCACAGGCCCCGCACGTCCAGGCCGTCGCGCTCGGCCAGCCGGGCGAACTCGAAGGCCACCACCGCGCCCATGCAGTGCCCGAACAGCCGCAGCGGCCCGACCGCCGACCAGTCCCCGGCGGCATACATCTGCGCGGCCAGTTCCTCGACGCTGCCGGGCGCCGGGTCCGCGAGCCGCTCGGCGCGCTGTGGGTACTGCACGATGAATGCCCCGGTGCCGTTGTCGGACAACGCTTTTGCCAGCGGCCGGTAGGCCGCCGCGGCCCCGCCGGCGTGCGGGAAGATCACCACGGCGCCGGTGCCGGGGAACTGTTTGACCCAGGGCTTCATGACCGGTCCGCTCCGTCCAGCGCGGCGGCGACCTCGTGCTGCGCCATCGCGGCGACCTCCAGGTACACCTCGGCGACCTGGCTGAGCCGGTCGCCGTCGGGGTCGCGGTCGGTGAGCAGGGCGGCCAGCGCGGCGACGGTGCGGGCGGCGAACACGTCGGCGACCAGCGCGGTCGGGGTGTCCAGCCAGGTCCGGATCCGGGCGATCAGCGCGGTGGCCAGCACCGAGTCGCCGCCGAGGGCGAAGAAGTCGTCGTCGGCGCCGATATTCACGGCGCCGATATTCGCGCCGAGCAGCCCGGTGACGATGTCGGCCAGCGCGCGTTCCACCGGGGTGCCCGGGGCCCGCCGGTCGGCGGCCGGCTCGGCGGCCCGGCGGCGCAGTTCGGCGGTCAGCGCGGCCTCGGCGGCGGTGCGGTCGGTCTTGCCGCCGACGGTGTAGGGCAGCGCGTCGACGGTGACGATCACGTCCGGGACCATGTGCGGCGGCACGAATCCGGTCACCGCGCGGATCAGCCGCGCCGGGCTCAGGTCGGGGTCGGTCACCCGGACCAGCGCGCTCAGTTGTCCGCCTGGGCGGCCGTCGGCGCCCGGCAGCACCGCGGCCACCGCGCCGTCGACGCCCCGGATGCGCTGCAGCGCGCCTTCCACCTCGCCCAGTTCCACCCGGTAACCGCTGATCTTGACCCGGTGGTCGGCGCGGCCGAGAAACTCCAGCGAGCCGTTGGGCAGGTAGCGGGCCAGGTCGCCGGTGCGGTACCAGGTGCCGCCGTCGTGCTCGACGAACCGCTGCGCGGTCAGGTCGGGCCGGCCGCGGTAGCCGGTGGCCAGCCCGCGCCCGCCCACCCAGAGTTCGCCGGGCACCCAGTCCGGGCAATCGCTGCCGTCGGCGGCCACCACCCGGCAGGCGTTGTTCGGCAGCGGCCGGCCGAACGGCACCGCCGACCACTGCAGCGGCAGCTCGCCCGGTTCGCAGACGGTGTTGTGGATGGCGGTCTCGGTGGCACCGCCCAGGCCGGCGACCCGCACGCCGGGGGCTTGGCGGCGCAGTTCGCGGACCAGTTCCGGGCGTACCCAGTCGCCGCCGGTGGGGACCACCCGCAGGGTGGACAGCCGGCCGGAGTCGATCGCGACGAGCATCTCCAGCCAGCCGGTCAGCCAGTGCAAAACGGTAACACCGTGCTGCTCGATCGCCGCCGCCCAGGCGTCCGGGTCGCGGCGCTGCGCCTCGTCGACGACGACGATCGAGCCGCCGGCGCGCAGCATGCCGAAGACGTCGAGCACGGAGATGTCGCCCTCCAGGGTGGACAGCGCCAGGGCGCGGTCGGCGGGACCGATCTGGAAGTACCGGTTGATGAACTCGACGGTGTTCATCGCCGCGTGGTGGCTGACCTCCACCCCCTTGGGTTCGCCGGTGGAGCCGGAGGTGAACAGCAGGTAGGCCACCGCGGCGGGGTCGACGGGTGCCGGGGTGGTCGCGGCCGCGCGCGGCAACCCGGCGGCGATGGCCTGCCCGACGGTCATCACCGGGACGGCGCCGGCCGGCACTGCCATGGCCGGCACTGCGCTCGGGTCTGCGGGCGCGGTGCCGCAGCTCAGCACCGCCGCCACGGCGCCGGTCGCCAGGATCCGGGCGGCCCGCTCGGCGGGCTGATCGGCGCCGATCGGCAGATACGCGGCGCCGGCGGCGTGGATGCCGAGCAGCGCCGGGATCTGGTCGGCGGTCTTGGGACCCAGCACCGCGACGGTGTCGCCGGGCCGAACACCGGCCTCGCGCAGCGTCGCGCAGACGGCCAGGGCCTGCTCGCGCAGCTGGGCGTAGCTGAGGTTGCCGCTTTTGCTCAGCACCGCCGGGGCGTCCGGGAGGGCCGCGGCCGCCCGGAAGAACCCGTCGTGCAGGGCATCGCCGCTGGGGGCCACCCGCACCGAGTTGAGCGCGTCGCGGATCGCCCACTGCCCGCCCGGCACCGCGGTCGGGTCCGGGGCGTCCCAGGCCGCGTCGTCCTCGGCGAGTCGGGTCAGCTCGGCGCTGTGGTGGGCGAACATCGCGTCGATCACGCCGGAGCGGAACGCCTCCTCGCGGACGTCCCAATTCAGCAGCAGCCCGCCGTCGAACTCGGTGGCCTGGGCGTCCAGCAGGACCTGCGGGCCCTGGGAGATGTGCCAGACGCAGGGTCCGAAGGCCGCGGTGACCGGCTCGGCGAACAAGTCGCCGAGGCCAAGTGCGCTGGTGAACACGAACGGCGCCAAGGTCGGTACGCCGCGGTGCCGGGTCAGATCGCGCAGCACCGACAGCCCGGAGTAGCCGGCGTGCGCGACGGCGGTGTGCAGGGCCTGCTGCACCACCCGGGCGCGGTCGGCGGGGGTGCGCGCGCCGGTCAGGTCGATGTCGAGCATCAGCGAGGAGGTGAAGTCGCCGACCAGCCGGTCGACGTCGGGATGCAGCGGCTCGCGGCCGAAGGTCGGCAGGTTGAGCAGGAACCGGGGGCTCTTCGACCAGCGGGCCAGGGTGCCGGCGTAGGAGGCGGCGATCGCCATCGCCGGGGTGATGCCGCGGCGCTGGGCGGCCGCGAACAGCCGCTGCCGGGTCGGCGGGTCGATCAGCCGCCAGCGCCGGGTGGTGCGGCGCGGATCGGTCTGCTCCGACGGCGGGACCAGCGGCGGCGACGGCGGCTCGGGCAGCTCGGCGATGCGCTCGGCCCACCAGCGCCGGTCCGCCTCGGTGTCGGTGGCCGCGGCGGTCAGTTCGTCGCGGTAGCGGCGATAGCTGTAGCCGAGTTCGGGCAGCGTCTCGCCGCGGTAGTACCGGGCCAGATCGGCCATGAAGGTGCGGTAGCTGACCGCGTCGGCGGCGGACATGTCCAGGTCGACGTGCAGCCGGGTGCGGCCCTGCGGCAGCAGGGTGAGGGTGAGTTCGAGCACCTCGCCGCGCAGGATCTGGTGCGACTTGCGGTCGCGGAGTTCGGCCAGCCGCTCGTCGGCGGCGCCGGCATCGAGGTTGCGCAGGTCGTTGACGGTGACCGGCAGCGGGCGATCGCCGATCCGCTGGGTGCCGTCGGCGAGGATCTCGACCCGCAGCATCGGGTGCCGGGCGGCCAGCGCGGTGGCGGCGGCCCGCAGCCGCTCGGGGTCGACGCCGTGGCCGTCGAATTCGACGTAGAGGTGCGGTGCGACCCCGCCGAGGCTGTGCTCCTCGTTGCGGCCCAGCCACAGCGCGTGCTGGATCGGTGCCAGCGGGAACGGGGAATCGTCCTCGGCCGGGCCGGGTTCCGGCGGCCGGGGGGCATCGGGAGTGCCGGCCCGCTCCGTGCCGGCCCGCTCGGTGCCGGCCCGCTCGGTGCCGGCGCGCTCGGTGCCGGCCCGTTCGGTGACCAGCCGACTCCAGGCGGTCACGGTGGGGTTTTCGGCCAGCGCGGCGAAGTCGACATCGATGCCGTCGCGGCGCCAGCGCCCGGACAGCGACATCATCCGGATCGAATCGAGGCCGGCGGCGATCAGGTCGGCGTCGGGGTCCAGGGTGGCCGGGTCGACACCGAGAATCTCGGCGACCCGGGCAGCCACGTCGGCCGAGTTCGTCGCACCGCGACCCACGATTCTGCCCTCCAAATAATAATCCGAGGCTACCCTAACTTCGCTGAGGCTACCCTAGGCTGCCGCGCCGGCGGAGGCCCACCCGGCCCGAACCTCGACAGGCCGGTACCGCGGCCCGCTCCGATCCCTTGACAAACCCGAATCATGTTGTCGCAGAGGAGTATTCGCCCGAATTCCGGCTCAGTCGAGCAGGTCACGCACCACGGCGTCGGCCAGCAACCGGCCGGCGTCGGTCAGCGCCAGGCGCTGCTCGACCAGCCGCAGCAAGCCCGCCGCCACCGCGGCATCGGCCCGCCGCCGCTCGGCGGGATGCAGCACCGCGACCGGCAGTCCGTCGCGCAGCCGGATCCGCAGCAGCACCTGCTCGACGTGCCGGTCGGTCTCCCCGAGTTCCTCGAAACCGGCCACCGGCGCCGCGCCGGAGGCCAGCGCCTCGGCGTAGCCGTTGGGGTGTTTGACGTTCCACCAGCGCAGCGCCCCGACGTGGCTGTGCGCGCCGGGGCCCGCACCCCACCACTGCCCGCCGTTCCAGTAGCCGAGATTGTGCCGGCATTCGCCGCCGGGCCGGCTCCAGTTGGACACCTCGTACCAATCCAGCCCCGCCGCGGTCAGCCGGGCGTCAAGCAGCTCGTAGCGGTCGGCCACCACATCGTCGTCGACGGCGGGCATCTCGCCGCGGCGCACCCGACGGGCCAGCGCGGTGCCGTCCTCGACCACCAGCGCGTACGCCGAGACGTGGTCGACGTCGGCGGCCAGCACCGCGTCGATCGAGCGGGCCAGGTCGTCGTCGGTCTCCCCCGGGGTGCCGTAGATCAGATCCAGGTTGACGTGCGCAAAGCCGGCCGACCGGGCCTCCAGCGCGGCGGCCGGGGCCCGGCCCGGGGAATGCACCCGGTCCAGCAGCCGCAGCACGTGCGGGGCCACCGACTGCATGCCGAGCGACACCCGGGTGTAGCCGGCCGCCCGCAGCGCCCCGAAGAACGCCGGGGAGGTGGACTCCGGATTGGCCTCGGTGGTCACCTCGGCGTCGCCGGCCAGCACAAAGTGCGTCCGCACCGCGGCCAGCACGTCGGCCAGCCCGGCGCCGCCGAGCAGCGAGGGGGTGCCGCCGCCGACGAAGACGGTGTCGAGAACCGGCACACCGCCGGCGGCGTCGAGCCGCCCGGCGGCCAGCTCCAGCTCGCGGCGCAGCGCCTCCAGCCAGCCGGCCGGGGTGTTGCCGGCCGGGGTGTCGCCGCCGGCCGCGGCCAGCTCGCCCGGGGTGTAGGTGTTGAAATCGCAGTAGCCGCAGCGCGCGGCGCAGAACGGCACGTGCAGATAGAGGCCGAACGCCCCACCCGGGGCCGGCGCCAGCGGCGGCAGCGCGGGTGCGGTCATGCCCGCCAGTCTCCCAGACCCGGCCACCGGCGCCCGGCCGGCGACGGTCCCGATGAGCCTGCTCACCCAGATTGGCAGGTGAGAGGCACTCCGTGGCACAATGAGCGGGTGTCCGCCGTAATCAGCCGAGCTCCCGGGGCTGTCTTGACGCTGCGCCGGCACGTCGATCACATGCGCATCACCAGCTGTTGCTGTCAGCGTTACCGCTGATCCCGGAAGAGCCGCACACACCGCCCGAGTAGCTGGCACCCCGGATCCGCGCTGCCGGATCAGCCCCGATCGCGAGCGCGTTTTCCGCATGCCAGCCCCCAACAAAGGGAGCACACATGACCGACACCGTTTCCCGGCCCGCCCGGCCGGCCCGTACCCGCGACGAGGCCCAGTGGGCCGTGAGCGGCCAGGAACCGCAGAACCACGTCGAGGAGTTCAAGCGCGAGGACGACGCCCTCAACGTCCGCGACCGCATCCTCAACGTGTACTCCAAGCAGGGTTTCGACTCGATCACCATGGACGACCTGCGCGGCCGGTTCCGCTGGATGGGCCTGTACACCCAGCGCGCCGAGGGCTATGACGGCACCTTCACCGGCGACGACAACGCCGACCTGCTGGAGGCGCCGTACTTCATGATGCGGATCCGCACCGACGGCAAGGCGCTGTCGACCCGGGCGCTGCGCACCATCGGGCAGATCTCCATCGACTTCGCCCGCGACAGCGCGGACATGACCGACCGGGAGAACATCCAGTACCACTGGCTGCGGATCGAGGACATCCCCGAGGTTTGGCGCCGACTCGAAGAGGTCGGGCTGCAGACCATGGAGGCCTGCGGCGACTGCCCGCGCGGCATGCTGGGCTCCCCGCTGGCCGGCGATTCCCTCGACGAGGTGCTCGACGCCTCCCCCGCGCTCGACGAAATCGTCCGCCGCTTCGTCGGCAACCCGGCGTTCTCGAACCTGCCGCGCAAGTACAAGACCGCGGTCTCGGGCCTGCAGGACGTCGCGCACGAGATCAACGACGTGTCGTTCATCGGGATGAACCATCCCGAGCACGGCCCCGGCCTGGACGTCTGGGTCGGCGGCGGGCTGTCGGTCAACCCGATGCTGGCCCAGCGGCTCGGCGTCTGGGTTCCGCTGGATGAGGTGCCCGAGGTCTGGGAGGGCATCACCAGTGTCTTCCGCGACTACGGTTACCGCCGGCTGCGGTCCAAGGCCCGGATGAAGTTCCTGGTCAAGGACTGGGGCGTGGAGAAATTCCGCGAGGTGCTGGAGACCGAATACCTGCACCGCAAGCTGATCGACGGCCCCGCCCCGGAGCGGCCCGCGCACACCATCGACCACGTCGGCGTGCAGCGGATCAAGAACGGCCTCAACGCCGTCGGCGCCACCGCGATCGCCGGCCGGGTGACCGGCACCGTGTTGACCAAGCTCGCCGACCTCGCCGAGGCCGCCGGGTCGGACCGGATCCGGTTCACGCCGTACCAGAAGGTGATCATCCTCGACGTCGCCGACGACAAGGTGGAGGCCCTGACCGCCGGCCTCGATGAACTCGGGCTGTCCACCCGCCCGTCGAACTGGCGCAAGAACCTGATGGCCTGCACCGGCATCGAGTACTGCAAGCTGTCCTTCGCCGACACCCGGGGCCGCGCGCAGTACCTGGTGCCGCAGCTGGAGGAGCGGCTGGCCGACCTCAACGCCACCCTGGACGTGCCGGTCACCGTCGGCCTCAACGGCTGCCCGAACTCCTGCGCCCGGATCCAGGTCTCCGACATCGGGTTCAAGGCGCAGATGGTCGACGAGGGCAACGGCCCAGAGGAGGGCTTCCAGGTGCTGCTGGGCGGCAGCCTGGGCCGCGACAGCGGGTTCGGCCGCAAGCTGCGCGGACACAAGGTGCTTGCCAGCGAGCTGGTCGACTACATCGAGCGGGTGGTGCGCAACTTCACCGTGCAGCGCACCGACGGCGAACGGTTCGCCCAGTGGGCGGTTCGGGCCGACGACGAAGCGCTGCGCTGATGTCGCCCGAGGCCGAGCTGCGCGCCATCGCCGACCGCGGGGCGGCCGAGCTGGCCGGGGCCAGCGCCGAGGAACTGCTGCGCTGGACCGACGCGACGTTCGGCCCGGGCGCCGCCGCCGTCGACCCGGCCCGCTCCGGGTATCTGGTGGCGTCGAACATGCAGGACGCGGTGCTGGTGGAGATGGCCGCCCGGGTTCGGCCCGGGGTGGACATCCTGTTCCTGGACACCGGGTACCACTTCGCCGAGACGATCGGCACCCGCGACGCCGTCGAGACCGTCTACGACGTGCACATCGTCAACGTCACCCCGGAGCTCACGGTGGCCGAGCAGGACGACCGGCACGGCCGCGAGCTGTTCGCCCGCGACCCGGCCGCGTGCTGCCGGATGCGCAAGGTCGAGCCGCTGTCCAAGGCACTGCGCGGCTACGCCGCCTGGGTGACCGGGATCCGCCGGGTGGAGGCGCCGACCCGCGCCAACGCCCCGCTGATCTCGTTCGACGAGGGCTTCGGGCTGGTGAAGATCAACCCGCTGGCCGCCTGGTCCGACGAGCAGATGCAGGACTACATCGACGCCCACGGGATCCTGGTGAACCCGCTGGTCGACGAGGGCTACCCGTCGATCGGGTGCGCGCCGTGCACGGCCAAGCCGGCGCCCGGGGCCGACCCGCGCAGCGGGCGCTGGGCCGGGCAGGCCAAGACCGAATGCGGCCTGCACGTCTCGTGAGATCACCCGCACTGGTGCTGACCGCGCACGGCAGCGCCGACCCGCGCTCGGCCACGGTCACCCACGCGGTGGCCGGCCGGATCCGCCGGCTGCGCCCGGACCTCGACGTCCGGGTGGCGTTCTGCGAGCAGAACGCCCCGAACCTCACCGAGGTGCTGGCCGGGCTCGACGGCCCGGCGGTGGTGACCCCGCTGCTGCTCGCCGACGCCTACCACGCCCGGGTCGACATTCCGGCCCTGATCGCGGCCTCCGGCGCGGCCGACGTGCGCCAGGCCCCGGTGCTGGGCGCCGACCCGGCCCTACTGGCGGTGCTGCGGCAGCGTCTCACCGACGCCGGGGTGTCCCGGCACGACGCCGAGGTGGGGGTGATCGTCGCCGCGGTCGGCTCCTCGCACCCGCGGGCGAACGCCCAAACCGCACTGATCGCCCAGGCGGCCGGCAGCGGAACCCGTTGGGCGGCAAGCACGGTCGCGTTCGCGACCCGGCCGGACCCGTCGCTCGCGCAGGCCGCGGCGCGGCTGCGGGCCGCCGGCGCGCGGCGGCTGGTGATGGTGCCGTGGTTTCTGGCGCCGGGCCGGATCACCGACCGGGTCGCCGAGTTCGCCGACGCGCACCGGATCGCGATGGCCGAGCCGCTCGGCGCCCACAATCTGGTCGCCGCCACCGTGCTGGACCGCTACGAGGTGACGGTCGGCGCCGACGTCACCGTCTGAACCTCACCGGCGATCGGCGGCACCCGGGTGGCCCGCACGTAGACGCTCTCGCCCGCCTTGATCTGCATCGCCTCGGCGTCGCCGCGGGTGATCTGCGCGATGAACGGTGCGCCGGTCAGCGCGCTGGTCATCTCCACGCGCACCTCGAAGCCCAGGTACACCACCCGGTCCACCACCGCCCGGGTGACCCCGGCGCTCTGCGCGGTCCCGTCGCTGGCTGCGATCGCCAGCTCGGGGTTGCGCCCGACCCGGATGTCGTGCGGGCGGACCAGCACCCCGTTGAGCGAGGACACCGTGCCCAGAAAGCCCATCACGAAGGCGTTGGCGGGGGTGTCGTAGACCTCGGCGGGTGAGCCGACCTGCTCGACCCGGCCCTTGTTCAGCACCGCGATCCGGTCGGCCACGTCGAGCGCCTCGGCCTGATCGTGGGTGACCAGCACCGTGGTGACGTGCACTTCGTCGTGCAACCGGCGCAGCCAGGCCCGCAGGTCGTCGCGAACCTTGGCGTCCAGCGCTCCGAACGGTTCGTCGAGCAGCAGCACCTCGGGGTCCACCGCCAGCGCGCGGGCCAGCGCCATCCGCTGCCGCTGGCCGCCGGAGAGCTGGCTGGGGTAGCGGGTCTGGAAGCCGGCCAGCCCCACCACCTCCAGCAGGTTGTCCACCTTTTCGGCGACCTCGGCCTTGGGACGCTTGCGGATCTTCAGGCCGAAGGCGACGTTCTCCCGCACGGTGAGGTGCTTGAACGCGGCGTAGTGCTGAAAGACGAACCCGATCCCGCGTTTCTGCGGCGACACCCCGGTGACATCGCGGCCGTTGATGGTGATGGTGCCCGAATCCGGGTGGTCCAGCCCGGCGATCGCGCGCAGCAGCGTCGATTTACCCGAGCCGCTGGGCCCCAGCAGCGCCGTCAGCGACCCGTGCGGAACCACGAAGTCGACGTTGTCCAGCGCGGCGAAGCCGCCGTAGTGCTTGTTGGCACCGGTCACCGTGATCGCGTGCGGCGCGGCAGCGGCGTGCTGTGCGGCAGCGTCGTGCTGCGCGGCAGCGTCGTTCTTTCCTGTCATCGCTCTCTCCTGTGACCGAGCCCTATTTTGCGGCGCTCTTGCGGCGGGCGTCCAGAATGATCTGCACCACCAGCACCAGTACCGCGACCGCCATCAGCAGCGTGGACAGCGCGTAGGCGCCGTACTCGTTGCCGAGGTTGTAGCGGTCGGCAACCAGCAGCGTCAGGGTCTGCGACTGACCGGGAATGTTCGAGGCGACCATGATCACCGCCCCGAATTCACCGAGCGTGCGGGCCACCGTCAACACGATGCCGTAAGTCAGGCCCCACCGGATCGACGGCAGGGTGATCCGCCAGAAGGTCTGCCACCAGGTGGCCCCCAGGGTGGCGGCCGCCTCCTCCTGATCGGTGCCCAGTTCGTGCAGCACCGGCTCGACCTCGCGGATGACGAACGGCACGGTGACGAAGATCGACGCCAGCACGATGCCCGGCAGCCCGAAGATGATCTTGATGCCGAAGTCGTTCTCCACGAAGCCGAGCAGGCCGGAGGAGCCCCACAGCAGGATCAGCGCCACGCCGATCACCACCGGTGACACCGCGAACGGCAGGTCGATCACCGCCTGCAGCAGCGGCTTGCCGCGAAACCGGTTGCGCGCCAGCACCAACGCCGTCGGCACCCCGAAGACGACGTTGAGCGGCACCACGATCGCCACGACCAGCAGGGTGAGCTGCAGCGCCGAGATCGCCGCCGGGGTGGTGATCCAGTCCCAGAACTGCCCGAGCCCGGGCTCGAAGGTGCGCCACAGGATCAGCCCGACCGGGACGACCACCAGCACCCCGATGTAGCACAGCGCGGTGCAGCGCAGCAGCAGTCGCACCGCCGGCGACGGCGTCACCGCGCCAGCTCCTCGCGACGCGCGGCCCGCGAACCGATCGCCCGCAGCACCAGCAGCACCGAGAACGAGATGCTCAGCAGCACGATCGAGATGGCCGCCGCGCCGGTGCGGTCGTCGTTCTCGATCAGCGCCCGGATCCACTGCGAGGACACCTCGGTCTCGCCGGGGATCGCGCCGCCGATCAGCACCACCGAGCCGTACTCCCCGATCGCCCGGGAGAACGCCAGCCCGGCCCCGGACAGCAGCGACGGCAGCAGCGCGGGCAGCACCACCTTCGCGAAGATCACCCGGCCGTTGGCGCCCAGCGAGGCGGCGGCCTGCTCGACCTCGCGGTCCAGCTCGATCAGCACCGGCTGCACCGACCGGACCACGAACGGCAGGGTGACGAACAGCAGCGCGATCCCGATGCCCCAGCGGGTGTGCTGCAGGTGCAGCCCGACCGGGCTGCCGGGACCGTACAGCGCCAGCATCACCAGGCTGGCGACGATGGTGGGCAACGCGAACGGCAGGTCGATGACGGCGTCGACCAGGCGTTTGCCGGGGAAGTCGTCGCGGGTCAGCACCCAGGCGACCAGCAGCCCGAACACCGTGTTGATCAGCGCCACCGCGACCGACACCGACAGCGTGACCTTGAAGGATTCGACCGCGGCGGTGGAGGTGACCGCGGCCCAGAACGCCGGCCAGCCCCCCTTGGCGGACTGCCAGACGATGGCCGCCAGCGGCAGCAGCACGATCACCGACAGCCACAGCGTGGCCGCACCGACCCGCAGCGAGGTGCCGCCGCGGCGCACCGCGCGGCCGGGCACCGGGATCGGCGGCCCGGCGGCGGCCTCGGTGCCGGTCATCCGGTGGCTTTCTTATAGATCCCGGCGATGGTGCCGTTCTCCTTGTCGAACAGCGCCGGATCCACCACGTCCCAGCCACCGAGATCCTCGATGGTCCACAGCCGCTGCGGCATCGGGAAGTCCCGGCTGAACTCCCTGGCGATGGTGGGATCGACCGGCCGGAACCCGGCCTCGGCCCACAGTCGCTGACCCGCCTCGGTGTAGAGGTAGTTGCGCAGCGCGACCGCCTGCTTCTGGTGCAGGCCGGTGCTGATCACCGCGACCGGGTTCTCGATCTTGAAGTTCTGCTCCGGGATCAGGTAGTCGACGGCGTCACCGCGGCGCTTGGTGTGGATGGCCTCGTTCTCGTAGCTGATCAGCACGTCCCCGGTGCCGCGCAGAAAAATGTCGGTGGCCTCGCGCCCGGAGGCCGGGCGGGTCCGGACGTGCTCGGTGACCAGGGCGGTGATGTAGTCCAGGCCGGCCCGCGGGTCGGCGCCGCCGCGACTTTTCGCCGCGTACGGCGCCAGCAGATTCCACTTCGCCGAACCCGAGCTCAGCGGGCTGGGGGTCACCACCTCCACCCCCGGCGCCAGCAGGTCGTCCCAGCCGCGGATGTTCTTGGGGTTGCCGGGCCGCACCACCAGCGCGACGACCGAGCCGAACGGGATGCCGCGGGTCACCCCGGAGTTCCAGTCGGCGGCCACCTTGTCGGCCTTCACCAGCCGGGCGATGTCGGGTTCGACGGAGAAGTTGACGATGTCGGCGCTCTTGCCGTCGACGACGGAGCGGGACTGGTCGCCGGAGGAGCCGTAGGAGGTGGTGACGCCGACGCCCTGGCCCTCCGGCGTCGCGGCGAAGGCCGGGATGATCGTGCTCCAGCCGGGCTCGGGCACCGCGTAGGCGACCAGCGTCAGCATCGTCTCGGCGTCGCCGCGACCGCCGCCGGGCACGTCACTGGCGCCGCCGCCGCAGCCCGCGAGCAGGGTTGCCGCGGCGGCGAGTGCGACGGCGATGCGCCGTCGGGGGGCGATCCGGGCTGGGGTCATGCGGACAGGCCTTCCGGTGGTCTGGGCGGGGACCGTCGCGGTCCCGCGGGCACGGAAGGGTGAGGGTGGCTGCGGCGCCGCGCACCGGGCATCGCCGTCACCCGACCGTGCGGTCAGGTTCAGCGGCAACAGGAGAAGTCGGCAACGACGAGGGCCTGCGGGCCCGCGCGGTGATCTGCCGATTGCATGGGCCGAAGATTACCAGAGCGTCGCGGGCCGCGCGGAGTCCGCGCTGTCCCGTCGATCCGCTGGTCAACAGCTGATCAACCAGGCCACCACGACCAACAGGAGCAGGGCGATCAGGGCCAGGGTGACCCGGGACCGGGGCATGCCATTCACGACCGAGGCACCTTCCGTCGACCGGATGCTGTGCAGCAACCGGATGCCATTACCGAGGGCGACGTCCGCCAGCACCGCCAGCCCGTAGGCCAGCGCCAGCACCACCGGCATCACGACGACGACCTGCAGCAGGAAACCGCGGCCGGTCAGCCACAGCTCGACGCCGTCCCACCAACTCACAATGCCGCCCATCACGGTCCACCCTACGATCCGGGCACAACCGGGCGCTGCCCGGCCGCTGGGCTGGACGCCATCGGGCCGACAACCGATCATGAAGTGATGAGCGCAGACACCGAGACCCGACCGGTCAACGACGACGGGGCCGAACAGATCAACGGTGTTCCCGGCGTGATCCCGGGGTTGGTGCCGGACGACCAGTCCGCCGGACCGACCCGGCACCCCTTCCCCCCGATCGCCGACTACGGCTTCCTGTCGGACTGTGAGAACACCTGCCTGGTGTCCTCGGCCGGCTCGGTGGAGTGGCTGTGTGTGCCGTGCCCGGACTCCCCCAGCGTCTTCGGATCGATCCTGGACCGCAGCGCCGGGCACTTCCGGCTTGGCCCGCACGGGGTGACGGTGCCCTCGGCGCGGCGCTATCTGCCCGGCGGGCTGATCCTGGAGACCACCTGGCAGACCCATACCGGCTGGCTGGTGATCCGCGAGGCGCTGGTGATGGGCCCCTGGCACGACCTGGAGTCCCGGTCCAAGACACACCGCCGGACCCCGATGGACTGGGACGCCGAGCATGTCCTGCTGCGCACGGTGCGCTGCGTGTCCGGCACCGTCGAGTTGACGATGAACTGCGAGCCCGCCTTCGACTACGCCCGCATCCCGGCGGTCTGGGAGTACTCCGGTCCGGCCTACGGGGAGGCCGTGGCCCGGGCCGCCCGCCATCCCGAGCAGCACCCGCAGCTGCGGCTGACCACCAACCTGCGGCTGGGCATCGAGGGGCACGCCGCCCAGGCCCGCACCCGACTCAGCGAGGGCGACCAGATCTTCGTCGCGCTGGGCTGGTCGGATCACCCGGCGCCGCAGACCTACGAGGAGGCCGCCGCGCGGATGTGGCGGACCGCCGAGTGCTGGCGGCAGTGGATCAACATCGGCGACTTCCCCGACCACCCGTGGCGGTCCTATCTGCAGCGCAGCGCGCTGACGCTGAAGGGGCTGACCTATTCACCGACCGGCGCGCTGCTGGCCGCCGCCACCACGTCGCTGCCCGAGACGCCGCAGGGCGAACGCAACTGGGACTACCGCTACGCCTGGATCCGCGACTCCACCTTCGCGCTGTGGGGCCTGTACACCCTGGGCCTGGACCGCGAGGCCGACGACTTCTTCGCGTTCATCGCCGACGTGTCCGGGGTCAACAACGGCCAGCGGCACCCACTGCAGGTGATGTACGGCGTCGGCGGCGAACGCAGCCTGGTCGAGGAGGAGTTGCCGCACCTGTCCGGCTACGACCACGCCCGGCCGGTGCGAATCGGCAACGGTGCCTACAACCAGATCCAGCACGACATCTGGGGCACCATGCTCGATTCGCTGTACCTGCACACCAAGTCCCGCGATCAGGTGCCGGCCAGCCTGTGGCCGATCCTCAGGGAGCAGGTCGAGGAGGCGATCAAGAACTGGCGCAAACCCGACCGCGGCATTTGGGAGGTGCGCGGCGAGCCGCAGCACTTCACCTCCAGCAAGATCATGTGCTGGGTGGCGCTGGATCGCGGCGCCAAGCTCGCCGAACGCCAGGGTGAGAAGAGCTACGCCCAGCAGTGGCGGGCCATCGCCGCCGACATCAAGGACGACATCCTGGCCAACGGTGTCGACGCCCGCGGCGTGCTGACCCAGCGCTACGGCGAGGATGCGCTGGACGCGTCGCTGCTGCTGGCGGTGTTGACCCGATTCCTGCCGCCGGAGGATCCGCGGATCCGGGCCACCGTGCTGGCCATCGCCGACGAACTCACCGAGGACGGCCTGGTGCTGCGGTACCGGGTGGAGGAGACCGACGACGGCCTCTCCGGTGAGGAGGGCACCTTCACCATCTGCTCGTTCTGGCTGGTGTCGGCGCTGGTGGAGATCGGCGAGTTCCACCGCGCCAAGCACCTGTGCGAGCGACTGCTCGGCTTCGCCAGCCCGCTGCACCTGTACGCCGAGGAGATCGAGGCGCGCACCGGCCGGCATCTGGGCAACTTCCCGCAGGCCTTCACCCACCTGGCGCTGATCAATGCCGTCGTGCACGTGATCCGCGCCGAGGAGGCCGCCGCGACCGACCACGCCGGGGTGTTTCAGCCGGCCCACCCGCCGTCGTAGCCGCGCGCACCCGCTCCCGGGCACCCGCCCATCACCGGCCCTGCGGGCCTGTGATGCAGTAGTAGCCGGAGCGCCGCTGCGGGACCGAGGCAGTGGAGACGTTGCCGAAGCGAAGGGATCGAGGGTCGATGAGCAGGATTTACGACAACGTCACCGCATTGGTCGGACGCACTCCGCTGGTGCGGCTGAATCGGGTCGCCGAGGGTCTGGGCGCGCAGGTCGTCGCCAAGCTCGAGTTCTACAACCCCGCCAACAGCGTCAAGGACCGGATCGGGGTGTCCATCATCGACGCGGCCGAGCGCTCCGGCGCGCTGCGCCCCGGCGGCACGGTCGTCGAGGCGACCAGTGGCAACACCGGTATCGCGCTGGCGATGGTGGGCGCCGCCCGCGGCTACCGGGTCATCCTGACCATGCCCGACACCATGTCCATGGAGCGCCGGGCCATGCTGCGGGCCTTCGGCGCCGAGATCGTGCTGACGCCCGGGTCCGAGGGCATGACCGGCGCGGTGAACAAGGCCCGGGCGATCATCGCCGAGACCGAGAACGCGGTGGCCGCCGACCAGTTCGCCAACCCGGCCAACGCCGAGATTCACCAGCAGACCACCGGCGAGGAGATCTGGGCCGACACCGACGGCGCGGTGGACATCTTCGTGGCCGGCATCGGCACCGGCGGCACCCTCACCGGCGTCGGCCGCGCGCTCAAGGCCCGCAAGCCCGGCGTGCAGATCGTCGGGGTCGAGCCCAAGGATTCGGCGATCCTGACCGGTGGAGCGCCCGGACCGCACAAGATCCAGGGGCTGGGCGCGAACTTCGTGCCCGAGGTGCTCGACCGCTCGGTCTACGACGAGATCGTCGACGTCGACGCCGACGACGCCATCGCGGTGTCCCGCGACCTGGGTACCCGGGAGGGCATCCTGGGCGGCATCTCGGCGGGCGCCAACGTGTGGGCGGCGCTGCAGCTTGCCGGCCGGCCGGAGAACGCCGGTAAGCTCATCGTGGTTATCATCCCGGACTTCGGCGAGCGGTACATCTCCACCGTTCTGTTCGACCACATCAGGGAGTGAATCGGATGTCTCTGCTGTCCGTGCTGCGGGAAGACCTGCAGAACGCGCGCAGTCACGACCCCGCCGCCCGCGGCGATCTGGAAAACGCCCTGGTCTATTCCGGCCTGCACGCCATCTGGAGCTACCGGGTGGCGCACCGACTGTGGGCGGTCCCGGCGCTGCAGGGGCTGGCCCGGGTGCTGTCGCAGCTGACCCGGTTCGCCACCGGCATCGAGATCCACCCCGGCGCCAGCATCGGCCGCCGGTTCTTCATCGACCACGGTATGGGTGTGGTGATCGGCGAGACCACCGAGATCGGTGACGACGTGATGATCTACCACGGCGTCACCCTCGGCGGGCGCAGCCTGAACAAGGGCAAACGCCATCCGACGCTGGGCAATCGCGTCACCGTCGGTGCGGGCGCAAAGGTGCTGGGCCCGCTGACCATCGGCGATGACAGCGCGGTCGGCGCGAACGCCGTGGTGACCCACCATGTGCCGGCCGAGTCGATCGCCACCGGCATCCCCGCGACGGTGCGGCACCGCACCGAGCAGCAGCGGGAGCCGGCCGTCGACCCAACCTCTTACATCGACCCGGCAATGTATATCTGAGCCCAATTGGTACAGCCGAGCCCAATTGGTACAGCTGAGCCGGATTGGCACAGCCGAGCCGGATCAGGCCGGCGCGGTGGGCGATTCGGGGTTGGCCGGGCGCGCGTAGCCGGGCAGCCCCAGGGCCAGCTCGGCGAACACCGCCTCGTTGAGCCGGAACGCCACCTTCACCTCATCGACGATCCGGGCGGCAACGTCGGCCGGCAGGTCCAGCGCGTCCAGTCGGGCGCGGTAGGCGTCCTTGTACGGCTTGGGCTTCGGGATCTGCGGGAAGTCGTAGAACGCCAGGCCGGCGCCGTCGAGTGCGAAGATCCGGTTCAGCGTCTTGCCGATCGCCCGGCCGCCGGACAGGTCACCCAGGTAGCGGGTGTAGTGGTGGGCCAGCAGCGCCCCGCCCCAGTCGGCGTCCCGCAGCCGGTCCGCGTAGGCCGCCGCGGCGACGCTGGTGGTTTCCAGCGGTTGCCCCGGCGCCCAGTGGTCCAGGTCGGCCTCCAGCGCGGCGCGCCGCTCCAGCGCGGGGTCATAGACCGCGGCGACCAGCGGATCATCGCGGTGCGCGAACACCGAGTCCTCCAGCGCGACGTAGACGGTGTGCAACCGGCGCAGGTAGGCGGCGTAGCCGGCCTCGTTGACCCGGCCGGCCAACAGTTCGGTGACAAAGCCGGAGTTCTCGGCGGACTCGTGCTCGGCGCGGGACCCCGTGCGCAGCGCGGCCGACAGCGGCTGCTGGGCGGATGCTGCGGTGATCGTCATCGGCGGCGCCACTACTTCTTGGCGCCCTTGTCAGCGGCCGCGTCGGTGGACAGCGCGGCGACGAAGGCCTCCTGCGGGACCTCGACCCGGCCGATGGTCTTCATCCGCTTCTTGCCTTCCTTCTGCTTCTCCAGCAGCTTGCGCTTGCGGCTGATGTCACCGCCGTAACACTTGCTCAGCACGTCCTTGCGGATCGCCCGAATGTTCTCCCGGGCAATGATTTTCGAGCCGATGGCGGCCTGCACCGGGACCTCGAACTGCTGACGAGGGATGAGTTCCTTGAGCTTGGTGGTCATCTTGTTGCCGTAGCCGAACGCCGAATCCTTGTGCACGATCGCACTGAACGCGTCGACGGCCTCGCCCTGCAGCAGGATGTCGACCTTGACCAGCGCCGCCGCCTGTTCGCCGGCCTCCTCGTAGTCCAGGCTGGCGTAGCCGCGGGTGCGGGACTTCAGCGAGTCGAAGAAGTCGAAGATGATCTCGCCCAGCGGCATGGTGTAGCGCAGCTCGACGCGCTCGGGCGACAGGTAGTCCATCCCGCCGAGCTCACCGCGGCGGGACTGGCACAGCTCCATGATGGTGCCAATGAACTCGCTGGGCGCGATGATCGTGGTCTTGACCACCGGTTCGTAGACGGTGCCGATCTTGCCCTCCGGCCAGTCCGACGGATTGGTGACGATCAACTCGGTGCCGTCGTCCTTGATCACCCGGTAGACCACGTTCGGCGAGGTGGAGATCAGATCGAGGCCGAACTCACGTTCCAGCCGCTCGCGGGTGATCTCCATGTGCAGCAGCCCCAGGAAGCCGCAGCGGAAGCCGAAGCCCAGCGCCACCGAGGTCTCCGGCTCATAGGTCAGCGCGGCGTCGTTGAGCTGCAGCTTGTCCAGCGCGTCGCGCAGGTTCGGGTAGTCCGAACCATCCACCGGGTACAGCCCCGAGTACACCATCGGCTTGGGCTCGCGGTACCCGGTCAGCGCCTCGGTGGCACCGTGGCGCGCCGTGGTGACGGTGTCGCCGACCTTGGACTGCCGGACGTCCTTCACCCCGGTGATCAGGTAGCCGACCTCCCCGACGCCCAGGCCCTTGGACGCCTTCGGCTCGGGCGAGACGATGCCGACCTCGAGCAGTTCGTGGGTGGCCCCGGTGGACATCATCGCGATCCGCTCGCGCGGGGTGATCTTGCCGTCCACGACGCGGACGTAGGTGACCACGCCGCGGTAGATGTCGTAGACCGAGTCGAAGATCATCGCCCGGGCCGGGGCGTCGGCGTCGCCGGTCGGCGCGGGCACCTTACGGACCACCTCGTCGAGCAGTTCGGCCACCCCCACGCCGGTCTTGCCGGAGACCCGCAGCACATCGGTCGGCTCGCAGCCGATGATGTGCGCCAGCTCGGCGGCGTAGCGCTCCGGGTCGGCGGCGGGCAGGTCGATCTTGTTGAGCACCGGGATGACGGTCAGGTCGCGGTCCAGCGCGAGATACAGGTTGGCCAGCGTCTGCGCCTCGATGCCCTGGGCGGCGTCGACCAGCAGCACCGCGCCCTCGCAGGCCTCCAGCGCACGGGACACCTCGTAGGTGAAGTCGACGTGACCGGGGGTGTCGATCAGGTGCAGCACGACCTCCTCGCCGGCCTGCTCGCCGGCCTGCACGGTCCACGGCAACCGCACGTTCTGCGCCTTGATGGTGATGCCGCGCTCGCGCTCGATGTCCATCCGGTCCAGGTACTGGGCGCGCATGGAGCGGTCGTCGACGACCCCGGTGAGCTGCAGCATCCGGTCGGCCAGGGTGGATTTGCCGTGGTCGATATGCGCGATGATGCAGAAGTTGCGAATCTGCGCCGGCGCGGTGAAGGTCTGGTCGGCGAAACTGCTGATGGGAATCTCCTGCTCAGGCGGGCGTCGTGCTGACCTACAGCGTATCCAGCCGGCGCGCCGCCGGCATAACGCGGCTAGTCTGAGTGCCATGGCATCGCAATGGAAGGCGATGCAGCGATTCGCCGAGCGTCTGGTGTTCGACGGGGCTCCCCGGCTCATCAAGCAATTGCAGGACCCGGCCCAGCTGCAGCGCAACGTTCGGCTCGGGCTGCAGCAGACCGCCGTACAGGCCCTGACGATCGGCATCGACGCGCTGGCCGCGTCGGCCCTCGAGCGGCCCGTCGCGCTCACCGCGGGCCGACCGGTCTCCCGCACCCTGGTGCCCACCGCGCACCGGGCCCGGCGGGTGGCCTACGCCCCCGACCTCGACGGCCGGGCCGATCCCGGCGAAGTGGTGTGGACCTGGGTGGTCTTCGAGGACGATCCGAGCCGCGGCAAGGACCGCCCGGTGCTGGTCGTCGGCCGGGACCGCGACACCCTGCTGGGGTTGATGCTCTCCAGCCAGGACCACCACGCCGACGATCCCAACTGGGTGCCGATCGGCGCCGGTTCCTGGGACTACGACGGCCGGCCCAGCTGGGTGCGGCTGGACCGGGTGCTCGACGTCCCCGAGGAGGGCATTCGGCGCGAGGGCGCCATCCTGGACCGGGTCAGGTTCGACACCGTCGCGGTGCGACTGCGCGCCGAATACTCCTGGTCCTGATCGGCTCCGCCCGGGTCCCGATCGCTATCCCTGGGTGATGTAGGCGTGCAGGTGTTCCTGGGCGGACTGCAGTTCCTCCAGCCGCGCCTTGACGACGTCCCCGATGCTGACGATGCCGGCCAGCCGGCCGTCGACCAGCACCGGGATGTGCCGGACCCGGTTGTTGGTCATCAGCTCGGAGAGCTCATCGACCGAGGACTCCATCCCGCAGCTGGCCACCACCGCGGTCATGATCTGGGCGACCGGAACGCCGAGCACCTCGGGCCCGTGCTCGTGCATCCGGCGCACCACGTCGCGCTCGGAGACGATCCCGGCGATCACCCCGGCCGAGCCCACCACCACCATCGCCCCGATGTTCTGTTCGGCCAGCCCGGCCAGCAGCTCGCGCACGGTGGCCTCCGGGCGCACCGTTGCGACGCCGGAGCCCTTGTTTCGCAGCACGTCTGAAATACGCATCGCCACCTCCGAAGTGTGATCCGGTTCACACCAGGGTAGGTCGAATCGAAGCTTTCCGAAAGCCCGTCCCCGCGCACCGGCGCCGTCGGGCCCGGCCCGCGACCACGGCCACATCCGGGCGATCACAGCCGCGCCCGGTCAGGCCAGCCGGGTGATTTCGACCATCACGTCCAGGTCGGTGGACCCCTCGCCGGAATAGATGCCCTTGAGCGGGGTGACGTCGGCGTAGTCGCGGCCGGTGCCGACGGTGGCGTGGCTCTGCCCCTCGACGGTCTCCCCATCACCGCATCGGGGTGCGGGTGCAGATAGCCCGACACCTAGCGGGCCAGGATGCCCATGCTGCGCAACAGGATCAACGTCAGGTGCGCGTAGTCCTGACAGACCGTTGCGGCGCGGTGGACGATGCTCGCGGGCTCACGGCGAATATGTTTCGGCGCAGGCCAGAAGCCTCAATTGGGCAGATCTCCGCCCGGCTGATAACCTGAACAACCGCTGCCCGTTTATCCGGGCGCCCGTATGCAACCCAGCTGAAATTCGCAAAGGAACTCACGCGTGGCCAACATCAAGTCGCAGCAGAAGCGCATCAAGACCAACGAGCGCCGCCGTCTGCGCAACCAGTCGGCGAAGTCTTCCCTTCGCACGGCTGTCCGTGGCTTCCGCGAGGCCGTCGATGCCGGCGAGAAGGACAAGGCCGCCGAGCTGCTGGTGTCGACCAGCCGCCAGCTCGACAAGGCTGCCAGCAAGGGCGTCATCCACAAGAACCAGGCCGCCAACAAGAAGTCCGCGCTGGCCCTGGCGCTCAACAAGCTCTGAGCCCCGGCTCCCGATAGGCCCCGCACCCGGGGCCTGGCACCGGCTCCCGGATCATCCGGTGGGCCGGTTTTCGGTTGTCGCGGCCCTCAGCGCTGCCCGCCGGCCGCCAGCTCGGCGACCCGGCGCACCGCCCGTTCCAGCGCGTAGTCGGCGTCGGCGGCCGCGCCCTTGACCTCGGCGTTGAGCGCAGCGACCAGCCGGATCGCCTCGGCGACGCTGTCCCGCGACCAGCGCCGGGCCTGCTGCTGCGCCTTCTTCACCCGCCACGGCGGCATGCCGATCTCCGAGGCCAGCCGGAACGGGTCGCCCCGGAGCGGACCGACCCGCGCGATCACGTGCACCGCCTCGGCCAGCGCATCGGCCAGCACCACCTGCGCCTCCCCGGCGAGCATCGCCCACCGCAGCGCCTCCGCGGCCCCGGCCACGTCGCCGGTGACCGCCATATCGGCGATGTCGAAGCCGCGCACCTCGGCCTTACCACTGTGGTAGCGCCGCACGGAGGCGGCGTCGACGCGGCCGTCGGTGTCGGCGACCAGCTGCGAGCAGGCCGCCGCCAGTTCCCGGATGTCCGAGCCCAGCGCGTCGAGCAACGCGGTGACGGCGTCGTCGGGAACCTTCACCTTCAGCGCCCGGAACTCCGCGCGCACGAACGCGGCGCGGTCGTCGGGCTTGGTGATCTTCGCGCACGGGTGCACCTCGGCGCCGAGGTCGCGCAGCGTGCTGGCCAGTGTCTTGGCCCGCCCGCCGCCGGAATGCACGACGACGAGCTCGGTGCCCGCGGGCAGGTCGGCGGCGGCCTGCGCGACCAGCGCGGCGGACTCCTTGCCGGCCTCCCCCGCGGCCTCCAGCACGACGACGCGCTCGTCGGCGAACAGCGACGGGCTGAGCAGTTCGGCGAGCTCGCTGATGCTGACCTCACCGGCCCGCAGCCGGTCCACCGGCACGTCGGGGGTGCCGGCCCGGTCCCGGGCCCCGCTCAGCACCCGGGCGACCGCCCGCTCGACGAGCAGCTGCTCCTCCCCGAGTACCAGATGCAGACCGGGGACCTGTTGACTCACCCCGCGATCGTGTCACGGCGTCCCGACAGCGCTCACACCCACCCGGCCACCGTCGCGGCGGCCAACACCACGCCGGTCGCGCCCACCGCCCGGGCCAGCCCGAGCCGCCGCCAGGCCAGCACCCCGGCCGCGGTGGCCAGTGCCACCAGGGCGAATCCGGCCGGCCCGGCGGGCACCGCGACAACCGCGCCGGGGACGGCGGCGGCGTGCCGGGCGACCCACAGCAGCGCCCACAGCAGCGGGCCGGTGAGCCGGATCAGCAGGTCCGCCGCCGGCGGCGACAGCCCGGTCAGCGCGGCCGCCGCGGTCCCGAGCACGGTGATCGGCGCGACGGCGGCGGTGACGGCGATGTTGGCGGCGACGGCGACCAGGCTCAGGGTGCCCATCGCCGCGGCGACCAGCGGCGCGGTGCACAGCTGAGCCGCCGCACACACGGCCAGCGCATCGGCCAGCGGTTTGGGCCAGCCGCGCGCGGTCAGCCGTCGCGACCAGGCCGGCGCGATCAGCACCAGCGCGGCCGTCGCAACCGTGGACAGCGCGAAGCCGATGTCCACGGCCAGGTGCGGCGCCACCGCCAGCAGCACCAGCACCGCGGCGGCCAGCGCGGGCAGCGCCTGCCTGCGCCGCGCCGTCAGCACCGCCAGCAGCCCGATCGATCCCATCACCGCGGCCCGCAGCACGCTGGCGCTGGGCTGCACGATCAGCACAAACCCCGCCAGCGCAGGCACCGCGGCCAGCACCGCCGTCCGGGGCCCGGCCACCCCGGCGGTCAGCAGCACCGCGCCGCACACGATGGTGACATTGGCACCGGAGACGGCCATCAGATGCAGCAGTCCCGCGGCCCGGAACTCGGCGACCCGCACCCCGGAGACCGCCGAGGTGTCACCGAGCACCAGGGCCGGCAGCACCGTCGCCTGATCACCGGGCAGGGCGCGGCGACAGGCCAGCGCGAAGCGGTCGCGGACCCGCTGGGCGAACCGCTGGGCCGGGGGTGCCCGGCCGGCTGTCGGGGTGCCGGCGACGGTCAGCACGGCCACGGTCAGGTCCGCGCGCATCGGCCGGGAAACCCGGGCCCGGAACGCCAGCGGCTGGCCCACCCCGTATTCGGCGAACGCCGCGGGCGCGAACACGGTGACCCGGCCGCCGGCGGCCGCGCCGCCGACCTCGCGCACCGTCGCCGGGATCAACAGCCGGGCGCCGCCGACCACGCGCGGGCTCTCCGAGGGCACCACCGTCACCGCGACGGTCTGACCGATCCGCCGGGTCAGCGGATGCTCGGCGATGGCGTCGGTGCGCAGCGTGACGGCGACCGCGAAGCCGGCCGCCACCGCGGCCGCGGCCGCCACCGCCCCGGCGATCGTCCGGCAGCCGGTGCTGCGCCGGCGCAGCACCAGGCAGCCGGGCACCAGCGCCGCCGCACCTATCGCCAGCACCGGCCCGCAGGACCACCGGATCCCCGCCGCGGTGACCGCCCACCCGGCCAGCGCGGCGGGCAGCAGCCGCACATCCAGCGCGGGCTCCCGGCCGTCCGGCGGCGGCGGGTCGGCGCGCGCCGGCGCGAGAGCGGTCACACCCGGACGAGGTCGCGCAGCCGGGACAGCCGGGCATCACCGATACCGTCCACCTCGGCGAGCTGGTCGACGCTGGCGAAGCCGCCGTTGGCCTCCCGCCAGGCGATGATCGCCGCCGCGGTCACCGGCCCGACGCCGGGCAGGGCGTCGAGCTCCTGGCTGCTGGCGGTGTTGAGGTTGACCGGCGCCGCCGGCGCCGTGGGCTTGGCCGGGGACCTGGGCTTGGCCGGCGTTTCGGGGGTGGTGCCCGGCGGTCCGGCCGGCGGTCCGGCCGGCGGGCCGGCGCCGACCGAGCTGCCCAGCGCGGCGGGGTGCCCGGGCGCCGCGGCGATCCCGACCAGCACCTGTTCACCGTCGGCCAGCCGGCGGGCCAGGTTCAGCCCGGTGGTGTCGGCCTTGGCCACCGTGCCGCCAGCCGCCGACAGCGCGTCGGCGACCCGGGCGCCGGGTGCGAGGGTCACCAATCCCGGGGTGTTCACCAGGCCGACGACGCTGACCACGATCGGGCCCTCGGGCGCGGCGCTGGTCCCCGGCGCGGAGCGCGGCCCCGGCGCGGCGGTGTCGGCCACCGGGGCGACCGGGGGCAGCTTGGCCGAGGACACCGGTGGGGTGTCCTCGCCCAGCAGGGTGAACACCGTCACCAGCACCGCCAGGGCCGCCACCGCGCCGAGCGCGATCAGCCCGGCCCGGCCCGGGTCCGCGCGCACCGACGCCAGCCACCCGGGATTCTCCGAGGTGTCCGGAAGCCAGTGCGGCAGCAGGGATCTCGGATCGTCGTCACCGGGTCCGGCTGCCGTGTCGGGGTCGGCTGTGGTGTCGAGTTCGGCCGCGACGTCGAGTTCGGCGCAGCCCGGCAGCGGGATCGGCGCGGTGTCGACGTCCGCACTCACCGGGGAGCCGGCGAGCCCGAGCCGCCGGCGCAGCCGGTCCGCGGTGGAGTCGGTCATGCCCCGACGCTAGGCCGACGGCGACGCGGCGCACCGCCGCCGGCGGGCGGGCTGTGCATGGATGCCGCGCTGTGCACAGCGCGCCGTGGTCAGCGCGCCGTAGTCAGCGCGCCGTGGTCAGCCCGCGGTGCTGACCACGACGCCCAGCGCCCCGGCGCCGACGTGCAGGCCCAGCACCGGACCGAGGTCGGCGATCAGCGCGGGCGGGCAGCCGGGGAGCCGCTCGGCCAGCGTCGCCGCGAGTTCGGCGGCCCCGTCGGGGTTCGCCACGTGATGCACCGCGAGGTCGGCGGGCCGGTCCCCGGCCAGCTCGCAGACCCGGTCGACCATGGTGGCGATCGCCCGGCTCGCGGTGCGGACCCGTTGTGCCAGCACGAGTTTGCCGTCCTCGACCTTGAGCAGTGGTTTGAGCGCCAGTGCGGTGCCCAGCCAGGCCGCGGCGCCGCCGATCCGGCCGCTGCGGCGCAGATTGTCCAGCCGCTGCACCACGATGAACCCGTGCGTGCGCGCCGCGACCGCCTCCGCCGCCGCGGCAACGGTGTCCAGGTCGGCGCCGGCGGCCGCGGACCGGGCCGCGGCCAGCACCGCGAAACCGGTTCCCATCGCGGTGGACCGGGAATCGAAGACCCGCACCCCGGCGCCCAGGTCGGCGGCGGCCAGGTCGGCCGCCGCGCAGGTGCCCGACAGCAGCCCGGACAGGTGCACCGCCAGCACGCCGTCCCCGGCACTGTCGGCCAGCGCCGCCCGGTAGGCCGCGGCCAGGTCGGCGGGGCTGGCCCCGGCGGTCGAGGCGTGCCGGTCGTAGATGTCTTCGGGGATCGGGTCGACGCCGTCGCTCAGGTCGGTGTTGTCGAGCAGGATGTGCAGCGGAACCACCCGGATGCCGTTTCCGGCGGCCAACTCCGCGGACAGTCCGGCCGAGGAGTCCGTGACGACGACGACGGTCATGGCTCAGTCGTCGCCGGGCACTGCGACTCCGGCCAGGCCCAGCGCCGTGAGCACCCGCGCGGCGACCGCGTCGTGCCCCTCGAAGTTCCAGTGGATCCCGTCCGGGTTCCCGCGGCCGGCGAAGATGTGCTCGGCGACCGCGGCCTTCAGATCGACCAGTGGCACGTCGTGTTCGGCACTCCAGTCGCTGATCGCGGCGACGGTGTCTGAGCGCCAGCGATGCGATCGGCCGTAGCTGTCGGCGATGTGCACGCTCGGCAGTGCGGCGACGACGGGAATCCCCGGCCGGTTGAAATCAATTGCGGCGCGGGTCATTTCGAGATATTCCGCGGTCAGGTGCGGCGGCAGCGCGGGCCGGGCCAGCGGCGAGAATCGCGGCTGCGCCCAGCCGTAGCCGTCGCGCACCCAGCGCCGCAGCCACGGCGGGCGGACGTAGCGGATCAGTTCGCGCACCGCGGTGGGCAGCGGCGAGGGCAGCGAATCCATCCCGCTGGTGGCGAAGATGACCGCCCCGGCGCGCGGCAGCGCGGCCCAGGACCGCGGGTCCTGGGTGGCCGCCCACCAGACGTCGCGGCTGGTCCAGCCGATCCGGCCGATCAGCTCCAGGTCCCAGCCGAGGCGCTCGGCGACCTGGTTCGGCCAGATCCGCGGGTCGTCGGACGGCAGCCCGCCGGTGGGTCCGTAGTAGGACAGCGAATCGGCGAAAACCAGCAGGGTGGGCCGCGCCGCGGACGGCGTGGGGTCAGCGGACGGCGTGGGGTCAGCGGACGCCATCGGTTCAGAGGACATCGTTGGCCACCTGCGCCGAGGCGTTCCAGACGTCGAGGCGCCAGGCGATGTCGTCGATCGCGGCCGGGTCACCGCCGACGGCGGTGTGCCCGGACAGCTGCACCCAGCTGGCGTTGCCCATGCTGCCCAGCGCCGGCCAGTTGTCCACCGGCAGCCGCAGCAGCCCGGCGGTCAGCGCCGCGATCAGCCCGCCGTGAGCCACCAGCACCACCGGCCGGTCCACGTCGTCGCGGCCCCACTGCGGCTGGGCGCCGACCAGCTCGGTCACCAGCGGAAGCACCCGTCGGGCGACGTCGACGCGGTTCTCCCCGCCGTGCGGCGCCCAGCGGGCGTCGGCACGCCAGGCCAGCCGCGCCCCGGGGGCCGCGGCGTCGACCTCCAGGTGGGTCAGGCCCTGCCAGTCCCCCAGATGGGTCTCGCGCAGCCGCGGGTCGATGGCCACCGGCTGCCCGGTGCGTTGACCGAGCGCCAGCGCGGTGTCGTGGGCCCGGCGCAGGTCCGAGGAGACGATGGCGATGGGCTGGCGCTTGGCCAGCACCGCGGCGACGGCCTCGGCCTGGGCCCGGCCCAGATCGGTCAGGTCGGTGTCGAGCTGGCCCTGCATCCGGCTGTCGGCGTTGAACTCGGTCTGACCGTGCCGCAGCAGCACGAGCCGACGAATCGTCATTCCCCGCCGTCCTCTGCGGCAGCGTCCGCTGCCCCGCCGCCCTCGGGTTCGGCCGGCACATCCTCGACGTCGACCGGCACCGTCGGGCAGTCCTTCCACAGCCGGTCCAGGCCGTAGAACTCGCGCTCCTCCTCGTGCTGGATGTGCACGACGATGTCGATGTAGTCCAGCAGCACCCAGCGGCCCTCCCGGGTGCCCTCCCGCCGGGCGGGCTTGTAGCCGGCCCGACGCATCTTCTCCTCGACCTCGTCGAAGATGGCGTTGACCTGCCGGTCGTTGCGGCCGGTGATGACGACGAACAGGTCGGTGATGGCCAGCTGCTCGGAGACGTCGATGACGACGATGTCGGTGCCGAGCTTGCCGGCCGCCGCGCGGGCGGCGACGGTGGCCATCGCCACGGCCTCGGGGGTGGCGCTCACTTGGTCTCCTCTTCGGGGATGGCGGGGTCGGCGCCCCGGGTGCGGTAGAGCCCGCGTTTGGACACGTACTGCACGACGCCGTCGGGCACCAGGTACCAGATCGGCCGGGAGTCGGCGGCGCGCCGCCGGCAGTCGGTGGACGAGATCGCCAGCGCCGGCACCTCGACCAGGGTCAGCGCGTCGGCGGGTAGTTCGGCCATCGCCTCGATGATGTGTTTGCCGCTCAGCTCGAAGCCGGGGCGGCTGACCCCGACGAAGCGGGCCATGGTGAACAGCTCTGCCCAGTTCTGCCAGGACAGGATGGCGCCGAGCGCGTCGGCGCCGGTGATGAAGAACAGCTCGGCGTCGGGGTGCTGGGCCCGCAGGTCGCGCAGGGTGTCCTTGGTGTAGGTCGCCCCGCCGCGGTCGATGTCGGCGCGGCTGACCGAGAACCGCGGGTTCGACGCGGTCGCGATGACGGTCATCAGGTAGCGGTCCTCGGCGGCGGTGACCCGGCGGCCGTGCTTCTGCCAGGGCTCGCCGGTGGGCACGAAGACCACCTCGTCCAGCTCGAAGCGGTCGGCCACCTCGCTGGCCGCGACCAGGTGGCCGTGGTGGATGGGATCGAAGGTCCCGCCCATCACCCCGAGCCTGCGTCGCTGTTTTCGCACGGTAGAGCAGCCTACTGGAGCCGGGATCGGTTCCTGCCGAACCGTCAGACCGGCAGCAGCCCGTCGATGACGGCGGCCAGCTGCTTGGCCGACCGGCACTCGTGCATCGGCAGCAGTTCGGCGTAGCGGGGCGCCGCGGAATCCCCGCTGCCCCACAGGTGCGCCGGTTCGGGGTTGAGCCAGTGCGCGTGCCGGCTGGCGGTCACCAGGTGCGCCAGCGCCCCCAGCTGCGGGTCCCGGTAGTTGGTCCGGCCGTCCCCGAGGATCAGCAGCGAACTGCGCGGTGAGAGCACCTGGTGGAAGTTGTCGGTGAACGAGGTGAACGCGTGCCCGTAGTCGCTGTGCCCGTCGCGGGTGTAGACGCCGGCCTCGCGGGTGATCCGCTGCACGGCGACGGCCAAGTCGGCCTCCGGCCCGAACAGGTGGGTCACCTCGTCGGTGGTGTCGATGAACGCGAACACCCGGACCCGGGAGAACTGCTGGCGCAACGCGTGCACCAGCAGCAGGGTGAAGTGGCTGAAGCCGGCGACCGAGCCGGACACGTCGCACAGCACGACGAGTTCGGGGCGGGCCGGGCGCGGCTTGCGCAGCACCACCTCGATCGGCACCCCGCCGGTGGACATCGACCGGCGCAGCGTCTTGCGCAGATCGATCTGCCCGGCGCGATGCCGGCGACGCTTGGCGGCCAGCCGGGTGGCGAGCATCCGGGCCAGCGGCGCGACGGTCTTGCGCATCTGCCGCAGTTGTTCGCCGGAGGCGCGCAGGAACTCGACGTTTTCGGACAGTTCCGGGATGCCGTAGGTGGCGACGTGCTCGCGGCCCAGCTGTTCGGCGGTGCGGCGCTTGGTCTCGGACTCCACCATCTTGCGGACCGCGGTGATGCGTTGGGCGGCAACGGCCTTGGCCAGTTCCTGCTGGGTCGGGGTGGGCGCGTCGCCGTACTGGGCGAGCAGCCCGGCCAGCAGTTTGCCCTCCAGTTCCTCCAGCGCCATCGCCCGCAGCGTCTGGTAGGAGGAGTACGACGGCCCGCGGCCGGACTGGTATTTGCCGTGCGCCTCGATGATCGCGGCGATCATCGCCAGCAGCCGGGAGTCCATCTCGGCGAGATCCTCGTTGGCCAACAGCAGGTCCGCCAGCATGGCGCGCATCGCCTCGAGGTCCTCGACCGGCAGCGCGGCGGGCCGGTCCTCGGCGTCGTCGTCGCCGGGCTCCTCGAGCACCATCCGCTCCCCGATCGCGGCCGGCCACCACAGGTCGAACAGCGCGTCGTAGGTGTCGCGGTGGTCGGCGCGGCGCAGCACCGCGCAGGCCAGGCCCTCGCGCAGCACCTCCCGGTCGCCGAGCCCGATGGTGGCCAGCACCCGCCCGGCGTCCACCGTCTCCGACGGACCGACGGCGATGCCGCGCCCGCGCAGCGCCTCGACGAATCCGACCAGGTGGCCGGGCAGCCCGTGCGGGGCGGCCGGTTGGGCGGGGCGAATGCGGCGGGCCGTCATGGCTAGTTGAGCCGCAGTTCCCCGGCGGCCCGGACCTGATCGGACTGGTGCTTGAGCACCACGCCCATGGTGGCGGCGACGGTGGCGTCGTCGACGGTGTCCATGCCGAGGGCCAGCATGGTGCGGCCCCAGTCGATGGTCTCGGCGACCGACGGCAGCTTCTTGAGCGCCATCCCGCGCAGCACCCCGATGATCCGGACCAGCTCAGCGGCCATCCGCTCGGGCAGCTCGGGCACCCGGGACAGCAGGATCTCGCGCTCCAGTTCGGCGTCGGGGAAGTCGATGTGCAGGAACAGGCAGCGCCGCTTGAGCGCCTCGGACAGCTCCCGGGTGGCGTTGGAGGTGAGCACCACGAACGGTTTGCGGGTGGCGGTGATGGTGCCCAGCTCCGGGACGGTGACCGCGAAGTCGGAGAGCACCTCCAGCAGCAGGCCCTCGATCTCGATGTCGGCCTTGTCGGTCTCATCGATCAACAGCACGGTCGGGTCGGTGCGCCGGATCGCGGTCAGCAGCGGACGGCTCAGCAGGAACTCCTCGCTGAACACATCAGTGCGGGTCTGGTCCCAGCCCTCGGCCTGCCCGGTCGCGGCGGCGTGCGAGCCGGCCTGGATCCGCAGGATCTGCTTGGCGTGGTTCCACTCGTAGAGCGCCCGGGCCTCGTCGACGCCCTCGTAGCACTGCAGCCGGACCAGTCCCGAGCCGGTTGCGGCGGCCACCGCCCGGGCCAGTTCGGTCTTGCCGACCCCGGCCGGGCCCTCCACCAGCAGCGGTTTGCCCAACCGGTCGGCCAGGAACACCGCGGTCGCGGTGGCGGTGTCGGCGATGTAGCCGGTCTCGGCGAGCCGGCGCACCACGTCGTCGATGTCGGTGAACAGTGGCGCGGTGGTGGCGGGGGTGTCCAACGGGTCTCCTGGCGGGCTGGGGCGGCGCGCGGCCGCCGGGGTCGTGCGGGGTGTCTAGACCGCGCGGATCTGGCCGTCGCCCCAGACAATCCACTTGGTGGAGGTCAGCTCGGTCAGACCCATCGGGCCGCGGGCGTGCAGCTTCTGGGTGGAGATGCCGATCTCGGCACCGAAACCGAACTGCTCGCCGTCGGTGAAGGAGGTTGCGGCGTTGACCATCACCGCGGCGGCGTCGACCCGGTCGGTGAACCGCTGGGCGGCGGCCAGGTCCCGGGTGACGATCGCCTCGGTGTGCCCGGTGCCGTACTCGTTGACGTGCGCGACGGCCGCATCGACCCCGTCGACGACGGTCACCGCGATGTCCAGCGACAGGAACTCCGCGCGCAGCTGTTCCTCGGTCGGCTCGGTGTGCACGGTGACCCCGGCGGCGGCCAGCGCGCCGAGCAGCCGGGGCAGCGCGGTGTCCGCGATCGCGGCGTCCACCAGCAGCGACTCGGCGGCGTTGCACACCGACGGGCGCCGGGTCTTGGAGTTGATCAGGATCCGCTCCGCGACGTCGAGGTCGGCGTCGGCGTGCACGTAGACGTGGCAGTTGCCGGTGCCGGTCTCGATGGTGGGCACCAGGGCGTCGCGGACCACCGCCTCGATCAGCCCGGCGCCGCCGCGCGGGATGGCGACGTCGACCAGGCCGCGGGCCTGGATCAGGTGCGTGACGGTGGACCGGTCGGCGGCCGAGAGCAGCGCCACCACGTCGGCGGGCAGGTTCTCCCCGACCAGCGCGTCGCGCAACGTGTCCACCAGCGCGGCGTTCGACGACGCGGCCGAGGAGCTGCCGCGCAGCAGCACCGCGTTGCCGGACTTCAGGGTCAGCCCGAACGCATCGACGGTGACGTTGGGGCGGCCCTCGTAGACGATGCCGACCACGCCGAGCGGAACGCGCTGCTGGCGCAGCCGCAGGCCGTTGGGCAGGGTCCGGCCGCGCAGCACCTCGCCGATCGGATCGGGCAGGCCGGCCACCTGGCGCAGGCCGGCGGCGATGCCGTCGACGCGCTGCGGGTTCAGCGCCAGCCGGTCCAGCATCGCCTCGGAGGTGCCCGCCGCCCGGGCGCGCTCCAGATCTTCGGCGTTGGCGGCCAGGATCGAGGCGGCCGCACCGAGCACGGCATCGGCGGCGGCGTGCAGCGCACGGTCCTTCACCGCGGTGCTCAGCGTGGCCAGCTCCCGGGATGCGGCGCGGGCCCGGCGGGCGGCGGCGTGCACCTGCTCGCGGAGGTCTGCCTGCTCGCGCAGGTCCACCTGCTCCCGGCGGTGCACCTGCTCGCGGCGGTCACTACCGGCGACGGTCTCGGCGTGGGCGGTCATCCTCGCAGCTTAGCCAATCAGGCGGGACGGTGAATGACCAGCGGGAGCACCGCGGCGGCCCCGCCGTCGCGCAGGTGCGCCGCGGCAACGGTGACCGGCCAGCCGGTCGAGCTGGAATCGGCGACCAGCAGCACGCAGCGGCCGGCGATCGCGTCCAGCAGCGCGTCGTCGACCCCGATCGCCGAGCGCCAGTGCGCGGCCTCCCCGGCCCCGGCGGTGTCCCGCCCGGGCGGGTCCCCGGCGGCGACCGGCATCCTCGCCCGGGCCAGCTTGCCGACCTCGGCGATCCGATCGGCGACCGGGCCGACCGGGGTGTCCGATCCGGTCAGCGACAGCGCGACCACCACCTCGGGGCGCGCGACCCAGTCCCGGCGCCACCGGCCGAGCGCACCGACCGCCGCCTCGGCGAGCTCACCGAGCGCACTCGCATCCCCGGCCCGGGCGGCCGGGATCACCCCGGTCCATTCCGGGGCGTCGGCGTGCACCAGCACCCGGCCCGGTTCGGCCGCCAGCTGCGCCGGGATCCGGCCGCGGGCGCCGAACGCGCCGCCGGGCCACATCTTGCGGGGCTCCAGCACCGCGGTGTTGGCCCGCAGCGCGCGGGCAACGGTGCGGGCGGTGTCCTCGCCGGCCGGTTCGCCCAGCGGGTCCGGGACGTGGCCCAGGCACACCGAGCATTTCCCGCACGCATCGGCCTGCGGGTCGTCGAGCGACTCGGTCAGCAGCGCCATCAGGCAGCGCCGGCCGCGGGTGTAGTCGGCCATGATGTCGGCCTCGCGGCGGCGGGTGGCGACGATTCCGGCGTAGTGCTCGGCGTCGTAGTGCCAGGGCTGGCCGGTGACCCGCCAGCCACCGTCGACCCGCTGCACCGCCCCGTCCACGGCGAGCTGCTTGAGCATCAGTTCGACCCGGGTGCGCCGGATCCCGGTCGAGGCCTCCAGCGCGACCGCCGAGGCGGGCTCCAGGCCGGAGGTCGATTCGTCGGCCAGCGCGCCGAGCAGGCCGGCCATCTGGTCGGGGTCGGGGATGGTGGCGGTGGCGAAGTAGTCCCACACCCCGGCGTCGGCGTCCGAGGGCAGCAGCGCCACCACCGCGTGGTCGATCGCCCGCCCGGCGCGGCCCACCTGCTGGTAGTAGCTGACCGGCGAGGGCGGTGAGCCGATGTGCACGACGAAGCCGAGGTCGGGCTTGTCGAACCCCATGCCGAGCGCGGAGGTGGCGATCAGCGCCTTGATCTGGTTGTCCCGCAACGCATCTTCGAGTCGGGCGCGGCTGTCCGCCTCGAGCTGGCCGGTGTAGGCGGCGACCTTGGCGTCCGGGTCCACCGCGTGGATGGCGTCGACGAGTCGCTGGGCGTCGGCGACGGTCAGCACGTAGACGATGCCGGAGCCGGGCAGATCATCGAGGTGCCGGGCCACCCAGGCGTAGCGCTGCAGCGGCGACATCGTCGGCAGCACGTTGAGCTGCAGCGAGCGCCGGGCCAGCGGTCCGCGCAGTACCAGGGTGGCCTCCCCCAGTTGGGCGGCGACGTCGGTGGTCACCCGGGCGTTGGCGGTGGCGGTGGTGGCCAGCACCGGGGTCTGCGGGTTGAGCCGGGTCAGCACATCGGCGACCCGGCGGTAGTCCGGCCGGAAGTCGTGTCCCCAGTCCGAGACCGCGTGCGCCTCGTCGATGACCAGCAGCCCCATGTTGCCCTCCAGCGCGGTCAGCACCCGAGCACCGAAGGCGGGGTTGGCCAGCCGCTCCGGGGACACCAGCAACACGTCGATCTCCCCCGCGGCCAGCTGCGCCTCGATGGCGTTCCACTCGTCGAAATTCGAGGAGTTCAGCGTGGCCGCGCGCAGGCCCGCTCGGCCCGCCGCGGCGACCTGGTCGCGCATCAGCGACAGCAGCGGGGAGACCACCAGCGCCGGGCCGGCGCCCTCGGCGCGCCGCAGCGCGGTCGCCACCCAGTACACCGCCGACTTGCCCCAGCCGGTGGCCTGCACCACCAGCACCCGGGCCCCGGGTTCCAGCAGCGCCGCGATCGCGCTGTCCTGGTCCGGCCGCAGCACGGCCCCGGGCCCGGCGAGGGCCTCGATGACCTCTCGGGACCGCTGCGCCCGGTCGCCGGTCAGGGTCTGCGTCATCATCTGCCTCCGCTCGGGGTGCTCGTGCACCACGACGGTATCGGCCGGCTCCGACACCGCGATCCGGGCCGGGGAACCCGCCCCCCACCCTCGGTCCGCTGGCTACGCTGAGCCGGTGCCGAGGGTCACCGTGGTGGGCAGCGTGAACATGGATCTGGTCTTCGACGTCGCCGAACTGCCCGGGCCCGGGCAGACGGTGCTGGCCACCGACCTGCGCCGCAGCCCCGGCGGCAAGGGCGGCAATCAGGCGGTGGCGGCCGCCCGGGTCGGCGCGACGGTCACCCTGGTCGCGGCGCTGGGCTCGGACGGCACCGGCGACGCGCTGGCCGCGCATCTGCGCGACAACGGGGTCGGGCTCGACGGGGTGGTGCGTCTGCCGCTGCCCAGCGGCACCGCGGCGATCCCGGTGTCCACCGCCAACGCGGAAAACATGATCGTCGTCGCCCCCGGCGCGAACGCCCACCTGACCCTTGACGATCCGCGGCTGCGGGAGATCGTCGCCGCGGCCGACGTGGTGTTGCTGCAGTTGGAGATTCCGGTGGCGACCGCGCTCGCGGCGGCCCGGCAGGCCCGCCACGCGGGCGCGGCGGTGATCCTCAACGCCTCCCCCGGCGGGGCCGACCCGGCGGCGCTGGCCGAGCTGGCCGCCGTCGTCGACGTGGTGGTGGTCAACGAGACCGAGGCCGCGCAGTGGCGGTGGCCGGTCCCGTATCTGGTCACCACCCGGGGCGCCGACGGGGTCACCGTCCTCAGCGACGCGCGGCGGTTCGAGGTGGCCGCGCCGCCGGTTGAGGCCATCGACACCAGCGGGGCCGGCGACGTGTTCGCCGGGGTGCTGGCGGCGAGCTGGTGTGCGATGACCCCGGAGCGCGCGGTGCGCCGCGCCGCGGCGGCCGGCGCGTTGGCCACCCTGGTTCCCAGCGCCGGAGATTGCGCGCCTACCGACGAGATGATCAAGGATGTGCTCGCCCGATGAACTACCCCGCGATTGCCGTCGTACTGTTGCTCATCTTCGGCGCCCTCGGCTTCGGGTGGCGCAGTTGGCGGCAGTTCCGCCGCACCGGATCGACCGGGTTCAAGGGCGTCAGCGGGTCGGTGGGCTCGGTCGAGTGGCTCGCCGGCGCGGGTTTTCTGCTGGCGATCCTGATCGCGGTGGCCGCACCGGTGCTGCAGTGGGCGCAGCTGCTGGCTCCGGTGCCGGCGCTGGTCGCCCCGTGGCTGCAGGCCATCGGGATCGCCCTGGCGATCGCCGGCAGCTGCGGCACCGTCTACGCGCAGATCGACATGGGCGACTCCTGGCGGATCGGGGTCGACCCAGGCGAACGCACCGCGCTGGTGCGCACCGGGGTGTTCGGCCGGGTCCGCAACCCGATCTTCACCGCGATGCTGGTGTTCGGTGCGGGCATCGCGCTGGTCACCCCGAATGTGTTGGCGCTGATCGGGTTCGCGCTGCTGCTGGTCACCATCGAGCTGCAGGTCCGGGTGGTCGAGGAGCCGTATCTGGCCCAGGTGCACGGCGAGCCGTACCGCGACTACACCGCCACCGTCGGCCGGTTCATTCCGGGCGTCGGGCGCTCCCCCAGCCGCTGAGCCTCAGGCCCCGCGCGGGATGTCCCGGTCGATCTCGGCCAGCCAGATCCGCGCGGACAGGTCCGAGGGCGCACGCCAATCTCCGCGCGGGGACAGCGATCCGCCCGCCGAAACCTTCGGGCCGTTGGGCAGGGCGGAACGCTTGAACTGGCTGAACGCGTAGAACCGCCGCGCGAACACCGTCAGCCAGTCCCGAATCTCGTTCAGGCCGTACTGCGTTCGCCGCTCCGGCGGGTAGCCGGGCGGCCAGTCGCCGGCCTCGGCGTCGCGCCAGGCATGCCAGGCCAGGAACGCGATCTTGGCCGGACCGAACCCGTGGCGCAGCACCTGGTACAGCGAAAAGTCCTGCAGCGCATAGGGCCCGACCGTCGCCTCGCTGCTCTGCACCGGCTCGCCCGCATCGGTGGGCACCAGCTCCGGGGTGATCTCGGTGTCGAGCACGCTGGTCAGCACCTCGCCGACCTCGGGGCCGAACTCGCGTTGGCTGATCACCCACCGAATCAGGTGCTGGATCAGGGTTTTCGGGACGCCGCCGTTGACGTTGTAGTGCGACATCTGATCGCCGACGCCGTAGGTCGACCAGCCCAGCGCCAGCTCGGAGAGGTCCCCGGTGCCCAGCACGATGCCACCGCGCTGGTTGGCCAGCCGGAACAGGTAGTCGGTGCGCAGCCCGGCCTGCACGTTCTCGAAGGTGACGTCGTAGACCTTCTCGCCGCGACCGAACGGATGGTCCATGTTGGCCAGCATCAGCGCGGCGGTGTCGCGGATGTCGAGTTCGGCGAAGGTCACCCCCAGCGCCTCGCTCAGCGCGATGGCGTTGTTCTTGGTGTGCTCACCGGTGGCGAATCCGGGCATGGTGAACGCCAGGATGTCGCTGCGGGGGCGGCCCTCCCGGTCCATCGCCCGGGCCGCGACGATCAGCGCGTGGGTGGAGTCCAGGCCACCGGAAACCCCGATGACGACCTTCGGATAGTTCAGTGCCCGCAGCCGTTGTTCCAGTCCGGACACCTGGATGTTGTAGGCCTCGTAGCAATCCTGTTGCAGCCGTGCCGGATCGGCCGGCACGAAGGGGAAGCGTTCCACCGCGCGGCGCAGCCCGATGTCGCCGTCCGGCGGGTCAAGGGTGAACTCCACCCGGCGGAACCCCGCAGCGGTGTCCGCCGCATGGGTGTCCGCCTCGTCGATGCCGTGCCGGCGGCGATTGTCGTCGAAGGTGCCCATCCGCAGCCGCTCGGAGCGCAGCAGCCCGGTGTCGATGTCGGCGACGCTGCGGGCCGCGCCGCGCGGGAAGCGCGCCGACTCGGCCAGCAGCCGGCCGTTCTCGTAGATCATCGTCTGACCGTCCCAGGCCAGGTCGGTGCTCGACTCGCCCTCCCCCGCGGCGGCGTAGACGTAGCCGGCCAGGCAGCGCGCGGAGGCCGAGGACACCATCAGCTTGCGTTGCTCGGCGCGGCCGACGGTGATCGGGCTGCCGGACAGGTTGGCCAGCACGGTGGCACCGGCCAGCGCGGCCCGCGCGCTCGGCGGGATCGGCACCCAGATGTCCTCGCAGATCTCCACGTGCAGCACGAAATCCGGCAGATCGGCCGCCGCGAACAGCAGGTCGGGCCCGAACGGCACCTCGGCGCCCGCCACCCGGATCGTCGCGCGAATGTCGTCGCCGGGGGCAAACTGGCGCCGCTCGTAGAACTCTCGGTAGGTCGGCAGGTAGGACTTGGGCGCCACACCCAGGATCCGGCCGCGGTGGATCACCACGGCGGTGTTGTAGATCCGGTGCCGAAAGCGCAGCGGTGCGCCGACCACCAGCACCGGACGCAGCTCCGCCGAGGCCCGCACCAGCTCCGCCAGCGCCGCCTCCACCGCGGTCAGCAGGGTGTCCTGCAGCAGGATGTCGTCGATCGAGTAGCCGGTCAGCGTGAGCTCGGGGAAAACCGTCAGCGCGACGCCGTCGTCGTGGCAGTCCCGGGCGGTGGCGAGCACCGCCGCGGCGTTGGCGGCCGGGTCACCGATGGTGGTGTGCAGGGTGCTGGCGGCGACCCGCACGAATCCGTGTCGGTAGGCGGAAAAGAAGTCCACCCGCAGATTGTCTCAAAGTGCCGGGGTGCCGGGGTGGCTGCGCCGGAAACGGCGGCCCGGCGCGCCGTTCAGCGGCCCGGGCTCAAGATCCCGGAACGCAGCGCCGCCCCGATGTTGGACATCACCCGGTCCAGCAGCGCCGAGTAGTCCGCGCCGTTGTCGAGGAAGCGGCGCATCCCGTTGCGGATCAGGTACGCGTCGACCCGGCGATCGATGGGCCAGTTCGCGTACGTGCGTCCGGTGAACTCCGAGCGCAGAAACTTCCACGCCACCTCATCGATTTCCCCTACCGGCATTGCAACCCCCTGCGCACTCGGCTGCCGACTCCCATACTGCCCTCGGCCCAGCCGCCATCCTAGTGACAAAAGTCATCACCGGACCAAATTGTGTCCCAACAAACAGCGGGTGGTTCAGTACGCAACGAGATCGTCGGCATGCACGACGGGACGTCGCAGCTCAACGGGCAGATCCGCGGTCGAGCGGCCCAGCATCAACGCCAATTCGGCGGCGTCGTAGGCCACCACGCCCCGGCCCACCACGGTCCCGTCGGGACCGCGCAGTTCCACCACATCCCCGCCGTGGAAATACCCCGCCGCCTCGGTCACCCCGGCGGGCAGCAGCGACCGGCGCCGCTGCCCCACCGCCCGGACCGCGCCCTCGTCGAGGGTGAGCGCCCCGGCGGCCTCCGCGGCATACCGCAGCCAGAACCGCCGCGCCGACATCCGGCGGCCGCGCGGGGCGAACACCGTGCCGACGGAGGCATCCGAGAGGGCGGCCTCCACCTGCGCGGCCGCGGCCAGCAGCACCGGCACCCCGGCATCGGCGGCCAGCAGCGCCGAGGACAGCTTGGAGACCATGCCGCCGGTGCCCAGTCGGCTGCCGGTCCCGGCGATCACGTCGGCGAGGTCCTGCGGCCCGGCGACCTCCGGGATGAATCGGGCCGGCCGATCCGCGGTGGCCTTGCGCGGATCCCCGCTGTAGAGCCCGTCGATGTCCGACAGCAGCACCAGCGCGTCCGCACCGACCAGGTGCGCGACCAGCGCGGAGAGCCGGTCGTTGTCACCGAACCGGATCTCGTTGGTCGCGACGGTGTCGTTCTCGTTGACGATGGCCACCGCGTGCAGCGCGCGCAGTCGGTCCAGCGTCCGCTGGGCATTGTTGTGCTGGGATCGCATCGCCACGTCGTGGGCGGTCAGCAGCACCTGCCCGACGGTTCGGCCATAGCGGTGAAAGGCCGCGCTCCAGGCCCGGATCAGGGCCACCTGCCCGACGCTGGCCGCGGCCTGCTTGGTCGCCAGATCCTTGGGCCGCTTGGACAGCCCGAGCGGCTCCATGCCCGCGGCGATGGCGCCGGAGGACACGATGACCACGTCCGAGCCTGCCGCCATCCGAGCCTCGATGGCGTCGGCCAGACGCTGCAGCCGGGCGGTGTCGAACTCGCCGGTCGGCGTGGTCAGCGCGGTGGTGCCGATCTTGACGACGACGCTGCGCGCGGTGCGGACCGCGGCACGATGCACGGATTCGGCCACCGGAACCTACTCGGCCTCGTCGTCGCGGGAGGCCCGGCGATCCCGGCGCGCGGCCTTACGCTCGGAGGCCCCGACCCGGTCGGTGCGCTCCAGCCGGGTGTCGGTGCCGCGGCCGGACGGCGTGACGTCGACACCGGCGGGGGTCTGCGGTTCCCAGTCGAAGGTCATGTCACCGATGGTGACCGTGCACCCCGGCCGCGCCCCCTGGCGCAACAGTTCGTCCTCGACACCGAGGCGGGCGAGCCGGTCGCCGAGATAGCCGACGGCCTCGTCGTTGTCGAAGTTGGTCTGCGCGATCCAGCGTTCCGGGCGCGAACCGCGCACCACGAAGCCACCCATACCGTCGGGCCGGACCTCGAAGGACTTCTCGTCGACCGGGATCGGCCGGATCACCGGCCGGCGCGCCACCGGCGGGGGCAGCTCGGCGCGGTAGGCCGACACCATCTCCCACAGCCCGAAGATGAGCGGCCGCAAACCGATTCGGGCCACCGTGGAGATCTCGTACACCGGCCAGCCGCGGGCCTCGATGTCCGCGCGGACCAGCTCGGCCATGTCCTTGGCATCGGGCACGTCGATCTTGTTCAGCACCACCGCCCGGGGCCGCTCGGCCAGGTCGCCGAGCACCGAGTCGCCCTGCAACGTCGGCTGATAGGCGGCCAGCTCGGCCTCCAGCGCATCGATGTCGGAGACCGGATCGCGGCCGGATTCCAGTGTGGCGCAGTCGATCACGTGCACCAGCACCGCGCAGCGCTCGATATGGCGGAGGAAGTCCAGGCCCAGGCCGCGGCCCTGCGAGGCACCCGGGATCAGCCCGGGCACGTCGGCCACGGTGAAGGTGTGTTCGCCGGCGGACACCACCCCGAGGTTGGGCACCAGGGTGGTGAACGGGTAGTCGGCGATCTTGGGTTTGGCGGCCGAGATCGCCGACACCAGCGACGACTTGCCCGCCGAGGGAAATCCGATCAGGCCGACGTCGGCGACGGTCTTGAGTTCCAGGGTGAGGTCGCGTTCCTCGCCCTTCTCACCCAGCAACGCGAAGCCGGGCGCCTTGCGGGCCCGCGAGGCCAGCGCGGCGTTGCCCAGCCCGCCGTGGCCACCGGCGGCCGCCTCGAATCGCGTTCCGGCGCCGACCAGATCGGCCAGCACCCGGCCCTGCGCGTCGACGACGACGGTGCCGTCGGGGACCCGGACCTCCAGGTCGGCGCCCGCCGCGCCGTCGCGGTTGCTGCCCTGGCCCTGCTTGCCCGAGGGTGCCACCACGTGCGGGTGGAAATGGAAGTCCAGCAGGGTGTGCACCTGCGGGTCGACGACGAGCACGATGCTGCCGCCGTTGCCGCCGTTGCCGCCGTCGGGTCCGCCGAGCGGTTTGAACTTCTCGCGGTGGACCGACGCGCAGCCGTTACCACCGGAACCGGCCCGCGCGTGGATCACGACGCGGTCGACGAACCGGGGCATGCCAGGTCCTTTCACCGGTAACGCCAGGGTCCGGATTCGCGTCGCAAATGCGCCCTGGCGTTACATTCGCGAAAAGGTCAGGCCTCGACCGGAAGGATGTTGACGGTCTTGCGGCCACGCTTCACGCCGAACTCGACCGCACCGGCGGCCGTGGCGAACAGCGTGTCGTCGCCACCGCGGCCGACGTTGACGCCCGGGTGGAAGTGGGTGCCGCGCTGGCGGACCAGGATCTCGCCGGACTTGACGACCTGGCCGCCGAACCGCTTGACGCCGAGTCGCTGAGCGTTGGAGTCGCGACCGTTCCGCGAGCTGGAAGCGCCCTTTTTGTGTGCCATTGCTAGCTCCTGTGAGTCTGTTCGAAGTCGGTGTGGGGCAGCCCGGGTGGGACTACTTGATGCCGGTGACCTTCAGCACGGTCAGCGGCTGACGGTGGCCCTGCCGCTTGTGGTAGCCGGTCTTGTTCTTGAACTTGTGGATCCGGATCTTCGGGCCCTTGGTGTGCTCCAGCACCTCACCGGTGACGGCGACCTTGGCCAGCGCGTCGGCGTCGGTGGTGACGGTGGCGCCGTTGACGACCAGCGCGACCGGCAGCGAGACCGAGCTGCCCGGCTCGGCGTCGAGCTTCTCCACCTTGACGATGTCACCAGCGGCGACCTTGTACTGCTTGCCGCCGGTCTTGACGATCGCGTACGTGGCGTTCTCAGTGGCCATCGAGCTCATTCCTTCGGTGCGTCTTCTCACGGGGCGCGCGCCACCCGGGGGCAGCGTGCGCGGGTCTTGGGGGTGCGGGAGCGGTTACCTCCCGCCGGCTGCGGGCCCAGGGCCTACAGACAACTGCTCAAGGTTACGTGACCAGCACGGAGGGGGGCAAATCGCCCCCGGTTCCGCTCAGCCGGCCGGCGGTCCGGCCGGCCGGGCGGCCGCCCGGCGGCGGGGCCGCCTGGTCACCGGGGCCTGCCGGGCCGGTTCCGGCGTCGGGTCGACGGCCTGCTCATCATCGTCATCATCGTCATCGTCGTCGTCATCGTCGTCGTCGTCATCATCGTCGTCGTCGTCATCGTCGTCATCGTCGTCATCGTCGTCATCGTCGTCGTCGTCATCGTCGTCGTCATCGTCGTCATCGTCGTCGTCGTCGTCGGAGTCATCGTCGTCGTCGGATCCGACGTCGATGCTGACGACCTCAAGCTCGTCGTCGTCGACATCCTCGTCATCCTCATCGAGGTCGACCTCGATGTCCTCGTCGGCATCGTCGCTGTCGTCGGCGTCGCTGTCATCGGCGTCGCTGTCATCGGCGTCACTGTCGTCGGCGTCGGAGTCATCGGCATCGGAGTCATCGGCATCGTCGAAGTCGGCGGGCTTCCCGTCCGACTCGACACCGCGCGCACCGTGCTGCTCGTCGGTGACGGTCTCGTCCTCGGCGTGCTCGTCATCGTGCTCGCCGTCGTGCTTGCCCGCGGCTGCCATCGCCTTGAACATCGGGTGCTCGCCGGCGGGATGCACCGGCACCTTGACGACCGCGGCCTCCTCGGGCTTGGCCGCGGCGGCCTTGCGCCCACGCTTGCTGCGCCGGCTGGGCTCGCTCTTGCGGGCGGCCGGCGCGGCGGAATCCACCGGATCGGCGTGCATCATGATGCCCCGGCCGGCGCAGTGCGTGCAGGTGCTCGAGAAGGCCTCGATCAGCCCGGTGCCCAGCCGCTTGCGGGTCAGCTGCACCAGCCCCAGCGAAGTGACCTCGGAGACCTGGTGGCGGGTGCGGTCCCGGCCCAGCGCCTCGGTGAGTCGGCGCAGCACCAGATCCCGGTTGGATTCCAGCACCATGTCGATGAAGTCGATCACCACGATGCCGCCGATGTCGCGCAGCCGCAGCTGGCGCACGATCTCCTCGGCCGCCTCCAGGTTGTTCTTGGTGACGGTCTGCTCCAGGTTGCCGCCCGCACCGGTGAACTTGCCGGTGTTGACGTCGACGACGGTCATCGCCTCGGTCCGATCGATGACCAGGGTGCCGCCCGACGGCAGCCACACCTTGCGGTCCATCGCCTTGGCGAGCTGCTCGTCGATCCGGTGCACGGCGAACACATCCGGCCCGTCCGGGGCGGCCGGTTCGTGCTTGGTCAGTCGCGGCAGCAGTTCCGGCGCCACCGATCTGACGTAGCCGTTGATGGTCTCCCAGGCACCGTCGCCGGACACCAGCAGGCCGGAGAAGTCCTCGTTGAACAGGTCACGGATGACCTTCACCAGCACATCGGGCTCTTCGTAGAGCGCCACGGCGGCGCCGGCGGCGTTTGCCTTGGTCTTGGCCGCGGTCGCGTCGATCTCGGCCCAGCGCTCCTGCAACCGGTTGACGTCGGCGCGGATGTCCTCTTCCTTGACCCCCTCGGAGGCAGTCCGGATGATCACGCCGGCGTCGGCGGGCACCACCTCGCGCAGGATCTCCTTGAGCCGCTGCCGCTCGGTGTCGGGCAGCTTGCGACTGATCCCGGTCGACGACGCCCCCGGCACGTAGACCAGGTAGCGGCCGGCCAGCGACACCTGGGTGGTCAGCCGGGCACCCTTGTGCCCGACCGGGTCCTTGCTGACCTGCACCACCACGTAGTCACCGGGCCGCAGCGCCTGCTCGATCTTGCGGTTCGCGCCGCCCAGTCCGGCGGCCTCCCAGTTCACCTCGCCGGCGTAGAGCACGCCGTTGCGGCCGCGGCCGATGTCGACGAACGCCGCCTCCATCGACGGCAGCACGTTCTGCACGATGCCGAGGTAGATGTTGCCGACCAGGCTGGCCGAGCCCGCCGAGGTGACAAAGTGCTCGACGACCACGCCATCCTCGAGCACCGCGATCTGGGTGTAGCGGGCGCCCTCGTGCGGCGGTTCGGTGCGAACCTTGTCGCGCACCACCATGACGCGCTCGACCGCTTCGCGGCGGGCCAGGAACTCGGCCTCGCTGAGAATCGGCGGCCTGCGGCGGCCGGCGTCACGCCCGTCGCGGCGGCGTTGCCGCTTGGCCTCCAGCCGGGTCGATCCGCTGATGCCCTGGATCTCGTCGTCGGAGCCGCCGCGCTGGGACCGGCGCGGGGCCCGCTCATGCACGACGGTGTTCGGCGGGTCATCGGGCGAGCCGGAGTCGCCGTCGTCGTCGGAGCCGCCGGTCTTGCGCCGGCGACGGCGGCGACGGCGTTTGCTGGCGCCCTCGCCGTTGCCGTTGGCCTCGCCGCCATCGCCATCGCCGTCGTCGGAGTCACTGTCGGCGGCCTGGGCGCCGTCCTCGGTCTGGGCGGCCTCGCCGTCCTCGGCGTCGGTGGCGTCGTCACCGCCGGCGGAGTCGCCGTCGGTGGAGTCGTCGGTGGAGTCGTCGCCGCCGCGTCCACGGCCGCGGCCACGGCGTCCGCGCCGACGCCGGCGGTTCGCGGGTTTGCCCTGGTCAGCATCCTCGTCGGAGCCGTCTTCATCACTGGCTGAGTCGTCACCGGAGGACTCGGAGGCGCCGGCGTCGGTGGAGCCGGCGTCCGCGGCGGACTCGTCGGTGTCGCCCTCGGAGTCCTCAGAACCATCGGCGTCCTCGGCGTCCGCGGGCTCGTCGTCGACGGCCCGGCGCTCGACGGGCTGCGGCGCCACGAACAGCGGCAGGTAGTCGGCCGGGGCGGCCTCGGCCGGCGGCGGGGTCTCCAGCATCAGCCGCGACTCGGGTTCGGCGGCAAGTTCGACGGCCGCCTCCGCGGCGCCTTCGACCGCGGCCTCGACGGCCGCGGCGGCCGCCGATTCGGCGGCGGCCAGCACGTCGCGGACCTTGAGTGCCTCGGCGCGGACCACACTGGAATGCGCGCTGCGGGTCCGGCCGTCGAGCTCGACCAGGGCGTCGAGCACCCGGCGGCTGGTGGTGCCGAGCACCCGGGCCAGGGAGTGCACCCGAAGCCGCTCGGGCAGCTCATCCTCCAGCGGTGCGGGTTGCTCCGGTGCGGCGCCGGCCTCGGGAGCTGTCTGCTCGGGAGCTGTCTGCTCGGACGCTGTCTGCTCGGACGCTGTCTGCTCGGACGCCGCCGCCTCGGGCGCTAGGTCTGCCTGCGGTGCGGCGTCGGTGTTGATGTCGTCGGGGGTATATGCATCGTCGTGCACGTAAGTCTCCTCTAGCCCCCGGGCGCGTCGAGGAGACGCGGCCGCGCGAGGGCCTGGCTGTGAGCCCGACCGGGAGGCCGGGCTTGTCGTGGTCTCGCCCCGGGCAGCTCTTGTGAAGCCCACCCGGTGCCTGGGTCGGGTGCAGGTCGTGACGGCCCGCGCCGCACCGCCGAAACGATGGTCGCGCTCGTCTGAACCTTCACTCGGGATTCCGCCGCCGGCCAGGATGTCCGGTAGCGACGTTCACCAACGCCCAGTATCCCACACCCGCGTCAGCGGATTGACCAGGCCGGGCCGAGACTAAAGCGCGGGGAACCAGAGCGCGATCTCGCGCGCCGCCGATTCCGGCGAGTCCGAGCCGTGGACCAGGTTGTACTGGGTCTCCAGGCCGAAGTCCCCGCGGATGGTGCCGGGCACCGCCTTCTCGACCGGATCGGTACCGCCGGCCAGCTGGCGGAACGCGGCGATGGCGCGCGGCCCCTCCAGCACAGCGGCCACCAGCGGCCCGGAGGTGATGAACTCCAGCAGGTCACCGAAGAACGGCCGCTCGGCGTGCTCGGCGTAGTGGGCGCGGGCCACCTCGTCGGCGACGTTCACCAGCTGCAGGGCAACCAGGGTGAGGCCTTTCCGCTCAATGCGGGCGAGGATCTCGCCAACCAGCTTGCGCTCGACGCCGTCGGGCTTGATCAACACCAGGGTCCGCTCAGTCACGGCGGAAAGCGTAAGGGAATACCGCCGCACCGCCAAACCGCGGGCGCCGGGCGCTACTGCGGGCGTTGCTGGCTGGGCAACAGGCCGAGCCGCTGCCGGCGCAGCACCTCATGCCGCAGGTAGCCGATCAGCAGCCACACCCCGGCGAACAGCAGGCCCATGAACCCGACGGCCGGGTAGATCAGCCAGCCCGCGATCAGCACGAGTTGCACCGCCAGGTTCGCCCAGAACGCCCACGGCTTGCCCTGGATGCCGGCCATCAGGAACAGCAGCACCGCGAAACCGATCAGGTACCACCGCGATCCGGCGGTCAGTCCCCCGCCCACGGCGCCGACCACCGGCAGTGCCAGCAGCACGACGATGGCCTCCAGGATCAGCGTGCCTGCCATCACACCGCGGAAGCTCTTCCACGGATCGGCGGCCGGCGGTGCGCTCGCCGGCTCGTCGCGGCGCGGTTGGTCAGCGGGGCCGGTCATGACGGATCCTTCCCGAACAGGGTGCGGGCGGCGCCCGCGGTCACCACCGAGCCGGTGATGACGATGCCGGCGCCGGACATCCCGGTGTCCAGGCCGGATTGCTCCACCAGGGCCGTCGCGGCCTCGATCGCGTCGGCCAGGCCCGGGGCGGTCAGCACCCGGTCGGTGCCGAACCGCTCGACGGCCAGCGCGGCCGCGTCGTCGATCGGCAGCGCCCGCGGCGAGCCGTTGCCGGTGATCACCACCTGGTCGAAGACCGGCTCCAGCGCCTCCAGGATGCCGGCGGCGTCCTTGTCGGCCAGCACCGCGATCACCCCGACCAGGAACCGGAAGTCGAACTCCTCGGCCAGCGTGGCGGCCAGCGCGGCGGCCCCGGCCGGGTTGTGCGCGGCGTCGATGAACACCGTCGGCGCGCTGCGCATCCGCTCCAGCCGGCCCGGGCTGCGGACCGCGGCGAACCCGGCGCGCACCGCGTCGACGTCGAGCTGCCGGTCGGCGCCGGCACCGAAGAACGCCTCCACCGCCGCCAGCGCGATCGCGGCATTGTGGGCCTGGTGAGCGCCGTGCAGCGGCAGGAAGACCTCGGAGTAGACGCCGCCGAGCCCCTGCAGTTCCAGCAGCTGCCCGCCGACCGCGGTCCGGCGGGCCAGCACGGCGAACTCCGAGCCCTCCCGGGCGACCGCGGCGTCGGCCCTGATCGTCTGGGCGAGGATCGCTTCCATCGCCGCCGGGTCCTGCTCGGCGATGACGGCGACGGTCTCCGGGCCGTCGGTGGCGGCGGCGATGATGCCGGCCTTCTCCGCGGCGATACCGGCCAGGTCCTCGCCGAGATAGTCCACGTGGTCACGCGAGATCGGGGTGATGACGGCGACCGGCGCGCCGATCACGTTGGTGGCGTCCCAGCGGCCGCCGAGGCCCACCTCGACCACCGCGATGTCGACCGGGGCGTCGGCGAAGGCGGTGAAGGCCATCGCGGTGAGCACCTCGAACTTGCTCATCGCCGGGCCCGGCTCCCCCAGCGCCCCGGACCGGGACTGCTCGTCGATCATCTGGACGTACGGCTCGATCTCCCGGTAGATCTCCACGTAGCGGGCCGGCGAGAGCGGCTCGCCGTCGATGGCGATGCGCTCCACCGCCGATTGCAGGTGCGGGCTGGTGGTCCGGCCGGTGCGCCGGTGCAGCGCGGTCAGCAGCGCGTCGATCATCCGGGCGACCGAGGTCTTGCCGTTGGTGCCCGCGACGTGGATCGCCGGATAGCCGCGCTGCGGGGAACCCAGCAGCTCCAGCAGCGCCGAGATCCGGGTCAGCGACGGTTCGATCTTGGTTTCCGGCCAGCGCTGGTCGAGCAGATGCTCGACCTGCAGCAGCGCGGCGATCTCGTCGGGGCTGGGTTCGGCGCGGGTCATCGCAGCGCGGCCAGCCTGGCGGTGATGCGTTCGACTTCCTCGACCGCCACCTCGTGCCTGGCCCGGATCTTGGTGACCTCGGATTCCGGCGCCCGGGACAGGAAGGCCTGGTTGCCGAGCTTGGCCGAGGCGCCCGCCAGTTCCTTCTCCGCGGCGGCCAGCGCCTTGTTCAGCCGGCGCCGCTCGGCCTCGACGTCGACCGAGCCGGAGGTGTCGAGCTCCACCAGCACGGTGGCGTCGGCGAGCCGGACCTCGATGGAGGCCGTCGGGGTGAAGGCATCGGCGCCGGCGGGTTCGGTCAGCCAGGCCAGCGCCGACACCGCGGGCAGCTGGCTGGCGATGTCGGCGGCCTCAATCCCGGAGAGCCGGGCCGGGACCTTCTTGCGGTCGGCCAGACCCTGGTCGCTGCGGAACCGCCGGATCTCGGTGACCAGGTTCTGCATATCCGAAATGCGTTTGGCGGCAACCGGATCCGACGGGATGCCGGAGGCCTGCGGCCAGTCCGCAACCACCAGCGACGGGCCCGCGTCGCCACGGGTCAGCGCCAGCCACAGCGTCTCGGTCACGAACGGCATCACCGGGTGCAGCAGCTTGAGCAGGGCGTCGAGCACCGTGGCCAGCACCGCGGTGGTGTGGTCGGACTCGGCGCGCCCGGCGTCGACCGCCGCGTAGATCTGCACCTTGGCCAGCTCGACATACCAGTCGCAGAACTCGTCCCAGGCGAAGTGGTACAGCGCCTCGCAGGCCCGGTTGAACTCGTAGGCCTCGAACGCCGAATCCACCTCGGCGCGAACCTCTTCGGCGCGTCCCAGGATCCACCGGTCGGCGTCGGTGAGCTCGGTCAGCGGCGGCAGCGGCGCCGGGGCCGCCCCATTCATCAGGGCGAACCGGGTCGCGTTGAACACCTTGGTGGCGAAGTTGCGCGACGCGCGGGCGTGGTCCTCACCGATGGACAGGTCCCCGCCCGGGCTCGCGCCGCGCGCCAGGGTGAAGCGCAGCGCGTCGGCGCCGAACTCGTTGACCCAGTCCAGCGGGTCGATGCCGTTGCCCTTGGACTTGCTCATCTTGGAGCCGTGCTCGTCGCGAATCAGCCCGTGCAGGAAGACATTCTCAAACGGCACCTGCGGGCGGCCGTCGGCGCCGGGGCCGGACAGCACGGCGTCGTCACCGACGAAGGTGCCGAACATCATCATCCGGGCCACCCAGAAGAACAGGATGTCGTAGCCGGTGACCAGCACGCTGGTCGGATAGAACTTCGCCAGCTCCGGGGAGGCGTCGGGCCAGCCCATGGTGGAGAACGGCCACAGCGCCGAGGAGAACCAGGTGTCCAGCACGTCGGGGTCCTGCTCCCAGCCCGGCGGCGGGGTCTCATCGGGTCCGACGCAGACCGTTTCCCCGTTGGGCCCGTGCCAGATCGGGATGCGGTGGCCCCACCACAGCTGCCGGGAGATGCACCAGTCGTGCATGTCGTCGACCCAGCCGAACCAGCGCGGCTCCAGGCTCTTGGGATGAATCACGGTGTCGCCGTTGCGGACCGCGTCACCGGCAGCCTTGGCCATCGACTCCACCTGCACCCACCACTGCAGGCTCAGCCGGGGTTCGATCGGCTCACCGCTGCGTTCGGAATGCCCCACGCTGTGCAGGTACGGCCGCTTCTCGGCGACCACCCGGCCCTGGGCGGCCAGCGCCTCACGCACCGCGACCCGGGCCTCGAAGCGGTCCATCCCGTCGAATTGGGTTCCGGTGTCGGCGATCCGGCCGGCCGCATCCATCATCGTCGGCATCGGCAGGTTGTGCCGCAGCCCGATCTCGAAGTCGTTGGGGTCGTGGGCCGGGGTCACCTTGACCGCCCCGGTACCGAACTCGGGGTCGACGTGGGTGTCGGCGACGATCAGGATCTGCCGGTCGGTGAACGGGTGCGCCAGGGTGGCGCCGACCAGGTGGCGGTACCTCTCGTCGTCGGGATGCACCGCGATCGCGGTGTCGCCGAGCATCGTCTCCATTCGGGTGGTGGCCACCACGATGTGCGGTTCGTCGTCGTTCATCGAGCCGTACCGGAACGACACCAGCTCGCCCTCGACGTCGGCGTAGCGCACCTCGAGGTCACTGATCGCGGTGCCCAGCACCGGCGACCAGTTCACCAGCCGCTCGGCCTGGTAGATCAGCCCGGCGTCGTAGAGCCGCTTGAAGATGGTGCGCACCGCCCGGGACAGGCCCTCGTCCATGGTGAAGCGGTCGCGGCTCCAGTCCACCCCGTCGCCGATCCGGCGCATCTGCTCACCGATGGTGCCGCCGGATTCGCGCTTCCACTCCCAGACCCGCTCGACGAACGCGTCGCGGCCCAGGTCCTGCTTGGACTGCCCGGCGGCGGCCAGCTGCTTTTCCACCAGGGTCTGGGTGGCGATACCGGCGTGATCCATGCCGGGCAGCCACAGCACCTCGAAGCCCTGCATCCGCCTGCGGCGGGTCAGCGCGTCCATCAGGGTGTGGTCCAGCGCGTGCCCCATGTGCAGGCTGCCGGTGACATTCGGCGGCGGCAGCACGATCGAGTACGGCGGCTTGGGGCTGGCCGGGTCGGCGGTGAAGTAACCGGCCTCGACCCAGCCGCGGTACAGCTCGGCCTCGACCGCCCCCGGATCCCAGGATTTGGGCAGGGACATCTCGGCGTCAGAACGGGCGCTGGTCACCGCTTGATTCTAGGAAGCCGGGCCGCGGGGCTGCCAAAGCCCCCGCTTCCGGGGGCTTTGGCGATGTCCGGTAGTGCTACTTCTTCCCGCCGAGCAGGCCGCCGAGGATCTCCCCGATGGCGTTGTTGGAACCGCCGCCGCCCAGCACGCTGCCCAGGATGCTGCCGAGCGGGTTGTTGGAACCGCCGCCGGCACCGGCGCCGGCACCACCGAGGATGCCGCCGAGCAGGTCGCCGAGGATGTTGCCCGAGCCCTGCGCCTGGTTGCTCTGCTGCCCGCTGTCCTGGCTGCCGCCGCGGTTGGCGAACTGCTTGCCGATGTAGGCCAGCACGATCGGGGCCAGCAGCGGCAGCAGCTGCTGGATCAGGCCGCTGTTGGTGCCGCCCTGGCTGGACAGCGCGGAGGCCACAGCGGTGCTGTCGTTGCCGCCGAAGATCTTGGCGACAATCTTGTCGCCGTCGGCGGCGTCGACGTCATCGACGGTGACACCGTTGTCGAGCAGGCCGCTGGCGGCGTGCTGCTCGGCGGCCGAGACGATGCGGTCGGCGTCGCCCTCGGCGGCGTTGACCTGCAGCCCGCCCACCATGGCCGGCACCAGGGCACGGATGGTGTTGTTGACCTCGCCCTCGTCGGCGCCCAGCTTGTTCGCGATGTCCGCGACCGGAATCTGCGCGAACAGATCATCGAGGTCTGCCATGAATCCACCCTTCGTCGCCCGGCCCCGCTCATCGGCGACCGTCATGGCACCGACCCTAGCCCGAGCCGTTCCGCGGCAGGCGGGTAACGCCTCAGTCGAGCCGCTCGACGTCCAGCCGCACCCCGGCCTCGGGCAGCCGGGTCAGCAGCGCGTCCCCCATCGCCGAGGCGGGGGTGAGCACGCCGCGCAGGTCCGACAGCGCGGCGCGGTCCAGGGCCAACGCCAGCCCGCTCTCCCCCAGCAGCACCGCGGTCGCCTTGTAGCCGGGGTCGCCCTGCTGGGCGACGGTGGCCCGGTAGCGTCGACCGCCGCTGGTCGCGGTGTAGGTCTCGATGGTGTAGTGGCCGTTTTCTCGGGCCGCGTCGCTGGGGCCGCTGCCGGGTTTGGGCATCACTCGGTCCACCAGCCCGCGCGGCAACCGGTCGAAGAATCGGCTGCCCAGGCTCATTGAGGCGGCCTGGACGCCGGTGACCACCGCCGCGGCCACCGGGGCCAGCACCGAGCGGCCCAGGCTCATCTGTTCGGCGTAGCCGAACCGGTCGCCGTAGGCGTAGTCGAGCAGCGCATTGCTGCGGCGGACCACCCGGGTGTTGGAGGGCGCCATCACGAACGCACCGGTCCAGTAGCCGGCGAGTTCGGGGGCGATCTCGGCGCCGCGGTGCCAGCGGGCGTCGGGCTGTCCGCCCAGTTCGGGCTCGGCGCCGCGGTCGGGGCTCAGCGTGTAGGGGTCGGCCAGGGCGCGCCGGAGTTCGGGATCCCGGGCGCAGGCGTCCATCATCTCCAGCGCGGAGGCCACCGTGCCGCCGGACACCCCGCCGGACATCGACCGCAACACCAGGTTGGTGTCCAACAGCTCGCCGGCCTGGTCGGCCTGGGCGCGGCGGTGCAGCGCGAACACGCCCAGGTCCGACGGGATCGAATCGAAGCCGCAGGCGTGCACGATCCGCGCGCCGGTGTCGATGGCCTGCTTGTGGAAGGCGTCGATGCTGTCCAGGATGAAGTTCGGTTCGCCGGTCAGGTCGGCGTAGTCAGTCCCGGCGGCCGCGCAGGCGGCCACCAGCGGCAGGCCGTAGCGGGCGTAGGGCCCGACTGTGGTGACCACCACCCGGGTGCGGGCGGCCATCGCGCGCAATGTGTCAGGCCGGTCGGCGTCGGCGATGACGATCGGCCAGTCGGCGGCCGCCGGCCCGAGGCCGTCGCGGACGGCGGTGAGGCGCTCGGCGGAGCGGCCCGCCAGCGCGATCCGGACCGCGCCGGAGCCGACGGCGGGGTGGCCGGCCAGGTACTGCGCGGTGAGCTTTCCGACGAAGCCGGTGGCGCCGTAGAGAACGATGTCGAATTCACGCTGCGGTTCGGTCACAGCTTCCGAACCTACGCCGAGCGCCGGCCGGGCGCCGGGGTAGGTTCGGCATCCATGGCCCCCGGTCCGGATCCGATCGTGGTGGTGGGTGCGGGCATCGCCGGGTTGGCGGCCGCGGCGGCCCTGCAGCGCCGCGGGTATCGGGTCCGCGTTGTCGAGTCCCGGCCCGACCCGTGCTCGGGCGCCGGTATCAGCCTGTGGCCCAACGCGCTGGCCGCCCTCGATCGGCTCGGTCTGGGCGACCAGGTGCGGCGCAGCGGTGGCCGGGTGACCGCGGGCGCGCTGCGCTGGTACGACGGCTCCTGGATCCGCCGCCCGGACCGTGACCGGCTGGTGCGCGCGCTCGGCGAGCCGCTGGTGGTGATCCGTCGCTCCCGGCTGCAGGAGGTGCTGGTCGGGGCGCTGGAACCGGGCACCGTGCAGTACGGCGTCACCGCGGCCGCCCCGGTCCGGCGCGGCGACGGGGTGGAGCTGGCGGTGACCGGGCCCGGCGGCGCCCACCGGTGGGCCGCGGCGGCGGTGATCGGGGCCGACGGCACCCGGTCGGTGATCGCCCGCGCCCTCAACGGCCCGCTGCCGGGCCGCTACACCGGGCACACCGCCTGGCGCGGGGTGGCCGAGACCGCCATCGACCCGGAGCTGTCCGGGGAGACGCTGGGGCCCGGGCTGCAGTTCGGGCACACGCCGCTCGGGCCCGGGCAGACCTACTGGTTCGCCGCCGAGCGGGCACCGCGCGGGCAGCGCCGCCCCGAGGGCGAGCTGACGTACCTGCGCCGACGGCTGGCCGGGTGGGCCGACCCGGTGCCGGCTCTGCTGGCGGCCACCGATCCCGCCGCGGTGCTGCGCCACGATCTGGAGGACCGGGCCACCGCGCCGGCGTGGTCGGCCGGCCCGGTGGTGCTGATCGGCGATGCCGCCCACCCGATGCGCCCGCACCTGGGCCAGGGCGGCGCGCAGGCGCTGGAGGACGCCGTCATCCTGGCGGCGTTCGTCGAGGGCCACCGCGACCTGGTCGCCGCGTTCGGTGCGTTCGCCCGCCACCGGCGGCGCCGGGTGCGGCGGGTGGTCGCCGAGGCCGCGGTCATCGGTCGGCTGGTGGGGCTGCGGCCGCCGGCGCTGGCCGCGGCGCTGGTGCGCGCCTCGGCCGCCGTGCCCGAGGCGGTGTTGACCCGGCACCTGGCGGGCATCGCTGCCCGCTCAGCGTTCGAGCTGCCCGGCGCCTGACCCCCGTCGACCCCGGAAAAACAGTTCGCGCGGCGATCCGGGTGGATCGCCGCGCGAACGGTGGTTGTGGTGCGGTGCGGGTCAGCCCCGGCGACCGCAGCTCGGCCAGGCGCCGATGCCCTGGGTGTTGAGAACGTTCTCGGCGACCCGAATCTGCTCTTCGCGGCTGGCGTTGTGCGGCGAGCCGCTGCCACCGTTGGCACGCCAGGTGCCCATGCTGAACTGCAGGCCACCGTAGTAACCGTTGCCGGTGTTGATCGCCCAGTTACCGCCGGACTCGCACGCCGCGACGGCGTCCCAGTTCACCCGGTCGGCATTGGCGGTCGCGGTGGACAGCGCCAGCGGAGCGGCGGCGATGGCGCCACCGAGCACGGCCATGCCGGCAGTGCGAGCAATCTTCGAGCGGAGGTTCTTCAACAGCTTTTCCTTTCGCCAAGCGCGCGCCACCACGGGCACCCACGGCACGGTGGGCGGCCCAGCGATCTGGATCAGGCGTTCACGGGGGCGTGCCGTCTCTGTCGGGCACACCAGGGGGACATCGATTACAGATGTCCGCCGCGCAGCGTTGGCGCGGCGGTCGTCGGGCCTAATCGGCCTCGCACGACCCCTCTCACACGCAGGGTTCATTCGTTTTGAGTTGTTGGTGTTCCCTCACGGAACGAAATTGACCGTACGGTAGGAAAACGCACCCCGTCATATCGGCGACACGCCAATATCGGTTAGATAACGGACCAATCACGACCGCGCCTGAGAAGCGTCTGTGCAGGTCAATAACGGATTCTTAAGGTCGGACCGCAGCACCGTTTTCCCAGCTGTACGTGAGGGACGTCACGACATTTTTGTGACCTGGACCATGCATTTTTCCCGGCCCGGACGCCGGTTCGCCCGCCCACGCGGCGTGACATCTGTTATCTACGGGACAGTTGAGACGTAACAAATACGGGTCGCGATGACCATTCACACCCATCCCGGATGCCGGAATTAGATTAGCTCCAATAAGCAATTTGCGAATTCGGCGCCATTGTTTCCGGCCGCATTTGCCGACCGCCGCCGCACACCACGAAAAAGGGCACCGGCCGCCGCCCCGCTGGGGCGACGGCCGGTGCCGAGGGTATGCGTTGGGGTCAGTCGACCGTCCAGGTGTCCCGGCCCCGCAGCAGCGACTGCAGCGCCGCGGTGTCGTGCGGGACGGTCTGCATCGCCTGGGCGATCTGGCCGCGGGCCTGATCGTTGTACACCGGCCGATCAACCTGCCGGAAGATGCCCATCACGGTGTGGTCCAGGTTCTGATCGGACAGCCGCGACAGCGCGAACGAGTAGGACGAATCCTGCTGAGCCGGATCGTGCACCACGATGTCGGACGCCGCGACGTCGGCGGTCTTGGCGACCTCCAGGCCGAACCCGGAGCGCACCACGCAGTATTCGCCGTTGGCGCCGAACACGATCGGCTGACCCGCGCTGACCTTGATCACCCGGTCCTCGGCGCCCTCCTTGCGCAGTGCGTCGAACGAGCCGTCATTGAAGATCGGGCAGTCCTGCAGGATCTCCACGATCGCGGCCCCACGGTGGGCGGCCGCCGCGCGCAGCACCTCGGTCAGGCCGGCCCGGTCGGAGTCCAGCGCCCGGCCGACGAACGTCGCCTCGGCGCCCAACGCCAGCGACACCGGGTTGAACGGCTCGTCCAGCGAACCCATCGGGGTCGACTTGGTGACCTTGCCGGTCTCCGAGGTAGGCGAGTACTGCCCCTTGGTCAGGCCGTAGATCCGGTTGTTGAACAACAAGATGGTGAGGTTCATGTTGCGGCGCAGCGCGTGGATCAGGTGGTTGCCGCCGATCGACAGCGCGTCCCCGTCACCGGTGACGACCCACACCGACAGGTCCTCGCGGGCCAGCGACAGCCCGGTGGCGATCGTCGGGGCACGCCCGTGGATCGAGTGGAACCCGTAGGTCTCCAGGTAGTACGGGAACCGGCTCGAGCAGCCGATGCCGCTGACGAAGACCATGTTCTCGCGCCGCAGGCCCAGCTCGGGCAGGAAGTTGCGGATGGTGTTGAGGATGACGTAGTCACCGCAACCGGGGCACCAGCGGACTTCCTGGTCGCTGGTGAAGTCCTTGCCCTTCTGCGGCACATCCGTGGTCGGCACACCGCTGGTCTTGGACAGACCGGCGGGGGTCAACTGAAGGTCCGTGCCGATCAGGTCAGTCATGCTTCGTCTCCCGCTCCCACCAAGGCCGCAGACAACCGGGCGACCATCGTCTTGTCATTCTCGATCTCCGCCAGCGTCCCACCGATCGCGGCGCGGATGACCCGGCCGATCTCATCGGCCAGGAAGGCCAGCCCCTGCACCTTGGTCACCGACTGCACGTCGACCAGGTACTTCGCCCGCAGCAGCATCGCGAGCTGACCCAGGTTCATCTCCGGCACGATCACCTGCTCGTAGCGGCCGAGCACCTCGCCGAGGTTGGCCGGGAACGGGTTCAGGTGCCGCAGGTGCGCATGGGCCACGTTGATGCCGCGCTTGCGGGCCCGCCGGCAGGCCTCACCGATCGGGCCGTAGGAACTGCCCCAGCCCAGGATCAGCATCTCGGCGGCACCGCTGGGGTCATCGACGTCCAGGTCGGGCACCTCGATGCCGTTGATCTTCTCCTGGCGCAGCCGGACCATCAGGTCATGGTTGACCGGGTCGTAGGAGATGTTGCCCGAGCCGTTGGCCGACTCCAGGCCACCGATGCGGTGCTCCAGACCGGGGGTACCCGGGATGGCGAACTGGCGGGCCAGCGTCTCGGGATCGCGCGCGTAGGGCTGGAACGGCTGCCCCTCCTCGGCGAAGGTGTGCTCGATCGGCGGATAGCTGGTGATGTCCGGGATCCGCCACGGCTCGGACCCGTTGGCGATCGCGCCGTCGGACAGCACGATGACCGGGGTGTGGTACTTGATCGCGATCCGCGCGGCCTCCACCGCCACGTCGAAGCAGTCCGACGGGGACTGCGGCGCCAGCACCGCCACCGGGGATTCGCCGTTGCGCCCGAACATCGCCTGCAGTAGGTCGGCCTGCTCGGTCTTGGTCGGCAGGCCGGTGGACGGGCCACCGCGCTGCACGTCGACGATGACCAGCGGCAGCTCGGTCATCACGGCCAGGCCGATGGCCTCGGACTTCAGCGAGATGCCGGGCCCGGAGGTGGTGGTGACGCCCAGCGCACCGCCGTAGGAGGCGCCGATCGCCGCGCCGATGCCGGCGATCTCGTCCTCGGCCTGGAAGGTCAGCACGTTGAAGTTCTTGTGCCGGGACAGCTCGTGCAGGATGTCCGAGGCGGGGGTGATCGGGTAGCTGCCCAGCACGACCTGCAGATCGGCCAGCTGACCGGCGGCGACCAGGCCATAGGCCATCGCGGTGTTGCCGGAAATCTGCCGGTACTCGCCGGCCGGCAGCTTGGCCGGGGCGATCTCGTAGGTGGTGCCGAACGCCTCGGTGGTCTCCCCGTAGTTCCAGCCGGCGCGCAGCGCCAGCACGTTGGCCTCGGCGATGTCGGGCTTGCGGGCGAACTTCTCCCGAATAAAGGTCTCGCTGGTCTCGACCGGGCGGCCGTACATCCAGGACAGCAGCCCGAGCGCGAACATGTTCTTGGCGCGCTGCCCGTCCTTCTTGGTGGCGCCGATCGCCTCGACCGCGCCGAGGGTCAGCGTCGTCATCGCGACCGCCTGCACGACGTAGTCCGACAGGCTGTCGTCCTCCAGCGGGTTGGCGTCGTAGCCGACCTTGGCCAGGTTGCGTTTGCTGAACTCGTCGGAGTTGGCGATCACCAGGCCGCCGCGCGGCAGGTCATCGATGTTGGCCTTGAGCGCCGCCGGGTTCATCGCGACCAGCACGTCGGGCCGGTCACCGGCGGTCAGGATGTCGTAGTCGGCGATCTGGATCTGGAACGACGAAACCCCCGGCAGGGTGCCCTGAGGTGCCCGGATCTCGGCCGGGTAGTTCGGCTGGGTCGCCAGGTCGTTGCCGAACAGCGCCGCCTCGGAGGTGAATCGGTCGCCGGTCAGCTGCATACCGTCGCCGGAGTCGCCGGCGAATCGGATGACGATCTGTTCCAGCTTCTGCCGAGGATGCGCGCTGGTTCCGTTGTTGCTCGGACCCACGTCCCCGCCTTTCTTAACGGTCTGTGTTCGCGGCCGGTTGACCGCCCCGTGCGTGTCGCGCGCGGCGGCGCGGTCCACAGGACGCGGCACCGGCGGAACGACGGGCGAGTTGACTGTCACTCGCAGTACCGATTATTGCACCTTTCTTAGGGACGCCTACTTCCGGGGGTGGCCCGACACGCCGCCGCAGTCCGGCGAAACTCCCAGGTCACCCCGGTGGCCCCGCCACCGGCGAGACAGGTTTGTGTTCTTCGTCACCCTTGGACGCGGGTGAAATCTAAGAACCGACGGTACCCGCAGGTCACATCGCTAAGCGACTGCTCAGCGCATGTTTTCGCGGCCCCACCGGCGCCCGACGCCCTACCATCACGGTCATGACATCCCCGGTGCTCCAGGTCGGTCCGCTGCCCCCGATGCTGGAACGGGCGCTGCAGAACGACCACGCCGCACACCGCCTGCCCGACGACCCGGGGGCCGTCGAAACGTTCCTCGCCGAGCACGCCGAAGAGGTGCGGGTGCTGGTGACGGCCGGGGTCGCCGGGGTCCGCGGCATCGACGCCGACCTGATCGCGGCGCTGCCGCGGCTGGCGGCGATCGCGCACTGCGCCGTCGGCTACGACAACACCGATCTGCACGCCGCGGCGGCCCGCGGGATCGCCGTCAGCAACACCCCCGACGTGCTGACCGACTGCGTCGCCGACGCGGCCGTCGGCCTGATGATTGACCTGCTGCGCGGATTTTCCGCCGCCGACCGCTATGTCCGGGCCGGGCGCTGGGCGACCGCGGGTCCGTTCCCGCTCACCCAGCGGGTCAGCGGCGCCCGGGTCGGCATCCTCGGGCTGGGCCGCATCGGCACCGCAATCGCCGATCGGCTGCGCGCCTTCGACTGCACCATCAGCTACCACAACCGCCACCCGGTGCCCGGGTCGGCGCACCGCTACCTGCCGTCACCGATCGCGCTGGCCCGCGCCGTCGATGTGCTGATCGTGGCGGCCCCCGGCGGCGCGGCCACCCACCATCTCGTCGATGCCGCGGTGCTGGCGGCGCTCGGCCCGCACGGCTACCTGGTGAACATCGCCCGCGGCAGCCTGATCGACGAGGGCGCGCTGATCCGGGCGCTGCGCGACGGCGGGATCGCCGGCGCCGGCCTGGACGTCTTCGCCGACGAGCCCAATGTGCCCGCCGAGCTGCGCAGCCTCGACAACGCGGTGCTGCTGCCACATCTGGCCAGCGCGACCGAGCAGACCCGGGCCGCAATGTCCGAGTTGACGCTGCGCAATGTGACCAGCTTCCTGGCCACCGGCACGCTGATCACCCCGGTACCGCTGCCCGGCGGCTGAAACCACCGGCCCGCGGCGGGCCGATCGTCGGTCAGGCGGTCTTGTCCCGGCGCTCCGAGCGCGACGCCTTGCGCGGCACGATCGTCGGCAGCACGTTGTCGTCGACGGTCTCCTTGGTGACGACCACCTTGGCGACGTCGTCGCGGCTGGGGATGTCGTACATCACCGGCAGCAGCACTTCCTCCATGATCGCGCGCAGACCACGCGCGCCGGTGCCGCGGTGGATGGCCTGGTCGGCCACCGCCTCCAGCGCCTCGTCGGAGAACTCCAGCTCAACGCCGTCCATCTCGAACAGCCGGGTGTACTGCTTGACCAGCGCGTTCTTCGGCTCGGACAGGATCTTCACCAGGGATTCCTTGTCCAGGTTCGTCACCGAGGCGACGACCGGCAGCCGGCCGATGAACTCCGGGATCAGCCCGAACTTGATCAGGTCCTCCGGCATCACCTCGGCGAAGTGGTCCTGGGTGTCGATCTCGGCCTTCGAGCGCACCTCGGCGCCGAAGCCCAGGCCGCGCTTGCCGACCCGGTCCGAGACGATCCGCTCCAGCCCGGCGAACGCTCCGGCCACGATGAACAGCACGTTGGTGGTGTCGATCTGGATGAACTCCTGGTGCGGATGCTTGCGCCCGCCCTGCGGCGGCACCGAGGCCTGGGTGCCCTCCAGGATCTTCAGCAGCGCCTGCTGCACGCCCTCGCCGGACACGTCCCGGGTGATCGACGGGTTCTCGCTCTTGCGCGCGATCTTGTCGACCTCGTCGATGTAGATGATGCCGGTCTCGGCGCGCTTGACGTCGTAGTCGGCGGCCTGGATCAGCTTCAGCAGGATGTTCTCGACGTCCTCACCGACGTAGCCGGCCTCGGTCAGCGCGGTCGCGTCGGCGATGGCGAACGGCACGTTGAGCATCTTGGCCAGCGTCTGGGCCAGGTAGGTCTTGCCGCAGCCGGTCGGGCCGAGCATCAGAATGTTGGACTTGGCCAGCTCGACGGTCTCCCCGGAGCGCGAGTCGCGGCTCTTCTCCCCGGCCTGAATCCGCTTGTAGTGGTTGTAGACCGCCACCGCCAGCGTTCGCTTGGCCGAGTCCTGGCCGATGACGTAGCCCTCCAGGAAATCCCGGATCTCGGCGGGCTTGGGCAGCTCGTCGAGCTTGACGTCGTCGGCGTCGGCGAGCTCCTCTTCGATGATCTCGTTGCACAGGTCGATGCACTCATCGCAGATGTAGACGCCAGGTCCTGCGATGAGCTTCTTGACCTGCTTCTGACTCTTTCCGCAGAACGAGCATTTCAGCAGGTCACCGCCGTCTCCGATGCGCGCCATGGGATGTGGCCCTACTTCCTGTCGCTGACGTATCAGGGTTTCCCCCGACGCTACCCGCAGTCCCGGTGCCGGGGCGACCGATAAGACGAATAGCGTCGGTGGGATTCGTGTGCGGAAAACATATCCCCTGCCGGGGCCCGCAGCGGTGCGCCACGCGCGTGGTTACCGAGCTGTTTTGCAGCGCGGCGCCGGGTCCGCTCAGTCCTTCTGGGCGGACAGCTTCCGGTACTCCAGCACGGTGTCGATGATCCCGTAGTCCTTGGCCTCGGCCGCGGTCAGGATCTTGTCCCGGTCGGTGTCCTTGCGGATCTGCTCCGGGTCCTTGCCGGTGTGCCGGGCCAGCGTGGTGTCCATCAGGGTGCGCATCCGCTCGATCTCGGCGGCCTGGATCTCCAGGTCGGAGACCTGGCCCTGGATCGCCCCGCCGACGGCCGGCTGGTGGATCAGCACCCGGGCGTTGGGCAGCGCCATCCGCTTGCCGGGGGTACCGGCGGCCAGCAGCACCGCCGCCGCCGAGGCGGCCTGACCCAGGCAGACCGTGGCGATGTCGGCGCGCACGTACTGCATGGTGTCGTAGATCGCCATCAGCGAGGTGAACGAGCCACCCGGGGAGTTGATGTACATGGTGATGTCGCGGTCGGGATCCAGCGACTCCAGCACCAGCAGCTGGGCCATGATGTCGTTGGCCGAGGCGTCGTCCACCTGCACGCCGAGGAAGATGATGCGCTCCTCGAACAGCTTGTTGTACGGGTTGGACTCCTTGACACCGAAGCTGGAGTGCTCGATGAACGACGGCAGGATGTAGCGCGACTGCATCGAGTTCACGCCGTGGGCGGAGGTGGTCATTCGGCACTCCCGTTCAGGTGGGCGCGGGTGATGATGTGGTCGACGAAGCCGTACTCCAGGGCCTCGGGGGCGGTGAACCAGCGGTCGCGGTCGGCGTCGGCCTCGACCTTCTCCAGGGTCTGACCGGTGAACTCGGCGTTGAGCCGGTTCATCTCCTTCTTGGTCAGCGCGAACTGCTCGGCCTGAATGGCGATGTCGGCGGCGCTGCCACCGATCCCGGCCGACGGCTGATGCATCATGATCCGGGCGTGCGGCAGCGCGTACCGCTTGCCCTTGGTGCCCGCGGCCAGCAGGAACTGCCCCATCGAGGCCGCCATGCCCATCGCGTAGGTGGCCACGTCGCACGGTGCCAGCACCATGGTGTCGTAGATCGCCATGCCCGCGGTGACCGAGCCGCCCGGGGAGTTGATGTAGAGGTTGATGTCCTTGGTGGGGTCCTCGGCCGCCAACAACAGGATCTGCGCGCACAGCCGGTTGGCGATGTCATCGTCGACCTGGGTGCCCAGGAAGATGATGCGCTCGGCCAGCAACCGTTCGTAGACAGAATCCGTGAGGTTGAGGCCGGACACGCCGGAACGCATGTTTGTCACGACCGGTACCTGCTTTCTCGTAGGTGGTTCACGCACGACACTAACCAAGCGAGGCGCCCGCGCAGTCCCCTGCCCGGGCGCGTTCGCTCACAGCGTCACTCGTCGGCGTCGGCGCCCAGCGCCTCGGCGGCGACGTCCGCGTCGGCCGCGGCGGTCTCCGGCTGCGCCGAACCGAAGAACTCACTGGTGTCGACGACGTTGCCGGCACTGTCGGTGACGGTGGCGGCCTCGACCACCGCGGCGACGGTCAGGCCGCGGCGGACGTCGGCGAAGATCGCCGGCAGCTGGTTGTTCTGCTGCAGGATGCCCATCAGCTGCTGCGGCTCGATGCCGTACTGGCGCGACATCAGCACCAGCCGCTCCATGATGTCGTTCTGGCCGACCTGAATGGCCAGGTCATCGGCGACCGCATCCATCAGCAGCTGGGTCTTGACGGCCTTCTCCGCGTTGCTGCGGGTGTCGGCGTCGAACTCCTCGCGGGAGCTGCCCTGCTCCTTGAGCAGCTCGGCGAACTTGTCCTCGTCGTGCTCCAGGTCGTGAATGGCGTTGTGCACGATGTCGTCGACCTGGGCCTGCACCACGTTCTCCGGCAGCGGCACCTCGACCTGCTCCAGCAGCGCCTCCAGCGCGTTGTCGCGGATCTTCTCGGCCTGCTGGATCCGCTTGAAGCGCTCGACCTGCTCGGTCAGGTTGGCCTTCAGCTCGTCGATGGTGTCGAACTCGCTGGCCAGCTGGGCGAACTCGTCGTCGGCGTCGGGCAGCTCGCGCTCCTTGACCGAACCGACGGTGACGGTCACCTCGGCGTCCTTGTCGGCGAACTCACCGGCGACCAGCTTGGTGGTGAAGGTCTTGGTCTCGCCGGCGGACAGGCCGACCAGCGCCTCGTCCAGGCCGTCGATCAGCTGGCCGGAGCCGACCTCGTGGCTCAGCCCCTCGGTCTTGGCGTCCGGCACGTCCTCGCCGTCGACGGTGGCCGACAGGTCGATGGAGACGAAGTCGCCCTCGGCGATCGGCCGCTCGACGCTGGTCAGGGTGCCGAACCGGGCGCGCAGCGAGTCCAGCTCCTTCTCCACGTCGGCGTCGTCGATCTCGATCGCGTCGACGGTGATCGTCAGCGCGGCCAGGTCCGGCAGCGCGATCTCCGGGCGGATGTCGACCTCGGCGGTGAAGGCCAGCTGCTCGCCGTCCTCCAGCTTGGTGACCTCGATGTCGGGCTGCCCCAGCGGCTTGAGGTCGGCGGCGCTGACGGCCTCGCTGTACCGGCTCGGCAGCGCCTCGTTGACGACCTGCTCCAGCACCGCGGCGCGGCCGACACGGGCCTCCAGCAGCCGGGCCGGGGCCTTACCCGGGCGGAAACCGGGCAGCCGGATCTGCTTGGCCAGCTCCTTGAAGGTGCGGTCGAACTCGCCCTTGAGCTCGTCGAATGGAACCTCCACACTCAGCCGCACCCGGGTGGGGCTCAGGTTCTCAACGGTGCTCTTCACGGGTGCTCCTTGCAGTCGGTTCGGGTCATGCTGGGTTGTCTGGACATGTTCACGCTGGTCGGGGTGACAGGATTTGAACCTGCGGCCTTCCGCTCCCAAAGCGGATGCGCTACCAAGCTGCGCTACACCCCGCGGCCGGCCTCCCCCAACAAAGGAGACGCGCCCCCGGCATCCTACGGCCCGCCGGCCGGTTGCGACCAAGGCAGGTGGGCGCGATGACACCCGGGTTGGCGTTGCACACACACGGGCCGTACAGTCTGGCGTCGAGCAGTACATGCGGGCGTAGCTCAATGGTAGAGCCCTAGTCTTCCAAACTAGCTACGCGGGTTCGATTCCCGTCGCCCGCTCCACAAGGACCAGCGCATACCTGGTAGCACAGGCGTTCGACCGGCTATCCGGTCCCGTTTCGGTCCCGTACCCGAGGCGGGCGCGTCGCGGCCGCAGCGATCTTGATCGACCGAATTGGGGTCTATCCCGACCGCACGCGATGTCATACTTTTCCGCACAGATCTTGGCCAGGGGAGCCGCCATGAAGTTCGGTGTGTGTGAACAGACATTGCATAGCCGGTTGGGGCCGATGGCAGTCGTCGAATCGGGCTATCGGACCGCCAAATTAGGCGGTGCAGATTCCTTCTGGTTGCCAGACCATCTCAACAACCTATTACCGCAATCGTTGATGACGACAAAGCACAGTGGCGCGGCGAAGTGGATACCAAACATCGACGCAGTAGTGGAACCGTGGACGGCGCTCGGGTACCTCGCCGGACGCCACCGGTACCAACGGCCGCTCTTGGGAACTGCGGTTACCGATACGGGTCGACGAAATCCGGCCGTGACCGCCCAGGCCGCGGCAACCCTGCATCTGATGACCCGCGGCCGAACGATTCTAGGAATCGGAACCGGCGAGCGCGAAGGCAACGAGCCATATGGTGTCGACTGGTCCAAGCCGGTAGCGAGGTTCGAAGAAGCCATGGCAACCATTCGCGCACTGTGGGACTCGAATGGGCAACTGGTAGACCGCGATTCAGAGTGGTTTCCTCTGAAAAACGCTTCATTCAGGCTGCCGCCGTACAAGGGCAAGTGGCCCGAAATCTGGATTGCCTCGCACGGCCCGCGAATGCTCCGCGCAACCGGTCGTTATGCCGATGCGTGGTTCCCGGTGGGAATTGTGAGCCCCGAACAGTACGGAGAAGGGCTGCAGAAGGTTCGGGAGGCCGCCGACGACGCGAACCGCGACCCACAATCGATCACTCCGGCGAACACCCAGTTCGTTGTAACCGGCCGCAGCTCCGATGAAGTCGATGAAGCGTTGAACTCGGTGCTCATACGAGCATTCGCCCTCAACATTCCCGCCTGGGCATGGGCCGAGCACGGCGTGCAGCACCCGCTTGGCGAGAACTTCGGAGGCTTCCAAGACATCTTGCCGCAAACCTTCGATGAGCAGAGCGCGCTGGCGTACGCGGCAGCAGTGCCGACGTCCCTGATCAAGCAGTTCGTTCTGACGGGGACGCCTGACGAGGTTGTGGATCGGATCTCCGTGTGGCGCGAGCACGGTGTTCGATATCCAGTGCTCATCAATGCAAGTAGTATGCAAGAAAAGCTGAGTCGGGGCCTCAAGGCGGCGCTGCCCTTCGTGCAGATACTGCGGCGAATCCGCAAGATGTGAGGATACCGCTTTTCGAATCTTTCTCCCTCCCAAAGATTTAGCCAGTCGTCGATCTCGGTTCGCCTGGCACCCCGGTTCGACACCGCCTAACCCCAGAGCGACACCACGTTCGGGCCGCATCTCGGCTCGGCCTCCATTGCTCCAAGTGCCGCCATCGCGTCAACGTGGCCGTCCTCGTACAAATGGGCGTAGACCCCGAGCGTCGTGGTGACCTTCGCGTGACCCATGAACCGGGCAACCTCCAACGGTGGTCGTCCCGCCGCGATCATCAGGCTCGCGTAGGTGTGTCGGAGCGCGTGCCACGTGAGCCCTGGGGGTGGTGCTGCGGCCTCATCCTTCAACCCCGTCGCGGCCCGAATAGCCCGCACTACCGCAGGCCGGAACACGGCCTTGTAGAAGGTGGCGTGCCGGTAGGGCTGGGTCCAGTCGAGCGTCAACCGCTCCCCTGCTTCCTGGACCGTGAGGTTGGCCAGGGCTGCCGCTTGGGTCGTTGCCGACGCGCCTACGGGGTTCTTGGCGCCGGTCTGTCGTTGCGCCTTCAAGACGACCGATGGGAACAACGGCGCGCTCGCCCCGAGCCAGGGCGGTCTCCGGAACCCGCACAGCAATGTCGCGCGCCCGCTGAGTCCGGTGCGCGGCCTCGCTGGGGCCGATGCCAGCCGAGCCGCGCACAAATGGGGCAAATTCTGGGGGTCCAGATGGATTATCCATTTGGACCCCACGAAAACTCCCCAATTGTGCGCGCTGCTCCGGGGCCCCCGTCGGCAGGCACCGGGACTACAGCAGCACCAGCACCTGGGCGGCGATCACCTTGATGATCATCGCCGCCGGGTACACCAGCGCGTATCCCAACGGCACCCGGGCGTCGTAGCCGGTGCGCTCGTTGGCGAAACCGAGGATGGCCGGCTGGGTCTGCAGCCCGCCGAGCACCCCGGCGCTGCGCACCCCGCCGAGCCGGAACGCCCATCGGGTCAGCGCATAGCCGCCGCCGGCGACCACCGTCGAGGCCACCGCGCCGACCGCGACCAGCTTCACCACCTCGCCGGAGCCGAACGCCACACCGATCATCGAGCCGGCCTTGCACCCGGCGTAGGCCAGAAACACCATCAGCCCGATCTCGGCGAGCACCGTCGCCGAGACGACCGGCATGGTCGTCAGCACCGGACCGATCCGGCGAATCCGGCCCATCACCAGCCCGACCAGCAGCGTCCCGGCGGCCGCACCGATCGAGACGGTCAGGCCGCCGGGCAGCGGAATCGGGATCAGCCCGATCGCCAGGCCCAGCGCCAGCCCGCCGCCCAGCGCCAGCGGGGCCAGCGTGGTCAGGCCGCGGCTGGAGTCGCCGAGCAGCGCGGTGACGGCGTCCATGTGCTCGGGCGGGGAGACCACCCGCAGCCGGTCCCCCAGCTGCAGTCGCAGATCCGGGGTGCTGACCAGATCGACGTCGCCGCGGCGCACCCGCGACACCGTCGCGCCGTAGCGGGCGACCAGCCGCAACCCGGCCACGGTCCGCCCCGCATAGCGCGGATTGGACAGGGTGATCCGGCGGAAGTCCAGCTCCGAGCGGTCGGAGGTCAGGTCGTGGTCGGAGCGGTGCCCGAGCACCGCGACGACGGCGTCGACGCCGTCGTCGGTGCCGATCACCGACACCAGATCACCAAGACCCAGCACGGTGTCGGGGGCAACGGCCTCGACGGTGGAGTGGCCCGCCCGGCACACCCGGACCAGCTTGATGTGTTCGCCGACTTGGCGGCGCACCTCGAGGGCGGGCAGCGGCCCGTCGCGGTCGACCCGGATGGTCACCCCGACCAACGGCTGCGGGGCGTCGGTGTCGGTGGGCGCCCGCTTGAGCGCCAGGGCGGCCGCCGCCAGCATGGCCAGCACGCCGAACAGGTAGGCGCAGGCGTAGCCGACGGTGGCCTCGGCCCCGCCGCCGACGGCCGCGAGCGCCGGGGTGTTGGTCTGCGAGCCGGCGAACACCCCGGCGATCGCCTGCTGGTCGAGGCCGAACAGCCGGCCGGCCCCGAGGGTCGCCGCGGCCGCGGCGAAGATGACCGCGGCCACCGCCAGCATCAGCGGCCAGGCGGTGCGGATCGCGGCGAAGAAACCGGGCCCGGAGATCACCCCGGTCGCAAACGCGAACAGGGCCAGTCCGAAGGAGCCGACGTTTTCCGGGATCGCGATGGTGATGCCGAGGTGGGCGCCCCAGGCCGCCACGCCGAGGGCCACGAACAGGATTCCGGCGGTGCCGAGCGCGACACCGCGAATCGACAGCGCGCCCAGTCCGGCGCCGAGCATGATGACCACGGCGATGGTGATCAGCGGCTGATCGGACAGGAACTGCAGCAGCGCGACCGTGGCGACCTCCCGGGTTCGGTTCTCGACCCTATCCCGCCCCCGCCGCATCGGTAGGCTCGAAGCCATGGGCAACGGGCTGGTTCTGCTGGTTGTGCTGCTGGTCGGAGCGGTGGCGCTGTGGATGTGGGCGTCGTCGCGGGCCGCCGGCCGCGCCGCGGTGCAGCTGGCCGACGCGCAGGCCGACGCTCGCCGGGTCATCGAACGCCTCGGCGGCCAGGTGCTCAACCTGACCGGATCGGACGACGCGTCCCGGCAGGCCCTGGCCGATGCCGCCGAACGGTTCACCGCCGCCTCGGCCCAGATCGACCGAGCCGACACCACCACCCAGGCGCAGCTGGCCAAGCAGAGCGCGCTGGAGGGGCTGTATTACGTGCGGGCGGCGCGCACCGCGATGGACATGGATCCGGGTCCGGAGCTGGAGTCGCTGAGCGGCCAGCACGGCGCCGGCGCAGTCACCGAGGAACGCGTCGTCGAGGTGGACGGTCATCGCATCGCGGCCTCCCCCCGGCCGTCGGCCCGCACCCCGAACTACTACCCGGGCGGTCAGGTGGCCGGCCGCCAGATCCCGGCCGGCTGGTACTCCGAACCGTGGTGGAAGACCGCGCTGATCGCCGGGGCGTGGGGCATCGGCTCGCTGGTGCTGTTCGACGCGCTGTTCTCCGGGATGCCCGGCACCGGTTACGAGCAGGGCGTCTCGGCCGGACTCGACCCGGACACCGACCCCGGCGCCGACCCGGACGGATTCGACGGCGAGGGGCTCGACGGCGGCTGGGACTTCGGCGGCGGCGACGTCGGGGACTTCGGCGACTTCGGCGGTTTCTGAGCCGGTCAGCTCTGGCAGCTCGGGCACCAGAACAGGTTGCGGCCCTCCAACTCGGTGGTCAGCACCGGCGATCCGCAGATCCGGCAGGCCTCGCCCGCGCGCCGGTAGACGTAGGTGCGTGGCCGGCCCGCCCGATAGGACGGCGCGCCGTGGTCATCTTCCGGCCGCACCACGACGATCTGGCCGCGCCGCTGCCCGATCTTCATCAGCGCGACCAGGTCGGCCCAGATCGCGTCGAACTCCGCGGCGTCGATCGAGGTGCCGGGTCGGGCCGGGTCGATGCCGTGCCGGAACAGCACCTCGCTGCGGTAGATGTTGCCGACGCCGGCGAACACCGATTGGTCCATCAGCAGCGAGCCGATGCTGCGCCGGGACCGGCCGACCCGGGTGCGGGCCGCCTCGGGGTCGGCGTCGGCGCGCAGCGGGTCGGGTCCGAGCCGGTCCAGTACGCCGGCGACGCCGCCCTCGTCGATCACCTCGCAGACCATCGGTCCGCGCAGGTCGGTGCCGTAGTCGGTGCCGAGCATCCGCATCCGCACCTGCCCGACCGGGTCGGGCGGCCCGTCCCCGTCGAGGCCGAACTCACTGAACGCGCCGTAGATGCCGAGGTGCACGTGCACCACCAGCCCGGGCTCGTAGTGGTGGAACAGGTGCTTGCCCCAGGCGTCGGCGCGGCGCAGCACCCGGCCGTCGACGGCCGCCGCGCCCTCGCTGAATCGGCCCTGCGGGCTGCCGACGCGCACCGGTTGGCCGCCGTAGCGCCGTTGGTGCAGCCGCGCCAGTCGGTGCAGGACGTGGCCCTCGGGCATGGCCTACCGCCGCGAGGTCAGGCGGGGGCGCCGGGGACCGGCGGGGCGATCCGGGTCTGGTCGTACTCCTCGAGGATGTCGATGCGGCGCTGGTGGCGCTCCTCGTCCGACCACGGGGTGGCCAGGAAGGTGTCGACGATGGCCAGCGCCTCCTCGGTCGAGTGCATCCGGCCGCCGATGCCGATCAGCTGGGCATTGTTGTGCTGGCGGGCCAGCGCCGCGGTCTCGGTGCTCCAGGCCAGCGCGCAGCGGGCGCCGGGCACCTTGTTGGCCGCGATCTGCTCGCCGTTGCCGGAGCCGCCGAGCACGATGCCCAGGCTGCCGGGGTCGGCGACGGTGCGCCGGGCGGCATCGATGCAGAACGCCGGGTAGTCGTCGACGGCGTCGTATTCGAAGGCACCGCAGTCGACGGGCTCGTGGCCGGTCTTGGTGAGGTGCTCGATGATGGCCTGCTTGAGTTCGTAGCCGGCGTGGTCGGCACCGAGGTAGACGCGCATGCGGGTAACCCTAACGCGCCGGGTTTGGCGGTCCGACGGGTCAGTCGAACTCGGGCGCCTCGCTGCGGGACCGCTTGAGTTCCCAGAAGTGCGGGTAGGAGGCAAACGTCACCGATGCGTCCCACAGTTTGCCGGCCTGCTCGCCGCGCGGGATCCGGGACAGCACCGGGCCGAAGAAGGCCACCCCGTTGACGTGGATGGTGGGGGTGCCGACGTCGGTGCCGACGGCGTCCATGCCGGCGTGGTGGCTGGTGCGCAGCGCCTCGTCGTAGTCGGTGACGGTGGCCGCGGCGGCCAACTCGGCCGGCAGGCCGGCCTCGGCCAGCGATTCGGCGATGACGGCGTCGAGGTCCTTGTTGCCCTGGTTGTGGATCCGGGTGCCCAGCGCGGTGTACAGCGGCGCCAACGCCTGCGGTCCGACGGTCTGCTCGGCGGCGATCGCCACCCGCACCGGGCCCCACGCGCGGGCCATCAGCTCCTGGTACTCCGGAGACAGCTCGCGGCCCTCGTTGAGCACCGCCAGGCTCATCACGTGGAAGCTGACCTCGATGTCGCGGACCTTCTCGACCTCCATGATCCAGCGCGAGGTGATCCAGCACCACGGGCACAGCGGGTCGAACCAGAAATCGGCGCGGGACTTCTCTGACATGGTCGCGATCCTCTCGGTGGCGGTGGCCTCAACTGTGCACAACTCGGGTCCGGCGGCCGATGTTCCCGCCCGGGGGCGGCACGGTCCCCCGCCCGCTCGTCCCCCGCGCTCGCGGCCCCGGGACAAGCGTGCGCGGAGATCAATCCGGCAACGAATCGGCTATCGTCGACACGCATTGTTTGCAAGACTCGATCAAATCGTGTTGTTCCTGTTACTTAAGCACGCCATTGTTACCGGAGCGACATCTGTTACCCGAGTGAGACCCCACCGCGTCCGGGGCCCGTGACAGACCCCGAGCCGCACGAGGAGACCCGCCCATGCCCGTTCTTCGCCGCACCGCCGCCCGCGCGCTGACCGCAACCGCGGCGCTGGCCACCGGTATCACCCTGCTGACCGCCGCGCCGGCGCAGGCCGACAACGAGAACGACCACGACTTTCTGGCCGCGCTGAGCAACGCCGGGATGGGCGCCCGCGACACCAACACCACCGTCGCGCTGGGCCAGTCGATCTGCCCGGCGCTGGTCAAGCCGGGCTCGTCGTTCGTCGAGGCCGCCGCGACGGCCCGTCAGGGCGGCGTGCCGCCGGCCCTGGCCGGTTTCTTCGCGGGCCTGGCCATCCAGCACTACTGCCCGCAGATGATCTCCCGGGTCGCCGACGGCTCGTTCGTCGATCAGCTCTCGATGCTGCGCGGGATGAACATCCCCGGCCTGTAGCGCCGGAATCCTCCCCCGGCCACGACTAGGGTGGGTCCCCGTGGCACTTCCCAATCTGACCCGGGACCAGGCGGTCGAACGCGCCGCACTGGTCACCGTTGACAGCTACCGCATCCACCTCGACCTGACCGACGGCGCCGGCGGACCCGGCGAGCACACCTTCTCCTCGGTCACCACCGTCGAGTTCGACGCGCTGCCCGGCGCCGACAGCTACCTCGACCTGGCCGCCGACACCGTGCGCGGCGCGACCCTCAACGGGCACCCGATCGACGTCTCGGGCTACGACGAGTCCACCGGCATCCCGCTGCGCGGGCTGGCCGCGCACAACGTCGTTGAGGTCCGGGCGGACTGCCGCTATTCCAACACCGGCGAGGGCCTGCACCGGTTCGTCGACCCGGTCGACGGCGAGGTCTACCTGTATTCGCAGTTCGAGACCGCCGACGCCAAGCGGATGTTCGCCTGCTTCGACCAACCGGACATCAAGGCGACCTTCGACATCACCGTGACCGCACCGGCGCACTGGCAGGTGATCTCCAACGGCGCGACGCTGACCGCCGAGCCCGGCGCGGCAGGCACCGTGCACACCTTCGCCACCACCCCGGCGATGAGCACCTACCTGGTCGCGCTGATCGCCGGGCCGTACGCGGTGTGGCGCGATATGTACCGCGACGCCCATGGCGAGATCCCACTGGGACTGTTCTGCCGCGCCTCGCTGGCGCAGTACATGGACCATGAGCGGCTGTTCACCGAGACCAAGCAGGGTTTCGGCTTCTACCACAGCAACTTTGGCGTGCCGTACGCGTTCGGCAAGTACGACCAGCTGTTCGTGCCGGAGTTCAACGCCGGCGCCATGGAGAACGCCGGCGCGGTGACCTTCCTGGAGGACTACGTCTTCCGGTCCAAGGTCACCCGGTATTCCTACGAACGCCGCGCCGAGACCGTGCTGCACGAGATGGCACACATGTGGTTCGGCGATCTGGTGACCATGCGCTGGTGGGATGACCTGTGGCTCAACGAGTCCTTCGCCACCTTCGCCTCGGTGCTGTGCCAGGCCGCCGCCACCGAGTACACCCAGGCCTGGACCACCTTCGCCAATGTGGAGAAGTCCTGGGCCTACCGCCAGGATCAGCTGCCCTCGACCCACCCGGTGGCCGCCGACATTCCCGATCTGCACGCCGTGGAGGTCAATTTCGACGGCATCACCTACGCCAAGGGCGCCAGCGTGCTCAAGCAACTGGTCGCCTACGTCGGGCTGGAGCCGTTCCTGGCGGGCCTGCGCAGCTACTTCGCCGACCACGCGTTCGGCAACGCGACGTTCGCCGATCTGCTTGGCGCACTGGAGCGTTCGTCGGGCCGCGACCTGTCCGACTGGGGCAGGCAGTGGCTCAAGACCACCGGGCTGAACACGCTGCGCCCGGTGTTCGAGCTCGACGACGACGGCCGGTTCACCCGGTTCGCCATCGAACAGGGCGGTGCGGCGCCGGGCGCCGGGGAGACCCGGGTGCACCGGCTGGCGGTCGGCGTCTACGACGACGACGGCTCCGGCAAGCTGGTCCGGGTGCACCGCGAGGAACTCGACGTCGACGGGCCGGTGACCGAAGTTCCTGCGCTGCAGTGGATTTCACGCGGGAAACTGATCCTGGTCAACGACGACGACCTGACCTACTGCTCGATGCGACTGGATCCGGGCTCCCTGGAGACGCTGCTGACCCGGATCGGCGACATCGCCGAGCCGCTGCCGCGCACCCTGGCCTGGTCGGCGGCCTGGGAGATGACCCGCGACGCCGAGCTCAAGGCCCGCGATTTCGTCGCACTGGTGACCGGCGGCATCGCCGCCGAGACCGAGGTGGGCGTGGCCCAGCGGCTGCTGTTGCAGGCCCAGACCGCGCTCGGGTCCTACGCCGATCCGCAGTGGGCCCGGGCCGAGGGCTGGCCGGCCTTCGCCGACCGGCTGGTGGCCCTCGCGCACACCGCCGGACCGGGTTCGGATCACCAGTTGGCGTTCATCAACGCGCTGTGCACCTCGGTGCTGTCCACCCGGCACGTCACGCTGCTGGCCGATCTGCTGGACTCCGACCCGGCCGATGCGGGCCTGGACGGCCTGCAGATCGACACCGACCTGCGCTGGCGCATCGTCACCGCACTGGCCGGCGCCGGTCACGTCGACGCCGACGGGTCGGCCACGCCGTTCCTGGACGCCGAGGCGGCCCGCGACGACACCGCGGCCGGCCGGCGCAGCGCCGCGGCGGCGGCCGCCGCCCGCCCGCAGGCCGAGGTCAAGGCGGCCGCCTGGACACAGGTCTTCGAGGACGACACCCTGGCCAACATCACCGCCCGCGCGATCATCGGCGGCTTCGTCGCGCCCGGGCAGGCCGAGCTGCTGACGCCGTTCACCGAGCGGTACTTCGCGGAGGTGGCCGGGGTGTGGCAGCGTCGCTCCAGCGAGGTGGCGCAGACCGTGGTGATCGGGCTGTATCCGTCCTGGGACATCAGCCGGTCCGGCCTGGACGCCGCGGACGCCTTCCTGGCCGACCCGGAGTTGCCGTCGGCGCTGCGCCGACTCGTGTCCGAGGGCCGCGCGGGCGTCGAGCGCGCGCTGCGGGCCCGCGCCGCCGACAGCGCACCCTGACCCCGCGAGCGCTCATCGGTGTACAGAAAACCGGCGCGTCGCGTACCGGGGTGAGCGCTCGGCGGCAGCAGAGCAAAAAGGGCGGCCCCACCGAATACGGTGGGGCCGCCCTTATGGCTTGGGTCAGGGGCGCGCGATCGCCGCCGACATCACCCGGATGGCGCTGACCAGACCGTCGATCAGGTTGCCCTCGGCGAAACCGCTCTTGGCAGCGGCGACGCCCAGGGTCGCGGCCTGCTCGGCGCCGCGGCCGCGCAGGTTCGCGCCGTAGACCACCTCGATGATCCGCTGGTTCGGCGACACCGCCAGCAGCAGCGCGTCGTCGGGGGTCGGAACCCGGCCCAGTGCCTTGCCGGCCGCGTCGGTGGGGTTGGAACCCAGGTTGCCGATGTACACCGCGAACCGGGCCTTCGACGCGCGGGTCCCCCACTTGAGGGCCTCGTCGAGCTTGATCCGATCGGCGATCGAGAACGGGTAGTTCTCGCACTGCTCACTGGGGTCGCAGACCCCGGAGATCCGGCCGCTGGAGGTCACCGCATAGCCCAGGGGCAGACCCTCGCTCGACGCGACGGGCGCGTTACCACTTGCCACTTGCGCTACCTCCCACGGTGTAGTCGTGCCCGCCGTGCCCATGCCCGTGTCCCGCACCGACGACCTCGTCGGTGGCGGCCCACAGAATCGGGCCGTAGGTCCACTTCTCGGACATCTGGTACTCGGGCACCCGCTTGGGCTTCTTGGCCCAGATCAGCAGGTACAACACGACGTAGAGGGCGACCGGAACGCCCCCGATGATCATGTGCGTCATTGCGGTGCTCACGGGCACAAATCTAACCCACGCCGGCCCGCCACCAGGCCAGGACCCCCAAATCGGCGGTCACGCCGCGCCGTCGCCCAGATAACGCTCCCAGGACGGGTCGAGCTCCTGCACCGTCGAGAGCAGCCGCCAGTGCTGGCCGGTCGGCGACCGCGGCACCGCGTGCAGCGTCCAGCCGATCTCCGATAGCAGCTTGTCGGCCTTGCGATGGTTGCACTTCGCGCAGCAGGCGACGCAGTTCTCCCAGCTGTGCTCGCCGCCGCGGCTGCGCGGCACGATGTGGTCGACGGTGTCGGCCCTGGCGCCGCAGTAGCCGCAGCGGAAGCCGTCGCGGCGCATCAGCGCGGCCCGGGTCATCGGCACCCGGGCCCGGTAGGGCACCCGGACGTAGACCCGCAGCCGGATCACCGACGGCATGGCGATACTGCGGGAGGCCGAGTGGATCAACGCGCCGCTGGGATCCTCGTGCACCATCTCGGCCTTGCCGCCGAGCAGCATCACCACGGCCCGGCGCAGCGGCAACGCGGTGAGCGGCTCGTAGGTGGCGTTGAGCAGCAGAACCCGCCGACGTCCCCACACCGCGGCGGGGTCGCGGGGCGGCGCAAGGTTGTCGGTCCGGTGCAGCACCGAGGCAGCCACGGGCCCGACGCGACTGACCGTGGCCCGGCGGACACGGCTGCGGTTCCGGTGCACCATTGATCCTCCGCCGAACAGTCCACCACGGATGCCCGCGCCGCGCACCCCAATTCCCGAGGGGTCCGCAGGTCAATCGGCTGAACATCGCGTGACGCGGGGACTGCGTTCCGGGCGGAAAACCCGCGCGGCCACAATGGAGCCGATGGAGCAGACACAGCAGTCCTTCTACGACGAGATCGGCGGGCACCGCACCTTCGACCGGATCGTGCACCGGTTCTACCAACTGGTCGCCGAGGACGACGTGCTGCACCCGATGTATCCGGAGGAAGACCTGACCGGCGCCGAGGACCGGCTGCGGATGTTCCTCGAGCAGTACTGGGGCGGTCCGCGAACCTACTCCGATCAGCGCGGCCATCCGCGGCTGCGGATGCGGCACGTGCCGTACCGGATCGGCTACATCGAGCGGGACGCCTGGCTGCGCTGCATGCAGACCGCCATCGCCGAGATCGACGCGGCCACCCTCGACGACGCGCACCGCGAGGAACTGCTCAATTACCTGACCATGGCGGCCGACGCGATGGTCAACGCGCCGTTCTGAGCGCAGCACCCCTCGGCGCAGCACCCCTGAGCGCTCAGCGCAGCACCAGTGCCGGGTCGCCGCGGCGCCGGTACACCGACCCGAACCGCGCGTCGATGCGCAGCCACAGCGGGGCGACCCGCACCCGGACCACCTCGCCGTCGTCGACCGGCTCGACACCGCCCTCGGCCGGATCGACGCCGCCGCCGTCCGCCTCCCCGGCCACGAAACCCATCCCGGTCAGCGCGAACACGCAGCGCATCGGGATCCCGACCGGCTCGGACTGCTGCGCGCCGGTGACGGTCAGAACGTCCTGGTCCAGCAGCGAGACCGGCGGGCCTGCCGCGCCGTGCTCGCTGGCCAGCGCCGCGCCGCTGCGGGCCAGCTCGCGCAGCACCGCGACCGGCACGTCGTCGAGGTGACCGAAGCCGTGCTCGGGCGGCAGCACGCCACGCCAGGCCGAGTCCATCGGGTAGCCCGGATCCACGTGCCCGTCGGCGCCGGCGCCGGCGAGCCCGGCCAGCAGCGCGTCGGCGCCCGCGCACAGGTCCGCCGGGCGGACCCGCCCGGCCAGCGTGCGGGCCGCCAGCACATCGAACCCGGTGGCCACCCAGGCCGCGACCCGGCCCTCACCGCGGGCCCGCAGCCGGATCACCGCGGCCGGGTCCAGCCGCAGCGCCCGCTCGGCGAACACCCGTAGGTCGGTGCGGTCGGCGGCCGCGGGCAGCCACAGCCCCCGTTCGGCTAGCGTGCCCACCGCTGCAGGAACTCCCGGTGATGCGGGGCCAGCCGCACCAGGCGCTGCTCCTCAATGTCGAACGCCGCCAGCTGGGTGCTGGCGATCACCGCGGGCCGGGAGTCCGGTTCGGCGTGCACCGAGCGCACCTCGTAGCCGAGGGTGAAGTCCACCGCGCGCAGCCGCTTGGTCCACATGGTGACCTGCAGCGGCGAATCGGTGAGCCGCAACTGCCCCTTGTAGGCCACGTTGACGTCGGCGATCAGCAGCCCGGTGGTGGCGATGTCGACGGCGAACGCCTGCTTGAGGAACACCACCCGGGCCTCCTCCAGGATGGTGACCATGGTGGCGTGGTTGACGTGCTGATACATGTCGATGTCCGACCAACGCACCGGCACCTCGGCGACGAACCCGGTCGCGGTCATCGGGACTGCCCCGACCGTGCCCGGCACTGACTCCTGCTCATCGCTACTGTCCCGTCCCACTCGAAATGGTCATGTTCCGGATCTGGCGCGCGGCCACCGACAGCGTAGCGAGATCGAATTCGCCGGCGGCGGCGATCTCGGCGAGGGTGCGGTTGGCGCGGGCCAGCCGGGCACTGTTGCCCTGGCGCCACTCGGCGATCTTCTGCTCGCCGGTCTCCTCCGGTTCGCCCACCGACAGCACGTCAAAGGTCAGTGCCCGGATCGAGGCGTAGATGTCGTCGCGCAGCGCCAGCCGGGCCAGCGCATGCCAGCGGTCGTCGCGCGGCAGCTCCGACACCGCGGTCAGCAGCCGGTCGGTGTCCAGGTGTGCCAGCAGCGCGAAATAGGTGTCGGCGACCTCCACCAGGTCCCGGTCGGTGATGTCGGCGATGTCGATGACGTCGAGCAGGCTGAACTGATAGAGATCGGTGGCGATGTTGTGGGCCAGGTCGGCGGGCACCCCGTCGGCGACCAACTCCCCGGTCTGCTTGGCCACGATGTCGGCGTCCAGACCGCGCAGCCATTCCGGCAGCCGCGGCCTCAGCGCGGCGACCTTGGCGGCGAACCGGTTGATCTCCGCGCCGACGGCCAGCGGTTGCGGGCGGTGGTTCACCAGCCAGCGCGCGGCCCGGTCGATCAGCCGGCGCAGTTCCAGGGTCATCCGGTCGGAGGTGTGCACCGGGATCGGGTGCGCCAGGCTGGCCGCCCGGATGCTGCGCCAGGTGCCGCCGATGCCGAAGATCGCGTCGGCGGCGGCGAACGCCCGCACCGCATCGACCGCGTCGACGCCGGTGTCCTCGGTGACCCGGTACGCGTAGCTGATGCCTGCGGTGTCGATCACGTCGTTGACCAGCTGGGTCGCCACGATCTCGCGGCGCAGCTGATGGTTGCGGATCTCGGCGGCGAACCGGTCGCGCAGCCGGGCCGGGAAGTACTCCGGCAGCCGGGCGGTGAACACCTCCTGGTCGGGCAGCTCGGTGGCCAGCACGTCGTCCTTGAGCGCGAGCTTGACGTGCGCCATCAGGGTGGCCAGCTCCGGCGAGGTCAGGCCCTGGCCGTTCTCGATCCGGCGGGCGATCACCTTGTTGCTCGGCAACGCCTCCAGCTCCCGGTTGAGGTCGCGGCGGGTCTCCAGTTCCTCGATCTGGCGGGCGTGCACGTTGAGCAGGCTGACCGCGCCGGCCCGGCTGGTGCCCATCAGGTCGTTCTGCGCCCGGTTGTCCTCCAGCACCAGCTCGCCGACCTCGTCGGTCATCGACTCCAGCAGCGCGGAACGCTCGGCCGGATCGACCTTGCCCTGGGTGACCAGGGCGTCGACCAGAATCTTGATGTTGACCTCGTGGTCGGAGCAATCTACGCCGGCGGAGTTGTCCAGCGCGTCGGTGTTGATCCGGGTGCCGCACAGGTTGGCCTCGATGCGGCCGCGGGGGGTGACCCCGAGGTTGCCGCCCTCCCCGATGACCCGGGCCCCGACCTGGTTGCCGTTGATCCGCACGGCGTCGTTGGCCCGGTCGCCGACATCGCTGTCGGCCTCGGCCTCGGCCTTGATGTAGGTGCCGATGCCGCCGTTCCACAGCAGGTCCACCGGCGCGGTCAGGATCGCCCGGACCAGCGCAGGCGGGGCCAGTTCGGTGACCGATTCGTCCAGTCCCAGCCGGGCGGCGACCTGCGGGCTGATCGGGATGGCCTTCTGCTGACGGCTGTACACGCCGCCGCCGGCGGAGATCCGGGCCCGGTCGTAGTCGTCCCAGCTGGATCGGGGCAGCGCAAACATCCGCTGCCGCTCGTCGAGCGAGTCGGCGGGGTCGGGGTCCGGGTCGAGGAAAATGTGCAGGTGGTTGAAGGCCGCGACCAGCCGGATGTGCTCGGAGAGCAACATCCCGTTGCCGAACACGTCGCCGCTCATGTCGCCGATGCCGACGACGGTGAAGTCCTCCCGCTGGGTGTCCTGGCCCAGCTCGCGGAAGTGCCGCTTGACGCTTTCCCAGCCGCCCTTGGCGGTGATGCCCATTTCCTTGTGGTCGTAGCCCACCGAGCCGCCGGAGGCGAACGCGTCGCCGAGCCAGTGCCCGTACTCGGCGGCCACCCCGTTGGCGATGTCGGAGAACGTCGCGGTGCCCTTGTCCGCGGCGACGACGAGGTAGGCGTCGTCGCCGTCGCGGCGGACCACCTGCGGCGGCGGAGTCACCGCGCCGGTGGCCCGGTCGACGTTGTCGGTCAGCTCCAGCAGGCCGGCGACGAACAGCCGGTAGCACCGCACGCCCTCGTCGCGGACGGCGTCGCGGTCGGCCGCGGCGTCGCCGGTGGGTGCGGGCGGGTTCTTCACCACGAAGCCGCCCTTGGCCCCGACCGGAACGATGACCGCGTTCTTGACCGCCTGCGCCTTCACCAGGCCGAGCACCTCGGTGCGGAAATCCTCCCGGCGATCGGACCAGCGCAGCCCGCCGCGGGCGACCGCACCGAACCGCAGGTGCACACCCTCGACCGACGGTGAATAGACGAAGATCTCGAACTTCGGCCGGGGCAGCGGCAACTCGTCGATCAGGGTCGGGTTCAGTTTGATCGCGAGCACTCCGCGGGTGCGGACCGAATCCGCCCGGGTGACGAAGTAGTTCGTCCGCAGGGTGGCCTGGATCAGCGAGGCGAACGCCCGCAGCACCCGGTCGATGTCCATGCTGACCAGGGCGTCGATGTCGGTGGCGACGGCGCTGGCGGCGGCCTGGGCCCGGGCGGCCCGTTCCTCGTCGGCCAGCGTCGGGTCGAAGATCGCCTCGAACAGCGCGACCAGTGCGCCGACGGTGTCCGGGTGGTGGGTGAGCACCGATTCGATGTAGCTCTGACTGTACGGAAATCCGGCCTGGCGCAGGTACTTCGCGTACGTCCGGATGACGACGACCTGCTGCCAGGTCAGCGCGGCGCGCAGCACCAGTTCGTTGAACCGGTCGGCTTCGACCCGGCCCTGCCAGATCGCGGTGACGGTGTCGGCGAAGCGGGCGTTCATGTCGGCCTCGCCCGCCCCGGCGATGTCCCGCGGCAGCGCGATGCGGAACTGGTAGATCCGCACCGCAAGCCCATCGGGCCGGGTGACGGCGAACGGCCGCTCGTCGAGCACCTCCACACCCATGCACTGCAGCATCGGCAACAGGTCGCTCAGCGACGCCGAGCGCCCGCCCAGGAACCAGGTCAGGGTGGCACCGTCCTCGTCGGAATCGGGTTCGCTGAGCACCAGCTTGACCGAATCGTCCTGCAGCCCTTCCACGATCGCGATGTCGGCGATCGCCTGGGCCGGGCTGACGGCCTGCCGATAGGCCTCCGGGAAGGCGTCGGCGTAATAGTCGGCACTGCCCTGGTCGATCTTTCCGTCGACCGCCGCGCGCAGCAGCCGGTCCCCCCAGGTGCGGGCCGCGGCGGTCAGCAGGTCCTGGATCCTGGTTTCGTTCTCCGGCGACACGTCGATGTCGCCGGGGCTCACTCCACCGGGCAGTCGCACGGTGAAATGCACCACCGCCCAGGGTGATTCGCTCACCCGGGCCGAGTATTCGATGCCGGTGCCACCGAACTCGCGGACCAGGATGTCCTGCATCTGCAGCCGCACCGCGGTGGTGTAGCGGTCCCGGGGCAGATACACCAGGCAGGACACGAAGTGCCCGAGCCCGTCGACGCGGGCGAACAGCAGGGTGCGCCGGCGAGAGCCCATCTCGATGACGGTGCGGGCCATGTCGTACATCTGCTCGCCCGACAGCGAGAACAGTTCGGGACGCGGAATGGTCTGCAGCACATCGAGCAGCAGCGCGCCGGGATTGTTCGGGTCGGCCTGCGCCAGCGCCAGCGCGTCGTGCACCCGGGTGGCGATCAGCGGAAGGTCGAGCACATCGGTGTTGACCGCCGTCACGGTGAACAGTCCGACGAACCGGTGCTCGACGGCGTGGTTGTCGGGATGTTCGCGGATCACCACGATGTAGGGCTGGGCGCCGTAACGCAGGTAACTCGGCACCGTCGCGTGCGCGAGCACCAGCAGCTCGTCGTTGGCGGTCAGCTGCGGCAGCACCTCGGTGCGCAGCCGCATGGTGCCCAGCCGGCTGCCCGCATCGACCGTCGAGCGCCCATCGCGCACCGGGCAGCGCTGATACCCCAGCAGCACGAAGTGGCCGTCGGCGAGCCAGCGCAGCAGGGCGGCCACGTCCGCGCGATCGGGCCCGGGGAACCGTGAGCCGTCGTCGAAGGCCAGCTCGCCGGACAGGTTCAGCATCGTCTTGCGCATGGCGTCGGCGTCCAGACCCGCCTGATGGGCGTCGGCCAGCACGCCGGGCAGCTGCGCGCAGGCCGCCGCCAGCGCCGACCGCGACGCGGTCGGCGAGAGCTGGACGTGGATCCACACCTCGTCGCCGGGGTGGCGACCGTCGACCGGGCCAAGCTCCAGCAGCTCACCGTCGGCATTGCGGCGCACCCGCAGCACCGGGTTCATGGTTGCCAGGTAGGCCACGCCGAGCCGGTGCAGCAGCACCCGCACCGAGTCCATCACCATCGGACCGGCGTCGGTGACCACCTGCAGTGCCGGCCCGAATCCGCCGGCCTGATCGGCGGGGTAGCTGCCGATCAGGGTCTGGCCCGGGCCGCGGCGGCGGCCGAGGTCAAACTGCGCGGCAGGCAGCGCGGCGGGCACGGTCACCGCCCCGGGGCGCTCGGCATCCTCGACGTCGATCTGCGGTGCGTCGCCCTGCGGGCCGCGGTAGGTCGCGGCGTAGGCGGCGGAAACGGCGGCGGCCGCGGCGGGCGCCAGATCGGACCAATCCTCGACAACGTGCGTCTGCGGATTCTCCGTCATGGCATCACCTCGAGTATGCGAGTACCGTCCGCCGTTGGACGGGGCCGCGAGTACGGCCCACGGGTACCCACGCAACCCTAATGCCGCCCCCTCGGGCGCCGGATCAGGAATCCCAAACCCGTGCTGCGGCAACCGCAGTTCCGCGTCGCGGCCGCAGCGGCGCTGTTGCGCCGGCAGCGCGCTGGCACCGACGGCGATGCTGCGCCCGCGGCGATACCGCCCCGAACAGCAAAACACCCCGGTCGCCGGGACCGGGGTGTCTGCTGTCGGGAGCTCAGTCGCGGGTGAGCCTGCGGTGGGTGACCCGGTGCGGCCGGGCGGCCTCGGCGCCGAGCCGCTCGACCTTGTTCTCCTCGTAGGCACCGAAGTTGCCCTCGAACCAGAACCACTTCGCCGGATTGTCGTCGTCACCCTCCCACGCCAGGATGTGGGTACAGGTGCGGTCCAGGAACCAGCGATCGTGGCTGATCACCACCGCGCAGCCGGGGAACTGCTCGAGTGCGTTCTCCAGCGAGCCCAGCGTCTCAACGTCCAGGTCGTTGGTGGGCTCGTCGAGCAGGATCAGGTTGCCGCCCTGCTTGAGTGTCAGCGCCAGGTTCAGCCGGTTGCGCTCACCACCGGAGAGCACCCCGGCCGGCTTCTGCTGGTCCGGTCCCTTGAACCCGAACGCCGAGACATAGGCCCGCGACGGGATCTCGGTCTGCCCGACCTGGATGTGGTCCAGCTTGTCCGAGACCACCTCCCAGACCGTCTTCTTCGGGTCGATGCCGGCCCGGTCCTGGTCGACGTAGCTGAGCTTGACGGTCTCGCCAACCCGAACGTTGCCGCTGTCGGGCTGCTCCAGCCCGACGATCGTCTTGAACAGGGTGGACTTGCCGACGCCGTTGGGGCCGATCACGCCGACAATGCCGTTGCGCGGCAGGGTGAAGGACAGGTCCTTGATCAGCTGCCGGCCACCGAAGCCCTTGTCCAGGTGCTCGACCTCGACGACCAGGTTGCCCAGTCGCGGCCCGACCGGGATCTGGATCTCCTCGAAGTCGAGCTTGCGGGTCTTCTCCGCCTCCGCGGCCATCTCCTCGTAGCGCTGCAGGCGGGCCTTGTTCTTGGCCTGGCGGGCCTTGGCGCCCGAGCGCACCCAGGCGAGTTCGTCCTTGAGCCGCTTCTGCAGCTTCTGGTCCTTCTTGCCCTGCACCTCCAGACGATCGGCCTTCTTCTCCAGGTAGGTGGAGTAGTTGCCTTCGTAGGGGTAGGCCCGGCCGCGGTCGAGTTCCAGGATCCACTCGGCCACGTTGTCCAGGAAGTACCGGTCGTGGGTGACGGCCAGGATGGCGCCCGGGTAGTTGGCCAGGTGCTGCTCCAACCACAGCACGCTCTCGGCGTCGAGGTGGTTGGTGGGCTCGTCGAGCAGCAGCAGATCCGGCTTGCTCAGCAGCAGCTTGCACAGCGCGACGCGACGGCGCTCACCGCCGGAGAGGTGGGTGACCGGCTCGTCCGGCGGCGGGCAGCGCAGCGCGTCCATCGCCTGCTCCAGCTGGGAGTCGATGTCCCAGGCGTCGGCGGCGTCGAGCTCCTCCTGCAGCCGGCCCATCTCCTCCATCAGCTCGTCGGTGTAGTCGGTCGCCATCAGCTCGGCGACCTCGTTGTACCGGTTGAGCTTGGCCTTGATCGGCACCCCCTCCTCGACGTTCTCGCGCACCGTCTTGGCGTCGTCGAGCGGGGGCTCCTGCAGCAGGATCCCCACCGTCGCGCCGGTGGCCAGAAACGCCTCGCCGTTGTTCGCCTTGTCCAGGCCGGCCATGATGCGCAGGACGCTGGACTTGCCCGCGCCGTTGGGGCCAACGACGCCGATCTTCGCGCCGGGCAGGAAATTCAGCGTGACGTCATCGAGGATGACCTTGTCGCCGTGGGCCTTGCGGACCTTTTTCATCGTGTAGATGAACTCAGCCATGCCGCAGTGTCGCCTTTCTCATGGGCAGGTGTGGTTGCACCCATCCTATGAGGACGACCCGGGCGGCCGGTCACCCGCCGCCAGCCCCGGCGCGATTCAGGCCGACTGCGGCTCCCGCTCGACCTCCGCAACGGTCTCCGGATCCTCGGGCTCGACGGCCTCCGGGCCCGGCGACGGTACGCACTTCTCCAGCCGGGCGATGTAGTGCGCCAGATCCGGGCCGACGGCGGTGGCGCGCAGTTCCAGGGAGGAGCGCGGCACGCCGTCGCGGTTGAGGTACTCATTGGTGTGCACGGTGCCGACGGCGATGATCGCGTCGCCCTTCTTCAGGCTGGCGGCCACGCCGGTGACCAGCCGGCCCCAGCAGTTGACGCTGACGAACAGCGACGAGGCGTCCTCCCAGTTGCCGTCCTCCAGCAGCCGCCGGCCGTTGCAGACCATCCGGAACCGGACGACGTCCTGGGTGCCGGCGGTGCGGCGGGTCGGGTCGGTGACGATGCGGCCGACGACGGTCAGGGTCATTTCCCCGTACATGGTGGTCCCTTCGGTGGTGCTTGCCGCCGCACCGGATCGATGCGGCCTGCCACCATTGACCACCAGCGGCCCGACAACCCGACGCGGCCGACGGCCACCGGGGCGCCGGGCTGTGCACGAATCCGCGCTTGGGGACAAACCCGCGCCACGACCGCCTGGTTCAGCGGGCCGCCGGATCCGACCGTCGGGCGGTGTCCCGGTCGGCGAACTGCCGGCGGGAGATCACGTGCAACCGGTCCATGTCGGAGAGAATGCCGCGCAGTTCGGCCAGGAACGCCGCGCGCCGCTCGGGCAGTTCGGGGTCCGCGGTCAGCAGGTTCTGGTCGGCCGCGACCTGCCGGGCCGTCGCGAACAGCAGTGCCGACACCGACTCGTTGCTGCGCACCAGGCGCTGCGCGGCGTACTGCCGCCCCACCCCGAGCGCCCGATCCAGCAGCTCCTTCTCCCCCACCTCGGCGGGGGCGTCACACAGCACGTCGGCGACGATCTCGTAGGCCTCGATGAACGGCCGCAGCATGGCGTGCGACATCAGCGGCTGCTTGGCGTACAGCAGCGCGTCGATGCTCGCCCCGCCCGCGGCCAGGTCATCGCGCCAGTCGGCGTGCCAACCCATCTCCTCGGCGAGGTGCTCGCGGAACGCCGCGGTGTCGGCGAAGTAGAAGTCGAACTTCAGCAGGTCCCGCAACCGCATCGCCTGGGACCAGAACGCCTCCAGCCGGTCGCCGTCGGCGCGCGCCGCGTAGGCGACCGCCAGCTCGGCGATCGAGGTTTCCAAGAAGGCGTGGATCAGGCTGTTGCGGTAGAACGCCGCCTGCAGCTCGTCCTCGGGCTCGATCCGCCAGACCGGTTCCCGGCCGCCGTCGATCCGGGTCAGCGGGTGCCCGCCGGACAGCGCGTCCAGGGCCGCCCGGACACCGTCGGAGGTCCGCAGTCGTTCGGCGCTCCCGGTGATCGGGGTCTGCTTGCGCTGCAGGTAATCCAGCGAGTCCTGCACGGTGTGGTGGACCTGGCCGACGGTCATCGCCAGTCCCCGGGCGGTCAGCAGCAGCGCCGACACCAGCGCCGAGGCGTTGACCGGGGTGACCCGCTGCACCCGCCAGGCCACTTCGAACGCCATCTTCTGCAGCGCCAGCCGCCGCGCCGAATCGTCATCGGCCAGCTCGCCGTGCGGCTCCCCGAGGTACTGGCGCATCGACACCGGCTCGGGAAACCGAACGTAGATCCGGCCGAAGTTGCGTTCGCCCTGCGCCTTGATGAAGTTGTACAGCCAGCCGAATCCCTCCGGGGTCTTCTCCCCGCCGCGGGCGTAGTCGGCGTACTCGGCGGTCTCGTGCAGCTGGTCGAAGCTGATCGACACCGGCTGCAGCAGGATGTCGTCGCTGCGGCCGTCGAGGTAGGCGTCGGCGACGTAGGTCAGCAGTCCCAGCTTGGGCGGCAGCATCTTGCCGGTGCGCGAGCGGGTGCCCTCGATCGACCAGGACAGGTTGAACCGCTTGGCCACCAGGTAGCCGACGTACTCCTTGAGCACGTACTTGTAGACCGGGTCGGATCCGACGTTGCGCCGGATGAAGATCACCCCGGAGCGGCGCAGCAACGGTCCCATGAAACCGAAGGACATGTTGACCCCGGCGAACACATGCGCCCGCGGCAGCTGATTCTCCTGCAGCGCGACGGTCAGCACCGCACTGTCCAGGTTAGACCGATGCGACCAGAGCATCACCGCCGGATGGGTTTCCAGCGCCGCCCGCATCTGCTCCACCTGCCCGGCGTCGTAGTCGATCTGCGGATCGAAGCCACGGCGGTAGAGGAACCTGGAGAACGACGGGATGAGGTCCACCGAGAATCGGCTCCAGCCGGTGGCCAGCTCGTCGAGGATGATCCCGGCGGCCTCCACGGTGGCGCCGGGCACCTTCTCCAGCCCGGCCCGAAACTTGTTGGAGGACAACATCTCCGGTTTGATCAGACGCGGCGACTTGTACTCCGGGCCGAGCAACCGGTACTCGATGCGTTCGACCGCGAGCTCGGCGCGGCGCAGCACGAAGCCGGCGAACTCGCGCGGATCACCGCCCACGGTGGTTTGGTCCCACTGGTCGTGCAGCTCGGAAACCTTAGCCGGTTCGCCTGCGACGACGCGGGCGCGAGAGGGATCGCGGCGCAGGATCCGGTGCTGCAGCTTCGCCGGCGGCCGGTAAGTGTCCCGGCCGGCCAGCAGACCGAGGACCTTGACCCGGGTGGGCAGCCCGGCGGCGGTCCAGAACACCCGGACCGGTACCACCGAACGGTCGCGATCGGCGCTGAGTTGCTCAACGACGGTGTCCACCACGGCCGCCGACGGCTCGGTCCGCGGCAGCCGCAGCACCTCGATCGCCGAACGTGGATTGGCCCAACGTTGTTCGGCGACCCAGTCGTTGAGCAGATCGAGTTCGGCCGGTGCGGACACCGCGGCCAGGATCAAGACGTCGCCGTCCAGGCGCAGGCTCGCCGAGCCCGGGAGCTCGGTCACGGCTGCTCACCGCCGTCGGCGGGGGTGTTCGGCACGGGTGCCTGCTCGGCCCGGGCCGGCGGCACGGCCTTCTTGACGGGGGCCTTCTTCGCGGGGGCCTTCTTCGCCGGCGCTGTGGCCGGTGCCTCTGCCGCGGTCTTCTCGGCCGCCGCCTTCTTCGCCGCCGGCTTCTTCGCCGCAGTCTTCTGTGCCGGTGCCTTCTTGGCCGGCGCCTTCTTTGCCGCGGGTGCAGCCGGTTTCAGATATTCGGCGATATCCGGAGGTTCATTGCCCTCTGGCCAGTTCGCCAGGGTGTCCAGGTAGAGCCGGCGGATGCCGTCGATGCGCTCGGCCAGGTCATCGACCGTCCAGTCGGCGACCGACACCGGCGGAAACACCGTGACGTCGACGCTGCCGGGGTTCATCGTGCTGGAGTCCCTGGCCGCGATCGCGTCGGCGTTGCGGATCACCACCGGCACGATGGGGACCCCGGCAGCCATCGCGATCCGGAACGGTCCCTTCTTGAACGGGCCGACCTCGACGGTGTCGTACCGGGTGCCCTCGGGCGCGATGATGATCGAAAGTCCCTTGTCCACCAGGGCTTCCACCTTGTGCAGCGATTCCACCGCGGACGCGGTGTCCTCACGGTCGATGAACACCGCATCCATCAGCTTGCCCAGGATGCCCGCCAGCGGATCGCGTTCGAGTTCCTTCTTGCCGACACTGGTGAAGTTGTCCCGTACCAGCGCCGAGGTGATGACCGGATCGAAATTGTTGCGGTGGTTGAAGATGAAGACCGCCGGGCGCGCTGCGCTGAGATTCTCGGCCCCGATCACGTTGAGCCGCACGCCGTTGGCGGCCAGCAGCAGCTGGGAGAAGTTGGTGGTGAAGAAGTTCAGGCCGCGGCGGCGACTGCGGGTCAGCAGGCCCCAGCCGATCGCCCCGGCCGCCACCGGGAACATCGTCGAGACCCCGGCGACGTTGCGCACCAGGCCGGACAGCCCGGAACCGCTGCGGCTGTTGAACTTCAGGATCGGCCAGCCGCGCTGCTTGGCGACCGTCGCCATCTTGCCCTCGGGGTTGGTCGGGCGCGGGTTGCCGACCAGGTACATCAGCGCTACGTCCTCGTCGCCGTCGGCGTAGAAGTAGCTGTCGGCCAGGTCGATACCCCGCTCCGAGGCAAACTTCTGGACGGCATTGGCCTTCCCCGGTCCCCACAGGATCGGCTTGACCACCTCGCCGGTCAGCAGGCCGTCGTCGTCGACCTCGAAGACGTTGGTCAAGGTGTTCGGGATGTTCAGGTATTTCGCCACCGGCTCGACCTGCAGGGTCAGCGCCGAGGAACTCAGGCAGACAGTGTGGCCGCGGTCCAGGTGCGCGCGGACGAGTTCCCGCATCTCCGGGTAGACCCGGGACCGGATGCGCTGGTGGAACAGTCGCTCGCCCATCTCGTCGAGGTCGCCCAGGGTGCGACCGCGCACCACCTGCGAGGCCTTGCGAATCAGCCCCTCGAACTCCAGTCGGCCGAGCTTGTGGTTGAGACCACCCTCGATCATCGAGATGAGACCGCCAAGACCGATCTCCCGACTCAGGAACTGTTCCTGGGCCAGGATGACCCCGGTGAAACCGGCCACCAGGGTGCCGTCGAGGTCGAAGAAGGCGCCGATATGCGGCCCGGCGGGACTCGCCTTGATCTCGGCGACCGATCCGGGCAGACGCATTTCCTTGGATTCACTCACGAACGCACCTCCGCTGAAGGTTCGGGCCGGGATGGTATCGACGCATCCCCGGACGGGTCCGCGGTGACGTCCGGTTCCGGGTCGAAAGACGCCGGACGGCAACGCGGTATGGGGTCACCGGCAAGTTCGAGCACCTCGTCGAACCCGGCCCGTAGGCAGTCGGCGAACAGTTCCGGATCGGTGATCGAGGCGCGGTCGTAGCGGGTGGTGATCGTGCAGTAGCCGCCGCGGGACACCAGCACCGCCATCATCGCGACACCCGGGAGCGGGCCGACAGCGTACTGCCGCAACACTTTTACCCCGGCGATGTAGGTGTCGCCCGGGTACACCGGCACGTTGCTGGCCTGGACGTCGGAGACGACCACCGAACCGGCCATCGATTCCAGCAGGACGTCGGGCAGCAGCGAGACCACCGGCGCGACAGCGCCGGTGATGTCCAGGGCGACCTCTTCGCGTCGCTTGATCATCTGGTTGCGGATCCGCCCGATCCGCCGGGCCGGATCGGCGGTGCCGATCGGCGCGGCGAGGTTGAGTCCGACGAAGCGATTGCCGCCGGCCGGATCGTCCTCCGAGCGCAGGTTCACCGGAACGGCGAGCGGCAGGGTGCCCACCGGCATGCCCATCGCCTCGTGGTAGCGCCGCAGCGCCCCGCACAGGCCGGCCAGATAGGCGTCGTTGATCGACCCGCCGGCGGCCCCGGCGGCCCGGTGCAGATCGGCAAGCCGGATGTCGATGGCCTCGGTGCGGCTGGACAGGCTGCGCCGGGCCAGCAGCGCCGAGTGCGGCGCGGCCGGCCGCATCACTCGGGCGCCGGAGGCGAGGTAGCCCACCGCCCCGGTCACGGTTCGCACCGGGTTGCCGAGCGCGCCTCGAACGACACCCGCCGTCTCGCCCAGCAGGGACGCGACCCCGCCGGCAACCGAGGCCGGCAGCCGCCACAGCCCCTCCCGCATCAACTCAATGGAGGACAAATCTTGTGGAATAGGCAGCGGCAGAACGGGTTTCGGGCCAGGTTCGGGCTCGATGTCGTAGATGCTGGCAAACATCTCCACCCCGCCCACGCCGTCGACGATGGCATGGCTCAGGTGCACGATGTGGGCGGCGCGGCCGCCGGCCAGCCCCTCAACCAGGGTGGCGCTCCACAGCGGACGGGAGATGTCCAGCGGTGACTGCAGCGCCACCTCGGCGATGTCGAGAACCTCGCGCAGCGTGCCGGGCTCCGGCGCGCGGAGCCGGCGGACGTGAAAGTCCAGATTGAAGTCGGGGTCGATCACCCAGCGCGGCGCGGTGGTCGGCAGCGTGGGCATCACCACCTTCTGGCGCAGTCGGGTGATCCGGCGCGAGGCGCTCTCGTAGGTGGCGCGGTAACGCTGCCAGTCCGGGGCCCGGTCGAAAATCTCGATGACCATGATGCCCGAGCGGGTGCGCGGGTTGGCCTCGCCGCGGTGCAGCAGCTGGTCGACGGCGCCGAGTTCATCGGGCAGCCCGGCCGTCACCCTGTCACTCACCGTGTCCCCTGCCCTTCATCCGGCCCGGCCGCGATCACCCGGGTACGCCCGCGGCAGCAACGCTAGTCGGCGGTGCCGTCTCACGCCGTCGATTGTGCCGAACGACGGGCCCGACCGCACCGGGAGGGGCGAGCGGCGCCGGTCAGCCGGCCGTGGCCGCCAGCGGCGGCTGCTGCAGGCCCGCGCGATGCCGGGCGTAGCTGATGCCCAGGAAGTTGGCCACCGCTTCGGCGGTGAGCTGCGAGCGCAGCGTGGCCAGCGCGTCGAAGGCATGGTGGGCGTTGGGCAGATCGGCGTGCACGACGGTCTGCGCCCCGGCGCCGCGCAGCGCGGAGACGAACGCCGAGGCCTGGCCGGCCGGGATGACGGCGTCGTTGCTGCCGTGCAGCACGAAGAACGGCGGCGCGTCACGGTGTACCCGGTGCATCGGCGAGGCGTCGCGAAACAGCTCCGGCCGGTCGCCGATGCGGGCGCGCATGACGAACTGCTCCAGGAAGGGCATCATCAGCGCGCACATGTTCGACGCATCGGTCAGGTCGTAGGCACCGTAGTAGGGCACCGCCGCCTGCACGCTGGTGTCGACGTGTTCGAAGCCCGGCTGCAGGGTCGGGTCGTCGGCGGTCAGCGCCGCCAGCGACGCCAGGTGGCCGCCCGCCGACCCTCCGGTGATGGCAATGAAATTCGGATCACCACCGTGACCGGCGATGTTGTCCCGGACCCAGGCGATGGCGCGCTTGACGTCGGTGATGTGCGCGGGCCACGCCGAGAACGGGCTGCGACTGTAGTTGATCGACACACAGATCCAGCCGTGCTGGACCATCCGCGCCATCAGCGGATAGGCCTGGCCGCGTTTCTCGCTGATCGCCCAGGCGCCGCCGGGGATCTGCAGCAACACCGGCGCCGCCGCATCGGCCGGCAGGTCCGGGGACCGCCAAATGTCGAGCAGATGGTCGCGCTGGTGCGGACCGTAGGAGATTTCGGTGGTCGAGGCCCCAAACCGCTTGCGGTGCTTGGTGGCGTGCCAGATACCGGCGACGCTGTGCCGCAGGTGCGAGGCGTCGAACGGATGCTGGGCCAGCTCACCGAAGTTGTCGCCGAACGCCGCGCCGAGCGCATCGGTCAGCACGTGGCCGGCGCGCTGGGCACCCCAGGAATTGGTCAGCCGCTCAAAGTGCGGCATCCCGACGGTGGACAGCGCGTGCCCGGCAACGGCGTGCGGGGTGAATTCGGTGGCCGCCCAGCCGGCCAGCCAGCCCGCCAGGGTGGGGGCACCGCGCAACAGCACCGATCCGGACCGCAACATATCCACGCGAGCGCTCATCTGTCGGCGAACTCCTCGAAGACCGGCGGGGGCGTCATTGCCCGACCGCGAGTTACATCAGACACCTGAAGTGTTGTGCCGACAGTCACATTAACCAAGTTATGGCCCCCCGTCGGCATTTCCGCCGGGCGCGCCGCGACGAGACGGCAGACGGTGGCCGCAACGGCGGCGCCGGTGGCCCCCCGGCGGTGCCCGCCACCCGGATAGACTGGCACCCGCGATGCCTCCGTAGCTCAGTTGGATAGAGCAAGGGCCTTCTAATCCCTAGGTCGCAGGTTCGATTCCTGCCGGGGGCGCTTTTTCATCATTGTCGCTGCTGGTCAGTGGTATCGATAGGCGCTGACGAGATAGCTGATCGCGGCGTTCGGGACTCGGCGCACAGCGTTCTCCGCTGCCGAATCGGTTGTCCGCCCCCCGCTGGTGGCGTAGTGTTCAGTTCAGGTTGAGTTCACAGCCGCTTGCAGCGTTCGTTGACAGCTGGGCAGAACTCCCGTCCGGCCCTTCAGCCTTCGCCGCAGGACGAATACATGTATTCCGACTGAGGAAGTAACCATGCCTGCCACCTCAATGATTGCCCCCACGTCGATTGCCCCCATGTCGCACACCAACGGGCCGATGGCCTCGTTCAGCACCACCTGGCTCTCGCCGACCACGGCCATCGTCAGCGTCTACGGTGAAATCGACGCGGCAAACGCCCCCGAGTTCGCCGCCCACGCCGGCGAACACACCGCCCGGACCGAACGACTGGTGCTCGATCTGTCCAAGGTCTCGTTCTGCGGCACCGCAGGCTTGGCTGCGCTGCAACAGCTCGAGGACCAGTGCGCCGCCGAGCGTGTCGCCTGGGGCATGACCGCCAGCGCGGCGGTGCACCGACTGGTCGGCATCTGCGACGTCACCTTGCCGATCCATCCGACGGTGGCGGCGGCCCTGGACGCGGTTCGCCGCCGTTCGGCCCGGTTATTCGAGCTGATCGCGTAGTCGCGCAAGCGATTTCGCCAACAACCGGGAGACGTGCATCTGAGAGACACCGATCCGCTCGGCGATCTGGGTCTGCGTCTGCGAGTCGAAAAACCGCAGCAGCAGCACCGTGCGCTCTCGCTCCGGTAGGGACGCCAGCACCGGCCGCAAGGTTTCGCGGTCCTCGATCTGCTCCAGCGCCGCGTCCACATCGCCGAGGGAGTCGGCGATCACCGGTGCATCCTCGTCACCACCGCCGCCACCTTCGATCGACAACGTGTTGTAGGAACTGCCGGCAATCAGGCCCTCGACGATCTCCTCGCGGGTCATGTCGAGTTCGTCGGCCAGCTCTGAGGCATTCGGCGCCCGCCCCAACCGCTGCGCCAGTTCGGCACTGGTGGATCCGAGCCGCAGATGCAGCTCCTTGAGGCGCCGCGGTACCTTCACCGACCAACTGTTGTCCCGGAAGTGCCGGCGCACCTCCCCCATGATGGTGGGGACGGCGAAGGATTCGAAGTCCGAGCCGGTCGACACATCAAACCGGTTGACGGCGTTGAGCAACCCGACCCGGGCGACCTGAACCAGGTCATCGCGTGCTTCTCCCCGTCCGTTGAAGCGGTGCGCGATGTGGTCGGCCAGCGGCAGGCATCGGCTGATGATGCGTTCGCGCTGCTCGGCGTGCGCCTCGGAGTCCTCTGCCAGCCCGTCGAGCAGCCGGAACATGTCCAGTACGTCAGCGTATTCCGACGTCACTGCAAATAACTCACTCGCCTGGTGACCAGCGTTACCCCCACCACGCCTGCGGTGTCCACACCGTCGCGCGGCGATTCGGCCAGCACCTCGTCGACCAGCGAACTCATCACATGCCAGCCGAAGCTGCCGGGTGCGATCGCGCTGCCGGTGCCGCTGGTGGTGGAGGCGTTGATGTGCAGCGCGTCGTCACGCGAATCAACCACCAGCACCAGATCGGCTCCCTCCAGCGACGACCGGATCAGCGCGGTGCATGCCTCATCGACGGCCAGTCGCAGGTCGGAGACGGAATCGAGATCGAGGTCCTCGAGGGTGGCGATCGCGGCGACGACGGCCCGTAGCGTGGCGAGGTTCTCCACCCGCGCCGGCACCTTGATCTCGACCGTCCGGGCACCGGCCCCCGGTGCGCCCGCCGTGACGTCGTCCTGCCCCATGAGACCTCCAACCAGTTTGACGGTCACGCTACTCCCACGACCATCGCGTTGAACCGGATGTCAATAGCAGTACCCGTGCAGGAATCAGCCAAACCGGGTACGCAGGTTCCATGACCGAAACGAGCCCGCACGATGCCGACCAGCCCAGTGGCCAACCCCGGCCCGGAGTCCGAACCGCGTGGAACTGGGCGCTGGCCCTGCTGACCCTGCCGGCCGCCGGCGCGGTGTACCTGCTCGCGATGGCCGGGGTGATGGGGCTGGCGGGGTGCACCGGCGGTGCCTGCGCCGACCGCGTGCCGAATGAATTCTGGTTCGGCGTGCTGGTGTACGGCGCACCGGTGATCGCCGTCGTCTGCGTCGCGGTGTCCGTGGTCACCGCCCGACTCCGCCGAGGGATCCTGGTGCCACTGACGGGGCTGGGTCTGCTGGCCCTCGACGCCGCTGTCCTGGTCACCGCCTTTGACTTCTGAGTGTGGCTTTGACCTTCTGATTGTGGCCTTCGCAATGCCGATTTCGCTGTCCTCGCCTCCTTGCCTCGTCACCCCGGCGGGCTGGCCGACCCGCCGGGTCGGCCAGCCATTCGGGCAGGTCGCGGAATCAGCTGTTGGGCGGCTGCCGGATCTCGCCGGGATGCTCGTCGTACCAACGGTCCTCGATCCGGCGCACCCGCCGATGCTCGATGCCCAGCCAGCCCAGCCCCAGCACGAGTCCTACCGCGGAGAGTCCCGCGAGCAGCGCCGCGGGCTGAGGATGACCGGTGGCGAAGGCCGCCAGGCAGGCGACGAACAGCACCACGGCCACCCCGACAACCACCAGGGCCGGCAGATTACGGGCGTTCTTGACCGTTTCGCCGGCATGCGGTCGGGTGGTGCGGGCATGGTCAACGGGGTCAACGGGATTCGTCACGTCCGAACCTTCCTATAAAGTCTGCGGGCTGGCCGGCGTCAGTACCAAGACCGGCGACCGGCGACCGGGCGCCCCATCATGCCGAGGAGCCAGAACACGGCACCGACGACAAGCAGGACCACCCCCAGAACCCAGAGGACATGGATGTTGAGCAGCCATCCGAGGACGAGAAGTATTGCGCCGACGACAATCATCGTGATCTCACTTTCTGTGTGGTGGGGAAAACGTGGGGGCACTGTGGTGGGAACGCGGGGAAACGCAGCGGGAAAATCGGGAAAGCGCAGCGAGTAATCCCTGCTACCGCGTGGCCCCTGCTACGGCATGGCGATGATCACGCCGCCGGTTCGGGAAGTCTGCATTCACCCACCTGCGGGTTGACGCCCATATAGTTCAGCGGCCCGGCCACCACGGTGAGGGCGATGTCTGCCGCGGTGCCGCAACTCGGTGTGCGCGAGGTGAAGTAGTCACGCTGCCACACCGCCAGCACACCGACGAGCAGCCAAATCATGGCTATCACTCCGAAGACTCGCGCGATTCTCATTCCGGCGGGGTACCCGGCCGGCGATCATTCAAACCCGTTGCCGCCGCGAACTCGGCATCTCCAACGCCCTCATCGAAGGCATCAACGCCAAGATCCGCCTCATCAACGCCCGCTGCTACGGACACCACTCCGCCCAAACTTTGACGTCAATGATCTACCTCTGTTGGGGAGGACTGCAGGTCACGCTCCCCGAGCCGCACATACGTACGAATATTCTGCGTGCCGCGGACCGGGCGAGACCCTCGCACCCCGAACGCACAATTTGTGACAGTCGAGCGCCATCGGGAACTCCCAGATCAGCGCCGCAGTTCGACGGCCCGGAACCCCACCCAGGAACCGGCGCAGCGGCGAATCAGGTTTAGCCTCGATCCGTGGATCGACCCGGTTGAGGTGTCTGGGGATTGATTTTTGCGGTGCTGTGGGTGGTGGGCAGCGTGTAGCTGCTGGTCTGTCCAGCTTTTCCTGTGTGCTCCGGTCGGGCCTTTCGGCGGGTGGTCAGGTGGGGATTGCCGCTGGTGGGCTGTATCCGATGGTGTTGCGCCACAGGGTGGTCCACGTTGATGCCCAAGGCCAGTGGCTGGGTAGGTGCAGTGTCGGCCGCCGTTGGGGTCGGGCAAGTCGGGCCGGAATGTTGACGATGCGGCGGCGCAGTGTGGATCCTCGCGCGACGGCGTTCGTCGCGCCGGCCAGGACACCGGCCGCGCGCAACAGATTGTGGGCGATCGCGGCGCACAGGATCCAAGCCGAGTTGGCCCCGAACCGCCCCGAAGGCATGTGCGCCAGGGGTCCGTCGATGAGGTCGGCGAACACGGTTTCGATGATGGCGTGGCGGCGGTGGGTGATGTCGGCGGCATCGATCGGTTCGTCGGTGTCGGTGAAGAACGGGTGGTACCGCCACACCGGGAACAGGGCGTCTGGGTAGCGGGCGTCTTTGACGCGGCGCACGATCAACCGTGCAGTGACCGGGTGATCGGTGGAACTGAAAGCGGTGTAGGTGGTTTCGGCGACTTCGGCGTCGGAGATCCATCCGCCGGTGTCGGGGTCGCGCACTGCGCCGGGGTAGTTGACCGGAATCCAGGCGTTGTTATCGATGGAGTCGATGGCCGCGGCCACGGCGGTTGACTTGGTCAGCACCAGCGAGAATCGGGCTCCGGCGCGGCGGCAGGCAGTCGCCACGGTGCTGTTGCCGTACGCCGAGTCGCCGCGCACCAGAATCTGCCCGGTAACACCAGCGGCACGTGCGGTCGCCACGGCCTGAGCGATCATCTGGGCTGCGCCCTTACCGGAGTTGGTCTTGCCTGCCCGCAACCGCGCACCGGCGATCACCGGCGCACCGCTGTCGGTGCTGATCGTGGCAACCAACGGCGACAGGCCCTTGCGCAGGATCTGCTTCCCGGCGATCTTGGTGTGCCCATACGAGGCCCCTTGTTTGGCGTGACCAAAGACCGGGCGCAGTAGCGAGTCGATGTCGACGAAGGCCCGCACGTCGGCGCCGGGGATCAGATCGACGCGCGAGCACAGCGCGGCCAGGTGCTCGCGCAGCACTGATTCGAGTTGGCGGGTGTGCCCGAAGGTGAACTCCCGCAACAGGGTTCCGATCGTCGATGATGCGTACACGCCGTCGAAGAGGGTCTTCATCCCGCCCGAGCGCACGATATCGAGGTCATCGATGCTGTCCGCGCCGGCACACATGCCGGCGATCAGGGTGGTCAGCTTCGGGGACGGATTGGCCGCACCAGATTTGATCCGCTCGCAGGTGAAACGAACCTTCTGCTCCAACAGCACCGAAAGGCGGCTCTGTTGAGCCAAGGTCATCACCGGCACCAGCCCGGCGCACGACACGAGATGCTCATCATCGAAGACCGCCGACGACGTGGTGAACCTGTGGGACACTTGCACCGGAAGTGCCTTTCTTGGGCTGTTCAGATTGTGGTGTGGTAACTCCAATCATCGCAGCTCAGAGGGCACTTTCCCTATTGCGACACCCGGTCACCCGGTCAATTCTTCGGTGGATCGAGGTTTAGCCCTGGCGGGCACGGGATAACCCCGAACTCATGAAAACCCTCAACTTGAAACCCAGAATTGTCCTTCGCGCTGCACCCCTGCTGGCGGCGGGTGCTCTGGTCTCGGCGTTCGGCGCGGCACCGTTGGCCGCCGCCAGTGTCGCCGAGGCGGCTTCGGCTCCCGCCGGTGTCACCACCACTCTCAGCGCATTCGAATTCCCGCTCAACGAACCGGGCGGTGGCGGCTGCGTCGGCGACACCTGTGGTTCCGGCGGCACCGACGGCGGGCCCGGTGGCGGGCCCGGCGGCCAGGGTTGCATCCCGACTGCGGGCGGCACCGCCTGCGGTTCCGGCGGAGTCAACCAGGGCCCGGGCAGCGTCCCCGGCGGTCAGGGCTGCATTCCCGGGGTCGGCTGCGGCTCGGGCCACGCTTGATCCACCAACACGAAGGGGTCACTCCAACCCGGGGTGGCCCCTTCGCCGTTGGCCGGTTCCGGCCGGCCGGCCAGCAGGACCGTAACGGCCCGCGCGGGGCGGGCCCGGCGATCAGACAGCCACCACCCGGACAGTGCACAACGACGGGTCTGCTGGGTCCGGCACATTCATCCCGGCCGCCACCCCGGTGCGCAGGTAGTCGATCACCGTGCGGGTCATCAGTTCGCCGGGAATCACCGCCGGAATGCCGGGCGGATATGGCGTGATCTGCTCGGCCGCGATGCGCCCCGGGGCCTGCTCTGCCGGGACCGTCTCGGTGGCCGAGAAGAACGCCTCGCGGGGACTCAGCACCGATTCCAGCTGCAACTGCTTGGGCTCGGGAAGCACGATCGGCTGCGGCGGCTCAAACCGGTCGGCCGCCCGCCGCCAGTCGCGCAGCGCGTCGAGCAACATGGCGACGGTGTCCTCGTCGTCGGCGATAGACAGCGTGGCCAGGATCCGGCGATGGTCGCTCATGCCCACATCGATGCCACGATGCTCGCGCAACCAGTCCGCGGCCTGGTACCCGGAGGTGGCGGTCCCCGCCACGTCGAGAAGCACCTGCAGCCGGTCCAGGTCGTGGGACGCTTCGACCCCCAGGAGTTCGTCCTCCAGCACCGTCACGTCGGGCAGCGACTGCAGCGCCGCGCGAACCTGCACCGCGCGGCTGAGAGCAACATCGAGCAACTCGGCGCCGTGTTGCACCATCTGGCGACGCCAGCCGTCAATCACCGCATAGATCGGCACGCTTGGGCTGGTTGTCATCAGCAGGTCCGCACAGGCCCACAACCGCTCCCGGTCAATGAGATCGCCCTGGACGTGGAACACCGAGCCCTGCTCAAATCCGACCCCCATCTTGTGCACGCTGACCACGCAGATGTCGGCGCCGGCATCCATCGCCCAGCTGGGAAGCCCGGGATGAAACGGCAGGTGCGCACCCCACGCCTCGTCCACGATAAGCGGCTTGGCCCGACGGTGGCACGCCTCAGCGATACCAGTCAGATCCGCGCACGTTCCGTACGGTGTCGGACTCACGATCAGCGCGCCGTCGGCGTCCGGGTGGCGCTGCCAGGCCTGCTCGACCTGGGCGGGCGACGGCGGGTGCGACAGATGCCGATCGGCGTCCCAGCGCGGGGTGATCCAGCGCGGTTGCAGTCCGCCGAAGATCAGCCCGGCGACGATCGACTTGTGACTGTCGCGGCTGACCAGCAGCCCGTCGCCGCGCCGCCCGCACGCCACCGCCATCATCGCGGCCTTCACCGACAACGAACTGCCGCAGGTGGAGAAGTAGGCCTCCGACGCGCCGACCGCATCGGCCATCAACTGTTCGGCGCGCATCAGGTAGCGGCCCTGCGCGCGCCGGTCATCGAGGCCGCCGGTAGCCAGCACGTCGGCGCGGAAGATGTCCGTGCCGAGCACTTCCAGCACACGCTCGTCGGCCGCGCGGCCCTGCCGATGTCCCGGCGGGGTGAATCCGTACCGGTGCCGACGGTGATAGCTCTGCAGCGCCTCGAGTAGCGGGGCGTCGTCATGTTCCACCACAGGGACGTAGCCCGTCGACAGGGTGGTCAAACCTGCGCTGCGCACCGTTTTGGCGACGCGCCGCTCTCGTCACAGGCGGTCCCCAGTGGCGAGCCAGCCGCTGGATCAGCGTCTCGTGGCGCTGTCCTGTCGCGCATCTCAGTCCTGATCGACCCCCCGGGCGTGATCGGTGATCCGTGTCATAACGCCACCTGGTCATAACGCCACCTGCCACCCGGCGCGTCCCCGACACCCGACTCACAGCGCCCGCGCGCCACTCGGCCGGGAGGACATCGCGCCGGCGGCCGCAGACGATTCGCCCGGGCCGCGTTTGCCGGGCGCGACCGCGGGTAACCAAAAGCATCCATGACCGGTACGAGAGGAACCGCTGTGAACGACCGCCCGGATCCCAAGCAACAGCAACTCGACGATGCGAGGGTCGCCGCCGACCGCGGCTTCCTGACCACCCAGCAGGGTGTCCGGGTGGACCACACCGATGACGCCCTGACCGTCGGTGACCGCGGCCCGACATTGCTGGAAGATTTCCACGCCCGAGAGAAGATCACCCATTTCGACCACGAACGAATTCCCGAGCGGGTCGTGCACGCCCGCGGCGCCGGGGCGTACGGCTTCTTCGAACCCTACGGAAACTGGCTCGCCGAATACACCGCCGCGAAGTTCCTCACCACCCCGGGCCGCCGCACCCCGGTGTTCGTCCGGTTCTCCACCGTCGCGGGGTCGCGAGGCTCGGCCGACACCGTCCGCGATGTCCGCGGGTTCGCCACAAAGTTCTACACCGACGAGGGCAACTACGATCTGGTTGGCAACAACTTTCCGGTGTTCTTCATCCAGGACGGGATCAAATTCCCCGACCTCGTGCATGCGGTGAAACCCGAGCCGGACAACGAGATTCCGCAGGCCGCCTCCGCGCACGACACGCTGTGGGACTTCGTCTCCCTGCAGCCCGAGACGCTGCACACCATCATGTGGCTGATGTCGGATCGTGCGCTGCCGCGCAGCTACCGGATGATGCAGGGGTTCGGGGTGCACACCTTCCGGCTGGTCAGCGAGTCCGGGCAGGGCACCTTCGTGAAATTCCACTGGACCCCGCGGCTGGGGGTGCATTCGCTGATCTGGGACGAGTGCCAGAAAATCGCGGGCAAGGATCCCGATTTCAACCGACGCGACCTGTGGGAGGCGATCGCCGCCGGCCAGCATCCCGAGTGGGAGCTCGGCGTCCAACTGGTGCCGGAACGCGACGAGTTCAAGTTCTCCTTCGATCTGCTCGATGCGACGAAAATCATTCCCGAGGAACTGGTTCCGGTCACTCCGGTCGGACGGATGGTGCTCAACCGCAATCCGGAGAACTTCTTCGCCGAGACCGAGCAGGTCGCCTTCCACACCGCCAACGTCGTTCCCGGAATCGATTTCACCAACGATCCGCTGCTGCAGTTCCGCAACTTCTCCTACCTGGACACCCAACTGATCCGGCTCGGTGGCCCCAACTTCGCCCAGCTGCCGGTTAATCGTCCGGTGGCCGAAGTGCACAACAATCAGCGCGACGGCTACGGACAGCAGCGGATCGTCGGCGGCACCACCAGTTACCACAAGAACAGCCTGGGCGGCGGCTGCCCGGCGATCGCCAACGCCGACGTGTTCCGGCACTACACCGAACGCGTCGAGGGACACACGATCCGGCGCCGCGCCGAGTCGTTCGCCGACCACTACAGCCAGGCCCGGATGTTCTGGCGGAGCATGTCCGAGGTGGAGGCCGGCCACATCGTCGCCGCCTATGCCTTCGAACTCGGAAAAGTCGGCGCCGAAACCGGCATCCGGGAACGGGTCGTCGGTGAACTCGCCAAGATCGACGGTGAGCTGGCCGAGCAGGTGGCTACCGAGTTGGGCATCAGCGCACCGGCCGCAGCCGAATTGTTCCCGGAGAATTCCCCCAATCCCTCACCGGCGTTGTCGCAGCTCGACAGCGGGGAGCAGACCATCATGTCGCGCCGGGTGGCTATTCTCGCCGCCGACGGCGTCGACGGCGTCGGCCTCACCCGCGTCGCCGAGGCACTGCGCGATCTCGGGGCGGTGCCCGAAGTGCTCAGCCTCCGGGCCGGGGGCAGCATCGCCGGCGTCGACGGCGACAGCGTCCCGGTCGACCGTGGCATCACCACCATGGCGTCGGTGCTCTACGACGCCGTCCTGGTGCCCGGCGGCTCGGCCTCGGCCGAGCGGCTCAGCCGCGACGGTTACGCGGTGCACTTTGTGGCTGAGGCCTACAAGCATCTCAAGACCATCGGCGCGTTCGGCGACGGAATGCTGCTGCTGCGGGCGGCGGGCATCGTGGCGGGGCTGGCCGAAGGCACCGCGCCGGCCGACGAGAACGGGGTGATCACCTCGATGGCCGCCGGCGCCGGGCTGCCCGAGGCATTCACCGCCGGCGTCGTTGCTTCTCTGCAGCATCACCGCTGCTGGGCGCGAACCACTACCGCCGTGCCGGCCTGAACCGCGCCGGCGGTTGGCGGTAGGCCACTGGGCCGATCTGGTCGCAGATCCGCACGGCGTCGGTGGCGATGCGATTCGGGTGTCTGGGGTTGCCGGGGAGACTGAGCGGGCTGGCGTGCTCGGACACCATTGCGATGTTCATTGGCGCCTCCCTCCGACGAGGGCGACCCAAGCCGCAATTTCGCCGAAGTGACGTACCCAGCTGCTCGTCCGGTAACACCGACCGCAGCCGGTGCGGCACCGGTCTGGCGGCGATCGGTGGGTGGCCGGTGGCACCCGGGTCGCCGACAGCCAAACCGCGGCCGTGTTTGCCGCGGCCGCGCCGGGGTACTCCTGCATCATGAGCACCCCGGACCTGCCCGATGATGTGCCCTTGGATGCCCTGGAGCAGCACCGCGTCGCCGACGCGGTCGCCGAGGCGGCGCAGCCCGGTCTGCCGGCACCGGAGAACACCGTGATCGGCTATCCGGGCCACACCGCCGACATGCCCAGTCAGCCAGACGACGAGATGCGCGGATACACCGGAACGGGACTGTTGGCGGGGAAACGGGCGCTGATCACCGGAGGCGATTCCGGGATCGGCCGGGCCACGGCGGTGGCCTTCGCCAAGGAGGGTGCCGACGTGGTCATTGCCTACCTGCAGGAGCACGGCGACGCCGCACACACCGCCGAACTGGTGGAGCGCGAAGGCCGGCGGTGCCTGGCACTTGCCGGGGACCTCGGCCAGGCTCAGCACTGCCGTTCGGTGGTCAGCAGGACCGCCGCGGCTCTGGGCGGCATCGACATTCTGGTCAACAATGCGGGCTATCAGAACCCGGCCGACGATCTCACCGACATCACCGACGAGCAGTGGCGGCGCACCTTCGCCGTCAACATCGACAGCTTCTTCCACGTCACCAAGGCCGCACTGGCCCAGCTGCCCGACGGCGGTGCGATCATCAACACCGCCTCGGTCAACGGGTTGCGGGGCAACAAAACCCTGATCGATTACTCGGCGACAAAAGGGGCGGTGATCGCGTTCAGCTACGCGCTCGCCCAGGCCCTGGCCGGCCGCCGGATCCGGGTGAACTGCGTGGCGCCAGGTCCGGTCTGGACGCCGCTGATCCCGGCGACGATGGACGCCGAACGGGTCAGCAGCTTCGGCGCCCACACCCCCTTCGGACGCCCCGCCCAGCCCGACGAGGTGGCGCCGTCATATGTGTTCTTCGCCGCCGATCGGCTCTCGTCCTATTACAGCGGCGAGGTGCTGGCGCCGCTGGGCGGCGAAACCCTACCCGGATGAACACCATCTTCGCCGGGCTCGACCGGCCGCCCACGCTCCCCCGCGCCGCGGGCCCCGCCTCGGCCTTGGTCATCGACGCCTTGGCCGGTCCGGCCGGGAAACGTTGCGATGCGCCCGGTCCCGTGCCGGCGGACTCCGACCCGTTCGGGCTTGACCTGCAGTTGGCTCTCTATCTCTGCTACGAGCTGCACTATCGGGGTTTTGCCGGCGTCGATCCGGACTGGGAGTGGAATCCCGCACTGATCGCGCTGCGTACCGACATGGAGCGAATCTTGCTCTCCGCGCTGCACCACAATCTCGGCCCGGCCGAAACCTCCATCACCGTGGCGTGCGAGCTGCGGCGCCTGTCGACCGGATCGGTGCACGGCAGCGGCATTGGTGCGCACCTGCGCGAGCACGGCACCTGGCCGCAGATGCGCGAGTACTTCGTCCACCGCTCGCTGTATCACCTCAAGGAGGCCGATCCGCACGCCTGGCTGATCCCCCGATTGACCGGCCAGGCGAAATCCGCCCTGGTGGCCGTGGAGTTCGACGAATTCGGCGCCGGCCACGCCAACCAGATGCATCAGCGGCTGTATGCCGACCTGATGACCGCGGCCGGTCTGGACCCGGCCTATCTCGGCTACCTGGACGCGGTCCCCGCGCCCGCGCTGCTGGTGGTGAACCTGATGTCGTTGTTCGGCTTGCATCGACGACTGCGCGGCGCGGGCGCCGGACAGTTCGCGGCCATCGAGATCACCTCGCCCCCGGGCTCGCAACGCATCGTCGACGCGCTGCGGCGAATGGCGGCCCCGCAGCCGTGCGTGCGCTTCTACGCCGAGCACGTCGAGGCCGACGCGGTGCACGAACAGGTCGTCCGGGGCCTCGTCGAGGCTCTGCTGGCCGCCGAGCCGGACCTGGCCGACGACGTCATCTTCGGGATTCGGGCGTGGGAATTCAGCGAGCAGCTGCTCGACGATCAGCTGCGGCGATGCTGGGCGGCCGGCCGCCCGTCGCTACGACGCGGGATCGGCTGAGCCGGCCCGCCGGCGGCTGCGGTGGCTGGTGTCGCACAGCGGATAGATCGCCGACCGGCGGCAGACGCACAGCGCGGTCACGAACCGATCCGACTCCAGCACCCGTCCGTCGGGGAGTTCGATGCGCACCGGCCCCTCGACCAGAATCGGCCCGCCGGCGGTCACCCGAATGGTGCGCGGCGTCCTCACGGCTTGTCCGCCCGGATGACTACCAGCCGTTCGCTGCGCCGACCGAGCGCCAGTCGGCCCGCCGACTCCAGGGCCCGGGCCTGGGACGACAACACCGGCCCGAAGGGAATCGATTTCGTCGCAATGATTTCGGCCCGAAGTCCGGCGTTGACTAGCCGGCGAAGGGATTCCTCGGCGCCTGCCAGGCTGGACTGGACCACAAACAGGGTTCCTCCGTCGCTGAGCAGGTCCGGCGCGGCCGCACACAGGGGGTCGAGCATCCGGCGGCCGTCGGCGCCGCCATCCCAGGACACCGGCGGCCCCGCGGACGCCGGGATCTCGGCGTCGTCGGGGTCGGTCAGCACCGGCACGTAGGGCGGATTGGACAGCACTAGGTCGAACGGCGCAAACTCCAGCGCTCGGGTCCACGAGCCCAGCCGCACGTCAACGGCAGCGTCCGCGGCGGCCACCTGGGCGCGCGCGCAGCGCACCGCGTTGGGACAGACATCGAAGGCGGTCACCGTACCGCCGAGGCCCGCGGCCGCGATCGCCACCACCCCGCTGCCGGTGCCCAGGTCGGCAACCCGGCGTCCCCGCAGCGGGCCGCCCGCGGTCACGGCGTCGATGAGCAACTGGGAATCCTGCTGCGGGCGATACACCCCGGCCGGCGCGGCGGTCATCTCGATCCTTTCCGTCGATGCGCCCGGGATACCCGCGCCGGCGGCAGATCAAACGGACATCGGGTGTCCCGCAGAGGGCTACCCCGCCGGCGGCACCCGCAAATGCGCGGTGAGCAATAACCGATCGAACACCACCCGGTCCGGCAGCACGTCGCCATAGTCCAGCGCGGCGATCTCGGTGGCGATCTGCTCGGCCAGCGGTCGCAGCTTGGTGTTGGTCTCCTGGGACCGCCACCGCAACAGATCGAAGGCGGCGTCGGCGTCGATCCGGTAGATCAGCATCAGCATGCCCTTGACCTGCTCGATCCCGCCGCGGGCCTCGGCGATCTCGGCGACCGCCTCGCTGAGTGCCGCCTGGTCGGCATCGGCCCGAGCGGGCGTGACGTCGATGTAGAAACCGTTCGTCCCGATCACCGCGCCGGCGTCGTCATGCAACTGGTCACCGACCACGACGACGTGGTGGACCGCGCCGGCGGTGTCGACGATGCGATGCCGGGTGCTGAACGCCGCGCCGGTGCGGCGCATCACCGCCAGGATGTCGGACACCTGGCCCAGGTCCTCGGGGTGTTTGTGCGAGAGCACCAGTTCGGTGGTCGGATTCGCCGTCCCGGCCGGATAACCGTGCATGCGCTCGACCTGCGCGGACCACTCCCAGCGCTCGCCATCGAGATAGAACCGGAACCAGCCGACCCGCAGCGGCTCACCGACCGACAGCGCGTGCTCGATCGAGGTCTGGTGTCCGGCGTCAACCGCGTCAGTGGCCATCGTGCCGAGTTTCCCCCGCATCGCCGCATTTGGAGCAGACGGCCCGACGGCCGATTCCCTGAGGATACGACACGACCGAGGCAAACAGGCATTTACTTGGACACTCGGTCCCGCTAAATTGGCCGCAACGATCCGCCGTCACCGATCCGTCAGGAGGCAACGATGCCGACCCTCGCATCCGCGGTAGCCACCCCCGCACCCGGTTACCGGGAACTGCTCGCCGTGCTGTCGGAGGGCTCGGTCCGCCGCCGCTTCGACCCCTACCTCGACATTGACTGGGACGCCCCGGAGCTCGCGCTGGACCCCGAGGACCCGCGCTGGGTGCTGTCGGGCACCGTCGACCCGCTCGGCGCCACCCGGTGGTACCAGGATCAGCCGCTGGAGCGCCAGATCGCCATCGGCCGGTGGCGCACGATGAACACCGTCAAGGTGGGTGCGGCGTTCGAAAGCATCCTGATCCGCGGGCTGATGGCCTTCATCATGGGTCTGCCGAACAACTCCCCGGAATTCCGCTACGCCCTGCACGAGATGACCGAAGAGTGCAACCACATCCAGATGTTCCAGGAGTTGGTCAACCGCTCCGGCGCCGACGTGCCGGGCATGAGTCCGCTGTTCCGCCGACTGTCCCCCTTCATCGGCCTGGTCGGCCACATCTCGCCGTCCGCGTTCATGGCCGGGATCCTCGCCGGCGAGGAGCCCATCGATCATTTTCAGAAGGCGCTGATCCGCGAGGACGCCAACCTCCCGCCCGCGGTGCTGCGAACCATGCAGATTCACATCGCCGAGGAGGCCCGGCACATCTCCTGGGCCAACGAGTTCCTCAAGACGTACTGGCCCGAGCGGTCGTGGCGGATGAAGGCCTTCGCCACCGTCGCGTTCCCGTTGTTGCTGCGCTACCTGGCCTACGAGATCATGACGCCGTCGAAGAAGATCTTCATGGCCGAATTCGACATTCCCGCGGAGGTGTTCCGCGAGGCGTTCTGGCGCGGGCCGCAGGCACGCCGGATCATGGCCGGGTACTTCCCCGAGATGCGTGCGCTGGCAGCCGATCTCGGCCTGATGAACCGCGTCGGCCGCCGGCTGTGGAAGATCTGCCGGATCGACGGCGACGCCGCCCGCTACCGCAGCGCCCCGAAACGCGAAGCGATTGCGATCGCCTGATGCCGCACGTCATCACCCAGTCCTGCTGCAGCGACGCGTCCTGCGTCTACGCCTGCCCGGTCAACTGCATCCATCCCACCCCCGACGAACCGGACTTCCTGACCGCACAGATGCTCTACATCGACCCGGTCGAGTGCGTCGACTGCGGTGCCTGCGTCACCGCCTGCCCGGTGGACGCCATCAAGCACGACGGCTCGCTGTCACCCGTCGAGCAGATCTTCGCCGACCTGAATGCCGACTTCTACGCCGCGCCGCGGCCCCGGCCGCTGCTGGCTCCCCCGGTTCCGGCGCTGCAGGTGCGCAACGGCGCGCAGCTGCGGGTCGCCATCGTCGGATCCGGCCCGGCTGCGATGTATGCCGCCGACGAACTCCTGACCATTCCCGGTGCGCGGGTACGCATTTACGAACGGCTGCAGACCCCGTTCGGGTTGGCCCGGTTCGGGGTGGCGCCCGACCACCAACGCACCCGCGGGGTGACCCGCCAGTTCGAGCACATCGTGTCCGATCCGCGGGTGGACGTGGTGCTCGGCACCGAGATCGGCGCCGCGCTCAGCCACCACGACCTGATGGCCGAGCACCACGCCGTCATCTATGCGGTCGGCGCCGCCACCGACCGGCGCCTCGACATCCCGGGTACCGAGCTGGCCGGCGTCGGGACGGCGACCGAGTTCGTGGCCTGGTACAACGGCCACCCAGACCACGCACACCGCAGCTATGACCTGTCCGGGCCGCGGGCGGTCATCATCGGCAACGGCAACGTCGCGCTGGACGTGGCCCGCATCCTGACCATGGACCCGGAGCTGCTGGCCGGCACCGACATCGCTCCGCACGCGCTGAATGCATTGCGCCACAGCGGGATCGAAGAAGTCGTGGTGGCCGGGCGGCGTGGGCTCGGGCAGGCCGCGTTCACCGTGCCCGAATTGGCCGGGCTGTGCTCGACGCCGGGCGTCGAGGTCGTGGTCGCCGACGAACACCTGGCCGCCCTGCCCGCCGACGACCCGCGGGCGCGGATCCTGCGCACCGCCCGGCGGCAGACCGGCGACCGGCGGATTGTGCTGGACTTCCTGCTCGCACCTTCGGGGCTGCTCGGCCAGCAGCGGGTGCAGGCCGTCCAGTTCGACGGCCGCGAACTGATCCCCGCACCGGACGGGTCGATGCGGGTCAAACCCAACGGCGAGCAACGCACCGTGCCGGCCGGCCTGGCGCTGACCTCGATCGGCTATCGAGGCCGGCCGGTGCCCGGGCTGCCCTTCGACGAGGCCACCGCGACCGTGCCGCACGACGCCGGCCGGGTCAGCGGTGTCCGCGGCGCCTACGTGACGGGCTGGATCAAGCGCGGGGCCACCGGCTTCATCGGCACCAACAAATCGTGCGCCCAGGAGACCGTCCGCAGCCTGGTCGCCGACTACAACGTTTCCGGGTAACCGTCTCCCGTTCATGCGCGCGGCAGGCCCGGTCAGCCTGGCGTCAGCGAACCGGTCAGCTCGGCGATCATCGCGGTGAACGGGACGTCCGGGCGCACCTCGATCCCGGCCGCGCGGGCGGCGCCGTCAAGCACATACCAGGCGTAGTCGGCCAGGTCCGAGATGATCTCGGCGCGCGACCGGGTCGGCGCGGCACCGCGGATCCAGGCCGACAGGGTGGCCTCGATCATCGTCACCACCGCGAACGGCACCGACCGGAACGAGGCGTCATCGGCGTTGAGCGCCGCGGCGAGCGCCCCGATGATGCCCTCCGCCTGGACCATCATTCGGTGCTTGAACTGACTGACCGCATCCAGCGAGCCGTCGCTTTCAAAGGTCGGCCCGCGCCGGACGAACTCGTTGAGCCGCGGATGATCGAGCATCCAGTCGGCGACCGCGGCGATGGTGCGGGTCAGGATCTCCCGCAGCGAGCCGTCGGCCAGGTCGAGCCGCTCATCGAGCACACCCGCGAGATCCTCAAAGGTCAGCGATCGCACTCGCCGTTCGAGTTCGTCCTTGTTGCCGAACTGCCGGTAGACCACGGACTTGGCCAGACCGGCCCGCTGCGCGACGTCGCGCACCGAGACATCGGCGTCGGCCGGGCCCTCCTCGATCAGCTCGATCGCCGCCCGCAGGATCCGGGTGCGCCGCTCGGCGTTGTGCTCTTCCCAGCGCGCCTCATACCCACTGATGGCCGGGACATCGGGGGCGCGGGACACCGCTCCGAGGCTACCGTTCGCCGGGACGCACCGGTACCCGGCGATGCGCCCCACACCGCTGCCAGCGGGTACCGTTTGGGCCATGGTGGGTCAACGGTGAGCTCCGGGCTGTTCGCGCTACTCGACGATGTCGCAGCGCTGGCGAAGCTCGCCGCCGCATCGGTCGACGACGTCGGCGCCGCCGCCGGTCGGGCCACCGCCAAGGCCGCCGGCGTGGTGATCGACGACACCGCGGTCACCCCGCAGTACGTGCAGGGCATCGCGGCCGAGCGCGAGCTGCCGATCGTCAAGCGGATCGCGATCGGATCGCTGCGCAACAAGCTGCTGCTGATCCTGCCGGCGGCGCTGCTGCTCAGCCAGTTCGCCCCGTGGGCGCTGACCCCGATCCTGATGCTCGGCGCCACCTATCTGTGCTACGAGGGCGCCGAGAAGATCTGGGGACGGCTGCGCGGCCACGAGCACAGCGCCGCCGCCGAAAGCGAGATCAAGGACCGCGACGCCGAGGAGAAGACGGTGGCCGGCGCCATCCGCACCGACCTCATCCTGTCCGCCGAGATCATGGTGATCGCCCTCAACGAGGTTGCCGCACAATCATTCTGGCCGCGACTGATCATCCTGGTGGTCGTCGCCTTCGTGATCACCATCGTGGTCTACGGGGTGGTCGGGGCGATCGTGAAGATGGACGACATCGGCTTGAGCCTGGCCCAGCGCAGCGGCCGGATGGCCCAGCGGATCGGCCGCGGTCTGGTCACCGGGATGCCAAAGGTGCTGGCCACCCTCTCGACGGTGGGCATCGTGGCGATGCTCTGGGTCGGCGGTCACATCCTGCTCACCGGCACCGACAAGGTCGGCTGGCACAGCCCGTACGCGATCGTGCACCACCTGGAGGAGCTGGTGTCCGATGCCACCGGTGCGGCCGGGCCGGCGCTGGCGTGGCTCACCAACACCGGCATCTCGGCGGTGATCGGCCTGGTCGTGGGCGGACTGGTCCTCGCGGTGCTCGCCATGCTGCCGTCGCGATCGGCGCAGCCGCACCAGTAGCCGGCCGCCGGCGCGGTAGCGTGCCGGTCATGAGCCCCGAACTGGTCCGCTACGACCTGACCGAGCCCTCGGAGATCGGCGGTCGGGTCGCCGTCGTCACGGTCAACGATCCCGACCGCCGCAACGCCGTCACCGACGCCATGTCCGCGCAGTTGCGCGCGGCCGTCGAGCGCGCCGAGTCCGATCAAGCGGTGCATGCCCTGGTGGTCACCGGGGCATGCACGGCGTTCTGCGCGGGCGCCGACCTGAGTGCGCTCGGTGCGGCCGCCGAGGACGGCCTGCTGCGGATTTACGACGGGTTCATGGCGATCGCCGGCTGCGCGCTGCCCACCATCGCGGCCGTCAACGGCGCCGCCGTCGGCGCCGGGCTGAACCTGGCGCTGGCCGCCGACGTCCGGATCGCCGGCCCGCGCGCCCTGTTCGACGCCCGCTTCCAGAAGCTGGGCATCCATCCCGGCGGCGGAGCCACCTGGATGCTGCAACGGGCGGTCGGACCGCAGGCGGCTCGGGCCGCACTGCTGTTCGGCATGCGGTTTGACGCCGACGCCGCCGTCGCCCACGGTCTGGCGCTGCGCACCGCCGACGACGCGCTCGCCGACGCCCTGCAGCTGGCCGGCGGCCCGGCGGCGGCGCCGCGGGAGGTGGTGCTGGCGACCAAGGCGAGCATGCGCGCGACCTGTCAACCCGGCGCCGCCGAGGCCGACCTGCACGACGCCGCGATGCGGATCGAGCTGGGGCCGCAGGCCCGGTCCATTCAGTCCCCGGAGTTCCAGGACCGGCTGCGCTCGGCGACCCGCCGCTGAACCCGGGCCTAGAGTTCCAGCAGGGCGGTCTCGGGCGCCTCGATCAGCGCGCGCAGCCCGACGAGGAACCCGGCGACCTGGGCGCCGTCGGCGACCCGATGGTCGAAGGCACAGGTCAGCTGCGCGGTGGGGCGGGCGGCAAGTTCCCCATCGATGACGACGGCGCGCGGCCGGATCGCACCCATGCCCAGAATGGCGGCCTCCGGGTGGTTGATCACCGGCACGCCGTCATCGAGCCCGAGGGCACCGAAGTTCGACACCGTGAACGTCGAGCCGGTCAGCGCGGCGGGCGCCAGGGCGCCGTCGCGGGCCGCGTCGATCAGCCCGGCGACGGCCTGCGCCAGCTCCCGGGTGGTTTTGGCCTGGGCGTCGTGCACGACCGGCACCAGCAGACCGCGCGGCGCGGCCACCCCGAACCCGAGATGCACGCCGCGATGGGTGCGGATCTGCGGGCCGTCCGGGCCGTCGACCCAGCTGGAGTTGAGGATCCGGTGCCGGGTCAGGGCGTGCACGACCAGCCGCAGGGTCAGCACGAACGGGGTGATCTCCAGCCGGCCGGCGAGCTGCAGCAGCCGCGCACAGTCCACCTCGATGCGGGCGTGCGCGTCGGGGATCTCCCGGCGTGCGGCGCTCATCCGCCGGGCCATCTCCGCCTGCACGCCGCGCACCGGTTGCAGTTCATCGGCGGCGGACTCGCCGGCGGACTCGGCCGCCGCCAGCACCGCGTCGCGGCCGACGATTCCGTCCGGGCCGGCCCGCACCGCGCCGAGGTCCACCTGCAGGTCCGCGGCCAGCCGGCGCACCGACGGTTTGGCCCGCGGCCGCGAGCCCGGCCGGCGCCGGCTGCGGTCGGCGCCGGCGTCGGCCCCGTAGCCCACCAGCACGCTGTCGCGGGCCGGCGCGGCGCTCTCAGCCGGCCGGGCGCTCTCGACCGGCCGGGCGGCCTCGGCCGGCGCGGTGCCGGTTGCCTCGAAGCGGACCAGCAGCGCCCCCACCGGCAGCACGTCGCCGACCGCGCCGCCCAGCGCGCGCACCCGGCCGGCGACCGGGCTGGGGATCTCGACGGCGGCCTTGGCGGTCTCCACCGTGCACAGCACCTGGTTCAGCGCCACCTCGTCGCCGAGGGCCACCTCCCACTGCGTCACGGTGACGTCCTCCAGGCCCTCCCCGAGGTCGGGCACCAGGAACTCCCCGCCGCGCGGCTCACCGGTCCCGGTCATGGTGCCTCCAAGGTCCGTTCGACGCAGTCCAGCAGCCGGTCGACCCCCGGCAGCCAGCTCGTCTCGAGCCGCGCCGGCGGGTAGGGGGTGTCGAAACCGGTGGCGCGCAGCACCGGCGCCTCCAGGTCGTAGAACAGTTCCTCGCTGAGGCGGGCGGCCAACTCGGCGCCGAACCCCAGGGTGCGTGGGCCCTCGTGCAGCACCACGGCCCGGCCGGTGCGGCGCACCGAATCCGCGACGGTGTCGAAGTCCAGCGGGTTCAGCGACCGCAGGTCGACGACCTCCAGGCTCCAATCATGTTCGGCGGCGGCCAGTTCGGCCGCCGCCAGCGCGGTGCCGACCAGCGGGCCGTAGCTGATGACGGTGGCATCGTCGCCCGGCCGGGCGATCACGGCCCGGCCGATCGGGGGCCCCGGGGTGGTCGGGTCGACCAGTCCGCGGCTCCAGTACCGGCGCTTGGGCTCCAGGAAGATCACCGGATCTGGGCTGGCGATCGCGTGCCGCAGCAGCCAGTAGGCGTCCGACGGGGTGGCCGGCACCACCACCTTCAACCCCGCGGTGTGCGCCCAGTAGGTTTCGGTGGACTCCGAGTGATGTTCCACCGCACCAATTCCACCGAACGACGGGATCCGGATGGTGACCGCCAACTCGATGTCGCCGCGGGTGCGCATCCGGTATTTGGCCAGGTGGCTGACGATCTGGTCGAACGCCGGATAGCTGAAGCCGTCGAACTGCAGCTCGGGCACCGGCACCAGCCCCCGGATCGCCATCCCGATCGCGATGCCGATGATCGCCGACTCGGCCAGCGGCGTGTCGAAACAGCGGGACGGCCCGAAGGTTTCGGCCAGCCCGTCGGTCACCCGGAACACCCCGCCGAGGGCGGCCACGTCCTCGCCGAAGACCAGGACCCGGTCGTCGGCGGCCATCACGTCGCGCAGCGCCCGGTTGATCGCGGCGACCATGGTGAGTTCGGCGGCGACGCCGGGGTTTTCGGCCGCGGGCGGTCGTGCGAAGGTGGCGGTCATCTCAGGTCTCCCTGACCAGTTCGGCGCGCAATTGCTCACGCTGGGCGGCCAGGTCCGGGGTGATGTCGTGGTAGACCGCGTCGAACAGCTCGGTGGGGTCGGGGTCGACGGCCCCGACGACCGCGGCCCGCAGCTCGTCGCACAGCCGCTGCGCGTGCTGCTCGCTGCGCTGCCGCAGCCGGTCGGTCCAGAGCCCGATGTGCTGTAGGTATTTTCGGAAGCGGTCCAGCGGATCGAGGGCCTGCCAGTGCCGAAGCTCGGCGTCGTCGCGGTAGCGGGTCGGGTCGTCGGAGGTGGTGTGCGGGCCCATCCGGTAGGTCAGCGCCTCGACCAGCGCCGGTCCCCCGCCGGCCCGGGCGCGGGCGGCGACCGCCGCCGTCACGGCGTAGCAGGCCAGCACGTCGTTGCCGTCGACCCGGATGCCGGGCATTCCGTAGCCGGCCGCCCGGCTCGCGATCGACGGCCCGCCGACCTGGCGGTGCACCGGAACCGAGATGGCCCACTGGTTGTTCTGCACATAGAACACGCACGGCGCGGCGAACACCGCGGCGAAGTTCAGCGCCTCGTGCACGTCGCCCTCGCTGGTCGCGCCGTCGCCGAGGAACGCCACCGTGACGCCGTCCTCGCCGAGGTGCCGGGCCGCCATCGCCGCGCCGACGGCGTGCAGCTGCTGGGTGCCGATCGGGATCGAGATCGGGGCGCAGTTGAACGCGGTGAATCCCAGCCCGCCGTGCCAGGACCCGCGCCACAGCGCACTCATCTGCGCGACGGTGATCCCGCGGACCAGCAGCACCCCCAGCTCGCGGTACTGCGGAAACAGCCAGTCGGTGCTCGGCAGGCAGGCCGCCGCGCCGACCTGGGCGGCCTCCTGGCCGCGGCAGGACGCATAAAGCGCCAGCTCGCCCTGCCGCTGCAGGTTGGTGAACTCGGTGTCCAGCGCCCGGGTGACCGCCATCATCTGGTAGAGCCGGTCCAGGGTTTCCCGGGGCAGATCCCGGCCGACCCGGTCCTCCTCGGTGGGGGTGCCGTCGGGCCGGATCAGTTGTAGCGGCGGGGATTCGGCTGCCGCCGGCGCGTCGAACAGCGCGGAGTGAACGGAACTCGCCATGGCGCCTCCTGCAGCCGCTGCCCGCATGTTCGGCGGGCAGTCAACGTTCGGTGCTGACCAGCGCGGGTTCACAGAGCGGCCCCGCTTGTGGCGGCACCGGCGGGCGTCCCGGGTCAGGGCGCGAGCGTGAGGATTCGCTCTGCTCGCCGTAGCACTGGCGCATCCACCATTATGCCCTCGAAACCGAACGCACCGCGTTGCGACGCGGCCGCATCGAGCACGCGTCGCGCCCACTGCAGCTGTTCGGCGGACGGCCGGTAGCCGTCCCGGATCACCGTCACCTGGGTCGGATGCAGCGCCACCTTGATGTCGAACCCGACCGCGACGGCGTCGTCGACCTCGCGGCGCAGCCCGTCGAGATCCTTGATGTCGATGTACACCGAATCCAGCGCCAGCTTGCCGAAGGCCTTGGCGGCCAGCAGCGACTGGGCGCGGACATGCTCGGCCACCTGCCGGTAGCTGCCGTCGGCGAACCGGTTGGCGGTCCCCCCGAGCAGCCCGAACAGGTCCTCGGCGCCCCAGAACACCCCGAGGGTGTTGGGCACGGCCGCGCACTCGGTCACCCGCAGCGCACCCAACGGCGTCTCCACGATGAACACCACCGCAAGCGGCGCCAGCGCGGCAACCTGCTCGGCCGCCTCGCATTTCGGCAGCATCACCGTGGTGTAGTCGGTGCGGCCCAACGCCTCCAGGTCGAGCCGCTGATCCTCGGTGCCGTGCGGGTTGATCCGCACCACGGTGCGCTCCGGGTCCAGCGCGGAGTTGACGACCGCCTCGCGGGCGGCGGGCTTGTCGCCGGCCCCGTCCTCCAGGTCGAGGATCACCACATCCCCGGCGGCGGCGGCCTTGGCGAACCGTTCGGGACGATCGGCGGGGCAGAAGATCCAGGCCGGGCCCGCGGTGTCCAGGCTCACCGGTTCTCCTCGCCACTCGGCCGCTTGCGCATCATGGCCTTTCGGGTCGCCGTCGCCACCACGTCGCCGTGCTGATTGCGTCCGGTGTGCACGAACGTGACGATGCCCTCGCCGGGACGGCTTTGGGATTCCCGCTTCTCGGTCACCACCGTTTCGGCATAGAGCGTGTCACCGTGGGACATCGGCTTGGGGAACGCGATGTCGGAGAAGCCGAGATTGCCGACGGTGGTGCCCTGGGTCAGCTGCGCCACCGACAGGCCCACCAGGGTGGACAGGGTGAACATCGAGTTGACCAGCCGGGCATTGAACGGCGGCTGGGCATCGGACCAGGCCGCATCCAGATGCAGCGCCTGGGTGTTCATCGTCAGCGTGGTGAACAGCACGTTGTCGGCCTCGGTGATGGTCCGGCCGGGCGCATGCACATATCGGACGTCGGGTTCGAGTTCCTCGTACCACAGGCCGCGTTGCCGAACCACCCTCTGCTCGCTCACGGTTTTTCAGACTCCCATCTGTCGCGCAATGATCATCAATTGCACTTCGGTTGTGCCCTCGCCGATTTCGAGGATCTTGCTGTCACGGTAGTGCCGGGCGACCGGGTACTCGTTCATGAAGCCGTAGCCGCCGTGGATCTGGGTGGCATCGCGGGCGTTGTCCATCGCCGCCTCGCTGGCCACCAGCTTGGCGACCGCGGCCTCGGTCTTGAACGGCTTGCCGGCCAGCATCAGCGCGGCGGCGTCGTAGTAGGCGGTGCGGGCCGCGTGGGCGCGGGCCTGCATGCGGGCCAGCTTGAACTCGATGGCCTGGTACCGGCCGATCGGCTGGCCGAAGGCGCTGCGCTGCTTGGCGTATTTCACGCTCTCGTCCACGCAGCCCTGGGCCGCCCCGACCGACAGGGCGGCGATCGCGATGCGGCCCTCGTCGAGGATCCGCAGGAAGTTGGCGTAGCCGCGGCCACGCTCGCCGAGCAGGTTCTGCTCGGGAACCCGGACGTCGTCGAAGCTCAGCGGGTGGGTGTCCGAGGCGTTCCAGCCGACCTTGTTGTAGGCCGGCTCGGGGGTGAATCCGGGGGTGGGCACCGGGACCAGAATGGCGCTGATCTCGGGCCGCTCCGGGGTGCCGCCGGTGACCGCGGTGACCGTCACGAGCTCGGTGATGTCGGTGCCGGAGTTGGTGATGAACTGCTTGGAACCATTGATCAGCCACTGCCCGTCGTCCAACCGCGCGGTGGTCTTGGTGGCGCCGGCGTCGCTGCCCCCGCCCGCCTCGGTCAGGCCGAACGCCCCCAGGGCCCGGCCGCTGGTCAGCCGCGGCAGCCAGTGCTGCTTCTGTTCCTCGGTGCCGAACCGGTAGACCGGCATCGCGCCGAGGGACACCCCGGCCTCCAGGGTGATGGCCACGCTCTGGTCGATCTTGCCGAGTTCCTCCAGCGCCAGGCACAGCGCGAAGTAGTCCCCGCCCATCCCGCCGTACTCCTCGGGGAACGGCAGGCCGAACAGGCCCATCTCGGCCATCCCGGCGACCACCTCGTAGGGGAAGGTGTGCTCGGCGTCGTGCTTGGCGGCCACCGGGGCGACCACCGACCGGGCGAAGTCGCCGACGGCGCCGACCAGTTGCGCGTAGTCCTCGGGCAGGTTTCCGGTCGACAGGTAGTCAGGCATCGGGCTGGCTCTCTTCTGCTGGGTGGGCGGTGATACGGGCCAGCGGCTGGCCGACCCTGACCTGCTCGCCGGCGGCGACGAGCAGCTCGACCACACCGTCGACCGGTGCGCTCAGTGCGTGTTCCATCTTCATCGCCTCCACGGCGACCACGACGGTGCCCGCGGTGACGGCCTGTCCGTCGGACACGTTCACCGCGACGACGGTGCCCGGCATCGGGCTGCACAGTTCGGCGTCCCCGGCGTGTTGGTCGTCGGCGCGCACCGGGGCCTCGCGGACCTCCTCCAGCAGGGCGACGCCGCGCTCGCCGGCCAGCCACACCTGCCCGGGCACCGCCGCGCACCGGTAGCGGCGCCGTCGGCCGCCCCAGCTGACGGTCAGCAGGTCCGCGGTCTGGTCGGCGGTCAGCGGCGCGGGCTGCCCGCCCTCGACGGCGGCGGTGGCCTCGCCCGGGGTGCCGGTGATCGCGACGTGCACGCTGCGCTCGCCGCCGCGCAGCCGGACCACCGTCGGCGCCGGCGTGCCGATCCGCCAGCCACTGGGCTGCGACCACGGGTCGTCGCCGGCGGCGCGCCACCGCTGCAGCCACAATTGCGTTGCGGCGGCGACATATTCGGCGTCGTCGACGACGGGCCTGCGGTAGTCGCCGACCCGGCGGTCCAGCAGCCCGGTGTCCAGCCGGCCGGCCCGCACGTCGTCGTCGGCCAGCAGGAAGCGCAGGAAGTCGATGTTGGTGATGACACCGAGCAGCTGGGTGCGCGCCAGCGCGCTGTCCAGGGCGGCCAGCGCCTGCGCGCGGTCGGCGCCGTGCGCGATGACCTTGGCCAGCATCGGGTCGTAGTCACTGCCGATGACGGTGCCGGCCGCCAGCCCGGAGTCCACCCGCACCGTCGCCGTCGGGTCGGCGCCGGTGCGGGGCGCCCCCGGCGCCGGCTCGCCGAGCGCCAGGACCGGGCCGCCGGTGGGCAGGAAGCCGTTGGCGGGGTCCTCGGCGTACACCCGGGCCTCGATGGCGTGCCCGGTCGTTGTCACGTCGTCCTGGGCGATGCTCAGCGCGGCGCCGGCGGCGATGCGCAACTGCCAGGCCACCAGGTCCAGGCCGGTGACCAGCTCGGTGACCGGATGCTCGACCTGCAGCCGGGTGTTCATCTCCATGAAGAAGAACTCGTCCGGGGTGTCGGCGGAGACGATGAACTCCACCGTGCCCGCGCCGACGTAGTCCACGCTGCGCGCGGTGTCGCAGGCCGCGGCGCCGATCCGGGCGCGGGTCGGTGCGTCCAGCAGCGGCGAAGGCGCCTCCTCGACGACCTTCTGGTGCCGGCGCTGCAGGCTGCACTCCCGCTCACCGAGATGGATGACGTTGCCGTGCGTGTCGGCGAGCACCTGCACCTCAATGTGCCTGGGCCGCAGCACAAACCGCTCCAGGAACAGGGTGTCGTCGCCGAATGCCGCACCGGCCTCGCGGCGGGCCCCGGCCAGCGCGGCGGGCAGCTCGGCGGGATCCTCGACCAGCCGCATGCCCTTGCCGCCGCCGCCGGCCGACGGCTTGACCAGCACCGGGTAGCCGATCTCGGCGGCCGCCTCGATCAGCTCCGGATCGGAGAGACCGGGCCGGGCGATGCCGGGCACCACCGGCACCCCGAACGCCGAGACCGTTGCCTTGGCGGCGATCTTGTCGCCCATCGTGGCGATCGCCGACACCGGTGGTCCGATGAACACGATCCCGGCCTCGGCCAGGGCCGCGGCGAATTCCGCGTTCTCGGAAAGGAATCCGTAGCCCGGGTGCACCGCCTGCGCGCCGGTGGCCACCGCGGCGGCGACCACCGCGTCGATGTTCAGATAGGACTCCCGCGCCGGGGCCGGACCGATCCGCACCGCATCGTCGGCCTCGGTGACGTGCCGGGCGGCGGCGTCGGCGTCGCTGTAGACCGCGACCGACCGGATGCCGAGCTCGCGCAGGGTACGGATGACGCGCACCGCGATCTCTCCGCGGTTGGCGACCAACACGGTCTGAAACATTGCGCCCCTCACATCCGGAAAACGCCGTAGCCGACCGGCTCCAGCGGTGCGTTCCCCGCCACCGAGAGCGCCAGCCCCAACACGGTGCGGGTGTCGGCGGGGTCGATCACCCCGTCGTCCCACAGTCGCGCCGTCGAATAGTAGGGGTTGCCCTGCTGCTCGTACTGCTCACGGATCGGCGCCTTGAACGCCTCCTGCTCCTCGGCGGTCATCTCGCCGCGGACGGTCGCCAGCACGGAGGCGGCCTGCTCGCCGCCCATCACCGAGATCCGGGCGTTGGGCCACATCCACAGGAATCGCGGCGAATACGCCCGGCCGCACATCGAGTAGTTGCCGGCCCCGAAGGAGCCGCCGATCACCACGGTGAACTTCGGCACCCGGGCGCAGGCCACCGCAGTGACCATCTTGGCGCCGTGTTTGGCGATGCCGCCGGCCTCGTAGTCCCGTCCCACCATGAATCCGGCGATGTTCTGCAGGAACACCAGCGGCACCGACCGTTTGTCGCACAGTTCGATGAAGTGCGCTCCCTTGAGCGCGGATTCGCCGAACAGCACGCCGTTGTTGGCGATGATCCCGACCGGATGCCCGTGGATGTGCGCGAAGCCGGTGACCAGGGTGGTGCCGTAGCCGGCCTTGAACTCGTCGAACTGCCCGCCGTCGACCAGTCGCAGCACCACCTCGTGCACGTCGTACGGGGTGCGCGGGTCGACCGGCACGACGTCGTAGAGCTCGCGCTGGTCGCAGATCGCCGGCACGCTCGGACGCACCGGCCAGGGCCGCGGCGCGACCGGCCCGAAGGTCCCGACGATCCGGCGCACGATCTGCAGGGCGTCGCGGTCGTCGGCGGCCAGGTGGTCGGCGACCCCGGAGACCCGGGTGTGCAGGTCCCCGCCGCCGAGTTCCTCGGCGGTCACCACCTCGCCGGTGGCGGCCTTCACCAGCGGCGGTCCGCCCAGAAAGATGGTGCCCTGGTTCGCGACGATGACGGCCTCGTCGCTCATCGCCGGGACGTACGCGCCGCCGGCGGTGCAGGACCCGAGCACCGCGGCGACCTGGGGAATGCCGGCGGCACTCATGGTGGCCTGGTTGTAGAAGATCCGGCCGAAGTGTTCGCGGTCCGGGAACACCTCATCCTGGCGGGGTAGGAACGCGCCGCCGGAGTCCACCAGGTAGACACACGGCAACCGGTTCTGCGCCGCGATCTCCTGGGCGCGCAGATGCTTCTTCACCGTGACCGGGTAGTAGGTGCCGCCCTTGACGGTGGCGTCGTTGGCCACCACCATGCATTCGCGTCCGGCGATCCGGCCGATCCCGGCGATCATCCCGGCGCCCGGACACTCGCCGTCGTACATTCCGTCGGCGGCCAGCGGCGCGATCTCCAGCAGCGGACTGCCCGGATCCAGCACGGCGTCCACCCGGTCGCGTGGCAGCAGCTTGCCGCGGTCGATGTGGCGTTGCCGGGCCCGCTCGGAGCCGCCGCGCGCGGCGGCGGCCAGCTTCTCGGCCAACTGCGCCACCAGGGCCAGGTGATCGGCCCGGTTCGAGGTCGTTGCCGGGGATTGCATGGGACCGCCCGTCGCTCGGCTGATGACAACGACCTCATGGTATTGCGCACGGCCGCCCGGCTTTCCGCGACCCGTCCCGCACCGGTGCGCCGCGGCGGAACGCCCAACCCGGGTGCACCGTTTTCAAACGCAGGTAGCCTGCAACCGGGAGGTGGAATGAGCGATCCACGTCGGCCGGAGGCACCCGACGCACGTCGGTCCGGCTCGTCACAGCCGGACACGTCGGCGGTCCAGGGTTACTACCCGCCGCCGGATCCGGCCTACGCCGGGCAGTACCAATACCCGGCATACCTCCCGTCGGGCAATGAGACCCGGCCGCTGCCGACCTACTGGACCCAAACCCAGCAGCCGATCCCGGCGGACACTCCGCAGGAGCCGCCGCCGGCGCCACGGCGGTCGCGGCGCTGGCTGTGGATCGGCGCGGCGACGGCGGTGGTACTGGTCGCCGGGCTGGTGATCGCGCTGGTGATCGCCAACGATTCGACCACCCGCGATGCGCTGACGGCCCCGATGCCGACCCCTCCGGACGCCACCAGCCTGCCGCGCGCGACGACGCCGCCGCTGCCCACGGTGCCGCGCACCACGACCCGGGCGCCGATCCCCATCCCCATTCCGCTGCCCATCCCCACCACCACCGCGCCGTCGCCGCCGGGCAGCACGCCCAGCAATCCCGGTGCCACCAACACCGTGGTGTATTCGGTCAGCGGCGAGGGCCGGGCGATCAGCATCACCTACATCGACGCCGGCGGCATCCTGCAGATCGAGTTCAACGTCCCGCTGCCGTGGAGCCGACAGGTCAGCCTGTCGCCGTCGGCCACCGAGACGGCGAGCCTGTCGGTGCTCAACGCCGGGCGCGAGGTGACCTGCTCGCTGACGGTCAACGGGAAGACCGTGCGTCAGCGCTCCGGCGCCGGCCTGACCATCTGCTCGTCGCGGCGCTGAGGTTCGACGCCGGTCACGCCGCGGCGCGGCGGTGTTCGGGAGCGCGCACGGTGACCAGCACCGCCAGGCCGGCGACCAGCACCACGATCAGGCCGCCCATCCCGGCGCGGACGGTGTCGAACACGTCGACGAACACCGAGAACAGCCAGGGCCCCAGGAAGGCCACCGCCCGCCCGGTCATGGTGTAGAGCCCGAACGCGACACCCTCGCGGCCCGCGCCGGACATCCGGATCAGCATGGTGCGCGACGCCGCCTGGACCGGTCCGATGAACAGGCACAGCGCCAAGCCCAGCACCCAGAACGCCGTCGGCCCCGAGGCCACCAGCAACACCAGGCCAAGGACGATCATGCAGCTCAGCGCGGTGACGATGACCGGCTTCGCACCGATCCGGTCATCGATCAAGCCACCGGCGGCCGCTCCGAGGGCGGCGACCACGCAGGCCGCCACCCCGAAGATCAGCACGTCGGCGGCCGAGACGCCGTACACGTTCACCCCGAGCACCGCGCCGAACACGAACACCCCGACCATGCCGTCCCGGTACAGCGCGCTGGCCAGCAGGAATCGCACCAGGTTGCGGTCGCGGCGCCGCTCGGCGGCCAGGTCGGTCCACACCTGCCGGTAGGCCCGGGCCACGCCGACCGGCGTTCCGCGGTCCGGATCGGGGGCACCGATCCGATGCGCCCGCAGCAGCAGTGGCAGCGCGAACAGCGCGAACCAGCCCGCGGTCACCAGCATCGCCATCCGCACGTTGGTGCCCTCGGCGGCGGGCAACCCCAGCAGCCCGCGGGTGTCTCCGCCCCCGGCGACGAACCCGACATAGATCACCAGCAGCAGCACCACGCTGCCGGAATAGGCGGCGGCCCAACCGAATCCGGATATTCGACCGGCGGTACGCGGGGTGGCGACCTGGGTCAGCATGGCGTTGTACGGGATGCTGGCCAGGTCGCTGCAGCCGGTCGCGACGGCCAGCAGCGCCAGGCCGGCGAACAGGTAGGAGCAGTCCGGGCGGATCAGGGCCATCGCGGCGGTCAACGTCACCGCCGCCGCGGTGAACAGCGTCAGCACCCGGCGCCGACGCCGGGGGTGCTGCACCCACACCCCGACCGCGGGCGCCAGCGCGGCGACGGTCAGCCCGGCCACCGTCAGCGCCCGGCCCAGCCAGGAAGCCGGGCTGGTGTCGCCGGTGCACCCGGCGCCGACGGCATTGGTCAGGTACACCGCGAACACAAAGGTCCCGACGATCGCGCTCATCCCGTTGCAGCCGGCGTCCCAGAGCGCCCAGACGACCACGTCGGTGCGTCGCGTCGCAGGCAGCGCCGGTTGCTGGCGCCCCGGCGGTGTCATGTCCGGAACCCTAAGCCCTACCATTGGCCCCATGCCCGTACCAGCGCCCAGCCCCGATGCCCGTGCCGTCGTCACCGGAGCCTCCCAGGGCATCGGCGAGGCACTGGCCACCGAACTCGCCGCGCGCGGTCACAACCTGATCATCACCGCCCGCCGCGGCGAGGTACTGACCGATCTGGCGGCCCGGCTGACCGAGCGCTACGGCGTCACCGTCGAGGTCCGCGCCGTCGACCTGGCCGACCCGGCCGCCCGCGCGCAGCTGTGTCAGGAGCTGGCCGAGCGCAACATCTCCATCCTGTGCAACAACGCCGGGACCGCGACATTCGGGCCGATCGCCGGCCTGGACCCGGCCGGCGAGCAGGCCCAGGTGCAGCTCAACGCCGTCGCCGTGCACGACCTGACCCTCGCGGTGCTGCCGGGCATGATCTCCCGGCAGGCCGGCGGCATCCTGACCTCCGGTTCGGCGGCCGGCAACTCCCCCATCCCCAACAACGCCAGCTACGCCGCGTCCAAGGCGTTCGCCAACACCTTCAGCGAGTCGCTGCGCGGCGAACTGAAGAAGGACGGGGTCCACGTCACGTTGCTGGCCCCCGGCCCGGTGCGCACCGAACTGCCGGAGGCCGCCGAGCAGTCCCTGGTGGAGCGCCTGATCCCGGACTTTTTGTGGATCAACACCGAATACACCGCCCGCAAGTCACTCGACGCGCTGGAGCACAACCGGATGCGCGTGGTGCCGGGCCTGACCTCCAAGGCAATGTCGGTCGGTGCGGGCTACACCCCGCGGGCCATCGTCACGCCGATCGTCGGGGCCATCTACAAGAAGCTCGGCGGGCAGTAACTCCGCCGTTCAGGGGCGTGGGGCGTACATGATGACGCCGACGCCGAGCAGGCAGATCAGCGCCCCACCGACATCCCAGCGATCCGGGCGGAAGCCGTCGGCGACCATGCCCCAGAGCAGGGATCCGGCGACAAACACCCCGCCGTAGGCGGCCAGGATCCGGCCGAAGTTGGCATCCGGTTGCAAGGTGGCGACAAAGCCGTAGGCGCCCAGGGTGAGCACCCCGAGACCGATCCACACCCAGCCCCGATGCTCGCGCACCCCCTGCCAGACCAACCAGGCGCCACCGATCTCGAACAGCGCGGCCACGGCGAACAACAGGATGGACTTCGCGACGGACATGCGCCAACGGTAGGCCGTCCACGGACGGTCACCGACCACCGTGGGACCCCGGTGACCAAGGTCACCGAATTGCGGCAGACCGTTCTCGCCGGCAAGGGATCGGTCGTCTCCGCGATACCATGGGACGGCCGTCTACCTTAGGGAATGTGAAATGTCGAGACGATTGACCGATCCGGAGATTCTCAGCGAGCTTGAGCCGATCGCCGAGAACCACCTCAACCGGCATTTGTCGGCGACCACCGACTGGCATCCGCACGACTACGTTCCGTGGGATCGCGGCAGCAACTTCGCCGCCACCGGCGGCAAGGACTGGTCCGAGGAGCAGTCCGAGCTCAGCGACGTCGCCAAGGCCGCGATGATCACCAACCTGCTGACCGAGGACAACCTGCCGTCGTACCACCGGCAGGCCGCCGAGTACTTCTCCCAGGACCGCGCCTGGGGCACCTGGGTGAACCGCTGGACCGCCGAGGAGAACCGGCACGGCATCGCCATCCGCGACTACCTGGTGGTGGCCCGCGGCGTCGACCCCATCGCGCTGGAGCAGGCCCGGATGGAACACGTCACCAACGGCTTCGCGCCCACCGACAAGGAGGAAGAGGCCTACAAGACCGACTTCCTGCTGTCGGTCGCGTACGTGACGTTCCAGGAACTCGCCACCCGGGTCAGCCACCGCAACACCGGCAAGGTCTGCGACGATCCGGTCGCCGATCGGCTGCTGCAGCGGGTCGCCGCCGACGAGAACCTGCACATGATCTTCTACCGCGACACCTGCGGGGCGGCCCTGGACCTGGTCCCCGACCAGGCAATCGACGCGATCGCGTCCTGCGTGGAGAACTTCCGGATGCCGGGTCAGGGCATGCCGAACTTCCGCCGCAACGGCGTGCTGATGGCCAAGCACGGCATCTACGACCCGCGCCAGCACCTGGAGGAGGTTGTGCGGCCGAACCTGCGCAAGTGGCAGCTGTTCGAGCGCACCGACTTCAGCCCGGTCGGGGAGGCGCGGCGGGACAAGTTCGCCCTCTTCCTGGAGGACCTGGAGCGACAGGCCACCAAGTTCGAGGAGCAGCGCGACCGGCTGCTGGCCCGCGAGGCCCGCAAGCTGGAGGCCGCGGCCGTCTGATCCGCAACCACCCGAGAAACGCCGCCCGTACGGGCGGCGTTTTTCGTTTCCGGCACCTCAGCGCTTCGGTGAAACCGCTCCGGGGAAATCCCGGTTCCTGCATGATCGTCTCTGGACAGAATTGTGCGGGGAGGGGGATTCATGGCAGCTCGCCTGACGCGGGAACAACGGATGGAACGGTTGGTGACGAAATGCCGCGAGCGTATTTCGGCGCTAGATTTCAATCCCAGCTCACTATCCCAAACCCCAGACAGCAAATTGGGACGGTTAGCGCAAGAGGCCGGCTACGAACGGGTTTCGACGCAGTTCTGTCAACTCCTCGACGCGCAGCTAGGCGCAGCGAACATCGGTACATACCCGGCGCTCACTGATCCGACGATCACTCGTGACACCAGGATTCACCTCTACGACCTCGATCACGCCGTGCCGCACCAGGAAGCCCGGGTTCTGTTTACCTCCGAAAAACAACTTTCGGAGTTCATGCAGCGGAATTTCGCGGCACTTTCGTACGTGAAAGAGCACCGCCTAAAATTTCGCAAACCCGAAGCTCGGATCGAAGGCTATCGATGTCGAGTAGACCTCCTCGCGGAGGACAGAAAGAACCATCTACTCGTGGGCTTCGAACTCAAACACGATGCACCAGGACGGGACCTCGTTTCCCAGGCCGGGGATTACATGGATGCGCTGCGCGCCTTGGCAGAAAAAGAGGGTTTGCGGGGCGCTCGTTTGGTGATCGTCACCGGACAGCCGGACCCCAACAGGCAGGCGCAGATCCAGGAATTAGCGAAGACACGCGGCGTGCAGACCACCTGGTTGCTCTATCGCCTCTCGATGAAGCTGACCGAGGCCTAAGAGACTTCTCCCCGGCTATGCGCGGCAGCTGACCCTCCGTACCCGCGAGAGCTCATACCGGGATTCAATGGCCCTTTCGATGACCTCGTCCACCACCTCGGTGTTCTCCAACATCCAATTGCTGAAGTGTCCGGCGAACCTGTTGGAGACTTCCGGGGCGATCTCGACTTCCCATCTCCACCGATCCAGCGCAAATCTCGGATCGGCCGTTCGAATCGAGATGACCAAGACGAGGCCTTCAGTCACATTGCCGTGTGTCAGCGGGTTGCCCGAGGTCAATCCTCGCCGAAAGATGTACTGGTTCAACCCGTCGATGATCTTACGAACAAAACGATCCTCGTATGCGGTCTCCCATGACATCCGCACGCCATCGATGAAAACACGGAAGTCGAGGCTGTATCGGCCGTTCCACTGCGCCGCGACCTCGGTCGTCGTGCCGCCGGCGACATCCCGGAAATGCAGCACACCACCATGCATCGGATTCCATATTCGATTGATGTACCAAATGTAGTCGAGGATGCCACGCGGATAGTGCAGCGTCAGTATCCGTTTGCTACCCAACTCCCCATCGCTACCCTGATCCCAGTCTTCGCTCACCGTGATCGTCAGCCCCGGATTGAGGAACGCCAGATCCCTGAGGGTCCCCAAGGCCGTTTCAAACAACTTACGGCCCCCCGTCATCAAGGCCGTCAGGCGCAGCGCCTCGTCCGCGGAGAGGATCAGATCTGGACCGTCAGACCGGTCCGAATGCAGCTCGAGAGTGCCATCCGGATCGAGTGTGGCGTCGATTCGGCTGCCGCCGGCGTGCGCAACCCCCTCCACGGCGCGGACCAAGCGCTCGTTCAGTTCCTCAAGGGCAGCTTCCTCGGCGTCCTCGGGGCTGATTTCCGGGTCGAGCTCAGCCACGGTCAGGGGCCAATCGGCGATGGACTCCTCCGGGTACTTCACCACGCAGTGGTGCGGCCCGCCCAGCCACGGAAACAGCGCGACCTCACAACATTTCCCGCAGACGGGCCAACTCAACCCAAAGGTTTTCACACCCCAATTTTACCGGCGAGGTACGACAAAACAGCTGGCCAAAGGCGTGCGGGAACCGTCAGCGGCGGCGCCCGGTGCCGAAAATGCTGCGGGTGATCTCCCGGCCGATGACGGTGCCCGCCGAACGCATGGCGCTCTTGAACGCCGGGTTGTTCATCATCTTGTCCAGCATGCTCGGCTCCTCCGGCGCGGGCTTGCCCGCCGGGGCCGGCATCGGCGGCGGGGTGCCTGCGTCCGGCACCGGTGCCGCTGCCGGGGGCGGCGGCGCCAGCCGGGCCGCCAGCCTCTCGTAGGCCGACTCCCGGTCGATGCTCTGGCCGTAGGTGGCCTGCAGCGGGCTGGCCGCCGCGGCCGCGGCGATCGCCTCCGGCCCGATGGTGTCCATCAGCGACCGGGGTGCACGCATCCGGGTCCATGCCACCGGCGTGGGCGCACCGCGCTCGGAGAGCACCGTCACGACGGCCTCCCCGATGCCGAGCGAGGTCAACGCGCTCTCCAGGTCGTAGACGCCGGTCTTCGGGTAGGTGCGCACCGTCTTCGACAGTGCCTTCTGGTCGTCGGGGGTGAACGCGCGCAGCGCATGCTGCACCCGCGCGCCGAGCTGGGACAGCACATTGTTGGGCACGTCGGTGGGCAGCTGGGTGCAGAAGAACACCCCGACGCCCTTGGAGCGGATCAGCTTCACCGTCTGCTCGACCTGCTCCAGGAAGGCCTTGGAGGCGTCGTTGAACAGCAGGTGCGCCTCGTCGAAGAAGAACACCAGCTTGGGCTTGTCGACGTCGCCGATCTCCGGCAGACCGGTGAACAGGTCGGCCAGCACCCACATCAGGAAGGTGGAGAACAGCACCGGGCGGGTGGCCTGGTCGCCGAGCTCCAGCAGCGTGATCACGCCGCGGCCCTGCGGGTCCAGCCGCATCAGGTCCTTGGGTTCGAGCTCGGGCTCGCCGAAGAAGGTGTCCCCGCCGTCGGCCTCCAGGTTGATCAGCGCCCGCAGGATCACCCCGGCCGTCGTGGAGGACACCGCGCCGAGCGCCTTGAGCTCGGCCTTGCCCTCGGCGCTGGTCAGGAACTGGATGACCGCGCGCAGATCCTTGAGGTCCAGCAGCGGCAGGCCCTGCTGATCGGCCCAGTGGAAGATCAGTCCCAGCGTCGACTCCTGGGTCTGGTTGAGGCCCAGCACCTTCGACAGCAGGATCGGGCCGAAACTGGTGATGCTGGCGCGAACCGGCACGCCGGTGCCCTGGGTGCCCAGCGACAGGAACTCCACCGGGTAGGCGGTCGGGGTCCACTCATCGGCGGTGTCGGTGGCCCGCTGGGCGGTGCGCTCCCCGGCTTCGCCCGGCCGCGACAGGCCCGACAGGTCGCCCTTGACGTCGGCCATCACCACCGGGACGCCGGCCGCCGAGAGCTGCTCGGCCAGCACCTGCAGCGACTTGGTCTTGCCGGTGCCGGTGGCCCCGGCGATCAGGCCGTGCCGGTTAACCGTGGCCAACGGGATGCGCACCCGGGCGTTGGGCGTCACCTCCCCGTCGACGACGACGGAACCGAGGACCAGTGCCGCCCCATCGACGGCGTAGCCGCCGGCAATGTGCTGCGCGGGGGTCATCGCCGAAGATGGCGCGCTCTGTTCGGTGCTCACGTGCCCGTCCTTTCAGGTGGTCCGGCCAGGCCCGAGACTACTTGGCGGCCGCGACCGCGGGCGGTCCGGCACTGCGCCGGGCCCCCGCCCCCGGGAGCCTGCTCCGGCAAAAGGGCGCCCTCGTCGTCTAACGTGGTCATCTTGTGAGCCCTACGCGTGACGAATTGGTGTGGATCGACTGCGAGATGACCGGGCTGGACATCGGCTCGGACAAGCTGATCGAGATCGCGGCCCTGGTCACCGACGCCGACCTCAACATCCTCGGCGACGGCATCGACGTGGTGATCCACGCCGAGGACGCGGCGCTGGACTCGATGATCGACGTCGTCACCCAGATGCACACCCGATCCGGCCTGATCAACGAGGTCAGGGCCTCCACCGTCGACCTGGCCAGCGCCGAGGCCGCCGTGCTGGACTACATCAAGTCCTACGTCAAGACGGCCAAGGTGGCGCCGCTGTGCGGCAACTCGATCGGCACCGACCGCGGCTTCATCGCCCGTGACATGCCGCTGCTGGACAACTACCTGCACTACCGGATGATCGACGTGAGCTCGATCAAGGAGTTGTGCCGGCGCTGGTACCCGCGGATCTACTTCGGCCAGCCGGAGAAGGGTCTGGCGCACCGGGCCCTCGCCGACATCCACGAGTCGATCCGCGAACTCAAGTACTACCGCCAGACCGCGTTCGTCGCCCCGCCCGGACCGACTACCAGCGAAATCGCCACGGTGGCCGGGGAGCTGGGCCCGCCGCCGGCGGCCGCGCCGGATACCGATTCGGCCTAGCGGGGTTTTCCGGCTAGTATCGTCTGCGCTGCGTGTGTCGGTCCGCCGACGAGGGCAGCGATGGTGGCTGTAGTTCAGTTGGTAGAGCACCAGGTTGTGATCCTGGCTGTCGCGGGTTCGAGTCCCGTCAGCCACCCGAGGTAGAAACACCGCCTCACCTGCAAATATGCGGGTGAGGCGGTGTTTTTCGTGGCCGTAGGTCACATCTCAGTGCTGCCCGCCCCGGTTGAGCCGGGCGATGTCCGCCGACATCACCGTCGCGAACGAAGTCCACGCCGGGTACGGCGCCAGTGCGGCACCGAGTTTGGGGTCGGCCGAGGCGGCGCGGCGGGCCAGGTCGGCGCTGCTGAGGGCCAGTACCCCGGCCAGCGCCGCAGCGGCCGGCAGCCGGTGCCATTTGAAGAACACCCAGCTCCAGGCGCCGTTGAGGACGTAGTTGGCGGCCAGGGCGCGCACGTAAGCGTCGGCCTCGGCGTCGCGGCCGTCGGCGCGCAACCGGTCGATGGCCTGCGCCGACGTCCCGGCGATCGTCGCGTACAGCACGTTCCAGGCAATCGGGAAGACCACGTTCGGTGGCACGTACCGCGGCTTTCGCAGCGTGGGGTACCAGGTGCCGATGCTGCTACGGGTGGCCAGGCCGCCGAGAGCGCCCGCAGCCGCGGCCCCCAGTCCGGTCGCGAGCAAGGTGCCGATACGCATGGCTTTGAACATACCCGCGCACGCCGGGATCGAAAGGCCACACTCTGATCATCGGCCGCGACCAGCCACCGCGCCCGCCGCCACCGTCCACTAGGTTAGGCTTGCCTATCCATATTCCCCGGTGAGCGCCCCAGGAGCCGCGATGACCTCCCCCAGGAAGACCGAAAATGCCAGCGGGACATCCGGGTTTGTGCCGTTCCCGGCCGAGCGGGCGCAGCGTTACCGGGCCGCCGGCCATTGGACCACCGGCACCGTCGACGCACTGCTGCGCGACGCCGTCGCCCGCCGGCCCGACGCCACCGCGGTCATCGACGCGCACGGCGCGCTGAGCTACGCCGAGCTCGCCGCCGCCGCCGACCGCGCCGCGCAGGGTTTCACCGCGCTCGGCATCGGCCCCGGCGACCGGGTGCTGCTGCAGCTGCCCAACCGCAACACCTTCGCCGTCGCACTGTTCGGGCTGCTGCGGGCCCGGGCACTGCCGATCATGTGCCTGCCGGGTCACCGGATCGCCGAGCTGTCGCACTTCACCGAGGTGGCCGGGGCCAGCGCCCTGGTGATCGCCGACACCGCCGGCGGCTTCGACTACCGCGCCATGGCCGGCGAGCTGACCGAACGACACCCGGGCCTGCGCCACGTCGTCGTCGACGGCGAGGCCGGCCCGTTCACCCCGTGGGCGACCGTGGCGGCCGGGTCGCCCAGCCCCGCCGGGCTGGCGCCGGCCGATCCGCACGGCCCGGCGCTGCTGCTGGTCTCCGGCGGCACCACCGCCGCCCCCAAGCTGATCCCCCGCACCCACGCCGACTACCTCTACAACGCCACCGCCTCGGCCGCGCTGTGCGGGCTGACCGGCGATGACGTGCTGATGGTGGCGTTGCCGGCCGGCCACAACTTTCCGCTGGCCTGCCCCGGACTGCTGGGCGCGATCGCCGTCGGGGCAACCACGGTGTTCACCGCCGATCCCAGCCCGGAATCGGCGTTCCCCGCCATCGCCCGCCACCAGGTGACCGTCACGGCGCTGGTTCCGGTGCTGGCCCGGCTGTGGGCCCAGGCCACCGACTGGGAGCCGGTGCTGCCGGACAGCCTGCGGCTGCTGCAGGTCGGCGGCGCCAAGCTCGGCAGCGCGGACGCCGCGCAGATCCGGGAGAAGCTCAACGTCACCGTGCAGCAGGTGTTCGGGATGGCCGAGGGGCTGTTGTGCTACACCCGCCCCGACGATCCGGCCGAGGTGGTCGACCACACCCAGGGCCGGCCGCTGTGCGCCGACGACGAGGTACGCGTGGTCGACGAGGACGGCGCCGAGGTCGCCCCCGGCTGCGACGGCGAATTGCTCACCCGCGGCCCGTACACGATCAACGGCTACTACCGGGCGGCAGCGGCCAACCGGACCGCGTTCACCCCGGACGGGTTCTACCGCACCGGGGACCGGGTGCGTCGCCGCCCGGACGGCAATTTCGAGGTCACCGGGCGGGTCAAGGACGTGATCCTGCGCGGCGGCGAATCCATCTCGGCGCTCGATTTCGAGGCGCACCTGCACGCCCATCCGGCGGTCGACACCGCCGCCGCGGTCGGCCTGCCCGACCAGTACCTCGGCGAGCGGGTCTGCGCGGCAATCGTTTTCAAGGGCGCCCCGCTGTCGGTCAGCCAGATCAACGAGCATCTGCGCGAACGCGGGGCGGCCGCGCACCTGCGGATCGATCTGGTCGCCGCGGTCCCGGCGCTGCCGGTCACTCCGGTGGGCAAGATCGACAAGCGCGCACTGGTGGCCACGCTCACCGCCGGCTGACCGGCTCCGCGGGTTCGACGGCCGCAGCGCCCGGTGTCCCGGCGGCGCACACCGGCTCCCGGGGCACCAGGTAGCGGGCGATGCTGGCGAGCTTCTCGCAGGTCTCCTCGAACTCGCGCTCCGGGGTGGATTCGGCGATGACGCCCGCGCCGGCGCGCAGCCAGGTGCGGTCCCGGTCCTGGTAGACCGCCCGCAGCACCAGCGCGGCGTCCAGCCCGCCGTCGGGGGTCAGCATCGTCACCGCGCCGGAATACAGGCCGCGGGGGTGGCCGTCGAGCCGCAGGATGGCGTCCACCGCGGGCCCCTTGGGCACCCCGGAGGCGGTGATCGCGGGGAACAGTGCGGCCAGCGCATCCATCCGGGTCAACGACGGCCGCAGCCGGCCGGTGACCGTCGAGCCGAGGTGCTGCACGCTGCCGCGCTCCCGCACGGACATGAAGTCGGTCACCGCGACGCTGTCCGGCTCGCCCACCGCGCCGACCTCGGCCACCGCGGCGCGGACCGAAAGTGCGTGTTCGACAATCTCTTTCGGGTCGGATTCCAGATCGTCGCGGGCCGCCCGGTCGAGCACCGGGCCGCGACCGAAGGCCCTGGTGCCGGCCAGCGGCCGGGTACTGAAGGTGCCGTCGGATCCGACGACGGTGACCGGCTCCGGGCTGTAGCCCAGCGCCCGCAGCTCGCCCATCCGCAGCAGGAAGGAGCGCTGGGGGGTGTTGTGCCGCCGGCCCAGGCCGTAGCTCGACGGGAAGTCGACGGCGAACCCGACGTCGCGAGACCGCGACAGGATCACCTTCTGGTATCCCCCGGTGCAGATTTCCTCGGTCGCCCGGCGGACCCGGTCCCGAAAGTCGGTGGGATCGCTTCGGGTGTCCACCGCCGCGGGCACCCGCACCGCGGGGACGGCGCCGGCGAGCGCGTCGGCCACCGCGGCGCGGCGGTTCTGGTCGGCGACGGTGACCCCGGCGGTGGTGATGACCACCTCGGTGTCCGGGACGAACAGCCGAGCCAGCGGCGTTGCCGGTGCGAGCCGATGCTGCTGGCCGAAGCGATAGGTGCCGAATTCGAAGGCGATCCAGCCGAACACCCGATGGATGCCGCCGGCGACTGCGTCGACCGCCTCGGCCAGCACCGTTGCGGGGTCCCCGGACCAGGGTCGTCGCCGCCAGCGGCCATCGCGGTGTATCCGGCACTCGTCGGTGTCCAGTTCCACCGCGGCGATCGTCCCCAGCGCCAGGATCCATTCGCCGCCGCGCTCGTAGACCAGGTAGTCCTCGCCGTCGCGTTCGGCGATCTCGCGGGCCAGCACGCCGGCGGCATCTGCCGGCGACAGCCCAGCCGGCAGCGGGATCGGGGCCCGGGTGTCGGGTTCCGGTGCCCCGGCGGGTCGGCGCATCAGCACGAAGTCGCTCCCGTCCGGCCCGCGGCCTCCGATCGGCTCCGGACGAGCGACGCGAGGCCGCTCACGATGAATCCGAGGCAGTAATTATTTAGGCTAGCCTAGCCAATTACTGCCGGGTGCGGGGGTGCCGATCCCGGCGGGTGCAGACATGAGCGTGCCCCGGCCGCGTTGCTGGGGGAACGACGGCGACCGGGGCAGTACTCACGCTAGGCGGCGTTCCTGACGGTTCGCTGTGCGGAACCTGTCGGCACGCGCCGGATCAGCCGGCGTTGCCGGCCTTCCAGGTCTTCCAATCGATGTTCCAGTCCCCCAGTCCGTCGGTGCCCGGCAGGGTCGAACCGACGGTGTTGACCACGTCGACGATGTCGCCACGCTTGGTGTTCTGGTAAAACCACAGCGCGTTGTCGGTGCTGACGTTCAGGCAGCCGTGGCTGGCGTTGGAGTACCCCTGCGCTCCCACCGACCACGGCGCGGCGTGCACGTAGATCCCGCTGTAGGACATCTGGGTGGCATAGGACACCTCGGTCCGATACCCGTCGGCGGAGTTGGTCGGGACGCCGTAGGTCGACGAGTCCATCACCAGCTTGGAGTGCCGATCGCCGACGATGTAGGTGCCGTTGTCGGTCGGCGTGTTGTCCTTGCCCATCGAGATCGGCATGGTCTTGATGACCTCGCCGTTGCGGCGGACGGTCAGCGTCTTGGTGTTGTCGTCGGCGGTGGCGATGACGGCGTCACCGATGCTGAAGGTCGCCGCGGTGTCGTCCTGACCGACCATGCCGCCACCGAGGTCCACCCCGTAGGTGTCGACCTTCACGGTGACCGTGGTGCCGGGAGCCCAGTAGTGCTCCGGGCGCCACCGGACCTCCTGATTGCTCAACCAGTAGAAGGCCCCCTCGACCGGAGGTTCGGTGGTGACGGTGATGGCCTTCTCGGCCGCCTTGCGGTCCGGGATGCGCTCGTCGAAGCGGATCGCCACCGGCTGCCCGATGCCGACCGTGCTGCCGTCGCCGGGCACCAGGTACGGCATGGTCAGGTTGTCCGGCGAGTAGGTCCGGAACGCCAGCTCTCGGTCGCTGACGCCGGCGAGGCCCTCGGCCCGCGCGTTGATGGTGTAGCGCTCACCGAAGCCCAGCTGCGCGGTGCTCTCCCAGTTGCGGCCGTCGGCGCTGAGCGTGCCGTCGATCTCCTCGCCGTTCTGGCCCTCGACGGTGACCTCGTCGAGGACGCCGTCCTCGACCGACACGGTCAGCGGCCGGTTGACCCGGACCCCGGTGTCGCCGTCGGCCACCGATGCGGTGATCTTCGGGGTCAGCAGGTCGGTGTAGGGCAGGCCCTTGTCGGCCAGGGTCGTCGGGCCCGATTCACTCGCGCAGCCGGTGAGCCCGAAGACCACCGCGGGCACCACCGCCATCGCCGCGAGAACGGACCGGAACCGGCGCGGCCGGGTGACCTGCCACATGACGCTGCACACCTCACTGGATCGGATTAAAGAAACTCTGAGAAACAGTCTATGGGATCCCCGGGAGATGCGCCGAACTCGACAATCGGGCCACACGCAGGCACAACCACCCCGATTTCGTACTTCGCCGCGGTGCTGTTAGTCTTTTCCAGGTTCACGCGCCGTTAGCTCAGTTGGTAGAGCAGCTGACTCTTAATCAGCGGGTCCGGGGTTCGAAACCCTGACGGCGCACCACACCCGAAAACCCTGCTTCGGCAGGGTTTTCGGCGTTTCGGAGGCAGCACCGCAGGTCCGGCGCCGGTGGCGACGGACGACGACACCGGCACCGCAGGCACGGCAGCGACACCTACCGAACCGGAGCGCGGATGTGAGGAGATCGACCCGTCGATCGCGACGGGTCGAGGCCGGATCAGGCCGGATCAGGCCGGGTCAGGCCAGCGGGTTGGCGCCGTTGAGCAGGAACCAGATCCCGACGCCCACCCCGATGCCCAGCAGCAGCGCCAAGAACGAGCCGATGAACGGCCGTCGGGCCCAACCGCGACCGGCGTCGAAGCCGTACCGGCCGGGGCCGGTCAGCACGATGGAAGCGGCCAGCACGATCAGGATCAGCAGGTATTCGTGCCCGGCGGGCAGGAAAAACGCCAGGTTGCGGCCCCCGTCGGAGGCCACCGCGGCCAGCAGCGCGTTGACCAGGTAGGCCAGCGCGGCCGCGGCGGCCAGCGGGGTGAACAGGCCCAGCACCAGCAGCACACCGGCGGTGATCTGGGTGCCCGCCGCCACATAGGTCAGGATGTCGGCGTGCTGGTAGCCCATCTCGGTCAGCGAGTCACGCAGCCCGGACAGGCCGTTCCCGCCCCACCAGCCGAAGATCTTGTGCAGACCGTGCACGATCAGCAGGGCGCCGAAACCGGCTCGCAGCAGCAGCAGGCCCAGGTCCTGGGTGCCGCGGCGCCCGGCCGCGCGTACCCGCTCGTCGTCGATGGGCGGGCCGATCTCCACCGGCCCGGTCGACATGTAGCGGCCGGCGGCCGGTTGCACGTAGGGCAGCGGTTCCGGCTCGTGCAGCAGGTCCATCCCAGAACTCGAGGAGCCGGGCGAGCCCTGGTAGGGCGGAATCGCGGTCGTCTCGAAATCCCCGCCGTAGGTGGCCGACGGCAGGTCGTCTTCAGGGTCCACCAGGCTCGGCGAACCGGGTCGCTGCCAGCGTGGGTCATCCGATGAGCTGGTCACAGCAGCCAGGGTAAGGCCCGGATCCCGGTAATTGGGGATTTGAACCGGCGCTGTGGCGCGTCATTATCAGACTGTTATGCAGGCCCGCGGCGGCGTTTGACCAAAGTGCCGTGGCACGGCTCCGCGCGGCATCCGTAACCTTGCTGGCATGAATGTGCGTGATCGGGGTCGTCGGCGGCTGTCCACGGCGGGTCTGGCCGTCGTCCTCACCGTGGTCACCACCGCGGCGATGACCGGTTGCGCCCGGTTCGACAATGCCCAGTCCGAGCCGTTCACCACCCGCGCCGAGGGTGGCGGCGGCGTCGCGACCACCACCACGCCGCCTCCCCCGCTGCCCGGCAAACCGTTCCCCAAGCAGTGCCCGGCGCCCGGGGTGATGCAGGGCTGCCTGGAGACCACCAGCGGCCTGATCATGGACGAGGCCAAATCCGCGTTGGTCGCCGAACGCACCACCGGCGCGGTCAAGCGGGTGTCCCTCACCGCCGAGCCGACGGTGAAGATGGTCATCCCGGTCGACCCGGCCGGCGACGGCGGGCTGCTCGACATCGTCGCCTCGCCGTCCTACGTTCAGGACCGGCTGACCTTCGCTCTGATCAGCACACCCACCGACAATCGGGTGGTGCGGATCGCCGACGGCGACGTGCCCAAGGACATCCTCACCGGAATCCCCAAGGGTGCCAACGGAAATGCCGGGTCGCTGATCTTCAGCAGCCCGACCACGCTGCTGGTCCAGACCGGCGACGCCGGCGACCCGGGCCTGGCGGGCGATCCGAACTCCAAGGCGGGCAAGATCCTGCGGATCGAGCAGCCGACGACGGTGGACCAGGCGCCGATCACCACCGCGCTGTCCGGCCTGGGCGCCGGCGGCGGCATGTGCATCGACCCCAAGGACGAATCGCTGTATGTCACCGACCGCTCCCCCAGCGGCGACCGGATGCAGCGAATCACCAAGGACTCCAAGGTCTCCACGGTCTGGACCTGGCCGGACAAGCCCGGCGTCGCCGGCTGCGTCGCACTCGACGGGACCGTGGTGGTGAACCTGGTCAACACCAAGGAGACCGTTGCCCTGCACCTGGCCCCCGACACCGGCGCGGTCACCGGCGACCCCGAGGTCATCCGCAAGGACCGGCACGGTCACGCCTGGTCGCTGGCGGTCTCCCCGGACGGCAACATCTGGGGCGCCACGGTCAATCGCGCCTTCGGCGATGCCGGCGAGTTCGACGACGTGGTGTTCCCGTTGTCGACCAGCGGCGGCGGCTTCCCGCGCGCCAACGACGAAAAGACGTAGGCCCCAGGACTGTTCGGCGCCGGGCTACTCGGCGCCAGGCCACTCGACGCCGGGCTACTCGGCGCCAGGCCACTCGACGCCGGGCTACTCGGCGCCGGGCTATTCGGCGCCGCAGGCCGCGAGCACCAACTCGCGGACCCGGGCGGCGTCGGCCTGCCCCTTGGTGGCCTTCATGACCGCGCCGACGATGGCGCCCGCGGCCGCCACCTTGCCACCACGGATCTTCTCGGCGACATCGGGATTGGCCGCCAGCGCCTCGTCGACCGCGGACTGGATCAGCGAGTCGTCACGCACCAGCGCCAGGCCGCGCGCGGTCATCACCGCCTCCGGCTCACCCTCACCGGCCAGCACGCCCTCCACCACCTGGCGGGCGAGCTTGTTGGACAGTTTGCCGTCGGCGATCAACGCGATGACCTCGGCCACCTGCCGCGCCGTGATGGCCAGATCGGCCGCCGCGACGCCGGCCTCGTTGGCCTTCTGGACCAGGAAGTTGCCCCACCAGGCGCGGGCCTGCTCGCTGGGTGCGCCCTCGGCGACCGTCTCGGCGACCAGCTCGACAACACCGTTGTTGACCAGGTCACGCATCACCTCGTCGGAAACACCCCAGTCCTGCTGAATCCGCTGCCGGACCAGCCACGGCAACTCGGGGATGGTCTCGCGCAGCCGCTGCACCAACTCACGGCTGGGGGCCACCGGCTCCAGGTCCGGCTCGGGGAAATAGCGGTAGTCCTCGGCGGTCTCCTTGGCGCGTCCGGGGCTCGTGTAGCCGTCCTCGTGGAAGTGCCGGGTCTCCTGGAACACCTCGCCACCGGAGGTCAGCACGGCGGCCTGCCTGCGCATCTCGTAGGTGACCGCCACCTCGACGCTCTTGAGCGAGTTGACGTTCTTGGTCTCGGTGCGGGTGCCGAATTCGGTTGTCCCCTTGGGCATCAGCGAGACATTCGAGTCGCACCGCATCGAACCCTGGTCCATCCGGACATCGGAGACCCCCAGGGACCGCAGCACCTCACGCAGCGCGGTCACGTAGGCGCGGGCGATCTGCGGCGCGCGATCGCCGGCGCCGACGATCGGCTTCGTGACGATCTCGATCAGCGGCACCCCGGCGCGGTTGTAGTCCAGCAGGGATTCGGTCGCCCCGGCGATCCGGCCGGTCTCGCTGCCCAGGTGCAGCGACTTGCCGGTGTCCTCCTCCATGTGGGCGCGCTCGATGTCGACCCGCCAGGTGCTGCCGTCCTCCAGCGGCACGTCCAGGTAGCCGTTGATGGCGATCGGCTCGTCATACTGGCTGATCTGGTAGTTCTTCGGCATGTCCGGGTAGAAGTAGTTCTTCCGAGCGAACCGGCACCACTCGACGATCTCGCAGTTGAGCGCCAGGCCGATCCGGATGGCGGACTCCACCGCCGCGGCATTCAGGGTGGGCAGCGCGCCGGGCATCCCCAGACACGTCGGGCACACCTGGGTGTTGGGTTCGGCGCCGAAAGTGGTCGCGCAGCCGCAGAACATCTTGGTGGCCGTCGACAGCTCGACGTGCACCTCCATGCCCATCACCGGGTCGTAGGTGGCGAGGACGTCGTCGTAGTCCAGCAGATCGGCAGTCGCGGCAGAACTCATGCGTCGATCCTAATTCGGACCCTCCCGACCCCGGCCGAGGCCTCCGCTGCGCTACGGAGCGGCGCTACGGCTTCGTCACCGGGCCCACCCCACCTGCCCGGCTCCTCCGCCTCCGCTGCGCTACGGCTTCGTCACCGGGCCACACCCGACTTGCCCGGCTCCTCCGCCTCCGCTGCGCTACGGCTTCGTCACCGGGCCACACCCGACTTGCCCGGCTCCTCCGCCTCCGCTGCGCTACGGCTTCGTCACCGGGCCACACCCGACTTGCCCGGCTCCTCCGCCTCCGCTGCGCTACGGCTTCGTCACCGGGCCACACCCGACTTGCCCGGCTCCTCCGCCTCCGCTGCGCTACGGCTTCGTCACCGGGCCACGCGCCGCCTCGTAGGCCGCCCCGACCCGGTACAGCCGATCATCGGCCATCGCGGGCGCCATGATCTGCAACCCGACCGGCAGGTTGTCGTCCGGCGCCAGGCCCGACGGCACCGACATGCCGCAGTGCCCCGCCAGGTTCAGCGGCAGCGTGCACAGGTCGAACAGGTACATGGCCAGCGGATCGTCGACCTTCTCGCCCAGCCGGAACGCGGTGGTCGGGGTGGCCGGCGAAACCAGCACGTCGACAGACTGGTAGGCGCGGTCGAGGTCGTCGGCGATCAGCGTGCGGACCTTCTGCGCCTGGTTGTAGTAGGCGTCGTAGTAGCCCGCCGACAGCGCGTAGGTGCCGATCATGATCCGGCGCTTGACCTCCGGACCGAAGCCGGCCGCGCGGGTCAGCGCCATCACCTCGTCGGCGCTGTGGGTGCCGTCGTCACCAACCCGCAGCCCGTACCGCATGGCGTCGAAGCGGGCCAGGTTCGAGGAAACCTCCGAGGGCAGGATCAGGTAGTAGGCCGCCAGCGCGTGGTCGAAGTGCGGGCAGTCCACCTCGGTGATCTCGGCGCCGAGCGCACGCAGCTGCTCGACGGCGGCGTTGAACGACTCCAGCACGCCCGGCTGATAGCCCTCGCCGCGGTGCAGCTGGGACACCACACCCACCCGCACCCCGCGCAGGTCCCCGGCGGCGCCGGCGCGAGCGGCACCGACCACGTCGGGCACCGCGGCGTGCACCGAGGTCGAATCGCGCGGATCGTGACCGGCGATCACCTCGTGCAGCAGCGCGGTGTCCAGCACGGTGCGCGCGCACGGCCCGCCCTGGTCCAGCGACGACGCGCAGGCGATCAGGCCGTACCGGCTGACCGTGCCGTAGGTGGGCTTGACGCCGACGGTGGCCGTCAGCGCGGCGGGCTGCCGGATCGAGCCGCCGGTGTCGGTGCCGATCGCCAGCGGTGCCTGGTGCGCGGCCAGCGCCGCGGCGCTCCCGCCGCCGGAGCCGCCCGGCACCCGCTCGGTGTCCCACGGGTTTCGGGTCGGGCCGTAGGCGGAGTTCTCCGTGGAACTACCCATGGCGAACTCGTCCATGTTGGTCTTGCCGAGGATCGGGATGCCGGCCGCGCGCAGCCGCGCGGTGACGGTGGCGTCGTACGGCGACATCCACCCCTCCAGGATCTTCGATCCGGCGGTGGTCGGCATGTCGGTCGTGGTGAACACGTCCTTGAGCGCCAGCGGCACCCCGGCCAGCGCCGAGGGCAGCGGCTTTCCGTCGGCAACCAGGGCGTCGACCTCGGCGGCCGCGGACAACGCCTGCTCGGCGCCGACGTGCAGGAACGCGTGATAGGTGTCGTCGGTGGCGGCGATGCGGTCCAGGCACGCCTGGGTCGCCGCGACCGAGGAGATCTCCCCGGCGGCGATCCCGGTGGCCAGCGTGGCCGCGTCGAGCTGGGTCAGGTCGGTGCTGGTCACTGGCTCTCTCCGAGAATCTGCGGCACGGCGAAGCGGCCCTCGGCCGCCCGCGGGGCCTGGTCAAGCGCCTGCTCCTGGGTGAGTCCGGGCAGCACGACGTCCGGGCGGGTGACGTTGACGTCGGTGAGCGGGTTGTCGGTCGCCACCACCCCGGTGACGTCGACGGATTGGATGCGGCCGACGTGATCGATGATCGCGTCGAGCTGGCCGGAGAAGCTGTCCAGCTCGGCGTCGGTCAGCGCCAGCCGGGCCAGCCGCGCCAGGTGGGCGACGTCGTCTCGAGAGATTTGTGACACGGGATAAAAGCCTATCGTCCGACCTCGGGCGGCCACGGGTTGGTCCGCTCCGGGCGCGCGGCCTTCGCACTGCCGGGCGCCCGAGGCTGTGCAAAGCTGGAATTCGTGCCTTCGTATCTACTGCGCGTTCAACTCGCCGATCGCCCCGGCAGCCTCGGCTCCCTGGCGGTCGCCCTCGGGTCGGTCGGGGTCGACATCCTTTCCCTCGACGTCGTCGAGCGCGAAGTCGGCTACGCCGTCGACGACCTGGTGGTCGAACTGCCCTCCGGCGGGATGCCGGACGCCGTGATCACCGCGGCCGAGGCACTCAGCGGCATCCGGGTGCAGAGCATCCGGCCGCACACCGGCCTGCTGGAGGCCAATCGCGAGCTGGAACTGATCGCCCACGTCGCGGCCGGCCAGGGCCGGGGCGCCAAGATGCAGATCCTGGTCGACGAGGCACCGCGGGTGCTGCGGGTGGCCTGGACCAGCATCGTCACCCAGACCGACGGACCGCTGCAGCGGGTGGCCGGCAGCGCGGCCGCCCCCGAGACGCTGTGCCAGACCGTGCCGTGGCTGCCGCTGGAGGCGGCCACCGCGCTCGACGGCACCGCCGACTGGGTTCCTCAGCTGTGGCGAGACCTGGACACCGCGCTGGCGGCCGCGCCGCTGGGCAGCTCGGACACCGCGCTGGTGCTCGGCCGGGTCGGCGGCCCGGAGTTTCTGCCCTCCGAGATCGCCCGGCTGGGCTACCTCAGCGGGATCGTCACCTCACTGCTGCGCTGACCGCCCGGCAAACCCAATCGCCGCGCCGGATCTGTCGATCCGGCGCGGCGATTGGGTTTGCTCGGTTCAGCTGAACAGCACCGTCGGCGGCGAGGTGCTCACGTCGATCTTGCCGTAGACGTAGGCGTTGTCGGAGTCCGTCTTGGTGCCACCCCGGGTGCTCTGGTAGCTCACCGGGAACACCAGCGTCCCGGTGAACCGCACCTCGGTGGAGTAGCTGGACAGGCCCTCGATGGTCAGCGGCGACAGGTCCGGCATGCTCCAGGTGGCGGTGTTGTCGACGGCGTCGTAGGCGTACAGATCCTGCGGGCACCCGGTGGGCTTCAGCGCCGTGGACTGCACGCAGGTGGTCAGCGCCGAGCTCAGGGCGCTCTTGACGGCCTGCGCGCCGGTGTCGCTGAGCTCAAACTTGACGTCGGACATGCTCAAGCTGAAGTAGCTCAGCCCCTTGAGCAGGATCGGCTCGGAGCTGACCTGCAGGTTCTCGTTGGTGGTGCCCCAGTCCTGCCAGCCCGGGAAGACATACACCGTCTCCTTGCCGAACGGGCTGCCGAACAGCGTCAGCGTCTCGGCCGCCTTGTCGTTGCTGACGTAGGACGGCTTCTCGATCTTGACGGCCGCGGCGTCCAGCTTCCAGTCGCTGCCGGACTTCTTCATGGAGATGGTCTCGTCGGACACCTTGTCGCCGAACTTGGCCGACACGTGCACCCGCGACATCCCGTACGAGGAATCGTCGTTGAGGATCTTGATGTCGGTGATCGGCGAGTGCTCGATCTGCTGCTTCAGCACCTCGTCGGTGAGGAACTCCTTGTTGCCGGGCTCGTCGTTGCTGTAGGACAGCGCCTCGGCGGCGTCGCCGGCGGCCAGCGCCTCCAGGTAGCCGCGCATGGCGTCACCCGCCGACCCGCCCTTGCCGCCGCCACCGGAGCTGACGACCACGGCAACCACGATGCCGAGCACCAGCAGCACCACCGCACCAATGGACAGCCCGATGATCAGCGGCTTCTTGTTCGACTTCGGCGGGGTGGTGCCGAGCTCGCCCCACTGCTGCGGGTAGCCGCCCGACGCCGGTGCCTGCGCTGCTCCCGGGTAGGGCTGCCAGCTGGACTGCGGCGGCACCGGGGTGCCCCAGGAACCCGAACTCGGGTAATCGACGGGGCCGCCCGCACCGGACGGGTCTGGGCCGCCGGGCTGTCCTCCGGACCAGTTCGTCAATTCGCCACCTCTAACGGTCGGCCGGCGGGGCACCATAACCCCCCGGCGAGCTTCACGATTGCTAGCAGTCTAAACAGGCCTCGGCTGCCCTCAGCACGCCAGTTTGGTGCGGGATCGGCGCTACTCCTCGGGGCCCGCGTCGAGCAGCCGCCGGAAGCCGTCCTCGTCGAGGATCGGGATGCCGAGCTCGACGGCCTTGTCGTACTTGGATCCGGGCGCATCGCCGGCCACGACGTACGCCGTTTTCTTCGACACCGAGCCGGCGGCCTTGCCGCCGCGGACCAGGATCGCCTCCTTGGCCTGATCACGGGAGAATCCGGCCAGCGAGCCGGTCACCACGATGGACAGCCCGTCCAGGGTGCGGGGCACCGATTCGTCGCGTTCATCGGCCATCCGGACCCCGGCCGCGCGCCATTTCGCCACGATGGCGCGATGCCAGTCCACGGTGAACCAGTCGATGACGGCGGCGGCGATGGTCGGGCCAACACCCTCGACCCCGGCCAGCTGCTCCTCCGAGGCGGCCTCGACGGCCTCCAGCGCGCCGAACTGGCCGGCCAGCGCGCGGGCGGCCGTCGGGCCGACGTGCCGGATAGACAACGCGACCAGCACCCGCCACAGCGCCTGCTCCTTGGCCGTGGCCAGGTTCTCCAGCAGCCGCGACCCGTTGGCCGACAGTTCGCCCTTGTTGGTGACGAAGAACTCGGCGCGCATGAGGTCCTCGGCGGTCAGGTCGAACAGGTCACCCTCGTCGGCGATGACGCCCGACTCCAGCAACGCGGCGGCCGCCTTCTCCCCGAGCGCCTCGATGTCGAAGGCACCCCGGCCGGCCAGGTGGAAGACGCGTTCACGCAGTTGCGCCGGGCAGCTGCGCGAGTTCGGGCAGCGGATGTCGGCGTCGCCCTCCTTGGCCGGGGCCAGCTCGCTGCCGCAGTCCGGGCAGTGCGTCGGCATCACGAAGGCGCGCTCGGAGCCGTCGCGCAGATCGACCACCGGGCCGAGCACCTCGGGGATCACGTCACCGGCCTTGCGGATGACGACGGTGTCGCCGATCAGCACGCCCTTGCGCTTGACCTCGGAGGCGTTGTGCAGGGTGGCCAGCGCCACCGTCGAGCCGGCCACCCGCACCGGTTCCATGTAGGCGAACGGGGTGACCCGCCCGGTGCGCCCGACGTTCACCCGGATGTCGAGCAGCCGGGTCTGGGCCTCCTCCGGCGGGTATTTGTAGGCGATGGCCCACCGGGGTGCCCGGGAGGTGGCGCCAAGGCGCCGCTGCAGCGCCATCTCGTCGACCTTGACCACCACGCCGTCGATCTCGTGCGCGACGTCGTGGCGATGCTCGCCCCAGTACCGGATCCGCTCCTCGACCGCGGCCAACCCCTGGACCCGCTGGGTGTGCTGCGACACCGGCAGCCCCCAGGCCGCCATCGCCAGGTAGGCGTCGTGCAGCGACGACGGGTTGAAGCCCTCGGTGTGGCCCAGCCCATGGCAGATCATCCGCAGCGGACGGCGGGCGGTGACCGCCGGGTTCTTCTGCCGCAGCGAGCCGGCCGCGCTGTTGCGCGGGTTGGCGAACGGCGGTTTGCCCTCCTCCACGAGGCTGGCGTTGAGCGCCGCGAAGTCGGCGACCCGGAAGAACACCTCTCCGCGGACCTCCAGGACGGCCGGGACCGGGTAGGCGTCGGTGCCGGTCAGCCGCTCCGGGATGTCGATGATGGTGCGCGCGTTGAGGGTGACGTCCTCGCCGGTGCGGCCGTCGCCGCGGGTGGCCGCGCGCTCCAGCCTGCCGTCGCGGTAGACCAGCGCCAGGGCGGCACCGTCGATCTTGAGCTCGCACAGGAAGTGCTCGTCGCTGCCGATCTCGGCCTGCAGCCGGGAGGTCCAGGCCGCCAGCTCGTCGGCGTTGAACACGTTGTCCAGGCTGAGCATGCGCTCCAGGTGCTCCGCGGCACCGAACTCGGTGTGGAATCCGGCGCCGCCGACCAGCTGGGTCGGCGAGTCCGGGGTGCGCAGCTCGGGGTGGTCGTCCTCCAGCGCCTGCAGCCGGCGCAGCAGCGCGTCGAAGTCGGCATCGGTGATGATCGGCGCGTCCCGCACGTAGTAGCGGAACTGGTGGTCGCGCACCTCTTCGGCCAGCACCTGCCACTGGTGGCGCAGCTCCGATTCGGCGGCGTCGGCTCCCAGGTCGGCTTCGGTTCCGCTCACGCCGCAAGAGTAGTCGGCGGGGCCACCGGCCCGGGCCGCGCAAGTCGGGCACGCTGCTGCGGTGCACCCGCTGGGCACGGCGGCGAGCCCCGCCGCTGCCCGCCGGCGAGGGGCCGCCCGCCGGGTCTGCACAGATGTCCGCTGGGAGAGCCGCCATGTGGATAATCCACATGGACCCCCCGATTTCACCCCATTTGTGCAGAGCCTCTCACGTGCCCCTGCCGGCATGACCTACGGCGCCGCCGCACCCAGGCTCGCCGAAACCACACCGCTATCGCCGGCCACTTTCGTAACAAGTCCGCCGGGTCCGCACTACCGTGGACAGGGTGCCGCACCCGATCATGTTCTCCGACGACGATCCGGGCCTGGCCGAGCTGCGCCGGATCGCCCTGGACCTGCCCGGCGCCTTCGAGAAGATCAGCCACGGCAGGCCGTCCTTCTGCGTCCCGACGATGTTCGCCATCTACGGCGGAAACATCAAGGTGCCCACCGACGCGCAGCGCCGTTGGGCGGACTCCGCCACCACCCGGACCGGCATGATCACGGTCCCGCACTGCGTGCTGATGAAGGTCGACCCCGCCGAACGCCCCGCGCTGGAACAGGATTCGCGGTTCTTCCACCCCGCCTATGTGGGACCGTTCGGCTGGCTGGGCCTGAACTTCGACGCCGCTCCGGTGGACTGGACCGAGGTCGCCGAGCTCGTCGACGCGTCGTATCGGCTGACTGCGGCCAAGCGGCTGATCAAGCAGCTCGACGATCAATCCTCGACGTAGTCGCGCAGCCGGTCGAGCCGCGCGTCCCAGCGCCGGGACAGCACCCTCAACTGGTCGGCGAGCCCGGTCAGCGATTCCGGGCGTACCGCCCAGATCCGCTCGCGACCGCGCCTGGCGCTGGTCACCACCCCCGCCGCGCTCAGCACCTCCAGGTGCTTGGTGGCGGCCTGCCGGGTCGACGGCAGCATTCGGCTCAGCGCCGAGGTCGGGCTGGGTCCGTCTTCACAGAGCGCAATGACCATCCGCAGCCGGTTCGGGTCACCGAGCGCGCCGAACACCGGTGCGTCGGCGACGCTCAGGCCCACGCCGGATCCGTGACGTAGCGACCCACCAGGTCCAGCTGGATGGTCCAGCCCCGGTCGTTGTCGGTCCAGGACGACCGGCGCGGCCCCGCAGGCAGCGCGTCGAAGCCCGACTCCATGACCGTCAGGCGCACCCCGTCGGCGGTCTCGGACAGGGTGAACTCGACCAGGGTGAACAGCTCGGCGAACTCGTTGCCGGGCAATGGATTCCAGCGAAAGGCCAGCTGCTTCCGTGGCTGCACCGAGACGATCTGCAGCGGGAACGGGCCGTGCGGATGGGCGCACTGCTCGGCGGCCACCGCCTCGTCGATCAGGGTTCCGGTCATCTCGGCGTTGACGACCGATCCGGCGACGAAGGGGCCGTCGACCCGCACGCCGAACCAGCGGCCGAATTCGGTGGCATCAGCGATGGCCCGCCAGACCCGGTCCAGCGGCGCGTGCAGCACGACGCTCTTTTCGATGCGATCAATGTTCGCCATAAAAGCAACCTCCTGGTTGCCTGATGCTAACCGTCGATTTCGCTATAGGCAATCTTTTGGTTGCGCATTTTCAGGCCGCGTCCGGGTCGGCGGCGATGCCGTCGGCCACCCGCTGGCACAGTTCGACCGCGGTCCGGGCCCAGTCCAGCCCGGCCTCGGCCAACCCGCAGGCCGGCGTCACCCCGATCTGCTCGGCCAGCACCGCGCGGGCGAACCCGAGACGGTCGGTCACCGCCGCCGCGGCCGCGGCGACCTGTTCGACCCCCGGGCGCGGGGTGACCGGCCGGCCCGGCAGCACACCGAGTTGCACGGTGCGCCCGGATTCGATGAACTCCCCCACCCCGTCCAGGTCGGCGGCGTCGAGCACCGCGACGTCCACCGACACCGCATCGATCTGACTGCGCTGCAAGACATCCCAGGGAATGTCGGGGGCACAGCAGTGCACCGAGAGCGGCGCCGCTATGCGTGCCGCGCAGCCGTCGAGCAGCTCCACCGCGACCGGACCGTCGATCGGATGCACCGCCGACAACGCGGTGACCCCGCCGAGCCGCCCGGCCAGCGCCGCGGGCAACGACGGTTCGTCGAGTTGCGCGACGACCGTCGTCTCCAACCGCCGGGCCACGTTCGCCAGATGCTCGGCGATCCCCTCGGCCAGCGAGGCGGCCAGGTCGCGCACCGCCCCCGGGTCGGTGATCGCCCGATGCCCGTTGGCCAGCTCCAACTGCGCGGCCAGGGTGACCGGCCCGGGCGCGGCGACCTTGACCGGGCGTCCGCTGCCGCGCAGGCCGGCGTTCTCCCACGCCTCCTCCAGCGCGTCGAGGTCCTCGCCGAGCAGGCTGATCGCCCGGCGGCTCACCGCGCCCGGGCGGGCGACCAGCCGGTAGCCGCGGGTGCTGGTGTCGATGGCGATGTCGACCAGCAGTGCCCCGGCCCGCCCGATCAGGTCCGCCCCCACCCCGCGGGCCGGCAACTCCGTCAGCGGGGTCAGGCTGTGCAGTTCACCGACGACGATCTCGGCGGCCTGCCGGGCGGAGGTTCCCGGCCAGGAGCCGATGCCGGTCGCGGTGGCGAAGATGCTCACCGGACCACCGTATGGGATCACCGCGGCCCGGCGAAAACAACCGCGGCGCGGGTCCCGGCACGGCAGCGCTGATGTCCGGATTCGTGCGGACACCGGCCGGCAGCTACGCCACGCCGGGGCGCGATCTCAGCGCGCGGCGCTGATCGTCGCGCTGGCCAGCACCTCGTCGCCGTCGGGATCGGGGCGGTAGAACACCACGGTCTGGCCGGTGGCCACCCCGCGCAGCGGGGAGCTCAGCCGCACCCGCAGATCGCCGTCGACGAACTCGGCGACCGCGTCGGCGATGCCGCCGTGCGCCCGCACCTGAGCCTGTCCCTGCACCGGGCCGGCCAGCGGGCTGCCCGAGGTGAAAATCGGGTCCCGGCCGGTCAATTCGGTGACCTCCAGATCCTCCAGCCGCCCGACCTGCACCGTCGCGGTGGCCGCGTCGATGCCGGTGACGTAGCGGGGCTGACCGTCCGGGCCGGGCCCGGCAATGCCCAGGCCCTTGCGTTGCCCGATGGTGAAGCCGTGCACCCCGTCGTGCTCGGCGAGCACGGTGCCCGCGGCGTCGACGACGCTGCCGCGGCGCACCCCGATCCGCGCGCCCAGGAACGCCTGGGTGTCCCCGGACGGGATGAAGCAGATGTCGTGACTGTCGGGCTTGCCCGCGGTGATCAGACCGCGCTCGGCGGCCTCGGCGCGGATCGCCGACTTCGGGGTGTCGCCGATCGGGAACAGTGCGCGGCGCAGCTGTCCGGCGGTCAGCACCGCCAGCACGTAGGACTGGTCCTTGTCGGGGTCCACGGCGCGGCGCAGCCTGCCGCCGGCGAGCCGGGCGTAGTGGCCGGTGGCCAGCGCGTCGAAGCCCAGCGCCAGCGCGCGGGCGGCCATGGCGGAGAACTTGATTCGCTCATTGCACCGCACGCAGGGGTTCGGCGTTTCCCCGCGGGCGTACGCGTCGACGAAGTCGTCGATCACCTCGGCCTTGAACTGATCGGCGAAATCCCAGACGTAGAAGGGGATTCCGAGCACGTCGGCGACCCGTCGGGCATCACCGGCGTCCTCCCTGGAGCAGCAGCCGCGCGACCCGGTCCGCAGCGTGCCCGGCGCGCTGGACAGCGCCAGATGCACCCCGACCACGTCGTGGCCGGCATCGACCATTCGGGCGGCGGCGACCGACGAGTCCACCCCACCGCTCATCGCAACCAGTACCCGCATGCTCACCACATCCCGGTGCTGGCCAGCGCGGCCTGCCGGGCCCGCTCGACGACCGCGGGCAGCACCTGCAGCGCCGCGTCGATGTCGGCCTCGGTACTGGTGTGCCCCAGGGTCAGCCGGATCGACCCGCGCGCACTTTGCCGGGTGCGGCCCATGGCCAGCAGCACGTGCGAGGGCTGCGCCACCCCGGCCGTGCAGGCCGAACCGGTGGAGCATTCGATTCCGTTGGCATCCAGCAGCATCAGCAGCGAGTCACCCTCGCAGCCGCCGAAGGTGAAGTGCGCATTGCCGGGCAGCCGGTACTCCCGCGACCCGTTGAGCGTCACGTCGTCGATGCCGGCCAGCACGCCGTCGATAAGCCGGTCCCGCAGCCCGGTCAGCCGGTCGGCGTTGCGTTCCAGCGCGCCGACGGCGATCCGGGCGGCCTCGGCCAGGCCCACCGCGCCGGCGACGTCCGGGGTGCCCGACCGCACGTCGCGCTCCTGCCCACCGCCGTGGGTCAGCGGCATGCACGCGGTGTCGCGGCGCAGCAGCAGCACGCCGGTGCCTACCGGGCCGCCGAACTTGTGCCCGGTGACGCTGGCCGCGGCCAGTCCGCTGGCGGCAAAGTCCACCGGCACCTGGCCGACGGCCTGGACGGCGTCGCTGTGCATCGGCACGCCGAACTCGGCGGCGACGGCGGCCAGCTCGGTGACCGGCAGCAGGGTGCCGACCTCGTTGTTGGCCCACATCGCGGTGACCAGGGCGACGTCGTCGTGCCGACTCAGCGCCGCGCGCAGCGCGGCCGGGCTGACCGACCCGTCCGGTTCGGTCGGCAGCACGGTCAGGGTGGCGCCCTGCTGCTCGGTGAGCCATTGCACCGCGTCGAGCACGGCGTGGTGCTCGACCGCGGTGGTGATGATGCGGCGCCGCGCCGGATCGGCGGCGGTGCGCGCCCAGAAGATGCCCTTGACGGCCAGGTTGTCACTCTCGGTACCGCCGGCGGTGAAGATCACCTCGGAGGGCCGGCAGCCGAGCGCCCCGGCGATGGTCTCCCGGGACTCCTCCATCCGGCGCCGAGCGGCCCGGCCCGCGCTGTGCAGCGACGAGGCGTTGCCGACGGTGCCCAGCAGGCCCGTCATCGCCTCGATGGCGCTCGGGTACATCGGGGTGGTGGCGGCGTGGTCGAGATACACCGGAGGGGCGGGGGTCATGGCCTGTCAAGGATACCGGCAGCGCGGATCCGCGCCCCGATGCCGTCAGGCGGCCAACCGGACCTGCCGGCGCGCGGCCGGCCGGTGCGCGCGCACGCTCACCGCGCCCAGGACCTGCGCCTGGGTCCGGGCCGCCAGTGCTCGCCGGTCGCCGCCGGGCAGTTGTAGGGGCCCGACGTGCACCCGCACCACGGTGCGACGGGCGGTCAGCAGCCGGCGCAGCGACGCGCCAAGGGTGTCCTCGCCGATGTAGGCCGCCGCGGTGGACGGCCGACCGTCGCGCTGTCGGTAGCTGACCCGCAGCGGCTGCACCGGGCGGCCGGCGTCGATGGCCGCCTGGAACAGCGCGGGGGCGAACCGGCCGTGCGCCAGCCCGCACCAGGTGGTGCCCTCCGGGAAGGCCACCACGGTCTTGCCGGCGCGCAACCGCTCGGCGACGACGCCGACGACCGCGGGCAGCCGGCGCAGGTTGCCCCGCTCGATCGGGATGACCTGCAGCCAGCGGGCCAGCCGGCCCAGGGCCGGCCAGCCGACCATCTCGGCCTTGGCGACGAAGGTGCCGGGCGCGACCGCCCCGACCACGAACACGTCGGCCCAGGAGACGTGGTTGCTGGCGATCAACACGCCGCTCAGGTTGCGCACCGGGCCGCCGGTGACCCGGACTCGCACCCCCAGCGCGGCCAGCACCAGCCGGCAGTAGCCGCGCCGCAGTGCCGGGCCGGCCGGGCCAAGCAGCCCCGCCAGGGCCAGCATCGGCAGCCCGGGGACCAGCACGGCCAGCGCCGCCGCCCGGCGGGCCTGCCGCCAGGCGACCGCCAGCCGATGCCCGATCGGGTCGGTGCCTGCGGCCAGGCAGTGCTCGTCGCAGCAGGCCCGGGGCAGCCACGGGTTGGCGTTCATCGGCTGGCCGGCGCCGCGGAGCCGGCCGAGCGCAGCCGGTTCAGGTAGCGCACATCGGCCCGGCGCTTGTCCAGCAGCGCCGGGAAGTCGGCGACGCCGAACTCCGGGTCGTGCGCCGGTTCGCCGCAGACCTGTGCGCCCAGCCGCAGGTAGCCGCGCATCAGCGGCGGGATGGTGGGCCGGGCCGGCGCGGGCAGGTCGTCGAGCCCGCGGCCGTCCAGCCGCACCGGCCGGTGCGGCACGACGGTCAGTTCGGCGGGTGCGGCGTGCCGGCGGGCGACGAAGTCGCGGACCCCGCGGACCTGGCCGCCCGGGGCGCCCTCGCCGTGGATCGGGACCGACACACAGCCGGCCACCAGGTCGTAACCGGACCGGTCCAGGTAGGCCAGGATGCCGGTCCACATCAGCAGCACCACCGCGCCGTTGCGGTGATCGGCGCGCACCACCGCCCGGCCCATCTCGACCAGCGAGGGCCGCAGCGGGTCCCAGGCGCGCAGATCGAACTCGGTGGCGCTGTACAGACCGCCGGCGGCGATGGCGCCCGGGGGCGGCAGCATCCGGTAGCAGCCGACGATCTCGTCGCTGCCGTCGTCGCGGACCAGTAGGTGGTCGCAGTGCTCGTCGAACTCGTCGGCGTCGCGGCCGTCCGCCGCGGCCGGCGGGGCGAAGCCCGGTTCGGTGCTGAACACCCGATGGCGCAGCCGCTGGGCGGCGTCGATCAGCTCCGGGTCCCTCGACAGCAGCAGCGAGTAGCGCGGGGTCGGGCCGGCGGTGCCGGCGGCGGCTTCAGTGGCAGGAATGAGTGGGACGGGAATGCGTGGGACGGGAATGCGTGGGACGGGAATGCGTGGGACGGGAATGCGTGGGGCGGGAATGAGTACGGAAGCGGTGCTCATGCCCGTCAGGTTGGCCGGGCCGCGCGGCCCGCGGGCAAGCGCCGTGTGACGGGTTGTTGAGCATCAGGTGACGATTTCTCCCCCCGGCACGCAAAAACCCCGGCACGCCGAGGGCGCGCCGGGGTTTCTTTGCGAGCGTGATCAGCCCTTGCGAGCCTTGACGGCCTCGGTGAGCTGCGGAGCGACGTTGAACAGGTCGCCCACGATGCCCAGGTCGGCGATCTCGAAGATCGGCGCCTCTTCGTCCTTGTTGACCGCGACGATGGTCTTCGAGGTCTGCATGCCGGCCCGGTGCTGGATGGCACCGGAGATGCCCAGAGCGATGTACAGCTGCGGGGCGACGGTCTTGCCGGTCTGGCCGATCTGGAACTGACCCGGGTAGTACCCGGAGTCCACCGCGGCACGCGAGGCACCGACGGCGGCGCCGAGCGAGTCGGCGAGCTCCTCGACCACGGAGAACTTCTCCGCCGAGCCCACCCCGCGGCCGCCGGCCACGACGACCGACGCCTCGGTCAGCTCCGGACGGTCACCGGCGACGGCCGGCTCCCGCGAGGTGATCTTGGTGGCGTTCTCGGCCTGCGCGGGCACCTCGACGGTGACCTGCTCGCCGGCTCCGGCGACCTCTTCGGCCTCCAGGCCGCCCGGGCGCACCGTGTAGATCGGGGTGTCGGTGTTGACCTTGGCCTCCACCACGAACGCACCACCGAAGATGGAGTGCACGCCAACGCCCTCGGAGTTGATGTCGACGACGTCGACCAGCAGCCCGGAGCCGATCCGCGCGGCCAACCGGCCGGCGGTCTCCTTGCCGTCGGCGGTGGCCGCGAGCAGCACGCCGGCCGGGGTGGCGGACTCGACCAGGGCGGCCAGCACGTCCACGTAGGGGGTGACCAGGAAGTTGGCCACGTCGTCGGACTCGGCGACATAGATCTTCGCGGCGCCGGCGGCCTTGAGGCCGTCGACCAGCGGGGCGGCGGCGCCGGGGACACCCACCACGACCGCAGACGGCTCGCCCAGTCGGCGGGCCGCGGTGATGAGCTCGCTGGTGACCTTCTTCAGTGCACCATCGGCGTGCTCGACGAGCACAAGTACTTCAGCCATGAATTTTCAGCCTTCGTCTCGGTGTGAAAGAGGTCTTAGATGAGCTTCTGGGCGACCAGGTACTCGGCGATCTTGGTGCCGCCCTCGCCCTCGTCGGCGATCTTCTCGCCGGCAGCCTTCGGTGGCTTCGGGGTCGACGACACCACCGAGGAACCGGCGTTGGCCAGGCCGACCTCGTCGGCCTCGACGCCCAGATCGGCCAGGCTCAGCTCGACAACTTCCTTCTTCTTGGCGGCCATGATGCCCTTGAAGGAGGGGAAGCGCGGCTCGTTGATCTTCTCGCCGACGCTCACGATGGCGGGCAGGGTGGCCGACAGGCCGAACACGCCGTCGTCGGTCTCCCGCTCGGCGGTGACGGTGTCGCCGTCGACGGCCAGCTTGCGGACGTGGGTCAGCTGCGGCAGGCCCAGGTACTCGGCCACGATGGCCGGCACGGCGCCGCCGGCACCGTCGGAGGACGCGTTACCGGTGATGACCAGCTCGGCGCCCTCGATCTGCCCCAGCGCGCGGGCCAGCACCCACGCGGTCTGCAGGATGTCGGAGCCGTGGATGGCGTCGTCCTTGACGTGGACGGCCTTGTCCGCGCCCATCGACAGCGCCTTGCGGATCGCCTCGGTGGCCTTTTCCGGGCCGACGGTCAGCACGGTGACGACGGTGTCGTCGGCGTTCCTCTCCTTGATCTGCAGCGCTTCCTCGACGGCGCGCTCATTGATCTCGCAGAGCACCGAGTCGGCGGCTTCACGATCGAGCGTGAAATCGCCATCGGAGAGCTTGCGCTCCGATCCGGTGTCCGGGACCTGTTTGATCAGGACCACGATGTTCGTCATGCTCCGGTTCGTCCTCCTCGACGGGCCTTCGCGACCGCACTCGGCGACCCCGAAGGACATTGGCAACGGCCATGGTTCGCACCACCGCGCAATGTTACCGAGCGGTAACTTATGGTGGTCCGCCTGTCCACAATAGCGGGTGGCCCAGCCGGTTCCGACCGCCCGTACCCCTCGGACGTGCTAGCAACGGACCGCGCGGGTTAGCCTGCCATTAATGAGTGCATTCGTAACCGGCGATCCCGTCGCCGAACCTGGAGACCGCGACAGCGCCGCCGCGCTGCCGCTGACCGGCGAGCGCACGGTGCCCGGACTCGACGTCGAGAACTACTGGTTCCGCCGTCACGAGGTCGCCTACCTGCGGCTTGCCGACCGCTGCGCCGGTCGCCAGGTGCTCGAAGCCGGGTTCGGCGAGGGCTACGGCGCCGACCTGTTGGCCGGCGTCGCGACCACCGTGATCGGCGTGGACTACGACGAATCGGCGGTCGCGCACGCCCGGGCCCGCTACCCGCGGGTGCAGGTCCGGCAGGGCAATCTCGCCGCGCTGCCGCTGCCGGACGCCTCGGTCGACGCGGTGGTCAACTTCCAGGTCATCGAGCACCTGTGGGATCAGTCACAGTTCGTCGCCGAGTGCGCCCGGGTGCTGCGTCCGGGTGGCCTGCTGCTGATGTCCACCCCCAACCGGATCACCTTCACCCCCGACAGCGACACCCCGGTCAACCCGTTCCACACCCGCGAGCTGTCCGCCGCCGAGCTGACCGAACTGCTGACCGACGGCGGATTCGAGATCGAGTCGATGAACGGCGTCTATCACGGCGCCCGGCTGCGCGAGCTGGACGCCAAGTGGGACGGCTCGATCATCGACGCCCAGATCCGCCGCGCGCTGGCCGACGAGCCGTGGCCCGACGAGCTGCTCGCCGACGTCGCCGCGCTGACCGCCGACGACTTCGACCTGCTGCCCGACGATGGCACCGGCCCGGACATCGACACCAGCCTGGACCTGCTCGCGATCGCGGTGCGGCGATGACCGTTTCCACCCGCTCGGCGACCTCGGGGACCCCGGTGCCGGGCATGTTCACCCTGGTGCTGCACACCCACCTGCCCTGGCTGGCCCACCACGGCCGCTGGCCGGTCGGCGAGGAATGGCTCTATCAGTCCTGGTCGGCGTGCTATCTGCCGCTGGTGCGGGTGCTGCGCCGGCTGGCCGCCGAGGACCGCCGCAACCTGATCACCCTGGGCATCACCCCGGTGGTGGCCGCCCAGCTCGACGACCCGTACTGCCTCGACGGCATGGAGCACTGGCTGACCAACTGGCGGCTGCGCGCCGCCGAGGCCGCAGGCACCCGCGACGGCGACGCCGCCCCAGGCACCGCCAGCGCACCCGAGGCGATCCGCGCCTTCGGCGCCCGCGAATACGCCGAGGCGCAAACCGAACTCGACGAATTCGCCGCGCTGTGGCGACACGGCGGCAGCCCGCTGCTGCGCGCGCTGGTCGACGCGGGCACCGTCGAGTTGCTCGGCGGCCCGCTGGCGCACCCGTTCCAGCCGCTGCTCAATCCGCGGCTGCGCGACTTCGCGCTGCGCGAGGGCCTCGCCGACGCCGGCGCCCGGTTCGGCCACACCCCCACCGGCATCTGGGCGCCGGAATGCGCCTACGCCCCCGGCATGGAGCGCGGCTACGCCGCCGCCGGGGTCGGGCACTTCATGGTCGACGGCCCGTCGCTGCACGGCGACACCGCGCTCGGTCGCCCCGTCGGCGACACCGACGTGGTGGCCTTCGGCCGCGACCTGCAGGTCAGCTACCGGGTCTGGTCGCCGAAGTCCGGCTATCCCGGGCACGCCGCCTACCGCGATTTCCACACCTATCACCACGGCACCGGGCTCAAGCCGGCCCGGGTGACCGGGCGCAACGTGCCCTCCGAGGACAAGGCGCCGTATGACCCGGAGCGCGCCGACGCCGCCGTCGACACCCACGTCGCCGATTTCGTCGACATGGTCCGGCGCCGGCTGACCGCCGAATCCGAGCGGATCGGCCGGCCCGCGCACGTGGTGGCCGCCTTCGACACCGAACTGTTCGGGCACTGGTGGTACGAGGGTCCGATCTGGCTGGAGCGGGTGCTGCGGGCGCTGCCGGCCGCCGGGGTGCAGGTCGGCACCCTGGCCGACGCGCGGGCCGCCGGCTACGTCGGTACACCGGTGGAACTGCCGCCGAGTTCGTGGGGGTCCGGCAAGGACTGGCAGGTGTGGTCCGGCGAGCAGGTCGCCGACCTGGTCGTCCTCAACGCCGAGGTCGCCGACACCGCGCTGTCGGCGGTGGACAAGGCCATGGAGCAGGCCCGCAGCGCGGTGCCGCTGGGCGCCCCGATCCCCCGCGACCCGGTCGCCGACCAGATCCTGCGCGAGACGCTGCTGACGCTGTCCTCGGACTGGCCGTTCATGGTCAGCAAGGATTCCGCGGCCGACTACGCCCGGTACCGGGCGCACCTGCACGCCCACGCCACCCGGGAGATCGCCGGGGCGCTCGCCTCGGGTCGACGGGAGGTCGCCGAGCGGCTCGCCGCCGGATGGAGCCGCGCCGACGGCCTGTTCGGCGCCCTGGACGCCCGGCGGTTACCGCCACCATGCTGAGGTTGTTGTCGCGATGAAGGTTCTGCTCGTCTCCTGGGAATACCCGCCGGTGGTCATCGGCGGGCTGGGCCGCCACGTCCACCACCTGGCCATCGAACTGGCGGCCGCCGGCCACGACGTCGTCGTGCTGTCGCGGCGCCCGTCGGACACCGACCCGAGCAGCCACCCGAGCACCGATGAGGTCCACGAAGGCGTGCGGGTCGTCGCGGCCGCCCAGGACCCGCACGAATTCGGCTTCGGCACCGACATGATGGCCTGGGTGCTGGCGATGGGGCACTCGATGATCCGCGCCGGCCTGGCGCTCGGCGACTGGCGCCCCGACGTGGTGCACGCGCACGACTGGCTGGTCGCCCACCCGTCCATTGCGCTGGCCGAATTCTTCGATGTGCCACTGGTTTCCACCATCCACGCCACCGAGGCCGGCCGGCACTCCGGCTGGGTGTCCGGGCGGGTCAGCCGCCAGGTGCACGCGCAGGAGTCCTGGCTGGTGCACGACTCCGATTCGCTGATCACCTGCTCGACCTCGATGCGCGAGGAGCTCAGCCGGCTGTTCGGGCCCGGACTGTCCGAGATCAACGTCATCCCGAACGGAATCGACACCGCCGGTTGGCCGTTCGCCGAACGCGAGCCGCACGACGGGCCCGCCGAACTGCTGTTCTTCGGCCGGCTGGAATACGAGAAGGGGGTGCACGACCTGATCGCCGCGCTACCCCGGATCCGTCGCACCCACCCGGGTACCACCCTGACCATCGCCGGTGATGGCACCCAGCAGGATTTCCTGACCGCCCAGGCCCGCAGGCACAAGGTGCTCAAGGCGACGAAATTCATTGGCCGCGTTGACCATCGGCAACTGCTCGATCTGCTGCGGCGCGCCGACGCCGCGGTGCTGCCCAGTCACTACGAACCGTTCGGCATCGTCGCGCTGGAGGCCGCCGCCACCGGCACTCCGCTGGTCACCTCGAACGTCGGCGGCCTCGGCGAGGCCGTCATCGACGGGCAGACCGGGGTGTCCTTCCCGCCGCGCGACGTGGCCGCACTGGCCGACGCGGTCCGCCGCGCCCTCGATGACCCGGCCGCCGCGCAACGCCGCGCGCTGGCCGCCCGCGAGCGCCTGACGTCGGACTTCGCCTGGCACACCGTCGCCGAACACACCGCCGAGGTGTACCTGTCGGCCAAGCGCGGCGAGCGCAACCCGCAGCCGCGCCGGATGATCGTCGAACGCCCGCTGCCCGACTACGGCTGAGGCGTCCGGCGCTACTTGAGGGTCTTCTTCTTGCGCTCGATGTCGGCCAGCGCGGCCTGGTAGGCGGCCCGCTCGGCCGCGGTGGCCTCCCAGTCGGTCAGCCGGTTCTTGACGGCCTTGGCCGGCGCGCCGACCGCGATCGAGAAGTCCGGGATGTCGCCCTTGACCACGGCGTGCGCGCCAAGCACGCAACCGCGCCCGATCCGGGTGTTGCGAAGCACCGTCACCTTCGCCGCGATCCAGGTGTCCGGCCCGATCCGGACCGGGCCCTTGATGATGCCCTGGTCCTTGATCGGCAACTCGATGCTGTCCATCTTGTGGTCGAAGTCGCAGATGTAGCACCAGTCGGCCATCAGCACCGAGTCACCGAACTCGATGTCGATGTAGGTGTTGATGACGTTGTCGCGGCCGAAGACCACCTTGTCGCCGATGCGCAGCGAGCCCTCGTGGCAGCGGATGGTGTTCTTGTCCCCGATGTGGACCCAGCGACCGATCTCCATCTGCGACAGTTCCGGGGTCGACTGGATCTCCACGCCCTTGCCCAGGAACACCATGCCCCGGGTGATGATGTGCGGATTGGCCAGCTTGAACTTCAGCAGCCGCCAGTAGCGGACCAGGTACCACGGCGTGTAAGCGCGATTGTTGAGCACCCACTGCAGCGATTCGCGGGTCAGGAACCTGGCCTGGCGCGGATCGCGCAACCGCTGGCCCCGCCACCGCTTGTGGATCGGGGCGCCCCACATCGTCGTCATGGCGCAAAAGCCTATCCGGCGCTGCCCGCACCGCCGCCACGAGGCCGCGGCGGCGACGCGTTAGTCTCGTGACGCTGGCGAAATCAGGCGATCACGCCGTGCTGAGTAAGGGGACGAGACTGGTGCTTCGGCGATTGGCCGCGTTGGCCGGCACGCTGTCGGTGCTTGCCGCCGCGGGCTGCACGAACACCGACCACTGGGTCGAGGCCGCCCCGTCGCTGGGCTGGTCGGCGCCCTATGCCGACGCCGCCAACAGCAGCTACACCGACCGCGCCGGGGCCCGCGAGCTGACCGCGGACTGGACCCGGTCGGTCAAGGGCACCCTGGGCGCCGGCGTCGCGCTGGGCACCAACAACTACCTGGCGCTCAACGCCCAGACCGAGACCGGCTGCTCGCTGATGGTGTGGGAGATCGACAACAACGCCCGGCAGCGCTGGTGCACCCGGCTGTGGCCGGGCGGCGGTTTCGCCGGACCGCTGATGGACGGCTTCGACAACCTCTACATCGGCCAGCCGGGGGCGATCGTGTCGTTCCCGCCGACCCAGTGGATCCGCTGGCGCCAGCCGGTGATCGGGATGCCGCAGACCCCGCGCCTGCTGGCCGACGGTCAACTGCTGGTGGTCACCCACCTGGGCCAGGTGCTGGTCTTCAACGCCCACCGCGGCACCGTCGAGGGCACCCCGCTGGACCTGGTGTCCGGGCTGGACCCCACCGACTCCGAGCGGGGCCTGGCCGACTGCGCGCCGGCGCGCGCCGAATGCCCGGTGGCCGCCGCCCCGGCGTTCTCGCCGAAGTCGAACGCGATCGTGCTGAGCATCTGGCAGCCCGGCGCCGAGGCCGCCACCCTGGTCGGGCTTCGGTACCGGCCCGGAAACTCTCCGCTGGTCAGCCGGGAATGGACCAGCGACGCCGTCGCCGCCGGAGTGCTGGCCGCCCCGGCGCTGTCGGCCGACGGCCGCACCGTCTACGTCAACGGCCGCGACCGCAAGCTGTGGGCGCTGGACGCCGAGACCGGCGCGGTGAAATGGTCGTCGCCGCTGAAGTTCCTGGCCCAGACCCCGCCGACGGTCGCACCGGACGGCACCCTGATCGTCGGCGGCGGCCCGAAGACCGCGCTGGTGGCGCTGCGCGACGAGGGTGACCGCGCCACCGAACTGTGGCGGCGCACCGAGGTGAACCCGCTGACCACCGCCAGCCAGGCCGGCCCCGAGTTGGCCTACACCGTGGCCGCCGACGGCGACGGGATGGCCCTGCTGGTGTTCGATACGCGCGACGGCAGCACCGTCAACAGCTATCCACTGGAGCGTGCCGCCGGCTTCCCGGTCGGGGTGTCACTCGGCAGCGACCGCTCGGTGATCGCGGCGACCAGCGCCGGCCAGGTCTACGGCTTCCGGGCCGACTGACCGGGCGGTTTCGGGCCGCGGCGCGCGAGCCTCGCCGTCAGGCCAGCATCGCGTCGACGGCGCTGCGCGGGATGGCGACCGAAAAGTTGCCGGCCGCCTCGGGCAGCAGCGCCCCGCGATCGAAGAAGAAGATCAGCGTGTCGTTGGTGATGGCGAAGTTCTGGTAGATCCGTGGATCCAGGCCCGCGTCGTCGTGGACGACGACGGCGTCACCGAACTGTTCGGCGATGCTCGCCCGCACCAGCGGCAGGATCACCGGGAACGGGTCGGTGTCCTCCCGGAACAGGGTGTCGATGGTGATCGCCTTGCGGTAGCCCTGGTCCCAGTTGAACGCCTTGTAGAACGTCGTGGGATGCGCCCCGCCGACCCATTCGTAGCTCTCCAGCACCACCGTCTGGGTGCCCCGCGGCGGCACCGCCGAGTTGTACTCGGTTGCCTTGGTCTCCAGCACGTACGGCGAGACCCGGGCGTCGGAGTTGCGGGCCAGGTTCAGGAACCCGTCGCGGGTCTGCTTGACGTAGTCCAGCAGCGGGCGCTGGTTCGGGTACAACGCCGGGAAGGTGATGTCGACGGAGTAACCCGGGTCGCTGATCTTGACCTCACAGGTGTTGCCGACCTGCACGCCGTCGATGTCGCTGCACTTCGGCGGGGCCGCCGAGGCGGTACCCAGACCGGCGGTGGCGGCCAGGGCGGCGGCCGCCAGCGTCGAGGAAACGGCGGCCGGAATCGAGGTGCGCATTGGTCAGACAATACCGATGACGGCCCGCCGGGGCGAAAACTTGCAGTTCAGGGCGACGCAGCGGGCAAGCCCGGCAATCCCGGCGCGGGCCAACCGGCATCCGGTCGCCGGTTCGACACACATCGCCAACGGCACCCTGCGAGGATCAATCGGCACATCCCTATGCCACACAGCTGGAGGCCGGCACCGGTGACCGAATTTCTCAACACCCTCAACGGATACATCTGGAGCAACGCGCTGATCTTCCTGTGTCTGGGCGCCGGGGTGTACTTCTCCATCCGGTCGCGGTTCGTGCAGGTGCGTCAGGTCCCGGAGATGCTGCGGCTGATGCTCAAGGGCGAGAAGTCGCCGTCGGGGGTGTCGTCGTTCCAGGCCCTGACCATGTCGCTGGCCGGGCGGGTCGGCACCGGCAACATCGCCGGGGTGGCCACCGCCATCGCGTTCGGCGGCCCGGGCGCGATGTTCTGGATGTGGGCGGTGGCGTTCCTCGGGGCCTCCACGTCGTTCGTGGAGTGCACCCTCGGCCAGATCTACAAGGTCCGGGACCGCCTCACCTACGAGTACCGCGGCGGCCCGGCCTACTACCTGAGCCGGGGCCTGGGCCACACCCGCGTCGCGCCGCTGTTCAAGGTGTACGGCGCCGTGTTCGCGTTGGTGACCGTGCTGGCCTGCGGGCTGCTTTTGCCCAGCGTGCAGTCGAACTCGATGGCCGTGGCGATGGAGAACGCCTGGGGCATGTCGACCTGGTGGGTCGGGGTGGGCACGGTGATCCTGCTGGCCTTCATCATCATCGGCGGCGTCAAGCGCATCGCCACCTTCGCCTCGATCGTGGTGCCGTTCATGGCGGTGCTCTACATCGTGCTGGCCCTGATCATCGTGATGGCCAACGCCTCGGCGCTGCCCGGAGTGGTCAAGATGGTGTTCGCCAGCGCCTTCGGCGCCGACGCCGCGTTCGGCGCGATCGTCGGCTCGGCGATCATGTGGGGCGTCAAGCGCGGCATCTACTCCAACGAGGCGGGCCAGGGCACCGGACCGCACGCCGCCGCGGCCGCCGAGGTGTCCCACCCGGCCAAGCAGGGCCTGGTGCAGGCCTTCGCGGTGTACGTCGACACCCTGTTCATCTGCTCGGCGACCGGGTTCCTGATCCTGTCCACCGGCGCCTACCGCGTCTTCGAGGGTGAGAGCGCGACGGGGGCGGTGATCGCCTCGGGCGGGGCGTTGCCGTCCAGCGTGGTGGAGGTCGGCCCGGCCTACGCGCAGATCGGGTTCGACACCCTGTGGTCCGGCGCGGGCGCCAGCTTCATCGCCGTTTCACTGGCGTTCTTCTGCGTGACCACGATCATCGCCTACTACTACATGGCCGAGACCAACCTGCGGTTCCTGATCGGCCGGTTCGCGACCGTCAGCGTCCCGCTGATCCGCGGCACCGTCGGGTCGAACCTGACCATGGTGCTGCAGGCACTGATCCTGGTGTCGGTGATGAGCGGGGCGGTCTCCACCGCCGCCGAAGCGTGGACCCTCGGCGATGTCGGCGTCGGGCTGATGGCCTGGCTGAACATCGTCGGCATCATGATCCTGCAGCAGCCCGCGTTCAAGGCGCTGCGCGACTTCGAACGGCAGAAGAAGGCCGGCCTGGATCCGATGTTCGACCCGATCGCGCTGGGCATCCGAAACGCGAAATTCTGGGAGAACTACGACCCGAAGACCGGCAAGGACAAGGTGCCGGCAACCGCCCTCAGCTGACCGGCGGTGTGGCCAGGCAGATGAAGGCCGTCGCCCGCGCCGCGGCACCCGCACCGATCCGGGTGAGCACCACCGTCAGCGCCCGGGCGCCCCGCGGCTTGAGCCGACGGCGCAGCGCGTCGGGGTCGATGTCCAGACCGCGCACCAGGATCTCCAGCGGACCGCAGTCTCGCGCAGCCAGGGCCGCCTTCAGCCGCCGTTCGCTGTACGGCAACTCGTCGAGCACCTCGAAGCCGCGCACCCCGGCGGGCAGCGCGTCACCGGACAGGTAGGCGATCTGCGGGTCCAGCTGCCACAGACCGTGTCGCGCGGCGTACTGGCGGACCAGCCCGGCCCGCACCACCGCGCCGTCGGGGTCGACGATCCAGCGCCCCGCCGGGGCAACCGGACAATCGTCGGGCTCGGCGTCGGTGAGGGTCTCGGCGCGGTCCAGTACCGACGCCCGCCGGCGCACCCCCGGCTCGGCCAGCCCCGGCGACCACAGGCACGCCTCACGCACCGAGCCCGACCAGGACGTCACCTCGATCTCCCCGGCGAACCCCAGCTCGGCCAGCCCGGCAAAGTCGATGCCGGGCGCACATTTCACCGCCAGATCGCGGCCGGCGTACACCTCGAGCACGCCGTCCAGCGGCGGCAGGTAGGCCGCCGGGTCGAAGCGGCGCCGGCCGCCGCTGCGCCGCGCCGGATCGATGACGACGACGGTGTCACCGGTGATCGGATGCAGCGCGTCGGCGCGGCACCACAGCGCGGCCGCCCCGAGGTTGTGCCGGGCCATCGCCAGCCGCACCTCGTCGAGATCGCTGCCGATCAGTCCCGACGCCACCGGGGCCAACGCGGCGACCTCGGTGCCGATCGAGCAGGTGGCGTCGTGGACCGCGCGCCCGGCCAGCCGGGCCGCCCGATGCGCGGCCACCGGTGCGGCGGTGGCCTGCTGCAACGCCTCGTCGGTGAACAACCAGTCGCCGGTTCCGGGCAGCTTCGCCACGGCCCGGCGGCGCAGCAGGGTGGTTTCCACCAGGACCCCGGTCCGCTCGCCGTACCGGGCGCGCAGCGCACCGATTTCGGCGACCCGGTCGGTCAGCGGCGCCTCGGCCACCTCGGCCAGCGCCGCGACCCCGGCCTCCGATGTCAGATAGCCGACGTCGGAGACCGTGAAGTTCAGGACGGCGTCGCTCCGTCGGCCGGCTTCGTGCCGGTCACGGCGCTGTCCCCGGCCACGGGGGTGGCCGGCTTCGGCCCGTCCTGCGGTTTGGTGCCGGTCACGGCGCTGTCCCCGGCCACGGGGGTGGCCGGGGTCGGCCCGTCCTGCGGTTTGGTGCCGGTCACGGCGCTGTCCCCGGCCACGGGGGTGGCCGGGGTCGGCCCGTCCTGCGGTTTGGTGCCGGTCACCATTACGTTGTAGAACCAGCCCTTGGGCACCACCCGGCGCCACACGTTGGCGTCGACCCAGCTCAGCGTGGTCCAGCTGCCGAAGGCGAATTTCGCCCAGCCCCAGCCCAGCTTGCCGGGCGGCACGGTCGATTCGAAGGTCCGCACCGGCCAGCCCAGCATGGCGGCGGTGAACTCCTCGCTGGCGGTCGCGACCTGCACCGCACCCGCGTTGCGGGCCATCTGCTCCAGCTCGGCGGGGTCGAAGGTGTGCAGGTCGACGATCCATTCCAGCGCCGCGGCGCGGGAGTTCTCGTCAAGCTCGGCCTGCGAACGTCGCCAGCTGGCCAGGCCCGGCAACTTCATCGCCGCCACCGTCGATTTCCAGGTCAGGTCCGCGAGCCGGCGGGCATAGGCGTTGCCGACCGTGGTGGGCTCACCGGCGAAGATGAACCGGCCACCCGGCTTGAGCACCCGAACCACCTCGCGCAGCGACAGCTCGACGTCGGGAATGTGGTGCAGCACCGCGTGCCCGACGACCAGGTCGAAGGTGTTGTCCTCATACGGGATGCCCTCGGCGTCGGCGACCCGGCCGTCGATGTCCAGGCCCAGGCCCTGCCCGTTGCGGGTCGCCACCTTCACCATGCCCGGCGACAGATCGGTGACCGACCCGCGGCGGGCCACCCCGGCCTGGATCAGGTTCAGCAGGAAAAAGCCGGTGCCGCAGCCCAGCTCCAGGGCCCGGTCATAGGGCAGCTCGCGCTGCACCTCGTCGGGGACGATGGCGTCGAAGCGGCCACGCGCGTAGTCGATGCAACGCTGGTCATAGGAGATCGACCACTTGTCGTCGTAGCTCTCGGCCTCCCAGTCGTGATAGAGGACCTGGGCGAGCTTGGTGTCGTGCCTGGCCGCCTCGACCTGTTCCGCGGTGGCGTGCGGGTTGGGGGCGGGCGACTCGTGCGTGCTGGTCATGGGGAAACCTAAATGTCGATCAGCCATCCGCGGATGGCCAGGGTATGGGGATTGAGCCCAGCCTAAACGACGACCGGGCTCGAACTGGAATCCTGTCCGGCCAGCAACGCGGCATAGCGGCGACTGGCCTCCGCCGGGTCGCAGCGGCCGTCGATGATCGCCTTGGCCGCCGCAACCGCCGCCGCGGGGACGTCCAGGAACCGCTGCGCCCGGGCCAGTGCCGCGTCGTACACCCCGTCGGGGGCGACGAGCTCATCGACCAGTCCCAGCTCGAGGGCCTCCTCCGCGCCGACGAATCGTCCGCTGAACACCAGGTCCTTGGCCTGACCCCGGCCGACAACCTCGGTCAGCGCGGCCAGCGCCGGGGCGTCGGGGATCAGCCCGGCCAGGACCTCGGTGGCCCCGACCTTGATGTTGTCGCCGGCCACCCGCCAGTCCGCGGCCAGCGCCAGCGTCAGGCCCGCGCCCAGCGCGTAACCGGTCACCGCTGCGACGGTCGGCTTGCCGATCGCGGCGACGGCCGCGATGGCCTGGGCCCGAACCTCTGCCCCGACCTCCGCGCCTGCGGCGTCCAGGGTCCGCAGCTCGGGCATGTCGTCGCCGGCGCAGAACATTTCATGTCCGCCGAACAGGATCACCACGGTGATGTCATCGCGCCGGTCCACCTCCTGCGCGGCGTCGGTGAGCTCGCGGCACAGCTGGCGGGTCAACGCATTGGTCGGTGGCCGGGACAGCAGCAACACCCCGACGCCCGGGGTACCCGGATCGGTGTGAACGCTGACGAACTCGCGGGGATGGTGCGGGCGGGCGTGGGTCACGGAGCCCGCCCGGCGCGCGCGGCGTTGTAGCGGTCGCTGTCGAAGAACTCGATCTCCCAGTTGCCGTTGCGCTGGGTCAGATGCGGCTGCACCGCGGTGATCCGGCGCTGCACCGCCAGCACCTCGGCAACGGTGCGCCCGGCCAACGAATCCAGCTGTGTCCAGGTCGGCGGCAGCAGGAAGCTGCGGCTGGCGGCGAAGTCCGCCAGGGCCGCCTCCGGGGTGGCCCAGTCAGCGCGATCGGATTCGGTGTTCTCCCCGTCGGCGCGCTGGCCGGCCGGCAATGCGCCGACGAAGAAGTAGGTGTCGTAGCGACGGGTGCGCTCCTCCTTCGGGGTCACCCAGTTCGCCCACGGCCGCAGCAGGTCGGCGCGCAGGGTCAGTCGCTCGTCGCGCAGGAAGTCGCCGAAGGACAGGCTGCCCGCCGCCAGCGCCGCGCGCTGGTCGGCGTACACCCCGGCGTCGTCGACCAGCAGATCGGCATCGTCGGCCGGCCCGGCGAACAGCACCCCGGACTCCTCGAAGGTCTCCCGGGCGGCGGCGCACACCAGGGCGCGCGCCAGCTCATCGTCGATGCCGAACCGTTCGGCCCACCAGGTCGGCTCGGGGCCGTGCCAGGCGATGCCGGGGCGGCCGTCCCGCTCGTCGACCCCGCCGCCGGGGAACACGATCACCCCGCCGGCGAACTCCATCGCCCGGTGCCGGCGCATCAGGAACACGTTGATGCCGGCCGGGGTGTCGCGGACCAGCATCACCGTCGCGGCCGGCCGGACCGGCAACGGCTCGGGGGCCGTCGTCATCGGCCCCGCCCCGTCATCGATTCGTTGGTCACTATTGCCTCCTGTGTGCGGCCCGGGTACGAACCCGGCGCGCGAAGTAACGGCCGTCGATGACGTCGAGGCCGATGGACTGGCCGAACGCCGTGGTCAGGTTCTCCGCGGTGAGCACGTCGCCGAGCAGCCCCGCGGCCACCGGCTTGCCCTCGGCCAGCAGCAGGCCGTGGGTGAATCCCGGCGGGATCTCCTCGACGTGATGGGTGACCAGCACCATCGCCGGCGCGTCCGGGTCCGCGGCCAGATCCGAGAGCCGGGCCACCAGCTCCTCGCGGCCACCGAGGTCCAGGCCCGCGGCGGGCTCATCGAGCAGCAGCAGCTCCGGGTCGGCCATCAGCGCGCGGGCGATCAACACCCGCTTGCGCTCCCCCTCCGACAGGGTGCCGAAACGACGGTCCGCCAGGTGCTCGGCGCCGACGCTTTCCAGCATGTCGATCGCCCGGGCGTAGTCGACCTCGTCGTAGGTCTCCCGCCACCGGCCGAGCACCGCGTACCCGGCCGAAACGACGAGATCCCGGACCACCTCATCGTCGGGTACCCGCTGAGCCAGTGCGGCGCTGGACAGTCCGACCCGGTAGCGCAGCTCGGCGGCGTCGGTGCGGCCCAGCCGCTCCCCCAGCACGTAGGCGACCCCGGTCGACGGGTGCTCCATGGCCGCCGCGATACGCAGCAGCGACGTCTTGCCCGCACCGTTGGGCCCGAGCACCACCCAGCGCTCGTCGAGCTCGACCTGCCAGCTGATCGGACCGACCAGCACCTGCCCGCCGCGGCGCAGCGTGAGATTGCGGAAGTCGATCAGCAGATCGGGATCCGTGGGAGCGTCGTCGGTCGAGTCCGAGCCGGAAGCTGGCACCAGGCCATCGTAATCAACCGCCTTCGCTCCGCTCAGACCGGCGGGAGCTCCACTCGGCTCGAACCAACCGCCGAGCTGTTCGCCCCCGCCTTCGCTCCGCTCAGACCGGCGGGAGCTCCACTCGGCTCGAACCAACCGCCGAGCTGTTCGCCCCCGCCTTCGCTCCGCTCAGACCGGCGGGAGCTCCACTCGGCTCGAACCAACCGCCGAGCTGTTCGCCCCCGCCTTCGCTCCGCTCAGACCGGCGGGAGCTCCACTCGGCGGAACGTCCCGTCCTTGGCGTCAGCGGCCTCGATCTCCGCCCGGGTCACCCCGAGCAGGAACAGCACGGTGTCCAGGTAGGGGTGGCTCAACGACGCGTCCGCGACCTCCCGCAGCGCCGGCTTGGCGTTGAACGCCACCCCGAGGCCCGCCGCGGCGAGCATGTCGATGTCGTTGGCCCCGTCGCCGACGGCCACCGTCTGCTCCATCGGCACCCCGACCTCGGCGGCGAACGCCCGCAGCGCCTTGGCCTTACCCGGGCGGTCGACAATCTCGCCAACCACCCGGCCGGTCAGCTTGCCGTCCTCGACCTCCAGCACATTGGCCGCGACGAAGTCCAGCGCCAGCTCGTGCGCCAGCGGGTCGATGATTTCCCGAAACCCGCCCGAAACGACCCCGCAGCGGTAGCCCAGCCGGCGCAGCGTGCGCAGCGTGGTCCGGGCACCCGGGGTCAGCTCGATCTCGTCGGCCACCTCGTCGAGCACCTCGACCGGCAGCCCGGCCAGGGTGGCGACCCGCTCGCGCAGGGATTCGGCGAAGTCCAGTTCGCCGCGCATGGCGGCCTCGGTGATCGCCGCGACCTTGGCCTCGGCGCCGGCCCGGGCGGCCAGCATCTCGATGACCTCGCCCTGAATCAGCGTCGAGTCGACGTCGAACACGATCAGCCGCTTGGCCCGACGGGACAGCCCGTGCTGCTCGACCGCGACGTCGACGCTCTCGGCGGCCGCCACCCGGGCCAGGGTGCTGCGCAGCGCCTCATCGACATCGTCGGGCACCGACACCCGCAGCTCCAGCCCGGTCACCGGATAGTCCGAAACCCCGCCGATGGTGTCGATGTTGACCCCCAGCGCGGCGATCTCGCGGGCCAGCACGGCGAACGCGGTCGCGGTGATCGGGCGGCCCAGCACCACGATGCAGTGCGTCGAGGGCGCCGCGACCGGGATGCCGTCGCTGCGCTCCATCGTCACGTTCAGGCCGACACCGTGAACGGCGCCCTCCACCCGGATCCGGAATGCCGAGCCGGGGCCGGTGGGGCCGGGATCGTTGATCAGCACCCCGAGCGACAGCTGGCCGTTGATCACGACCTGTTCGACGTTGAGCAGCTGCGCGTCCAGCGCGGCCAGCGCCTCGAACAGCGCCGAGGTGACACCGGGGCGGTCCACGCCGGTGACGGTGATCAGCACCGTGGTGTCCGGTGCGCTCATCGTCGACCGCCGTGGACCGGCGAAACCCCGATCAACTGGTGTGCGTGGGCGTGTGGTCGCGGCCGACGTGCGCCTCGGCACGCATCCGCTCCACCATGTGCGGGTAGTGCAGCTCGAACGCGGGGCGCTCGGACCGGATCCGCGGCAGCTCGGTGAAGTTGTGCCGCGGCGGCGGGCAACTGGTCGCCCACTCCAGCGAGTTGCCGTAGCCCCACGGATCATCGACCGTGACGAGCTCACCGAAGCGCCAGCTCTTGAACACGTTCCACACGAACGGCAGCACCGACAGGCCGAGGATGAACGAACCCACCGTCGAGATGACGTTCAGCTCGGTGAAGCCGTCGGAGGCCAGGTAGTCGGCGTAGCGGCGCGGCATGCCCTCGTTACCGACCCAGTGCTGCACCAGGAAGGTGGTGTGGAAGCCGATGAAGGTCAGCCAGAAGTGCAGCTTGCCCATCCGCTCGTCGAGCATCCGGCCCGTCATCTTCGGGAACCAGAAGTACACGCCGGCGTAGGTGGCGAACACGATGGTGCCGAACAGCACGTAGTGGAAGTGCGCCACCACGAAGTAGGTGTCGGAGACGTGGAAGTCGATCGGCGGGCTGGCCAGCATGACGCCGGACAGGCCACCCAGCAGGAAGGTGAAGAAGAAGCCCAGCGAGAACAGCATTGGTGTCTCGAAGGTCATCTGCCCCTTCCACATGGTGCCCAGCCAGTTGAAGAACTTGATACCGGTCGGCACCGCGATCAGGAAGGTCATGAAAGAGAAGAACGGCAGCAGCACCGCACCGGTGGCGAACATGTGGTGCGCCCACACCGCCACCGACAGCGCGGCGATCGACAGCGTCGCGTAGATCAGCGTGGTGTACCCGAAGATCGGCTTGCGGGAGAACACCGGGAAGATCTCGCTGACGATGCCGAAGAACGGCAGCGCGATGATGTACACCTCTGGGTGTCCGAAGAACCAGAACACGTGTTGCCACAGGATGACGCCGCCGTTGGCTGGGTCATAGACGTGTGCGCCGAAGTGTCGGTCGGCGACCAGCGCCAGCAGCGCGGCGGTCAGGATCGGGAACACCAGCAGCACCAGGATCGAGGTGACCAGGATGTTCCAGGTGAACACCGGCATCCGGAACATCGTCATGCCCGGAGCGCGCATGCAGACCACGGTGGTGATCATGTTGACGCCACCGAGGATGGTGCCCAGACCACCGACGGCCAGGCCGAAGATCCACAGGTCCGCGCCGGCGCCCGGCGAGTGGATCGCGTCGCTCAGCGGCGTGTACGCGGTCCAGCCGAAGTCGGCGGCGCCACCGGGGGTGATGAAGCCACCCAGCGCGATCAGCGCACCGAACAGGAACAGCCAGAACGACAGCGCGTTCAGCCGCGGGAACGCCACGTCGGGGGCGCCGATCTGCAGCGGCAGCACCAGGTTGGCGAAGCCGAACACGACCGGGGTCGCGTAGAACAGCAGCATCGCCGTGCCGTGCATGGTGAACAGCTGGTTGAACTGCTCGTTGGACAGGAACTGCAGGCCGGGCATCGCCAACTCGGTACGCATCAGCAGCGCCATCAGGCCGCCGATGAAGAAGAAGGCGAAGCACACGATGCAGTACATGATGCCGATCAACTTGTGATCGGTCGTCGTGATCATCTTGTAGAGCAGATTGCCCTTGGGGCCGATCCGCTCCCTGTACGGACGGGTGGCCTCAAGTTCTCCCCGAGGGGGCGCTTCGGCGGTCAAGAGCTCCTCCAAACACATCCATACCTGCGGGGAGAACAACCCTCCCCGGGGCGATTTCTGTCTCGATCCTAACCCCCCGCGTGGCATCTGGCGGGGCGGGTCCGACATTGCGTCGTAGATCCGCCGAGAATACTGCCGCAGAACTCCGGATGCGATCCCGGCGGGCGCCACGATTCGCTCGGGAACCACCGTGCCCGACCCGGGTGTTAACGTCGGGCCGTGCAGTTGCCAGCCGTGCGACCGGGCGTCGCGATCGCCGCCGTGGCGGCCTGTTCAGCCGTCGTCCTGACCCTGGCCAACGGCTGCTCGGCGGATCACGACGCGGCCCCGGCCGCGCCCGCCACCAGCATCGCCACCAGCACCACTCAGGTCGCGGGTGCCGGCGTGCTGGGCAACCAGCGCCGGCCCGACGAGTCCTGCGCGGCCGAACCCGCCGCCGCCGACAGCGGTGCCGACTCCATCCGGGTGGATTCCGGCACCGATCGCGGCGAGGTCGACGTGCCCGCCGACCCGCAGCGCATCGTCGCGATGTCGGTCGACCAGCTCGACGCCCTGTGCGCCCTGGGCCTGCAGTCGCGCATCGTCGGCGCGGCCACCGCCAGCCCCGGCGGCGACCAGCCGTCGTACCTGGGCACGGTGGTGCACGACCTGCCGAAACTGGGCCCCCGGGAGGATCCCGATCGCGCCGCCATCGCCGAGGAGCACCCCGACCTGATCCTCGGCTCAACCGCGCAGCCCGGGGCCTCCTACGCGGACCTGGCCGCCATCGCCCCGACGGTGTTCACCGGATCCCCGGGCGCGGACTGGCAGCAGACGCTGCGCACGGTGGGGATTGCCACCGGGCGGGCCGACGCCGCCGAGGCGTTGATCCGGGAGTTCACCGAACAGGCCGCCCAGGCCGGGATCGCCAACGACGCCACCCACTTCCAGGCCTCGATCGTGCAGCTGACCGAGGACGGGGTGCGGGTGTTCGGGACCGACAACTTCCCGGCCACCGTGCTGGCGGCCATCGGCGTCGACCGTCCGGCCGATCAGCGATTCAGCGACACGCCCTACACCGAGATCGGGGTGGGCGGCGGCCAGTTGGCCACCGCCGACCTGTCCGCCGCCGACGGCGACATCGTCTACGTGTCGTTCTCCTCGCGCGCGGCCAAGGATCACGCGCCACAGATCCTCGACAGCGACAGCTGGCGCAAGCTGTCCGCGGCCCGGGACAACCGGGTGTTCATCGTCAACAACGAGGTGTGGCACAGCGGCGCCGGGCTGGTCGCCGCGCGGGGCATGCTCGACGACCTGCGCTGGCTCAACGCTCCGATCAACTGAGGCACCGATCAACTGACGCACCGGAGGAAGGTCCCGCCATGTTCCATGTTCTGACCCTGACCTACACCCAGCCGCTCGACGTCGTCGACCAGACCCGGCCGGCCCACCTGGAGTGGCTGCAGCGCGAGATCGACGCCGGACGGCTGCTGGTGTCCGGGCGCCAGGAGTCCGGCCAGGGCGGGGTGCTGATCACCGCCGACATCGACCCTGCGGCGGTCGACGAGCTGATCGCCAACGATCCGTACCAAATCGCCGGCCTGGTCCGCTACGAGCGGCTCGGCTTCAATCGCGGGCGGTGCGCGCCGGGCCTGTAGCCCGCGAAACGCCCCCGGCACGCCGGGACTGAATCGCCGGGTGAACCGCGTTACACCCACATCGAGTCGGATCGATCCAAGAAAACGCTTTGATAGTCTATATAATTCATCCTATGTACCGAGCCCCGGGAGGCACCCGATGACCCAGACCGTCGCCGCCTACGCCGCCACCTCCGCGACCGCGCCGCTGACCAAGACCACCATCGAACGCCGTGACGTCGGACCGCACGATGTCGCGTTCGACATCAAGTTCGCCGGCATCTGCCATTCCGACATCCACACCGTCCGCGGCGAGTGGGGCCGGGCCAACTATCCGGTCGTTCCCGGGCACGAGATCGCCGGCGTGGTGACCGCGGTCGGCGCCGAGGTGACCCGCTACCAGGTCGGCGACCGCGTCGGCGTCGGCTGCTTCGTCGACTCCTGCCGCGACTGCGAGAACTGCCAGGCCGGCCTGCAGCAGTACTGCACCGGCGCCGGCGGCATGCGCGGCACCTACAACTCCACCGAACGCGACGGCTCCCCCACCCAGGGCGGCTACAGCCAGGCCATCGTCGTCAACGAGAACTACGTGCTGCGCATCCCCGACTCCATCCCGCTGGACAAGGCCGCTCCGCTGCTCTGCGCCGGCGTGACGCTGTACTCGCCGTTGCGGCACTGGAAGGCCGGACCGGGCCGCAAGGTCGCCGTCGTCGGGCTCGGCGGGCTCGGGCACATGGGCGTCAAACTGGCCGCCGCGATGGGCGCCGAGGTGACCGTGCTGAGCCAGTCCCTGAAGAAGATGGAAGACGGATTGCGTTTGGGCGCAAGCCATTACTACGCCACCAGCGACCCGGACACCTTCACCAAACTGGCCGGCAGCTTCGACCTCATCCTCAACACGGTGTCGGCCAATCTGAATCTGGGCGCCTACCTGAACCTGCTCAAGGTCGACGGCACCCTGGTCGAACTCGGCATGCCCGAGCACGCCATGGAGGTGCCGCCGTTCCCGCTGGCCGGGATGCGCCGCAGCCTGTCCGGCTCGATGATCGGCGGCATCCCAGAGACTCAGGAGATGCTGGATTTCTGCGCCGAGCACGACGTCACCCCGGAGATCGAGGTGATCGACGCCTCCTACGTCAACGAGGCCTACGAGCGGGTGCTGGCCTCCGATGTGCGCTACCGGTTCGTCATCGACACGGCAACCATCTGACCGCACCACCAGCTGACCGCACCACCAGCTGACCGAAATACCAGCTGACCGAAATACCGAAAGCGCCGGCCAGGCGAGTGCCTGGCCGGCGCTTTTCGTTCGGTACCGGTCAGTCCTGGTGGCCCACACCGGCCAGCGGCCAACCGGCAGCCGCCAGCCGGGACGCCACCCGCCGCACATCCTCGGGGTCGGGCTCCCGATTGACCACCTCGCGGATGAACTCCTCGATCTCGTCGCGGTCGATCACGCCGTCCTCCAGCGCCGGGGAACCCGACGCGGTCAGCTCGCGGATGACCTGACGGATCTCGTCGTCGGTCAGCGGGGTGTCCCGCAGCAGGGCCAGCAGCGGCACCCGGTCGGCACCCGGCACACCCTCCGGGTAGCCCCCGCGCAGCCAGTCCAGAATCGAATTCAGCGTCGATGCGACAGTCACATCACCAAGTCTGCGGTGCCGCGGGTCCAATGCCAAATGCCGCAGACACCGCTGACCCGCCGTTCATCCGACGTTCACCGCCGCCGAGAAGGCCCCTAGAAGGCCCAGTCCTCGTCCTCGGTGACGACGGCCTTGCCGATGACGTAGGACGAGCCGGACCCGGAGAAGAAGTCGTGGTTCTCGTCGGCGTTGGGGCTCAGCGCGCTCAGGATCGCCGGGTTGACGTCGGTCTCATCGCGCGGGAACAGCGCCTCGTAGCCCAGGTTCATCAGGGCCTTGTTGGCGTTGTAGCGCAGGAACTTCTTCACGTCCTCGGTCAGCCCGACCTCGTCGTAGAGATCCTGGGTGTACTCGACCTCGTTGTCGTACAGCTCGAACAGCAGCTCGTAGGTGTAGTCCTTGAGCTCGGCGCGCTTGGCCTCGTCGACCAGCGCCAGGCCCTTCTGGAACTTGTAGCCGATGTAGTAGCCGTGCACGGCCTCGTCGCGGATGATCAGCCGGATCATGTCGGCGGTGTTGGTGAGCTTGGCCCGGCTGCTCCAGTACATCGGCAGGTAGAAGCCGGAGTAGAACAGGAAGCTCTCCAGCAGGGTGGAGGCCACCTTGCGCTTGAGCGGCTCGTCGCCCTTGTAGTACTGCAGCACGATCTCAGCCTTGCGCTGCAGGTTCGGGTTCTCCTCGGACCAGCGGAACGCCTCGTCGATCTCGGTGGTGGAGCACAGCGTGGAGAAGATCGAGCTGTAGCTCTTGGCGTGCACCGACTCCATGAAGGCGATGTTGGTGTACACCGCCTCCTCGTGCGGGGTCAGCGCATCCGGGATCAGGCTGACCGCGCCGACGGTGCCCTGAATGGTGTCCAGCATGGTCAGGCCGGTGAACACCCGCATGGTCAGCTGCTTCTCGTGGGCGGTCAGGGTGCCCCAGGACGGGATGTCGTTGGACACCGGAACCTTCTCCGGCAGCCAGAAGTTGCCGGTCAACCGGTCCCAGACCTCGGCGTCCTTTTCGTCCTGCAGCCGGTTCCAGTTGATCGCCGAAACACGATCGATGAGCTTCATTCCCTCAGACACCTTGACCCCTTAGAAACTTGGTTCACGCGGCTGCGAACCGACGTGGCTGACGGGCTCGGACTGTGCTGCCGACGCCGTGCCCGCAACACTACAACTAGTGTCCGACAACACGGGCGAACACAACACTTTGTGTCGGGCGTGTTGAGATCAGTCGGCCTTGACGGGCCGTGGCACGGCCTGGTGGATGGGCAGATCCGGGTCGATCCGAATACCCAGCACGGCCGTGGTGGCGGTGACCGTGCCCAGCATGATGGTGCCCAGATGCTCGACGAACTGCTCCCGCGGCATCCTGCGCGAGTCGTCCCCGGTCGGACCCAGCCACCAGTCGGTGGCCGACGCCGCCGCCCCGAACGTCGCGAACGCGGCGAGTTCCAGCGCGTCTTGATCCAACTCGAAGTCGGCCAGCTCGTTGCTGAACAGCTCGGCCAGTGCCAGCGTGATGCCGCGCCCCTCGTTGACCGCCCGCATCGTCGCCTCGGCCTGGTCCGGGAACCTGCCCTGCAGCACGAACCGCACCACGTTGGGGTGCTGGTCGACCAGCGCGACGTAATGCTCCAGTGCCCCGCGAATGACCTCGGCGGCCGGGTCGGTGGCGATGTCGATGACCGGATAGATCTCGGCCCACAGCATGTCGCGCAACCGCTCGCTGATGGCCTGGAACAGGTCGGACTTGTCGGTGAAGTGCCGGTAGATCTTCGGCTTGGCGGTACCGGCCTCCTCGGCGATCTCCCGCACGCTGACGTCCGGCCCGCGCCGGTCGATGGCACGGAACGCGGCGTCGACGATCTCGGCACGCACCTTCAAGCGATGCTCACGCCAGCGTTCGGTGCGGGCGTCGACCCGCACGGGTGCGGCGTCGGAACCCTCGGCGGTGTTCGGCTTCGGCCGCGACCCAATACGCACCCCAGCACTGTACTCGGCACGCCAGTGCGGGTCCGGTCCGCAAGATCGCCTCGGCGGCGGGGGGAGAACGCCCGGGACCGGTCGGCCGCCCATGGTTCCCACCAGCCCGTACCGGCGCAGCGCAAACGGCACCTCGGCACACTCGGCTAGCATTTGATGCCGTCGGTCCACGACAGCCAATCGGGGAGAAAACATTCTGTGAGCAAGCGATACGACCTCATCGTCGCCGGCGCCGGGCCGGCGGGATCCGCCGCCGCCTGGCAGGCGGCCCAAACCGGCGCGAACGTGCTCATCCTGGACAAGGCCGAGTTTCCCCGCGACAAACCCTGCGGCGACGGCCTGACCGCCCGCGCGGTGAGCTATCTGCAGAAGATGGGCCTGAGCCGCGAGTTGGAGAAGTTCCACCGCGTCAACGGTGTGCTGGTACACAGCCCGAGCGACTGGGAACTGAGTTTCCCCCGCCGCCCCGGCATGCCGGACTACGGGCTGGTGGTGCGCCGCCCGGTGCTCGACACCCTGCTGCTGCGGCACGCCGGCGCCGCCGGGGCCGAGGTCCGGGAGTCCGCCGAGGTGGTGGCCCCGCTGCAGGACGCCACCGGCCGGGTCACCGGGGTGAAGCTCAAGGGCGGGGAGACGATCTCGGCCGATGCGGTGATCGCCGCCGACGGCTCCTACTCCCCCATCAAGCGGGCACTGAACCTGGATTCGGAGTACAACGGGTACTCGGCGATCGCGATCCGCGCCGAGATGGCGGCCAACCGTCCGGACTCGGACATGCTGGAGATCTACCTGCAGCTGCTGTTCCGCGGCGACCAGTTGCCCGGCTACGGCTGGATCTTCCCGATGGGCGGCGGCCGGGTGAACATCGGCCTGGGCTACATCAACAGCTACCGCAACTGGCAGCAGATCAACGCCACCAGCTACCTGGGCGAATTCCTCGAATCGCTGCCCGCGGACTGGGAGTTGCCCTCGATCGAGGAGCTCAAGAAGTCCAAGGAGGTCCGGGCCTGGCGACTGCCGATGGGCTTCACCGCCTGGCCGCCGTGGCGGCCCGGGGTGCTGTTCGCCGGCGACGCGCTCGGGGCCGGCAAGCCGGTCTCGGGGGCGGGGATCTCCAAGGCGCTGGAGTCCGGGATGGCCGCCGGGGAGTGCGCGATCGCGGCACTGACCAACGGCGGCCCCGACGACTTCACCAACTACGAGCAGCGGATGCAGGCGGCCTGGGGCAGTGAATACCGCCGCGGCCGGATGTTCCACAAGCTGGTCGGCTATCCGAAGGTCGCCGCGGCCGGGCTGCGGCTGCTGGACAACCACACGTTCCGGGACCGGCTGCTCAAGTCGCTGTACAAGAAGGCCCAGGGCCCGGACCACACCTAAAGCGAGTCGAACAACCCTGGCGGTGTTCGACACGCTTTAAGCTACGGCGATGGGCAGCATCGACCGATGGACGCTGGCCCGGGGGGCGCTCGGGACGCTGGCTGCGGTGGTGCTGGGCTACCTGGCGGTGCTGGCCGTGTGGCCACAGTTGCGCACCGGGTTGCCTGGTTGGATCGGCTGGTTCGGCCGGCCGCATTCGGCGCTGAGCATCGGCATCGCGGTCGCGGTCCTCGCGGCTCTGGCGTTCGCGCTCAACCACGCCGGCCGCGGCCGGCGTTCGGCGGCGCCGATCGCCGTGGTCGCCGGCCTGGCGTCGATCAGCGCGGTGTTGGGGTTGATTTCCTACGCGTCCTGTCACGACGAGACCCACCCACCGTTCTTCACCCCGCTGGTGTGGACCGCCGCGCTGGTCAAGGGCGGTTCGCCGGAACAGGCCCTGGGTGCCGGGCCGTGCCCCGCCCAGGTGCCGGTGGCCCTGGCGGTGGCGCAGTTGTGTGCACTGGCCGCGGTGTTCCTGTCCGTGCTGGGCGTGGCGACCGCCCTGTTCCAGGGCCGACTGGATCGGCTGCGGGTGTATTTCGCCTCGGCTGCCACGGTGATCGTCGACATCGACGACGACGCGGTGCCCATGGTGATCGCGGTCGCTCGGTCCCAGGGTCGAGGCGCGACCCTGGCGGTACTGACCGACAGTCCCGACCGCCCCTGTGTGGCCGAGGCCCGCAACGCCGGCGCCCGGATCGTGACGGTGGACTTCAGTCGGCCGGAGTCGGTGACGGGCCTGCGCGCCTGGCGTGGTCTGCAGCGGCTGTACCTGTTGTCCTCCGATCCGTCGGCCAATCTGAGTAGGCTTGCGACGATCACACCGGCGGTACGGAATGCCGGTGCCGGACAGCGGATCCCGCTGATCGTTCGGATCGACGACCCGTGGCAGGCGGTGTCCTGGCGGGCCCGCCAGTTCGGCGGCACCGACACCAGTTGGGCCGCCGACGCGGTGGGCCGCTATGAGGTCACCGCGACCCGGCTGCTGGACCGGGTGCTGTCCGACGAACGCGTGGGCCGCATCCTGATGGTCGGAACCTCCCAGCTGACCCTGGCGCTGTGTGCCGAGATGTCCCAACGCCAACTGGAGCGCGACTACTACGCGGCGCCCGGGGAGCGATCCCTGCCGGATCTCACCCTGATCGGCTTCGATGCCGAGGAGTACCGCACCGACCACGTGTTCGCCCGCGGCCAGCTCGGCCTGCCTGCCGACCGCCCGCCGATCACCGCGATCGCCGACACCCCGACACCGGCGCTGCTGGCCGAGGCCCTGGGCACCGACCCGGCCGGCACCGCGGTGATCTTCGTCGACGCAGATCCGTTGACCGGCAGCGGAACCCGGCTGGCCGCCCGGTTCCCGGACACCGCGATCTACGCCTGGGATCCCGCGGCGCGCGGGGCCGAGGATCGGATCGCGGTGGTGGGGCGACTGCAGACCTATCGGCTGAGCATGGATCTGCCCGACGGGCTCGCCCAGGACGGTTGGGAACGCGCGGCCCGGCTGATCCATGAACGCTATGTCGCCGAGTCCGGCAGCACCGGGCCGGCCGGGCGGCCGTGGGACGAGCTGGACCCGTTCTATCGGGAGTCCAACCGGCGCCAGGTCCGCAACGCACTGCGGATCGTCGAGCAGTACGGCGGGCACACCTGGAACACCTGGGGCACCCCGGCCGGGGACTGGCCCGATGTGTCCCGGCTGGGCCGGCCGCCGCTGGAACAGCTGGCCCAGTTGGGATTCGACCGCAACGCCGCGCTGGCGATGGCCCGCGCCGAACACGAGGACTGGTGCGGCTACTACCGCGCGCACGGCTGGCGGCACGGTCCGGTCCGCGACAATTCGGCGAAGCTCCACGACAAGCTGGTCGACTGGGACCGCATCGAGGCCGATCCCAGGGCCCTGAACGCCGCGCTGGCCAGCCTGGCCGCGACCCTGACCAAGCTCGTCGAGCTGGGTTACCGCTCCCGGTCGGTGCAGCATGCCGACGCCTGATCGCGATCCGGCCTGGCGGCGATTCGAGCGGGCCGGCGAGGTGATCGCCGAGCAGGTGTTCGAGCCCTGGAGGTGGACGACCGAATCCGGCGAGGTGCTGTCGGCCGAGGCCGGGGACTGGCGGCTGCGGGCGGAGCCGGGCGGCGCGTCCTGGTCGGTGCGCGACGACATCTTCCGGTCCACCCACCGGCACCTAGCCGGAGATCGTTGGCGGCGCACCGGTTCCGTTTCGGCCAGACCCGCCGCACCCGGGGAGATGATCGACACGCTGGAGGGTCCGGTCACCGCCGCCGCGGGCGACTGGGTGATCCGCGGCGACGCCGGCGAGTGCTGGCCGGTGAGCGCGGCGGAATTCTCCCGCCGCTACGCACCGATCGAACCACCCCCGGGCGCGCGGCCCGACTGAGATCCGAACGACTGCGAGCAAAGATGCGCTACGACGGATTCATCTCCTACTCCCACGCCGCGGACGGGCAACTGGCGCCCGCGCTGCAAAGGGGGCTGCAGCGGCTGGCCAAACCGTGGTACCGGCGAAGGTCGTTGGAGATCTTCCGCGACGAGACCGGCCTGTCGGTTGATCCGGACCTGTGGACGGCCATCGTCCGGGCACTCGACGACGCGGAATGGTTCATCCTGCTCACCTCACCCGGGGCCGCCGGCTCCGAGTGGGTCAATCGCGAGATCGAACACTGGAAGGCCAACCGTTCGGTCGACCGGATCCTGCCGGTGGTCACCGACGGAAACTGGGTGTGGGACAACGAGTCCGGTGACCTCAGTGCCGACTCCGATGCCGTTCCACCGGCGCTGCGCGGGGTGTTCACCGACGAGCCCCGTCACCTGGACCTGCGTTGGGCACACCGCGAAGAACACCTGGATCTGCGGGACAGTCGCTTCCGCAACGCGGCGGCCGAGATCGCCGCACCGCTGCACGGCCGGACCAAGGACGAGATCGAGGGTGAGGACGTCCGCCAGCATCGCCGGACCGTACGGATCGCCTGGTCCGCGGCCGCCACCCTGGTCATGCTGACCGTCATCGCCCTGATCGCCGGCGGCGTCGCGGTCCTCAACGCCCACCGGGCCGAACAACGGCGCGTGCTGGCCGAGTCCCAGCGGTTGTCCAACTACAGCCAGAACGAACCCGCCGGTTCCGACCTCGCCTTCCTGCTCGCGGCCCAGGGCTACCGCCTCAACGCCAATCCGCTCACCGAAGCCGCGTTGTTCAGGTCCGTCGCCGGTGCGCCCACCGAGATCAGTGCACGCATCCCGGCCGACGGCACGGTGTCGGCGGTGGCGATCTCCCAGGCGGCCGATCGGATGTGGCTCGGCACCACCGAGGGCACCCTGGCCGTGCACCGCATCTCCGACGGCCGAGAACTCGCCCGGACACCCGACTTCTTCAAGCACGCGACGGTGGCGATGGTCCGACTCGGCAACGATGCGGTGGTGGTCACCGACGGCATCAGCATGGTCACCGTCGACGCAAACCTGAACCGGTCGGCGCTTCGGGTGTCGCCCGCGGCGGCCGGCAGTCTGGCCGCCGAGCCGTCCACCGGCCGGATCGCGGCGGGCGCGGTGGACGGAACGATCTCGGTCTGGGGAGCCGGCGACCTGACCCCCAACCGACAGTTCACCGGGATCCCGGGCGCCGCCGCAGCGGATTTCCTCGGGGTCAGTGCGCTTGCCTGGACCCCCGGCGGCGGGCTGCTGGCGGCCGGCCAGGACGGCGGGCTGCGGCTGTTCGATCCCGCCGCACCCGACCGACCGGTCTGGGAGATCCAGGACACCGCCGGTCCCGGTGCCTGGGTCTCGGCGCTGACGGTGCTCGACGACGGCACCGTCGTGACCGGGGACACCGACGGCATGATCGGGGTTCTCGACGGCGCCACCGGAGCGTCGACCGGCGCTCAACCCGAAGCGCGGCGGGGCGGGGCCGTGCGGGGCCTGGCCTACACCGGCGACAAACCCGGGAACGGTTCGGTGGCAGCGGTCGACGACGACGGGTACCTACGGTTCTACGATCACCTGACCGGAAAGCCGGTGCTGACGCCGCTGCGGATCGCCGACGTGGCCACCGCGGTCGCCTGGGATCCGGCCAATCCCCTACGCGGGATCGTCGGCGGCCAGGGCGGTGCCGCGCTGCTGGACTACGGCACCGATCGGCTCCCCGCCATCGCGCACAAGGTCGACGGGTGGGACAACGTCGTCGACGTCGCCATGCCGGCCTCCGGTGACCGCCTGGCCGTCGTGCGCAGTGATCTGTCCAAGCAGCCGCCGCTCAGCGAACTGGTGATGACCGACCCCCGCCATCCCGATCCGAACGATCCAGTGGTGCGGATCGCCTCCGCGGTGGAGCAACTTGCCTTCACCCCGGACGGCAGTCTGCTGCTGGCGGGTACCAGCGACGGCACCGTCGCGGTGTGGGACGGGCATTCCGGGAAAGCGACCCTCACCGACGTCGCCCCCGGCGATGTGGTTTCGCAGCTGGCGGTGTCTCCCGACGGTCAGACGGTGGCGACCGGTTCGATAAACACCGATGCGGGAACGAAAGCGGATGCACCGGTACGGTTCTGGCGATTCGACGGCAGTACTCTGGTGGCGGCCGGCCAGACCGATCACCCCACGTTCGGCTACGGATTGGCGTTTTCGCCGGACGGTCGGCATCTGGTCGTCGGTGGGGTCAACGAGTTCAGTATCGAACCCCTCGACGGCGGTCCGTCGCTGACGGTGCCGTTGAAGGACGATATGACCCGTTCGCTGACGGTTTCACCGGACAGCAAGACCGTCGCGGTGGGCCTGTGGAGCGGGCCGGTCCGGTTCTTCCGGCTGGACACCGGTGAGGCGACTCTCGACGAGTTGCGCCAGGCCGAGCGCGCCACCGCAATCGCCTTCCGTGACAACAACATTCTCGTCACGGTGTCAGCCAACGGCGGATTCAAACTCTGGGATCTGGTCGGATTGCGTTCGCTTTCCGATCAGAGCCTGTCGAGCGTGGATCCCGGCACCACCGCTGGCCTGCCGCTGACCCCAACCCTGGGACTGGGCACCGACATCGCGGCGACCGCCTCGCTCTTCGACGGCCGGCTCATCCGGTGGTCGCTGAACCCGACGGACTGGATCCGCGAGGGTTGCGCCACGCACCGACACGAACTCAACGATGCGGAGAAGGACCGCTTCAGTCTGCGCGCCGCGCCGACGGTGTGCTCGAGCTGATCCCCGGATCGGCCTCAGGCGGCGTGGAACTGCCCGGCCAACAGGCCGTCGCCGTCAGGGCCTGCCGCGGGCCGGGGGCCGCCGACGCCTAACGACCCCGGCGCGGCTTGCTGGCGACTTTTCCGGCGGCCGCCCGCGCGGCCTGCTTGGCCAGGGTCTTCTCCCGCGCGGTCCGCTTCGGCGCCGGCTCGGCCTGCCCCCGCGAGGAGCCGGGCCGGCGTCCGCGCACGACACCGGCGAACTCCTCGACCCAGGAGTTCGGCGACTCCACCGGGAAGGCCAGCGCCACCGGACAACTCGGCGCGTCGGTGATCGGCCGGTAGGTGAGGTCCTTGCGGTGATGCAGCCGGGCCAGCGACTGCGGCACGATCAGCACGCCGAGCCCCGCGGCGACGAGTTCGATTGCATCCGATGTGGTTTCGGGGCGGTGCTCAACCGGATTGCCCGGGGGATCCGGCCAGTCCACCACGTCGTCGAGGGGCCGCAGCGTCGACTCTTCGACGAGGTCGGCGGCGGTGAGTTCGTCGGCGGCGGCAAGCAAATGGTCGGTGGGCACCACCGCGACCGTCGTCTCCGCATACAGCGCAATGACCGCCAGCCCGGCGGTGTCGCTCGGCGGTCGCAGCAGCGCCAGGTCCACCGCCCCGGAGCGCACCGCCTCGGCCGCGGCGGCCGCGGGCACCGCGTGCAGTCGCAGCGCGACGTCGGGGTGGCGATGCGCCCAGATCCGCGCCCACTTCGCCGGCGTCGCACCGGGTACGTACCCGAGAGTCAGGGAGGCCGGGGTCATCGCCTCAGGCTACCGAAACACCGATCCCAGACGCCGGCCAAAGCCCCGTGCCGACCGGTCAAACCGCCAGCGTGGTGTCGGTCTCCGCTTCGGCGAACGCCACCACCCGGGCCGCGACCTCGTAGTCACACGCCAGCACCGATCGGCCGATCAGGACCGGCCCGCCACGCAGCCCGAACCGGCCGCTGACTCCGACATAGCTGCCCGGCGGGATCGGTTCGCTGATGCAGTACAGGCTCGGACCGGCACCCGCGTCGATGTCATTGGCGAACCGGTTGGCCGCCACCTGAACGACCTTGTGCGCCAAGGCCAGCGGCCCCGCGTCGGAGACCTTCGACAGATTCGACGCCACCCAGCCGGGATGCGTCAGCTGAGTGACCACCGCGGAGCCGGCGGCCCGCAGCCGGCGGTCGAGCTCCAGCCCCCACAGCATCACGGCCAGCTTGGACTGGGCGTAGGAACCCATGGTGGTCCAGTTGTCCCGACGCAGGTGCGGGTCATCGAGGTGCAACTTCGCCGTCCGGTGCGCATCGGAGCCGACATTGATGATCTGCGCGCCGATCCGCGGCAGCAGCAGGTTGGTCAACGCGAACGGCCCGAGCAGGTTGGTGCCCAGCGTCATCTCGAAGCCGTCGACGGTCTCCCGGCGCCGGTCGGTGAGCGCTCCGGCGTTGTTGATCAGGATGTCGATGTCGCCGTCCAGCCGCTCGGGGAATGTGCGCACCGAGGACAGGTCGGCAAGGTCCAACTCGATCACCGAGGTGGCGCCGCCCATCTCGGCGGCGCGCCGGCGCCCCAGTTCGGTGTTGCGCACCGCCAGGATCACCTGCGCGCCGGCCCGCGCGAGCGCGCGGGCCGTGCCCAATCCGACGCCGTTGGTCGCCCCGGTCACCACGATGCGCTTACCGGCCTGGTCGCCGAGGCGGTCCGGGGACCACGGTGCTGACACGACGCACGCCGCAGCGGCGGCGCCGGGCTCGCCGGTCATCCGTACATCGACCCGTGCTGCCCGTGCGCCATCCCCATCCCGGGACCCATCCCGGGACCCATCCCCGGGCCCATTCGGTGGCCCCCCGGGTGCCCGGTTTGCGGGCCGGCCGGGTGGTGATTGGCGCAGTCCGGGTTCCACGTGCCGTCGGGGGCCCGGCAGCGCGTCCCGACCGGCGGGGCCGGATTCACCTCGGTGGACGGCGCCGCCACCGGGGCGAGCGCGGGCCCGGCGGTGTCCGGGACGACACCGCCGCCGAGTCCGAAGGCGGCGGCCAGCGCGACCGCGGCCGCACCGATGAGCGTTGCGCGTCTGATGAACACACCGATCACTTCCCTAGGGCTGACCATCCGGCGCGCGGCACCGTTGCCGGCGCACTCAGCCCAGTTTCCCAGCATTGACCCGCCCGGTCCAGGGTCTGAAGTCCCCGACGGTGCCCGCACCGGACCGAGGAGGAATACGGTTGGCACGGGATTTCCATCGCCGATCGGAAAGGACAGTCCGTGGAGAGTCGGCAGGTACCCGAGACGACCCGCGCCGAGGTGCTCGCGGTGTGCGTGGTCGCTGGACTGCACGCCGACCCCGGCAAGGTCGGGGTGACCGCCATCGACAAACGGCCGGTGGACGGGCCGGTCAAGGCCGGGCCGCTCGGCCTGTACGCCGATGTGCAGGCCGATCGCAAACACCACGGCGGCCCGGACAAGGCGATCTACGTGTACGCCCAGGAGGACGCCGATTTCTGGTCCGCCGAACTCGGCCGCAACCTGCCGCCGGGCTGGTTCGGTGAGAACCTGCGGGTCACCGGGATCGACGTGAACGCGGCGGTGATCGGCGAGCGCTGGCGCATCGGGGACACCGTCGAGGTCGAGGTGACCTCGCCCCGGACGCCGTGCCAGACCTTCGCCCGCTGGGTGGGCGGCCAGGACGAGCCCGGCTGGGTCAAGCGGTTCGCCGCCGCGGGCCGGCTCGGCCCGTACCTGAAGGTGCTGCAGACCGGTGAGGTCCGGGCCGGTGATCGGGTGGCCGTCATCCACCGGCCCGACGGGGCGCCGACCATCCTGGAGAGCTTTCGCCGGTCCCGCGGCTAAAGCACCGGGCGATCCCGCGGTGCGACCGCCGGTTCAGCCGCCGCCGCGCGCGACGGCAACCAGCACGCCGAGGGCGGCGATGCGTTCCTCGACCGTGCCGGACACCTTGGCCAGCAGCGTGCCGATGCCGGCGCCCCGGTACGCGCGCACCCGCCGGGCGATGCGGTCGCGGTCGCCGATGATGTTGGTGAGCTCGCCCAGTTCCCGCGGCACCGCGGCGCGGGCGGCGGCCCGGTCGCCGCGCTGCCACAGTTCGGCGACCTCGGCGATCTGCTCGGCGAAGCCCAGCCGGCCGAAGGCCCGGTTGTAGAAGTTCTCCGCACCGGCGCCCATCGCGCCGATGGTGAACGCGTAGCCGGCCGCATGCTCACCGATCAGCGCTTCGACGCGGGTCTGGTCGTCGGTGACCTCCAGTGCCACCGGGGCCACCAGGTCCAGCGCGGACGGGTCGCGGCCGGCTCGCGCGGCGCCCTCGGCCAGTGGGCCGAGGAACACCTCGGCGAGCTCGGGGATGAACGCGTTGCCCAGCCACCCGTCGGCGAGCTCACCGGTCAGCCGCAGGTTCGCCGGGCCCATCGCGGCGACGTAGACCGGCAGCTCCGCGGGCAGCAGGGCGGGCACCAGCGCGGCGCCGCGGCTGTCCGGCAACGGCAGCCGGTATTCCTCGCCGTCGTACCGCAGGCGCTCGCCGCGGGCGATCATCCGCACGATGTCGATGGTCTCGCGGGTGCGCCGGACCGGGTGCTCAAAGCGCACCCCGTGCCAGCCCTCCATCACCCGCGGACCGGACACCCCGATGCCGAGGGTGAACCGGCCGCCGGAGAGCTGCTGGAGGCTCAGGGCCGACCCGGCCAGCATCGCGGGGGTGCGGGATCCCAGCTGCACGACGAACGTCCCCAGTCCAATCGTGCTGGTTCGCGCCGCGAGGTAGGACAGGCCGGTCAGCGCGTCGTAGCCCCAGATCTCCGGTGCCCACAGCGAGTCGACGCCGATCTCCTCGGCGGCCTGGGCGAACTCGACGGCCCGCGGTTCGTGCGGCTGGATCACGACGCCGACGCGCATAACTCTTCCCTTCGACGACACCGAGGCTAAACTATGTTTCTAACCATAGTTTTACGGAGGAGGTTTCGGATGCGGTATCGCGATGCGCCGACCGTGCAGGAAACCGCGGTGATCGCCGCCGCACCGGAGCGAGTCTGGGAATTGGTGATCGACGTGATGCTGTCGGTCCGCTTCTCCCCCGAACTGACGGCGATCGAGTGGCTCGACGGCGACCGAGTCGCCGTCGGGAACCGGTTCCGTGGCCACAACGCCCATCCCGCCATCGGGCAGTGGACCACCGAGTCGGTGGTCGTCGAGGTCGAGGACGGCCGCCGCTGGGTCTGGGCCGTTCTGGGCACCGATGGCCATCCCGCCGCAACCTGGGGGTTCGAGGTCGAACCCGACCGCAACGGAACCCTGTTGCGTCAGTGGGGGCGCATCGGCCCCGCCCCCTCCGGGCTGAGCCTCGCCATTGAACAGATGCCGGAGAAGGAGGGCCGGATCATCGACAATCGGCTCGCCGAGTGGCGGGCAGGGATCCTGGCGAACCTGCGCGGCATCAGCGAAATCGTTGCCGCAGAGCCCAATTCGCCCATTCCGGACTAGGCGGATGCCACCGCACGGCGAAACGCGTCGCCGCATGCTGGACGCGGCGATTGCGGTGCTGCGGGAACGCGGCGCGGCGGGATTGTCGATCGGTGAGGTGCTCGCCCGCAGCGGTTGCCCGCGCGGCTCGGTGTACCACCATTTCCCCGGCGGACGCACCGAACTGCTGCGCCAGACGCTCGACTACGCCGACCAGTCGTACACCGCCATGATCCAGCGCGCCGCCGACCGCGGCGGCTCCGCGGGGGTGCTCGAGCGGATGCTCTCGTTCTGGACCACCGTGCTGGTCGACAGCGACTTCCGGGCCGGCTGTCCGATCAGCGCCTCTGCGGTGAATCCCGCAGTGGGACAGGAAGAATTGGCGAGCCGCGCGGCGCAGATCCACCTCGGCTGGCGCGACGCCGTGGCCGCCGTGTTCGCCTCCGAGGGCGAGGCCCCCGACGGCGCGCAGGAACGTGCCACCACGGCACTGGCCGTCCTGGACGGCGCGGTCACGCTGTGCCGGATCACCCGCAGCATCGAGCCCCTGCAGACGGTTGCCCAGTCTCTGCGCACGCTCCCCGGCGCGACCCACGCACCAGTGGTCGACGATCGAGCCGCCGGTGTTCGTCAGACCAGGGCCGGTGCGACGGCGTCGCGCTCGGGTAGCTGATCCTTGATGTCGGCCGCGGCGACGGCGATGTCGTCGCCGCGCGCGGGAGCCCCCCGCGCCAGCCAGCCGAGCGCACCCGCCAGAAAGCCCAGGAACACCAGCGGGTACCAGCCGCTCATCAGGTAGCCGACCCAGAATCGCCGTAGGTCCAGGTAGTTCCAGTACACCCCGCTGAAGTAGATGACGGTGTGCCCGGGCCCGGGACGGTGCAGCGTCCAGATGAACGTCAACGCGAACAGCCCGGCGGTGCGCACGCCCCACCAGAGGGCCCCGGACGGGCCTGCGGTCACGGCCTTGGCCACCAGCCAGAAGACCGCGGGCGCGAACCAGACCCAGTGCGCTGCCCAACTGAACGGAGACACCGCGCAGCCGGTCAATCCGACCAGCACCACCGCCAGCGCCGGCTCGGCACGCCGATGAGCCCAGGCCGCGGCGGCCAGTCCGGCTCCCAGCACCGCCAGGCTGACGGCGATCCACAGCCATTCCGGGCGGGCGGCGGGCAGGAAGAACCGGGCGAGAAAGCCGTTGATCGACTGGTTCGCCAGGTGGTCGATGCGGCCGATGTGCGCGGTGTCGCCGAGGTGGCTCCAGAACCAGCCGCTGTCTCGCGGCAGGAACGGCCAGGTCAGCACCACCGTCGCGACGAAGGTCAGTGCGGCGGCCGCCGACGCGCGCCACTGCCGGGTCAGCAGCAGGTACGGCAGGAAAATCAGCGGGGTGAGTTTGATGCCCGCGGCCAGACCCAGCCCAATGCCTCGCCATCGTGACCCGCTGGGCCGCAGCAGATCGAGCAGCACCAGCGCCATCAGCAACACGTTGATCTGACCCCACCACAGGGTGGCCTGCACCGGCTCGATATCGACGACGGTCACCGCCAGCGCCGCGCTGGCCAGCGCCAGGCGCAGATCGCCCCGCAGCCCGGCCAACCGCAGGATCCGCCAGGCGATCAGTGCCAGCACCCCGATCGACAAGGCCAGCAGCGTCCACTTCGCCGGATCGGTCGCCAGCGCGGCCAGCGGCGCGAGTGCCAGCGCGGCGAACGGCGGATACACGAACCAGGCTTTGCCCAGCGCCGGCGTCTCGTACAGCGGTTTCCCGGCCCACAGTTGGTCCACGGCGGCCCGGTAGGTCTCCCGGTCGTAGCCGTTGTCGGTGAGCCCGAAGAACGTCGCCTGGAACGGGACCAGCTCGTTGTGCAGCAGCAATGCGCAAACCGCCACGACCAGTGCCCCGACAACAATGCGACGCGGCAGTTGCCTGTCGTTCACGCAGCTGTGCACCGGCTGAGTTTACGGAGTCCGCGGGTATGCCGATCACGCCAAATAGCCGGGGCGGTGGGTGCCTCACGCTGAAGTTCACCTCCGCTTTTAACTTCACTTCGATGCTTAGGTGAAGTTGAAATGCCGAGGTGACTTCACTTCGTCCCATCACCTACGAGGACGTTCGATGGGACTCGCCGGAGAGGCGACACGCCAATAAACTCCTCGGGACCGGCCAGGAGCTGTCCGAGGTGTGCCGGCATCTGGAGATCACCGAGTCGACCTGACATCGCTGGGTGGCCCAGTACGGCGGCATGAAAGCTAACGACGCCAAACGGCTCAAAGAACTCGAGGCCGAGAACGCCCGACGGTGCACCACATCATCGTGATCGCTGATCACATGCTCTCGGACGACGGCACCGTCATCGGTACCGAGGGCTACTACATCGACATCACCGAGACCGTCGAGTCGGAGATCCGCCAGTACCTCGCGGAGACTGTGCCGGACGTGATCGCGGCCCGGGAGGACATCGACCGGGCCAAGCGCGTACTGATGTTCGTCTACGGCGTCTCCGCCGACCGAGCCTTCGACATCCCGCGCTGGCGCTCCCAGAAGACGAACGTCAAACTACGGCTGCTCGCCGCGCAGCTCGTCGACGATTTCGCCGCGCAGGAGCCGCTGCTCTCCCGCAGTGCCCGGGAGCGCTTCGACCACCTCCTCCTCATCGCCCACCGCCGGGCCCACTGACCCCGACGCGAAGGAGCCTCTCCGGTGTTTGCCGCGCCGAGCGGCGGGGTAGGCCCATACCGCGGGTCACCAGGGCTCGGAGCGGAACGGAAGCTCGAATGCATCGGCAGCACGGATACGGCGGCCGACCCGGCACGGCGCATGAGCGAACTGCACGTCGGCGCACTGCCGATCTGCGGCGAGGACGGCCGCCTGAAGGGAATGATCACGGACCGCGACATCGTGACCAAGGTGGTCGCACGCGGGCACGATCCTGCGAGTGCACGCGCCGGCGAGCTCGCGCAGGGCCAAGCCGTCACGATCGGTGCGGACGATGACACCGGTGACCTCATCGCCGCCGTGTCCTTCGATGGAACCACTCGCTCACGGACCGGGCGTCGACGACGTGACCAATCCCTCCGCCCGGTGTTGAAATCCGTGCGCCGGGTAACCCATCACCGGGGATGAACACGAATCCCCTTCCAACAGAACCACTACGAGGAAGGTATGCACCATGGCAGACCCCAACAACCCCGGACAGTTCGGCAACCGCTCCGACACGGAGGAGCAGGCCCGCAAGGGCGGCGAGGCGAGTCCCGGCCAGTTCGGTTCGACGGAGGGCGCGGACCCGCACGAGGCCGGCCGCAAGGGCGCCGAGGCGCAGCCCAAGGAGGCCAAGGCACGCGGTGGCGAGCACAGCCACTCGGGCCGGTGACGCGCACTCCGCGGGAGGAATCAGCGACCGCGGAACCCTATGGGGCCCCGCGGTCCGCTTCGGCCGACCGCGAACACGCGAGCAGCCACCGTCCGGCACTCCTCCCCGGCTCCGTCGACTCGCACCTGTCGATCTTCGATCGCTTCGCCGATCTCACCGGCCGGTGGGTATCGCAGGCGTGGTTCTTCAGCTTCTGCGTGCTGCTGGTGCTGATCTGGGCCCCGTCGATCCTCGTCCTCCGCGATGTCGACACCTGGCAACTGGTGATCAACACCGCCACCACGATCGTCACGTTTCTCCTGGTGGCCCTGGTTCAGAACCAGTCGACCCGGGCGGACGCGGCGACTCAACAGAAGCTCAACGCCCTGATCGAGGCGACTCTTGATCAGGAGCCGTCGGCGCGGTCAGAGACCGTTCGCCGTCAGCTCCGCGAGGCGATCGGCGTGGAACGCCGGGAATCCTCGTGAGAGGCCCAACGAAGGAGCGCGGAAGCGCCGCAATGTTCGGTCTCACCCCGCGCGGACGTCACGTCATCGCGGTGGAACCCGAACCATTCAGTGTCGTGGAACGCGCGCGTGCGCACAGTCAGGACCACCGGTCGACGTCGAGCACCAGGTCGAGCACCGGCCGACCGAGTATCTCGACGAGATCAGCGAACGGCTCGGTCTCGAAGACGAGGCCTCCGCCGTCCTCGTTCCGCTGGTCGGTGGGCAGATCGGGTGTTGTCGCGTAGGAGGACTTCCCCGCCGCCATGCCCACGCTGGGCGGAGAACTCACGCTGACGGCCCCCGTGGTGCGGGAGGAGTCTCCGGGGCCGATGAGCCCCTCCCTCGGCACACGATCCGCTGATGCCTCAGCGGTACGGCGGGTACGGCGAGCGACTCACGAGAGCGGCGAGGTGCGCCGCGTTGCGTGCCGCGTTGGCCGTGGTCGTGGCGACCGCGTCCGGGGTTCCGTCGAGATCCTTGTAATCGCGGCCGCCCATCGCCTCGTCGTTCCAGTACGTGGCCCCCTGTGCGGGCACGGTGAAGCCGATATCGCCCAGCGCACCGAACACGTCCGCGATGATCTTGTGCGCCCCGTCCTCGTTGCCGACGACGGCGCACATCGCCACCTTGCCGAGCATGGCGGGACGCCCCTCGTCGTCGGTCTCAGACAGTTCCGCATCGAGTCGCTCGAGAACCCGCTGGGCGACACTGGACATGTGCCCGAGCCAGGTGGGCGTCGCGAGGAGCACGATGTCGGCCGCGCGGACCCGCTCGAGCACCTCCGGCCATTGATCGCCCTCACCCATGTCGCGCTGCACCCCGGGCCTGATGTCGTGGTCCACCGCGCGGACGGCCTCACCGGAGACCCCGTGTCGGTCGAGCTCCTCGAGAACCTGCCGGGCGAGGACGTCACTGCTCGACGCGGACGGCGAGGGTCTTAGAGTGCAGATGATCGCGAGTGCTGAAGTCATGCCTTCGGGGTAACCGCCGATCCCTACCGTTCAAACATCGCACCGGCATCCCAGATCACCGCAACCCCCGACGAGACGAGGGCGCCGGTCGAGGTATCCCGCGACCGGCGCCCTCAGTCATGCGGCCGTCACAGCATGCAGCTGACGCAGCCCTCCACCTCGGTGCCCTCCAGCGCCATCTGCCGGAGCCGGATGTAGTAGAGCGTCTTGATGCCCTTGCGCCAGGCGTAGATCTGCGCCTTGTTGACATCCCGGGTGCTGGCGGTGTCCTTGAAGAACAGCGTCAGGCTCAGCCCCTGGTCCACGTGCTGGGTGGCCGCGGCGTAGGTGTCGATGATCTTCTCGTAGCCGATCTCGTAGGCATCCTGGTAGTACTCCAGGTTGTCGTTGGTCAGGTACGGCGCCGGGTAGTAGACCCGGCCGATCTTGCCTTCCTTGCGGATCTCGATCTTCGACGCCACCGGGTGGATCGAGCTGGTGGAGTGGTTGATGTAGGAGATCGATCCGGTCGGCGGGACGGCCTGCAGGTTCTGGTTGTAGATGCCGTGCGCCTGCACCGACTCCTTGAGCCGTCGCCAGTCCTCCTGGGTCGGAATGTGAATCTCGGCGTCGGCGAAGATCTTTCGCACCCGCTCGGTCGCCGGCTCCCAGGCCTGCTCGGTGTACTTGTCGAAGAACTCACCGGAGGCGTACTTGGACTCGTCGAACCCGGCGAACTTGCGGCCGCGCTCGATGGCGATCTTGTTCGACGCCCGCAGCGCGTTGAACAGCACCGTGTAGAAGTAGATGTTGGTGAAGTCCACGCCCTCGTCGGAGCCGTAGAAGATCCGCTCCCGGGCCAGATAGCCGTGCAGGTTCATCTGCCCCAGGCCGATGGCGTGAGATTCGTTGTTGCCCTTCTCAATCGAGGGCACCGACCCGATGTGCGTCTGGTCGCTGACCGCGGTCAGCGCGCGGATCGCCACCTCGATGGTCTGGGCGAAGTCCGGGGAATCCATCGCCTTGGCGATGTTCAGCGAACCGAGGTTGCAGGAGATGTCCTTGCCGATCTTGGCGTAGGACAGATCCTCGTTGAACTCCGACGGAGTGGAGACCTGCAGGATCTCCGAGCACAGGTTGGAGTGGGTGATCTTGCCGGCGACCGGGTTCGCCCGGTTCACCGTGTCCTCGTACATGATGTACGGGTAACCGGACTCGAACTGCAGCTCGGCCAGGGTCTGGAAGAACTCGCGGGCCTTGATCTTGGTCTTGCGGATCCGCGCGTCGTTGACCATCTCGTGGTACTTCTCGGTCACCGAAATGTCGGCGAACGGCAGCCCGTAGACCTTCTCCACGTCGTACGGCGAGAACAGGTACATGTCCTCGTTGCGCTTGGCCAGCTCGAAGGTGATGTCCGGGATCACCACGCCGAGGCTGAGCGTCTTGATCCGGATCTTCTCGTCGGCGTTCTCCCGCTTGGTGTCCAGGAAGCGGTAGATGTCGGGGTGATGCGCGTGCAGGTACACCGCGCCGGCACCCTGGCGCGCGCCGAGCTGATTGGCGTAGGAGAACGAGTCCTCCAGCAGCTTCATGATCGGGATGACGCCCGAGCTCTGGTTCTCGATGTTCTTGATCGGCGCGCCGTGCTCGCGAATGTTGCTCAGCAGCAACGCAACTCCGCCGCCACGCTTGGACAGCTGCAGCGCGGAGTTGATCGAGCGGCCGATCGACTCCATGTTGTCCTCGATGCGCAGCAGGAAGCAGCTCACCGGCTCGCCGCGTTGCTTCTTGCCCGAGTTGAGGAAGGTTGGGGTGGCCGGCTGGAACCGGCCGTCGATGATCTCGTCGACCAGCCTCTCGGCCAGCGCGGTGTCACCGGCGCCCAGCGTCAGCGCCACCATGACCACGCGGTCCTCGAAGCGCTCCAGGTAGCGCTTCCCGTCGAAGGTCTTCAGCGTGTAGGAGGTGTAGTACTTGAACGCGCCCAAAAACGTCGGGAAGCGGAACTTCTTGGCGTACGCCCGGTCCATCAGCGACTTGACGAAGTTGCGGCTGTACTGGTCGAGCACCTCGCGCTCGTAGTACTCCTTGGAGATCAGGTAGTCGAGCTTCTCGTCCTGATTGTGGAAGAAGACGGTGTTTTGGTTGACGTGCTGCAGGAAGTACTCCCGCGCGGCCAGCACATCCTTGTCGAACTGAATCTTGCCCTCGGCGTCGTACAGATTCAGCATCGCGTTGAGCGCGTGGTAGTCGCTCTCGCCCGGCAGCGCGTGCACGCTGGTGGTTACTGGCTCTGCAGCTGTGACGGTTGGTGACACCCGTGTTCCTTCCAGAAGTCTTCCAGTCCCGCACGGACGGCGAAGACGTCGTCCGTGGTTCCCATCAGTTCGAATCGGTAGAGATAGGGGACGCCGGTCTTGCGGGCGACGACGTCGCCGGCGTACCCGAACTCTGCCCCGAAGTTGGTGTTGCCCGCGGCGATGACGCCGCGCAGCAGCGACCGGTTGTGCGCATTGTTGAGAAAAGCGATGACCTGCTTGGGGACGTAGCCCCCGGCCTCGGGATCCGGGCCGTTGGCCCGGCCGCCGCCGTAGGTCGGCAGGATCAGAACGTACGGCTCGTCGACCTCGATGCGGCCATGCAGCGGGATCCGGATGGCCGGCAGTTCGAGCTTCTCGACGAAGCGGTGGGTGTTCTCCGAGACGCTGGAGAAGTAGACGATATGCGCCATTGTTGACTGCCTTCCCTCCGCGAAGTGATCTGCCCAGCGGCGCGGTCCGATGCAACCGCGCCGACGGTGCCGCGGCTAGGCCGTGGCGGCGACGACGGGCGCCAGCGCCTTGATCCGGTCCGGCCGGAAGCCCGACCAGTGCTCGGCGCCGGCGACGACGACGGGCGCCTGCAGGTAGCCCAGCGCCATCACGTAGTCACGGGCCTCGGTGTCCACGGTGATGTCGATGATGTCGTAGGCCACCCCCTGCTTGTCCAGCGCCTTGTAGGTGGCGTTGCACTGCACGCACGCGGGCTTGGTGTACACGGTGATCGACGGCTGACTCATCTTCGACAGGCTCCCCTCAGCGAAAACTCGAAACAGGTATTGGTGTGGCTCGGCTGACCGCCGCGCCACGCGCTTCCCGGCCGTCGAATCCGCTGGCTACCGGTCCGGGATATCCGGTCCCACCAGCGGGTGGAGGGACGGAATCAAGGGTTTTTCCGGTGTTGGATGCTTGTGGCCTGTTGGCGGTTCAAACACTACACCTAGTGGCCGACAAAGCGAAGAGATACAAGATGTTCTGAACAACATTCGTGCAATTCCCTGGTCGTAAGCGCCTCCGGTGGCTGTTTCCAGACCCCGCCCGGCGTGTCGTGGATCACAACACGCCGACGCCCCGGCCCTGGTGCACCCCAGTCTCGCAGCACCCTCCGACAGATCCCGGCCAGCGCCGGCGGGACCCACGGACAGCAAAATCGCCGCGCGGCCGCCTCAGTCGGTCGCGCCCACCTCGGCGGCGAGCCGGTCGATGACCGCGCGCACCTCGGCGACCACCTCGACCAGCTCGCTCGGGTGGCTGCCGTTGAGCTTCTTGGTCGGCAACGACAGCTTCACGTCCTCGACCACCCGGGCGCCGGCCACGCCGAGCGACTTGCGGGTCTCGTCGTGCGCCCAGACACCGCCGTAGCCGCCCAGCGCGGCGCCGATCACCGCGACCGGCGTGCCGGAGATCGCACTGTGGCCATACGGCCGCGACAGCCAGTCGATAGCGTTTTTGACGGTGGCCGGAATGCTGCCGTTGTACTCCGGGGTGATGATCAGCACCGCGTCGGCGACATCGGCGGCCGCGCGCAGATGCTCAGCCCCGTCCGGACGCTCCCCATCGACGTCGATGTCCTCGTTGTAGAACGGCACGTCGCCGAGCCCGCCGCCGGCCGCACCTCGGTAGCAGCTGATGCCGACCCCGGCCGGCGCGTTGGCCTCGCCGACCTCGGCGAGTTGCCGGTTGACCGAGCCCGCCCGCAGGCTGCCGAGCAGGATCAGGATGTTGGTGCTGTTCGCCATCGGGGTTCCTTCACCGGAATCACGGGCCGAGCCAGTCTCGACCCTCACCCCGAAATCAACCGGACCGTGGTCCGCTTTATTTCGGGGTGGACTACACTTTCCTCATGGGGCCGGAACGCGTCGACGCCGCCCGCAACCGCACCCTACTGCTGGAGGCGGCGCGCCGGTTGATCACCGAGCACGGCGCCGCCCGCGTCAGCACCGACGACATCGCCGCCGCCGCCGGGGTCGGCAAGGGCACGCTGTTCCGCCGGTTCGGCAGCCGCGCCGAGTTGATGCTGGTGCTGCTGGACGAGGACGAACAAGCCAGCCAGCAGGCGTTCCTGTTCGGCCCCCCACCGCTGGGCCCGGGCACCCCGCCGCTGCCCCGGCTGCTGGCCTTCGGCGCACACCGCATCCGGTTCGGCCACCGGCACCACGAACTGCTCACCGCCGCAGCCGACGGCGCCGCCGGCCGGGACAATCCGCCGGACTCGGTGGTGCGCGCCCACATCCGGATCCTGCTCGCCGAGGCGGGCAGCACCGGCGACCTGCAGGCCCAGACCGACGCGCTGGCCGCGTTGCTGGACGCCACCTACATCGAGGCCCGCCGCTGCGCCGGGCATGACGTGGACGCGCAGATCGCCGGGTGGCAGTCGGTGGCCGAGAAACTCTGCGGCCGCTGAGCAACCGCTGTCCCCGGCACCAACTAACGTCGGGGCCATGCTGAACACCGTCGCCATCCGGGGTTACCGGTCGCTGCGCGAACTGGTGTTGCCGCTGCGTCGACTGACCGCCATCACCGGCGCAAACGGCGCGGGCAAGTCCAGCACCTATCGGGCCCTGCGACTGCTGGCCGACTGCGGTCGCGGCGAGGTGATCGGCTCGCTGGCCCGCGAGGGCGGGTTGAGCTCGGTGCTGTGGGCGGGCCCGGAGACGCTCGGGGCGGCCCGCGCCGGGGCCCCGGTCCAGGGCACCGTACGCCGCGGGCCGGTCTCGCTGGCCCTGGGTTTCTCCTCCGACGATTTCGGCTACCTGATCGATCTCGGCCTGCCGGTGCAGGCCGGCTTCGAGTCACGTTTTGCCCAGGACCCGCAGATCAAGCGGGAGGCGGTGTTCGCCGGTCCGGTGTTGCGGGCGTCGACGACCCTGGTCCGCCGCGACGGACCGTACGCCGCCGCCGAGGACGACGACGGCGCGGCGGTGACACTCACCCAGGGGCTGCCGAGCTATCGCAGCGTGCTGGCCGAGTACGCCCAGCCGGCCGCCCTACCGGAATTGGCGGCGGTGCGGGATCGGTTGCGCGGCTGGCGATTCTACGACGGCTTTCGGGCCGACCCGCTGGCTCCGGCGCGCTGCCCACAGGTCGGCACCCGCACCCCGGTGCTGGCCGATGACGGCCACGACCTGGCCGCGGCGCTGCAGACCATCATCGAATCGGGAACCGGCGGCGACGATCTGGGCGCGGCGGTCGCCGATGCGTTCGAGGGGTCGACGGTGTCGGTGGACGTGCGCGAGGGCATGTTCGATGTCCAGCTGTCCCAGCCGGGCCTGCTGCGCCCGCTGCGCAGCGCCGAATTGTCCGACGGCACACTGCGTTTCCTGTTGTGGGCGGCCGCATTGCTGAGCCCGGAGCCCCCGTCGCTGATGGTGCTCAACGAGCCCGAGACCAGCCTGCACCCGGAGCTGCTCGCCCCATTGGGCCGGCTGATCGCGGCCGCCGCCCGGACCACCCAGGTCGTCGTGGTGACGCATTCGCAGCGGCTGCGCGACGCCCTTGCGGTGCTACCGATCGCCGACGCGGCGGCCCATGACGACGCGATCGAGATCCCGCTCTACAAGGATCTCGGCGAGACCCGAATCGACGGGCTCGGCCAACTGGAATTGCCGCCCTGGCAATGGGGTTCGCGCTGAGGGCAGGCCCGGTGATTGCGGGCTAACCGCGCGGCCGCAACGCCCGGCTGAACAGCACGTTGACCCGCTTCATGGCGAAGCTGTAGGGCAACCAGGCCACCCGCTTGAAGGTGTACAGCGCCCAGATGTCCGGCGAGGTGTAGATCAGGAACCGGTTGCGCGCGATCCCGGCCAGCATCTTCTCGGCGGCCCGCTCCGGCGAGATCGCGTGACCGCTGAACCGCTCCACCCAACGGTTGACCTTCGGGTCTTCGCGGTCCACGCCGGCGATCTCGACGGACTTGACCAGACCGGTGCGCACCGCGCCCGGCACCACCACCGAGACCCCGATGTTGTGCCGGGCCAGGTCGAACCGCAGCACCTCCGACACCCCGCGCAGCCCGTACTTGCTCGCGCTGTAGGCGGCGTGCCACGGCAGTGCCACCAGGCCGGCGGCCGAGGACACGTTGACCAATTGGCCGCCCCGACCGGCGGCCATCATCGGCGGAATGAACGTTTCGATCACGTGGATCGGGCCCATCAGGTTGATGTCCACCATGGACCGCCACTGCCGGTGGGTGAGCTGGTCGACGGTGCCCCACGCCGAGACCCCGGCGATGTTGAGCACCAGGTCCATCGCCGGATGCCGGCTGTGGATGTCGGCGGCGAAGTCGGCGACGGCGTCGTAGTCGGAGATGTCCAGCGCCCGGTGCTCGGGTACCTCGGCGCCGAGGGCCCGGGCGTCGGCGACGGTGGCGGCGAGCCCGTCCGCGGAGCGGTCGGTCAGGTACAACTCGGCGCCGGCGCGGGCCAACTCCAGTGCCACGGCCCGGCCGATGCCGCTGGCCGCGCCGGTCACGAAGGCGCGCTTGCCGGTGTAGGGACTCGTCATGGCGCCGACGATACCGGCGCGCCGCGACCACCCCACAGCGAATGCAGCCACAGCTGTTCCAGTGCGCGCTGGGCGCGTTCGGCGTCGCCGTCAGCGGTGAGGAAGGCGGTGTCGCCGAACAGCACGTACCACGAGGTCGCCGCGAGCATCCGGATCAGCGCGGGCACATCGACGCTGATCGGGTACGCGGTGCCGGCGTCGACCTCGGCCTGCACCAGGGCGGTGAGCTGGTCGGTCAGATCGTTCATCCGGGCGTCGAGGATCTCCCGGATCTCCGCGTCGGTGTCGCGGGCCCGGTGGCACGCGGCGACGATCGGATCGTTGTGCGAGAACACCAGCGCCGCGCTGGCGACCATCCGTCGGGCGAACTCGGCGGGGGTCTCGGCGGCCCCGCGCGGGGCGAAGGACCGGGTCAGCATCTGCAGTTCGGCGGTCAGCTCGGCCAGGATGTGGGCCAGCACCGCGTATTTCGAGTCGAAGTAGAAGTAGAAGCCGGACCGGGCCACCCCGGCCCGGTCGCTGATGGTGCTCACCGAGAGCTCGGCGAACGGCTTCTCCTCCAGCAGCGCGCGCACCGCGGCGACGATCGCCTGACGTTGCCGGTCCCCCCGGCTCAGCGCGGCGCCGGCATCCCCGGTCACCGCCCTCGGGTCCTGATCTGGTTCCACCCGTTCAACCTTGCCCCACGACCCGCCCCAGAGAAAAACTTGACAGCCGTCAAGTTTGTGCGCGAGTATGACAGCGGAAGTGATCTACGCCACTCGCCGGGTTCGGCCAGCACATGAGGAGCGATGTTGACCACGATCAGCACCCCGCACTATCTGATGGACCAGGCCAAGCGCAGGCTGCGCCCGACCCCGGTCACCCTGCCCGGGATGGGCGCGGTGGAACGCCGACTCAACGCCAAGCGCTGGGACGAATACGTGCTGGCCAGCCCGCCGGCGGGCAGCGACCTCAAGCCGGTGATGGGTGACGCCGGGCTGCCGATCCTCGGGCACATGATCGAGATCTTCCGCAGCGGCCCGGACTTCGTCCTGGACCTCTACCGCAAACACGGTCCGGTCTACCACGCGGACTCCCCCGCGCTGCCCGCGGTGCTGGCCCTGGGGCCCGACGCCACCCAGACGGTGTTCTCCAATCGGAACAAGGATTACTCCCAGCGCGCCTGGGATCCGGTCATCGGGCCGTTCTTCGAAGGCGGGCTGATGCTGCTGGACTTCGACGAGCACATGTTGCACCGCCGGATCATGCAGCAGGCCTTCACCCGACCCCGGCTGGCCGGCTACGTCTCGCATATCGACGCGGTCGCCTCCCAGGTGCTGGCCAACGACTGGCCGGCCAATGACCGCCGGTTCCTGTTCCACCCGTCGGTCAAGGAACTCACCCTCGACATCGCTTCCGAGGTGTTCATGGGCCACCCGGCCGGCACCGACCGGGAGCTCGTCACGACGGTCAACCGGGCCTTCAGCGTCACCACCCGGGCGGGCAACGCCATCGTGCGCAAGCCGGTACCGCCGCTGACCTGGTGGCGCGGCATCCGCGCCCGCAAGACCCTGGAGAGTTACTTCCGCGCCCGGATCGCCGAGAAGCGCGCGGCGCAGAGCACCGACATGTTCAGCGTGCTGTGTCACAGCCGGGACGAAGACGGCGCCAGCTTCACCGATGAGCAGGTCATCGCCCACATGATCTTCGTGATGATGGCCGCCCACGACACCTCGACCTCGACGATGACCACCATGGCGCTGCAGCTGGCCGGCAACCCGGAGTGGCAGGAACGTTGCCGCGAGGACTCCGCCCGGATCGGCGACGGCCCGCTGGACATCGATGCGCTGGAGTCGCTGACCAACTACGACCTGGTGATCAACGAATCGCTGCGGATGATCACCCCGCTGCCGATGAACTTCCGCCAGGCCGTCCGCGACACCGACCTGCTCGGCCACTTCATTCCCGCCGGCACCAATGTCGTGGTGTGGCCGTCGATCAACCACCGACTGCCCGAGCTGTGGACGGACCCGGAGCGCTTCGATCCGGAGCGCTTCAGTGAACCGCGCAGCGAACACAAGCGGCACCGCTACGCGTTCGCGCCGTTCGGCGGCGGCGCGCACAAGTGCATCGGCATGGCGTTCGGCAAGCTGGAGATCAAAACGGTGATGCACCGACTGCTGAGCCGCTACCGGCTGGAGCTGCCGCATCCGGGATACCGCCCGGTCTATGACTGGGGCGGCATGCCGGTTCCGGTCGACGGCCTGCCACTGGTGCTGCGGCCGCTGTAAGGCGACCCCTACAGGTTGTCCAGGGCGGCCTGCAGCAGGGCGCCGACCTCGGTGGCAATCTCGGTCAGCGCCGGCTCGGCGGTGACCTGCACCATCAGCGCGGGGTTCATCGCGTCGATGGTGACCGCCTCGGCGCCCGGTGCCCGGCGCACCACAACGTTGCACGGCAGCAGCACGCCGATCTGCGGGTAGCTGTGCACCGCCTTCCGGGCGAAGCCGGGGTTGCAGGCGCCCAGGATCAGGTAGTCGCCCACCTCGTCGCCGGCGCCGTCGCCGAGCTTGGCGTTCAGCGCGGCCCGCATGTCGATCTCGGTGAGCACCCCGAAGCCCTGGCCGGCCAGCGCCGCGCGGGCGCGGGCGACGGCGTCGTCAAAGTCGGTGGTAACGGTGGTGGTCAGGGCCACCTGCGCCTCGGTCATGTTGTTCTCCTTTGTCTCGGGCCGGCGGTTTCGGGCTGGCGTTCTCAGCTCAGCGGTTGTCTCAGGCCAGGGCCAGGAAGAGCTTCTCCAGCTCGGCCTGGCTCAGCGCCGGCTCGGAACCGCTGTTCTCCGCACCGATCATGCACTCGCGCAGACCGGTGGCCACGATCTTGAATCCGGCCCGATCCAGCGCTTTGGACACCGCGGCGAGCTGGGTCACGATGTCCTTGCAGTCGCGGCCCTGTTCGATCATCGAAATCACTCCGGCGAGCTGCCCCTGCGCCCGGCGCAGCCGGTTGAGCACCTGGGCAATCGCATCGTCGTCGCCAACCATGGCCGTCTCCTTGTCTGAAAAAGATGAACTCAACTGTACCCGCGGGGGTATCTGATCAGGGTGTGGTCGCATCGGCCCCCGCCTGCTCCGAGCGTTTGCGGCGCCACGGACATCGCTCGCTGCGCGCGCACAGGGTTTGCGTCAGGATCGCCAGCACCGTCGTCACGGCCAGCGCAATGCCGACCGCCGGAACCAGTTCCCGGCCCAGCACGAAGGCCGCCATCAGCAGCACGAACCAGCCGAACAGCACCCGCAGCCGGGCCGGCGGAATCCGCGAGGCCAGCAGCCCGCCACCGATGCTGCCCAACACCGCGGCCGCGGTGACCAGGCCCGCGGTTCGCCCGTCGATGGACGCCGACTGCAACTGGCCGGCCAGCCCGGCCATCGACTGCATGCTGATGATCACCAGCGAGGTGCCCACCGCCACCGGCATCGGCAGGCCGGCCAGCAGCACCAGCGCCGGAACCAGCAGGAAGCCCCCGCCGGCGCCGAGCAACCCGCTGATCACGCCCACCGTGGCACCGATCGCGAGCATCGCGGGCATCCGCAGCGGGCGATTGGTGACCTCGTTGTCCGCCCGTGGGCGCAGCATCGCCACCCCCGCGCCCAGCATCACCACCGCGAACATCACCAGCAGCACCGTGCCCGGCACATAGTGCGAGATCCGGCCGCCGGCGTAGGCCCCCACCATCGCCGCGGCACCGAAGATCCCGGCCACCTTCCACCGCACCCGTCCCGCGACGGCATGAGTGGTCGAGGCCACCAGGCTGGTGACGCCGACGACGAGCAGCGAGGTTGCGATGGCCTCGTTGGAGTCCTGGCCGGCGACATAGGCCAGCAGCGGCACCATCAGGATCGCCCCGCCGCCGCCCAGCAGGCCGAGGGCGACACCGACCAGCACCGAGAGCGCGACGGTCAGCGCGATCATGCCCGCACCGACTTTCCGCTCATGGCCAACCCCTCCTCGATGGATACCCCTTAGGGTATTTGGACCCCATCGTATACATACCTGAGGGGGTATGCCAAGGGCGCTGGACACAATACCCACAGGGGTATATTCTCGGCAGGGTCCGCGGCGACGATCACCGCGACCGAAAGCGTTGAGGGGAACGACGATGTGCTATCCGGTGAAATGCCCCAAATGCGGCAAGACCACCTGGGACGGCTGCGGCTCGCACGTGGACGATGTTCGCAAGACCGTGCCGGCCGAGCAGTGGTGCACCTGCCCGCGCTGACCGCGCCGGGCTACACCGCTCGTTGAGCCAGCCCCAACAAACCGGCTGGCCTCCGCCTCGCGGAACTACACCGCTCGTTGAGCCAGCCGAAACTTCACGGCTGGCCTCCGCCTCGCGGAACTACACCGCTCGTTGAGCCAGCCGAAACTTCACGGCTGGCCTCCGCCTCGCGGAACTACACCGCTCGTTGAGCCAGCCGGTGCTTGGCGAACCGCCACAGGTAGGCCGGCACCCCCCACGCCGGGACGGCCTTCGGCCAGGCGTTGGCCCGCAGGTAGGCATCCGACCCACCGTCGACGAAAACGATGCTGCCGCAGACGAAGTCGGCCGCGTCCGAGAGCATGAACATCATCCAGTCGGCCAGCTGGCCCGGATCGCCGAAGTCGCCGACCGGGACCGGGAAGGCGCGGATCGCGCGGGCCTCGCTCGGGGTGGCCAACTGCTTCTCCAGCAGCGGGGTCAGGATCGCGCCCGGGGCGATTGCGTTGAGCCGAATGCCCCGACCCGCCCACTCCGCGGTGACCGCAGACCGACGCACCCACCGCGACACCGCGATCTTCGAGGCGGCGTAGGCCAGCGACGGCGCGGCCGGGCCGCACCATTTCATCACCCGGGCCGCCCGATCCACGTCGCCGCGCAGCAGGGCGCGGATCGCCGCACCCGGCACCACCGGCACCGTGGTCGCGGAGTTGCTGGCGATGACCACCACCTTCGCCCGCCCGCTCACGGCCAGCGCCGGCCGCCAGGCCTGCGCCAGCTCGACCACGCCGAGGTAGTTGATCGCGAAGATCCGCCGCGCACTGTCCGCGCCGGGCAGCGGCCCGACGCCGGCACCGAGCAGCGCGCCGTCCAGCCGACCGTCACAGAGCGCCAGCACCTGTGCGGCGGCACCGTCGCGACCGGCCGGGGTGGACAGGTCGGCGAGAACCTCGGCGTCGCGCAGATCGACACCGATCACGGTGTGACCGGCCGCCCGCAGTTTCGCCGCGACCTGCGCGCCCATCCCCGAAGCCGAACCAGTGACGGCGTAGGTGCCCATCGAAAAACCTCGATTCCCAGTAGGTTCGCCGTCGCCCGCTAGACGATCAGCGGATCACGCGGCATCCCCAGGATACGTTCGGCGATCTGGTTGCGGGTCACCTCGGAGGTACCACCGGCGATCGCCATCGCCCGCGCCCCCATCGCCACCTGCAGTGCAATCGCCGCGGATCCGTCGAGCAGGGTGGCATCCGGGCCCAACAGACCACACCAGATCGCCCCGAACTCTCCCATGTGCTCGGCGAGCTTGAGCTTGGTGATGTTGCCCTCCGGGCCGGGCCCGGCGCCCTCGATGCTCCGCACCGCCCGGCGCAGGTTCAGCAGCCGGATCGCGTGATGCTCGGCGATGAACCCGCCGGTGCGAATCTTGGCCCCGGCCAACCGATCGCCGTACTCGGCAACCAACGGGATCAGCGCCGCCGGATCGACACCGCCGATGCCCGCACCACCGCCGATGCTGACCCGTTCGTTGCCCAGCGTTGCCCGGGCCACCGTCCAGCCGCCGTTGGGCTCGCCCACCACGTCCTCGTCGGGCACGAACACGTCGTTGAAGAAGACCTCGTTGAACTCCGAACCGCCACTGAGCATCCGCAGCGGCCGCACCTGCACCCCGGGGGCCTGCATGTCGACGATCACCGTGGTGATACCGGCGTGCTTGCCGGCATCCGGGTCGGTGCGCACGGTGGCCAGGCCGCGCTGGCAGTAATGCGCGCCGCTGGTCCACACCTTCTGCCCGTTGATCTTCCAGCCGCCGTCCACCCGGACCGCGCGGGTCTTGATGGCCGCGGCGTCCGAGCCCGCCTCCGGCTCGGAGAACAGCTGGCACCAAATCTCTTCCTTGCGCAGCGCCTTCTCGACGAATCGCTCGATCTGCCAAGGAGTTCCGTGCTGGATCAGGGTCAGCACCACCCACCCGGTGATGCCGTAATCGGGCCGTTTGATGCCCGCCGCGCGGAACTCCTCGTCGATCACCAGCTGCTCGACGGCGTCGGCGGCGCGGCCGAACGGCGTCGGCCAGTGCGGCATCAGGTAGCCGGTCCCGATCAGCTTCTCCAGCCGCTGCGCGTCGTCCAGCGCGGCGATCTCCGCCGCGTCGGCGCGCACCGCCACCCGCAGCTCGTCGGCCGAGACCGGCAGGTCCAGGCTGTTGGACCGGGTCACCCCCGCCGCGGTCAGCTCGAACAGGTCGGCCGCCGGCGGGTCCCCGCCCAGCAGCGCCCGCAGCGCCATCGCGCGCCGCCAATGCAGATGCGCGTCGTGCTCCCAGGTGTAGCCGATACCGCCATGCACCTGGATGTTCAGCTCGGCATTTTTGACATAGGCGCCGAAGACCTGGGCCGCCGCGGCGGCAGCCATCAACCGGAACGGTTCACCGCCGTCCTCGGCGGCGCGGGCGGCATCCCACGCCAGCGCGACCCCGGCCTCGGCGGCCACCGCCATGTTCGCGCAGTGGTGCTTGATCGCCTGGAAGGTGGCGATGGTCCGGCCGAACTGCTTGCGCACCTTGGCGTAGTCGACGGCGGTGTCCAGGCAGTCCGACGCCCCGCCGACGGCCTCGGCGGCCAGCAGCGTGCGCGCGTAGGCCAGCGCGGTGTCCCGGCCGCCGGGCAGCAGGTCCGCAGCGGTGACCGCAACGCCGTCGAGCCGGACGCGCCCCGAGCGGCGTGCCTGATCGAGGTTGTTGGCCATCTCGACGGACACCCCGGCGCGATCGCGCTCCAGGATCAGCACGTCGGGTCCGGCGGCCAGCACCAGCAGATCGGCCAGCCCGGCCCCGAGCACCACCCCGGCGTCGCCGGAGGCCACGCCGCCGGAAACGGTGATGCTCCCGCCGAGTCCCACGCCGGCCACGGTGGAGCCGTCGACCAGGCCGGGCAGCAGTCGCCGGCGCTGGGCGTCGTCACCGAGGGCACCGATCGCGGCCGAGGCAGCGACGGTCGGCAAAAACGGGCCGGGCGCCACCGCGCGGCCGAACTCCTCGGCGACGACCACCAGCTCGGGCAGCCCGAAGCCGGAGCCGCCGTAGGCCTCATCGATGTGCAGGCCCAGCCAGCCCAGCTCGGCCAGCTGCGGCCAGAACGGCGGCAGCTCCTCGGCCGGAGCCTCCAGCAGCGCGCGGGCCGCACCGCGGGCACCCTGGCTGCCGAGGAAGTCGCGCACCACGGCGCCGAGTTCGCGGTGATCGTCGGTCAGCGCAATACCCATTGTTCAGCCTCCGCCGTGTCGAGGAACGTCTGCGATGCCCATCGAGCGTCAGCTGCCCGGGGCTCAGAGCTGAACGGAGTGTACTGAAGGACCCGGCCGAGTTGACATCGGCCGGGTCCGCTGTGACGTCAGCGCGGGGCGAACCGCTGACCGGCGTCGAGCCGGATGCACTGACCGTTGAGCATCGGGTTGTCGACGATCGCGGCGGCCAGCTTCGCGAACTCCTCCGGCTTGCCCAGCCGCTTGGGGAATGCGGCGTCCTTGGTCAGCTGGGTGGCGAACTCGTCCGGGATGCCCTTGGTCAGGCCGGTGGCAAAAAGGCTCGGGGCAATCGCCAGCGCCCGGATGCCGACCGAACCGAGGTCACGGGCCATCGTCAGGCACATCCCGGCGATGCCGGCCTTGGCCGCGGTGTAGGCGACCTGACCGATCTGGCCCTCGAATGCGGCGATCGAGGCGGTGTTGATGATGACCCCGCGCTCGTCTTCCTCCGGCTCATTCTTGGCCATGTGAGCTGCGGCGATCCGGCTGATGTTGAAGGACGCGACCAGGTTCAGGTCGATCACGCTGCGGAAGGTGTCCAGGCTGTGCGGGCCGTTCTTGCCCAGCGTCTTCTCCGCGACGCCGCCGCCGGCGGTGGTGATGATGACGTGCAGGCCGCCCAGCTCGGCGACCGCGGCGTCGATGGTCTGCTCGGTGCCGGCAAAGTCGGTGACGTCGACGGCGTAGAACTTGCCGCCCACCCCCTCGGCGACCTCCTTGCCGTCGGAGCCCTCCCGGTCGAGCACCGCGACCGAGGCGCCCCTGGCCGCCAGCAGCTCCGCAGAGGCCCGGCCCATGCCGGACGCGCCGCCGATGACGATGACCTTCTTGCCATTGATATCCATGTGCACCTTCTTCCGAGGATCTGTGTGACTGACAAAATACCGCTTCAGTGTAAAGGTCGGCGATGCCCCCCGGCCGGGGCGCAGTCGCCATCACGGCGAGCGGGTGTTCGCCGCCGCGCCGGTGACAGGCAATCGGCGCTCCGGCACCCGGCGTCGACGGCAGAAGTTCCCCGCCGCCGACCCGCTGGTGACAAGATCAATCCACTTTCGCATCCCGAACCCGGAGGTTCAGACCCGTGGCATCACCGTCGACCGTGCTGCCGGAGCAGCCCGAATCGACTCCCGGCGAGATCACCCATATCCGCACCGACCCCGGGCAGCCGCCGGTGGCGATCATCGACCGCTCCCCCATCACGCTGCGGCATCGGCTGATCTTCGCCGCGATCGCGCTGCTGGCCGCGGTGTCCTGGGCGGTCATCGCGTTCGCCCGCGGCGAGACGGTCAACGCGGTGTGGTTTGTGCTCGCCGCGATCTGCAGCTACGTCATCGGCTACCGGTTCTACGCCCGGCTGGTCGAGCAGAAGATCGTCAAGCCGCGCGACGATCGCGCCACCCCGGCCGAGGAGTACGAGAACGGCACCGACTACATGCCCACCGACCGGCGGGTGATGTTCGGGCACCACTTCGCCGCCATCGCCGGGGCCGGGCCGCTGGTCGGGCCGGTGCTGGCCATGCAGATGGGCTACCTGCCGGGCACCATCTGGATCATCATCGGCGCGGTGTTCGCCGGCTGCGTCCAGGATTTCCTGGTGCTGTCGATCTCGGTGCGACGCCGCGGCCGCTCGCTGGGCCAGATGGCCCGCGACGAGTTCGGCGCGATCGGCGGCGCGGCCGCCATCCTGGCCGTGCTGAGCATCATGGTGATCCTGCTGGCGGTGCTGGCGCTGGTGGTGGTCAATGCGCTGGCGGAGAGCCCGTGGGGGGTGTTCTCCATCGCGATGACCATCCCGATTGCCATGCTGATGGGGTTGTACCTGCGGTTCGCCCGGCCCGGCCGGATCTCCGAGGTGTCCCTGATCGGGGTGGTGCTGCTGCTGCTGGCCGTCGTCGCCGGAGGCTGGGTGGCCGACACCGAATGGGGCGCGAACTGGTTCACCCTGTCCAAGGTCACCCTGAGCTGGTGCATCATCGGCTACGGCCTGGCCGCCTCGGTGCTGCCGGTGTGGTTCCTGCTGGCGCCGCGCGACTACCTGTCGACCTTCATGAAGGTCGGCACCATCGCCCTGCTGGCCGTCGGGATCCTGCTGGCCCGCCCGGTGATGGACGCCCCGGCGATCTCGCAGTTCGCCTCCCGCGGCGACGGGCCGGTGTTCGCCGGCTCGCTGTTCCCGTTCCTGTTCATCACCATCGCCTGCGGTGCGCTGTCGGGCTTCCACGCGCTGATCTCCTCCGGCACCTCCCCGAAGCTGCTGGAGAAGGAAGGCCAGATGCGGCTGATCGGCTACGGCGGCATGCTGATCGAGTCGTTCGTGGCGATCATGGCGCTGATCACCGCGGCCATCCTCAACCAGCACCTGTACTTCGTCCTCAACGCGCCGACCGCGGCCACCGGGACCACCGCCGCCTCGGCCGCCGACTACGTCAACGGCCTGGGACTGTCCGGGGCGCCGATCACGCCCGAGGAGATCACCGCCACGGCCCAGAGCGTCGGCGAGGAATCCATCATCTCCCGCACCGGTGGGGCGCCGACGCTGGCGCTGGGCATGGCCGAGGTACTGCACCAGGTGTTCGGCGGCGCCTCGATGAAGGCGTTCTGGTACCACTTCGCGATCATGTTCGAGGCGCTGTTCATTCTGACCACCGTCGACGCCGGCACCCGGGTGGCCCGGTTCATGCTTTCCGACGGCCTGGGCAATCTTGGTGGCCCGTTCCGCCGGCTGCGCGACCCGAGCTGGCGGATCGGCGCCTGGGTGTGCAGCGTCCTGGTGGTGGCGGCCTGGGGTTCGATCCTGTTGATGGGCGTGACCGATCCGCTCGGCGGGATCAACACGCTGTTCCCGCTGTTCGGCATCGCCAATCAGCTGCTGGCGGCGATCGCGCTGACCGTGGTCACCGTGGTGGTGATCAAACGCGGGCTGCTGCGCTGGGCCTGGATCCCCGGACTGCCGTTGGCCTGGGACCTGGTTGTCACCATGACGGCGTCCTGGCAGAAAATCTTCTCCGCCGACCCGAAACTCGGCTACTGGAAGCAACATTCGCTCTATGTCGCGGCCCGTGATGCCGGCGCCGGCAGCTTCGGCGCGGCCAAGGACCCACACCAGATCGACGCGGTCATCCGCAACACCTTCATCCAGGGTTCGCTGTCGATCGTCTTCGCGGTGTTGGTGCTCGTCGTCGTCGGCGTCGGGGTCGTCGTCGCGGTACGCGCGCTGCGCGGCTCCGGCCCCCCGCTGACCGAAGACCCCCCGGTGCCCTCGCACCTGTTCGCCCCGTCGGGCCTGATCCCGACCGCCGCGGAGAAGGAGGTGGCCAAGCAGTGGGACGACTATTCGCGCGCACCCGCCACGTCGCGCGCCAGATAGCGTGGTATTTCGGGGCCCTGATGGGCGACGACCACTACCGGCGGTACGTCGCGCACCGCCAGCGCAGCCACCCGGGCGAGCCGGTGTGCACCGAGGCCGAATACTGGCGAATGCGCCACGCGGCCGCCGATGCGCAGCCCGGGGCCCGCTGCTGTTAGGTTCGCGGAATGTCCAGCGCGCCTGATATTCTGGACATGTGTCCAGTCTGATGTCCAACTACCGCGACGGGTGCCAATGACCTACGTCATCACGCAAAACTGCTGCAAGGACGCCAGCTGCGTGCCGGTGTGCCCGGTCGACTGCATCCGGCCCGTCGACGGCGCCGGCGACACCGAGATGCTCTACATCGACCCGGAGGCCTGCATCGACTGCGGCGCCTGCGCCGAGGAATGCCCGGTGGAGGCGATCTACTACGAGGACGACCTGCCGGAATCGCAGGTCCGCTACCGCGACATCGCCGCCGACTACTTCCGGGCCCACCCCCTGACCGCCGACAACACCCCCGAACCGCGCCCGCACGCCCCGGTGCAGCCGGGCGCGCTGCGGATCGCCGTCGTCGGCGCCGGCCCGGCGGCCTGCTACGCGGCCGCCGAACTGCTCGAGGTCGACGGCGTCGAGGTGGACCTGTTTGAGCGGCTGCCCACCCCGTTCGGCCTGATCCGCGCCGGCGTCGCACCCGATCACCAGCGCACCAAATCGATCGCCGACATGTTCTCCCTGGCGTTCACCAACCGCCGGTTCGGCTGCCACCTCAACGTGGAGATCGGCGAGCGGTTCGGTCACGCGGATCTGCTGGCCCACCACCACGCGGTCATCTACGCCGTCGGCGCGCCGAGCAGCAGGGACCTCGGGATCCCCGGCGAAGGGCTTCCGGGCAGTCACCCGGCGGCCGACTTCGTCGGCTGGTACAACGGCCATCCCGATCACAGCGACCGCGGATTCGACCTGTCCGGGCAGCGCGCGGTGATCATCGGCAATGGCAACGTGACGCTGGATGCGGCGCGGGCCCTGCTGATGTCCCGGGACGAATTGACCGCCACCGACATCGCCGACCACGCGCTGGAGGCGCTGTCCGACAGCGCGATCGAGGAGGTGGTGGTGCTGGGCCGGCGCGGCCCGCGCGACGCCGCGTTCTCCGTCGGGGAGTTCCTGGCGCTGGGCGACCTGCCCGGGATCGACGTCATCATCGACGCGGACTGCGACCTGTCGCCCGGACCGGACGACGACGTCGAGACCGCGATGAAGCTGACCGTCGCACGCGAATACCGCGACCGCGCACCGGTTCCCGGCAACAAGCGGGTGGTGTTCCGGTTCCACTGCGCGCCGGTCGCCATCGAGGGCGACGATGCGGTCACCGGGATTCGGCTGCGCGACACCAGGACCGACGCCGACGCCGGGGTGCTGCCGGCATCGCTGGTGCTGCGCTCGATCGGCTATCGCGGCACCCCGATGCCCGACCTGCCCTTCGATGAGGCCACCGGCACCATCCCCAACGACGGCGGACGCGTCGTCGCCGACGCCGCGGCGCTGCCCGGGGTCTACGTGACGGGCTGGATCAAGCGCGGGCCGCGCGGGGTGATCGGCACCAACCGGACCTGCGCGGCGCAGACCGTCGCCGCGCTGTGGGCGGACTTCGACGCCGGGGTGCTGACCCGCGACGTCGCGGACCGGGCCGCGCTGACCGCGACGCTGGCCGATCGCGGCCTCGCCGAGGTGGACTGGAGCGGTTGGCGCGCGATCGACAAGGCCGAGCGCGGCCGCGGCGCCGACGGCCGGCGACCGCGGGTGAAGTTCGTGACGGTCGAGGAGTTGCTGGCGGCGTCCCGGCCGTAGCCGCTCAGCCGCGCCCGAACACGATCGTCTGGTTCTCGTGCCGCACGATGCGGTCCTCGCAGTGCCACAGCACCGCCCGGGACAGCACCGCCCGCTCCACGTCGGCGCCGAGGCGGACCAGGTCGCGGACGGTGTGGGTGTGGCTGACCCGCACCACGTCCTGCTCGATGATCGGGCCGTCGTCAAGCACCTCGGTCACGTAGTGCGCGGTCGCGCCGACCAGCTTCACCCCCCGATCCTTGGCCTGCCGGTACGGCGCGGCGCCGATGAAGGCCGGCAGGAACGAGTGGTGGATGTTGATCATCGGGGCGCCCACCCGGCTCAGGAACGACGGCGTGATGATCTGCATGTAGCGGGCCAGCACCACCAGGTCGACGTTGCCGCGCAGCAACTCCAGCTGGCGCTGTTCGGCCTGCTCGCGGATGTCCCGGGTGGCCGGGATGTGCACGAACGGCACGCCGAACGGGCGCACCTGGTCGGCCAGATCCGGGTGGTTGGAGATCACCATCACCACCGACATGTCCAGCTCGCCGCGGCGGTTGCGCCACAGCAGGTCGAGCAGGCAGTGGTCGGTCTTGGAGGCCATGATCGCCACCCGCTTGGGCTTGGCGGCCTCGGTGAACCGGAAGTCGATGTCGAACTCGGCGGCCACCGTGTCGGCGAACTCACGGTTCATCCCGTCCAGCGCGGCCGACAGCCCGGGCAGGTGAAAGATGGTGCGCTGCATGAAGGTCCCGCCCTCGGCCTCGGTCGAGTGCTGGTCCAGCGAGACGATGTTCGCCCCGGCGCGGGTCAGAAAGGTGCTGACCGCGGCGACGATGCCGGGCCGGTCCGGGCAGTGCAGCAGCAGGCGGCCGATATCGGCGTCGGTCACAGTGGTCGACATCGGCGTCGTCGCTTCCTTGCAGGTTGGGCCTTTGCCCCGCGCGGGGCCGACACCATTGTCCCGGCCGCGCACCGGGCCTGCGCGGCAGGGTCCGCCCGGGCGTGTCCCCGGCCGGTGCCGCCGCCGGGAGCCGCCGCCGGGACTCCGCCCAGCGCGCACTTGTGTACACCCGCGCCGGCGTGTCGCGGACACAGCTGCGCGCTCGCCGCACCAGCCCCGGCAGCTACTTCTTGAAGCGCCCGGCGAAGGCCCGCAGCGGCAGGTCGTTGCTGGTGACGATGCCCGGCGGCGCGGCAACCACCGCGGCGATCGAGTGCAGCGCGGGCATCCCGGTGACCGTCATGCCGATGGAGGCGAAGCTGGTCGGATCCGACAGGTCCACCCCCGGCTTCGGGAACACCATGTGCTTGTTGTAGATCATCGGATCGCCGGTGATTCGGGTGATGTAGCAGCCCTTGATGTTCCAGCTCGGGTCGGTGTGCGGGGTCATCTGCCACTCCAGGTGCGTCTCCACCCGCGGCACGCCGTCGACCATGCCCTGGTACTTGAGGTAGTTGCCGCCGAGGGAGCCCTTCGGCAGCGTGTACCAGCCCAGGTCGACGTCGCGGGTGCAAGCGCCCAGCTCGTACTGGAAACGCACCTCGTCGAGTTCCAGCTCGAAGGCGTCGGCCATCATCAGCACACTGTCGGCGAACACCCGGGTGTACTTCTCCAGCTTGCCGGGGATCTCCGGATCGTCGACGGGCTGGCCGTAGCCGACCTCGATCCAGGTGTCGCGGGAGTGATGACACGACACGTCCACCGACTCGATGGTGGTCACGTTCTCGATCTCCGCGACGTCCGCCGAGCAGACGATGCCCAGAATCTGGTTCAGCCCCGGGTTCATCCCGGTCCCGTAGAACGTCGCGCCACCCTTCGCACAGGCCTGTTGCAGCAGCACCGACACCGGCTGCCCGGACGGGTGCGGGTGGTTGTGGTCGCGATGCCAGCCGGTGATCCAGTCGGCGGTGGTCACGATGTTGATGCCGGCCTCCAGCACCCGGACGTAGAGGTCCTCGTCGGGGAACACCCCGTGGAAGGTCAGCACGTCGGGCCGGGCGGCCAGGATCTCCTCGACGGTGCCGGTGGTGGTGACCCCGTTGGGCGCCTGCCCAACCAGTTCTCCGGCGTCGCGCCCGATCTTCTCCGGCGAATAACAGTGCACCCCAACCAATTCCAGGCCCGGCTCGGCGGCGATGCGTTTGATCATCTCGGAGCCAACGTTGCCGGTGGCCACCTGGAATACCCGGATGGGAGCGGTCATGGTGTGCCTTTCTCGAGGTGTCAGGCCGGATCAGCGGCGACGGCCGGTGCGGCCGCATCGGGGTAGAACTGCCGGGCCCAGTCCCGGATCGCGGTGAAACCGGAATGCTCGGATCCGGTCAGCGCCGGCGAAGCGGAATAGCGTTGGTGTGACCAGATCTCGATGTCCTGGCGGAACTGGCGGATGATCTCGAGGCCGAATTCCTCGGCGCGCAGCGCCGCCCGTTCGCCGTCCTTGCCCGGCGTCCGGCCGATGTAGACACTGAACCGGACGTCGGAGGTGGTGTCGTCGACCGGGGTGATGCACGAGATGGTGCGGTTGTCGATCATTCCCCAGCTTTTGGTGACCGCGATGCCGAGTCCGCCGTTGATGGCCTGCACCCCGCTGTTCACATCCTCGATCCGCTGGCCGTCATCGCCCTCGAACGTGATGGTGAAGTCGACGTAGGACACCGGATCGTCGAAGTCGTGGCGGGTGAACACCGGGTTGATCGGGGTCTTGTGCACGAACTTGAAATGCGCGGCGTCGACGCCATTTTCCAGCACGTACTGCGGGTGCATGGCCAGCGCCGGTTCGAAGAGCCGTTGTTGCCGGTAGTAGTCCCCGGCACCGGAACCGTCACCGAACCCGGCGAACACATCGGGTGCCTCGAAGAACGGTTCGCGGCCCGCGGCGTCGTGCCAGATGTAGACCGAGGCGTTGCGTTCCACCGCCGGAAAGGTGCGGATGCGACGGCCACGGTTGGGCCGGTCCTCGTACGGGATGCACACGTTGCGCCCCTCGGCGTTCCACTGCCAGCCGTGAAACGGGCACTGCAGGTTCTCCCCGGTCACGGTGCCACCGTGCCCAAGATGCGCCCCGAGGTGCTCGCAGTAGGCGCCCATCACGGTGATCCGCCCGGACTCGGCGCGCCAGGCAACCAGGTCCTGGCCGAAGTAGGTCATCCGATGGACCGCGCCGACGGCGATCTCGTCGGACCAGGCGACCTGGAACCAGCCGGTCGGCTTCATCGACAACGGCGGACTGGGCATCGCGACCTTCCTCCCGCTCGGCGGCGCTGAATGAAATCGTAGCCGTCAACATGGACAACTGTATGAAATATAGCTTCCCGAACACCCGGCGGCGCGCTTGCCAACGCCGAGCAGCCGCCGCGCAAGGCACAATCACCGCACTTCAAACCTATATTTGGACCTCGCCTTGTCGGACGGACGGCGCCACTCTATTCTGGACTAGTGTCCAGTATGGCCGTTGAATCGGCACCGAGCGGGTCCGATTCCCGCCTCGGCGACGGCCACCGGAGCACGCCCGCGTCGGCGGGCCCGAGCGGATGGAATTGAGCATGGATTTTGGGCTTGTGCTGTTCACCAGCGATCGCGGGATCGCCCCGGCGCGCGCGGCGAAGATCGCCGAGGACAACGGGTTCGCCACCTTCTACGTCCCCGAGCACACCCACATCCCGGTCAAGCGGGAGGCCGCGCACCCCACCACCGGCGACTCCTCGCTGCCCGATGACCGCTACATGCGCACCCTGGATCCGTGGGTGTCGCTGGCGATGGCCGCCGCGGTCACCGAACGCATCCGGCTGTCCACCGCCGTCGCGCTGCCCGTCGAGCACGACCCGATCACCCTGGCCAAGACCATCGCCAGCCTGGACCACCTGTCCGGCGGCCGGGTGAGCCTGGGCGTCGGGTTCGGCTGGAACACCGACGAATTGGCCGACCACCACGTCCCGGCCAACCGTCGGCGCACCGTGCTGCGCGAGTACCTGGAAGCCATGCGTGCGCTGTGGACCCAGGAGGAGGCCGGCTACGACGGCGAGTTCGTCAGCTTCGGCCCGTCCTGGGCCTGGCCCAAGCCCACCCAGCCGAAGATTCCGGTGCTCGTCGGCGCCGGTGCCACCGAGAAGACCTGCGCCTGGATCGCCCGGCACGCCGACGGCTGGATCACCACGCCCCGCGACCTCGACATCGACACCCCGGTCAAGCGACTGCAGGACACCTGGGCCGCGCATGACCGGGAGGGCTCGCCGACGATCGTCGCGCTGGACTACCGCCCCGATCCCGACAAGCTCGCGCACTGGAAGGAGATCGGGGTCACCGAGGTGCTCTACGGCTTCCCGGACAAGCCCGAGGCCGAGATCCCCGGCTACATCGAGCATCTGGCCGGGAAGCTCGCCGCGCTGTCGCTGACATGACCGCCCCGGAGGTCCTCGACCTGACGCTGCCGCACCTGCGGATGACGGCGCTGGCGTGGGGTCCGCCCGACGGCCGACTCGCGCTGTGCCTGCACGGGTTTCCCGACAGCGCCTGGGGCTGGCGGCGACTCGCGCCGCTGCTGGCCGACCGGGGCTTCCGCGTCGTCGCGCCGTTCACCCGCGGTTATGCGCCCACCGAACTGCCCGCCGACGGCGACTACGGGCTCGGCGCGCTGATGTACGACGCGCTGGCGGTGCACCGGCACCTCGGCGCGCCGACCGATGCCGTCCTGCTCGGCCACGATTGGGGTTCGTTCACCGCCAACGGCCTGGCCGCCACCGCGGATTTCCCGTTCGCGGCGACCATTTCGATGGCGGTGCCGCCGATCTCGGCGCTGCGCGCGTTCCGGCACGGCATCTGGCGCGATGTCCGGATGGGGCCGCGGCAGCTCCGGATGAGCTGGTACATCCTGTTCTTTCAGCTGCCCGGGGTCCCCGAACGCAGCCTGGACCGGGTCATCCCGCGGTTGTGGCGGGATTGGTCGCCGTCGGGCAGTCACCCCGACGACGACGATCTCGACATCGCCAACGCCCTGGCCGCGCTGCCCTCGGCGGCGCACCGGCGCGCGGCGGTCGGCTACTACCGCGCGCTGGTGCAGGGTCATCGCCCCGACCCCCGGTACGCGGCGCTGCACGCCCGCCGGTTCGACGCCCCGCGGGGGCCGATCCTGTACCTGCACGGCGCCCGGGACGGGGCGATGCAGGTCGGCTACGCCGAGCACCTGCTGGCGGACCTGCCCGACGGCAGCGCCGTGCGCGTGCTCCCCGACGCCGGGCACTTCCTGACTCTGGACGCCCCGGACGCGGTGTGCGCGGCGGTGCTGGAGCACCTGCAAACGACCACGACATAGGATGCCCTAAGAGTTGGCAGCCCATCAGGAAGCGAGAGCGACGATGACCCAGGACCTCAGCGACGCCAAGGGGCTGCGCGTACTCATCGTCGGGGCCTCCTCCGGGATCGGCCGGGCCGTTGCGGTGGACGCCGCCCGCCGCGGCGCCAAGGTCGCCGTCGCCGCCCGGCGCATCGAGCTGCTCGACGAGCTCGCCGAGGAGATCGGCGGCGTCGCCTTCGAGCTCGACGTCGAGCAGACCGCGGCGATCAACCGGGTCGTGCCGGCCGCCGTCGAGGCGCTCGGCGGCCTGGACGCGGTGGTGTTCACCAGTACCGTCGTCCCGTTCGCGCACATCGAGGACACCGAGTTCGCCACCTGGGTGCATGCCTTCAGCATCAACACCATCGGGGCGAGCAACGTGCTGCGGGCCGCCCGGGAGCACCTCGCCGAGGACGGCGTGGTGCTGATCGCCTCCAGCCAGATGGTCGGTCGCCCGCGGGCCGGGGTCGCCGCCTACGACGCGAGCAAGGCCGCGCTCGATGAGGTGCTGCGGTCCTGGCGCAACGAGCATCCGGACCTGGCGGTGATCCGGGTGGGCATCGGCCCCACCGAGGACACCGAGATTCTGCGCGGCGCCGACCGCGAGCTGCTGACCGAGCTGTTCGACCGGTGGACCACCAACGGGCAGCTGCCCCGCAAGATGTCCGAGCTCGACGACGTCGCCGCGACGCTGTTCTCGCTGGTGTCGATGGCGCACGCCAACCCCAGCGTGGTGCCCGAGTCCGTGCAGCTCACCCCGCGCATCCCCCGCGCGTTGCTGGACGACTGAGTCAGTCCGCGCCGGCTGCCCAGGCGATTGCCTCGGTCTCCTGATCGACGTCGAACACCCGGGTCTGGCCCGGGGTGATCGGCGCGAAGATCGCCATGGCGTGGCGCAGCCAATCGTGGTTGGTGACCACGGCGATGCGGCCCCACTGGCGCGGGTTGCGCATGCCGAACTTGGTGTCCTGCCACAACGCGCCGAGGCTGTAGCGATCAAAGTCGTCGCCGACGATGTAGACCATGTTGATCTTGCCGGTGGCCTGCACCTGCGCGTCGACGGCCGGGTCCAGCACGTTGCGGTAGTCGTCCGGTTCGATGGTGCCCACCGCCCGGAATCCGAGCACCCCGGCGGGCATCGAGGCGAGTTGTTCGATCATGAATCCCTCGCTACGCCCGCGGGCGCGCCGGGGTCAGCCCCGCGACTGCACCGTGGGCGCGCCGGCGGGCCGCCCGGCACGACGCGGGCGACGGCTGCGCGGGGCCGCGCTGCCACCGGCGGTGTTGGCCGTCGGGTTCTGCCGGCCCGGGTTGGGCTTGGCGGCACTCTGCGGCGCCGCACCCTGACGGGCCGTCCCCTGGCGCCCGGCGCCCTGGCGCCCCGAGCCGGAGCGACCGGCACCCTGGCGACCGGAGCCCTGGCGACCGGAGCCCTGGCGTGCCGGCTTCTGCCGGGCGGGGGCGCTGCGAGCCGGGGCGGGCTCGGGCGCCGGCATCCGCAGCGGGGCAACCTCGCCGACCAGCTCGGTGACCGAGTCCGAAGCGGCGGTGACCTGCTGCGGGGCGACCTTGATGCCGGCCTTGCGCAGCAGAACCGAAGTGTCCGAACGCTGTTCGGGCAACACGATGGTGACGACGTCGCCGGCGCTGCCCGCGCGGGCGGTGCGCCCGGACCGGTGCAGGTAGGCCTTGTGCTCGGCCGGCGGATCCACGTGCACGACCAGACCCACGTCGTCGACGTGTACGCCGCGCGCGGCAATGTCGGTGGCCACCAGGACCCGGGCGGTGCCGTCGGAGAAGGCGGCGAGGTTGCGGTCCCGGGCGTTCTGCGACAGGTTGCCGTGCAGATCCACCGACGGGATTCCGGCGGTGGTCAGCTGGCGGGCCAGCTTGCGGGCCTGATGCTTGGTGCGCATGAACAGGATTCGGCGATCGCTGCCCGAGGCCAGCCGCAGCACCAGGTCCTTCTTCACGTCGGCGCCCGCCACGTGGAACACGTGATGGGTCATCGCGGCCACCGGCGAGTTCGCCTCGTCGACGCTGTGCGACACCGGGTTTCGCAGGAATCGCTTGACCAGCTTGTCGACGCCGTTGTCCAGCGTCGCGGAGAACAGCAGCCGCTGACCGTCGGCCGGGGTGGCGGCCAGGATGCGGGTGACGCCGGGCAGGAAGCCCAGATCGGCCATGTGATCGGCCTCGTCGAGCACCGCGATCTGCACGGCGTCCAGGCTGATCAGCTTCTGGCGCATCAGATCTTCCAGCCGCCCCGGGCAGGCCACGACGATGTCGGCGCCGGCGCGCAGCGCGGTCTCCTGCCGGCTCTGGGCGACGCCACCGAAGATGGTGGTCACCTTCAGGCCGCGGGCGGCGGCCAGCGGCTGCAGGGTCGCGGCGATCTGGGTGGCCAGCTCCCGGGTGGGCGCCAGCACCAGGCCGGTCGGCCGGGACGGGCGGCGGGTCGCCGGATCCAGCCGGGTGGCCAGCGGGATCGAGAAGGCCAGCGTCTTACCGCTGCCGGTCTTGCCGCGGCCGAGCACATCGCGGCCGGCCAGCGAGTCGGGCAGGGTGGAGACCTGGATGGGGAACGGGCTGGTGATGCCGCGTTCGGTGAGCGAGTCGATCAGCGGGGTGGGCACCCCAAGGTCGGCAAAGCTGGGTTGGGCAGTCATGTTTTCGGTGCCTTTCTGGCATCGGATGTGCCAGGCGGCCGCGATTTTCCGCGCGGTGGCCGACACAAGGTGGCGAGATTGCCGGTGGGCAAAATCGATCGCCGCAAAAAAGCCTGTGCTCCGGGCACGGATCATCGGTTTCCGGCGGCCGGTGAGGCCGTTCGGGACCGGTGGATGATGAAGCATTCCACGACGTATTGGCGCGATGGTCGCGCCAACATCGGGTTCAGCGTATCCGATCGGCGCCCCGGTGCCCCGTCGGCGCGGCGATCTGTGAGCAAACGCACGCACGTGCGTTCGACGGGCAGCCGGCGGCCGTCACTCCTCGGTGACGCGGCCCTCGGCGACCCGCCAGCACCGGTCCACCCGGACGTTCGCCAGCATCCGGCGGTCGTGGGTGACCAACAGCAGCGCGCCCTGGTAGGACTCCAGCGCGGATTCGAGCTGTTCGATCGCGGGCAGGTCGAGGTGGTTGGTCGGCTCGTCGAGGACCAGCACATTGGTGCCGCGGGCCTGCAGCAGCGCCAGCGCGGCGCGGGTGCGCTCCCCCGGCGACAGCGCGTCCACCGGGCGGTCCACATGGTCGGCGCGCAGTCCGAACTTGGCCAGCAGGGTCCGCACCTGTTCGGTGGTGTAGTCCGGCATCAGCGCCTCGAAGCGGTCGGCGAGCCGCTGCGATCCGGTGAACAGCCGCCGGGACTGATCCACCTCGCCGATCGCCACGTTGCTGCCCAGCTGCGCGGTCCCGGATTCCGGTTCGAGCTGGCCGAGCAGCAGCCGCAGCAGCGTCGACTTCCCGGCCCCGTTGGGTCCGGTGATGCCGATCCGCTCACCGGCGTTCACCTGGATCGACACCGGCCCGAGGGTGAAGTCGCCGCGGCGCACCACGGCGTCGTTGAGGGTGGAGACGACGGTGCTGGATCGGGGTGCGGCGCCGATGGTGAACTGCAGCACCCATTCCTTGCGCGGCTCGACGACCTCCTCGAGTCGGGCGATCCGGCTCTCCATCTGGCGCACCTTCTGCGCCTGCTTCTCGCTGGATTCGCTGGCGGCCCGGCGACGGATCTTGTCGTTGTCGGGCGCCTTGCGGATCGCGTTGCGCACGCCCTGACTCGACCATTCGCGCTGGGTTCGCGCGCGGGCAACGAGGTCGGCCTTGCGTTCGGCGTACTCGTCGTACTCCTGGCGGCGGTGTCGACGCGCGACCTCCCGCTCCTGCAGGTAGCTGTCATAGCCGCCGCCGTAGATGGTGTTGGTGTGCTGGGCCAGGTCGAGTTCCAGGACGCGAGTCACGCTGCGGGACAGGAATTCCCGGTCGTGGCTGACCAGCACGACACCGCCGCGCATGCCGGCCACCACCTCCTCCAGCCGGTCCAGGCCGTCCAGGTCCAGGTCGTTGGTCGGCTCGTCGAGCAGGACGATGTCGAACCGCGAACACAGCAGCGCGGCCAGCCCGACGCGCGCGGCCTGCCCGCCCGACAGGCTGGTCATCAGCGCGTCCTCGGGTGCCATCGCGCTCTGGTCGAGGCCGAGTTCGGTGAGCACCGCGCCCAGTCGTTCGTCCAGGTCCGGCGCGCCGGTGGCCAGCCAGTGGTCCAGCGCCGCGGCGTAGACGTCGGCGGCGGCGGCCGGGGCGTCGGGGTCGGCGAGCGCCTCCGCGGCGGCGTCCATGGCCGCGGTGGCCGCGGCGCAACCGGTGCGTCGGGCGACGTACCCGCCGACCGTCTCGCCGGCGACCCGCTCGTGTTCCTGGGGCAGCCAGCCGACGAAGGCGTCCGGCGGGGTGCGCGAGACGGTGCCCGACAGCGGGGCCAGGTCGCCGGCCAGCACCCGCAGCAGGGTGGTCTTGCCGGCACCGTTGGCGCCGACGACGCCGACGACGTCCCCCGCGGCGACGGTGAGATCCAGGTGCTCGAACAGCACCCGGTGCGCATAGCCGCCTGCCACATCCTTGGCGACCAGGGTGGCGCTCATCGGGCGGCCCCCGCATCGGCCGGCAGCCGCCCGGTGCCCGTCGTAGCTCGAATCATCAGCATCGACGGCAATGTTAGAGGGCGGCGCAGTCAGCGGTGGGCGAGGCAGCGCCGGGCACGGCCCGCACCAGATCAGCCGGGCGCAACAACGAAAACCCGCCCCGACCGAGGTCGGAGCGGGTTTCAAACGTGGAGCTAAGGGGATTCGAACCCCTGACCCCCACACTGCCAGTGTGGTGCGCTACCAACTGCGCCATAGCCCCAAGAACGTGCCCCACGAAGTTACACCACAATCGCCCCCGGCATCAAAACGGCTGGTCAGGGCAGTTCTCCACCGGCCTCCGGCCCCAGCGGCCGGGCCGGGGTGTGCTCCACGCCGGACATCCCCCGGGTTTCCGGGGCGAACATCCAGCCGACGGCGGCGATCACCAGGATGGCGCCGCTGATGCCGAACGCCAGCGGGAACGAGGTGTGCTGCGCGATCATCCCGACGGCGGTGGAGCCGATGATCGAGCCCAGGTCGGCGGTCATCTGGAAGGTCGCGACGGCGGTGCCGCCGCGGGCCTTGTTGCCGATCACGTCGGCCACCGCGGCCTGCTGGGGTGAGCTGAACATGCCGGTGGCGAAGCCGGCCAGCAGCGCGGCCACCAGGAAGAAGGTGAAGTCCTCGGACATCCCGACGATCGCCGTCGCCACCCCGGCCACCGACAGCCCGACGATCAGCAGCAGCCGCCGGCCGATTCGGTCGGACAGGTGGCCGCTGGGGATCACCGCGGCGACGTTGCCGATGGCGTAGGCCGCCAACGCGATGCCCGCGGCGCTGGTGTCGCGGTCCAGCACGTCGACGACGAACAGCGGCACCAGCGCGATCCGCAGCCCGAACGCCGACCAGCCGGTGGCGAAGTTGGACAGCAGCGAGGCCCGGTAGGCGCCGTGGTGCAGCACATCGCGGATGCTGACCTTCGTATCAGCCTGGGCGTCCGGGGAGGCCAGGGTGGAGTGCCGCAGCGCGATGAACACCACCATTGCCGCGACGAACAGCGCCGCGCCATAGATGAGGAACGGCGCGGCCAACCCGAACCCGGCGGTCAGGCTGCCCAGGATCGGCCCGCCGACCGAGCCGATCAGAAACGCCGAGGAGAACATCCCGGCGATCCGGCCGCGGGCCCGCGGTGGGCTGATCCGGATCATCAGCCCCAGCGCGGAGATGAAGAACATCGTCGAGCCGATCCCACCGAGCGCCCGGAAAGCCAGCAGCTGCCAATAGGTTTGGGCGAACGCGCAGGCCGCGGTGGAGGCGGCGACGATCAGCAACCCGGCGACGTAGACCCGGCGCTCCCCCAGCCGCTGCACCAGCAGCCCGGCCGCCGGCGCGAAGACCAGCCGCATCAGCGCGAAGGCGGTGATGACGAAGGTCGCCGCGCTGATCGACACACCGAAATGTCGGGCGTAGTCCGGCAGCACCGGCGCCAGCACCCCGTAGCCCAGCGCGATCACCGCGTTCGCCGCGATGAGCACCCAGACCTCGGCGGGCAGTCGTGCGTCGTCTCCCGCCTCGACCGGGGCGACGTTGGAGTTGGCGGTCACGCGATGACGGAGTTCACCACCTCGCGGGCGGCCTGCTGAACCTGCGCGAGATGCTCGGGGCCCTTGAAGGACTCGGCGTAGATCTTGTAGACGTCCTCGGTGCCCGACGGGCGCGCGGCGAACCAGGCGTTCTCGGTGGTCACCTTCAGCCCGCCCAGCGCCGCACCGTTGCCCGGCGCGGCGGTCAGCTTGGCGGTGATCGGCTCACCGGCCAGCTCGGTGGCACTGACCTGCTCCGCGGACAGCTTGGCCAGCCGGGCCTTCTGCTCCCGGTCGGCCGGCGCGTCGATGCGGGCATAGGTCGACGCGCCGTACTGCTGGGCCAGTTCGGCGTAGCGCTGCGACGGCGACTTGCCGGTCACCGCCAGGATCTCCGCGGCCAGCAGCGCCAGGATGATGCCGTCCTTGTCGGTGGTCCAGGTGCTGCCGTCGGTGCGCAGGAACGACGCGCCGGCGGACTCCTCGCCGCCGAACCCGATTGTGCCGCTGATCAGTCCGGGCACGAACCATTTGAAACCGACCGGTACCTCGATCAGCTCGCGGCCGATGCCGGCGGCCACCCGGTCGATGATCGAGCTGCTGACCGCGGTCTTACCGACCGCGACGGTGCCCGGCCAGTTGGGCCGGTGGGTGTAGAGGTAGTCGATCGCCACCGCCAGATAGTGATTGGGGTTCATCAGGCCGCCGTCGGGGGTGACGATGCCGTGCCGGTCGGAGTCGGCGTCGTTGCCGGTGGCGATCTGGTAGTCGGCGCCGCCGTCGAGGCTGCGGATCAGCCCCGCCATCGCGTTCGGCGAACTGCAGTCCATCCGGATCTTGCCGTCGGTGTCCAGGGTCATGAACCGCCACGTCGCGTCCACCAGCGGGTTGACCACGGTCAGGTTCAGGTTGTGCCGCTCGGCGATCGCGCCCCAGTAGTCGACGCTGGCGCCGCCGAGCGGGTCGGCGCCGATCCGGATGCCCTCGGCCCGGATCGCATGCAGATCAACCACATTCGGCAGGTCGGCAACATAGCTGTCGAGGTAGTCGTGGCGCTGCGCGGTGCCCCGCGCGCGGGCCAGCGGCATCCGCCGCACGTCCGTGAGTCCGCCGCGCAGGATCTCGTTGGCGCGGCGGGCAATCGCCGAGGTCGCGTCGGTGTCGGCCGGCCCGCCGTTGGGCGGGTTGTATTTGAATCCGCCGTCGCGCGGCGGATTGTGCGACGGGGTGACGACGATCCCGTCGGCGAGGTCGGCGTCGCGCCCGCGGTTGAAGGTCAGGATGGCGTGGCTGACCGCCGGCGTCGGGGTGTAGCGGTCGGCCGAGTCGATCATCGCGACGACGCCGTTGCCGGCCAGCACCTCCAGCGCGGTGGTCCAGGCCGGCTCGGACAGCCCGTGGGTGTCGCGGCCGAGGAACAACGGCCCGGTGGTGCCCGCGGCGGCCCGGTACTCCACGATCGCCTGGGTGGTGGCCAGTATGTGCGCCTCGTTGAACGCCCCGTCCAGGCTCGATCCGCGGTGCCCGGAGGTACCGAAGGCGACCTGCTGGTCGACGTCCTCCGGGTCGGGCGCCACGGCGTAGTACGACGTCACCAGATGCGGCAGGTCGATGAGGTCTTCGGGCTGAGCCGGCTGTCCGGCGCGGGGGTTGGCGGCCATGGCCACGATTGTGCTCTCCCCGGCCCGGTTGCACCCCAGTGAGGGCGGGGTTCGTCATACTTTGCCCGTGCTCGGCCATGACCACCGCGAGTTGGCCGCCGTTTTCGTCGGCGGCGCGATCGGCACCCTCGCGCGCGCCGCCGTCGCCACGCTCGCCGTGCCCGACCCGACCCGCTGGCCGTGGCCGACGTTCATGGTCAACATCCTGGGCGCATTTCTGCTCGGCTACTTCAGCACCCGGTTGCTGGAGCGACTGCCGCAGTCCAGCTACCGGCGGCCGCTGCTGGGCACCGGGCTGTGCGGCGGGCTCACCACGTTCTCCACCATGCAGGTCGAGACGGTGCGGATGCTCGAGCATCACGCCTACCTGCTGGCCCTGGCCTACGTGCTGGCCAGCGTCGTCACCGGTTTCCTGGCCGTGCACCTGGCGACCGGCCTGGTCCGCGGGGGCTTCGCGCGGAGTGGCGCATGACCATGTCCGGGGTGCTGGTGTGGGCGCTGGTCGCGGTGATCGGCGGGTTCGGGGCGGTGGCCCGGTTCCTGGTCGACCGGGCGGTCTCACAGCGCACCCCCCGGCCCTTCCCGTACGGGACGCTGGCGGTCAACATCTCCGGTGCGGCACTGCTCGGCTTCGTCGGCGGCCTGACGCTCGGCCAGCACGCCGCGCTGCTGGCCGGCACCGCCTTCGTCGGCGCCTACACCACGTTCTCCACCTGGATGTTCGAGACGCACCGGCTGGCCGAGGAGCGTCAGCTCCGTCCGGCGCTGGCCAACATCGTGGTCAGCGTGCTGCTCGGCGTGCCGGCCGCGTGGGCGGGCAGCATGGCGGCGGGAGCACTGCAATGACCGAGATCCTCAAGTTGACCGGCTATCTCGCCGAACGTGAGCGGTACCGCGGCCGGTTCCTGACCGACGCGATGCTGGAACTGTTCGCCCGGCGCGAGGTCGCCACCAGCATCGTGCTGCGCGGCATCGCCAGCTTCGGCCCCCGCAACGTCGCGCGCACCGACGAGCTGCTGAGCATGTCCGAGGACCTGCCGGCCGTCGTCGTCGCCGCCGACACCGCCGAGCGGATCGCCGGACTCGCCGAGGAGGTCGCGGCCATCATCGGGCGGGGTCTGCTCACCGTCGAGCGGGCCCGGCTGATCGATCAGTCCGGCCTGCCCGACCCGCACGACGACGAGGCGGTGCGGATGACGCTGTTCCTGGGCCGACGGCAACGGGTCGGCGGGGCCCCGGCCCACGTCGCGGCCACCGCCGTGCTGCACCGGCTGGGCTTCGCCGGGGCGATCGGCTGCCTCGGGGTCGACGGCACCGTCGGCGGCAGGCGCCGGCGGGCCGGGTTCCTCAGCCGCAACGTCGAGGTGCCGATGCTGCTGCTGGCCGTCGGCACCCGGCGGCAAGCCCGCGCCGCCGCCGCCGAGCTGCGGGACCTGCTCGGCGAGGTGTTCCTGACCGTCGAACGCCTGCAGATCTGCAAGCACAATTCGGTGCTGCACGCTCGGCCGCACCCGCTGCCGGCCACCGACGCCGCCGGTCTGCCGCTGTTCCAGAAGGTGACGGTGTTCACCGACGAGGACGCCCGGCACGACGGGCAGCCGATTCACCGCGCGCTGGTGGCGCGGCTGCGGGAATCCCACGCCGCCGGCGCGACCGCCGTGCGCGGGGTGTGGGGATTCACCGCCCCGGACGCCCCGCACGGCGACCGGATGTCACGGCTGAGCCGCCGCGTGCCGGTGGCGACCGTCCTGATCGACACCCCCGCGGGCATCGCCGCGAGCTTCGGCATCGTCGACGAGCTGACCGCCGAGCACGGTCTGGTCACCAGCGAGTTGGTGCCGGCGGCGCTGAGCATCGATGGCGCGCACCGCCACGGCGGGATCCGGTTGGCCCGGCACGACTGCTGACTACGGGGCCGGCCGGTGCAGCGCGTAGAGGGCCATCCGGCGGTTGGCCATCTGGTGCTCGCCGAGGAATTCACCGCCGGCCCGCTCACACAGCCGGCGGGCCGCGGTGTTGCGGTGATCGGGGTCGAACATGATGCGCCCGCACCGCGGTTCCAGGGCGAACAGCCCCGCGGCAAGGGTCGGCAGCAGCAGCGGCCCGTAGCCGCGCTTCATCATGCCCAGGTCCGCGATGGCGGCGTGCATGCCGAGGTCGTGGGGGTCCGCGTCGTACCGCGGGGCGATGGAATCCTTTGCCGCGCGGTAAATCTCAATGTAGCCGTGCGACTCACCGTGCAACGATGCGATGAACGGCCGGGAGTAGTCGCCGGCCAGTTGCGCGCGCAGGTAGCCGTGCCAGCGGACCGCGGGCCAGGCCGATTCCCAGGTCTGCACCAGGTGCGGCCGGCTCATCCAGTCCGCCACCATCGCGGCGTCGGTGTCGGGGTCGGCCAGGCGCAGCCCAAAGGGGTCGGGCATGGGCGGGGTCGGGGGCGCCGGGACGGCCCGGACCGCAGCGCTGAGCTCGGTCAGTTCGCGCGGCAGGACCGGCAGCGTGGCGCCGGAGGCAGGCTCGTTCATCGTGAGGAACGAGCCTACCCGACGGCTAAGGCTAGGGTTACCTTCCCTATCCGGTGCGGACGGTCAGCAGGACCGCCGAATCCTCCAGCGCATCCAGCGCGTGCCGGGCGTCCGGGACGACCAGCAGATCCCCGGTGACGCCCTCGGCGGCGTCGTCCCCGGCACTCAGCCGCACCCGGCCGCGCAGCACCTGCAGGGTGGCCTCGCCGGGGCTCTCGTGCTCGGCCAGTCCGTGGCCGGCGGCCAGCGCGACGAGGGTCTGGCGCAGGTGCTTGTCGTGGCCCCCGTGCACCGTGTGCGCCGACCGGCCGCTGTGGGCGGTCTTCGCGGCGGCGAGATGCTCGTCGACGAGCGTCGTCAGCGACACCGAATCCATGGCTATGTCTCCTCACATCAGCGGACCGCAGCCGCGGCCTCAGCTCGACTCTATGACGGCGGAGTTGGCCGCAGTCGGGGTGCCCACGGGTCATGATGGACGCCATGGTGGCGGATCCGGTCGATGTGCTGCGGCGGTGGGAGGACAACGGCGCGCACTGGCGGGTCGCCGCCCGCTGGCAGGACACCGTAACGATCGCGCTGTTGCGCTGCGACGGCGGCGAGGAGGTCGAGCACTTCACCTCCAGCGATCCCCGGCTGCTGGACTTTCTCCGCGAGCGCGGCCAATGACGATCCGCGGCACACCGGCGGCGCGGCTGGCCGTGCTGGCCGGAGCGGCGGCGGTCGCGGTGACGGTTGCCGGGTGCGGGCCGGGCGCCACCGAGACGCCAGACGCCACCGGGTCCGCGCCGTCCCCCGCCGCGCCGTCCCCGCCCGCACCGGCCCCAGCCGGACCGCCGGCCCCAGCCGCACCGCCCCCGTCGGCGCCGCCGGCCCCGGCCACCAGCACCCGCTGGGTGGATCTGCGGCCCGGGCAGTGCCTGGCCGACCCGCCGCCGGTGGACCCGGCCGTGGTGATGGTCACCGTGGTGGATTGCGCGGGCCCGCACGCCGGGGAGGTGTTCCACCGCACCGGGCTGGCGGTCAACACCGCGCTGGCCGACGTCGCCGGCAGCGCGTGCGCCGCCGGGTTCCCCGACTACGCGGGCCGTCCACTGGCCGGCGCCGGCTACGCGGTGAGCTATCTGATCGATTCCGACCAGAACCGCACCTCGGCGGTGGCCGAGCCCAGCACGCTGATCTGCGTGCTGACCGACCCGGGCGGTGCCACGCTGACCGGGTCGGTGGCCGGCCGCTGACCCGCCGCGGCGGCCCGCCGCCGGCTATCCGGCGTTGACCACCCCGCGCGGCAGGATCAGCGGCAGGTCGGTGTAGGTGACGATGCCCGGTGCGGCGGCGACCACGGCCGGGATCGCGTTGAGCGGCGGCGTCGCGGTCATGATGTGGCCGAGCACCATGAACTCCTCCAGCGTGGTGGCCTCGAAGTCCGGCGGCGGCAGGAAGCCAACCTTCATGGTGACCGTGGGGCGACCGCTCACCTCGATGACCCAACCGTCCTGATCGATCTGCCAGTCCGGTTCCAGCGTCTGCCCCTTGCGCCAGCGCAGGTTGATCTCGACGACCGGTTTGCCGCCGACGATGCCCTGCCAGCTGGCGTACACGCCGGCCACACAGCCCGCCGGAATCGTCCAGGAACCCAGGTCGAGATCCTCGGTGGTCTGGGCGTATTCGGCCTCGCAGCGGACCTCGTCGAGGTCGACGCCCAGCGCGTCGGCGACCATCCGCACCGCCTCACCGAACACCCCGGTGCCGTGGGCGGTCATGGCGGGCAGCTCGGGATCGTCGATCGGCCGGCCGAAGCCGACCGGCTTTTCGGTGGCCGGCGAGTCGTAGAAGGTGGTGTCGGCGGCCTCGTTGACGGTGATCTTGTCGACCCGGTCGCAGATGCCGGCCGCCACGATCGACAGCTGGTTGACGTAGCCGGGGCTGATGCCCGAACCGAACATCGAGGAGTTTCCGCGCCGACACGCCTCGGCGATCCGGTCCCGGCCCTCGCCCTGATTGTGGCCGGTGATGAACGACGCCGTGGCCACCACGTTCGCCCCGGACTCCAGGATGCGGACCAGCTCGTCGACATCGATCCACATCGGGTTGTACACCACCACATCGGGTTTCAGCGCCAGCAGCGCATCGACGTCGTTGCTGGCGGCCACCCCCAGCGGGGCGATCCCGGCGAGTTCCCCGGCGTCGCGGCCGACCTTGTCCGCCGACCAGGCGTAGCAGCCGACGAGCTGCAGGGTGGGGTTGGCGGCGATGGCGGCGACTGAACTCTTGCCGACGTTCCCAGTGGTCCACTGGACGACGCGATAGGGGGTGCTGCGTGGCATTGCTGTCCTCTCGGTGCGATATTTTTCACCTGCGTGAGAAAATTAGCATCCGGCGCCGCCGCCCGCACCGATATCGTTGCGGGATGGCCGGCGAGGGAACCCAGCGCAAGCGCCCGGCACCGGGCCGGCGCGGCCGCCCGCCGCGCATCGATCAGCAGCAGATCATCGCCGCCGCCAAGACCCTGGCCCCCGGGCAGCTGACCATGCAGGCCGTCGCCGACGCCCTCGGCGTGGATCGCAGCGCGCTGAACTACTACGTCGGCGACCGCGACGGGCTGGTGCAGTTGCTGGTGGCCGACCTGTTCGATTCCGAACTCGCCACCGTCGAACTGCCCGGCACCGACTGGCAGGACATCCTGCGGGTCTACGGCCACGCCATCCGCGACGGCGTGGTGCGCATCGGTGTGGTCGGCACGCATTTCACCCTGCGCGGCCTGGGCGGCTCGGCCAGCCTGGAGCTCGCCGAGCGGATCACCCAGACGTTGCTGACGGCCGGTTTCACCGTCGCGCAGGCGACCGGCATCCTCACCCTGGTCGCCGCGCTGGCGTTCTCCGATGCCCGCGACACCCTGGCGATGACCGAGCACCGCGAGCACGCCCAGCTGCCCGAGGTCGCCGACGCCCTGGCCCGACGGCCGGCCGAGCAGTACCCGGCGATGCGCCGGGTGCTCGCCGAGATCGACCACTACGCCCGGGACTTCGACTTCGAACTCGACGTCGTCATCCTGGGCCTGGAACGGCTGCTGCCGCCCGGCCGCCGGTAGGGTCAGCCAGATGTCGTATTTCCGCCGGGTGTCGGCCCACAGCTACCGGGCCACCGCGCACACCGGCGGGGCGTGGAACACCGCCGAACAGCACATCGCGCCGTCCTTCGGGCTGCTGGCGCATGCCATCGAGACCGACCGTGATACCCGCGGGCAGGGGCATCTGGTGATCGGCCGGCTCGGCTACGACATCCTGGGCACCGTGCCGGTGGACGTCGACGTCGACATCGAGGTGCGGGTGCTGCGACTGGGGCGCACCATCGAACTCGTCGAGGCAACCCTGGCGCATCGGGGCCGCGCGGTGGTGCTGGCGCGGGCCTGGCTGATGCAGGCCTACGACACCGCGGCGCTGCGCGGCAGCACGCTGCCCCCGATCCCGCCGCCGCAGCAGCTGGCGGACTGGGACCCGTCCGCGGTGTGGCCGGGCGGCTTCATCGCCTCGGCGCAGGTGCGCCGCGCCGAGGTCGAGCCGGGGCGCGCGGCCTACTGGGTGCGCACCGCGTTGCCCCTGCTCGACTGCGAACCGGTGAGCCCGCTGGCCCGCGCCGCCGGGCTGCTGGACATCGCCAACGGCATGACGGTGCGGGCCGATCCGCAGGCGGTGGCCTTCCCGAACCTCGACCTGACCGCGCACTTCTTCGCCGCCCCAACCGGCGAGTGGCTCGGGTTCGACACCGCGGTGTCCTTCGGCCCGGCCGGAATCGGTTTGACGCACAGCATCATTCACGACCAGACCGGCCCGATCGGCGCGGTCTCGCAGGCCCTGACCGTGCGCCCGTCGGCGCCCTGACGAGCGGGGCGGCCGGCAAGCTACATGGATTTACGTGGAGCGAACTGTGCAAACGGCGCGAATCATCGACGGTGCCAATGAGGCGCCACGCGGGCTAAGGACAATAGTCCTTGGTAGTCGCCAAGATCCCTCGTCCAGACAGCGCGGCGTTAATGGTGCCGAGGTCGGCGTTGTGGTCAGTGGCGATAGTCCAGACACCGTCGGTGAGGAGCTGGAAGGCGTCGTTGATCCATCCGCCGTCGCAGGCTTGCCGACGGGCGTCGGCCTGCCTGGTCCATCCGTCGGCGGCGAACTGGAAACTGATGCCGTCGAGGGTGCAGGCCTGCTCTCCGCGAGCCGCTTCGGTTCCGCAGGTTCCACCGGCAGCGGTGATCGCATCGACAACGCGCGGCAGAGCGACCGGTGTCGGGGCCGCCGCGATAGTCGAGTTGATGTCCCGCGCGGAGGCGACCGACGGTCCGGTTTCGCCGCTCGAGCACGCCGTAGCCAGCACCGCGACCGTGAGTGCGGCCAACAACCCAGTGATCTTCACGGCGGTCAGCCTAGGATCAGTCCACTGAGCCGAGGGGGATGGTGATTGTGGCGTGTCAGTTGATGATCCGGGCCGGTGTGGCCACGCTGGTGCTAGCGGCAGCCGCGGCAATAGGCACGGGGCCTGCGGTTGCCGATCCGATTACCCCGGATGAATGGGGAATGGATGACGGAATCGGCGTCGGCCTTCGCCAGGTCGGGACGCCTTGCTTGGCCGCTGAGTCTCACCAATGGGCCAAGAATGCCGCTGGTGGCAGGTACGCGTTGTGGTGCCCGCCGCCCGATTTCGTCTGGGTGCCAGTGAAGTAGACCTGCACTAGTCCCCGACGGGCGGCTGCAGCGAACGCGTGCTCGCACTCTCGGGCCTGCTGCACGATTGAGTGACAAGTTTCGGCCAGACGCTCGTGCAGCAGTCCCGGAAAACAATGCAGGTCAGGACTTATCTGGACTGCACCGACTCTGATTCGCGACCGAAAAGCGGCCGGCAAGCTACTTGACCGACTCCGCGTCCATGCCCGAGCCGTAGTGAATCGGGACCCGCAGGCCGGTGACCTGCTCGACCAGATCGGCGCCCAGCGGCTTCAGTTCGTAGTACCGGTGGATGTTGCCCCGCGCGTCGGGTGCTGTGCTGCAGGGGCCGTTCGGACAGGTCACCTTGACCGGCACAAAGAGCAAAGCGCACAGCAGCGCAACGCCGACGCCGGCGATGATCACGATTTTCTTCACGTCAGCCTCAGCCATCCCCGGGGTCGGGTGAGATCGCTCGCTGCGGCCGCGGCGCCCACCCGCGCACCCACACCTCGCGGACGGCGACACCGACAAGCACCAGCACGAACACGACGGTGAGGTTCAGCCACAGATCCAACCCGTGCCGGTAGTGCAGCGTGGCGAGAATGATGCCGGCACCCGCGACCGGCGCGAGAATGCCTGCCACCCCAACCGGCCAGCGGCCCACCGCGACCGCCTCGACCACGGCGGCGATCATCGTCAGCACCAAGGCGAAGGCCGCAGCGGAGGCCACCGCGTTCGCGCTGTAGAAGAAGTCGATGACCGGCGACGGTTGGTCGGTCAGCGGCTGGTAGGCCGTCCAGCCGAAATCACTCTGGCCCAGGCCGACCCCGAAGATCGACTCCTCGTAGTCCGCATAGCGGCGGGGCAGGCCGAACGAGTAGATCTCCGCAATCAGCACGCCGACCACGAACACCCACCATGAGGCGTCCCCGGTGACGCGAGCGGCCCGCGCAACGAGGTATCGCCTACCGGCCAGTTCGACAAGGCTCACCCGAACATCGTATTGGCGAAGCCGCCGCTCGGTGTGCAGGTCATTTTCCCGATGTCGGGGAACCCCGGGAAACAAAGCAGGTCAGGGCTTATAGCCGCTGACCTGCTTTGATACCGGTGGAGCTAACTGTCATATTTAGAGTGTCTTCCGTGTCGTCTGTATGCCGTCGCATCCGGCGCGGTCGAGGAAGAGTGTCTTCCACCATTACAGCAGAGCGGTCGCCAAAGTCCGCTTTGCCACGTCGCCCGCCGGCGACGCCGCGACCGAAGTTCCGCTACAGCACACGGGGTCCTTAATCCGATCTGCTACTGGCGGGCCAGGGCGATCCGCACGGCCTCGGCGGGGTCCACCTGATGGCCGGCGGCGTCAGATTCCTCGGCGATCGCCAGTTGCACGCCGCGCACCCGGCCGGTGAAGCGGTTGTCACCTGGCCGGTAGTCGGGTGAGACCGCCGAACCGGTGTCCGCACCGACGTCGAGCCCGTCGTCGGCGGAGTACACGTTGGTCAGCGTTGCCGCCACCTGCCCGGTACCCACCGCGGCGCCGTCGACGAACAGGGTCACCGTGCCGCCCTTAGCCAGACCCGGCCCGTCGTAGGCGAATTCCATGCGCACCTGATGCGCACCGGAAGGCAGCGGTTCGGCGGATTCGGCGAAGAAATGCTGCAGGCCACCGAGGTTGTAGCAGTACTTGAGCTTGCCTCCGTGGGCGTACAGCGACCAGCCGCCGATGTTGGCGCCCTGCGCGACGATCACGCCTTCGGCGCCGCCCTCGGGCACGTCGATCTCGGCGGTCACCGAGTGCGACTTGTTCTTGAGGTTGAGCACGCAGTTCTCCGAGAGCCGCCCCATCCCCGCGAACAGCACCTGCGTGTTCCCCTTGATCAGCGTCGGGCGTCCGGCCAGGTCGGGATTCATCCTGACCGTGAGGTTGTCGTCCAGCGGCAGGACGTTGAATCGCGTCGCCTCGATCAGCCACAGTCGCTGCAATTGGTGCAGACGCTGCGGCTGCTCCTTCGACAGATCCTTCGCCTGGGTCCAGTCGACCGTGGTGTCATAGAGTTCCCACACGTCGTCATCGAATGCGACGGTGTCCTCGCCCATGAGCACCCACGGTGTCTTGTGCTTGGTCACCGCGGTCCAGCCCTTGTGGTAGATGCCGCGGTTGCCGAACATTTCGAAGTACTGGGTCTCGTGCCGGTCGGCGGACCCGCCGTCGTTGAACGAGTACAGCATGCTGGTGCCCTCGATCGGCGCCTGCTGCACCCCGTTGACGAACAGCGGCTCCGGGATCCCGGCGGCCTCCAGCAAAGTGGGCGCCACGTCGATCACGTGATGGAACTGATCACGATGCTCGCCGCGGGACTGGAAACCGTTGGGCCAGTGCACCACCGTGCCGTTGCGGGTGCCACCCCAGTGCGAGGCGACCTGCTTGGTCCACTGGTATGGGGTGCACATGGCGTGCGCCCAGCCCACCGCGTAGTGGTTGTAGGAGTCCGGGCCGCCGAACTCGTCGAGGCGTTCCATCAGGAACTCGGGTGTCTCCAGCGCGGCCATCCCGTTGAAGTTCAGCATCTCGTTGAACGTGCCGTTGAAGGTGCCCTCGGCGGAGGCGCCGTTGTCCCCGACGATGTAGTAGACCAAGGTGTCGTCGAGTATTCCGAGCTTGTCCAGCGCGTCGATGACCCGGCCGACGTGGTGGTCGGTGTGCTCGAGGAACCCTGCGTAGACCTCCATCTGCCGGCGCAGCACGGGCTTGAGCTCCTCGGGCATGTCGTCCCAGGCCGGGATCTGCTCGGGCCGCGGCGTCAGCTCGGCGTCCTGCGGGATCACCCCGAGTTCCTTCTGCCGGGCGAAGGTCTGCTCCCGCAATGCATCCCAGCCGGCGTCGAACTTGCCGCGGTACTTGTCGATCCAGTCCTTGGGTGCGTGGTGCGGGGCGTGGGTGGCGCCTGGCGCGAAGTAGGTGAAGAACGGCTTGTCCGGTGCGAGGGCCTTCTGCTGACCGATCCAGGCGATCGCCTTGTCCGCCAGGTCCTCGGTGAGGTGGTAGCCCTGCTCGGGGGTGCGGTCCACCTCGATCGGGGTGGTCCCCTCGTACAGCGAGGGGTACCACTGGTTGGCTTCGCCGCCGATGAAGCCGTAGAAGTGCTCGAAACCCCCACCGGCGCTGGGCCAGGCGTCGAACGGCCCCACCTGGCTGGTCTGCCACACCGGCACTTCATGGCATTTGCCGAACTGCGCGGTGTTGTACCCGTTGAGCTTGAGGGTCCGCGCGATCGGCGACATGGTGTTGGGCAGCACCGAGTTGTAGCCGGGCTGGCCGGTGGCGATCTCGGTGATCCCACCCATCCCCGCCGAGTGATGGTTACGCCCGGTCAGCAGGGCCTGCCGCGTGGGTGAACACAAGGCGGTGGTGTGGAACCGGTTGTACTTCAGACCGCCGGCCGCGAGCCGTTCGGCGGTCGGGGTGGCGCACGGCCCGCCGAACGCGCTGGCCGCACCGAACCCGACATCGTCGAGCAGGACCACCAGGATGTTCGGGGCGCCCTCCGGGGGCCGGATGTCGCGGATCAGCGGATGCGGGGTGTCCGGATCCTTCGCGTCGTAGGTGACCAGTCCCGTTCGCGGCGCGCTCGGAATCGGCAGATGGGTTCTGGAAACCTGTGGGCCCGTTGTCATTTGCTGGTGTCCTCTCCGCGGCCCCGGCGGGCCGTGTTCCACGCGTCGGTGTTCTCCGGCGCGTCTCTATCCTTCACGATCTGGCCGCCTCCCACTCCCGGCTCGCCCGAATCCGGCCGGGCCACTGTGGGTTTCGGTCGGTTAGCTCTTCGATACCTTCGGTGGCGTCCAGCTGCCGTCGCTGATCGCCTGCTCGGGCCAGTAGGTCCGCAGGATCATCTCGAAGTCGCCGGCCGGGGTGGGCAGCCAGTTGGATTCCTTCTCCGGTCCCGGCGAGGTGTGCTGCAGGTAGAGGGTGATCCCGCCGTCGGGGTTGCGCACCAGGTCCGGCAGCATCGGCGAGTTGATCAGGTACCTGTTGATCGGGTTCTCGACCAGCAGGATCTCCGGCAGTTTGTACATGGTGACCGACCAGAACGCCTTCACCGGCGGGAGCTGCCCAGCGGGGAAGGTCAGCGTGTAGGTGTTCGCGCCGTTGAGTTTGGCGCCGGCCGAGTCGTTGGTCAGCGGGATATACATGGCTTCGGCGCCCGGCAGTCCCAGGATGCCCATCACCGCTCCGGCGAACCGGTACAGGTAGTTGCCGCCCAACTGCTCGGCGGACCCGAACAACTGACCGGAGGTCACCTTGCCGGTCTGCATCTGCTCGGTCTGGAAGGTGTGCAGCTCGGCCCACGCATCAGCCATGCCGCCCTCGATGGCATTGCGCTGCTCGTCGCTGAGCGTGGCGAGATCGAAATCCCCGTCGGGTCCGATCCCGATCTTGGCGAACCGATCCCGCAGCTCCTTCTCCTCCGGCTTCACCGGTGCGTATTTCAGCGTGAAGCCCAGGACCTTGAAGAAGTCCAGCGACGTCTTCTCCTCGTCCGGTGTCAGCGGCGTGATGAAGTCGACCGCGGGCGCAGGGGCTGGGGCCGGCGCCTTCTGGAACGTCGAGAGCGGCTCGACCTTGTACTGGGCCTGGATCTTCTTGACGTTGTCGAGGTCGGCCGGGTTGAACAGCTGCGTGCGGTACAGGACCAGCCCGAAGTCAGTGTCGGTGCGGATCACCTTGTCGACGCCGGCGGGTTTCTCGCCCTGCCAGCCGGGGCCGGCCAGCAGGTAGGTGCCACCACCATTGCCGGTCGTGCGGCTGCCGATTAGGTCGTAGACGTAGGTGTAGCTGTCGATGAACTGCAGCGAGAAGTACCGGCCCTGCTCGATCGGCGGCACCGTCAGCACCAGCGGCTCGGTCCGCAGGTCGGTTGCCAGGAACGAGTACGGCGTATCGGAGTTGGGTGTCTGCACCGTGGTGTCGGCCGGGGTGAAAACGCGGGCGATGCTGTGGATCTGGTTCCAGTCGCCCAGGTACTGGCCGCTGTCCTTGCTGACCGCGTAGGCGTTCTCGATGCGGTACATGTCCACCATCGGGAAGCCGTACACGTATGCCTCTTTGGCGATCGTGCGCATCTCCTGCGGCGTCACCGCCGAGCTGCCCGTGGGCGCTTCGGATTTGCCGCCACAGCCCGCGATCGCTGCGACCACCGCCGCGGCGATACCAATCGCCATGGCCTTGCCGAACCTCATTCGTTCTCCTCTGATTGTCAGTTGGCACCGCGGGTCCGCTCGCGGGGCCGCTCGGGTGCAGGTTAGCTGGTGTGGCGCCGCGGTGTGTGCAGTCGCCGCTGGTCAGCAGGGTTGGCCGGGCGGGGTGAAGTACGGAACGCCTTCGACGGTGTAGCAGGGGATCTCGCCGGGCACGTACGGGACATGCTGGGCCGCGATCGCCGCACCCACGGCGACGTCGCCGGCGATGTTGGTGCAGCCGCCTGCGGAGAAGTGCCGGCCCCCGGCGCTTGCGCAGACATCCGCCGACGCCGTGGCCGCGTTGATGATCGGTGCGATGGTCAGCGGAGCGGCGGCGAGTGCCGCGGCGGCCAGCAGCGTTGTGATACGTCGGTTCACGGGGTTCCCCTGGTTCATCTCCGTTGTGGCCCACCCTTATCGGGTCGGCCACAACACGTCACGGTTCCCCGACCCGGGCAACCACTTTGCACGACCCGGCACCCGCTTGTCTTGACTTTGCTGGACCTCTTCTTGACTATCATGGACATGCATCTGGTCCGTGGATCGTCGCTCACCGGGTTCGCTCCGCTTGTCAGCACTCACGGGGGAGATCCGGACGCGCTGCTGGCGTCGGCCGGGATCGATCCCGCCGACGCGGGAAACGATGACCGCTTCATTCCGCTGCGCAGCGCCATCGCCGCGGTCGAAGACGCGGCCACGGTCCTGGATGTGCCCGACTTAGGACTCCAGCTCGCTCAGCACCAGAGCATCGACATCCTCGGCCCGGTCGCGCTCGCGGCCCGCACCACGGCCACCGTCGCCGAGGCGTTCACCATCCTGGACACCTACATGAGCTCCCACAGCCCCGGTATCATCGCACGCATCACCGACCATGCCGATCCGGCGCTGCGGCGGTTCGAATACGACTTCCTGCTGCAGCCGTCGCCCCCGCAATCCCAGGCGATCGAACTAGCATTGGGCCTCACCCTGCAGGTGCTGCGCCTGTTCCTGGGCGCCGCGTACCGACCCGTCGCCGTGCACGTGCCGCACCCGCCGCTGGGAACCGATTCCGACTACCGCGGCTACTTCGGATGCACAGCCCACTTCAACGATCCGATCGCGGGATTCACCCTGCGCGCCAAGGATTTACAGCGCCCGCTCACCCACGATCCGCTGGCACACCGACTCGCCATGCACTACCTGACAGAAGCCCACGGTCAGCGCACACGCGACATCGCCGACACGGTGCGCAGCATGGTGCGCCAACTGCTACCCACCGGCGAACTCACGGCGGGGTTGGTGGCCCATCAGTTCGGCATCCACCCCAAGACCCTGCAGCGACGCCTCGTCGCGGAAGGGACCACCTTCCCCGAACTGGTCGACCAGACCCGCCGTGAACTGGCCCACCGCCTGCTCGTCGGCACCGACCTACCCGTGTCCCACGTGTCGCGCCAGCTCGGCTACGCCGAGCACAGCGTGTTCACCCGCGCCTGCAAACGCTGGTTCGGGGTGACCCCCACCGCGTACCGGAACCGGTACCATCCCGGTGAGGGACGACTTGCCTTCTGTATGGGGTAGACCAACGCCGCGTTTTGACGGTGCGTTTTGGTGACGGTCTGTCGATCCCGGCGGGGCGTCGCCCGAGCGGCGATCGGATCACGCCGACGATGCGTCCGGTGTAGCTTCTGCGGACTTGGGCCGGGCGATCATTGTGCTCGATTCGCTCATCGAACCGATCCGCACAGATCCGCGTGGGCGAAACTCGTTACTCCCCCCGCTGGCCTCGCCGGATTCGCGTGACGAGTTCGATCTCCGCCCGCTCGTTCTCGGCATCAAGCTGCCGCGCGAACAGTGCGGTGGCGAAGCGGTCGAGTTGGTCGTGTAGGTCACGGTTCTTCTGGCGTAGTTCGGCGATGGTCTGCCGGTCGTTACGGATCGCAGCGGCATTCAGGCTGTCACCCCTAGTCAGGTTCGCGGTGAGTTGCTCGAAGCGGCTGTTGAGACGGTACGAGCTGTTCTCGATTCGGTCCTGAACGAAGGCGCGAGCGACGGCGTCGTGATGAGGGGGACCCGTTTTGTGGTCCAGTCGTTATGCGACTTTCGGTTGATGGGTCGTGGCCCACTGTAGGGCAAACTCGGCCGGGGTGAGGTCGCCGTGGGCGGTGTGGGGCCGATTGGCGTTGTAGTCACGACGCCAGTCCTCGATGAGCACCCTGGCTTCCAGCAGGGAGTCGAACCGCCACGAGTTGAGCAGTTCATCACGAAGCCGGCCGTTGAACGACTCGATGAAGGCGTTTTGCCACGGCGAGCCGGGATCGATGAAAAGTGAACCAGCACTGTTGAACCGGCACCAATCGGCGACGGCGTGCGCGACGAACTCCGGGCCGTTGTCAAAGCGCACGTAGTGCGGTGCACCGTGTACCAGGGCGAGGCGGTCCAGCACGGCGACCACGCCGTCGGCGTCGATGCTGCGGTCGACCTCGATCGCCAGGGCCTCGCGGGTGAACTCGTCGATGACGTTCAACAACTTCAGCGTGCGACCGTCGGCGGTGGTGTCGAACTGAAAGTCCATCGCCCAGATGACATTCGGACGGATAGGCGACATCGCGCCCACGGCCACACCGATACCAGTCAGCCGCTTCTTGCGGCGCCGCTGCGGCACCCGAAGCCCCTCCTCGCGCCACAGCCGGCGGATCCGCTTGTTGTTGACTTGCCAACCGGCGCGGCGGGCCATCTTGGCAGCGCGACGCCACCCCCAACGCGGCCGGTCGGTGGAGAACCGGCGCAGCCACCCCCGCAGCTGGGCCTCCTTGGTGCTGATCGACGGCGGGGTCAGGCGCATCGTGGAGCGGTGCAGACCCACCACGGTGCACGCGCGGCGCTCAGAGACCCCGAACCGCTCACGCAGCATCGCTGCTGCGCGGCGCTTGCGGTTCGGGGTCAGAAGTTTCCCGCCGAAATCTCCTTGAGCATGTCGATGTCGAGGGCCTGGTTGGCGACCAGCTTCTTGAGCCGGGCGTTCTCGGCCTCGAGCTCCTTGAGCCGCTTGGCGTCGTTGGCCTTCATGCCGCCGTACTGGGCCACCCAGCGATGCCACGTCGATTCCGCGACCTCCACATGCCGACACACCTCGGCCAACTCCTGGCCGGTCGCCAGCAGCTTGTTGCCCTCAGCGAGCTTGCGGATGATCTGATCCGGCGTATGCCGCCGGCGCTTGTTCGATGCCATGTCGTCGTCGATTCTTCCTGCCCAAACACTCGGGCAACAGAGTCCCACAACGACTGGACCACTACAGCGGGCTCACCTCAAAAGCTCCGCAGGCTGTCGAGGTCGTAGGCGCGTTGACGCCATGCGGTCAGCAGGTAGGTGTTGAGTCGGTCGCAGCCGGTCAGTGAGCCGTCGTCATCGACGATGAACGGAAGGCCGTCCGGGATGTCCTGCCGGTCGAGCGCCTGCACAACCGACGACCATGGGAGCGTTGTCACGCCATCGGGAGCCTGCAGAACTTCGCCCTCGCGAGCGCTTCTCCGGACCATGACTATCCGCATGCAGAGACCTCCTTACCGCCTGTGCATCCAGTCGTACCGCAGGGGTATGACACTTTTGCTCGTCGGCAAGGAGGTCTCGAATATGAAGTTATCTGTGTTCTATCGGTGGAGCTGCCGGGAATCGAACCCGGGTCCTACGGCATTCCCTCAAGACTTCTCCGTGCGCAGTTCACCCTGTCTCTACTCGGATCTCCCGGTCACGTGAACAAGCCGAGATGACGATCCCAGTCGCTGTGGTTTGTCCCGAGGAGTCCCGCGACCGGACTCTTCGGTGCATCCCTCTAGCTGATGCCAGGAACCGGGCCGAGGGCTTTCCCGGGCTGACAGACTAGCTTCGCTTAGGCAGCGAGAGCGTAGTCGCGCTGATTGGAATCGGCGCTTAATTGGTTGCAACGACGCTTACGGTGGTCTCTTGCCTGCACCGGCACGCTTCCCTTGATTCGATGCGCGAAGTCGAAACCGTTCAGCCCCTCGCACATTCCCGCCGACCTTCGGCGGAACACTTGATGCTACCGGAATCCTCAACCGCGGCCCACCCACGTTTGTTCCCGGCCGGCCGGACGCTGTTGCCATACCGCAACCGGATCGTCTCCGCGACAGCCGGGTTGAGCTGCCAGCATCAACACCCGTGGAGGTCGGACTGCACGCCCTGGGCATCGGCACGGGCGCCGAACGGACCGTGGTCGACGCGGTGGCGGCCGCGGCCGAGCGGGCCGGCTTCGCCACGCTGTGGGTCGGCGAGCATCCCGAGGTCACCGACGCCAACCATCCCGACGTCCCGGTCGCCGACTGGCTCGACCCGTTCGTCACGCTGAGTTTCGCCGCGGCCGCCACCAACACCATCGAACTCGCGACCGGTGTGCTCGCGCTGCCCGAACGCAATCCCGCCGTCGTCGCCCGCCAGGCCGCCTCGCTGCACAAGCTGTCCGGCGGGCGGCTGAGCCTGGGCGTCGGGGCATCCGGCGCCCGCACCGACTACGCCGAGCTGGACGCGCCCTTCGAGCGGCGCGGGGCCTGGCTCACCGAATACGTGGCCGCCCTGCGCCGACGCTGGAACGCCGGTGTCGGCGCCGGGTTCGCCCGGCTGCACAGCGGACCCTATCCGTCGGACCGGTCCATCCCGGTGGTCCTGGGCTGCAGCAACGAGGGCACGCTGCGGCTGGTCGCCGAATGGGGCGACGGCTGGTACGGCCACGGGCTGCGCGACGTCGAGGACGCCGCGGTCTGCTCCTCAACGCTGCGGCGGCTGTGCCGGGAGGCCGGGCGGGACCGCGGCGACCTGCGCCTGGCGGTCTCGCTGCGCGATCCGCAGCCCGGTGATCTGCGCCGGCTCGCCGACGCCGGGATCGACCAGCTGGTGCTGGCCGCCACCCCGCCGGCCGACCCGATCGCCGCGGAGTCCTGGGTGTCCGAGCTGGCCCGACGCTGGCTGAGCGCGGCGACCTAATCCAGCGTGATGGCGGCGACGGCGGCCAGCGCCAGCACCATCCCGACCACCTGCCAGCGGGTGACCCGCTCCTTGAGCACCACCATGGCCAGCCCGACGGTAGCCGCCGGATACAGCGAGATCAGCACGCTGGCCAGCGACAGCATGGCGCCGTGCAGGGCCGCCAGCATCGCCACATTGGCGACGGTGTCCAGGACCGCGATCAGCAGGGCCAGCTTCACCGTCCGCGGTTCCGGCTTGACGAAGTCCCCCAGCAGCACCGCGGCCACCATCACCAGCAGCGTCGCCGAGATCCGGGCGAACACCAGCGGCCACAGCCCGGCGTCGGTCGGGGTGCGGGCGATCAGCACGAACGACAGCCCGAACGCCACCCCGCAGCCGACGGTCAGCCAACCCACCGTCTTGGTGAACCGGTGCGGGGTGACGTCCTCGTCGGTGACGCCGCGGCTGACCATCGCCACCGCGACCAGCGCGACCGCGATGCCGATCAGCGCCAGCAGCCCGGGCCGGTCCCCCATCACCATGCCCGCGACCACCGGCACCCCGGCGACCAGGATCGCCGTCAGCGGCGACACGATCGAGATCGGGCCGGTGGCCAGCGCCGCGTAGAACCACCACACCCCGAGGGCGGCGCCGATCCCGCTGAGCGCGCCCCACAGCACCGCGGGCCCGGAGATGTGACCGCCGACCAGCGCCGCGAGCACCGCCAGCATCAGCATCGACATCGGGTAGGACACCAACACGATGCGCAGCGCGGCGACCCGCCGGGCGGCGATCCCGCCGACGAAGTCGCTGACCCCGTATCCGAGCGCCGAAACCAGCGCCCAGATCATCGCGATCAGTGCTTGCCCTTCGCGCGCCGTCCCATTTCCCGGGAAATCTCCCGCTGCGCGTCGCGCTTGGCGATGTCCTGACGCTTGTCGTGAGCGGCCTTGCCGCGGGCCAACGCCAACTCGACCTTCACCCGGCCGTCGGAGAAGTACAGCGACAGCGGCACCAGGGTGAGGTTGCCGTCCCGGACCTTGCCGGCCAGCGCATCGATCTGCTTGCGGTGCAGCAGCAGCTTGCGGTTACGCCGCGGCGCGTGGTTGGTCCAGGTACCCAGGTGGTATTCGGGGATGTGCAGGCTGCGCAGCCAGATCTCGCCGTCGTCGACGGTGGCGAACGCGTCGGCCAGCGACGCCTGCCCCTCCCGCAACGCCTTGACCTCGGTGCCCTGCAGCACGATGCCGGCCTCGTAGGTGTCCAGGATGGTGTAGTTGTGCCGGGCCTTGCGGTTGGTCGACACCACCCGGCGCCCGCCGCTGCGGTCGCCGGCCTTCAGCGCTGCGGCCTTGCGCAGCTCCTTGCTCTTGACCACCGTTACCTTCGTACGTACAGGCGCAACGTCACATACCCGGTGAGGGCGGCCATTACGACGCCGACACCCAGCATGGGCAATGAGATGTAGAAGATGTCAGCGTAGTCCACCGGGGCTATCAGCCTGGAGAACTGCTCCAGGACCCTGCCGAGGAAGGCCGCTCGCACCACCAACAGCCCGACGATCGCCAGCACCACACCGATCGTCGCCGCGAGCACCGCCTCCAACAGGAACGGCAGCTGGGTGTACCAGCGGCTGGCGCCGACCAACCGCATGATGCCGATCTCGGTGCGCCGGGTGTAGGCGGCGACTTGGACCATGTTCGCGATCAGCAGCACCGCCCCGATCGCCTGCACCAGCGCCACCGCGAACGCCACCCCGGAGATCGCGTTGAGGATGGAGAACAACCGGTCGATGAGGTCCTTCTGGTTCAGCACGCCGCGCACCCCGGGCTGGCCGATCATGGCCTGGTCGAAGTCCTCGTGCTTTTCCGGGTCGTCGAGCTTGACCACGAACGACGACGGGAACTGCGTCTCGTTGGCGACGTCCTTGAACTGCGGATTCTTCTTCAGCGCGTCCTCGGTGGCCTCCTTGCCGGACAGGAAGCGCACCGACTTGACGTCGTCGCGGGATTCGATCAGGGCGCGCAGGCCACGGCAGACGTCGCCGTCGCAGGCCGGGTCGGTGCTGGAAACCTCCTGGTTGAGGAACACCTGCGACTCCACCCGGTCCAGGTAGATGGCCCGGGAGTTGTTGGCCAGCATCATGATCAACAGACCGCCGCCGAACAGGCCGATGGAGATCGCCGTCGTCAGGATCATCGCGATGGTCATCGTGATGTTCCGGCGGAAGCCGGTCAGAACCTCATTGACAAGAAATCCGAAACGCACTTAACGATCCATTCCGTAGACGCCGCGCTGCTCATCGCGCACCAGTCGGCCCAGTGACAGTTCCAGGACCCGCTGCCGCATCGAGTCGACGATGTGATGGTCGTGGGTGGCCATCAGGACCGTGGTACCGGTCCGGTTGATCCGCTCCAGCAGGTCCATGATGTCGCGACTGGTGTCGGGGTCAAGGTTGCCGGTCGGCTCGTCGGCCAGCAGCACCAGCGGCCGGTTGACGAACGCGCGGGCGATGGCCACCCGCTGCTGCTCACCGCCGGAGAGCTCGCCGGGCAGCCGGTTGGCCTTGCCGGACAGCCCGACCATCTCCAGCACCTCGGGCACCACCCGCTGGATGGCGTCGGGTTTCTTGCCGATGACCTCCAGCGCGAACGCCACGTTGTCGAACACCGACTTCTGCTGGAGCAGCCGGAAATCCTGGAACACGCAGCCGATGACCTGGCGCAGCGCCGGCACCTGCCGCCCGTGCAGCTTGTTGACGTGGAACTTGGAGACCCGAATGTCGCCGTGGTTGGGGCGCTCTTCGGCCAGCAGCAGGCGCATGAAGGTGGACTTGCCCGAGCCCGAGGGCCCGATCAGGAAGACGAACTCGCCCTTGTCGATTTTGAGGCTGACATCGTCCAGCGCTGGCCGAGCCGACCTTTTGTACTGCTTGGTCACATGGTCGAGGCTGATCATCACGGATCGCCAGTGTAGCCGGGGTTACGCCGAGACCGGGCCAGGCGCTACGGCCGTGGCTCCGCGCCGGGTGCCACCGGCGGCGTCGGGATGATCATCGTGGTGGTCACCGACCCGGGACCCGGAAGGCCGGCGGCCGGGGCCGGCGAGGTCGGCGGGACGCCCGGCGCCCCGGGGGCCGGCTCCGGGCCGGTGGTCGTCGGAGGCGCCGGCGGCTGCAGCCAGGGCGGCAGCCACGGCACCGGCGCCGGGGGCGGGGTGGTCTCGGTGGTCGTGGTGACCGTCGGCTCCGGCGGCACCGTCTCGGTCGGCGTCGGGGCCGGGGTCGGGGTGGTGACGGTCGGCGTCCAGGTCGGTTTGTAGACGTTGGTCTTCGGCACGAACACCGGCGTGTAGCCGTCCGGCACGTGCTGCGCGGGCGCCGGTTCCGGCGGCCCCGGGGCGTAGTTGTCGTAGACCCAGTAGGTCAGCAGGAACGCGCAGATCAGCAGGAACGTCGAGGTGCGCATCCGGCCCCAGAACATGTACGAGGGCCAGCGCCGGTGCTCGTCGGAGTGTGGCAGGGTGAATTTCATTGCTCCTCCCCCGCGACCTGGGCGCCCTCGGCGCCGGCGGCGGTGGCCGGGTGCACCAGCGCGCCGACGGTCGGAGTGTTCTCCGGCCGGGTGGCGATGCCGGCGCCGGCGAGGCGTTCGACCAGCAGCAACCGCAGCCGGCGGCCGACCTCGAACTGCCGGCCGGGCAGGGTGCGGGCGACCAACCGCACGTTCACATTGTCGAGTTCGATGCTCTCCACGCCCATCAGTTGCGGCTTGTCCAGCAGCAGCGCCTTGAGCGTGGGATCGTCCATCGCGGCGTCGCACACCGACCGCAGCAGCTTGTTGACCTTGTTCAGGTCGACACTGGTGGGCACCGGCACATCGACGACCGCCCGCGCCCAGTCCTTGGACAGGTTCAGCGACTTGACGATCTGGCCGTTGGGCACGGTGTACATCTCGCCGTCGGCGGTGCGCAGCTTGGTCACCCGCAGCGTGACGTCCTCCACGGTGCCCAGCGCGTCGACGGTGGATCCGGACACCGACAGCCGCACCAGGTCACCGAAGCCGTACTGCTTCTCGGTGAGGATGAAGAACCCGGCCAGCAGGTCCTGCACGATGCGCTGGGCACCGAAACCCAGCGCGGCGCCGAGCACCGCGGCGGGGGCCACCAGCGAGGTCACCGGAATCGCCAGGATCGAGGTGAGCTGCATGAACACCAGCACGCACAGCAGCGCGATGCAGCCCCAGGAGATGACCGAGGCGACCGCCTGGCGGTGCTTGCTGCGCTCGGACCGGACCAGCGCGTCGCTCTCCCGGAAGTCGGCGTCGATGCGGCGGGCGATCTTCTGCGCCGCCCAGTTGATCAGCCGGGCGGCCAGGATCGCGCCGAGCACCAGCATGGTCAGCCGCAGCCCGCGGGTCAGGATCCACTCGCCGACCTGCCCCAGCCAGAACTCGTGCCAGCGCTGAGCCCAGTCAAAGCCGGCTTGGGGTGCGGACAGCAATGCGGTCATGGCGTGTCTTATTCGTCGTCCTTGCGATTGCGCCAGCGGATGCCGGCCTCCAAAAATCCATCGATGTCGCCGTCGAGCACCGCGCCCGGGTTGCCGACCTCGAACTCGGTGCGCAGGTCCTTGACCATCTGGTACGGGTGCAGCACGTAGGACCGCATCTGGTTGCCCCAGGAACTGCCGCCGTCACCCTTGAGGGCGTCCATCTCGGCGCGTTCCTCCTGGCGCTTGCGTTCGAGCAGCTTGGCCTGCAGCACCCGCATCGCCGACACCTTGTTCTGCAGCTGCGATTTCTCGTTCTGACAGGTCACCACGACGCCGGTCGGGATGTGGGTCAGCCGGACCGCCGAGTCGGTGGTGTTGACCGACTGCCCGCCCGGCCCCGAGGAGCGGTACACGTCGACGCGGACGTCGTTCTCCGGGATGTCGATGCTGTCGGCGGTCTCCACCACCGGCAGCACCTCAACGTCGGCGAACGAGGTCTGCCGCCGGCTCTGGTTGTCGAACGGGCTGATCCGCACCAGTCGGTGGGTGCCCTGCTCCACCGACAGGGTGCCGTAGGCGTACGGGGCGTGCACGGCGAACGTCGCGCTCTTGATCCCCGCCTCCTCGGCGTAGGACACGTCGAACACCTCGACGCCGTACTTGTGCTGCTCGGCCCACCGGACGTACATCCGCATCAGCATCTCGGCCCAGTCGGCGGCGTCCACCCCACCGGCCCCGGACCGGATGGTGACGACGGCCTCGCGCGCGTCGTACTCCCCGGACAGCAGGGTCCGAACCTCCATCGCCTCGATGTCCTCGCGCAGCTGGGCCAGCTCAGCGTCGGCGTCGGCCCGGGCGCTCGTCGCGTCGGCGCCGGACTCCTCGGCGGCCAGCTCGTAGAGCACCGGCAGGTCATCGAGGCGTCCGCGCAGTTCCTCCACCCGACGCAGCTCGCCCTGGGCGTAGGACAGCTCACTGGTGACCTGCTGCGCGCGGGTCTGGTCGTCCCACAGCTTCGGATCCGACGCCTCGATTTCCAGGTTCGCGATGCGCGCCCGCAGACCGTCGACATCGAGCACCCGCTCCACCGTCGTCAAGGTGGTGTCGAGTGCGCCAATTTCAATGCTGAGGTCGGGGTCCACGGGTGTCCAGGTTACCGGCGCGCACAACCGCCCCGGTCGGCGGCGGGGGCCGGGTTACAGTCGGGAGGAGCGCCGACTGCAGCCCACCCGCGCGCTCCGGTAGCCGGGGTGCAGCCCACCCGGGCGGAAAGGCAGGCCATGCGCGCCTATCACGTAGCGGTTGTCGGCTCCGGCCCGTCCGGTTTCTTCGCCGCGGCGGCCCTGCTGCGGGCCGCCAAGGAATCCGGCGAATACCAACTCCGGGTCGACATGCTGGAGATGCTGCCGACGCCCTGGGGCCTGGTCCGCTCCGGCGTGGCGCCGGATCACCCCAAGATCAAGTCGATCAGCCGGCAGTTCGAGAAGTTCGCCGCCGATCCGGGTTTCCGCTTCTTCGGCAACGTCACCGTCGGCGATCAGGTCAGCGCCGCCGATCTGGCGCAGCGCTACGACGCGGTGATCTACGCCGTCGGCGCCCAGACCGACCGCCCGCTCGGCATTCCCGGCGAGGACCTGCCCGGCAGCCTGGCCGCCGTCGAGTTCGTCGGCTGGTACAACGCCCACCCGCACTTCCACGACCTGGCGCCGGACCTGTCCGGGGCGCGGGCGGTGGTGGTCGGCAACGGCAACGTCGCGCTCGACGTGGCGCGGATGCTGGTGTCGGACTGCGACGAGTTGGCCGCCACCGACGTCGCCGACCACGCGCTGGACGCGCTGCGCGGCAGCGGGGTGCAGGAGGTGGTGATCATTGGGCGGCGCGGCCCGCTGCAGGCCCCGTTCACCACCCTGGAGCTGCGCGAGCTCGGCGAGATGGCCTCGATGGCCGACGTCGACGTGATCGTCGACCCCGCCGACCTGGCCGGCATCACCGCCGAGGACGCGGCCGCCGCCGGACACACCGTGAAACTGAACATCGAGGTGCTGCGCGGCTTCGCCGAGCGGCCACCGGCCGGGCGGGCAAAGCGCATCGTGTTCCGGTTCTGCACCTCCCCGATCGAGATCCGCGGCCAGGACCGGGTCTCCTCGATCGTGCTGGGCCGCAACGAATTGGTCGCCGAGAACGGCCGCCTGGTCGCCAAGGACACCGGCACGCGCGAGGAACTGCCCGCGCAGCTGGTGGTGCGCGCGGTCGGCTACCGCGGCGAGCCGACCGAGGGCCTGCCGTTCGACGACCGCGGCGGCATCATCCCCAACGTCGAGGGCCGCGTCGACGGCAGCACCAACGAGTACGTCGTCGGCTGGATCAAGCGCGGGCCGTCCGGGGTGATCGGCCACAACAAGAAGGATTCCACCGAGGTCGCGGACCTGGTGCTGGCCGATCTGCGCGACCGCGAACCGGTGTCGCAGGCCGAGGATCGCGCCGCGCAGCTGGCCGACTGGCTGCTGTCGCGGCAGCCCGCGCTGGTCACCGCCGAGCACTGGCGCACCATCGACGATCACGAGCGCGGTGCCGGCGAGCCGCACGGCCGGCCCCGGGTGAAGCTGCCGACGGTTCCCGGACTGCTGGCCGTCGGGCACGGCTGACCTGCCCGGACCGGGTGCCGGGGGGCCGGAACCGGGCTACGTTGGAAGGTAGCCCACCCTTCCCCACCAGCACGGAGGTCACCATGGCCACCGATATCGGCAACAGTTTCGGCACCGGCGATCAGCTCACCGTCGACGACATCGGCTACCGCATTCATCGCCTGGACCGCCTCGACGGCGTCGCCCGACTGCCCTACAGCCTGAAGGTGCTGCTGGAGAACCTGCTGCGCAACGAGGACGGCCGGCTGGTCACCGCCGAACAGATCGACGCCCTGGTGGCCTGGGATCCCGCCGCCGCGCACGGCCGCGAGGTGGCGTTCACCCCGGCCCGGGTGCTGATGCAGGACTTCACCGGGGTGCCGTGCGTGGTCGACCTGGTCGCCATGCGCGACGCCATCACCGCCCTGGGCGGCGACCCGCAGCGGATCAACCCGCTGTGCCCGACCGAGCTGGTGATCGACCACTCGGTGATCGCCGACGTCTTCGGCCGCGCCGACGCCTTCCGGGTCAACGCCGAGCTGGAGTTCGACCGCAACGCCGAGCGCTATCAGCTGCTGCGCTGGGCGCAGCAGGCATTCACCGATTTCTCCGTGGTACCCCCGAACACCGGCATCTGCCATCAGGTGAACCTGGAGTACCTGTCCCGGGTGGTGTTCACCCGGGACACCCCCGACGGCCCGCTGGCCTATCCGGACACCCTGGTGGGCACCGACTCACACACCCCGATGGTCAACGGGCTCGGCGTGCTGGGCTGGGGCGTCGGCGGCATCGAGGCGGAGGCCGCGATGCTCGGCCAGCCGATGAGCATGCTGATCCCGCCGGTGGTCGGGCTGAAGCTGACCGGTGAAATGCCGCCGGGAACCACCGCCACCGACCTGGTGCTGACCGTCGCCGAACTGCTGCGCCGCACCGGGGTGGTGGGCAAGTTCGTCGAGTTCTTCGGGCCCGGGGTGCCCAATGTGCCGCTGGCCAACCGCGCCACCATCGGGAACATGAGCCCCGAGTACGGCGCCACCTGCGCGATCTTCCCGATCGACCGGGTGACGCTGGACTACCTGAGGCTGACCGGCCGCGATGAGCACCGGATCGGGCTGGTGGAGCGCTACGCCAAGGAGCAGGGCCTGTGGCATGAGCCCGGGCACCAGCCGCAGTACTCCCAGATCGTCGAACTCGACCTGTCCGGCATCGAGCCGTCGATCGCCGGACCGAAGCGCCCGCAGGACCGCATCCCGCTGCGGGCCGCGCCGAACGTGGTCGCCGGGCTGCTCACCGGCGCCGAGTCCACCGAACGGGCCCTCTCCGCGCTCGACGAGGCCTCCGCGGGCTCGTTCCCGGCCAGCGACCCGATCGCCTTCGGCACCGACAGCCAGGCCGCCGGCCGTCCGCGCACCCCGAGCCGCGTCGAGGGCGACCAGGCCTGGCCGTCGGCGCCGGTGCCGGTGCGCCTCGCCGACGGCACCGCCTTCGACCTGGACAACGGGCACGTGGTGATCGCCGCGATCACCTCCTGCACCAACACCTCCAACCCGTCGGTGATGGTGGGTGCCGCGCTGCTGGCCAGAAACGCGGTGCGCCGCGGCCTGACCCGCAAGCCGTGGGTGAAGACCACCCTCGCGCCGGGCTCCCGGGTCGTCACCGATTACTACGAAAAGGCCGGTCTCACCGAGTATTTGGAGAAGCTGGGGTTCAACCTGGTGGGCTACGGCTGCACCACCTGCATCGGTAACTCCGGGCCGCTGATCCCCGAGGTCAGCACCGCCGTCGTCGATGCCGACCTGACCGTCTGCTCGGTGCTGTCGGGCAACCGCAACTTCGAGGGCCGGATCCACCCGGAGACCAAGATGAACTTCCTGGCCTCCCCGCCGCTGGTGGTGGCCTACGCGCTGGTCGGCACCATGCACACCAACCTGCTGACCGACCCGCTCGGCGTCGGCGATGACGGCCAACCGGTCTACCTGCGTGACATCTGGCCCACCGAGGCCGAGATCGCCGCGGTGGTCGGGGAAAACCTGCGGGCCGAGATGTTCACCGACAGCTACGCCGACGTCTTCACCGGCGACGACCGGTGGCGGGCGCTGCCGGTGCCCGACGGCGACACGTTCGGCTGGGATGCCGACTCGACCTATGTGCGGCAACCGCCGTACTTCGACGGCATGGCCCGCGAGCCCGTCGCGCTGCGCGACATCGGCGGCGCGCGGGTGCTGGCCAAGCTCGGCGACTCGGTGACCACCGACCACATCAGCCCGGCCGGATCCATCCGGGCGGACTCCCCGGCCGGGGTCTACCTGGCCGGGCACGGCATCGCCCGCGGGGATTTCAACTCCTACGGTTCCCGGCGCGGCAACCACGAGGTGATGATCCGCGGCACCTTCGCCAACATCCGGTTGCGTAACCAGTTGGCCCCCGGCACCGAGGGCGGATTCACCCGCGACTTCACCCGCGCGGACGCGCCGGTGACCACCATCTACGACGCGTCGGCGAATTATCTGGCCGCCGGCGTCCCGCTGGTGGTCCTGGCCGGCAAGGAGTACGGCTCGGGGTCCTCGCGGGACTGGGCCGCCAAGGGCACCGCGCTGCTCGGCGTGCAGGCGGTGATCGCCGAATCCTATGAACGCATCCACCGGTCCAACCTGATCGGCATGGGGGTGCTGCCGTTGCAGTTCCCCGAGGGCCAGAGCGCGGAATCGCTCGGGCTGACCGGAACCGAGACCTTCGACATCACCGGGGTGACCGCGTTGGCCGACGGGATTCCGCGAGCCGTCCGGGTCCGCGCCGGCGCCGTCGAGTTCGACGCGGTGGTGCGCATCGACACCCCCGGGGAGGCCGACTATTACCGGCACGGCGGCATCATGCCCTACGTGGTGCGCCAGCTGCTCGGCTGATCACACCCGCCTGGAACCTCGGCTAATCCACTACCGCACAAAGCTTTTCGCTCTTCGACCGACGGCGCCGCGGCGGCGGCGTACCGTCGAAGTATGGGTACTGCACGTTTGGACGTCAACAGCATCGACCCGAAGGCCACCAAGGCCGTTTTCGCGATGGAGCACTATGCCCGCAGCTGCGGGCTGGACCCCGCGCTCTACGAGCTGATCAAGATTCGCGCCTCGCAGCTCAACGGCTGCGCGTACTGCCTGGACATGCACACCCGCGACGCGCGCGCCGCCGGCGAGACGTCGCGGCGCATCGACGTGCTGGCGGCCTGGCGCGAGGCGCCCGCGCTCTACACCGCGGCCGAGCGGGCCGCCCTCGACCTGACCGAGGCGGTCACCCTGATCGGTGAGGCCGGGGTGCCCGAGCCGGTGTGGCAGCGGGTGACCGAGCATTTCGATGAGTCCGGGATCGTGCACCTGTTGATGGCGATCGCGGTGATCAACGTGTGGAACCGGCTGGCGGTGGCCACCCACCAGCAGTTGCCCGACGACGGCGCCGCCGCCGCCGGGAATTAGGCCTGCGGCGGCTCGACCGGCTCGGCGGCGAACCGCCAGTTGTCCGGGTTCTTGATCGAGTAGTCCACCGGGATCAGCTGTCCGATCGTCGGCCAGGCGTCCACGTCCACCGCCAGCTGCTGGTAGATGACGTGTTCGGCGACCGTCGGGCCCTTGATCACGCCGGTGACGGTCACGTACTGCTCACCGGTGGCGTCCGGGCGGGGACTGACGCCGGTGAGCAGCAGCTCGCCGCGCGCGGTGTCGTCCGCACCGCGGGGGCCGGACTTGCGCACCAGCGGCACGACGATCAGGGCGATGGCCCCGACCAGCAGCAGAATGATCAGGAACTCCATGCCGCAATCGTAGGCCGGGCCCGGCGGGCACCGCGAGCATCGGGATCGGCGGGCATCGGGATCGGCGGGCACCGGGATCCGCGGGCCCGGACACGCGCGGCCGGGTCCGCGGGCGCGGATCCGCGTGGTAGGACAACTGCCATGGACATCGCCGCCTCCCCTGAGGACCTCGCCCTCGCCCTGGAACTCGCCGCGCACGCCGACTCGGTGACGCTGCAGCGGTTCGGGGCGCTGGACCTGGCCGTGGACACCAAGCCGGATCTGACCCCGGTCACCGACGCCGACAGCCGCACCGAGTCCGAGCTGCGGGAGATCCTGGCCCGCCGACGGCCCGACGACGCGGTCTTCGGCGAGGAGTTCGGTGGCCGCACCGGCGCCGGCCGCGGCTGGGTGATCGACCCGATCGACGGCACCAAGAACTTCGTCCGCGGGGTGCCGGTGTGGGCCTCGCTGATCGCCTTGCTGCAGGACGGTGTGCCGGTCGTCGGGGTGGTCAGCGCCCCGGCGCTGGGGCGGCGCTGGTGGGCCGGCACCGGCCTGGGTGCGCACACCTCGGCGTTCGGCCGCACCCGGCCGATCGCGGTGTCGCAGGTCGACGATCTCGCCGCGGCCAGCCTGTCCTTCTCGTCGCTGTCGGGCTGGGCCGACCGCGGGCTGCGGGAGGAGTTCGTCGCGCTCACCGACGCGGTGTGGCGGATCCGCGGCTACGGCGATTTCTGGTCATATTGCCTGGTGGCCGAGGGCGCGGTGGACATCGCCGCGGAGCCCGAGGTGGCGCTGTGGGACCTGGCCGCGGTGGACGTACTGGTCCGCGAGGCCGGTGGCGCGTTCACCGCGCTGGACGGGACGCCCGGACCGCACGGCGGCAGCGCGGTGGCGAGCAACGGGCTGCTGCAGGACGAGGTGCTGAGCCGGCTGTCCCGCTGACGCGGCGTGTGAGTTCGGCAACAATGCACCGATCTTACTTTTGAGTAAGATACGGTTACGGCATCCGGTACCCGACCGAGCCAGAGGTTGCTGAACCCATGAGCAAAAAAACGTCCACCAAGAAATCCGGCCACGAGAGCGCCGTCGGCCTGCAGCGCCACAAGCGCACCGCGGTCGACATCGGCCTTGCGGTCCTCACGCCGCTGGTCGGCCAGGAATTCCTCGACAAGTACGGCCTGCGCGACCCGCTCAACCGCGGGCTGCGCTACGGCGTGCGGACCGCGTTCTCCACCGCGGGCGCGGCCACCCGGCAGTTCAACCGCGTCAGCGGCGGCGGCCAGGCCCCGACCCGGCTCAAGGCCAGCGGTTCGGATTACTTCGACCTGACCCCCGACGAGGATCAGCAGATGATCGTCGACACGGTCCGGGAGTTCTCCGCCGAGATCCTGCGCCCGGCCGCCCACGACGCCGACGCCGCCGCCGGCTACCCGGCCGACCTGACCGCCAAGGCCGCCGAGCTCGGCGTCACCGCGATCAACGTCCCGGAGAACTTCGACGGCATCGCCGCGCAGCGCTCCACCGTCACCAACGCCCTGGTGGCCGAGGCGCTGGCCTACGGCGACATGGGCCTGGCACTGCCGATCCTGGCCCCCGGCGGCGTCGCCTCGGCGCTCACCCACTGGGGCAGCGCCGACCAGCAGGCCACCTACCTCAGCGCGTTCTCCGGCGAGCAGGTGCCACAGGCCTGCGTGGCGATCGCCGAACCGCACCCGCTGTTCGATCCGACCGCGCTGAAGACCACCGCGGTGCGCACCCCCAGCGGCTACCGGCTCGACGGGATCAAGTCCCTGGTTCCGGCCGCCGCCGACGCCGAGGTGTTCATCATCGCCGCGCAACTGGGCGGCAAGCCGGCGATGTTCATCGTCGAATCCGACACCGCGGGCCTGACCGTGCGGGCCGACCCGAGCATGGGCCTGCGCGCCGCGGCACTGGGCCGCATCGAGCTCAACGGCGTCACCGTTCCGCTGGGCAACCGACTCGGCGAGGACGCCGCGACCGACGAGGACTACTCCGATGCCATCGCGCTGTCCCGGCTGGGCTGGGCATCGCTGGCGGTCGGCACCAGCCACGCCGTGCTCGACTACGTCATCCCCTACGTCAAGGAACGCGAGGCGTTCGGCGAGCCGATCGCCCGCCGCCAGTCAGTCGCGTTCATGTGCGCCAACATCGCCATCGAGCTCGACGGGCTGCGGCTGGTGGTCTGGCGCGGGGCCTCCCGCGCCGAGCAGGGCATGCCGTTCGCTCGCGAGGCCGCACTGGCCCGCAAGCTCGCCACCGACCGCGGCATGCAGATCGGCAACGACGGCGTGCAGCTGCTCGGCGGCCACGGCTACACCAAGGAACACCCGGTCGAGCGCTGGTACCGCGATCTGCGCGGTGTCGGCGTCGCCGAGGGTGTCGTGGTCCTGTAAGCCCCTGACTGGAATAGAACGGAAAAACCTGACATGGCAATCAATCTGGAACTCCCCAAGAAGCTGAAGGCCGTCGCCGAGAAGGGCCACCAGGGTGCGGCCGAGATGTTCCGGCCGATCTCGCGCAAGTACGACCTGGCCGAGCACGCCTACCCGGTCGAGCTGGACACCCTCGCGGAGCTGTTCGACGGCATCTCCGAGGCCGGCACGGTCTCCTTCGCCGGCGCCGACGCCTTCCACGGCGCCGAGGCCGGCAGCAAGAAGAACGTCAACGGCGCCAACATGTCCGCGCTGATCAACGCGATCGAGGTGTCCTGGGGCGACGTCGCGCTGCTGCTGAGCGTGCCGCGCCAGGGCCTGGGCAACGCCGCGATCTCCTCGGTGGCCAACCCCGAGCAGCTGGAGCGGTTCGGCAAGAACGTGTGGGCCTCGATGGCCATCACCGAGCCCAGCTTCGGCTCGGACTCGGCTGCGGTCACCACCACGGCCACCCTCGACGGCGACGAGTACGTGATCAACGGCGAGAAGATCTTCGTGACCGCCGGATCGCGGGCCGGCCACATCGTGGTGTGGGCGTCGCTGGACAAGTCCAAGGGGCGCGCGGCGATCAAGTCGTTCGTCGTCCCGCGCGAGACGCCCGGCGTCATCGTGGAGCGCCTCGAGCACAAGCTCGGCATCAAGGCCTCCGACACCGCGGTGATCCGCTTCGACAACGTCCGGATCCCCAAGGAGAACCTGCTGGGCAGCCCGGAGATCGACGTCGACAAGGGCTTCGGCGGGGTGATGGAGACCTTCGACAACACCCGGCCGCTGGTGGCCGGGATGGCCGTCGGGTGTGCCCGCGCCGCGCTGGAGGAACTGCGCCGCATCCTCATCGACGCCGGCGTGGAGATCTCCTACAACAAGCCCGCGCACGCCCAGAGCGCGGCCGCAGCGGAGTTCCTCCGGATGGAGGCCGACTGGGAGGCCGGCTGGCTGCTGACCCTGCAGGCCGCCTGGATGGCCGACAACAAGGTGCCGAACTCCAAGGAAGCCTCGATGTGCAAGGCCAAGGCCGCCCGGGTCGGTAGCGACATCACCCTCAAGGCCGTCGAAATGGCCGGCACCGCAGGCTATTCCGAGGAGTCACTGCTGGAGAAGTGGGCTCGCGATTCGAAGATTCTGGACATCTTCGAGGGCACCCAGCAGATTCAGCAACTGGTGGTCGCCCGCCGACTGCTCGGCCTGTCCTCGGCCGAACTGAAGTAACCGGCTCCCACCTCGAATGCCCTCGGAACGCCACCGCGCTCCGGGGGCATTCGTCGTCTCCGGAACCCACGTGCCATACCAAACAGTATGGTACGTTCGCGACATGGTGGCCCCCGCCGATCCCGCAGCCGGCATCGGCGCGCCCTTCGTCGACCGGCTCGCCGAACGCGCCCCCGAGGCCGAGCGGTTGCGCCGGCTGCCCGCCCAGACCATCGCCGAGCTGGCCGAGTCCGGGTTCACCGACCTGCTGGTGCCGGCCCGCTTCGGCGGCCGCCAGGCCCGCTTCCCCGAACTGCTCAACCCGGTGCGCGAGATGGCGCACGGCTGCGTTTCCAGCGCCTGGACCATCGGCTTCTACGCGCTGCACAACTGGCTGACCGCACTGTTCGACGAGCGGGCCCAGGCCGAGGCGTTCGCCACCCGGCCGCTGCTGGCGCCGGCCACGCTGGCCCCCACCGGCCGCGGCAGGCCCGCCCCCGGCGGGGTGCGGCTGACCGGCCGCTGGTCCTGGGCAACCGGGGTGATGGATGCCAACTGGATCCTCGTCGGCGCGCTGTGCGGCCCCGACGACGCCCTCTACCCCGCGCTGGCGCTGCTGCCCGCCGACCGGGTCAGCGTGCACGACGTCTGGCACACCGACGGCATGTGCGCGACGGGCTCCAACGACGTCGGCATCGACGACGTGTTCGTTCCCGAGCACCGCCTGGTCGCGGTCCGCGACATCTACCGGGGCACCGCACCGGGGGCCGCCGCGCACGACCACCCGACCTACCGCTGGCCGATGGTGCCCGCCCTGGCGCTGCTGGCCGCCATGCCCGCCCTCGGCGCCGCCGAGCGGGTCACCGAGCTCTACGCCGACCGACTGGGCCGGCGGGTGCTGGCCTACCAGGGCGTGATTCAGCAGGATCAGCCGATCGCGCTGGCCCACCTCGGCGCGGCCCAGGTGCGGCTGCGCGCCCTGCACGGCCTGCTCGATTCGACGGTCGCCGCGATCGAAGCCGCGGTGACCGTCGGCGAACCGGTCCGCCGGCCGGCCCGCGCCCAGGCCCGGCTGGCCGCCGCCCACATCGTCGCCGAATCCCGGGCCGTCATCGGCGCGCTGCTGGCCGCCTCCGGCGCCAGTGCGCATTTCCTGGACAACCCGCTGCAGCGCGCCAAGCGCGACGTCGACGTGCTGGCCGGGCACGTCATCTTCGACTACGACACCAGCCGCGAACTCGCCGGCGCGCTGAGCGTCGGCGCCGCGGTGCCGTCGACGGCGATGATCTGAGACCGCCATGACCACCACCGGGACCCGCGGCCGACTGTCGGTGCAGGATTGGCTGGAGGCCGGCTTCAGCCTGCTGGCCGAAGCGGGCCGCCCGGCCCTGACGATCGACCGGCTCTGCGCGCAGCTGGGGGTCACCAAGGGCAGCTTCTACTGGCATTTCACCGGCATGGCTGGCTACCGCAGCGCACTGATCGAGGCCTGGGCCCAGCAGCGCGGCCGCGAACTGCCGATCCACCGCGCCGGCCCCGATCACCCGCCGCGCGAACGCCTTTCGATGATGACCGAGGCGCTGCTGCACCCGCGGCACTGGAAGCTCGAGCGGGCGATGCGGGAGTGGGCCCGCACCGACCCCGCGGTCGCGGCCAGCGTCACCGCCGGGGATCGCCGCGCCCGAAAGGCCGTCCGCCAGGCGTTTCTCGACCTGGGCTTTGAGGCCGCCGAGGCGGACCTGCGGGCCCAGCTGACCTTCGCCGCGGGGATGGGGTTCCTGCAGATGGCCAACAACTCCGCCCATCCGATGCCCGTCGCCCAGCGCGAACGGGTGCTGGACTTCATGACTCGGCCCTGACAGGAGCACCCCGATGGAATCCTTCGTCCAACTGCGCAAGGGCGTCACCCCCGGCCGGCTGCACACCGACCTGGCCGGGCTCAAGGACGACGAACTGGGCCGCGGCGGCTTCGTCGGCCGCACCGCCAGCCTGTACCGGCGCAACGACCCCACCGCATTCCGCAGCACCGGGCCGCTGCGCCCCACCGACGTGCTGAGCTCCGCGCTGGCTCCGCCCGAGGCCGTCGACCCCGACGGCGAGCCGCTGCCGCTGTTCTCCAACCAGGACTGCCGGGTGTCGCTGTCCCGGCGCACCGCGGCGATGCCGTTCTTCGTCCGCCACATCGACGGCGACCTGCTGTGCTTCACCCACGCCGGCAGCGGCCGCATCGACACCGAGTTCGGTCCGCTGGACTACCGCCCGGGCGACTGGATCTACCTGCCCAAGGCCTGCACCTGGCGCCAGCTCCCGGACGGCGAGTCGACGTTGCTGATGATCGAGGCCACCGACGAGTTCCGGGTGCCGCCCCCGGGTGCGCTGGGCCGACACTTCCCCTTCGACCCGAGCCAGCTGGTGATCCCCGAGCCGGTGGCCTTCGACGACGACGCCGGCCCGACCGGCGAGGACGGCTACCAGGTGCGGCTGCGGCACCGCCCCGTCGACGGCGCCGACACCACCACGCTGCACTACCCGCATCATCCGCTCGACGTGGTCGGCTGGCAGGGCGACAATTTCCCGTTCACCTTCAACATCGAGGACTACAACGTGGTGGCCTCCGAACGGATCCACCTGGTGCCGACCGCCCAGCTGTTCATGCAGGCCACCGGCGTGCAGGTGATGAACTTTCTGCCCCGGCCTGCCGAAACCGCGGCGGGGGCCGAGCGGGTGCCGTGGTATCACCGCAACGTCGACTTCGACGAGATCGCGTTCTTCCACGGCGGCTCGCTGTTCGGTGCGCCGATGCCGGCCGGGCTGATTTCCCATGCCCCGCAGGGCATTCACCACGGCGCCCCGGAGCGGGTCCGCGAGCGGGCGCGGCGCAAGTTCGACGACTTCGACCGGGTGGACTGGTCGGTGATCGCCATCGACACCCGTCGGCGCCTGGTTCCCTCGGCCGCCGTACTCGCCAACGATCTGGGGCAGCACTGACATGCACACCGCTGACAAGGACGCAGCCGAGCCGACCCGTCACGACTACAACCGGATCCCGTATCTGATCGCCTACCGCAATGATTCGGGGGTCCGCGACGTCTACGGCGGGCTGTCCGAACTGGTGGTGCTGGAAAGCCAGCTGCTGCGACCCCGGGACCACCCCAGCGACACCGTGCTGGTGTTCATGCACCCGATCGGCGGCGGCGCCTACCTGCCGATGATCAACGCGCTGGCCCGCGCCGGCCACCACGTCATCTACTGCAACAGCCGATTCCGCGGCACCGACTCGGCGCTGCTGATGGAGAAGGTCGTCGAAGATCTCGGCGAAGCCATCAAGGACGCCAAGAACCGGCTCGGCTACTCCAAGGTGGTGCTGGCCGGCTGGAGCGGCGGCGGCTCCCTGTCGGCCTTCTACCAGCAGCAGGCCCAGCACCCGACGATCACCGCCGCGCCGTCCGGCGACGGCCCGGATCTGACCCGCCTCGGCCTGATCCCGGCCGACGCGCTGCTGCTGCTGGCCGCCCACATCAGCCGGCACGGCACCCTCACCGAGTGGCTGGACGCCTCCATCGTGGACGAATCCGACCCGGACAACCGGGATCGGGAGCTGGATCTCTACGACCCGGACAACCCCAACCAGCCGCCGTACACCGCGGAGTTTCTGGACCGCTACCGGGCCGCGCAGATCGCCCGAAACCGCCGGATCACGGCCCGGGTCAAGGACAAGCTGGCCGCGTTGGCCGCCGCCGGCCGGCCCGACGAGGAATTCGCCTTCGTGGTGCACGGCACGATGGCCGACCCGCGCTGGCTGGACGCCACCGTCGACCCCAACGACCGCGCGCCCGGCAGCTGCTACCTGGGTGACCCGCGGGTGGTCAACAACGGCCCGTTCGGCCTGGCCCGGTTCTGCACGCTGCGCAGCTGGCTGTCGCAGTGGAGCTACGACGACGCCAACGGCGATGCGCTGACCGCCGGACCGGACATCGCGGTACCGACCCTGGTGATCGGCAACCTCGCCGACGACGCCTGCACACCCAGTCACACCCGCCGGCTGTTCGAGGCGATCGGGCACCCGGACAAGGAACTGCACGAGATCCCCGGTGCCAACCACTATTACGCCGGCGACGACCAGCGCGAGCCGCTGGCACGGGCGGTGGCCATCTGCACCGACTGGCTGGCCCGGCGCGGCTTCACCGGGGCGACGCGATGACGGCCATCGGCGCCCTGGACGGCATCCGGGTCATCGAGGTCGGCACGCTGATCTCCGGCCCGTTCGCCGGGCGGCTGCTCGGCGACATGGGCGCCGACGTCATCAAGGTCGAGCCGCCCGGGGCCCCGGATCCGCTGCGCACCTGGGGGCAGGCCGAGGTCGACGGCGAGCACGTGTTCTGGACCGTGCACGCCCGCAACAAGCGCGCGGTCACCCTCAACCTGCGTGACCCGCGCGGCCGGGAACTGTTCTGCGAACTCGTCGAACACGCCGACATCGTCGTGGAGAACTTCCGGCCCGGCACCCTGGAGCGCTGGGGACTGGGTTACGACGTGCTCTCGCAACGCAATCCGGGCATCATCCTGGTCCGGGTGTCCGGCTACGGGCAGACCGGGCCGAACGTGCACCGGGCCGGCTACGCCTCGGTCGCCGAGGCCGAATCCGGGCTTCGGCACATGAACGGCTTTCCCGGCGGCCCACCGCCGCGACTGGCGCTGTCACTCGGCGATTCGCTGGCCGGCATGTTCGCCGCCCAGGGCGCGCTGGCCGCACTGTACCGCCGCACCGTCACCGGCCGGGGCCAGATCGTCGACACCGCGCTCACCGAATCCTGTTTGGCCATACAGGAATCCGTCATCCCGGACTACGACGCCGGCGGGGTGGTGCGCGGCCCGTCGGGCACCCGGCTCGACGGCATCGCGCCATCGAACATCTACCGGAGCGCCGACGGCTCCTGGGTGGTGATCGCCGCCAACCAGGACACCGTGTTCGCCCGGCTGTGCGAGGCGATGGGCGCCCCGGAACTGGCCCGCGACGAACGGTTCGCCGACCACGGCGCCCGCGGGCGCAATCAGGATGAGTTGGACGCGATCATCGGGGCCTGGGCGGCGGCCCGCGCGCCCGCCGAGATCATCGAAACGCTGGCGGCGGCCGGGGTGATCGCCGGGCCGATCAACACCGTCGCCGAGGTCGTCGCCGATCCGCAACTGCTGGCCCGGGACATGATCGTCGAGCACTTCGACGAACGGCTGGGCCGAAACATCAAGGGGCCCGGGGTGATCCCGAAGCTGTCGGAGTCCCCCGGCGGGGTGCGGCACGCCGGGCCGGCCCGGGCCGGGCAGCACAATGTTGAGGTGTACCGGGATCTGCTCGGCCATGCCGCCGACGAGCTCGACCGGCTGGGCAAGGAGGGCGTGCTGTGAACCTGCCGGAAGCGGTGACGATCCGCGAGGTGTGCCTGCGCGACGGCCTGCAGCTGGAGAAGCCACTGCCGCTGGCCGACAAGCTGACGCTGCTGGCGGCGATCGTCGACACCGGGGTCCGCGAGATCGAGGCCACCGCGTTCGTATCCCCGTCGAAGGTGCCCGCGCTGGCCGACGCCGCCGAACTCGCCGCCGAGCTGCGTCGGTTCGACACTGTCGAGTTCTCCGCCCTGGTGGCCAGCGCCAACGGCGCCCGGCGCGCGCTGGCCGCCGGGTTCGGGTCCATCGAGTACGTGGTGTCGGCCTCCGACGGGCACAGCCGGGCCAACGTCGGGCGCTCCAGCGCGGAGGCGACGGCCGCCATCACCGATCTCGTCGGGCTGGCCCACGACGGCGGCGCGACCCTGGAGGTCATCATCGCCACCGCCTGGGACTGCCCGTTCGACGGCCCGACCCCGGCGCAGCGGGTGGTCGACATCGCCGCGGCGGCCACCCGGCTGGGTGCCGACCGGATCGCCGTCGCCGACACCATCGGCACCACCACCCCGGTGCGGGTGACCGAGCTGATCGCGGCGCTCCGGCCGGTGATCGACGGGCTGCCGCTGGGCGCGCACTTCCACAACACCCGCGGCACCGGGCTGGCCAGCGCGTATGCCGCCGTCGCCGCCGGGGTCACCCGGCTCGACGCCGCAGCGGGCGGGCTCGGCGGCTGCCCGTTCGCCCCCGGCGCCACCGGCAACATCGCCACCGAGGACCTGGTCTACCTGCTGCGCGACTGCGGGGTGCAGACCGGGATCGAGCTGCCCGCGGCCATCGCGGCGGCCGCCGTCGCGCAGCGCCTGGTCGGCCACGACCTGCCGAGCGCGCTCCTGCGGGCGGGCGACCGCCGGACGACGATCAAGCGGTGAGGCACGAGCCGCGGTGAGAAGCCCGGCCATCCCACAGTCCCTCAGTAGCTGACCCGGAACCCGCTCAGGATGGTGTCCATATCCGCGACGTAGTCGGCGTTGGTCGGATCAGCGGTCTGCATGGTCACCACCGCGCTGAAGGTCTTGCCCTCATGTGCGACCCCGACGATGACGGCGTTGACCGGCCGGCTCTCCAGGGTGTAGCCGACGGTCATCGCCGGATGTCCGCACACCAGCATCGTGTCGGCGGTCTCGACAGCCACCCCGTTGCTGCTCAGCTCGGCCAGCTCGATGTCGATGACCTGCTGCGGGGTGGGCGATTTGGCCGTCATGTCGACGAGGGTGACCACCGCGTTCGGGGTGAAGTCGTCGGCCCGCATCCCGGTGTTGACGATGACCCCGCGGACCGTCTCGGAGTCCATCGTGGTGTTGCGTTCCCAGCCCCGGGGCTGCGGCAGTTCCAGCGTCGGCTCGCCCGGGCCGCGCGGCGGCAGGGTCAGCAGCGGGGCGTCGGTGTACGCGCAGCCGTCGGCGGCGGCCTCTGCGGCCGGCGCCGGCTCGGTGGCGTTGTCGACGTCCTTAGGGCCGGCCGAGCAGCCGGCGAGCAGCAGCCCGCCGCACAGCAGCGCGGCCGCCGCACGCCGGGAAAAGCGCCCCATTCCGACTCCTCTGCCTGGACTGACTAAACCTCCGCTAGACGGTACTCGAGCCGGGCGTGCCATGGCCCGGCCCGCGCGGGCGGCAAAGCGGTGCCGGGCCGGTCGCCACGGACGTATCATCGGCCGCGTGCCAACCCCGCTGCGCGTCCTGGTGTACAGCGACAACGCCCGCACCCGCGAGCAGGTGCTGTTGGCGCTGGGCAAGCGGGTGCACCCCGACCTGCCCGAACTCGACCACCTGGAGGTCGCGACCGCGCCGGTGGTGATCCGGGAGATGGACGCCGGCGGCGTGGACCTGGCGATTCTCGACGGCGAGGCCGCCCCGGCCGGCGGGATGGGCATCGCCAAGCAGCTCAAGGACGAGATCGTCGACTGCCCGCCGATCCTGGTGCTGACCGGCCGCCGCGACGACGCCTGGCTCGCCAAGTGGTCACGCGCGGAAGCCGCCGTGCCGCATCCCATCGACCCGATCGTGTTGGCGAGCACGGTGACCGAGCTGTTGCGTCCCACCACCCGAAAGGACCCGCCGTGACCAATGCCAGCGACTTCTCCTCGGCGCAGGAGCAGGACTTCAACCGTCGCAACATCGCCGAGTTCCAGGCAAACGGCGGCAAGGTCGGCGGCCCGTTCGACGGCGTCGACCTGCTGCTGTTGCACACCGTCGGCGCCAAGTCCGGGCAGCCGCGGTTGCACCCGCTGGCCTATTTCGACATCGACGGTGCCCGCTACATCGTCGGGTCGGCGGCCGGTCGCGACGCGGACCCGGCCTGGGTGGCCAACGTGCGGGCCAACCCCGAGGTCCGGATCGAGGTCGGCGGCGCGGCTCCTGCTGCCGCGCGGGTCCGCAAGCTGCCCGACGCCGAGCGCAACCCGGTGTTCGCCGAGATCGCCCGGCGTTCCTCGGCGTTCGCCGCCTACCAGGACGCCACCGACCGGGTGATCCCAGTGTTCGAGGTGCTGCCGGCCTGACCCGGGCGGGCTCCTCCGCCGCACCCGCGGCCCCGCCGCACCCGCGTCGGCGGCCCTAACCAGCACCCGCGGCCCTGCCCCGGCACCCGCGGCCCCGCACCTCGCGAGTGTGAAAATATTTTCACTGTCGAGCGCGAGTGTGAAAATATTTTCACACTCGACGGGGACAGAGCCGGGCGGCAGCCCGCGCAGCACACTCACGGGGCGCAGACGCAGGCGGCAGCCCGCGCAGCACACTCACGGGGCGCAGACGCAGGCGGCAGCCCGCGCAGCACACTCACGGGGCAGACCCAGGCGGCAGCCCGGGCAGCACATTCACCGGGCAGACCGAAACCGCAGCCCCCGGGCAGGCCGCCGAGCGCGTAGGTCTCAAGCGCACAGACCGGCCGACGCACCAGCACAGCACCGACACCAGCGGACATCCCCGGTAAATACCCCCGCCGGCGTGGGGATTTAGCCAGCGAAAAACACTGTGCGCGTTGAATATCCGCGCGAAGCCCCGGCCATCCCGGTACTACCACCGATAAGTAGACAAAATCCCGCCGCGCACCACGAACCCGACTACGGTGTGGGGTAGCTCACCTCTACAGCCACACCCGAGGAGCCGCCCGGCGTATGGACCTCTACACGCCCATCCTGATCCTGGGGGTGATTGCTGCCCTTTTCGCGGTCGGATCGGTGGGCATCGCGGTGCTGATCGGCCCGCGCCGCTACAACCGGGCCAAGCTGGAGGCCTACGAGTGCGGCATCGAGCCCACCCAATCCCTCGAACACCCAGGTCAGCGCTTCCCGATCAAGTACTACCTGACCGCGATGCTGTTCATCGTCTTCGACATCGAGATCGTCTTTCTCTACCCGTGGGCGGTGACCTTCGATCGGCTCGGCCTGTTTGCCCTGATTGAGATGGTGCTGTTCGTGGCGGCCGTGTTCGTCGCGTACGCCTACGTGTGGCGCCGGGGTGGTCTGGAATGGGACTAGAGGAGGCGCTGCCGGGCGGCATCCTGCTGACCACGGTGGAGAAGATCGCCGGGTTCGTCCGCAAGGGCTCGCTGTGGCCCGCGACGTTCGGGCTGGCCTGCTGCGCAATCGAGATGATGGCGACGGCCGGCCCGCGCTTCGACATTGCCCGGTTCGGGATGGAGCGGTTCTCCGCCACCCCGCGGCAGGCCGACCTGATGATCGTCGCCGGGCGGGTCAGCCAGAAGATGGCGCCGGTGCTGCGCCAGGTCTACGACCAGATGGTCGAGCCCAAGTGGGTGCTCGCGATGGGCGTGTGCGCCTCCTCCGGCGGCATGTTCAACAATTACGCGATCGTGCAGGGCGTCGACCACATCGTGCCGGTCGACATCTATCTGCCCGGCTGCCCGCCGCGCCCGGAGATGCTGCTCAACGCCATCCTGATGCTGCACGCCAAGATCGCCGAGATGCCCCTCGGCGTGCACCGCGAGCAGGTGGTGGCCGCCGCCGAGGCCGCCGCGCTGGCCTCACCGACCACGCTGGAGCTCAAGGGGTTGTTGCGATGAGCGACGAGACCCCCGGCCCCGACCAGGGCCCCGACGTCATCGCGGTGCGCCGCGGCATGTTCGGTGCGGCCGGCACCGGCGACACCTCCGGCTACGGCCGGCTGCAACAGCCGGTCACCCTGCCCGGCGGGTCCGAGCGCCCCTACGGCGGCTACTTCGACGCCGTGGTGGACCGGCTCGCCGAGGTGCTCGGCGACCAGTTCCCGCACAGCGTCGAACGCGTTGTGGTGCACCGCGACCAGCTCACCCTGCAGATCGCCCGGTTCCGGCTGCCGACGGTGGCCCGGGCCCTGCGCGACGATCCGCAGCTGCGATTCGAGTTCTGCGCCGGGGTGTCCGGCGTGCACTACCCGGGCGACACCGACCGCGAACTACGCGCCCACTACCCGCTGATGTCGATCACCCATAATCGGCGGATCCAGCTGGAGGTCGCCTGCCCGGACACCGATCCCCATGTGCCGTCGCTGTTTTCGGTGTATCCGACCACCGACTGGCACGAGCGCGAAACCTATGACTTCTTCGGCATCATCTTCGACGGGCATCCCGGCCTGACCCGCATCGAGATGCCCGACGACTGGGAGGGCCACCCGCAGCGCAAGGATTACCCGCTCGGCGGCATCCCCGTCGAGTACCACGGCGCCACCATCCCGCCGCCCGATCAGCGCAGGGCCTACTCATGACCGACACCGTGATCACCCTGGGCGGACAGGACTGGGACGAGGTGCTCGCCGCCGCCCGGGCCGACGACCCCGGCAGCGAACGGATCGTGGTCAACATGGGTCCGCAGCACCCGTCCACCCACGGGGTGCTGCGGCTGATCCTGGAGATCGACGGCGAGACCGTCACCCAGGCCCGCTGCGGCATCGGCTACCTACACACCGGTATCGAAAAGAACCTGGAGTACCGGAACTGGACCCAGGGCGTGACGTTCGTGACCCGGATGGACTACCTGTCGCCGTTATTCAACGAGACGGTCTATTGCCTCGGGGTGGAGAAGCTGCTCGGCATCACCGATGACATCCCGGAGCGCGCCACGGTGATCCGGGTGGCGCTGATGGAGCTGAACCGGATCTCCAGCCACCTGGTGGCGCTGGCCACCGGCGGCATGGAGCTCGGCGCGATGAGCGCGATGTTCTACGGGTTCCGGGAACGCGAGGAGATCCTCAACGTCTTCGAGGCGATCACCGGGCTGCGGATGAACCACGCCTACATCCGGCCCGGCGGGCTGGCCGCCGACCTGCCCGACGACGGCGTGGCCGGGATCCGCCACCTGCTCGACATCCTGCCCGCCCGGCTGCTCGACCTGGACAAGCTGCTGCGGGAGAACACCATCTGGAAGGCCCGCACCCGCGACGTGGGCTACCTGGATCTGGCCGGCTGCATGGCACTCGGCGTCAGCGGCCCGGTGCTGCGTTCCACCGGCCTGCCGCACGACCTGCGCCGAGCCCAACCCTATTGCGGCTACCAGGATTACGAGTTCGACGTGATCACCGGGGACAACAGCGACTGCTATGACCGGTTCCTCATCCGGGTCGACGAGATGTACCAGTCGCTGCGCATCGTCCGGCAATGCCTGGACCGCCTGGAGCCCGGACCGGTGATGATCGCCGACCGGAAGCTGGCCTGGCCGGCCGACCTGGAGCTGGGTCCCGACGGGCTGGGCAACTCCCCCGCGCACATCGCCCGGATCATGGGCACCTCGATGGAGGGCCTGATCCACCACTTCAAGCTGGTCACCGAGGGAATCCGGGTGCCCGCCGGGCAGTGCTACGTGGCGGTGGAGTCCCCGCGCGGGGAACTCGGCGTGCACATGGTCTCCGACGGCGGAACCCGGCCCTACCGGGTGCATTACCGCGACCCGTCGTTCACCAACCTGCAGGCCGTCGCCGCGATGAGCGAGGGCGCCATGGTGGCCGACCTGATCGCGTCGGTGGCCTCCATCGATCCGGTGATGGGCGGTGTCGACCGGTGAGCATCGACCTGCCGCTGGGATCGCGGCCCGAGGAACCGATCTCGCCGATCGGCGGCCCGCGCCGCTACCCCGCCGAGGTGACCGCCCGGCTGGCCGACGACGCGGCGACCATCATCGCCCGCTACCCGCAGGCCCGCTCGGCGCTGCTGCCGCTGCTGCACCTGGTGCAGTCGCAGGACAGCTACCTCACCCAGGCCGGGATCGATTTCTGCGCGGCACAATTGGGGCTGACGCACGCCGAGGTCACCGCGGTGGCCACCTTTTACACCATGTACCGGCGCAGCCCGACCGGCCGCTACCTGGTCGGGGTCTGCACCAACACGCTGTGCGCGATCATGGGCGGTGACGCCATCCTGGCCACCCTGCAGGACCATCTCGGCATCCCGGCCGGCGAGACCACCGACGACGGCACCATCACCCTGGAGCACATCGAGTGCAATGCGGCGTGCGACTACGCGCCGGTGGTGATGGTGAACTGGGAGTTCTTCGACAATCAAACCCCCTCCAGCGCAACCGCTCTCGCCGACGAACTACGTGCGGGCAACACCGTGGTACCGACCCGCGGCGCGGCGCTGTGCCCGTTCTCCCAGACCTCCCGCACGCTGGCCGGGCTGCCCGATCCCCGCCCCGACACCGGGCCGGCCAGTGCCGGGGAGGCCACCCTGGCCGGGCTGCGGGTCGCCCGCGCCAACGGCATGACCACGCCCGAGGCGCCATGAACAGCCCCGCCCGCACTCCGCTGACACCGGTGCTGAGCCGCTTCTGGGACGCCGAACAGTCCTGGACGCTGGAAACCTATCAGCGCCACCACGGTTACCGGGCGCTGCGCAAGGCACTGGCGATGAAGCCCGACGAGGTCATCACCATGCTCAAGGACTCCGGGCTGCGGGGGCGCGGCGGCGCGGGTTTCCCCACCGGAACCAAATGGTCGTTCATCCCGCAGGACAACCCCAAACCGCACTACCTGGTGATCAACGCCGACGAGTCCGAGCCCGGCACCTGCAAGGACATGCCGCTGCTGATGTCGGCGCCGCACTTCCTGGTCGAGGGCGCGATCATAGCCGCCTACGCCATCCGGGCCCGGCACGCCTTCGTCTATGTGCGCGGCGAGGTGGTTCCGGTGCTGCGACGGCTGCGCGCCGCCGTCGAGGAGGCCTACGCCGCAGGCTATCTCGGCACCAACATCGGCGGCACCGGCTTCGACCTGGACCTGGTGGTGCACGCCGGCGCGGGCGCCTACATCTGCGGCGAGGAGACCGCGCTGCTGGACTCGCTGGAGGGCCGCCGCGGCCAGCCCCGACTGCGCCCGCCATTTCCCGCCGTCGCCGGCCTGTACGCCTGCCCGACCGTCGTCAACAACGTCGAGTCGATCGCCTCGGTGCCGCCGGTGGTGCTCGGCGGCCCGGACTGGTTCCGCTCCATGGGCACCGAGAAATCGCCCGGCTTCACGCTGTATTCGCTGTCCGGGCATGTCACCCGGCCCGGGCAGTACGAGGCCCCGCTGGGCATCACGCTGCGGGAACTGCTCGACTACGCCGGCGGGGTGCGGGCCGGCCACGAACTGAAGTTCTGGACGCCGGGCGGCTCGTCGACCCCGCTGCTGACCGCCGAACACCTCGACGTGCCACTGGATTACGAGGGCATGGCCGGGGCGGGGTCCATGCTGGGCACCAAGGCCCTGCAGATCTTCGACGAAACCACCTGCGTGGTCCGGGCGGTACGACGCTGGAGCGACTTCTACGGCCACGAGTCCTGCGGCAAGTGCACCCCGTGCCGGGAAGGCACCTACTGGCTGCCGCAGATCTACGCCCGGCTGGAGAGCGGCCGGGGCGTGCCAGAGGACCTGGACAAGCTCGCCGACATCGCCGACACGGTGTTCGGCAAGTCGTTCTGTGCGCTCGGCGACGGCGCGGCCACCCCGGTGCTGAGCTCGCTGCAGCACTTCCGCGCCGAGTACGAGGCGCATCTGGGCGCCGGCTGCCCGTTCGAACCGGCCGCCGCCATGCTTGCCCCACCCCAGGGGGTGATCGCGTGACGATGACCGATCCGCAGCGCGACGCGCCGCCGGTGGAGATGGTCACCCTGACCATCGATGATCAGCAGGTCAGCGTACCCAAGGGCACCTTGGTGATTCGCGCGGCCGAGCTGATCGGCGTGCAGATCCCCCGGTTCTGCGACCACCCGCTGCTCGAACCCGTCGGCGCCTGCCGGCAGTGCCTGGTGGAGGTCGAGGGCCAGCGCAAGCCGATGGCGTCGTGCACCATCACCGTGGCCCCCGAGATGGTGGTGCGCACCCAGCACACCAGCGCCGACGCGGAGAAGGCGCAGCGCGGCGTGATGGAGCTGCTGCTGATCAACCATCCGCTGGACTGCCCGGTGTGCGACAAGGGCGGGGAATGCCCCCTGCAGAACCAGGCGATGTCCACCGGCCGGCCCGAGACCCGCTTCGACGACGTCAAACGCACCTTCCCCAAACCGATTCCGCTGTCGGAGGCGGTGCTGCTGGACCGGGAACGCTGCGTGCTGTGCGCGCGCTGCACCCGGTTCTCCACCGAGATCGCCGGTGACCCGCTGATCGCACTGCTGGAACGCGGTGCGCTGCAGCAGGTCGGCATCGGCGCGGGCGAACCGCTGGACTCCTATTTCTCCGGCAACACCGTGCAGATCTGCCCGGTCGGCGCGCTGACCGGCACCAGCTACCGGTTCCGGGCCCGCCCCTTCGACCTGGTCTCGGTGCCCAGCGTGTGCGAGCACTGCGCGTCGGGCTGCGCGCAGCGCACCGACCATCGCCGCGGCAAGGTGCTGCGGCGGCTGGCCGGCGACGATCCCGAGGTCAACGAGGAGTGGAACTGCGACAAGGGCCGCTGGGCGTTTCAGTACACCCGGGTCGGCGACCGGATCACCACTCCGCTGGTGCGCGACGGCGACGCGCTGCGCCCGGCGTCCTGGCCGGAGGCACTCGCGGTGGCCGCCCGCGGGCTGTCCCGGGCCCGCGCCGCCGGGGTCCTGGTCGGCGGCCGCAGCACCGTGTCGGACGCCTACGCCTACGCCAAGTTCGCCCGAATGGTGCTGGGCACCAACGACATCGACTTCCGCGCCCGCAGCCATTCGCCCGAGGAGGCCGATTTCCTGGCCGCCGCGGTGGCCGGGCGCTACCGCGGCCTCACCTACACCCAGCTGCAGGACGCGCCGGCGGTGGTCCTGGCCGGCTTCGAACCCGAAGAGGAATCCCCGATCGTCTTCCTGCGGCTGCGCAAGGCGGTGCGCACGCGCGGTCAGCAGGTCATCGCGATCGCGCCGTTCGCCTCGCGCGGCTCCGGCCGGCTCGGCGCCGAGGTGATCGCCACCGTGCCGGGCGACGAGGCGGCCGCGCTGCACGCCCTGGCCGGCCGGCTGCCCGCCGGCGCAGTCATCCTGGTCGGCGAGCGGCTGGCGACCAGCCCCGGCGCGCTGTCGGCCGCCGGTGCCCTCGCGGCGGCCACCGGTGCACAACTGGCCTGGATCCCGCGCCGGGCCGGGGAACGCGGCGCGCTGGAGGCCGGTTGCCTGCCCGGCCTGCTGCCCGGCGGGCGTCCGGCCCACGACCCCGCCGCGCGCGATCAGGTCGCCGCGCTGTGGGGCATCGAGGCGCTGCCGGACTCCCCCGGCCGCGACACCGCCGGGATACTGTCCGCCGTCACCGCCGGGGATCTCGATGCGCTGCTGATCGGCGGGGTGGAACCGGCCGACCTGCCCGCACCCGGGCAGGCCCGGGCAGCGCTGGCCGCCGCCGGATTCGTGGTCAGCCTGGAACTGCGGGAGAGCGAGGTGACCGCCGCCGCCGATGTGGTGTTCCCGGTCGCGCCGGTCGATGAGAAGGCCGGTGCGTTCCTGAATTGGGAGGCCCGCTGGCGGCCGTTCGCCGCCGCGCTGCCCAGCAACGCCAACACCGACCTGCGGGTGCTCGCCGTGCTGGCCGCCGAACTCGGCCACGATCTCGGGCTCTCGGACGCCACCAGTGTGGTCGGCGAACTCACCGCGCTCGGCGAGTGGACCGGGGCTCGCATCCCCGCACCGGCCACCCTCGGCCCCGGTTCGCGGCTGCCCGGGCCCGGCGAAGCGGTGCTGGCCGGCTGGCGAATGCTGCTGGACCGGGGCCGGGCCCAGGACGGCGAACAGCCGCTGGCGGCCACCGCCCGGCCGACCGTCGCGCGGCTGTCCGCGTCGACGGCCGCCGGGCTCGGCGCGGCCGAGGGCGAGCCGATCGTGGTGTCCACCGAGCACGGGACCGTCGTCGCGCCGCTGGCGATCACCGCAATGCCCGACGCGGTGGTGTGGCTGCCGCTGAACTCGGCCGGCAGCGCCGTGCACGACCAGCTCGGCGTCGAGCCCGGCGCCGTCGTCCGCATCGATCGGGGCCGGCCATGACCCATCCCGATCCCACCCTGTTCGGCCACGACCCGCTGTGGCTGATGGCCGTGAAGGCCGTCGCGATCTTCGGTTTCCTGGTGCTGACCGTGCTGGTGGCGATCCTGCTGGAACGAAAGATCCTGGGCCGCATGCAGTCCCGGTTCGGCCCCAACCGGGTCGGTCCGTGGGGCCTGCTGCAGTCGCTGGCCGACGGGGTGAAGCTCGCCCTCAAGGAGGGCCTGCTGCCGGCCGGGGTGGACAAACCCATCTACCTGCTGGCCCCGGTCATCGCGACCGTCCCGGCGATCCTGGCGTTCGCGGTCATCCCGATGGGGCCCGCGGTGAGCATCGCCGGGCATCGCACCCCGTTGCAGCTCACCGACCTGTCCGTGGCGGTGCTCTACGTGCTGGCGGTGACCTCGATCGGGGTGTACGGCATCGTGCTGGCCGGCTGGTCCTCCGGCTCGACGTACCCGCTGCTGGGCGGGCTGCGCTCCAGCGCGCAGGTGATCTCCTACGAGATCGCGATGGCGCTGTCGTTCGCCGCGGTGTTCCTCTACGCCGGCACCATGTCCACCTCGGGCATCGTCGCCGCCCAGGACCGCACCTGGTACATCTTCCTGCTGCTGCCGTCGTTCGCGGTGTACCTGGTCTCGATGGTCGGCGAGACCAACCGCGCCCCGTTCGACCTGCCCGAGGCCGAGGGCGAACTGGTCGCCGGGTTCCACACCGAGTACTCGTCGCTGAAGTTCGCGATGTTCATGCTGGCCGAGTACATCAACATGACCACGGTGTCGGCGCTGGCCACCACGATGTTCCTCGGCGGCTGGCACGCGCCGTGGCCGCTGAGCCTGCTCGACGGGGCCAATTCCGGTTGGCTGCCGCTGATCTGGTTCGTCGCCAAGGTCTGGCTGTTCCTGTTCTTCTTCATGTGGCTGCGGGCGTCGCTGCCGCGGCTGCGCTACGACCAGTTCATGGCGCTGGGCTGGAAGATCCTGATCCCGTTCTCGCTGGTCTGGATCATGGTCGTCGCGCTCAGCCGCACGCTGCGTGCCGAGGGCCACTCGGTCTGGAGCACGGTGGCGGTCAACGTCGCGTTCACCCTCGTCGTCGTCGCCGTGTTCGCGGTGCGACGACGACGGCGGCGCAGGCGAATCCCGCCGCCGGACCCGCAGCCCGGCGGGTTCCCGGTACCGCCGCTGCCCGGACAATCGCCTCCGCGAAGGGAGACCGCAGATGCCTAACCTTTTGCAGGCCCTGGCCGGCTTCGGCGTGACGCTGGGTCTCCGGGGGGCCACCCGTGGCTAACCTTTTGCAGGCCCTGGCCGGGTTTGGCGTGACGCTGAGAACGATGTTCACGCGTCCGGTCACCGAGCAGTACCCCGACGTCAAGGAACCCACCGCCGCGCGCTATCACGGCCGCCACCAACTCAACCGGTATCCCGACGGGCTGGAGAAGTGCATCGGCTGCGAGCTGTGCGCCTGGGCGTGCCCGGCCGACGCCATCTTCGTCGAGGGCGCCGACAACACCGAGGAGGCCCGGTTCTCCCCCGGTGAACGCTACGGCCGGGTCTACCAGATCAACTATCTGCGCTGCATCGGTTGCGGGCTGTGTATCGAGGCCTGCCCGACCCGGGCGCTGACCATGACCAACGACTACGAGCTGGCCGACGACAATCGCCGAGACCTGATCTACGGCAAGGACAAACTGCTCGCCCCGCTGGAACCCGGGATGGCCGCGCCACCGCACCCGATGGCACCGGGCACCGTCGACGACGACTACTACCTGGGCCGTGTCCCCGCCGCACCGGAGTACCCATGACCGGCGAGCAGGTCGCCTTCTGGGTGCTCGGGGCCATCGCGGTGGCCGGCGCTCTCGGGGTCGTCGCCGCCCGAAAGGCGGTGTACTCGGCGCTGTTTCTGGCGACCACCATGATCAGCCTGGCCGTGCTGTACGTCGCCCAGGGCGCACTGTTCCTCGGCGTGGTGCAGGTGGTGGTCTACACCGGCGCGGTGATGATGCTGTTCCTGTTCGTGCTGATGCTGATCGGCGTCGACTCCGCGGAATCACTCACCGAAACCATTCGCGGACAACGTCTGGCGGCCATCGCCGCGGGCCTGGCCTTCGGGGTGCTGGTGATCGCCGGCATCGGCGCGGCGGCCACCGCCGGCAGCGCCGCGAAACCCGCGCCGACACTGGCGGGTCCCGCCGCCGAGATCGCCGCGCACGGCAACGTGGAGGGCCTGGCGGTACTGATCTTCAACCGCTACCTGTGGGCGTTCGAGGTGACCAGCGCGCTGCTGATCACCGCCGCGCTCGGGGCGATGGTGCTGGCGCACCGGGAGCGGCTCACCGCGCGAAAGACCCAGCGCGAGCTGGCCATCGAACGGTTCGGCCCCGGCGGGCACCCCACCCCGCTGCCCAACCCCGGGGTGTTCGCCCGCAGCAACGGCGTGGACGTGGCCGCGCTGCTGCCCGACGGGTCGCCGGCGGTCCTGTCGGTGAGTGCGACGCTGACCCCGCGCCGCGGCGAGCGGGACGCGACATGAACCCGGACCACTACCTGTACCTGTCGGCGCTGCTGTTCAGCATCGGAGCGGCCGGTGTGTTGCTGCGCCGCAGCGCGATCGTCGTCTTCATGTGCGTCGAATTGATGCTCAACGCGGCCAATCTCGCATTCGTCACCTTCGCCCGCGTGCACGGCCAGCTCGACGGTCAGGTGGTGGCGTTCTTCACCATGGTGGTGGCGGCCTGCGAGGTGGTCATTGGTCTCGCAATCATCATGGCGATATACCGAGTCCGCCGTTCCGCGGACGTAGACGACGCACATCTGCTAGCAAAGTAACACGCATCCGAAGTCGGACACCGAAGGGGACAGCAGCCATGGCCTTCGACACAAAGTCCCAACCGCCCGCCGGGCCGGAGGGCGACGACGAACCCACCATCGGTAAGGGTTGGGTGCAGGGCGTCGCCCTGGTGATGATCTTCGGCTTCTTCGTGATGGGCATCCTGGCCTATCGCACCTACACCGCGTCGATGCCGTTGCCGGACAAGGTCGTCAGCCAGTCCGGTGAGACGGTGTTCACCGGCGCGCAGGTCACCCGGGGACAGGAACTGTTCCAGGCCCGCGGCCTGATGCAGTACGGCTCCATCCACGGCCACGGGGCCTACCTCGGCCCCGACTACACCGCCGACTATCTGCGCCGGGCCGCTGAAAGCGTGACCGAGCAACTGCAGCAGGCTGGCAACCCGCAGGTGCACGACGCCGTGGTCGAGCAATTCCGCACCAACCGCTACGACGAGGCCACCAAGACCCTGGTGTACACCGACGAGCAGATCAAGGCGTTCGACGCGCTGCAGAAGTACTACGCCAACTACTTCGGCCCCGAATCCTCCAAGATCGGCCTGCTGCCGAACTTCATCACCGACCCCGAGCAGATTCATGACCTGACCGCGTTCTTCTCTTGGAGCGCCTGGGCTGCGGCGGCCGAACGCCCCGGCCACAACTACACCTACACCAACAACTGGCCGGCCGAGCCGCTCGTCGACAACGGGCCGACCGCCGACCTGGTGGTGTGGTCGGCACTGTCGCTGGTCGCGCTGCTCGGCGGCACCGGCATCATGTTCGCCGTCTACGGCCGGTGGAGCCAAAAGATCGGCTGGCATTCCAATGAGGCCCCGGTGGTGTCCTACCGCCAGCCCGACGAGGTGGTGCTGACGCCGTCCCAGCGCGCCTGCGTGTGGTTCTTCGTGGTGATCAGCGTGCTGTTCTTCGCCCAGGCCATGTTGGGTTCACTGGCCGAGCACTATCGCGCCGACCTGTCCAGCTTCTTCGGCTTCGACCTGGCCCAGTGGCTGCCCTACAACCTGGCCCGCACCTGGCATCTGCAGCTGTCACTGTTCTGGACCGCCGCCGCGTTCCTGGCCGCCGGCATCTTCCTGACCCCGTTCATCACCCGCAAGGAGCCCAAGAAGCAGCACTGGCTGGCCTACATCCTGCTGGGTGCCGTCGCGCTGGTGGTGGTGGGATCGCTGGTCTCCGAGGCACTCTCGGTGTTCGGCGTCATCAGCGAGGGCACGCTGTTCTCCCAGCAGTGGGAGTACCTGGATCTGCCGCGGGTCTGGCAGATCCTGCTGACCCTGGGCATGTTCATCTGGATCGCGATCGTCTACCGCGGTCTGCGCGCCCGACTGAAGTCCACGTCGATGACCGGCATGCCGTGGCTGTTCTTCTTCTCCGGCCTGGCCATTCCGGCGTTCTACGCCGTCGGCCTGCTGGCCGGCAGCGACGTGCACTTCTCGGTCGCCGACTTCTGGCGGTTCTGGGTGGTGCACCTGTGGGTGGAGGACTTCCTCGAGCTGTTCACCACGGTGATGGTGGCCTACATCTTCGTGCTGCTCGGCGTGGTGCGTAAGCGCATCGCGATCGGCATCATCTTCCTGGACATCATCTTGTACTCGGCCGGCGGCATCATCGGCACCATGCACCACCTGTACTTCTCCGGCACCCCGGTGGAGCACATGGCCCTCGGTGCGTTCTTCTCCGCCGCCGAGGTCATCCCGTTGACCCTGTTGACCGTCGAGGCCTGGACGTTCCTGCACCTGGGGTCGCGTCAGCAGTCCGGCGACACCAAGCCCTTCCCGCACCGCTGGTCGGTGATGTTCCTGGTCGCCGTCGGCTTCTGGAACTTCCTGGGCGCCGGGGTGTTCGGGTTCCTGATCAACCTGCCGATCGTGTCCTACTACCAGATCGGCACCGCGCTGACCGCCAACCACGGGCACGCGGCGATGATGGGCGTCTACGGCATGCTGGCCGTCGGCCTGGCCCTGTTCTGCTTCCGCTACGCCATCCCCGAGAACAAGTGGCCGGAGAAGGCCGCCAAGTGCAGCTTCTGGTGCCTCAACATCGGCCTGGCCTGGATGGTGTTCGCCACCCTGCTGCCGCTGGGCGTGCTGCAGCTGTACCACTCGGTGAACTCCGGCTACTTCGAGGCGCGATCGCTGGGCTACGTCACCAACCCCGGCAACGCCCTGCTGGAGTGGATGCGGATGCCCGGTGACCTGATCTTCATCCTCGGCGGCATCGTCCCGTTGATGTACATCGGCTGGGTCGCCGCGCGGAACTTCTTCGGCGCCCCGACCACCGACGAGCTTCCGGAGGACACCCTCTACGAGGAGCTTTCGGCCGGCACCGAGGAGCCAGAGACGGCCGCGAGGCCATGACCGGACCCGACATCGCGGTCTGGCTGGTCTCCGGGTACGCGCTGCTGCTGGTGGCAATCGCCTGGGGCTTCGACCTGATGGCGAAGCGGGCCTCCAGTCACGCCGCACGTTGGCAGAGCGGCAGTTTCGCCTACCATCCCGACCACGACGCCTGGCGCTGCCCGGAGGACCAGTGGCTGTGGCCGACGTCCTTCGACCCGGAGAACCGGGTGATGCGCTACCGCGCCAAGCCGTCGATCTGCAACTCCTGCCCGGTCAAGAAGTCCTGCACGACGGGCTCCAACGGGCGGGAGATCAGCCGCCAGGTCGACGAGTGGCCGCATTCGGAGGCCGGCCGGTTCCACCGCGGAATCGCCTGCGTGATCGCCGGTTTGGGCATGCTGCTGGTGGTCGGCCAGGGCGTCGCCAAACACAGCCCGGCCGACCTGCTGGTACTCGCCGCCGCCCTGCTGATCGTGGCGGCCTGCACGGCCCCGCTGTTCCGGCATCTCATCCACACCCCCGTGCAGGCGCCCGAGCATCTGCCGTCGCGCACCGCGCACGAGGATTCGGTGGCCGCGGCCATCGACAAGTACTCCACCCGCTGGGGTGTCCGCCAATCCGAGAAGGAGAGTGAAACCCGGTGACATGGCTGCTTCCAGCCGGCGTCGTCCTCGTTGTGCTGGTGCTGCTGCTGTGGCGGTCGGTCAACGTACTGCGCGAGTATGAACGCGGCGTGGTGTTCCGGGCCGGGCATCTGCGCCCGGTCTGCGGGCCAGGGCTGGTGTTCCTGTTCCCCCTGCTCGACCGGATCGAGCGCGTCGACCTGCGGGTGGTGACGCTGACCATTCCCCCGCAGGAGGTCATCACCAAGGACAACGTCCCGGCGCGGGTCAACGCGGTGGTGATGTTCCGGGTGGTCGACCCGTCCCGGGCGATCATGGCGGTGGAGAACTACTCGGTGGCCACCTCGCAGATCGCCCAGACCACCCTGCGTTCACTGCTGGGCCGGGCCGACCTGGACACCCTGCTCGCCCATCGCGAGGACCTCAACACCGACCTGCGCGGCATCATCGAGAAGATGACGGTGGACTGGGGCGTGGAGGTCGGCGTCGTGGAGATCAAGGACGTCGAGATCCCCGAGTCGATGCAGCGGGCGATGGCCCGCGAGGCCGAGGCCGAGCGGGAACGTCGGGCCAAGGTGATCAACGCGCGCGGCGAACTGCAGGCCTCCGAGGAACTGCGGCAGGCCTCCGAGGAACTGTCCAAGAGCCCGGCCTCGCTGCAGTTGCGTTATCTGCAAACACTGTTGGAGCTCGGCGCCGACCAGAACTCGACGGTGGTGTTCCCGCTGCCGGTCGACATCATCACCCCGTTCCTCAACGCCGCCCGGAACCGGACATCCGAAGGCCGCTGAGATGACCCTGCTGTGGCTGCCGATCGCCCTGCCTCTCGGCGGGGCGATCGTGCTGCTGCTGGGCGGGCGCCGCACCGACCGGTGGGGTCACCTGCTCGGCTGCGCGACGGTGCTCGGCGCGTTCGCCGTCGCGGTGGCCGGATTCGCCGAGCTGCTCGGCCGGGCCGCGGCCCACCGGGTGCTGCAGGGCAACCTGTTCACCTGGGTGCCGGTCGGCGAGCTGCGGGTCGACTTCGGGCTGCGCCTGGACGCGCTGAGCGTCTGCTTCGTGCTGCTGATCACCGGGGTGGGCGCGCTGATCCACCTGTATTCGATCGGCTACCTGGCCGACGACCCGGGCCGCAGAAGGTTTTTCGGCTGTCTGAACCTGTTCGTCGCGGCGATGCTGCTGCTGGTGCTGGCGGACAACTACCTGGGCCTGTACCTCGGTTGGGAGGGCGTCGGCCTGGCGTCGTACCTGCTGATCGGGTTCTGGCAGCACAAGCCCAGTGCCGCCGCGGCGGCCAAGAAGGCGTTCGTGGTCAACCGGGTCGGCGACATGGGCCTGATGCTGGCGATCGCGTGGATGTTCGCCGCCGCCGGAACCGTTTCCTTCGCCGGGGTTTTCGCCGCCGCGCCGCTGCTCACCGACACCACGCTGACCGGGATCGGGCTGCTGCTGTTGCTGGGAGCCTGCGCCAAGTCGGCGCAGGTGCCGCTGCAGTCCTGGCTCGGCGACGCGATGGAGGGCCCGACCCCGGTGTCGGCGCTGATCCACGCCGCCACCATGGTGACCGCCGGGGTGTACCTGATCGTGCGCTCCGGGCCGGTCTTCAACCTGGCGCCGGCCGCCCAGACCGCGGTGGTGACCGTCGGCGCGGTCACCCTGCTGTTCGGCGCGATCATCGGCTGCGCCAAGGACGACATCAAGAAGGCGCTGGCCGCCTCGACGATGAGCCAGATCGGCTACATGGTGCTGGCCGCCGGGCTCGGGCCGGCCGGCTACGCGGTGGCGATCATGCACCTGCTGACCCACGGCTTTTTCAAGGCCGGCCTGTTCCTGGGCGCCGGTTCGGTGATGCACGCAATGAACGACGAGACCGACATCCGCCGCCTCGGCGGGCTGCGCACCGTGCTGCCGATCACCTACCTCACCTTCGGGCTGGGCTACCTGGCGATCATCGGGGTGCCGCCGTTCGCCGGCTTCTTCTCCAAGGACGCCATCATCGAGACGGCGTTCGCCGTCGGCGGACTGCGCGGGCTGCTGCTCGGCGGCGCGGCGCTGATCGGGGCCGGGATCACCGCGTTCTACATGACCCGGGTGATGCTGCTGACCTTCTTCGGCCGGCCCCGCTGGGCCCCGCAGGCCCACCCGCACGAATCCCCCCGGGTGATGACCGTGCCGATGCTGCTGCTGGCGGTGGGCTCCGTCGGCGCCGGCGCCGCACTGGCCGGCGGCCGGCTGTCCGGCTGGCTGGCGCCGGTCGTCGGCTCCCAGCACGGCGAGCCACAGCTGCCGGCCCTGGCGATGACGATCATCACCCTCGCCGTCGTCGGCGCCGGGATCTGGGCCGGCTACCGGATGTACGCCGGCGAGGTGGCCGACACCGCACCGACCGAGGTGTCCGCGCTGACCATCGCCGCCCGCCGCGACCTCTACGGCGACGCGGTCAACGAGGCGGTGTTCATGCGGCCGGGCCGGGCGCTGTCCGCCGGGCTGGTCACCCTCGACGACCGGGTGGTCGACGGCGCCGGGCGCGGGTTGGCCGCCGTCGTCTCCGGGACCTCGGTCCTGCTGCGCCGCGGGCAGACCGGCTACGTCCGCTCGTACGCGTTGTTCATGCTGGCCGGCAGCGCGGTGCTGCTCGCGGTGATCTGGGCGGCGGGCCGATGACCGGCGTGCCGTGGCTGACCCTGCTGTGGGCCACCCCGCTGCTGGGGGCGGTGCTGATCATCGGGATGCCGGCGGCGGCGCGGCAGCTGGTGCGCTGGGCCGCGCTCGGGGTGTCGCTGCTGGTGCTGGCGATCGCGGTGGTGCTGGCCGCCGGTTTCGACCCGGCCGGCGCGCAGTACCAATTCGTCGAGGACCAGCCGTGGATCCCGTCGTTTGGCACCGGCTATCTGCTCGGGGTCGACGGCATCGCGCTGGCGCTGGTGGTGCTGACCGCGGTGCTGGTGCCGCTGCTGATCATCGCCGGCTGGCACGACGCCCCGGAGGGCGATGAGCTGGGCGGACGCGGCCCACACGCCTACGTGGCGCTGATGCTGGCCGTCGAGTCGATGGTGCTGATCGCGCTGGTGTCCCTGGACATTCTGCTGTTCTACGTGTTCTTCGAGGCGATGCTGATCCCGCTGTACTTCTTGATCGGCGGGTTCGGCGGGTTCGGCGAGCGGGCCAGGCGCAGCGCCGCGGCGGTGAAGTTCCTGCTCTACAACCTGCTCGGCGGGCTGGTCATGCTCGCCGCGGTGATCGCGCTGTACGTCGTCACCGCGGGCAGCGACGCCTTCGACGCGGGCACCTTCGACCTGCGGGCGATCGTCGCGGTGGTGGCCTCCGGCGGCCTGGACGTCAACCCCGCCGTCATGCACGCGATCTTCCTGGGCTTCCTGTTCGCGTTCGCGATCAAGGCCCCGCTGTGGCCGCTGCACCGCTGGCTGCCCGACGCCGCGGTGGAATCCACCCCGGCCACCGCGGTGCTGATGATGGCCGTCGTCGACAAGGTCGGCACCTTCGGCATGCTGCGCTATTGCCTGCAGTTGTTCCCCGACAGCGCGATGCTGTTCCGGCCGCTGGTGATCACCCTGGCGGTGATCGGCATCGTCTACGGCGCGGTGGTCGCGATCGGCCAGAGGGACATGATGCGGCTGATCGCCTACACCTCGATCAGCCACTTCGGCTTCATCGTCCTGGGCATCTTCGTGATGACCAGTCAGGGCCAGGCCGGGTCGGCGCTGTACATGGTCAACCACGGGCTCTCCACCGCGGCGCTGTTTCTGATCGCCGGGTTCCTGGTGTCGCGGCGCGGCAGCCGGCTGATCGCCGACTACGGCGGGGTGCAGCGGGTCGCACCGGTGCTGGCCGGCACCTTCCTGGTCGCCGGGATGGCCACCCTGTCGCTGCCCGGGCTGGCGCCGTTCATCAGCGAATTCCTGGTTCTGGTCGGCACATTCACCCGCTATCCGGTGCCCGCGGCGATCGCCTCGACCGCGCTGGTGCTGTCCGCGGTCTACATTCTCTGGCTGTATCAGCGGGTGATGGGCGGGCCGGTGCGCAAGGGCTCCGACCGGCTCGGCGACCTGCGCGGTCGCGAACTCGTCGTCGTCGCACCGCTGCTGGCGTTGCTGCTGGTGCTCGGCATCTATCCCAAGCCCGCCCTGGATGTGATCGATCCGGCGGTGCAGCACACGCTGTCCATCGTCGGGGAGCATGATCCGGCGCCGCAGTCCGCGCGGGGGCCGCGATGACCCTGGACCTGCTGGCCGCCCAGAGCCTGCCGGCGCCGAGCGTGGCGTACCGGCTGCTGGCGCCGATGCTGATCGTGTTCGGCGCCGCGATCGCCGGCGTGCTGGTGGAGGCGTTCGCGCCGCGGCGCGCCCGGTTCGCCGCACAGTTGACGCTGGCGCTGGGATCCCTTCTGGCCGCAATGATTTCGGTGCTGGTCGTCGGCCGGGGCGGGGCGCCGGATCACACCGTGATGGGCGGCTCGGTGGCCCTCGACGCCCCCGCACTGTTCCTGCAGGAACTCATCCTGGTGATCGGGCTGCTGGGGGTGCTGCTGATCGGCGAGCGGGTGATCCGGATCCCGTCGGATTCCGCCGCCCCCGCAGATCCCGACGAGGCGGCGGCCGACGGCCTGGACGGGTTCACCCCGCAGGCCTCGACGGTGCCCGGCAGCGTGGCCGAACGCCAGGCCTCCGCCGCCGGCGTGATGCAGACCGAGGTGTTCCCGCTGACCCTGCTGGCGATCGGCGGCATGCTGCTGTTCGTCGCGGCCGACGACCTGCTGACGCTGTTCGTCGCGCTGGAGGTGCTGTCGCTGCCGCTGTACGTGCTGTGCGGACTGGCCCGGCGCAAGCGGCTGCTGTCCCAGGAAGCTGCGCTGAAATACTTTCTGCTGGGGGCGTTCTCGTCGGCGATCCTGCTCTACGGGGTCGCGCTGCTGTACGGGTTCGCCGGGACGCTGTCGCTTCCCGGGATCGCCGCCGCGGTCGCCGGCGGCGAGGTCAGCACGATGGCACTGCTGGGTACCGGGCTGCTGCTGGTCGGGCTGTTGTTCAAGGTCGGCGCGGTGCCGTTCGGCTCCTGGGTGCCCGACGTGTACCAGGGCGCGCCGACGCCGATCACCGCGTTCATGGCCGCCGCCACCAAGATCGCCGCGTTCGGTGCGTTGCTGCGGGTCTGCTATGTGATGGCACCGGGGCTGGCCGACGCGTGGCGGCCGGTGCTGTGGGTGGTTGCGATCCTGACGATGGTGGTCAGCACGATCGCCGCGGTCACCCAGAACGACGTCAAGCGACTGCTGGCCTATTCGGCGGTGTCGCACACCGGCTTCATCCTGACCGGGGTGATCGCGCTGAACGACGCGGGCATCGCAGCCACACTGTTCTACCTGTTTGCCTACGGCTTCTCGACCCTCGGGTCGTTCGCGGTGGTGGGGCTGGTACGCGACGCCGACGGCCAGGAGGCCACCGCGCTGTCCCGGTGGGCCGGGCTGGGTCGACGTTATCCGGTGCTGGGCGTGGTGTTTTCGCTGTTCCTGCTTGCCTTCGCGGGGATTCCGTTGACCAGCGGGTTCGTCGCGAAGTTCGCGGTGTTCAAGGCCGCCGCGGAGGGTGGGGCGATGCCGCTGGTGGTCGTCGGCGTGCTCGCCAGCGCGGTGGCGGCGTACTTCTACGTGCGGGTGATCGTGCTGATGTTCTTCACCGATCCGCCCGAGAATGCCCCGGTGCTGGTGCGGCCCAGCTGGACGACGTCGGCAACCGTCGCGCTGACCGGCGGGGTCACCTTTGCCCTCGGCGTGCTCCCCCAGCCGCTGCTGGACCTCGCCGACGCCGCGGTGGCCTTCCTACGCTGAGCCCTGCCGCCGCCCCCCTTCCACCGGGCACTCCCCCCTTTCCGCCGAGCGCTCAACGGGGTACACGACACGCCGCGCGGGGCGTCCAAGGCTGAGCGCTGGGCACATCACCTTCCGCCGAGCGCTCAACGGGGTACACGACACGCCGCGCGGGGCGTCCAAGAGTGAGCGCTGGGCACAACCCTGGGCTTCGGCACACTCCGGGGCTGGGCACACCCCAGCGGCACCGGGCCCCGGCCCAGGTCAGTGCACCCGGACCTGGCCCTCCAGCGCCGGCACCGTGTCCGGCAGGTGGTAGGTCTGGATGCCGTTGCGGAACATCACCGCCTCGCGGGCGTGCTCGGGCAGGTGCTTGACCAGCCAGCGCGGGTCGTCAAACGTCCAGTGCGGGTAGTCGGAGGAGAACAGCAGCAGCTTCTCGCACTCCATCCACTCGAACGCCCGCATCAGCTCGGTCTTGTCCTCGGGATAGTCCAGCGGCTGGGTGGTGAACTTGATGTGCTCCTTGACGTATTCGCTGGGCTTGCGCTTGATGTCCATCCACGACTTGCGCGCCTCGTACAGCGCGTCCATCCGCCACATCAGCGGCAGGATCCAGGTGAAGGCGTGCTCGACGAACACGATCCGCAGGGTCGGGAACCGGTCGAAGACGCCGTCGAAGATCAGCGACATCACCTGGTTGGCGGCCAGCAGCGAGTAGCTGCACATGAAATCGTGGTTGTAGCTGGGGAACCCGACCGGCGGGATCGGCAGTTCCTCGTGGTGGCTGCGGGACAGGTGGCAGCTGACGACGATGTCGTGCTTGGTGGCGGCGGCCCAGACCGGGTCGTAGCACGGGTCGCCCCAGGACGGCCGGCGCTCGGCCTTGATCAGGATCTGGGCCATATACGGGTGCCCCGCCCACTTCTCGATCTCCGCGGCGGCCAGCTGCGGCGCCTCGATCGACACGCAGATCGATCCGCGCCAGCGCTCGTGCCAGTTGTTGTGCGAGTCCAGCCAGTGGTTGGCCTGCCAGCTGTTGAGTGCCTGGCTCATCGCGTGATCGGCCTCGGGCAGCCGGGCCGGATAGGCGCCCGGCTCCAGGATCGCAATGTCGGAGCCGGCCTCCATGATCAGCTGCTTGAACGCCAGATCCGGGTCGCTGCAGGCGAATTCCCCGTCGGCGGGAAAGGAGTCCACCCGCATGGCGTAGGAGTGCGCGTAGTCGGGCGCGTCGTAGTAGATCAGCTCCCCGTAGGGGTGACTGCCCCAGTACTTGCTGCGCCACGGCTCGGGCAGGTACTCCACCAGCTGGCCGCGCTTGGGCATCGGGTGTACGTCGGAGTCGACGCAGCGCACCGCGATGCGTTCGGCGGCGGGCTTGCGCTCGTTCGCGGTGGTCGTCATCGGGGCACCTCCGTGGTCCATGATGCCCGCCGGGCCGGGGCGCGCACCGTACTTCTCCAACCTAGCCCACCGCTGAGCGTCTGCACAGCACATGGTCAATATCAACTACTTGTCATTGCCCCTGGTGGGCGTTACCGTCAAACCGGACTCACGCCGCGCCCTCGGCGCCTGAGAAGGAGTTTGGATGCCCCGTTTCCCGAAGCCCGCCGAAGGCAGCTGGACCGAGCACTATCCGCAGCTCGGTACCGGCCCGGTCTCCTACGAGGACTCGATCAACCCCGACATCTACCAGCTGGAACGCGCGGCGATCTTCAAACGCGCCTGGCTCAACGTCGGCCGGGTCGAACTCCTGCCCCGCAAGGGCAGCTATTTCACCAAGGAGCTCAAGGCGGTCAACACCTCGATCATCGTGGTGCGCACCAAGACCGGCGAGGTCAAGGCCTTCCACAACATCTGCCGGCACCGCGGCAACAAGCTGGTGTGGAACGACATGCCCGCCGAGGAGACCAGCGGCGTCTGCCGTCAGTTCACCTGCAAGTACCACGCCTGGCGCTTCGACCTGGACGGCAACCTGACCTTCGTGCAGCAGGAGGGTGAGTTCTTCGACCTCGACAAGAGCAAATACGGCCTGGTGCCGGTGCACTGCGAGCTCTGGGAGGGGTTCATCTTCGTCAACTTCGCCGCCGAGCCCGAGCAGTCGCTGCGCGATTTCCTCGGCCCGATGATCACCAACCTTGAGGGCTACCCGTTCGACCGGCTGACCCAGCGGTTCACCTATCGCGCCGAGGTCAACGCCAACTGGAAGCTCTACATGGACGCGTTCCAGGAGTTCTACCACGCCCCGATATTGCACGCGAACCAGTCGCCGACGGCCTACTCCAAGGCCGCCGCCGAGGCCGGATTCGAGGCCCCGCACTACCGCATCGAGGGCCCGCACCGGCTGGTCAGCACCTCCGGGGTGCGGGTCTGGGAGATGTCGGCCGACATGCGCAAGCCGATCGAAGACATCTGCCGCAGCGGGCTGTTCGGCCCGTGGGAGGGCCCCGACCTCGGACCGATGCCCGACGGGCTGAACCCGGCCAACTGCGAGCCGTGGGGCCTGGATTCGTTCCAGCTGTTCCCGAACTTCGTCATCCTGTTCTGGGGTCAGGGCTGGTATCTGACCTACCACTACTGGCCGACGTCGCATCGGACCCACATCTTCGAATGCACGCTGTACTTTCCGCAGCCGCGCACCCCCCGCGAGCGCGTCGCCCAGGAGCTGGCCGCGCAGTCGTTCAAGGAATACGGCCTGCAGGACGCCAACACCCTGGAGGCCACCCAGTCCAGCCTGGAAACCCGGGTGGTCGGGGAGTTCCTGTACTGCGATCAGGAGGTCCTGCTGCGCCACCTGCACAACGAGACCGCCAACTGGATCGCCGACTACCAGCGCAAGACCGCGGGGGTGTGACCAGATGAGCGTGCTGCCAACCGAATTCGCCGACCTGGAGCCGTTCGCCGATTGGGTGCTGCCCAACGAGGAGCAGCGCTACGCCAAGCGGCTGGGGTCCACCATGACCGAGATGCAGGCGTTCTACGACGCCATCACCGCCCGCGCCGAGGAGGCCCTGTCCTACTGCGACAAGTTTCCGCTCGACGAGATGCCCGAGGACGTCGTCAACCTGATGCGGCTGCTGTATTCGATGATCACGGTGTCCTTCCCGGTGGAGTGCTGGAAACAGCCGCGGGTGCCCGATTCCGGTGCCACCAGCCTGGATTGCGTCTACGAGCCGATCCCGTGACCGAGCAGACCACGGTCCTGCGCGCGGCCCGCTGGGCCGACGTGGCCGCAGGCACCATCTGCGCGCCGGCGGTCGTCGTCGTCACCGGCACCCGGATCGCCGCCATCAATCCCGACGGGCCGCTGCCGGAGGGCGCCACCGTCATCGACCTCGGCGATGTCACGCTGCTGCCCGGGTTGATGGACATGGAGCTCAACCTGCTCATCGGCGGCCCGGGCAGCCCGCAGGGGCTGCCGACCCCGATGCACGGCGTGCAGGACGACCCGGTCTACCGCACCCTGCGCGCGACGGTGAACGCCCGCGCCACCCTGGAGGCCGGGTTCACCACCGTGCGCAACCTGGGCCTGATGGTCAAGACCGGCGGCTATCTGCTCGACGTCGCGTTGCAGCGGGCCATCGACCAGGGCTGGCATGTCGGCCCGCGGATCTACCCGGCCGGACACGCCGTCACCCCCTATGGCGGGCACCTGGATCCGACCGTGTTCCAGCGGCTGGCCCCGGGCATCATGCCGCTGTCGGTGGCCGAGGGCATCGCCAACGGGGTGCCCGACGTCACCGCCTGCGTGCGCTACCAGATCCGCCACGGCGCCAAGCTGATCAAGGTGTCGGCCTCCGGCGGGGTGATGTCGCACAGCACCGCCCCGGGCGCCCAGCAGTTCTCCGACGCCGAACTGGCCGCGATCGCCGACGAGGCCCATCGCGCCGGGGTCAAGGTCGCCGCCCACGCCGTCGGCGACACCGCGGTCCGGGCCTGCATCAGAGCCGGCATCGACTGCATCGAGCACGGCTTCCTGGCCACCGAGGACACCCTGGCGATGATGGTCGAGCACGGCACCTTCCTGGTCTCCACGACGTATCTGACCGACGCGATGGCCATCGACCGGATCGCCCCGGAGCTGCGCGCGAAGGCGCTCGAGGTGTTCCCGCGGGCAAAGGCCATGCTGCCCAAGGCCATTGAGATGGGCGTGCGGATCGCCTGCGGTACCGACGCGCCGGCCATCCCGCACGGGCAGAACGCCAAGGAGCTCGGCGCCCTGGTCGAACGCGGGATGACCCCGATGCAGGCGATCCGCGCGGCCACCGTGGTCGCCGCCGAACTCGTCGACGCCGCCGGTGAACTCGGGCAGCTGGGCACCGGATTCGCCGCCGACATCATCGCCGTGCCCGGCGATCCGTCCACCGACATCACCGTGACCCAGGACGTCCGGTTCGTGATGAAAGACGGCCAGGTCTACAAACGGCCCTGAGCCCGGCGATGCGCTAGTTTCAGTTCGGAATCGAGCCGGCAGGAGGGGACATGGAGCTCACCGACAACCTGCTGTGGCTGCTCAAGCAGGCGTTCCACTTCTCACTGACCACGGTGAACGAGGCGGTCAAACCGCACGGGGTGTCCACCGCGCACCTCGGGGTGCTGCGCCAGCTCACCCAGGAGCCGGGGCTGTCCGGCGCCGAGCTGGCCCGCCGGCTGCTGATCACCCCGCAGGGCGTGCAGCTGGCGCTCACCGGGCTGGAGCAGCGCGGCCTGGTGGAGCGCCGCCAGGATCCCGGGCACGGCCGGATTCTGCACGCCTACCTGACCGACGAGGGCCGCCGGGTGGCCGCGGCGGTGTTCACCGACGCGGTGGCCGCCCACCACCGGGTGTTCGGGGTGCTCTCGGCGGCCGAGCAGGAGCAGCTGCGCGACCTGCTGGGCCGGGTGATCGAGCAGGGCACCGGTCACGCGCTGCAGGAAGACCACATCTGAGGGGTGGGTGCGAATTCCGCTGATGGTGGCGTTCGAGGCGCTGTCGTTCGGGTGACCGCATTTCCCGATGTCAGCAGGCCCTTGCCCGCAATGACAAGTGCTTGATATCCTGCGCGAGATGACTCCCCCGACCGCCACCGCGAGCGGAACCACCACCACGGTGACCATCCGTCTGGACCGGCAGACCACCACCGTCGGCTACCGCGCCGGCAACACGCTGCTGCAGACCGCGCGACTGGCCGGACTGCACGCCCCGTCCTCGTGCGAGGTCGGCAACTGCGGCACCTGCATCGCCCAGCTCACCTGCGGCAGCGCCCGGATGCTCAACAACGAGGTGCTCGACGACGACGAGATCGCCGACGGCTGGGTGGTCACCTGTCAGGCCATCCCCACCAGCCCGACGGTGACGGTGCACTATGACTAGCCGGGTCGCCGTCGTCACCGGCGGAGCCTCCGGGATGGGCGAGGCGACCTGCCACGAACTGGGCCGCCGGGGCCACCGCGTCGCGGTGGCCGACATCAACGCCGAGGCCGCCGAGCGGGTCGCCGGGGCGTTGCGCGCCGACGGCGTCGAGGCCATCGCGATGCCCGTCGACGTCAGCGACCGCGCCGGCGTCGAGCAGGCGTTCACCCAGGTGCGCGAAAGATTGGGCCCGGTAGGCATTCTGGTCACCAGCGCCGGCCTGTTCGGCTACGCGTCCTTCGCCGACATCACCGTGGCGGACTGGCAACGCCTCGTCGAGGTCAACCTGACCGGCACCTTCCACTGCTGCCAGGTCGCGCTGCCGGACATGGTCGACGCGGGCTGGGGACGGATCGTGATGATCTCGTCGTCGAGCGCCCAGCGCGGCACCCCGTTCGCCGCGCACTACGCCGCCTCCAAGGGCGCACTGCTGACGCTGACAAAATCGCTGGCCCGGGAGTACGCCGCGGTCGGCATCACGGTGAACAACATTCCGCCGTCAGGCATCGAAACCCCGATGCAGCACGCCTCGCAGGCCGCCGGGTTCCTGCCGTCCGACGAACAGATCGCCAGCCACATCCCGGTCGGGCATCTGGGCAAACCAGACGACATCGCCGCCGCGGTCGGATTCCTGTGTTCGCCGGAGGCCGGCTTCATCACCGGGCAGACCCTCGGCGTCAACGGCGGCGCGGTGATGTGATGGCTACCGGGCCGAATTGGGTTCACTGACAGGGAGATTCAGATGGCAACGGACTGGCCGAAACCGGCCGAGGGGTCATGGACCGAGCACTACCCGGACCTGGGCACCGGCCCGATCTCGTTCCGGGACTCCACCTCCCCGGAGTTCTACGCCCTGGAGCGCGCGGCGATCTTCAAGCGCGCCTGGCTGAACCTGTGCCGGGTCGAGGAAATCGCCGACCCCGGTGACTTTCTGACCAAGCCCGTCGAGGCCGCCGACGCCACCGTGCTGCTGGTGCGCGGCGACGACGGCGTGCTGCGCGCGTTCCACAACGCCTGCCGTCACCACGGCAACCCGCTGGCGCACTCCGATCACCCGCGCGGACCCAGCGGCGAGATATCCGGCAACAACCCGGCATTCAGCTGCCGTCGCTGCGGCTGGGTCTACGCCCTGGACGGCCGGCTGGTGCACACCCCCGAACCCGGCGTCGAGGCCGCCGACTACGGACTGGTGCCGGTGCACTGCGATGTGTGGGCGGGGTTCGTGTTCGTCAACTTCGACGCCCGCCCGCGTCAGACCCTGCGCGAATTCCTCGGCCCGATGGTCACCGCACTGGAAGGCTACCCCTTCGACAGGCTGACCGAACGCTACGACTGGGTCGCGCACAACAACAGCAACTGGAAGATCTTCGCCGACGCGTTCCAGGAGTACTACCACGTCCCGGCGCTGCACTCCCAGCAGGTGCCGCCGGAGGTGCGGGTGCCCAACGCCGGATTCACCTGCGGGCATTTCCAGATCGACGGGCCGCACCGGCTGGTGTGTACCGCCGGCACCCGGCGCTGGCTGCTGCCGGATGCCTACATGTACCCGATCGAGCGCGCGACCCGCAGCGGCCTGGTCGGGCCCTGGCACACCCCCGATCTCGGCGGGCTGCCGATGGCCGGGCTCAATCCCGGCGGCATCGAGCCGTGGGGCATCAGCAACTTCCAGATCTTCCCCAACATCGAGATCCTGTTCTACGGCGGCTGGTATCTGCTGTACCGGTACTGGCCCACCTCGCACAACACCCACCGGTATGAGGCCCACACCTTCTTCCACCCGGCCCGCACGGTGCGCGAGCGGATCGAGCACGAGGTGGCCGCGGTGGTGCTCAAGGAGTTCGCCCTGCAGGACGCCGGGATGCTCGGCGGCACCCAGGCCGCCCTGGAGTATGACGTCGTCGAGGAGTTCCCGCTCAACGACCAGGAGATCCTGGTGCGTCACCTGCACAAGGCCACCGGCGACTGGGTGCGGGCCTATCAGGACGAACGCGGGGTGGCCTGATGAGCACCCGGCTGCCCAGCGCGTTCGCCGAACTGGAACCGTTCGCCGAAACCTGGTGTCTGGAAACCGAAACCGAGCGGTGGAATCAGCGGCTGGCCTCCACCATGCCGGTGCTGCACGAGTTCTACGACGCCTTCTTCCCGCGACTGGAAGAAGCGATCGAGTACTGCGACAAGTACCCGCTCGAGGAGTTGCCCGAGGACGCGACCAACCTGCTGCGGATGATCTATTCGCTGATCATGGTGGCGATGGCGGTGGAGGTCATGCACCAGCCCGCCCCGGTCGACGCCGCCGACGCGGTGATGATCCGCACCGGCGAACCCCGGCCCTGACCGACCTGCCCTGCCCCGGAAGGAAACCCGCGTGAGCGTGCTGACCATCAACAAACTGACCGATTCGGTCGGCGCCGAGGTCGACGGCGTCGACGCCGACCGACTGGCCTGCGACGAGCAACTCGGCGCGGCGATCCTCGATGCCCTGGAAGACAACGGGGTGCTGGTATTTCGCGGTCTGAATCTCGACCCGCAGGCGCAGGTGGAGTTCTGCGCGCGCCTCGGCGCGGTGGACCGGTCCTCCGACGGCCATCACCCGGTGTCGGGCATCTATCCGATCACCCTGGACAAGGCCAAGAACGCCTCCGCCGACTATCTGCGGGCCACCTTTGACTGGCATATCGACGGCTGCACTCCACTGCACGACGAATGCCCACAGAAGGCCACCGTGCTCTCCGCGGTCCAGGTCGCCGCCCGCGGCGGGGAGACCGAGTTCGCCAATTCCTATGCCGCCTATGACAATCTGACCGGCGAACAGCAGCGGCACTACGGCACGCTGCGGGTGGTGCATTCGCTGGAGGCCTCCCAGCGCCGGGTCTGGCCGGACCCACCGGCGGAGATGCTGGCCCGCTGGCGGTCCCGGCCCACCCACGAGCACCCGCTGGTCTGGACGCACCGCAGTGGCCGTAAGTCCCTGGTGCTGGGCGCCTCCGCCGACCACGTCGTCGGGATGGATCTTCAGCGGGGCCGGGCGCTGCTGGAGGAGTTGCTCGCGCACGCCACCGCGCCCGCGCGGGTGTACAGCCACCGCTGGGTGGTGGGCGACACCGTCATCTGGGACAACCAGGGCGTGCTGCACCGGGCCGCGCCATATGAGCCGGACTCCCCGCGGGAGATGCTGCGCACCACGGTGCTTGGCGACGAGCCGATCCAATAGCTACGTCCCGGGCCCGCCCCGGATGATGAACCCGGCCGGGTCGTCGACCCGGTCGATGTTGGCGACCAGGTCCTCGGCGGTCAGCCCGGGCACGTCGATGCCCGGGGTGACCCCGAAGAACACCCGGGAGACCTTGGTGCCGCCGACCCGGTAGATGTGCGCGGTGCGGTCGCAGTCCTGATGCGCCAGGTACACCACCACCGGCGTAACCTGTTCGGGCGCCGCCTCTTTGACCAGCTCGGCCATGGTGTTTTCGGTCATCCGGGTCTTCGCGATCGGCGACAGCGCGTTGACCAGAATGTTGTTGCGCTGGCCCTCGATGGCGAGCACGTTCATCAGCCCGACCAGGCCGGTCTTGGCCGCCCCGTAGTTGGCCTGGCCGAAGGTGCCGAACAGCCCGGACCCCGAGGTGGTCATCACGATCCGGCCGTAGTTCTGTTCGCGCATGTGCGGCCAGGCCGCCATGCAGGTGTGGAACGCGCCGCGCAGGTGCACGTCGATCACCGGGTCGACCTGCTCGGGCGTCATGTTCTTGAACGCGGCGTCGCGCAGGATGCCGGCGTTGTTGACCAGGATGTCGATCCGGCCGAAGTTGTCCACGGCGGTCTCGATGATGCCCCGGCCGCCCTCGACGGTGGCCACCGAATCGGTGTTGGCGACCGCCGAACCGCCGGCCGCGGTGATCTCGTCGACGACGGCCTGTGCGGCCGAGGCGGATTCGGCGCTGCCGTCGACGGCCGCACCCACGTCGTTGACGACGACGTGCGCGCCGCGGCGGGCCAGTTCCAGGGCGTGGCAGCGGCCCAGCCCCCCGCCGGCTCCGGTGACGACGGCGACGCGGCCATTGAAGGTCAGGGTCATGCGGTGTGTTCCTCTCGGATCGGGGCCGGGGTCAGCGGGGCGTCGCCACGGCAATGGATTTCGCGTCCACATAGGCATCCAGGCCCTCGCGGCCGAGTTCGCGGCCGTAGCCGCTGCATTTGACGCCGCCGAACGGGGCGAACGGGTCCATGGTGTAGCCCTGGTTGACGCCGAAGGTACCGGTGCGCACCCCGGCGGCCAGCGCCAGGCCCCGGTCGATGTCCTCGGTCCACACCGATCCGGCCAGCCCGTAGGGCGAATCATTGGCGATGCCAAGGGCTTCGGTCTCGTCACGGTATTCGATGACGGTGAGCACCGGGCCGAAGACCTCCTCCCGTGCGATGGTCATCGCGTTGTCGGCGCCGGCGAACAGAGTGGGACGCACGTACCAGCCGCGGTCGATCCCATCGGGCAACTCCGCGCCGCCCACCACCAGCCGGGCGCCCTGTTCGACGCCGGCGTTGATGTAGCCGCGCACCCGGTCTTGCTGACGGCGTGAGATCAGCGGTCCGATCTGAGTTTTCGAGTCGGCCGGGTCTCCGACCCGCAGTCCGGCCAGCTCGGCGGCCAGCGCGTCCACGTACTCGCCGGCACGCCCGGCCGGAACCAGGATGCGCGACAACGCATTACACACCTGGCCGCTGTTGGCCAGACTGGCCACCCGCACCCCGGTCGCGACGGTCGCCGGGTCGGCGTCGTCCAACACGATGGCGGCGGACTTACCGCCGAGCTCCAGGCTGACCTTGGTGAGGTTGGCCGCACAGGCCGCCGCCACCGCCCGGCCGGCCGCCGTCGACCCGGTGAAGGACACCTTGTCCACGCCCGGGTGACCGACCAGCTGCGCGCCCACCTCGGCGCCGCCGGGCAGCACCTGCACCACCCCCGGCGGCAGATCGAGCTCGTCGAGCATCTCCGCCAGCAGCAGCGCGTCCAGCGGGGATTCCGGGGCCGGCTTGAGGATGACGGTGCAGCCGGTGAGCAGCGCCGGGATCAGCTTGGTGACGATGAGCAGCTGCGGCATGTTCCACGGGATGATCGCGGCGACCACACCGACCGGCTCGCGGCGGATCCGCACGGTGCCGCCGAAGAAGCCGGCCCGCTCCTCCTGCCACGGGTAGTCCGCGGCCAGGGTGGCCAGCGCACCCATCATCGCGGTCGGCAGGCCGACCTGGGCGCGTCGGGAGAACGTGCTCGGCGCGCCGATCTCGGCGGTGATCAGCTCGGCCATCTCGGCTCCGCGCGCGGCGTAGATCTCGGTGAGCCGGCCGACCACGGCGATGCGCTGGGCCGGGTCCAGCCGGGGCCAGGGTCCGTGATCGAAGGCGTGCCGGGCCGCGGCGACCGCGGCGTCGACGTCGGCGCCACTGGCCGCGTCGATGGTGGCGATCGGCTGCTCGGTGTGCGGGGAGACAACCGTGATGCGTTCCGTGCTGCCCTGCGTCATGGCGATCACCCTTCCGAGCTGATATCAACTGCTTGTCAATATAGGGCCCGGGAGTGTGCGGGGGCGCCACAAGGGGGGCGGGACGGCCGTACGGGATCGGGTTACGGTAAGTATCTCGGTATGGATTTGTCCCCGGACGCCGCGGTGGCCGAGCCCGCCCTGACGCCGTTCTTCCACCGCGACGGCGACTCCTACGTCCCCAACCCGATCGCCCAGGGCGGCTGGGGACCCACCCTCGGCGGCCAGGTGATCGGCGGGATGCTGGCCCGCGCCGTCGAGCAGCAGATCGAGGACCCCGAGCTGATCCCGGTGCGGTTGACCGTCGACATCCTGCGCCGCGTCGCCACCGAACCGGTGCAGGTCAGCGCCGAGGTGCTGCGCGCAGGCAAGCGGATGCGGGCGCTGACGGCCACCATGACCCAGCGCGGCGAGGTCGTCGCCCGGGCCTCCACCCTGCACCTGCGCCCGTCGGTGCAACCGCCCGATGCCGCGTGGACCACCCCGGTGTCGATGCCGCCGCTGCCCACCGAGCCGGAGCGGTTCAATCCGGCGGTGCCGATGTTCATCACCGCCTACGGCAAGGACGACGGCGACGGTTTCGCCTGGCAGCACGACGGGCCGCGGCACGCCTGGCTGCGCGAGGTCCGCGAGTTGGTGGCCGGTGAGCCGATGTCGCCGTTCGTCCGGGCCGCGTTGGCCGTCGACGTGACCGCGTCGATGACCAACTTCACCCCGTCCGGACTGGGTTTCATCAACGCCGACTACACCCTGACGCTGTGCCGGCTGCCCGAGGGCCCGTACATCGGGCTGGCGGCGCTGACGCACTACAGCGCCGACGGCATCGCGGTCGGGTCGGCCACCCTGTTCGACACCCGCGGCCCGATCGGCACCGGGCTGACCACCTCGGCCGCCAACCCGAACTTCGCCGGGGTCCCCGGGGAGCGCCCCTAGGGTGCTGTCGCGTCGCTGGCCGGGTCGATGAGGATCTTCGCGTGGCCCTCCGGGTCGGCCAGGGCCGCAAACGCCGCGGCGACGCCGTCGAGCCCGACCTGCCCGGTGATCAGCGGGGCGACGTCGAGCTTGCCGTCGGCCAGCAGGTGCAGGGTGTCGCGGAACTCCAGCGGGGTGTAGCCGAAGCTGAACCGCAGGTCGATCTCCTTGCCGATGGCCAGCGCCGGCTGGAAGCGATCGGCCTCCATGCACACCCCGGCCACGACCACCCGGGTGTTCAGCGGCGCGGCCGCGACGATGCTCTCGATCATCCCGGGCACCCCGACGCACTCGAAGATGATCGGCCGCTTGGGATCGGCCGCGCCGAACTTGTCGCCCACCCGGTACAGGTGCTCCCAGGCCGGGACCCGGCGCAGCTTGTCCAGGGTGTCGATGCCGAAGTCCCACAGCTGCTGCGGTGAGGTGACGAAGCCGGCGCCGAGGTGGTTGTACACCGAATCTTCCGACGGGTCGACCACGACGTGCGCGCCGAGGCGCGCGGCCAGCCCACGACGGGTCGGAGAGAAGTCGGCGGCGACGATCTTCTTGACGCCCTTGGTCTTGAGCTGGCAGATGATGCCCAGGCCCACCGGCCCGCAGCCAATGACCACCGCGGTGTCACCGCGGCCGATGTCGCTGCGGTGCACCGCGTGCAGCGCGACCGCCATCGGCTCGGTCATCGCGGCGGTGTCCAGGTCCAGCCCGTTGGGCACCGCAAAGCTGAACGCGGTCTCGGCCACCGTCTGCTCGGCCATTCCGCCCGGCGCGTGCGGCGAGAACCCGACCATCTGGCCCTCGCCGCCGACCCGGCGGATCGGCATGGCCGCCACCAGCGTGCCCGGGCGGAAGCCGCGGACGCCGGCACCGGTTTCGAGCACCTCGCCGATGAACTCGTGGCCGAGCACCGTCGCGGTGTCCGCGCTCATCGCGCCGTCGTACCCGCCCAGCCTGAGGGTCTCGTGCAGCTCGTCGGCGTGGACGCGGGCGTGCAGGTCCGACCCGCAGATGCCGCAGCGCCGCACCGCCAGCAGCAACTGGCCGTATTCGGGACGGGGATTGGGCAGATCGACGACGGACAGTTCGCCCTGCAGGCAGCTGACGGCTCTCATCGCGCCATTATCGCCCGAGGGCAAGGACCACCTGCCGGAGTTGCTGTGCTGCGGCGGCCGCGCCCACCCCCAGCGCCGCGCCCTTGTGCCCGCCCGCCCGCGCGCAGCGCCCGCTTGGCCCGCGCCCAGCGCCCGCTTCCCCCCGCGCCCAGCGCTCACCCTGGTACGCGCCACGCCGAGCGCGGTGTACGCAGCTGAGCGCTGGCGCCACCCCGTCGCTGCCAGCGCTCAACCAGGTACACGACGCGCCGAGGAAAGGTGTACACAGCTGAGCGCTGGCGAGAAAAAGGGGTGCGGGCCAAGAAAAAGGAGTGCGCGCCGGCGAGAAGGGCTGCCGGCGCAAGGCAAAAGGGGCGTGTCTACTTCTGCACGCCGTGCACGACGATCGCGGCGGTCTGATCGACCCAGTCGTCCCCCAGCGGCTGCTGCGGTTGCATCAGCAGGCGCATCAGGGTGCCGCCGCCGATCAACTCGACCAGCCGATCCGGGTCGACGGCGGGGTTGACCTCGCCGGAGCGGACCGCCTCCACGATGCGCTGCCGCACCACGGAGAACACCTGGGTGAACCGGCCCATCACCCGGTCATTGAGCTCGGTGTCGGCGGCCATGTCAGCGATCAGCCCGGGCAGCGCGGCCCGCACCACCGGGCTGGTGAAGATGTCGCGGGCCGCGGCGATCATGGCGTGAATGTCGGCGGCAATGTCGCCCGACCGCTCGTCGAGCGCGGTCGGCGCGGCGGGAAAGGCGGCCTCGTGCACGAGTTCGGCCTTGCCGGGCCAGCGTCGGTACAGCGCGGTCTTGGTGGTGCCGGCCCGCTCGGCGATCGCGGCCATCGTGACGTTCGGGTAGCCGATCTCCACCAGCAACTCGGCGGTGGCGGCGAGAATGGCCGCATCGATGCGGGGGTCGCGGGGCCGACCCGCCCCCGGACCCTTGTCAACCGTATCGTCGTCTGCTTTCATATCGCTACCTACCGTATCGTAATTAGGCGCGAAGGGAATACCCGTGGCCAATCATTCCGCGGCGGACAGACCCGTCGAGAACATCGAGCACCTGCAGCGTTCCAGCCGCGACGTCTCGACGGTCCCGGCCGCCATCTCCGATTGGCTTTCCACCGTAATGCCCGACGGCATCCGCCCGGAGATCACCGTGGAAAGCGGCATCGACTCCAACGGCATGAGCTCGGAGACCCTGATCCTGACCGGCCGCTGGACCGACGGCGGCGTGGCGACCGAGCAGAAATGGGTGGCCCGGGTCGCCCCCACCGAAAGCGACGTGCCGGTGTTCGCCTCCTACCGGCTCGATCACCAATTCGAGGTGATGCGGCTGGCCGGCGAGCTGACTGACGTGCCGGTCCCCCGGGTCCGCTGGCTGGAGAACACCGGCGAGGTGCTCGGCGCGCCGTTTTTCCTGATGGACCACGTCGACGGCCAGGTGCCCCCGGACGTGATGCCCTACACCTTCGGCAACAACTGGTTCTTCGACGCCACGCCCGAGCAGCAGCGACTGCTGCAGGACAGCTCGATCGAGGTGATCGCCAAGCTGCACTCGATCCCCGACGCAGCCGGCACCTTTGATTTCATCGCCGACGCCGACCCGCCCGGGGACACCCCGCTGCGCCGGCACTTCGGCTGGCTGCAGAACTGGCACGAGTTCGCCGCCGCGGACCTCGGCCGCTCGGCACTGGTCGATCGGGCGCTGGCCTGGCTGGAGGAGAACTTCCCCGACGACGTGGCCGCCGGAGACCCGGTGCTGGTGTGGGGCGATTCCCGGATCGGCAACGTGCTCTACCGGGACTTCCGCCCGGCGGCGGTGCTGGACTGGGAGATGGCCACCGTCGGCCCCCGCGAGTTCGATGTGTCGTGGATCATCTTTGCGCACTTGGTTTTTCAGGAACTGTGCGCGATGGCCAACCTGCCCGGGATGCCCGACGTGCTGCGCGAGGAGGACGTTCGCGCGACGTACCGGCGGCTGACCGGCGTCGAGATCGGCGACCTGCGCTGGTTCCACGTCTACGCCGCGGTGGTGTGGTGCTGCGTGTTCATGCGCACCGGCGCCCGCCGGGTGCACTTCGGCGAGATGGAACAGCCCGAGGACATCGATTCGCTCTTCTACCACAAGCCACTACTGGAAAAACTGCTGGAAGGTGACGCCTGATGCTCGGACCGATGGACGAATTCCCAATACACCAGGTCCCCCAGCCGATCGCCTGGCCGGGCTACAGCGACCGAAACTTCTACGACCGGTCCTACTTCAACGCGCACGACCGCAGCGGCGACATCTTCGTCATCTCCGGGATCGGCTACTACCCGAATCTCGGGGTCAAGGACGCGTTCCTGCTGGTCCGCCGCGGTGACACCCAGACCGCGGTGCACCTGTCCGACGCCATCGACGGCAACCGGCTCGACCAGCACGTCGGCAACTACCGGGTCGAGGTGTCCGAGCCACTGCAGCGACTGCGGATCCACCTGGACAACACCGAGGGCATCGCCGCGGACCTGACCTGGAACGGGCTGTTTCCCGTCGTGCAGGAGCAGCGTCATGTGCTGCGGGCCGGCACCCGGGTCACCCTGGACGCCCAGCGGTTCGCCCAACTCGGTTCCTGGAGTGGGCATCTGGAGATCGACGGCGAGATGATCACCGTCGACCCCGCGGTGTGGATCGGCAGCCGGGACCGGTCCTGGGGAATCCGCCCGGTCGGCGAGGCCGAGCCCGCCGGCCGCCCGGCCGACCCACCGTTCGAGGGGATGTGGTGGCTGTACGTGCCGGTCGCCTTCGAGAACTTCTCGATCGTGCTGATCATCCAGGAGGAGCCCAACGGGTTCCGCTCGCTCAATGACTGCACCCGCATCTACGCCGACGGTCGCATCGAGCAACTCGGCTGGCCGCGGGTCAAGATCCACTACACCTCCGGCACCCGGATCCCGACCGGCGCCACCATCGAGGCCACCGACGGAAACGGTGCGCCGGTGCGGTTGGACGTCGAGTCCAAGCTGCCGTGCCCGATCCACGTCGGCGGCGGCTACGGCGGCGACTCCGACTGGATCCACGGCACCTGGAAGGGCGAGAACTTCACCGAGCGGCTCAGCTACGACATGACCGACCCGGGCATCGTCGCGCGCTCGGGCTTCGGGGTGATCGACCACGTCGGCCGCGCGGTCTGCCACGACGCCGACGGCGAGCACGAGGGCTGGGGCCTGTTCGAGCACGGCGCCCTGGGCCGCCACGATCCGTCCGGGTTCGCCGACTGGCTGACCGTCGCGCCGTAGCCGGACCACCGTTCACCGCGCCGGTGACTTCGCTAAGGTGCGTTATGCGCGCCATCCAGATCACCCGACTCGACGGGCCCGAGGCCGTGGAGCTCAACGAGGTCCCCGAACCGGTGGCCGGCCCGGATTCGGTGATCATCGACGTGCACGCGGCCGGCGTCGCCTACCCGGATGCACTGCTCACCCGGGGCCGCTACCAGTACACCCCGACGCTGCCGTTCACTCCCGGCGGTGAGGTCGCCGGGGTGGTGCGCAGCGCCCCGGACGGCACCGGCCTGACGGCCGGGGACCGGGTGCTGGGGCTCAGCATGATCGTCGACGGGATGGCCGAAACCATCGCGCTGCCGCCCGAGCGGGTCTTCGCACTGCCCGACAACATCTCCTTCGAGGCCGGCGCCGGGACGTTGTTCAACGACCTGACCGTGCTTTTCGCGCTGCGCACCCGGGGCAGGCTGATGCCCGAGGAAACCGTGCTGGTGCACGGGGCCGCCGGCGGCATCGGCACCTCGGCACTGCGGTTGGCCCGCGCCCTGGGCGCCGGGCGGACCATCGCGGTGGTCTCGGGCGCCGACAAGATCGACGCGGCGACGGCGGCCGGGGCCGACGAGGTGGTGCTGGCCGACGGATTCCGCGCCGCGGTGACCGAACTGACCGGCGGGCGCGGGGTGGACATCGTCGTCGACCCGGTCGGCGGCGACCGCTTCACCGACTCGCTGCGCAGCCTGGCCCCGGCCGGGCGCCTGCTGGTGATCGGGTTCACCGGCGGGGAGATCCCGACGGTGCGGGTGAACCGCTTGCTGCTCAACAACATTGACGTCGTCGGTGTCGGCTGGGGCGCCTGGGCGCTGAGCCACCCGGGCTATCTGGCCGAGGCCTGGGACCAGCTCAGCGCACTGCTGACCTCCGGCGCGGTGACCGCGCCCGACCCGCAGGTGTTCGAGCTGGCCCGCGCCGGGGAGGCGATCGCCGCGCTGGAGAACCGCGCCGCCCGGGGCAAGATCGTGCTGAAGGTGCGGTGACCCGATGGCCGAAGAAGTGGATGTCGTCATCATCGGCGCCGGCTTCGCCGGGCTGGCCGCCGCCCGCCAGCTGGCACGCACCGGCCTCGACGTGCTGGTGCTGGAGGGCCGCGACCGCGTCGGCGGACGATCCTGGACCCAGGCGACCGCCGGTATCCCGCTCGACCTCGGCGCGACCTTCGTCGGTCCCGGCCAGGACGCGGTGCTGGAGTTGGCCCGGGAACTCGGCGTCGCGACGACCCCGACGTACTGCGCGGGCAACAACGTCATCCACTGGCGCGGCAAGCTGCGCAGCTACCGCGGCACCGTTCCGAAGCTGTCGCCGGCGACGCTGGCCAACCTCGGCTGGGTGCGCTGGCAGCTGGCCCGGCTGACCCGCGACGTCCCGATCGACGCGCCGTGGAAGGCGCCGGAGGCCCGCCGGCTGGACGCCATGTCGCTGCGGCAGTGGCTGGTATCGGTCCGCGCCGCCCCGGCCACCCACGACCTGATGGCGATCGCCGCGCGGGTGACCTGGGGCGCCGAGCCCGACGACGTGTCGATGCTGCATGTACTGCGCTACGTCAAGGCCGCCGGCGGGCTGGATCGGATGCTGGATGTGACCGGCGGCGCCCAACAGGACCGCTTCCCCGGCGGCACCCAGGAGATCGCCGAGAAGATGGCCGCCGAACTCGGTGACCGGGTGCGGCTGTCGACGTTGGTCGACCGGATCATCCGGGACGAACGCGGCGTGCGGGTCCGCTGCGGGCAACCCGAAAAACCCGCCGGCGACGACGAGAACTGCGAGGTGAACGCCCGCACCGCGATCATCGCGATCCCGCCGCAGCACCGCGCCGCGATCGAGTTCTCCCCCGCGCTGCCCGCGGAATACCAGCGGCTGATGCGCTGCTGGCCGCAGGGCCGGCTGTCGAAGGCCTACGCCGTCTACGAGTACCCGTTCTGGCGGATCGACGGCCGCTCCGGGGAGGGCCTGTCCGACACCGGCCCGGTGTTCATCACCTTCGATGTGAGCCCGAGCCCGGCCGGGCCGGGTGTGCTGCTTGGCTTCGTCGACCCGCGCAATTTCGACGAGCTGGAACCCGGTCAACGCCGCGAGGCCGCCCTGGCCGGGTTCGCGAACCTGTTCGGCGAGCGGGCCCGGCACCCGGTCGCCTACGTCGACCACAGTTGGGGCGGTGAGGAATTCGCTCCCGGCGGGCCGACGGCCGCGGTGCCGACCGGGTCCTGGACCGGGGTCGGGCCATGGCTGCGCAAGCCGCTGGGGCCGATCTTCTGGGCCGGCACCGAGACCGCCGACGAGTGGACCGGTTTCCTCGACGGCGCGGTTCGCTCGGGCTATCGGGCCGCCGATGAGGCGGCGTCCTGGTTGGCCCGGCCGGACTGAGCTACCCGGCGGCCGCGGCGATCAGCGCGCGCAGGTGCCCGTTGACGGCTGCCGGGTGCTCCAGGATGGTGGAATGCCCGCCGGGCAGTTCGACGACGCCGAACACGTTCGGCGCGGACTGGGCGATCCGGTGGGTGGCGCCGATCGGCAGCAGCCGGTCGGCCTGACCGCCGATGACCAGCGTCGGCACCACCAGAGCGTCGAGCCGAATGTGCTTGCGGTCCATCGTTTCCAGCAGCATCCGGCCGTATTCGGCCCGGCCGCGCCGCGACGTCGAGGTGGCCAGGTGGTGCATGACGGCATGCACGTCGGGGTGCGCGTCATCGCCGACGGCCAGTCGGGACACCAGCAGGTTGGTCGGCTTGTGCACCGCGCGGGGGGCCGGCACCGCGCCGAGGTGGCGCACCACCCGCCGGCCGATGGCCGCGCGTCCGCCGGCCAGTCGCTCCGGGGCCGAGAGCAGCTTGATCTGCCGGAGCACGTCGCCGGTGGAACTGTTGATCAGCGCCACCCCGTCGGCCCGGTCGGGCACCCGGTGCGGGTAGCGCTCCGACCACGCGCCGATGGCCATGCCGCCCATCGAGTGACCGGCGATGACCGCCCGCTGACCCGGCGCCAGGGTTGCCTCAAGTACCGCATCGAGGTCGGCCGCCAGATGGTTGAGGCTGTAGTGGCCACGGCCGGGCACCCCGCTGCGGCCGTGCCCGCGGTGGTCGAAGGCGATCACCTTGTGGTCGCGGGACAGGTCGATGATCTGCTCGCGCCAGATGCCCATCGCGCAGACGAACCCGTGGGTGAGCACGATCGGATAGCCGTCCTCGGGCCCGAAGACCCGGGTGTGCAGGTGAGTGCCGTCGGCCGCGCGGACATCGACGTCCCGGCTGGCCGGCAGCAGCAGGTGTGCAGCCATCGGGGCAGCCTAGCCAATACCGGTACCGGCAGTCACGCACAGTCGACGCGTCGGCCGGCCGCCGCACCGGGCGCGGGCCGGGCGGCTACCGGTAAATCAGCCGGTCACCAGAGCACGGCCACCGCGGCCGCGGCGAGGGTGGCCAGGCCGGCGGTCCAGAACAGCGCCGGCGGTGCCGGTTCGCCGTTGCGCTTCTGCCGCGCGCTGCCGATGCCGAGCACCGCGCCGATGACCAGCAGCAGCGCCAGCTTCACGGTGATCTTCGGGTAGTTCAGTACCGCTCCGCCCCAGGGCGCGGCCAGCGCGAAGCCGGTGACGAAGGACAGTGCCAGGCCGTAGTTCATCACCGAGGTGATGCGGAACCGGCGCGCGGCCGCCTCGGCGACCCAGGCGCCGAAGATGATCGCGAAACCGACGACGTGCAGCAGCACAACTACATTCCGTAGTACTTCCATGGCTCGTAGGGTACCCGGGTTCGGATATCCCGGCACCGTGCGGCGCGGTGTGCTGGGATGACGGCATGGTGGACCCTGCCCCCACAGATACCGGCCGTGCCCCGGCCGACGAGCCGGCCGCGCGCCCGGCCGTGCGGATCGCCGTCGCCCAGCGGGTCCCGCCCCGATACGGCGACCCGCCGGCGCTGCGCCGGCTGGCCACCGCGGCCACCGACGCCAACGGCGCGGACCTGCTGCTGGTGCCCGAGCTGTACCCGGCGGGCTTTCGCCTGGACACCGACGAGCTCGCCGAACTGGCCGAGTCGCGGGAGAGCTTCGCAGCGCACCTCGGTGCGGTGGCCCGCACCCACCGGATAGCGATCGTCGCGGGTTATCCGGAACGCGGCCCCGACGACACGGTGTACTCCTCGGCGATTTTCGTCGACGCCGACGGCACCGAGCTGGCCCACTACCGCAAGCTGCACCTGTTCGGCGACGAGACCGCCGCCTTCGGCCGCGGCCACCAGGTGCCGCCGGTGTGCCGCTGGCGCGGCTGGGGCGTCGGTCTGGCGCTCTGCTACGACATCGAGTTCCCCGAGCTGGCGCGGCTGCTGGCCGACCGCGGGGCCGACCTGATCTGCGTGCCGGCCGGGAACATGGTCGGCTACAGCGAGGTCCCCGAGGTGCTGGTCCCGGCCCGCGCCTGCGAGAACCAGGTGTTCGTGGCGTACGCCAACTACTGCAACTCGGACGACGAGTTCGACTACGACGGGCACAGCGTCGTCGCCTCCCCGTACGGGTCGCTGTTGGCCGAGGCCGGCCAGGACGAGCCGCAGGTGCTGATGGTCGACCTGGACCCGGGCCTGCAGGCCGCGGCCCGGGCACACAACACCCATCGCAACGACCGGCGCCACGACGTGTATCGGGGACCGGACCCGACCATCGGGTGACGGCAGCGCCGAAATCTTCGCGCCGACCGGTTCCGCCGGCCGCCCGCGCGGATTACTGTCGAAAACATGGGTAAGGCAACGGTGGCGCGCAGGGCGGGCGCCGCGGCGGTGGCCGTGGCGATGATCGGTGCGGGAGCGGCCTGCAGTTCGGGCACCTCCGGCGGACCGGAACCGAGTACCTCGGCGAGCACCTCGCAGACCGCGCCGGCCGAGCCGTTCACCGGGTTCATCGAACCCGTCACCGGCACCGCGGGCACCGTCAGCTACACCGCGGAACTGCCGCAGTTGCGCGGCGGCGACGCCGCGGTCCGGGACCGGTTCAACGCCGCCATGCGCGCGGCGCTGGACGGCTATCTCACGCCCACCGAGGACAACACGCCGATGACGGTGGCGCCCGGCATCCTCGACGAGGACGACCGCAGCGAGGTCGCCCACATCGGCACCGGCGCGGTGGCCGGGGTGCTGCTGCTCAACATCTTCGTCGACCACGCCGCGCACCCGTTCAACACGGTGGCCACCGCGGTGATCGACGCGCGCACCGCCGAGCCGATCATGATCCGCGACCTGTTCACCGACGAGGCTGCCGGACTGGCCAAGCTGGTCGAGGGGATCACCGCCGACATCGCCGACGAGGACAAGCTGGTCGGCCAGAGCGCCCCCGAACCGGTCGCCGAGCAACTCGCCAATTGGCTGCCCGACGATGACGGCCTGGTCGTCTACATTCCGGTTGCGCACGTGCTCGGCGACTACTACCCGGCGACGGTGGACTGGAACAGCCTGGCCGACGTTCTGGTGCCCGGGATGCGGGAGAAGCTGACGAGGTAGCGGCCCGGCACAACCCCGCGCCGTGGCACCATCCACGGTCTACGCCGGCACGATTTCTGCCAGACTGGCCCCATGGATTCCACCGCCGGGCGGCTCGGCGAACCCAACCTCACCCTGAGCTCGCTGGGCGCGGCGAGCACGGTGACCGGCTCCAAGCATCTGCTGGAGGCCGACGGCAAGCGGATCCTGGTGGACTGCGGCCTGTTCCAGGGCCTGAAGAACCTGCGCGAACTGAACTGGAAACGGCTGCCGATCGACGCCGAGAGCATCGCCGCCGTGATCCTCACCCACGCCCATCTCGACCACACCGGCTACCTGCCGCGATTGGTGCGCGACGGGTTCCGCGGGCCGATCTTCGCCACCGCGGCGACCGGCGCGGTGGCCGAGATCATCCTGCGGGACAGCGCCTACCTGCAGGAACGCGAGGCCGACTTCCTCAACCGGCACCATGTCACCAAGCACTCCCCCGCCCAGCCGCTCTATGACGGCCAGGACGCCGAGCGCACCCTGGAGCTGTTTGCCACCCGGGAGTTCGGCCGGGAGTTCACCGTGCCCGACGGCGGGCCGACGGTGCGGTTCCGTCGCGCCGGCCACATCCTCGGTGCCGCCACCGTCGAGCTGTGCTGGCACGGCCGGCGGATCGTGTTCACCGGGGACCTCGGCCGCTACGACGATCCGCTGATGCTCGACCCCGAGCCGGTACCGGCCGCGGACTACCTGGTGATGGAATCCACCTACGGCGACCGGGTGCACGAGCGCAGCGACCCGGCCGACACCCTGGCCGGCATCGTCGATGAGACGGTCGCCCGCGGCGGCACCATCGTGGTCCCGGCGTTCGCGGTCGGCCGCGCCCAGACGTTGCTCTACTACCTGTGGCAGCTGCGGCGCGCCGGGCGGCTGCCGAGCGTCCCGATCTACCTGGACAGTCCGATGGCGATCAACGCCTCCGACCTGCTGGGCCGATACCGCGACGATCACCGGCTCACCCCGGACGTCTACCAGGACATGTGCGCGATCGCCACCTACACCCGCGACGTCGAGGAGTCCAAGCTGCTCTCGGCCGACCGCGCTCCCAAGATCATCATCTCGGCCAGCGGAATGGCCACCGGCGGCCGGATTCTGCACCACCTCAAGGCCTTTGCCTCCGACCGCCGCAACACCATCATGCTGACCGGCTACCAGTCGCCGGGCACCCGCGGTCGCGCCATCGCCGACGGCACGCCGCAGGTGAAGATCTTCGGCGACTGGGTGCCGATCCGGGCGCAGGTGGCCAACCTGCGGATGCTCTCGGCCCACGCCGACGCCGACGAACTGATCCGGTGGGCCGGCGGCTTCGACACCGCCCCGCAGCGGGTGTTCGTCGTGCACGGCGAACCGCAGGCCGCGGACGCGCTGCGGTCCCGACTGGATCGGGAATTCGGTTGGTCGGCAACGGTTCCCCGACAGAATCAGGTGTTCAACCTGTAGCCGCGGGCAACCGGTTCGCGGCGTTCATCGGCGCGCCCGCACCCCGGACGCAGGATCCGGTGTGCCCTCGGTCACAATTGTCCGCATGTCCGTTCCACGTCGCGTGCGCGAAGAACAAGAACTCAAGCCCTTCCAGGCGGAGTTGCTCAAACTCCAGCGGCACCTGGAGGACGAAAACCGCCGGATGGTCGTGCTGTTCGAGGGCCGTGACGCCGCGGGCAAGGGCGGCACCATCCGGCGCGTCACCCGCTACATGAACGAGAAGCACTACCGGGTGGTGGCGCTCGGCAAGCCCACCGAGGAACAGCGCAGCCAGTGGTACTTCCAGCGCTACGTGGCGCAGTTCCCCACCGGCGGTGAGATGGTCCTGTTCGACCGGTCCTGGTACAACCGGGCGATGGTCGAGCCGGTGTTCGGCTTCTGCACCGACGAGGAGTACCGCAACTTCCTCAAGGGCGTGGTGGGCTTCGAGAAGGACCTGGTCCGCCAGGGCACCATCCTGGTGAAGCTGTACTTCAGCGTCACCAAGGACGAGCAGGCCCGCCGGTTCGAGCGGCGGCGCGACGATCCGCTGCGGCAGTGGAAGCTCTCGGAGATCGACGTGCAGGCCCAGGAGCACTGGGACGACTTCACCGACGCGAAGTACCAGATGCTGCGGCGCACCAGCACCAACGATGCCCCGTGGACCATCATCCGTTCGGAGAACAAGCACGACGCCCGGCTCAACGCGATCCGCGTCATCCTCAACGCCGTGCACTACCCGGGGCGCTCCGAAGATGTGGACTTCGTCCCCGATCCGGCGATCGTCGTCCCGGCCGCGCAGGAGCTCGCGCTGATGGAGGCCGACCGCATCCGCAGCGGCAAGTTCACCGGCTGACCGCGCGGGCCGGCCCGCGCGGCCGGCCCGCGCCGGCGGCCCGCGCCGGCGGTTGCAGCTCGGCGCGTCAGCCGGCGTTGGCCAGGGTCCGCACCGACTTGGCCGACCCGCCCGCGGCGTGCCAGGCCGCCAGCGCCTCGACCGGGCCGTCGGCCGCGGCGGGGACCGCCGCCTGGTGCCCGGCGGCGTAGACGATCGACAGCGGGTGCGGTTCGACGCTGGCCCGGGCGACCGCCGCGGCGAACTCCGGGACCGCCGGGTCGTGCTGCGGGAAGAGGTTGACCACCTGGGCGCAATCGGTGCCGTCGTCGGCCAGGGTGTCGACGAAGTCGCCGGACACCACGGTGCAGTGGATGCCGCGGCGGCCGAACTCCGCGCGCATCGCGTACAGGGTGGTCTCGTCGGCGCGCTTGCTCGCCGCGATCGGCTCGTAGCCCTTCAGCACGCCCTTGTCGGGGTAGAAGTGCGCCTGGTTGCTGGTGATGAACACGATCCGGGCGCCGGGGGCCATCAGCGGCAGCGCGGCCTCGACCAGGCGGCGCTGCGCGTCACGCTTGGCCGGCTTGGCATCGGTGCTGGTGACGGCGTTGAGCACCAGGGTGTCGAGGTGGCCGAAGCGGTGCGCCACGTCGTCGATCATGGCGGTGACGGCGTCGTCGTCGACGATGTCGGCGGACACCGCCGAGGCGTGTCCGCCGGATCGGCGGATGGCGCCCACCACGGTGTCGGCCTCCCCCCGGCGATTGCGGTGGTTGACGATGACGTGGGCGCCGGTGCGCGCGAGGTGTCGGGCGACCTCGGCTCCCAGTCCGCAGGACGCGCCCGTGACCAGTGCGATTGGTGATTGAGCAGGCATATCGGGACCTTTCGCTGTGGTTTGCGCCCGGGGCGGTTGCCTTCGGGGCGCGTAGCCGAGACAGCTTCGGCGGTTATGCATGCCCACCCTACACCTAAATTAAGAATCCTAAGAAGGAGTTTAAGGTAACGGTGAGGTCAGGGTTTAGCGGTCAATCCCGTCACGCGCAGACGTCCGGGGCGTCGATGCGGGCCGGTGCGCCGGCCGGCAGCGTGTAGGTCACCACCACCGTCGCGGTATCCGGCCCGGCATTGGTCACCCGGTGCACGACGCCGGCGGGAATGAACACCGCCGCGCCCTGCCCGTGCTCGGCCCCGGCGCAGCCACCGGCCGTCTGCACTGCGACGGTGCCCGCGGTGATCGCCGAATACTCCGGACCGGGGTGGGAGTGCCACCCGCTGCCGCCCCCGGGACGCAGCGCCAGGCTCTGCACGGTCAGCGTCGTCGGGGCACCGTCGGTGACGATGTGGATCGGCGTCGTCGCGGTGCCCTCGGCCAGGTCGGTGCGCTCCACCTCCCCTTCCGGCGGTGTCGCCGCCGCGGGTGCCGCAGCACCCCACAGCAGCAGACCGGCAGCGGCACTGGCAACGACGAGCGGGACACCGCGGCGATGCATCATGGCCTCATTGTGCGCACCATCGGTGCCGCGCGGGCGACGATCGCCGCGGCCGCAGCCACCGGCGCCCGCCATTCCCGACAATTTCCCGGGGGGCCCGGGCTAGGGTTGCCGAGCATCTGAAAGCTGTTTCACATCGGGGGATTCCATCATGATTCGTGCGTTGTTGGCTGCTGTCGCCATCTCGGCTGTCGGGGTGAACATCGCGCCCGTCGCCGTCGCCGCGCCGTACAAGAACTGCACCGAGGCCCGCAAGAACGGCGACACCAACATCCCCTCGAGCAGCGACAAGTACGGCGAACACCTGGACCGCGACGGCGACGGCTTCGGCTGCGAGTCGTGATGCTGCGGGGCGGCGCGCTCGCCGCGCTCGCGGTGATCCTGCTGGCCGGGCTGCTCGGTGCGCCGGTGGCCGCGGCCGAATCGGTGCCGACCACCGCGACCGTGCTCAAGGTGGTCGACGGCGACACCATCGATGTGCGCGATGACAACCGGGGCCGGCTGCGGATCCGGGTCCTGGGCATCGACACCCCGGAGACCAAGAGGCCCGGCTACACCGTCGGCTGCGGCGGCCCGGAGGCCACCGCGTTCGCCCGGGAGAACCTGCTGAACCAGCGGGTCGCGATCATCTACGACCCCGGCCAGGAACTCCACGACCGTTGGGGCCGCACGCTGGCCTACCTGGTCAAGGGCGACGGCTGGGACTACTCGGTGGAGGCCGCCCGCGCCGGGATGGCGCACGCCTACGTCTTCGGCGGAAAACCCGTGGCACGCTACCCGCAGATCGCCGCCGCCGAGTCCGAGGCCCGCGCCGCCGGCCGCGGTCTCTGGGGCCCGCCGTGCCGAGGCAACACCGAGTCGACCAAGCGCTGACGCCCGCCGCGTATAACTACAACCGGGTCGCCGACACCGGCACGGGGTCGGCACACACCGGATGACGAGGGCGGTACGTGAGCGACATCGGTAGGCAGCTGGTCGACAGTCTCTACACGGAGCTGATGATCGACGGCGAATGGGCGGTGCGCCGGGACCGGGGCTTCACCTGGTGGGGGTACCGACTGGCCCAGCACGTCGAGGCCAGCCCGACGGTGCACCTCGGCGACCAGCAGCGCTGCGTGGTCCGGGTCTGGACCGAGGTCGCCCGGGAGGTCGCCCCGGCAAGCAACCCGGCCGCGGCGCTGGCCGCGGTCAACCGCCAGCAGTCCATGAGCGCCGCGGTGTGGGACCGGCCGGCCCGGCGGGTCAACGAGTGCGCCACCACCGTGGTCAGCACCGACACCCTGGACTGGCACACCCAGCTGCTCGCGACGGCGGCGGTGCTGCAGAACGTTTCCGCGCACGCCAACGCCCCCGCGCTGGCCCAGGCCTGCGGCGGCACCCCGGCGCTGTCGAACCATCCGGACGCCGGGGAGCGCGCCGAGATGGACGGCGTGCTCGGCGTCCCGGCGCAGCGAGTGATCCCGGCCGGCGCGGGAGGTTCGCGCTACACCGGGCCGCTGGTCGAAGGCCTCGGCGGGTACGCCGCCAAACTGGGTTTCCGGGCCACCGCCGACGCCACCGGGCTGGTGTGCGAGGTGCCCTACCCGGCGCAGTCCGGCCGGGACACCGCGCTGCTGCGGATCAGCACCACCCAGGCCCACCCGGTCCTCGGCCACGGCGCGCTGGTGGTGCTGCGGCTGCCGGTGGCCCCGGGCGGCATGCGGGTGGCCCGGCTGGCCAACGAGCTCAACGCCGCCGAGGCCCGCGGCGAGAGCGCGGTCCCGCTGCTGGGCGCCTGGTGCCCGGACGTGCTGGCGACCGACGGCAACGGGCTGGCCTTCACCTGTTTCCTGCCGAATCTGCTGGCCCGGACCGGGCTGCTGGAGGACCAGATCGGCTACCAGGCCGCGCGCGCGAGGTTTGCGCAGGCCCAGCTGTCGGGTTAGGCGTCGATGCCCAGCCGGCGCGCCAGGTCCGGCCCGCCGACCGCGCGGACGAACTCCGGGTCGCGCACACGTTATCTGTAGGCGTGCGTCGGGTGTATCCGACTGTGTCTCATGGTTTGTGGCGAGCCATGTTTGATCGTGCGGAGCAGTGTTATCTGTGGGGCTGTGTCTGATGGTCCGGAGTTCGGTGAGCGAGTTCGTTGAAGCATTGGCATGTCGTTCTTGCCTGAGCTGATGCGGGCGACCATCGGCAGCGCCCGAGGTGCCTGTTTAGGCAGTGGTGGGTCAGGACTTTCGGGCGGCGCCGATGAAGATGAGTCCTCCGAGGTGGTGTTCGATCCGCGCGGTGCCGTGGAGGCCGTGGCGGGACAATTCTGCAGTGAATTCGTTTGGTTCGAAACGGTTTTCGCGTGGGTGAACGGTGAACTTGCGGAATGTCCAGGTGTCGAGGATGTGGCGTGGGACTTCTTCGAACAGCAGCAGCCCGTCGGGGCGTAGTACGCGGGCGATTTCTGCGATGGCCTGTTGCCAGTGCGGGACGTGGTGGATGATGCCGAAGTCGACGGCTGTGTCGTGGCTGGCGGCGGGTTGCTGGATGTCGCAGATGTCGCCGACCGAAAGGGACACGGGCCGCTGGTGTAGGCGTTGGCGCGCGAGTTCGACCATCGTGTCGTCGAGGTCGAATGCGGTGACGTGATTGGCGTGGAGGCGGTCGAGGAGGACTTCGGCGCCGACGCCTCGGCCGCAGCCGACCTCGAGCACGTTCTGGCCGGCCAGGTTGCCGCCGGCGAGCCGGTGAAACCACGCGGCCTCCCGGTGGTGTTGATGGGCGGCGCGGATCGGATTGTTCATTGCTGCTCGTTCGATCGCGTTCAGTTTCATCGGGTTACCTCGTCATCGGAATTGGGGTGAGGCGGCTGTTGGCTGGCACCGGTGGCCGATCATTCGATAAACACGCTATCATCGGAATATGCCGATGAATAGTTGGGAATCCGAGATGATACCGCCGGGGCGTGAGGGGCGTGAGGGGCTGGATGCGGCGGTGGCGTTGTTTCACGGCCTGTCGGACCCGACCCGGCTGGCGATCACCCGTCGGCTCGCCCACGGAGAGGCCCGCGTGGTGGACCTGACCCGGCAGCTGGGGTTGCCGCAGTCCACCATCTCCTCGCATCTGGCCTGCCTGCGTGACTGCGGTCTGGTGGTCGGCCGGGCGCAAGGCCGCCAGATGTTCTACAGCCTCACCCGCCCCGAGCTGATGGACCTGTTCGCCGCCGCCGAGACGCTGTTGGCCGCTACCGGTAACGCGGTGGCGCTGTGCCCGAATTACGGCACCACACCCAGTACGAAGCGTGCTGACTCGACCGGAAAGGCGGCGTCGCGATGAGCGACGCGTGCGGCTGCGGAAACGATGAACCCCGCACCGGCGAGGACGGCGGGGAGCACGAACCCGAGCGGCTGTGGGAGATCACCGAACTGCGCGCTGCTGCCGCCTCGGGGGTGCTGCTGGCGGCCGGGTTGATCATCGGATGGGTTGGCGGACCACACACGGTCAAGCTGGTGCTCGAGTGGTTGGCCCTGCTGATCGGCGCCTACACATTCGTTCCCTCGACGCTCAAGCGGCTGGCCAAGGGCCAGATCGGGGTCGGCACGCTGATGACCATCGCCGCGGTCGGCGCGGTGATTCTGGGCGAGGTGGGCGAGGCCGCGATGCTGGCCTTCCTGTTCTCCATCAGTGAGGGCCTGGAGGAATACGCCCTGGCCCGCACCCGCCGCGGTCTGCGCGCCCTGCTGTCCTTGGTGCCCGATGAGGCCACCGTGCTGCGCGACGGCACCGAAATCGTTGTCGCCCCAACCGAATTGCGGGTCGGTGACCGGATTCTGGTCAAGCCCGGTGAGCGCGTCGCCACTGACGGCACTATCGTGTCGGGCCGCACTGCCCTGGATGTCTCGGCGATCACTGGCGAGTCGATGCCGGTGGAGGCCGGACCCGGTGACGAGGTGTTCGCCGGGTCGATCAACGGCACCGGGGTGCTGACCGTCGAGGTGACTGCCGGCGCCGAGGACAACTCCCTGGCCCGCATCGTTCGCATCGTCGAGGCCGAACAGTCCCGCAAGGGCGCCAGCCAGCGGCTGGCCGACCGCATCGCCAAACCGCTGGTGCCCGGCATCATGGTCGCCGCGGCGCTGATCGCCGGGATCGGGAGCCTGCTCGGTGATCCGTTGGTGTGGATCGAACGCGCCCTGGTGGTGCTGGTCGCCGCCTCACCGTGCGCGCTGGCGATCTCGGTGCCGGTCACCGTGGTGGCCGCGATCGGCGCGGCCAGCAAGCTTGGTGTCCTGGTCAAGGGCGGGGCGGCGCTGGAAGCCCTGGGCGCGGTGCGAACTGTGGCTCTGGACAAGACCGGCACCCTGACCGCCAACCGTCCCACCGTCATCGAGGTGGCCACCACCAACGGCGCCACCCGCGAGCACGTGCTGGCGACGGCGGCAGCGTTGGAGGCCCGCAGCGAACATCCCCTGGCCGCGGCGATCATGGCCGCCGCCGGCCCCGTCTCCCCGGCCGAGGATGTGGAGGCCGTCACCGGCGCCGGGCTGACCGGTCACCGCGACGGGCGTCGGCTTCGGCTGGGGCGGCCCGGGTGGCTGGATGCGGGCCCGCTGGCCGAGCAGGTGGCGGCCATGCAGGCCGCCGGGGCGACCGCAGTCCTCGTCGAAGACAACCACCAGCTCATCGGGGCGATCGCGGTCCGTGACGAACTGCGGCCCGAAGCCCGCCAGGTCGTCGAGGACTTGCGGCGCAGCGGCTACCGGGTCGCGATGCTCACCGGTGACAACACCGCCACCGCTGAGGCCCTCGCGCGGGAGGTGGGCATCGATACGGTGCATGCCGATCTGCGTCCCGAAGGCAAAGCCGAGCTGATTGGTCAACTGCGCCAACACCAGTCGACGGCGATGGTCGGCGACGGCGTCAACGACGCCCCCGCGCTGGCGACCGCCGATCTCGGCGTCGCGATGGGTGCGATGGGCACCGACGTGGCCATCGAAACCGCCGACGTCGCCCTCATGGGCGAAGACCTGCGCCACCTCACCCAGGCCCTGGCCCATGCCCGCCGGGCCCGGCGGATCATGCTGCAAAACGTCGGCCTATCGCTGGGATTGATCGCGGTACTCATTCCCCTGGCGCTGTCTGGCGTGTTGGGTTTGGCTGCCGTTGTCGCGGTGCACGAACTCGCCGAAATCGTCGTCATCGCCAATGGTGTCCGTGCCGGACGCACCAAGCAACTGGCCATCACCACAGCGCCCGAACCCACTGTCACGCCGGCGATACCAGCGGCCACCCGGTAATGAGCTTGCCGGGGCGCGTCAGCCGGGGACAGATTTCGGTGTGTACTGGTATTTCCGTTTAGGTAAGCCGATCTGAGTTGGCTCCGACCGGAAACGGGTTGTCATTCGTGGGGCTGTGCCTGATGGTCGGCGGTGAGTCGGTGGGCGAGTTCATCGACGCGGGTGGCGATGTCGTCGCGGATCAGCCGCATTCGGTCGATGCCCTCGATGCCGCGCAGTGAGGGTTCTTCGGTGTCCCAGATTTCGACCGGTGTGCGGCCGGCAGGTCGATCGAGTTGTGCTTGGGTGCCGAGGATCACGATGAGGTCGGCGGCGGCGATGAGGGTGTCGTCGAGTTGGGTCGGTTGGTGTCCGCTGATGTCGATGCCGAGTTCGGCGAGCACTTGCGCGGAAAGGGTGTTGACGCTGGTTTTGGCGTGGGTGCCTGCGGAGGTGGCGGCGATCCGCTCTGCGGCGGTGTGCCGCATGAGCCCTTGGGCCATCACGGATTTGCCGGAGTTGCTGACGCAGATAAACAGCACTGTCGGTGTGCTCGGTTCGCTCATGTGGGGCTGTCCTGGAGTTGGGGGTTAGAGGCCGGTGCGGGTGCTGCGGCGTTCGAGAAGCAGGACGTCGCGCCAGCGGCCGTGGTGTTGGCCGAGGCGCTGTTGAGTGCCGACGATGCGGAATCCCGCGTTGTGGTGCAGGGCCAGGCTGGCGGTGTTCTCGGGGAAGATCCCGCATTGCAGGGTCCAGATCCCGGCGGTCTCGGTGGAGGTGATCAAGGTGTCGAGCAGGTGCGTGCCCAGGTGTTGCCGGCGAGCCGCAGCACTGATGTAGACGCTGTGCTCGATGACGCCGGCGTAGACGCAGCGCGAGGAGATCGGCGCGGCGGCAACCCATCCCGCCACGTGTCCGCCCTGATCGAGGGCCACGTGGCGGTGGGCGGGCAGGTGTTCGGTGTCGAAACTGGCCCAGTCGCCGGCGGTCGTGGCGAAGGTGGCATGGCCATCGTCGATGCCTTGCTGGTAGATCGCGAGCACATCCTGGGCGTGCTCGGCGGTCATCGCCACGATCCGAGGCGGGCCTGCGCTCATCCGATGGGGACGTTGAGTTCGGCTAGCAGGGTGCGCACGCGTTGTTCGATGAGGTCGCGGATGGGCCGCACGGTCTCGACCCCTTGGCCGGCGGGGTCGGGCAGTTCCCAGTTCTCGTAACGCTTTCCGGGGAAGATGGGGCAGGCGTCCCCGCAACCCATGGTGATCACGACGTCAGCGGCTTGCACGATTTCGTCGGTCCAGGGCTTGGGGAATTCGCCGGTGATGTCGATGTCGACTTCAGCCATCGCCGCGATGGCGGCGGGGTTGATCTCGTTGCCGGGCTCCGAACCGCCCGACCAGGCCAGCGCCTGCTCACCGGCGAGGTGGGTGAAGTAGCCTAAAGCCATTTGGGAGCGGCCGGCGTTGTGGGTGCATAAGAACAGCACGGTGGGTTTGCCGTCGCTGATTTTGCCTTCCACGCGGGCCAGGGCGTACAGCCGTTGGCGGGCGAACCGTTCGGCCAGCAGTGGCAGGAACCGGGCGATGGTGGCCCGCCCGGCGAACTGGTCGTAGGACGACTCGAGGAATCGCTGGATGGTTTCGGTGCCGAAACTGTCGGCGAATTCGGTCTGCAGCCGGGTGGCTGCGGTGCGCAGCGCGAGTTGCTGATCGATGGAAAGGTCGCGGGTCGTGTGGGTGACGGGACTCTCGGTCATCGGTGGGCTCCAGGCTCGGCAGTGGGCAACACGGGATCAACGGTGGGTGTTGTGGTGGGGGCGAAGCGTTTTCGCAGCGCCAGGGAGACGTAGACCAGTGCCACCAGGACGGGGACTTCGATCAGGGGGCCGACGACGCCGGCCAGGGCTTGCCCGGAGGTCGCGCCGTAGGTGGCGATCGCCACAGCGATCGCCAGCTCGAAGTTGTTGCCCGCCGCGGTAAACGCCAGCGTGGTGGTCCGCTCGTAGCCCAGCCCGAGAGCGGCGCCCAGTGCGTAGCCGCCACCCCACATGATCGCGAAGTAGGCCAACAGGGGCAGCGCGATGCGGGCCACGTCGAAGGGATGGGTGGTGATCTGTTCACCTTGGAGCGCGAAGAGGATCACGATGGTGAACAGCAGCCCGTAGAGGGCCCACGGCCCGATGCGGGGCAGGAATTTCGACTCGTACCAGTCGCGGCCCTTGGTGGCTTCCCCGAGGCGCCGTGAGAGGTAACCGGCGGCCAGGGGGACGCCCAGGAAAATGAGCACCGATTTCGCGATCTGCCACGGCGAGGTGTCGATGGTGGTCTGTTCCAGTCCCAGCCAGCCGGGCAGCACCGCGAGGTAGAACCAGCCCAGCACGGCGAACATCACCACCTGGAAGATGGAGTTCAGCGCCACCAGCACGGCGGCGGCTTCGCGGTCACCACAGGCCAGGTCGTTCCAGATGATGACCATGGCGATGCAGCGGGCCAGCCCGACGATTATCAGCCCGGTGCGGTATTCGGGCAGATCCGGCAGCAGCAGCCACGCCAGGGCGAACATCAACGCCGGCCCGAACACCCAGTTGAGCACCAGCGAGGAGATCAGCAGTTTGCGGTCACCGGTGACGGTGTCGAGACGGTCGTAGCGCACCTTGGCCAGCACCGGATACATCATGATCAGCAGGCCCAGAGCGATCGGCAGCGAAACCCCGTCGATGGCAACACTTTCCAGAGCTGTGTTCAATCCGGGGATCGCGCGGCCCAGCAGCAGCCCGGCGAGCATCGCCGCACCGATCCAGACCGGCAGAAACCTGTCCAGGGTGGAGAGCTTGCCGACGACCGCCGGCGGTGTCGCGGTGTCGGTCATGCCGGCACCCCCGCCGCGGTGTCGGCGGTGGTGGCGCCGAGCAGCACCGCCAGGCTGGCCAACGCATCGGGAACCACCGCGTAATACACCCAGGAGGCTCGCCGCTCCGAGGTCAGCAGCCCGGCATCGCGCAACACCTTGAGGTGATGGGAGACCGTCGGCTGGGAAACCTCCACCCCGACGGAGATGTCACAGACACATGCCTGGCCGCCGGCGTGGCTGGCGATCGCCGAGAACAACAGCAGCCGCACCGGATCGGCCAGCGCTTTGAGTTTGACCGCCATATCCGCGGCGGTGGCCGCCGAAAGCGGCTCACTCAGCAACGCCCCAGGCGGGCAGCACTGCTGCTCCAACAGATCCCTCGATTTCGACATGCATCGATATTGACAGGCATCGAATCTGAGGGCAAACGAACACCGGATGAACACTGCCTGGGAAAACCTTCTGGGTGAAGATCGTGTCGTATCTGTTCAGTTCCAGTGCCGGGGAGGAATCCTTCGTGGCCTGCGACGCCTAGCGGCAGCCGCAGGGCGAGCACCTACTTAGGTTATTATCTAGTTATGGATGCAGATAGTGAGGCTTCGCGTGGGCCGATCGGCGAGGATCAGGCCGCGCTGATCGTCGAGGTGTTCCGGATGCTGTCGGATGCCACCCGCATCCAGCTGTTGTGGGCCCTGGTCGACGGGGAACGCTCGGTCAACGAGCTGGCCGAACACATCGACAAACCCGCACCGTCGGTGTCCCAGCATCTGGCCAAATTGCGGATGGCGCAGTTGGTCGGCACCCGACGCGCGGGCACCACGATCTTCTACAGCATCGACAACGAGCACGTCCGCCAGCTGGTCACCGACGCGGTGTTCAACGCCGAACACGCCGGCCCCGGTGTGCCCGAGCACCATCGCGACCACAACGTGGCCAGCTTCGAGGGGGCACGCCGCACCACCGGCCAGCACTGATCCGCCATGCGCGATCGAAAGCCCTGACATGTTCGCGATCCTCAAGAACCCCACCTTCGCCCGGCTGTTCGCCGCCCAAGTTGTGGCCCTGCTGGGCACCGGGTTGCTCACCGTCGCACTGGGACTGTTGGCCTACGATCTGGCCGGCAGCCGCGCCGGCGCGGTATTGGGCACCGCGTTGGCGGTCAAGATGTTCGCCTATGTCGCGGTGGCTCCGGTCATTTCGGCAGTGACCTACCGGGTATCGCGACGCATCCTGCTGATCGGCTCCAACATCGTGCGCGCCAGCATTGCGGTGCTGCTGCCGTTGGTTGGCCAGACCTGGCAGATCTACGTGTTGATCTTCGCCCTGCAGGCCGCCTCGGCCACCTTCACCCCGGCGTTCCAGTCGGTCATCCCCGCCGTACTGGTCGACGAAGACGACTACACCAAAGGTCTGTCGCTGTCGCGGCTGGCCTACGACCTCGAATCCCTGCTGAGCCCCGTCATCGCCGCCGCGCTGCTAGCAGTGATGGCCTACAACTACCTGTTCATCGGGACTGTCGCCGGGTTTGCGGTCTCGGCAGCCCTGGTGCTCACCACCACGCTGCCGGCGATCGCCGGCGATAAATCCAGTGAATCCTTTTGGCAGCGCACCACTTCCGGTGCGCGAGTGATGTTGGACCGTCCCGTGCTGCGGGCCCTGCTGGCATTGAACATGGTCGTCGCGGCCGCCACCGGCTTGGTGATCGTCAACACCGTCGTCTACGTCCACGACATGCTGGGCTCCACAAATACCGCGCTCGCGCTGCTGCTGGCCTGCTATGGCGGCGGCTCGATGGTCATCGCCGTCGCTTTGCCGCGGGTGCTGCACGCCATCGCCGACCGGTGGGTCATGCTCACCGGAGCAACCGTCATCCCCGTCGTCCTGGCCGCCACCGCCGGCCTGCTGGTCCTGCACCCCAGCCCCGCGGTCGGCTGGGCGGGCTTCATCACCGCCTGGATCTTGCTGGGCGCCGCCACCTCACTGATCAACACCCCCTCAGCGCGGCTACTGCGCTACCAATCCGCACCCGATGCGCTGCCCTCGGTGTTCACCGCCCAGTTCTCCCTGTCGCACGCCTGCTTCTTCCTCACCTACCTGCTGGCCGGATGGCTCGGTGTGGCGGTCGGCCAACCGGCCGCCGCCGCGACCCTGGCCGTCCTCGCCGCGTTCGCGGCGATCCTGGCGGCACGGATCTGGCCCGCCAAGCACGCCACGATCAGCGACCCCCATCGAACGCCCGCGGCTGCCCACCGCTGACGAGCACCGCCCAGTAGCCCGGTGAGAGCGGCGAGTCCAGTCCTGCAGCAGTCCGGTGAAGGGGGTGCCCGGTGGCTGGTCAGGTTGCCGCGGCCAGGCGTTCCAGCTCGCCTTGGAGGGCGGCGATGACGGTGTCGCGTTGGCGCAGTAGGGTTCTCAGGTCGGCGATCTGGGTGTCTTTGGCGGTCAGCCGGGTCCTCAGCGCGGCGATGATGCTCGATTCGGGTCCGGCGCCAGAACGTGGTGGGTGCGCCTCGGTGACCGCTTCCAGTGGTTGATGGGCCCGGATCATGGCCAGCAGCTCGGGGCGGCGGTAGATGCTGTTGCGGCCCACTCCGGCGCGCTGTGCCACGCTGCTGGCGGTGATGGCGGCGTTCTCGCGGCGCATCTCCTTGAGCGCTTTGCGGACCCGTTTGTCCACGGAGTCACGCCGGGTTTGGGTGTGGGCGGCCAGGGCGGCCAGCGAGGCTTGGGTGGCGGTCACGCGCCGGCCTGGGGGTCGGCTTTGCGCAGTGCCGAATCGTGGGCGCCGCGGGTGGCGATGGGCTGCAACGGTAGCCGCCCGGTGGTGCCGGCCCCGCTGATCGCCGCGCTGTGAGCGGCCTGCTCCTTGGTCAGTCGCCCCAGGATGGCGTCCAGGGAATGCAGCTCGCGCAGCCGTGCGGCGATCCACACGTTGTCGTCGGTCAACTCGCGGCCGGTGCGGGCCAGGTACTGACTGCGGCGGACTTCGATCAGGGCGGTGGTTTTGGCGTGCTGGTCGGCCAGCTCATCAGCATGGGTGGCGTCGGTGGCGAAATGCCCGCAGCTCAAACACGCATTGCCTTTGTCGCACGATTTCAGCGGCGGCAGCAGGCACACCCCGTTGGGCAGCACCCGGTCGGTGCGGGCCGAAAGTTGGGTCATGTCCAGGATGTCGGCCGGGCTGATCGCGATGTCCACCCCGTGGGCGCCGATCTTCTTGTGTTTGAGGAACTCGGCTTCGGCGGTGGCCGCCAGGGTGGCCGCATAGCGCAGCGTCATCTCCGGGCTCTTGTGCCCGAGATAGCGCTGCACCACGTGGATCGGCACCCCGTCGTTGAGCAGTTCGGTGGCCCGGGTGTGCCGCAGCCGATGGGTTTGGCTGAACCGCAACGGATTACCCGCGGCATCGGTCATCCCGTGCAGCGCGTCGAGTTTGTTCAAGGACTGGCTGTAGGTGGCATAGGGGCGGGGCCGTTGACCGTTGAGGTTCGACCTGGTGCCGATGAACAGATACTTCGGCGTGAGGTGCCCAAAGTTCTGGGCCAGCCACTGCTGCTGTTCGGTGATCACGTTGACCACGGCTTGCTCCACCAGGATGGTGGGTTCCACGCCGTCGACTTTGGTCTGCTGGTAGCGCAGCTTGGCCACGAAGGCATCCGAGTCCTCGGAGTCCGTTGGGCGCTGCGCCCCCGGGATCGGTTGCAGCGGACGGTGATCGAGCATCAGGATTTCTGAGGCGCGGCGCCCGGTCAACGCTTGCAGCAGCCAGATCCGGGCGGCCTGCGGGTCACCGAGTCCCTTGATCAGCGACGCACTGCCATCGGGGTGGGTCAGCCCGACCAAGGTGGAACGGTCAGCGCCCAGCACATCGAGGTAGGCCAGCATGCGTTGCAGATCAGCGGTGCCATACCAGCTCAGCTCCCGGACCCGGTTGGCGCGGCGGCTGCGAAACGCCGGACCCCACAGCCGGGTATGGGCGGCACCGAGCTGCGCCCACCGAGGATCGCCGGTCGCGGCGGCAGCCTCAGGGGCGTGGTCGACCATAAACGTGTAGAACACCTGGGTTTGGGACTGGATCGCGTCGATCGCCGCCGGGGTCAACGGCTTGTCCGGGTTGGCGGCCGCGGCCGGGGATCTCAGATATTCGGTGAACGCGGTGAAGATCAGCCGCAACTGCGCAGGGTCCTCGGCCAGGACGGGGTCGGTGTCGCCGCGGGCGGTCAGAAACGGGCCCAGGTGCCGCGCGGTGTCGCGGGCCCGCTCCACCACCGAGGACCAGCGCAGCAGTTCGGCGTCCAGGGCGGTGCGCAGCCAGAACCGCACCCCCTCCCGCAGCCAGCCCGGGTTGATCGCGGCGAGGTTGACTGACAGGTCGTGGCGCGGTTCGTGTTCTCGCTGAGGAATGCGGGGATCGGCGTCCAGATCCCAGAGGTCATGCGCCCACCAGTCGGTGTCGCTGCAGCGCACCGACAGATGCAGGTGCAGATGCTCGACCAGGTGGGTGATATTGCGCCGGGCCCCCGCCGACGGCAGCCGTGCGTTGCGCCGCTCGAAGACCAGCACCGCCTGGCGCAGTATCGCCGCCACGCCCAGGTCGGTGATGCTCACCGGTGGATGGCCGTGTTGCGCGCGGTAGTCCGCGGTGGCGGCGGTCAATGCCTGGCCAGCCCACCGCAACAGAGACGGCTCGATTTTGCGCAGGCCTTCGTGATGACAGAGCCACACCCACCAGGCGATCTCGTCGGCGAAGCGGGTCGGCACCCCGACCGGGGTGAAGTCATGCTCAGTGTGCGCCCGGTTTTCCCGCAGGTAGTAGCGGTTACGCAGAAACACTGTGTTGGCAGGGGCGCTATCGATCCGATACACCGGTGTTCGCCACGGCGGCGGCACCAACGCCCACTGCGCCTGCCACGAGCGGTCCTCATGCCGCCGAACGGGTTTCGGGTCGTCATGGCCGGCCATCGGCAAGGCCCTTCCAGCCGGCGACGTAGTTCTTCCAATGGGCCAGGGAACGCATCTCGGCGTCCTGGGTGACCCATCCGTAGGTCGAGAGGGTGGTCTGCACGTCGGCGTGCCCGAGGCGGCGCATCACCACATGCTCGGGTACCCCGGCCAGCAGCAGCGCAGTGGCATGGGTATGGCGCAGCCAGTGCGGGCTCCAGTCCACCGGCAACTGTGGGTGGGCTCCTTTGATGCCGCGGACCTTCTCATAGACAGTCTCGACTCGCATCGGCGAAAATCGGGGGCCACGAACCAGATTCACGAACACGAAGTGTGTGGCCAGATCTGGCACGGTCACATCTGCGGCCATCGCCACCAGCTGCCAGACATATTCCGAATACAGCGCTTCGAGGTCGTCTCCGACGTAGACCCGCCGCGACCCGGTCTTCACCCGCACCCCGTGCGGGTGATCCTGGCGGTCGACGATCTCGATGAACGGAGTCGCCCCGGCGCCGATGTGAAAGTCGTGATGGCGCAGCGACAATGCTTCACCGAGGCGCATCCCGGTCTCGGCCAGCACCGCGAACAACAACCGGTTACGCACCCCCGCCGGCCCACCCGACCACCCACCTTCATCGGTTTGGGTCGAGCAGCCATCCAGGATGGTGTTGACCTGTGCCGGGGTCAGCACCGGGGTGGCGGAGCGGTTCGGGGTCCGCATCCGGTAGATCGGGTGATCCCCTCGGCGGGCAGGCCCGACCCCGTCGAGGAAACCGACATAGCGGCGATAGCGGCGCCAAGAACCCCGCGAGGTGAACAACCGGCCATAGGGCACATCGGTGCCGTGTGCATCGGCGTGGTAGCGGTACATCGACAACACCGCCGCGGCCCGAGGCTGCAACGAGGACGCGGCCAGCTTCTGAGTCGGTGCTCCGATCCGGGCCGCACCGGGCAGATCCCCGGTCCGCAGATACCGCAGAAACTGCCCAAACAGAGTGGTGGGAAAGTCATCCCACGCGTGCCCGGTGTGCTCCAGCACAGTGAACCACTCCGCCAGGCCCGCACAATATGCCCGCACGGTGTGCGGGGAGGCCCCACCGTCGCGCAGAAACCGCAGATACGCCGCGGCCGGGCCGATCGGCAGATGATCAGCACCGACCACTGTGTAAGTGTCGGATTCGCCGTCGCTGAAACTGACCCGCTGTACTCGCGCCACCGCTGACCTGACCCCCGAGAACCCGTCAGCCCCGCCGCCGGCCCACCGGCAACGTCAACACATTGGAGTGCGTACCGGTCATCGCCACCGCCGGCGCCGGATCTGCCACCGCCCGGGCCGCGTTGACAGCTACACCGGTGCGCTGACCAACAGTGAAGTCCTCCAACATGTCCTGGGGCCACATCAGGTCATAGGGGGCCAGCATCATCGCCGAAGTCGCCGAGAACGCCATCTCCAACCACTTACTGATCAGCCGGGGCCGCTCCACATCCCGGTCGTTCCAGCCTGGCTCCACCCGACCCCATGTGGTGTCGGTTTCGGTGTTGGTGCGGGTGTAAAGCTGGCGGCGCAACGCCTCAAACCGCTGATCACTCAACAGCTTCGAGGTATGCAGGTGTTTGAGCAACGCCCCCAGCGATATACCCCACCGGGCTTTGACCGGCAACAACTCCGCCAGCGACGGCGCCCGCGACACCTCGTCGGCGAGCACAGCCGCCGGCGCCAACAACTCCGAAGCGAACCGTGAGGCCTGCTCCTCACGCTCCTCATTGACACTGCCCGAGGCGTGCAACGCCAGGTGCCCAACCTCATGGGCCAGCGTCCAGCGTGTGCGCTCCCACGAATGTGACTGCCGCACAACGATCAACGGCCGCGTGTTGAACTCACCGACCCGCACCGAGTACCCCAGATGCTTGTCGAGTTTCCCAGTGGAATCCTCATCGCCGAGGATGCGCCGCGACGACGACGTCAACAGCCGGCGCATCACGATCGCCACACCATTGCGTTCGATCTCATGGGTCAGGTAGTCGACCGGCCCATCAGTATCCAGCCCCCACGCCTTGCGCACCGCCTCGGCGGCCTGATCGACCGGGGTCTCACTGTCCAGGACCGGCAACCGCACCGGCGGCAACTTCACCCGGGTATGCAACTCGTCGAGAAACTCCCCAGTCAACGCGGCAAACTGGGCCAGATACTCCCGCTCAGTGGCCGTGATCGAGCGCGGCGCCCGAAACAGCAGATCTGTGGGATGCACCCGCGATGTCGGTGCGGTGGTGAAGAACTTCGGCGGGAACCGCAGCACTGCCACCAACTGCTCAAAGTCCTCGACCGGCAACGCCGTGGTCGCCGAACGCTCCAAACGGTTGAGCCGAGAATGCTTCCAGCCCAACGCTTCCATCACCGCGGTCACCGTCATCGCACGGATCACCCGAGCCTGGTTGACCCGCACTCCATACACATCCACGGTCGCCTTCATCGCAGCCCCGATTCAACAACGACCCCACGACATGAAATACGCCGCCCCCCACCGCAACCACCATCATCGCGTGCTACGCCGGTTCCGGCTCGTCGGGATCGTCGGTACCCGACCCCGAAGCAGGAGGCGCCCATTCGCCGAAGTCGTCCACCGGCGCCACCGGCGGCCGCTTGCCCGCCGCCAACAACGGCGACTCCGTCACCGGCGGCAACGCCGCCGTCGCCAAAACCTGTACCCGAGAAGCATTGTCGACATCCAACACCGCCGCCAACACCGCCTCCGCCAGGCCGAACCCGTCGTCGGTCGGCCACCACAACGCGAAGATGTCCGGCTTGCCCGCCGGCGTAACCTTCGGAACCGGGAACATCTCGGCACCCGACCCCTCGTCGAGGATCATCTGCTCGCCCTCGGTCGCCGGCACTCGCACCAGCGGATGCCCACCCCCACCCGGAGTGACCACGGTTCGCACCCGCTCCCCGTGCAGCACCCGCGACGGCCACCGCCGCATCCGAAAATCCATCCCCCGCGAATCCGACACCTGCACCGACAACCCGCTGCCGCACGTCGTCAACAACGTGTCCCCAGGCATCGGCCCGCGCAATTCCCGCATCCGCAACACCATCAACCGCACATCGGTACAAAACGCCTGCCCGTGAATACTCCGCGGATCGTCGAACAGCGGCTTCCACATCTCGGCGACCCGAGGAATCACCCGCTCCAAGTCGTAACGCAACGTCGCGCACGACGGCCGATGATCGGTGACCACCCGATCCAGCCACCCCTGTAGGTTCATGCGGCGAATTTCGCACACTAAAGCAGTCTATGCAAGCAACACGCCCAAGGGGCGTACCACCCAAATTCTCACCGGCCAGCATCACCATAGGATACGTGTTCCTGACGATGAAACCGCAGATAAACACGCTAAATGGACACAAAATATTGTGTACCTACTGATAAGTCACCACGGGAAGTGCAGTTCGATACCCGCATCGGTGGGTCTCCTCGGAGAGCTTCGTCAGTCCGGCGAGTTTATTCGTGGAGTGGAACCACCGTGATCCTTTCGACCGGATGCTGGCTGCCCAGGCCATACTCGAATCGATGACCCTCGTTACAGGCGACGCCGCCTTTGGCGGACTTCCCGGCCTACGGACGCTGTGGTGACCATCCGGCGCTGAGTCCGCGCCGTCTCCTCAGATGCCCAGGCGGTGAGCAAGTTCCGGGCCGCCAACCGTCCGGAGGAAGTCGGGGTCGCCGCACACCACGAGCTGATCGCGGGCCCTGGACAGCCCGACGTAGAGCCGTTCACGGGAGCGTTCGAAGGCCTGCTGTTCGTTGACGACAAGGACGACCGCCCGTCGTTCCAGGCCCTTGAATCCGAGCACGTGCCCGTAGAAGACCTGCTCGGTGTCCCAGAAGCTGGCCCAGTAGGCGGTGTTGCCGGCGGCTTGGCGTTCGCGCTGCTCGGGGTGCCGGCTGCCGGTGGTCAGCAGCGCGACGTCCTCGGGCCGCCAGCCCTGGTCCAGCAGCCAGTCCACCTGGTCGTCGCCGGCGTCCATCGCGGTGTCCGCCGTGCAGGCCACAAAGCTGACCGTCGGCCCGTCACCGCCGAGGAACCGCATCGGGTGGTCGACCAGCGGCTGGAACGCCTGGGCGATCTGGCGGGTGTTGCGCAGATTGTGGTCGAGGACCAGCGGCACCAGCGGCACCGGCGGTGACCCGTACCGGTCGAAGACCCGCTGCCCCTCGTCGCTGAAGACGTAGAGCCCGCCGGCCTCCTCGTCGCGCAGCGCGCCCAGCAGCGGCTCCCACCAGGCGTCGGCGAAGTCCTGGGCCTCGTCCACCACGATCGCGTCGAAGCGCTGGCCGTCGTCGAGCCCGGCCGCCAACTCGGCCATCTGGCGGGGCAGCTCATGCTCCCAGAACCGCACGGTGTCCTCGTTGCGCAGCGCCTCGTCCGGGCCGGCGGGCGCTCCCCAGGTCTTGCCGAGGTCGTGGAATTCGCCGACGTAGGCCGGGCGCTGGCTCCTGTTCCAGCCGGCGGTGACCCGTTCCAGATACGACGCCAACCCGTGCGAATAACAGACCAGGGCCACCCGCTGGCCGGCGCGGGCCAGCCGGCGGGCCTGTTCCATCGCCAGGAACGTCTTGCCGCTGCCCGCCCCGCCGCGGATCTCCACCCGGTTCAGCAGCTGGATGGCGCCCAGGATCACCGCCTGCTGGTCGGTGAGCACGTCGGCGGCGTCCTCGTTCTCCCGCGCCCGGGACACCACGTCGAGCTGTGGCAGGCCGCGCCCGCCCAGCGCGACACCGAGTTGCTCGATGCCCGCGGCGCCCAGCAGCGGCCGCGGGAGCTCCTGGTCGAGCAGGACCTTGCGCAGCCGAGCGGCGAGCTCGCCCAGTTCGGTGCGATCGATGACCTTCCAGCGCGGGCAGTCCGGCAGCGCAAAGCCTTCGGGCAGTTCGGTATTCGGCAGCACGACGAGGTGATCCCAGCGCTGTCGGCCCTGCGTCCAGCGCGGGTCGCCCTCGACGAAGCTGCGCAGCGCGTAGCAGGCCTCACGGGCCTGCCGGACCGGCTCGATGGTGTGGTCGCTACGGCCGCGGCGCTGCCGCCAGGACTGGCCGTCGTGCCAGACCTGTCCGCCCTTCACCTCGAGGCACGCGATGCCCGCACCCTCGATGGCCACCACGAGGTCGACCTCGTGGTCCTTGAGGTGGTCGGTGACCCGCTGGCCGGGGATCAGCAGGTCTTCGGGCTTCAGCTGGTCATCGAGCGCCTGCCAGACGGTGCGCTCGGCACCGTTGGCCAGCCGGGGCTTTTCCCTGGACACTGCTAGACGAACAGCCCCGGCAGCGGGCGCGCGACTCGACGGATCATGGTGAGACTTCCTTCCGGCTGAGCCTTGCCGCCTTCCGGCGGGGCCTTGCCACCCCCGGCTGGGCCTTGCTACAAGGTATCGGCTTGCCCGCGGATACCCGGCGTCGCCACGCACGAATGCCCGCGGGTATCCGAGTCGCGGGCGGGGGTCAGCCCAATCGCTGCCGCACCCAGGCCCAGTCGATGCGTTCCTGTTCCAGGCGAACCCGCTCGCCCAGCACGTCGGTGACCAGTTCCTCGTACAACCGCGCTTCGGACGCGGTCAGCCGGGTCAGCGACGACGTGGCCGGGCGATCCTCACTGCCCCACCGGTCCCGGTGGGCAACCAGGGTGTCCCGGTCCATCAACACCGACCGGGCGTGCGGAACCCAGGCCCGCAGCCGGTCCAGGATGGCGAAGCCGTGGGTGTCGATGTCTCCCCAATAGATCACCTCGGCCTCGGCCAGCCAGGGCAGCCGACCCACCGCGTCCACCTCGAAGCCTTTGCCCCAGATCACGACGCCGCCCGCAGGCACCTCAACCGACAGGTAGCTGATCTCGTTCTCGATGACCAGCACCGTCCGCGGTGCCAGCGGGAGCCGCGCCAATTCCCCCACTCGCAGCGCCAACTCGGTGATCGGGGCCGGCAGCCACGGTGCCGGCGCCGGACGCAACCGCACCAACGCCGGCTTGGCGCGCAGTCCCAGGCCGTCGAGGAAACCGGCCGCGCCCGACGACACCCCCAGCATCGCGGCCAGCGTCGCGCGGTGCCGTTCGGCGAATTTCGTGTCGACCCCGGGCGCGGTGATCTCGCGCAGATACCGGCCCGAATCGCGCTGTGCGTCGAGCCAGTCGTAGGCGGCGATCAGCCTCGGCAGCTCCGCGGCCAGGGTCAGCGCGGCATGCGGATGCCCAACGATCCACTCCCACACCGGCCCTCGTTCGCCGGCCGCGGCCAGAAGTTCGTCGAAGCGCCGGACCGCACCCGCCACCCCCAGCAACGCCTGGGCCTGCTCAGGCGTGTCGACCGTGGCACTGACCGGCAGCCGATTGCGCCCGATCCGCCGTCCACCGATCTCCCGCCACTGCAGTGCGTAGCGGCGGTCGTCGTGCCGGCCGACGTCCAGCGCCGCGACCCAGTCCCGGGCCGCGCCGAGATCGTCGCCGATCTGCGAGGGCTTCGGGCCGCGCAGCGGCACCTTGATCGGTGCGAACGGCTCTCCGACGGCGTGCGCGCGCAGCAGCGACCCGTCGTCCCAGCGCCGCCGTACCCGGGCGGCGATGTCGGCGGGCGTGGTCCACCCGGCGGTCACGACGCCGGCTCGCGACGGCGGCCGCGGTATTCCTCGATGGTCATCGTCTGCAACCGGGAGTAGGCCCCGTCTGGGTTGTCGACGAATCCGATCGCCTGCACGTAGGGCTCGATGACCTGCACCTTCTGCAGCGGCGTGACGATCAACAACTGCAGGCCGAGCTTGGCAAAGAGCTCAAGAGCGTAGCGGGTGGAGACGTCCGAGCCACGCCCGAACGCCTCGTCGATGACGGCGAACCGGAAATCCCGAGACTTCTCCGCGCCCCACTCCAGGCCGAACTGGTAGGCCAGCGACGCGGCCAGGATGGTGTAGGCCAGCTTCTCCTTCTGTCCCCCGGACTTGCCGTCGGAATCGCTGTAGTGTTCGCACTCCACATCGGTTTCCAGGTCCCGCTCGGAGGCCGAGAAGACGAACCAGTTTCGGACGTCGGTGACGTGCCGGGTCCACTTGCGGTCGGTGTCGGCGTAGCCGTCGCGGCCGCGGAATCGTTCGATGATCCGCTTGACGTCAAGGAACCGCTGCTCGGCATACTGGTCGCCGTCGACGGCCAGGCTGTCGTTGGTCAGATTGCGCAGCTCCGAACGGAACTGCACGACATCCTGGTTCGTGGTCGCCAGTGGAACCAGCTTGATGTAGTGACCGGGGTTGTAGGGCACCGCGCCCAGCGCCTCGTTGATCCGGTCTACCCGCTCGTCGATGACCGACGCCTGCCGGCCCAGCCAGTTGTTGAAGCCGGCGAGCTCCTGGATCGCGTTCTTGTTGAGCTGGTCTTTGAACTCCTGCTCAAAGCGCGGCAGGTCGTCGGTGGCAACCCGGTTCCGCAGGGCCAGGAACTCCTGGCGGGCCTCCACGCCGGCGTCCAGGTCCGCGCGCAACTCCGGCCAGCGGCGCAGCACCTCGGCCATCTGCTGGCCCAGGTTCTGGCCGTAGCCACCGAGCTCACGGGTGAGCTTCTCGATCCGCCGGTGCAGGTCCTCGGACAGTTGATCCTGCGCGGCAGCGCAGTCCGCCGCCCGCGTCGGTCGCTTCGCACCCAGCCGGGCCTGCAACCCGGGGTAGGACTCACGCGCCGCGGCGCGTTCCCGATCTGGGTGCGCCGCCAGCAGCGCATCGTCGCGATCCTTCTCCGCCTGGGCCCGCTGCACGGCGGCCTGCAGGGTGGCGAGCCGGCCGGTGAGATCCTTGATCAGCGCGGCCACCGCCTCGGCCTCGGCGGCGTTGCGGTCCAGCGCGCGGGTGATCTCCTCCAGCCGCGACGAACCGGCCTGCAGCCGAACCCGTTCGGCGTCATGGTCGTTCGCGCGATCAAGCGCCTCCGCAACATCCAGGTCGATCCAGGCCCGGAAGCCCTCGATGCGCAGCAGCGCATCGAGGCGCTCCTGCAGGCCCGCACGCCCCTGGTCGAGCCGCCGTTCCTCGGCGGCGGCCGCCGCGTGCTGGGCCTCCAGTTCCTCCAATTCGGCGCGCAGCGCGGCGATCTTGCGTTCGTTGGCCCAGCCGAGCACCCAGCGCCGCGGGTCATCGACGCGGTGCCGGTCGTCCTTCTCGTGGCGCTCCCCGGAGCGGACCTGCCCCTCGACCGTGACGGCGCGCCGCAGCCCGGAGAACTCGGCGAGGGTGGACGCGCAGCGGAAGTCGGCGCGTTTGGTCAGTTCGTTGCGCAGGTAGTCGTGGAACGGACCGTCCTTGATCTCGATGCAGTCGGCGAGCAGCAGCCCGTCGTGCGGCGACTGCTGCAGCCGGACCTGTTGGCGTGGAACGCGCTCGTAGACCAGTTTCGCGCCGGTGAGTCGACCGCCGCGGCCGCGAAACGTCAGGCGACGGCCGTTGACCCAGCTCGCGACCGCATCGTAGTGCTGCTGCGGCACCAGCAGCGACAGGGCGAACCCACGCAGTACCCGCTCGGCGGCCCCACGCCACTGTGCCTGTTCGTCACGCACATCGAGCAGCTCACCGGCATACGGCAGCTCATCGGGCCGCAGTCCCAGCGCGGCACAGAGCTCATCGCGAAGCTCGACCTGCTCCGGCGGCAGGTTGGAGGTGCGCTGCGCCAGGCTGGCCAGCTCCTCGGTGACCGCGTCACATCGACGCCGGCAGTCCCGGGTGTTTCCGATCGCCTCCGCGGTGGCGGCGTCGAGGTCGCGTTTCTCGCCGGCCAGCCGTGGCCGCTCGGTGCTCACCAGCGCCGACAGCGCCGCGAAGCCCTCCGCGCCGTCAACCGGCGCGAGCCCCGCGGCCCCGACCGCGTCGTCGAACCGGGTTCGGTTGTCACGACGGGTGTCGGCCTGCGCACGGGCTTCGCCGGCCAGTCGCTCCAGTTCGCCGATCCGGTCCCCGCCCGCGGTGGCACGCTCCTCGATGAGCGAGTCGCGCTGCGCGGCCAGGGCACGCTGGTTCGCCTCGGCGGCCTCCAGCTCCTGCAATCCGGCGCCACCGTCGGTCTGCAGCGCGATGATCTCACCGGCCAGCAGATCCGAACGCAGCTCCGCGATGAACAGCCGCACCGAGGCTCGCTGTCGCTCCAGGGTGTCCCGGTCTTCCAGCGCCGCATCATATTTCGCGGTCGTCACGGCTATCGGTTCGAGAGCCTCGAGCTGTTCGCGGGCACGCTTGACCGCGTCGTGGGCCTTGGTCAGATCGTCGAAGTGCGCGATGATGTCGCGAACCCGGTCGCCGGCGTCGCTGGGCTCCAGCATGTGGTCGCGGACGAAGTCGTTGAGGTTGCCCACCGACTTCATCGAAACGGTCTGGTGGAACAACTCCAGGGCCTGTTCGGAACGGATCCCGAGCAGCCGTCGCAACGACGTCGCGTACTTGGGGAACTCGTCGAAAAGTTCTGCGCCGCCGGCGCGCAGCCGCCTACGCAGATCGCGCAGGTCGGTGCCGAAGTCGGCGAAGTCGGTGGCGATCGACAGTGCCTTCGGCGCGGTGACGAAGAACCGGTACGGCTGGCCGGTGGTTTCGCGCTGCTGAAACACCTGCGCCAGCGTCACGGTCTCGTCGTATCCGGAGTTGACGAAGACGCCCAGCACCACCGAGTAACTGCGGGCGTTCTCCCGCAGGCCCTTGGCTCGGGATTTCCCGGTGGCCTCGTTGCGCTCGGATTTGTAATGCCCCTCCACGTAGGAGCGAAGCGTGCGCTCCTTGGCATCGGCGCCGGCGGCCTTGTTGTAGGCCGCCTTGTGGCTGGGCACCAGCAGCGTGGTGAGCGCGTCGACGATGGTCGATTTTCCGGAGCCGATGTCTCCGGTGAGCAGCGCGGTGTCCGCCCCGGGACTGAACCGCCACACGTGCTTGTCGAAGGTGCCCCAGTTGTGCACCTCCACGTACTGCAGCCGGTAACCGGCCCGCGGTGAGCTGCCGAGTTCGACCGCGCTGAACAGTCCCTCAGTCATCGGTGGCCACCTGTCCGGCGTACTGGCGCAGCTTGGCCGCGAAGTCCGACAGGGTTTGGGCGTCGACGTAGGCCTTGAGGATCCGGCGCACCTCCCACTGGTCGCGCTGATTGCGCAACTGCCGCAGGAAGCCCAGTTCCGCGGCCTTGCGGATAGTCGTCTCGGCCTGGTCGACGACGCGGGCATCGTTGGTGGAGTCGGCCTGGAACAGTCTCAGCATCTCCACCATCTGATCGGTGCTGAGCACCAACCGGCCCTCCCCGCCGCCGGTTTCGAACTCGACGAGCCGCTTGCGCAGCAACACCAGCAGCAGGCTGACGTTGTAGGTCAGCGCCCGCCGCCGAACCAGACGCGGCAGCGCCTCCTCGCCCTCGGAATCCGGGCGAGATCGCAGGTAGGCATATCCCTCGACGTCGTCGATCACCACGTCAACGCCGATCGCGGCGAAATGATCCCGGACCCCGGCACCGGAGCGGTCCAGCGTCTGCCAGCTGTCCTCGTCGGAATCGCGATAGACCACGCCCTGCATCAGCCGGATGATCGCTCCGGCGACGGCATGTTCGGTACTCATCGTCGTCGCACCGTCACCCTCGGCAGTGTCGCCCGCCGCAGAATGCTGCGATCGCTCGGATCGGCGTACTCCAACACGGTTTCCTCGGCATCGTCCATCTCGACGGTCAGGTCCTCGTCGTCCAGCGCAAGATAGCCGACGATCTCCGCGGCGCCCTGCTCGATGGGATGCACCACCAGCACATCGGACAGCAGCGCCGAGGTGTTTTCCGGCAGGGTCGCCCGGATGGCATCGGCCAGCCGCGCCGAGTCAATGTAGGTCTGGGCGAACAGCAGTCCGGTGTCGGCGTCCTCGGTCGCGGCGGTCACCGCACTTTCCACGGCGACGGCCACCGGCATCTGATAGAGCGGACGTTCGAACGGCAGCGCGATGTCCAGCCCCGGCTCGTCAACCAACAGGCCGAAGTCGGGCGGGCGGGCGCGCGCGTCGAGCGCCGCGGCCTCGACCGCTCGGACCAACTCCAGCACCCGGCGGTTCTCCAGCCACACCTGGTCGTCGAGAAACCGGCGCAGTTGCTCGGAGATCTGGCGGACGGTGCGCTGAGCGCGGTCGGCTGCCTCCGACCAGTCGTGGTGGATGCCCCGGATGCGCGAGTCCGCGTCGATGGTGTCCAGCGCGGACACCTTCACCAGCAGGTCGGTCAGCTCACCCTGGCGAGCCTCGGAGAGCAGGAAGTCGTAAAACGCCTGGAAACTGCGGCCCTGGTCGGATCCCGCGATCTGCGAGCGGCTGCCAACGAGGTCGGCCAGCAACTCGCCCTTGGACCCGTCCCAGGCGGCGATCTTCTCCCGAGCGGCCCGGTCCAGCTGCCGGAAGTTCTCCTCCACCTCGCGGAAGTCCGACAGCAGCTCGCGGGCAGTGGACGACAGCTGCTGGTAGCGATCCCGGATGCCGGTGGGATCCAACACGGCCAGGTCGCCGGCCTGCACGTCGGCGATCTCAGCGTCGATCTCGGCGCGCCGACGACGTAGTTCGGCCAGCCGGACCTCCGGCTCGATCTCGGTACCGTGCACGATCTGGCGCAGCAACTCCACGACGATGTGCAGCCGGGATTCGGTGCCGACGAACGCCCGGCCGCGCAGCCCGGTCACCCAGGCGTAGGCCTTCTCGAAGGCCGGAGTCACCTCGTAGTGCACCTCGTCGTCGCCGGGTGGGTAGAACCGGCGCAGGTAGCCCGCATCCGTGGCGGCCCAGTCCTCCAGGTAGCCGCGCGGCTCCTTGGGGTAGCGGACCTCCTCGGCGTTCAGCGCGTAGAGCAGATCATCGAGGGCGTCGGCGACCGCGCCGGCGGCGCAGGCCCCGCGATTGCCCTCCACGAAGAACTCCCCGAGGAAGGACAGGATCAGCGGGGCATTGCCGGCGCGCAGCAATCGCCAGGCGGGATGGTTCTCCCGCAGTGCCGTGATGCCCTGATAATCCACCCCGTCAGGGTAAGCACGCCCTCCGACATTCAGCCGCGGCAGCCCGCGCTCACCCCGGCCCGGCCGGCTCCCACATCTGCATCACCCGGTCCAGGGTGGTGTCGGCCAGCGCCGCCACCGGCAACCCGTCCTGGTCCGGTCGCGCCCGCATGCCGTCGAGCAGCATCTCGACGTACCGGCGCCACAGCTGCGAATCGACCTCACCGGCGAACTCGCTGACCGTGCCGGCCAGCAGCGCGAAGATCGGCAGGTCCGTCGAGCTCACCCCGTCGCGCAGATGCCCGTCGGCCTGTGCCCGGGCGACCAGTTGCTGCAGCAGCGGCACCAGCCGGTCCCGGGCCTCGCGGACCCGCTCCCCGCCGTAGGCCTTGCTGAAGACGATCTCGCGCATCGCGCGATCGGTCGCGGTCTTCTCGCACATCTGCCGAACGTAGAATTCGAAGCCCAGCCACGAATCCTCCAGGCGCAACGCCGATTCCGCCAACCCCGTCAGCATGCCGAGACCGTCGGCGTAGATCTCCTCGATCAGCTGCTCCTTGCCGGGGAAGCGCCGGTACACCGTGCCCACCCCGACACCTGCGTGCCTGGCCACGTCGTTGAGGTTCGGCTCCAACCCCTTGGCCGCGAACAGTTCCTGGGCCGCGTCGATGATCCGCCGCCGATTGAGCTCGGCGTCCCGGCGCAGCGGGCGCCCGGCGGTCGGACAGCTGTTCATCGCGCCGAGTGTAATGGCCATGACACCGAAGGGGATTGACTTGATCCACTTAGCCCCGATAACTTGACCCGAGAACATCGCGCACGGGCGAGCATCCCGCGGACCAGGAACCCTGAAAGGCAGATGAATTGATCAGGCTGATCCGTCGGGCGTGGCTGCCCATCCTGATTCTCGTCGCCGCCTCCGCCGGTGCGCTGGTGGTGTCGAACGTGCGCACGGTTTTCGGCGCCCATCCGGTGATCATCACCGACATCACCTCTGACAACGCCGAAGACTTCAACCCGACCGTCGTGATCTACGAGATCTACGGCTCGGGCAACACCGCCGTCATCAACTACATGGACCTCGAGGGCAAGCCGCAGCGCGCCGAAGACGTGCCGTTGCCGTGGACGCTGCGGCTGGAGACCACCCTGCCCTCGGTGCAGCCCAACATCATGGCCCAGACCGACGGCGACAGCATCAGCTGCCGCGTGACCGTCGACGACGTGGTCAAAGACGAGAGGACGGCCACCGGAGTGACTGCCCAGACCTTCTGCTACGTCAAGGCGGCGTGAGCGTGTCCACCGACGACACCGCGACCGCTCCGGCCGCTAAGGCAAAGGGACAGCCGCACCCCAAGGGGCACGGCGGCATCGCACGCTTCATCCGGATCTTCGCGGTTCCGATCATCCTGGCGTGGATCGTCATCGTCGCGGTGCTGAACACCGTTGTCCCGCAGCTCAACGTCGTCAGCGAGCTGCGCGCGGTGTCGATGAACCCCAACGACGCGCCGTCGATGATCGCGGTCAAGGAAGTCGGCAAGGTCTTCCAGGAGTACGACACCAGCAGTTCGGTGATGGTCGTGCTCGAGGGCGAGCAGCCGCTGGGCTTCGAGGCCCACGAGTTCTACGACGAGATGGTCCGAGACCTGCGCGCCGACACCGCCCACGTGCAGCACGTCCAGGACTTCTGGGGTGACACCCTGACCGCCAAGGGCGCCCAGAGCCGCGACGGCAAGGCCGCCTACGTGCAGGTCTACATCGCCGGCGACCAGGGTGAGGCGCTGGCCAACGAATCCGTCGACGCGGTGCGCACGATCGCCACCGATCGGCCCACTCCCGACGGCGTCAAGGCCTATGTCACCGGGTCCGCCGCGGCCAGCACCGACCAGCGCCTGGTCGGCGACCGCAGCATGCACGTGATCGAGGGGGTGACCTTCCTGGTCATCACCGTCATGCTGCTGATGGTCTACCGGTCCATCGTCACCACCGCGATCGTGCTGGCCATGGTGGTCCTCGAGCTCGCCGGCGCCCGGGGCGCGATCGCCTTTCTCGGCTATCACGAGTTCTTCGGCCTGACGACGTTCGCGACGAACCTGTTGATCACCCTGGCCATCGCCGCGGCAACCGACTACGCGATCTTCCTGATAGGCCGATATCAGGAGGGCCGCCGCAACGGCTTGGACAAGGAATCGGCCTACTACGACATGTATCACGGCACCGCGCACGTGGTGCTGGCCTCCGGCCTGACGATCGCCGGTGCGACGTTCTGCCTGCACTTCACCCGGCTGCCCTACTTCCAGACCATGGGCATCCCGCTGTCGATCGGCATGCTGGTCGTGCTCACCATGGCCCTGACGCTGGGGCCCGCGGTGATCTCGGTCGTGACGCGGTTCGGCAAGATCCTGGAATCCAAGCGCCAGCACAAGGCGCACGGCTGGCACAAGGTCGGCACCGCCACCGTGCGCTGGCCGGGGGCCATCCTGGTCACCGCCGTGGCGCTCTCGCTGATCGGCCTGCTCACCCTGCCCGGCTATCACACCAGCTACGACGATCGCATCTATCTGCCCGAGGACACCCCGGCCAACGTCGGCTACGACGCCGCGTTCCGGCACTTCTCCGAGGCCAAGATGAACCCCGACCTGATGATGATCGAGACCGACCGCGATCTGCGGAACCCGGCCGACTTCCTGGTCATCGACAAGATCGCCAAGGCCCTGCGCAACGTGCACGGGATCGCCCAGGTGCAGACCATCACCCGGCCCGACGGCGAGCCGATCAAGCACTCGACTATCCCCTACGTGGTGGGCCAGAGCGGCAGCGCGCAGATCATGAACAACGACTACGCGCAGGCCAACCTGGAGAACATCCGCAGTCAGATCGACGATCTGCAGGACAGCATCGACGCGATGACCGAGATGATGAGCATCCAGACCAAGCTGGCCGAGGTGTCCCAGCGGATGGCCGACAAGATGCAGACCACCTCCGACCACATGGGTGACACCCGCGATCATCTCGCCGACTTCGACGATCAGTTCCGGCCGCTGCGCAACTACCTGTACTGGGAGCCGCACTGCTTCGACATCCCGGTCTGCTGGTCGATGCGGGCGGTGTTCGAGAGCATCGACGGCATCGCGATCATGAGCGACGATTTCGAGGACCTGGTCCCCGAGATGCACCGGATGGCCGAACTGATGCCGCAGATGGTCGCGGTGATGCCGGCCCAGATCAAATCGCTGAAGAACCAGAAGAAGACCCTGCAGACCCAGTACCAGATCCAGAAGGCACAGCAGGATCAGGCGATGGCGATGCAGGACAACGCCACCGCGATGGGTGAGGCGTTCGACACCGCCAAGAACGACGACTCGTTCTACCTGCCGCCGGAGGCCTTCGAGACCGAGGACTTCAAGCGGGGCATCAAGCTGTTCATGTCCCCCGACGGTCATGCCGTGCGGTTCACCATCATTCACCAGGGCGACCCGCTGACCCCGGAGGGCATTGCCCGCATCGAGCCGCTGAAGGTCGCCGCGACCGATGCCATCAAGGGCACCCCGTTCGAGGGCGCCAAGATCTACCTCGGCGGTAGTTCGGCCACCTTCAACGACATTCAGCTCGGCGCGGACTACGACCTGCTGGCCGTCGCGGCGGCCGCTCTGGTGCTGATCTTCATCATCATGCTGGTGCTGACCCGCGCCGTGGTGGCCGCGGCGGTGATCGTCGGCACGGTGGCGCTCAGCCTGGCCTCGGCGTTCGGCCTGTCGGTGCTGCTGTGGCAGCACATCATCGGTATCCCGTTGCAGTGGATGGTGCTGCCGATGTCGGTCATTGTGCTGCTGGCCGTCGGCGCGGACTACAACCTGCTGCTGGTCTCCCGGATCAAGGAGGAGGTCGGTGCCGGGATCAACACCGGCATCATCCGCGCCATGGTCGGCACCGGCTCGGTGGTGACGGCGGCCGGCATGGTGTTCGCCTTCACCATGATCGGGATGTCGGTCAGCCAGCTGATCACCATCGGCCAGGTCGGTACGACGATCGGGCTGGGCCTGCTGTTCGACACCCTGGTGGTGCGCTCGCTGATGACCCCCTCCATCGCCGCCCTGCTCGGGCGCTGGTTCTGGTGGCCGCAGCATGTGCGCCAGCGTCCGGTGCCCCAGCCCTGGCCCAAGCCCAAGGCTGAGCCGGAGCCGGAGCCCGAGCTGGTTTCCTGACGTCCGACGGCTGCCCCGGTAGTTGCCTGCCCCGGTAGTTGCCTGCGGCGGTAGTTGCCGCCAGCGCTCAGATGTGTACACGTTTTTCGGCGTGTCGCGTACCGGGCTGCGCGCTGGGCCAACAGCCCTGCCGCCAGCGCTCAGTTGCGTACACGATTTTCGGCGCGTCGCGTACCAGGGTGCGCGCTGGGCAGTGAGCGGCCCGGCACCCGCGGCACCCGCGGCCCTCAGGTCGGGGCCGGACCGCGATGGGTGGCCCGCCGACCGTCGTCGCCGCCCAGGCGCATCGCGGCGAAGCCGAACAGCAGGACCGACAGCGCAGGGGCGCCCAGCAGCAGCAGCATTGCGGCGACCGGGCCGACCGAGCCGGCCAGCGCCTCCGCGGCGGCGAACGTCGCGGCAAGGTAGGTCAGCACGGCGGTCGGGGCCAGCACCAGCGCCGCTATCGCGATGCTCCGGGAACTGCCGTAGTAGGCCGCGCTGGTGGTGACCAGGATCAGCGCCGCCGGTGCCACCAGAATCAGCGCCGAAAGCCACAGCATCATCGGCCGGTCCAGGAACCACGACGCCGGCAGCGCCAGGAATGCGGTGAGAATCGCCGCCACCACCACCCCGGCGGCGGTCATGCTGCGAACGCTGGAAATGTTCATTGCACTGGGGTTCCCCCGCCGCGGCCGGCCAAACCTTCGCGGGGCTGCAGGGACGGGTGCGACGGCTGTGATCCGACACGCCGGGGCGGCCCACCCGCGGCTCGGGCGATGTCGGCCCGGTGCCCTATCTTGGACCGTCCGACATCGACGCGGCGCAGAAGGGAGCGGCTCGTGGATCACCCCGGTACCGCGGCGTCCGCCGCCGTGACCCCGGTCACCGAACTGGTCGAGCAGTACCGCGACATCCAGGGCTCCCCCGCGCTGCGACTGCTGGCCACCCTGAATCTCGGCCTGTACGCCACCCTGATGGAGCGGCACCTGACCGCCGGGGTGATGGCCGAGACCGAGCTCGTCGTCGCCCTGGAGCGCGACCTGGCCGAGCTGGGGCATCCCGACGGCCAGTCCGGGCTGTCGCTGATCAAGACGTGGGCCAGCCAGGGCTGGCTGCACCGGGTCGCCGACAGCCGGGCCGGCCACGAGCGCAACCTGTGCTACCTGACCCAGGACGCCCGCCGCGCGCTGGATTTCCTGCGCGGGCTGCGGCGCGGGGACACCATCGCCACCGGCGGCTCGATCGGCGGTATCGCGGCCCGGCTCAAGCAGGTCGCGCTGCGGGTCGGCACCGACCCGGATCGGCTTCGCGCCGGCATCGAGGCCGAGATCGCCGCCCTGCACGCCGAGCTCGACGCGCTGGCCGACCGGCCCGCCGCCGGCCCCGCCGCCACCGACGCCGAGCTCACCGACTCCTACGACGAGGCCCGCGCCATCGCGCTGCAGATGGAGCGGCTGATCACCGACATCGGCCAGTACGGGGCGATGATCGAGGCCGCCACCGCCGCGCTGGACGAGCCGATCGACACCAACACCGAATACCGCGACCGCCAGCGCCAGATGTACGCCGACTACCAGGCGGCCTGGGATTCGCAGGGCCGCGACAGTCACCGGGCGTTCCTGCGGATGATCAACGACCCGGATCAGCGCGCGGAGTTCGAGGCCGACGTGGCCGCCGTCGCCGCGGCGCTGCCCGCCCTGGACCCGGAGCTGCGCACCGTGATGGCCGGGTTCTTCGAACTGGTCGGCCACCAGATCGACGAGGTGGAACGCATCCAGCAGCGCTGCGCTCAGCGGGTCAAGCGGTTCACCGCATTCGGCACCCTGGAGCAGAGCCGCGGGGTGGCCCGTCAGCTCAACGAGGCGATCGGCGCCGCCCGCAATCTGCTGCGCGCCTCGCTGACCGACTCGCGGCTGGACCTCGATCTGCCGCTGGCCCGGCACACCATCAGTTCCGTTGGGGCACTGAGCTTCCGGATCGGCGAGCTGTCGCAGCCGCAGCCCGCGCTGGCCGCCGAGGCCGACCTGGATCTGTCCGGGTTCTCCGCGCTGACCAGCCAGGTCGACGCACCGGCGATGTCGGCGATGATCAACGACGCGCTGGCCGACGGCCCGTTGTCGCTGCCCGATGCCGTCGAGCGGCTGGAGTCGGCCTACCTGGGTCACGTGATCGTGCTGTGGTCCTGGGCGCTGGCGCAGCCCGGCGCCGACCCGGTCGCCCCCGAATCGGCCCGGGTGCGGTTCCGCTCCCTCGACGGCGGCGACCGGCTGATGGACGTGCCCCGGCTGCTGTTCACCGAACCGATCTCGACGCTGCTGGGAGCCGCACCGTGACCCTGGAACCGGACACCGACTACGCCGCGCTGGCCGCGCTGCCCGAGGTCGACCAGAGTGCCCGCACCCCGGCGCGGCGGCGACCGCGGTTCGAGGGCGACGTCTCCGAGCTGCCGGACCGGGCCTGCTGGGCGCTGCAGCACCTGCTGGCCCGGCGCTACATCTCCGCCGAGACCGACCGGGACCTGTACGGCTGGGTGCTGGAGTACCGCCCGCAGCTCACCGTGCGGCTCTCCGAGCTGGACCTGATGCTGCGGGTCGCCGACGGCATCGTCGAGGGCGGCGGCGTCGCGTTCGTCGAGCAGGCCCGCTACGAGTCCGCCCGCGGGGTCAAGCTGCTGCGCCGCGAACCACTGGGCACCTACGACTCCATCCTGGCGCTGCACCTGGCCCAGTTCATGCGCGCGGCCGGCGATCAGAACGTGGTGATCAGCCGCGACGAAATGCACGGGCTGTTCGCCGGGGTGCTCAACGAGGTGGACCGCGACGCGGTGGCGTTCACCGCCCGCATCGACGCCGCGATCGCCCGGCTGACGTCGTTGGAGATCCTGCGCCGCAGCCGCGACGACGAGGACAGCTACACCGTCAGCCCGGTCATCTCCGCGGTGCTGACGGCCTCGGTGATCAGCGAGCTGCAGCAGCAGTTCGAGGCGCTGCTGGGCGGCACGCCGGTCGATTCCGCCGGCGCGCCCACCGACGAGGAAGCCGAACTCGATGTCTGAACAGTTCCACCTGTCCCGGCTGCAGATCATCAACTGGGGGGTGTTCGACGGCTACCACGACATCGGCTTCAGCGCCGGCGGCGCGCTGATCGCGGGCGCCTCCGGCAGCGGCAAATCCTCACTGCTCGATGCGATTTCGCTGGGCTTCCTGCCGTTCAACCGGCGCAACTTCAACGCCTCCGGCGATCACACCGCGGCCGGCTCCAGTGCCGGGCGGCGCACCGTCGACAAGTACGTGCGCGGTGCCTGGGGCCAGCGCAGCGACGGCGGCACCGCCAAGGTGATGTACCTGCGCGGCGAGGGCACCGCCTGGTCGGCGGTGGCGGTGACCTACACCGGGGACAGCGGCCGGGCCGTCACCGGGCTGGTGCTCAAATGGCTGACCGGCGAATCGCGCACCGACTCCTCGAGCCGGTTCGTGCTCGCCGACGGCGACCGGGACATCGAGGACGTCTGCAACCGTTGGGCGGCAGCACGTTTCGCCGCCCCGGTGTTCAAGGACGACGACTGGCGGTTCTCCACCAAGGTGGAGTCGCAGTACCTGGCCCAGTTGTACGCCACCATCGGCATCCGCGGCTCCGATGCCGCCCAGCAGCTGCTCGGCAAGGCCAAATCGCTCAAGTCGGTGGGCGGACTGGAGCAGTTCGTCCGCGACTTCATGCTCGACGAGCCCGAAAGCCTGGCCCGGCTGCCCGAGGCGCTCAAGCAGATCGACCCGCTGGTGGAGGCCCGCGAGCTGCTGGCCGTCGCGCAGCGCAAGCGCAAGATCCTCGGCGACATCGAGAAGATCCAGCAGCGCTACGCCTCGGAGTCCTCGGACCTGGGCATCATCGACCTGGTGGACGCCCCGATGGTGCGGGCCTACACCGATCACCTGCGGCTGGCGTCCTGCCCGGGGCAGATCGCCTCGCTGGATCAGACCATCGACCAGCTCGGCAACGAGTACGAGGACATCACCCGGGCGCTGAATCTGGCCAAGGCCGAGGCGGATTCGCTCAACGGGCAGATCAGCGGGTCCAGCTCCAGCATCGGGCCGCTGCAGTCGCAGGTGGCCGCCGCCGAGGCCGCCGCCGAGGAGGTGTCCCGCCGCCGCGCCGGGTACGAGACCCTGCTGGCCGCGCAGCAGCTCGACGTCCCCGAGACCGCCGAGCAGTTCTGGAACCTGCGCGAGGAACTCGCCGGCCAGGCCACCGAGCTGCTGGCCCGGCTGGACCGCGGCCGGGAGGCCTCCACCGACGCCGAGTACACCCAGAAGTCGGCCCGGCTGGCCCGCGACCAGGCCGCCAAGGAACTCGCGCGCGTCGAGCAGGTCGGGTCTGCGCTGCCGGAGTCGGCGATCACCGTGCGCGACCACATCTGCGCCGCCGTCGGGCTCGATCCCGCCGAGCTGCCCTATGTCGCCGAGTTGCTGGACCTGCGACCGGAGCAGAACCGGTGGCGGGTCGCGGTGGAGAAGGTGCTGCGCGGGGTGGGGCTGCGGCTGCTGGTGCCCGATAAGCATTACGGCGCGGTGCTGCGGTTCGTCAACGAGACGAACATGCGCGGCCGGCTGCAACTGCACCACGTGCGGGCCTCGCTGGTCGGCGCGGACCCGGCCGAGGCCGAGCCGAAAACGTTGGCCGGCAAGCTGTTTGTCGTCGACCCCGGCCATCCGTGCGCGGCCGAGGCCGCCGACATCATCGCCGCGGCCGGCGACCACATCTGCGTCGACAGCCCGGACGTCTTCGTCCGGTTCCGCCGCGCGGTCACCGACACCGGCCTGCACAAGGACTCCGAGCGGCTGGCGATCAAGGACGACCGCCGTCCGCTGCGGCCCTCGGAGTACATCTACCAGGGCGAGGTGGCCGCCAAGATCGACGCGCTGACCGTCGAGCTGGCCAACGCCGAGCAGTCCTATCAGCAGGCCCGCCGGGCCGCCGACGACATCGCCGCGCAGCGGCAGCAATGGCGCGACCGGGCCGGCGCCGGCAAGGCGATCTGCGAGCAGTTCCCGCAGTGGAATCACGTCGACGTCGAGACCGCCGACCAGCACGCCGACCGGCTGCGCGAGCAGTTCGAGATTCTGCTGGCCGATCACCCCGACATTGAGGCGCTGTCGGCCCGCGCCGAGGAATGCTGGACCGAGATCCAGACCCTGATGACCCGCCGCGGGGCGATCGCCACCCGCCGCGACGATCTCGACCAGCGCCGCACCCGGCTGCTGGAGCTGCAGGATCGGCTGAGCCCGGCGTTCGTCTCCGAGCCGCTGACCGAACTGCTGCACCGCTACGCCGCCGAGCTGCCGGTGTCGCTGGAGCTGCTCAGCCCCGAGCCGCACCGCGAGGCGCTGTTCGGCGCGATCCGCCGGGAGCGCGATCAGTTGCGGGACAGTCGCCGTCGGTCCTACGACGAGCTGGCCCGCATCCTGGCCACCTTCGACACCGCCTTCCCCGACGCGATCCCCAACGACAGCGACGTGTTCGACGAGCGGGTGCACGACTATGTCGCGCTGTGCCGGCACATCGACGAGCGGGAACTGCCCGAGGCCTACGAGCGGATGATGCGGCTGGTGACCGAGCAGGCGCCCGACGCGATCCTGACGCTGCACCGGGTCGCCGAGCAGGAGGCCCGCCGGATCAGCGACCAGATCGCCCGGGTGAACACCGGCCTGGGGGCGGTGGAGTTCAACTCCGGCACCCGGCTGACCCTGCGGGCCACCCCGCGCCCGCTCACCGCGGTGGCCGAGCTGACCGACATCGTGCGGGCCATCTCGCGGCGCATCGCGGAGGTCGGGCTCGGCGACAAGCAGGCGATCCTGGACCAGTACGCCGACATCCTGCGGCTGCGCAACCGGTTGGCCTCCACCGCCCCGGAGGACCGGGCCTGGACCCGCGACGCCCTGGATGTGCGCAACCGGTTCGCCTTCGACTGCGCGGAGTGGGACGCGCGCAGCGACGAGCTGATCCGCACGCACAGCAACGCCGGGGACAACTCCGGCGGCGAGCAGGAGAAGCTGATGGCGTTCTGCCTGGCCGGGGCGCTGAGCTTCAACCTGGCCGCGCCCGGCAGCGCCGACGGGGAGCAGGCCAATCGGCCGGTGTTCGCCCAGTTGATGCTCGATGAGGCGTTCTCCAAGTCCGATCCGCAGTTCGCCCAGCAGGCGCTGCAGGCGTTCCGGAAGTTCGGCTTCCAGCTGGTGATCGTCGCGACCGTGCAGAACGCCACCACCATCCAGCCCTACATCGACTCGGTGGTGATGGTGTCCAAGCGCGGCGGCCAGGGCCGCAACGCCCGCCCGGTGGCCTCGGTGGTGACCAAGACGATCTCGGAGTTCACCACGCTGCGCCAGGAGATGACCGCGGCCGAGCGGGTGCCGGCGGGGGTGTAGGCCGCAAGTGCGCCGCAGCGCTGCGGGACAATGATCCGATGGCCGCCGACCTGCTTGACGAGTTCGCCCGCTGGGTCGATGCTCACCGAACTCCCGACGCCGACAACGTTGTGAACAGCGTCGACACCTTCCTGAGTTGGTGGGACGGCGCCGGCCGCGGTGACCTGTCGTCCCTCGGCGAGGAGCACCTGCGGGAATTTCTGCTGCGCTGGTGCCCGCGGCATCTGTCCGCCGCCCCGGAGGAATCGGCCCAGATCTGCGGCGCCCTGGCCGACTTCATCGACTTCCTGGCTGAGACCCGGCGGTTGCCGCGCCGCGCCGCGCCGCTGGCGCGAGTCACCCTCGACCTGGCCGACGCCATGCAGGCCGCGATGGCCGACCCGAGCAATTGGGGCATGAGCAAGACCCTGTTCGCCGGCATCGTGGGCGCCGAGTCGATGTCCGAGGACGAACTGCGGGCCGCACTGGCGCGCCGCGTCGAGGAGCACAATGCGCTGCCCCTGGAGCAGCGCCGGGCCGCGACCGACGCGTTCTTCGACGCTCCGCCGGCTGCGCTGGAGCTGCCGTTTTTGCATGTGCCGCCGCCGGAGGCAGAGGTGGCCGCCGCCGCCGCATCGGCCGAGCTGCCCGCGCGGATCCAGGCGCTGCGCGACTATCTCGGCGAGAACGGCAAGACCCTGACCGCCAAGGGCAACCTGAAACTCGCCGACGGGCGGGCGCTGGTCGAGATCCTGGACACCGGCGACGAAATGGATCCGGCGTTCGGCGATCGTATCTACCGCACCCGCTCGACCGCGGACCTGAGTTACCTCAGTTATCTGCTGGCCGTCGCCGACGCCGCAGGCGCGGTCCGCGTGGTCAACAACCGGCTCGTCCCGGTCAAGGCGTGGGCCCGGCGCGCCCCCGTCGACGCCGCGTCCAAGCTCTTTGACACGGTGCTCGAATACGGTGTGATGTCAATGAATTCGCATGCGACCGGTTTCTACGGCGAGATGCACGACTTTCTCGACGACGGGGTCCCGCATTGGCTGTCCCGGCTGCTGGATCCGGGACTGGCACTGCCATTCGACAAGCTGCTCGAGCTGCATCAGCACATGCTGTCTCAACAGCTCGACGGCTATACGGCCGAGTACTACCAGTACGAGGGCGGGCTGGCCCGCGACCTGAGCCGGATCGTGAGCGTCCTGGCGCTGACCGGCGCGGTGGCCTGGACGGATCGAACGCAGACGCAAAGCAAATGGGGACCGGCCTACGACACCGGCGGCACCATCACCATGACGGCGCTCGGCCGGCACGCCCTGCCCCCGCTGCTGCCGGCGGCGGGCATCGAGTTGCGCAGCGCCGAGGACGTCACCGACCTTGAGCTGGCAGATCTGATCGACGTCATGGCGGACGTGCCGCACGAACAGCATTCGGCGCTGCTGCAGCAGTGGCGCCCCGCGCTGACGGCGACCGAGCGCGCGGCGCTGGTCTCGGCGCTGATCGCCGAGGCCGACGACGCGCACACCCGGCTCGTCGGCTTGCGCCTGCTCGGCATGTTCGATACCGCGGTGGCCGAGTCACAGATGCGGCAACTGCTCGACAGCACCGCGGCCGGGCATGCGGCGATCTGGTTGCTCGAGGAGGGCCTGGCCGACGCCGACAGCGTCAGCGGGTTCATCACGCCCGCGGTGCTGCTCGACATGCTGTCGCTGCTCGTCGACGAACCCGACGAACTGTGCCGGCTGTTTCTCGCCGGCCACCACCCCGAGGACGCCCTGGAGTTCTTTTGGCGGCACCGGGCGCCGGAAACCGCCGAGGTGCTCGACATCCTGGGCCGGCATCTGCCCGACGCGAAGCTGGCGAAACAGGCCCGCAAGGCGGCCATGCGCCACCGCAGTTGGATCGCCAACCGCGGCCTCGGCTGATCGAGGCCGGCCGCGGATCGGTGCAGCCCGGCCGATTCAGCAGGCCGGACTAGGCTGCGCGCATGCCGGAATTCACGACGTCGCCACCACCGCTGCTCGACGACGTGCCGTCGGCGACGGGCACGCTGCCCGGCCCCGACGCCCTGCTCGGCCGGCCGTACGCGATCCCGGTGGACATCCTCGGCGAGCTGCACGGCCCGATCTTCTACGCCGACTACAACGGGCCCCGCAAGCTGTATGTGTGCTCGCTGGAGTTGGTGGCCGAGGTGTGCGACGAGAGCCGGTTCGCCAAGAACCTGACCGGGACACTGGTGCGGGTGCGTCCGCTGGCCGGCGACGGGCTGTTCACCGCCTTCTACGGTGAACCGAATTGGCGCAAGGCGCACGACGTGCTGCTGCCCGGCTTCAGCTATGCCGGGCTGCGCAACTATCACGGCGCGATGCTCGACATCAATGCCCAGCTGATCGCCCGCTGGGATGCCGCCGTGGGCCAGCACCGCGTCGACGTCTCCGGGGATCTGCAGAAACTCGCGATGGACACCGTCGGGCTGGCCGGGTTCGGCGCCCGCTTCGACTCCTACGCCCACGACGGCCTGGCGCCGATCCCCCGGTGTTTCACCGACGCGCTGATCGAGTCGGTGAACAACGGCGTCACAGCGGATTTCGAGCGCGACCGGGACAGGTTGCACCGCTACTTCGCCGAGATGATCGCCGAGCACCGCGCCGACGGCCGCGGCGACGACCTGCTCTCGCTGATGCTGGCCGAGGACGCCGACGGCACACCGGTGCTCGAGGCCGACAACGTCGTCAACCAGATCATGACGTTCCTGATCGCGGGCCAGTTGACCACCTCCGAGCTGATGCCCTCGGTGATGTACAACCTGGTCCGTCATCCGGCGGTGCTCAACCGGGTGCGCCGCGAGGTCGACGCGGTCTTCGGCCCCGACGACGACTATCTGCCGAGCTACGACGACATCGGCAAGCTCGGCTACCTGAGCCAGGTGATCAGCGAAACGCTGCGACTGTCTCCCCCGGTGCTGGGTTTCGACCGAATGGCGCTGGAGGACACCGTGATCGGCGACCGGTACCCGGTGCGCCGGGGCGAGGCCGTCACGGTGCTGACCGGGGCGCTGCACCGCCAGCCGCAGTGGGGCGACAACGTCGAGTTCTTCGACCCGGACCGGTTCGAGCCGGACCGGGTCGCCGCCCGACCCACCGCGCTGTTCAAACCGTTCGGCACCGGCGAGCGGTCCTGCATCGGGCGCCAGTTCGCGCTGCACGAGGCCGCCATGCTGATCGCCCGGGTGGTGCACCGGTACCGGCTGATCGACTCGGACCACTATGTGCTGCAGTCCGAAAGCGCGATCAGCCACCGGCCGGTCGGCTTCGAGCTGGACCTGGCCCGCCGCACCCCGCAGGACCGTCGAGTCCCGGTCGAGGCCGCAGCGGCCCCGGCGACCGGCGCCGGGGCGGGCGCGGTGACACCGGTGCGGGCCGGAACCGCCGTCGCGGTTCTGCACGGCTCAAACCTGGGTACCTGCCGCACACTGGCCGCGCTGCTGGCCGAGGAGATCACCGACCTGGGCTGCGCCGCGACGGTCGGTGCGCTCGACGACGCGGCCGGCGGCTTCCCGGCGGCCGACGTGGTGCTGATCGTGGCTTCGTCGTACAACGGGCAACCGACCGATGACGCCCGCGCGTTTCAGGACTGGCTGCTGGGCGCCGACGCCGCCGTGCCGGCGCAGACCCAGTTCGCGATCCTCGGTGTGGGGGACCACAACTGGGCCGACACCTACCAGTCCGTGCCGATCCGGTTCGAGGAGCAACTGAGCGCCCTCGGCGCCCGGATGCTGCTGCCGCGAGCCTCGGCGGACACCTCCGGGGATCTCACCGGCGCCGTCGAGGAGTTCAGCACCGCGCTGGCCGGCGCCCTGTCGGCCGGCTTCGGTGACCCCGACGCGGTCCCCCGAAGCGACGAGAACGAACCGCTCTACGACCTGCGCACCATCACCGGGCCGGTCACCGCCGCCATCGACGCCCGGTTCCGGGTGCAGCCGATGGAGGTGGTGCTCAACGACGAACTGGTCGCCGCGCAGGACTCCGTCGGACAGGCCAAACGCTATGTGCGGGTGAGCCTTCCCGAGGGCGTCGAATACCGCACCGGTGATCACCTGACGGTGCTCGCCGACAATCCGCCCGAGGCCGTCGACGCCGCCCTCGAGCTGCTCGACATCGATCCGGAGTTGCGGTTGTCGATCAACCCGCGGCGCACCTCGCGCCGGGTGATCGCACTGGACCGCGAGGTCAGTGTGCGAGAACTGTTGACCCACTTCGTCGAACTGCGCAAGCCCGCGACGCCGAGCCAGCTGCGCCGGCTGGCCGCGGCCAACCCGTGCCCGCCCGAACGGCAGCGGCTCACCGAGCTCGCCGACGGCCCGGCGGCCTGCGAACTCAGCACGCTGGAGTGCCTGCAGGAGTTCCCGGCGTGCGCGCTGACCGGCGCGGACCTGCTGGAGCTGCTGGAACCGATGACCCCGCGGCACTATTCGATCGCATCGTCCTCGCGGCTGTCCCCGCGGGAGGTGGCGCTGGTGGTCAGCGTGCTGGACACCCCGGCGCGCTCGGGCCACGGCCTGTTCAAGGGGGTGGCCTCCAACCATCTGGCCGACCTGCCGCCCGGCGCGCAGATCCGGGCCCGGATCGACCCGGCGCGCCAGGCGTTCCGGGCCGGCGCGGAACCGCAGCGCAACGTGATCCTGGTCAGCGCCGGTACCGGCGTCGCCCCGTTCTGCGGTTTCCTCGGCGACCGGCTGGCCGCCCGGCAAAATCGCCAACCCTACGCACCGGCGTTGTGCTTCTTCGGTGTTCGCGATCCCGACGTCGACTATATCTTCCGCGACACCTTCGAGATGGCCGAGCACTTTGGCCTGATCCGGATGCGCCCGGCGTTCTCCCGAGCCCCGCAGAACGGGGTGCGTTACGTGCAGGACCGGATCGCCGCCGAGGCCGACGAGGTGTGGGAGTTGCTCGGCGACCCCGCCCGGGACACCCACGTGTACGTCTGCGGCGACGGGGCCCGGATGGCCCCGGCGGTGCGGACGGCGTTCCGCGACATCTACCGGGCGCGCACCGGCGCCGACGAGGACGCCGCCCGGGATTGGCTGGAGTCGCTGGTGGCCGCCGACCGCTACGTCGAGGACGTCTGGGCCGGCTGAGCGTCCCCCCCGAATCATCCGGTGACGGTGTGCCGGTGCGGCTACGGTGACCTGATGGTCCTGATCAGCCTGGGCGCCCAGTGAGCGCCGACGAATTCGACACCGCCCGACTGCAGCGCTGGCTCGGCGCCGAGGTCGACCCGACCATCACCGGCCTGACGGTGACCCGGATGGGCGGCGGCAACTCCAGCGGCGCCTGGCAACTGGATTTCCGGACCTCCGCCGGGCCGGGGATGCTGGTGCTCAAGACCACCTCGGACACCGGGCTGGTCTATGACTGCCGGGCCTCCCGGGAGGGCCGAATCTTCGCCGCGGCCAACCGGGTTGGCGCCCCGCTGCCCGCGGTGGTCGCCATCGACGACGCCGACGCGGCGGTCGGCCGGCCGTGCTTTGTGATGGAGCGCATCGCGGGCCGCACCGTCCCAGAGTCGACTCCGGCCAGCTTCCACGGCGACGGCTGGTTCCGCGACGAGGACGCCGCGGTCCAGCAGGCGGTGTGGTGGTCCTTCCTGGACACCCTGGCGGCCCTGCACGCGGTGCCGCCCAACGACATTCCCGCGCACTACGACACCCCCGGACCCGCTGGTGTCCTGGACTACTGGCGCGGCTCCCTGCTCGATGCCGCGCCCGCGGACCGGGTGCCGCGCCAGCTCGCGGCGATCGACTGGCTGCGCGACAACCTTCCCGAGGATGCCGACGAGCAGCCGGCACTGTGCATGGGCGATGCGCGGCTGGGCAATGCGCTGCTCGACGGCAACCGGGTCACCACGCTGGTGGACTTCGAGGTGGCCTACATCGGTAACCCCGCCGCCGACATCGGGTACTGCCTGATGCAGGAGTCGTTCACCCGCCTGCTGACCGATCGCCCGGCGACCGGAATCCCGTCGCCGCAGCAGACCTGGGACCGCTGGGAACAGCTCACCGGCCGCTCGGTGCCGCAGCGCGACTACTGGACGGCGTTCGGCGCCACCGTGTTGTGCGTGACCGGCACCCGGGCGATGCTGAGCTGGGGTGTCCCGGTGGAGACCATCGACACCGCCAACATCGTTGTGCCGGAATGGGAAGCGCTGATCGAACGCGCCGCCGCGGCCTAGGGCTGCGCGGCGGCGTGCGCCCCGGCCCGCCGCCCGGAGAACACGCAGTCCGAGATCGACAGCCCGCTGACGTAGGAGTTGGCGCAGATCCCGACGGCGGTGCGCCCGGCCGCGTACAGCCCGCGGATCGGCGCGCCGTCGGCGGTGGTGACCTCGCCGGTCTCCTCGTCGACCCGCACCCCGCCGAGGGTGAACATCGGGCACGGGTAGATGACGCTGGGCCGCACCGAGATGTCGAGCAGGGTGTACGGGCCGTCGCCGATCACCCGGGTGAAGTCGGCCGGTTTGCCCATCGGGTCGGGGTTGCCCTGCGCCAGCGCCGCGTTGTGGGCGGCGACGGTCGCGGTCAGTCCGGCCGCGTCGATGCCGGCCTTGCCCGCGACCTCGGCCAGGGTCTTGCCCCGGACCCGCCCGGCGGAGACCAGGCCCAGGGTCAGCACCAGCTGGAACCACAGCGATTCGCGCGGCAACTGCCGGGCCGCGGTGCGCATGGTCGCGGCGTCGGCCAGGATCCAGCCGCGGCCGTCGTGGTCGCGGACCAGGGTGCGGCCCAGCGCCGCACCGTAGCGGCTTTCGTCGATCATCCGGTTGCCCTGCTCGTCGACCACGATCGCCCCGAAGAAGGCGCTCGGCGGGGTGATGAACCGCCAGGCGGACACGTCGTCGAGGTGGTCGGTGACCCCGCCGGCCGCGACGGCCATCGCGATGGCGGCGCCGTCGTCGCCGGTGGTGCCGAGCGCCAGGCCGCCGGCGAATTGCGGTGCGTGGGTGGCGATCATCTCGGTGTTGGCGATGTAGCCGCCGGCGGACAGGATCACGCCCTTGCTCGCGCGGATCCGGATCCGCCGGCCGAACTTGGCCTCCAGGCGCGCCATCCGGGACTCCAGCACCCGCCGCATCGGCGGGTAGTAGATGCCGGGCTTGGCGGCCAGCGCCGCCATCCTCGCGAACCGGCGGCTGATCCGCGCGGGCGCGTCGGCCAGCGTCACCGCCTCGGCGCCGACCACCCGGCCGTCCTCGACGATCAGCCCGGTCACCCTGGTGTGCAACCGAATTCGGGCACCGGAGCGCTGCACCGAGGCGGCCAGCGGGCCGAAGACCTTCTTGCCGGAGGCGCCGCGGCCCTTGGCCCGGTGCCCGCGCTGCACCGGCGGGGTCAGGTCCCGGAACGCCCCGGAGGCCTCGCTGCCCGAGTAGTACAGGTAGTAGCGGTTGTTCGGATACGACGTCTTGTACGGGCAGACCGACGCATCGAACGGCACGCCGTGCTCGCTGAGCCAGTCGATCATCGCCGGGCTGGTGTCCACGAAGCGCTGCAGCGTCTCGGGGCGCACCGCGTCGCCGACCTCGGCCCGCAGGTAGGTCAGCATGCCCTCGGCGGTGTCCTGCACGCCGGCGGCGCGCTGCACGGAGGTGCCGGCGCCGGCGTAGATGATGCCGCCGGAGATCGCCGTCGCGCCGCCGCCGTTGAACCGGTCGACGACCAGCACCTCGGCGCCGGCGGCCCGGGCCTCCAGCGCCGCGCTGGCCCCTGCCGCGCCGAATCCGACGACCAGGACCTCGGTGCTCAGTTCCCCGTCGGGTGTCCCCGACCCGCCGACCGCGCTTGCAGTTTCGCTCACGGCTGCCGATGGTAGCCGTCGCCGGTTCGGCCGGCGGTCACCACGGGCTGGGCGCGTAGTCCTTCAGGAAGCAGCCGAACAGGTCCTCGCCGAGTTCGCCGCGCACGATCGGGTCGTACACCCGGGCGGCGCCGTCGACCAGGTCCAGCGGCGCGTGGAAGCCCTCCTCGGCCAGCCGCAGCTTGGTCGGGTGCGGGCGCTCGTCGGTGATCCAGCCGGTGTCCACCGCGGTCATCAGAATGCCGTCGGAGCTGAGCATCTCCGCCGCGCTGGTGCGGGTCAGCATGTTCAGCGCGGCCTTGGCCATGTTGGTGTGCGGATGCCCGGGCCCCTTGTAGCCGCGGCCGAACTGGCCCTCCATCGCCGAGACGTTGACGACGTACTTACGCCGGGCCGCCGCCGCGGCCAGCGCCGGACGCAGCCGGCTCACCAGAATGAACGGCGCGGTCTGGTTGCACAGCTGCACCTCCAGCAGTTCCATCGCGTCGACCTCGTGCACCCGCTGGGTCCAGCTGTTGATCGAGGCGGTGTCGGGCAGCAGGCCGCCGGCGTCGATCGCGAGCCCGGCGGCGATCCGCTCCGGGGAGGCGCTGCGGGCCGTCAGCGACAGTTCGGTCAGGGCTTCCGGCTCCAGATGATCACCGGTCAGGGCGTGCGGGGCCGGGTGCTCGCCCAGGCTGCCGGCCAGGGCGTGCGGGTGGGCGTCGCTGACGTGGTCGAAGGTGATGACGTCCACCAGCTCCGGAGGCGGGGTGCGTTCGGCCTCCACCAGCGCGGCGTAGGAGCCGGGCGGGCGGCGGACCGTCTGCGCGGCGTTGTTGATCAGGATGTCCAGCGGCCCGCGGCCGGCGACCTCGTCGGCCAGGGCGACCACCTGGGCCGGGTCGCGCAGGTCGATGCCCACCACCCGCAGCCGGTGCAGCCAGTCGGCGCTGTCCTCCATCGCGGCGAACCGGCGCACCGCGTCGTTGGGGAAACGGGTGGTGATGGTGGTGTGCGCGCCGTCGCGCAGCAGCCGCAGCGCGATGTACATGCCGATCTTGGCCCGCCCGCCGGTCAGCAGCGCGGTCCGCCCGGTCAGATCGGCGCGGGCGTCGCGCTTGGCCCGGTTGATCGCCGCGCAGTCCGGGCACAGCTGGTGGTAGAACGCGTCGACGACGGTGTAGTGCTGCTTGCAGATGTAGCAGGGGCGCGAGCGCAGCAGGGTGCCGGCGCTGGCGCCGACCGCGGTGGACACCAGCGGCAGGCCCTGGGTTTCGTCGTCGATCCGGCCGGGTGCACCGGTGGCGGTGGCGGCGACGACGGCGCGGTCGGCGGCGGCGATGGCGTCGCGCTTGGCGTGCCGCCGCGCCCGCTTGACCGCCTTGAACAGGCCCGCGGTGGCCCGGCGCACGCTGAGCGCGTCGGGATGTTCGGGCGGCAGCGCGGTCACCTCGGCCAGCACCCGCAGGCAGGTCTGCAGGTCCTCGGGATCGATCTCGGTCACCGTCGCAGGGTACGGGGATCGGGCCGGACACCGGGAATGCGCGGTCCCCGACACTCGGAGACCCGCGTCGGGGTGAGCCGGCGTCGGCGGCTTGTGCTCGGGCCTTCGGTACCGGTCGCCAGCGGGTTCGGTGCGGCAACCGGCCGCACCGCTCAGTGCTGGCGCAGCGCGTCGATCAACTCGTCCTTCTTCATTGACGACCGCCCGTCGATGCCGATCTCGCGGGCCCGCTTGCGCAGATCGGTGACGTTCCAGTCCTCGTACGACGGCGACGAACCGCCGCGCCGGCCGACGACGCTGCGGCCGGATTTCGCGGCGGCATTGGCGATGCGCGCCGCCTTCTGCTTGGAGGCGCCTTCGTCGCGGAGTTCCTCGTAGAGCTTCTTGTCCTTGACGCTGGGCCCGGGATCACGCTTGGGCATGGTCAATCCTTCCGCTGGTGCGATCATCGCTGTCGGCCGGATACCCAGACCCCCGCGGCTTCACACCACCGGGTCAGCCGTCGTCGCGGGCCGCCTGGATCTGGGCCTTGATCTCCCGGAAGGCCGCGACGCGGGCCATCACCCGGTCGGTGCCCGAGTCGAGCTCCGGAATCGCCGGGGTGGACTCGATCCCGTAGAGCAGCCCGCTGAGCCTGCCGTGCAACTCGGCGCGCTGCTCGGCGGTGCGGGCGTCGGCGCGCTCCTGGCGCAGCGATTCGTCGATGCCGTGGGCCTCGCTCGCGCATTTGCGAATGAGTTTCACGCGCTCGGTGGCCGCCGATTCCAGGGCCTCGGCCGTCGCGTTCGCCTCGGCGAGGATCCGGCGATCCTCGGCGCTGGGGTTGTCCAGGGCCGACAGTTCGTCGATCACGCTGCGCAGGGCGTGCGCCTTGCGGAAATTCTCGGTGATCGCGGCGATGTCGGCGCTGAAGTCGACGTCGCCGAGCCAGCCCACCCGGGCCGCCTCGGTGCCGGCGAGTTGGCGCGCCGCGCTCTGCGCGGAATCGACCCGCGCCGCGTTCTTGTCCCCGAGCAACGCGATCCGCTGTCGCCTCGCCTCGGCCGCTTCGGCGGCCCGCTGCCGGCGTTGGCGTTCGGCGGTCTCCAGCTTGTTCTTCTCGACGGCCTTGGCGATGCCGTGGGCGGCCCACGCCAGCAGGGCCATGCCGACGCCGATGCCGATCATGATCCAGATCTCCTTCGGGATGGCGCTGATCACCGTCACCACCACGACGAGGGAAAACAACACGCTGCCTCCGCAGCCGCTCTTGGACCCCTCGGCCACCCTTGCCCCCTTTCCCGCGCTCCCCCAGCAGCGGTCTGCCTGGATGCTATCGGCGGACTCCGACAGCCGGCGGCGGTCGTGACATTCCCACGCCGGCCAGCTCCTCGACGACGCCGAGTTCGGCACCCAAGCGGGCGATCACGTGCAGGCCGGAGCCAGCCCGTCAACCGATTCCAGCACCGCGCGCCACCTGTTGCCACGCTCTGAAATTGCCTACGGTGCTGTCACTTTCGGTGCACGCGAAGCGCGGAGTGGTTCGCGTGCACCCACATCCGGTACGCACTCGGACGTCGCGGCGTAGCATGCCAGCCTGCCGAGACACCCAAGGAGACTCCATAACCTGCCTCGATCCGTCGCCGACCGGAGACTCTGACCACGACGACGTCCACCTCCGCCTCATCTGGCCCCAGTGGCAGGGCGCGGGCAAATCCAGCGTCCAGGCGTTCGCACCCGAATTTCCCCTCGATGTCGCCCGCCGCGGGTACAGCGTGGGCACGGCCATCCTCGAAGCGGTGTTGCCGCCGCACGACGGGCCTACCGCGACCGCGCCGGTCACACTGTCCGACCAAGGCCTTGAGGAGCACGGCGGTGTCGAGGCCAAGGCGGTCATCTTGGACCAGCTCGCAGGCGCCCTCAGAGTCATCCGCGAGCAGGACCCGGCGCGAATCACGACCTTGGGCGGCGAGTGTTCGGTGAGCGTGGCACCGTTCACCGAGCTCGCCTGCCGCTACGGCGACGACCTGGCGGTCGTCTGGATCGACGCGCACCCCGACATCGGCACCCCGAAAAGTGAGTACCCGGGCTACCACGCGATGGCCGTTGCCACGCTCACCGGCCACGGCGACTCCGATGTACAGGAACTGCTCCCGGCGAACGTCTCGCCGGACCGGGTCGCCCTCGTGGGGCTGCACTCCTGGACCGAGGACGACTTCCCGAACGTGGCCGAATGGGGCATCCGCTCATTCGGCCCCGACGAGCTTCGCACGTCCACTGAGCCCCTGCTCAACTGGCTCGCGGCCACCGGCTGCTCGCGGGTGGCCGTTCACTTCGACCTTGACGCAATCGACAGCAACGAGGTCGTGCTCGCGCTTGGTATCGAACCGGACGGGCTCACCAGCGCCCAGGCGCGGCGCATCGTCAAGGACGTCGAGGGGGCCGTGGACATCGTCGGGCTCACCATCGCGGAGTTCATCCCCCGACAGGTGATGCACTTGCAACAGCTCCTGACCGGCTTCCCGCTACTCTCCGCAAGGACGGCCCGAGACGATTTATAGTCTGGCAGCCCGTTCTCGTCACAGTGTCACAGTGTGATTCATAGTTTGAGCGATGATTCATAGTTTGAGCGGTCAGAGGCCTTCACGTCGCCCTACCGACCTTGGCCAGACCGTCGATACCGCGTGTTTCGACGGCCCCGCCCTCCCTCACTGGAGAGTCGGCCGACCCGAACGAGCGCATTGAGGCCCCTCGGCCGTCGGTGACAGCAAGGCCGGCGTTCAGGATCGCTCGCTGCATATCGGAGAGCCCTGCGCTCGGAGCAACCGCCGCCAACCAACCGATGTCCGTGGATGAGAGCGCGGCGGTCACCACACGCCGGCCGGTCCGGGCCATCGGCGACACCCGACGTGCCCGCCCGAGGAGCTACGCGACGACGTTGGCCAGCGCCTCGATGCGCTGGCGGGCCTGCTCGGCGAGCGCCGCGACGTCGTGGCCACCGGACCTGCTGCAGGTGGTGATCTCGATCGCCGCGTTGTGGGCGGCCACGAACGCGTTGTCGCAGTTCCAGTCCGGATTGCGCAGCGCCCACAGCACCGCGGTCGGTGACTCGGCGCCGGCCTGCACCTCGAAGGGGTCGACGTCGCCGTCGAGCGTGGTGACGGTGATCGTGGTCCCCACGCACGACTCGATGGTCGCCCGGGTGCTGCGCATCGCGGCGACCGGGTCGAAGCCCGACGGATAGACGGCCACCATCTCCTCGACGACGGTGCGGCCCACCTCGGTCATCCAGTGTCCGCCGGTGGAGGTCAGCGGCCCGAGTGACTGCAGCAGCGGCGGGTCCACTTCCCGGGCGGCCCCGGCGCACCGCTCGGGGTCGACGACGGAGAACAGGTCGCCGTCGCCGTGGCCGGCCCGCTTGCTGAGCAGGTCGTTGACCTGAAGTTCGGAAATCGGCGCCGCCGTCGACGCCGGGCTGGGCACTGTGCTGGGTTCGCCGCTGTCGACGACCCGCGTGCAGCCGCACATCGTCAGGGCGAGCGCAGCGGCGATCATCGCCGTCCGCGGTGTCCGGTTCGCGGTCATGGTCTCGAGCCTATGGCGCGCTGGCCGGGGTCGCCGACGCCGATCACCCAGATGTCGCCGGCACCGGCGGCCGCGGGGAGGGCCGGCAGCGCGTCGGTCACCTCGCCACAGATCAGCCGCACGTCGGCGCCGTCGGGCACCGGCAGCTCGCGGGAGGTGAACACGAAGGTGGGCTTGTCGCCAAAGAGCCTCTGCCACTTGGCCGGTTCGGCGATCAGGTTCTCGTTGCGCAGCACCCACTCGTAGGTGTGGGATCCCTCGACCAGCACTGCGGCGTCGGCCGGGTACTGCTCCGGTGTGGGCGCGGCGCCGCCCTCGACGGCGAACAGCCAGTCCAGGGAATGGTTCTCGTCGGCGATCCACCCGTTCAGCGTTGTCGCGGCGTCATAGATGATCCGGCCCATATCTCTCGAAAGTACCCCGGCGGGACGTCACACCGGGGTGCCCAGATCAGCGCAGGAAAGCTGTCGGTGCCCGGTCGTAATCTCGGCACCAACCAGGAGGTGTGCCATGAAGATCCTCGTCGCAACAGCACTGACCCAGGGCGCCCGCAGCAACGACTACTGCTACTGCGTCAGCGGGGAGCCCGTCTGGGTCCAGGACCCGTGCGATCGGGACCGACGCGACCCCAACGACGAATGCGGCTGCAGCCGGGGTTTCGCCGGCGCCGCGTCCCACCGGGCCACGACCACGGCGCAGGTGGCCGACCTGCCGCTGACCCGCGCCGAGCTCATCGACGCCATGCGGATGAGCCTGGACGACGGCGGCTGGCCGGTGGAATGGGCCGAAGACGTGGTCGACGACAACTTGATCATCGCGTCGGTGTTTTCCGTCGGGACGGTCATCGAGCGCAGTTTTGATCAGTTTCGGCCGCGGGCCGCGTGAGGTTCACGGGCGCCTGGGTGCGCCCCCGCGCGGCCCAGAACCGCTGCTAAGACAGAGTCCGGGCGACCGGATTGCCGGCCTCACCAGCACTCGCCGGCGTGCTCCTGGTGGCATTGCGCGCAGACGTTGCGCGCCTCGGGTTGCTTGGACGGTCGACGGCTTCGCCCATCGCAGCGAAGCGGCTCAAACAGCTGATTCGGCCGGTGCTCCGCCTTGATCCGCGCCAGCCGGCTGTCGATGTACTGGCGCAGGCCGCCGGACAGCTCTGCGGGAAAGTGCAGCAGGGCGCGCAGCACGGCCTGCTCGTAGTCGGCTTGGCGCGAGCCGTTCGAGAGTCGACCATCCACGACGTGGCGGACTTCGCCCCGCAACTCGCTAATGCGGTCCGGCTGAACCTTGCGCTTCAGCGCGGCTTCTTTCTCGCTCAGCCCTTCTTCCTGGTCGCGCACCGTGTTGCCGTAGTGGCAATTTGCGCGTCGCAGAAACCCCAGAATTTCGTCGCGGTGGACAAACTCGTCGGCCACTGATCTCCCCCTTCGTCCCGATTGTCATCGAAGCGCGGTATGTCACTCCGGTCGGCGTTTTCTCACGACCGGCATTCCTCGTCCTCGCCCGGCACGCACTCTAGGACGACGGTCTGACAATCGGCCCGAACGTCCTTCGGCCGGACACCGCCCGCGCGAACTCGGTGTCCCCAGGAATGATGAGCGCATGGACGTTTCCCTGGCCGACGCGGTCCTCCCGCTGATCCGCACCCGCGCCGACCTCCATCGGTACAGCAGCGCCAACCAGCACGGCCACCAGATGCACGAGGCCATCGACATTCTGGAGTCGGCCATCTCCTCGACCGATCCGGCCGAGGTTTACACCGTCACGCACAAGGCGCTGGCGAGTGCGATCGGGGTGATCGCGCGGGCCGACGACTCGGCGGGGATCATCGGTGACGCCTGCCGGCGGTTGCTCGCGTTGCACCCCACCGCCGCGGCGGCCGCCCGCGTGCCGGCGGCCAGGTTGGTCGATTGGATGATGAAGTTCCAGTTCGACGGCGACGTCGACTATTTCGAACTCGATCCCGTCGCCTACGCCCCGGCGCTCGGCGGCGCCGGGATGGCGAAGTATCGGGCCAGGCTCATGGAGGTACGCACGGGGCTGAGCCCAGACCCCGGGGATCTCCTGGCCCCCGACCCGGACCGAGGCGCTCGGTGGGTCGTGGAATGGAATGACCGGCGACTGGCGGTCCTCGATCACGACGTCGATGCGGTCATCCGGACCCACGCCCGGGATCGCCGTGTCGCCGCGTGGTTCGTCGACACCGCCGAGGCCTTGACCGAGATCGGCGAGTTCGACCTGGCGATCGACTGGGCCCGCCAAGGCGTGGACATCGGTCCGTGGCACCAGTCGCTCAAGGCCGCCGACTTCTGGTGCCGGCTGCTCTCCGAGCACCGACCCGCCGAGGAACTCGACGCCCGGCTGACGGTGTTCCGGTGCTGGCCATCCTCGAGTACGGCCGCCCAGCTGCACAAGACGGCCGGCGGTGAGTGGCCGTCGTACGCCGAGGAGGTCATGACCACCCTGTCCGAGAGCCCAAGAAACGCAGTCCAGTTCGCACTGCACACGCTGAAGAACGCGAACCTGGCGTGGGAGCTGGCGCACTCGCTGGCACTCGACGACGACAGCCTCTGGGCCGAACTGGTCAAGTCCTACGAGAAGATCGATCCGGTCGCGACCCTGCCGGTGCACCGTCGGCTGGTCGACGGTGCACTCGTCTCGGCCGACGCGCAGCAGTACCGCCGCGCCGCACGCCGGCTGGCCAAGATGCGCAAGATTGCCGCCGGGACCGACCAGTCCGCCGCGGTCGACGACTACGTCGCCGAGTTGCGCGAGGCGCACCGGCGTCGGCCTCGGCTGCAGCAGGAATTCGACCGCGCCGGGCTGCCCTGACCGCACCCGCGGTTTCTCCGCCGACGGCGGGCCTGGCCGGGCCGGCCGACGCCGTCGGCTACCCGGGTTCGGGGCTGGTTGGCCAACCGGGCGGGAATGCGACATCGAGGCGCTGGATCCGCCGGTACCCAGCCCAGGTGGGCACGCCGGCGGGTTGACCGCGGTAGATGCCCCGAGCCGCGGCAACCACCCGGTCGTGCTGAACCGGCCACTGAATGTCGTCGGCGATCGCTTCGAGGACCTGCCGGTCGCGGTCAAGCACCCGATGCACGAGCCCGACGGCAGGCACCGAGCCGCTCTTGTCGCCGTTGCACCGCCGGCAGGCCAGCACCAGGTTCGCCAGGCCATCGATGCCCACCAGCGACCACGGCAGCACGTGGTCGATGGGGCTGCCGGCGGGTAGGCCGGCCTGGCAGTAGAAGCAGTACGGGCCGAAAGCGTCCTTGAAGGGCTCACGCACCGCGGCGAGTGCCTGGCGTGTTCGTCCGAACAGGTGGCCCGCGATATCGGGAACACCGTCTTCGAGGAACTTGTTCATTCGGCGAACGTCGTCCACCCACATGATCTCCAGCGCCGGCCTGAGCAGTCCGGACAGCCGCGCAAGTCCGTGCGCAACGCCCGGCTTCAGAACGATCGAAAAGTAATGCTCCTCGAGAACTTTCCGAGACACCTTGTCGTGCAGGAAGGAGTCGTCGTAGAGGAACGCGTCCTCGCCGTCGGCACCGGGCAGACGCTGCAATCGATACAGCGGTTGTTGCGCCAGGCACATGGTGATGTCGTCGATGGCGCGCTGGTATTCATCAGGCGCACGCAGTTTTACGACGTCAACCGATCGGCGCGGCTGGCCCGCGGCCACCCACAGCCGACGGGTGGCATCGATGATCCGCGCCTTCTTCCCGTTCATCTGCCGAAGCTCGCGGCCCTCGAAGGGACGGATCTGCGGCCAGTAGGAGTCGAGCACCCGGGCCGCCAGATCCGGAATCGGAACGGTGAGGGTGTCGGACGATTGCGCGGGGAGATTCTCCACGCAGTGATCGATCAGCGCCCGCAGTGCCGCCAGCTTGTACGTCGCCGTTCGCTGACCCGTTTCCAATATCGCGACGACCCGCTGCCCCAGCAGCAGCGGATCATCACCCACCCCAGGACCTCCGCAGCCGGCGCTGTGCCGGGCCGGCTGTTCTGGGGCATCGAAATGCTGCGGCATCGTTCCAGTATCGCCAGGGAACCAGCCTCACGTGCGTCCTTCGCTGCCGTCGTCCTCGATCGCCTCCCGCAGCTGGGCGGCGAACCCGCGGGCCACCGTCGGCAGTGCGCCGTAGGGCAGTTCCGTGCCGTCCTCCCAGTTGGCCAGCAGTACCTCGAGGTGGTCCAGCAGTTCACCGGTCGGGCGGGCCGTCGCGCGGTCGACTCGGCGCAGCTGTCGTTGTCGTTCCGCAGCGGCCGCGTTGAGATGGGCGAACTTTCGCTCGATCTGGGCCGGCGTCAGGATGCGCCAGATGTTTCCGCAGTCGCAGTCCCACCGCTCCGGATTCTCCTGGGTGGGCGCCGGATTCGGATGATGGCCGGCGCTCAGGTGACCCTCGACCCATTCTTCGCGGTTCATTTCAGCTCCTCTGCAACGGCGATCCGATCGCCCTTCGGTGTGCGGTCATCACTCATCGGCCGGCCCTTCGTCGCGGTCGGCCGCCGCCAGCAGCGTGGTGAAGATCCCGTTGACCTGATCGACGGTCAGCACGCCGTTGTCCTCGGCGACGCTGAGCCAGATCAGGTCGTCGTCCTCGGGGACCCGCGCGCTGCGGTGATAGACCTCGGCCCAGTCGGCCGGCTTCTCCACGACGCCGCTGCGGGCATCCCAACGGCCCAGCACGCCGTCGGTCAGGGCCTGCAGGTCCCGGTCGTGCTCATAGCGTTCGGTCAGGATCTTGATCGAATCCCTTTGGCTACCAACGCCGTTGGATTCTTCGGCCGGACCCTTACTCGACAGTTCCGGTTCCTCGAAGGATTCGAGGACACCGCTCGGCAGCAGGGTGGCGCCCCACCAGTGCCCGTTGCGGAACTGCTCCTCGTAGCTGCGGTGCCGTCTGACCATCCGTTCCTCGGCGGTCTTGACCGATGCTTCGATGAACACGGTGTGCACGAGGGGATCGGCATCATCGTGGCTCGGTTTCCAGCCGGCCGGGACCGCCATCTCCATCAGGACGTTGCGGCCGAAGCGGATGCTCGCCAGCATCAGCCGGTGGGCGATCTCCCAGGCCTCCTCGTAGACCAGCGGAACGGTCTCCATCGGCGACATTGCGCCCTTGGGTATCCCGAGGTTGGAGGTGACCATCAGCTCCGCGATCTCGTCGGGGTCGACGACGACGAAGCCCTCCGTCAGCCCATGCTCCGGATCCTGGCGAAAGGTCGTCTTGCCGGCACACGGGATGCCCCACAGGTAGACAAACCGTCCCTCACGCCCGGCCGTCGACGCCTGGCTCGCCCACCGATAGTCCAGGACTCGCCGCTGATCGGCGCGCCGTTCGGGCGGCCAGAGCACCCACCCGCGGACGACCCGGCCGAATTCCGTTCGGGTGTCGATGTTTTTCGACCGTGCCCATTCCAGCGCAGCCTCGACCCGATGAACATGCTCGGCATAACTGTCATTGCTGAATTCGAAGTTCGCCATTCCTACTTTCCCCCCCGGGTGTTTTTCGCTAAGTGATGATCAATCCGTGTCCGGATCCAGCCGGCGCAGCGCCGCCCGGAAGTCCGCATTCGGGTCGGCGGCCGGCAGGGCCGCCAGCACCTCGGCCAATGCCTGGCCGACGCCGATTCCGGCCCGGCGCGCCCCGTACAGCGCCGCGACGGTGGGCGTGCGGCTTTGGGCGGAGACGCAGTGCAGCAACACCGTTCGGCCCTGGGCCCGCAACTCCTCGACCGCCCGAACCGAGTCGAGCAGCACGAAGTCCAGGTGTGGATTGGCGTCCACCCGGTCGATCAGGCGCACCTCGACGCACTCGACCCCGCCCAACTCGACCTCGGGGATGCGGCACAGCGACACCACCGCATCCACGCCGTCGGGTCGATGCAGCAGCGCGTCCACCCCGCCGATCCATACGCCGTCGTCGTGCGGATGGCGCGCCAGTGCCTCGGTGCCGCCCCAGCCGGTGTAGTCCACCGGCGAGTGCAACGGGCCGGTGGCGATGGCGGTGGCCAGCCGGATCAGGTCCGGGGTGCGCAGGCCGGGCCAGCCGTGCAGGATCCGCCGCCAGTGCGCGGGAACCGCGGAGGCCCCGTGGGCCGCACCGAGCAGGCCGCCGGCGATCGCCGCGACGGTGTCGGTGTCATGCCCGCCGCGCACCGCGGCTTCCAGCGCCAACCGCAGGTGATCGGCGCGGAACGTCCCGGCGGCCGGGTCGTCGCCGGGCACCGCGGTGGTGACGATCGCCGACCAGGCGCCCTGCAGCGCGTGCACCACCCAGCCGTTGCGGGTGAAGTCGCGGGGCCGGGAGTTCTCGGCCTCGACGATCCGGTCCTCCCACAGCGTTCGGCGCTCGGCGTCGATGTGCCCCAGCCCGATCCGTACGTCCAGTTCGCCGGTGAGGACCGCGTGCCGGATGGCCGCGCACCAGAGCACGCAGGCGTCGGCCGCCTCGGGGTCGTAGTGGGTCAGCACGCTGATGGCGCGGGCCGCCTGCACCAGGGCCGCCTCGTCGTCGAGGTAGGCCAGCGCGACCGGCGCGGTGCGCATCAGCGAGCCGTTGCCGCCGCTGCGTCCCCCGCTGCGGTGATGCGAAGCCGCCGCCTCCCGGGCGGCCGCCGCGGTGCTGCCGGACCTGGCGGCCGAACTCAGCACCGAGGAGGTCTGCACCCCAATGTCGCGGGCGACCGCGCGCCACTGGTTCCAGCGGTCGATCAGCCGGTCCTGGCTGGCCTCGTCGCGCAGATCGGCGCCGGTGGCGGCGATCTCGGCGATGGCGATCGCCATCGAGGTGTCGTCGGTCCACTCCCCCGGCGCGAACGGCCCCAGGCCGCCGCCGATCATGGCGACCGGCGTCTCGGGCGGCATCGGCGCCCCGAACTCGTAGCCGGCGCCCAGCGCGTCCCCGGCGGCGGTGGCCAGCAGCGCCCCGCAGGCCCGATCAAGTTGTTGGCTGGTGAGTTTCATTTCGCTTCCCCTTCGGTGGTGAATTCACGTGCCGCGACCCACACGTAGTTGCTCGGGTCGATGCGACCTTCGCCGGCCGACCAGCGGTAGGCCATCAGGACGTTGCTCTTGATCGCGCTGAAGTCGACGCACGCGGTGTAGTCCGTCCAGTCCTGTTGGCGGATCGGTTCTTTTCCGCGGCGCCAGTAGTGGCCGTAGAACACCGGCACCTGATCGGTGTAGCGGTGCGAGTTCGATTCCGCCACAGTGGTGTTCGGCAGTGGCGGATATTTGGTTCCGTCCGTGGCGCGAAAGTTTCCCATTTCGGCGAGATCGCGCAGCGTGACCGCCGCCGGGTCCCACCAGCGCATCCTGGCACGCTTGCGCTCGATGCCGTCCTTGTCGCGGTAGGCGGGTTGCCCGTGGTCGACGAGGCTGATCTCGGGGCCCTTGAGGATCGTCTCGACCGCGGTGTACAGCTCGTCGCCGGGATCCGAGGCCCTCGCCAGCTGGGCGACGGTGCGGAACCGGTCGCCGCCGAGGGCGCTCTCCAGCAGGCTGATCGAGTCCGGGTGCCAGCAGGCGTGCACGACCCGGATCTCGCCGAGGTCCAGCCACAGCGGCTGGGTCCAGAACCACTTCAGGTGACGCTTCCGGTATTTCCCGCGGACCTGCCCCACGAACGCCTTGTGCTGGCGCTCGTTCTTCTCCGACCACCCGTTTTCCGGGTCGCCGTGCGGGCGCAGGTACTTTCCGGGCTTGGCCGGATCCTCGGTGTGATAGGCCATCGCGTTGAATTCGTGGTTGCCGAGGACCATTTGGGCGGCGCCGGCGTCCACCATGTCCTTGACGATCCGCAGCACCCGCAGTTGCTCGGGTCCGCGGTCGATCAGGTCGCCGACGTAGAGGGCCTGCCGGCTCTGATGCCGGTAGGCGCCGTCGTCGCCCTGGCGGTAGTCCAGCCGGGTCAGCAGTGACTCCAGCTCGGTCGCGCATCCGTGGATGTCGCCGATGATGTCGTAGCCGTCAAATTTGTTGTGTGTCATGTTCATCCCCCTTCACTGCATTGAATTTCTGACGGACCCGTACCGCCACCGGAGTGGCGGCACGGGTTCGCGTGGCCGGCGGGCACCAATCGGGTGCACCGGGTGGCGCGTTCCTAGGAACCGCGGAAGTGAATCGTGGACATTGCCGGACTCCCGAAGGGTCGGGCCTCCGTCGGGAGGCGCTCTTGCCGATCCCGGTCGGGGTCGGCCGCTTCGTCATCCGAGCCACCCAACGAGCGTGGGGTTGGCGTGCCATCAAGTCGGAGCTTTGCGACGGCAACTCGTGAAGCTATGTCCATTATACCGACGGCACCGACAAGTCCGGCCGACGCCACCTCGGTCACGGGCAGCGCTCGGTGTCGACGCGAACCACACCGAAATTGATCGCGGTGTCCTTGGTGAACGTCGCCCCGGGCGCCGGCGTGGACGTGCACACCTGCCAGTTGCGGTCCAGCACCTGGTTCCGCCCCCGGCCGGTGAGGTCGGTCGAGCTGGTGAAAAACACCTCGTCATTGGTCAGCGCCTGGATGGCGTCCTGCGCCGCCTGCAGATTCCGTCCGGTCAGATCCGGCATCGTCCAACTCCGCGTCGGCGCCGAGGTCGGCACCACCACCGAGGTCGGCGCCTCGGTGTCCTCCGTCGGTGCGGCCGCGACCGAGGTGACGGTCTCCCGAACCGTCACGGTCGACGGCGAACTGTCGGCCTGCTCGCTGCCGCACCCCGCCAGCGTCACGGCCGTGGCAACCGTCAACAAAATCAGTCGACGCATCCGGATCCCCCCCTTGTTGATGAGTCGAAACTGACGTTAGACCATGCCTCCGACAAAGAGGTTGAACGGACGCACGAGCGTGGCGATACCCCACTGCATCACGCAGGATGCAGTTGCGATCAGCATCGCGCCGACACACGAAGCACCGCTCAAGCAACCGCCGCACGCGCGCCAAGGTAGATCTCGGTGGGCATGGGTCGATGTAGGCGCCAGGTAATCGCCATCGGCCGGGATCCCTCGTGGGTCACGTAGTCGGCCGGCCCGAGAAATACGTAGGGCGCGGGACCGAAGGCATCCGTCTTCGTCGCCCGCACAAACAGCAGAATCCGCGAGCCACCCTGCCGGTGATTGATGTACCGCCGCCCAGTCGGCGAGGTATCCGACGTGGTTGATTGCGACTCCCAGTGGAACAGCTCGGGGCTCAGCGCGAAATCGCGGTACATCGTCGTGGGTGAGTAGTCGCGGTCGGACTTGTTCAGCGTAATCAGGAACGCGTCAGCGTTGACGCCCTCACACCACGCCACGCCTTCACGCATCGTCGCTGGAGTTCGCTTCTGCGACGCCCAGCCCAACCCGGCGAGAATCTCCTCGCGCAGGTAGCTGGCGTGCAATTGCAGGGGCACATCAGCGAGTTCGGCATCGAGGAACCCCAGTCCGGTGGTGCTCCGCCGCGCGGCATCGAAGGCGATGCCGACGACCTGCTGGAGTTCGTCCACGATGGCCTCGCCGCGTAGGGCCGCAAGTCCCGCCGCCGCGCTATCGAATTCGCCGCCGTTCGGGAACAGGGAGAAGAACAACATCGCGGCGACCCGCAGTTCGAGTTCGCTCTGCGGCTGCTCGCCAGCCAGCAATCTGCGATACCACTGGTGCCGCACCGGGTCGTCCACGTGGGCGAAAGCCCGAACCCGCTTGACCAGATCGGCTTCCAACGGCCCCCGCTCTGGGCTCAGCTTTCCGGCATCGCGGCATAGGGATGTCCAGGATCGGTCTTTCCTCAGGACATCTGCTAAACCACGGCCCCAGTTGTCCAGGTAACCGGCAAGGCTGCGGTCCGGGTGATCGCGCACCTCGGCGATCAGTGTGGCGCGCCGCGGCGCCACCTGCTGCTTGATGCTGTCCAGCACAATGTCTTGCGCTACGGAGTCCAACACGATCTGACTGCCCGAAGGGAGGAACGGAAAACCCCGCTCAACTTGGCGTTGCAACTGTTTCCCGCCGACGCCGGTTAGGGCACGGAACCGCAGGTCGAATCGAAAGTCCTTGTTCTGATGCCCGACAAAGTCCAAGGCCGTCAGGACCGTCTTGCCTGGCGCCAGCCGCAACCCACGCCCCAACTGCTGCAGAAACACCGTCGCACTTTCGGTGGGGCGGAGGAACAGCACGGTGTCGACGTCGGGGATGTCGAGACCCTCGTTGAACAGGTCGACGGCGAACACGATCTTGATCTCGCGTCTCCGCAGTGCCGCGAGGGCCTGCTCCCGTTCCGAACTCGACGAGTCGCCCGACACCGCGGTCGCGCTGATTCCCGCTTCGTTGAATCGCGCGGCCATGTAGTGGGCATGGGCGACCGATACGCAGAATCCCAAGGCACGCATGGAAGAAACGTCGCCAACCTTGTCGACAAGCTCCTTCACGATGATGCGGGTGCGCGCATCGCCGGCGGTGTAAAGATTGCCCAGTTCCGTCGAGTCGTACCCGCTGCCACGCCGCCAGGCGATCCGGGCAAGATCAGTTCCGTCGTAGATTCCGAAGTACTGAAATGGGCACAGCAGGTCCTGCTCCAGGGCGTCCCACAGGCGCAGCTCCGCCGCTACCCGACCACCAAAGAAGCTGCGGACATCGGTGCCGTCAGAGCGCTCAGGAGTGGCGGTCAGACCGAGCATCTCTTTGGGTCGCACATGGTCGAGCAACCGGCGGTAGGAGGCCGCCTCGGCGTGATGAAACTCGTCGATGACGACGACATCGAAGTGCGCCGGGTCCAGGGTGGCCAAGCGTGCTGCCGAAAGCGATTGGACACTGGCAAAGACATGCGTCCAGCGGGTGGGTGTGTTTCCGTCAACCAGCAGTTCCCCGAACGTGGCGTCGGTGAGCACTTCCTGATACATCCGCCGGGCCTGCTGCAGGATCTCCTTGCGGTGCGCGACAAACAGCAGGCGCAGGTCCCGGTTCGCGGACGCTAACAATCGCCGGTAGTCCAACGCCGCGACGACCGTCTTGCCGGTCCCGGTCGCCGCGACGACCAGATTGCGATGACGGTCATGCAAGCTGCGCTCCGCATCGAGCTGCTCCAGGATCTCCGCTTGAAAGGGCTTCGGTGTGACTTCCAGCCCGGACAGAGTGATGACGGTGGTGTCGCGCTGCCGTGTTCCCGAGGCAACTTCGAGGGCAACCGTCAGGCGCTCGCCATCGTCCTCGGGGCGGTAGAGCTCGAATGCCCGGTTGGTCCAATAGGAGTCAAACGTGGCGCGGAACTTCTCCAACAGGTGAGGGGTGGAAACTGCGGAAAGCCGAACATTCCATTCCAAGCCGTCGACCAACGCGGCGTGCGACAGGTTGCTGGACCCGACGTAGGCGGTGTGGAAGCCGGTGTTGCGCCGCAACAGCCAGGCCTTGGCGTGCAACCGGGTGTGGTCCGTCTCGTAGTTGATCCGCACCTCGGCCCCGAACTCGTTGACCAGAGCGTCTAGCGCACGGGCATCGGTGGCACCGAGATAGGTCGTGGTGATCACCCGAAGTGGAATACCGCGTTCCCGCAGTAGCTTGAGCTCGTTTTCCAGCACCCGAAGCCCATGCCATTTCACGAAGGCACACAACAGATCAACGTGATCGGCGGTAGCCAGTTCCGCGCGCAGTTCGGCGGCCAAGTTCGGCTCGTTACGCGCGTTGGTCATCAGCGCGGCGTCTGAAAATGGGGTCGCTGGCCGCGGCAACCGTTGGGCGCCACCATCACGGGCGGCAACAATTTGGTCGAGTCGACTGATGCGGCCAGGCAGGTGCGGGTGCAGGGCGTGCTCAGGCGCCTCGGCATCGGGGAGCACCGCGAGGATGTCCCTCACCAGCTGCTGTCGGTCCTCGACGGACCGCAAGCCCCGCATCGAGTGCTCGATGATCGGCGCCAGGTGGCGAGCAAGTGCCAGGGGCTGTTCGGTGTCGTCGACGGTGTCGTAGCCGGGCAGAACCCCCTCGGCGCCGGCAAGTTCGGCGGCCAGTCGCTCGGTGAGCAGCGACTCATATATCCCCTGATCCATGCGGCGCACGTTAGCTGACGAGGACCCCGGAATCGCCCCGCCGCCCCGCCACGAATCGACGGTCGCCACGGCTCACGCCCCGCCGGAGTCCGACGCGCCCCCGCACGCCTCGACAAACGCGTTGAGCGTGCCGATCAACCGCATGTCCTCGACGGTCCCGGCTCGGGTATCCAGCAGCGCGTCGGTGCACACCAGGTAGGCCAGGCAGCGGGCACGGCTCACGGCGACGTTGAGGCGGTTACGGGAGAACAGGAAGTCCGTCCCGCGGACCATGTCGCCACCGGTGGAAGTCGCCATGCTGAAGAACACCACCGCCGCTTCCCGGCCCTGGAACTTGTCGACCGTGCCGACCTCGACCGCCTCCAGTTCCGGATCCTGATTGAGGCGCGTGCGGATGGTTTTCACCTGGTCGTTGTAGGGCACCACGATCATGAAGTCGTTGGGCCGCAGTGGCTGGGTGGCGCTGTCGTGGTTGGTCCAGGCGCTTCCCATCAGCCGCGTCAACTCCGCGGCAATCACCTCGGCTTCCTCCACCGAGCGGGTGCGGTTGCCGGTGTGGTCGACCCGCAGCCAGCGCAGCCCGGTGCCTGAACCACCCCGGGTTTGATGCACACCTTCTTTCGAGGGAAGGTAAGGCGCATCATGCCGAAGAAGTACGACGACGAGTTCAGGGCCCGGGCGGTGCGGTTGGTCATCGACCATGCCGAGGAGTACGACACCCGCACGGCGTGTATCAGCGCGGTGGCCAAGCGGTTGGGGGTGTCGTATGAATCGCTGCGTCGGTGGGTCAACCAGGCCGAGGTCGACACCGGCCAGCGTGACGGGTGTCCTCCGATGCCGTACGGGAGTTGCGCGAGCTCAAACGCAAGAACCGTGAGCTTGAGGAGACCATCGAGATCTTGAAGGCGGCGACAAGTTTCTTCGTGCGGGAGAGCGACCCGCGACACCGTTGATCTGTGCGTTCATCGCCGAGCATCGCGCTCGGTTCGGGTCGCTCCGATCTGCCGCGTGCTCACCGAGCACGGCTGCCAGATTGCCCCGAGAACGTTCCACGCCTGGCTGAAACGGCCGCCGTCGAAGCGTGCGTTGTCCGATATCGCCCTGACCGGGGTGCTGGCCGGCTACTACGAGCCTGATCAGGCGGGCCGACGCGCCCCGGAGTCGTTGTACGGGGCGGTGAAGATGTGGGCGACCCTGCGGCGTCAGGGCATCGAGGTGGCCCGCTGCACGGTGGAGCGGTTGATGCGGGCCAACGGCTGGCGCGGGGTCACCCGCCGGCGCAAGGTCCGCACCACGATCGCCGATCCCGCCGCCGAGCGCGCGGCCGACCTGGTCGATCGCCAGTTCGGGGCGCCCGCGCCCAGCGTGCTGCTGGTGGCCGATTTCACCTACGTGCGCCTGGCGTGCGGGATGTTCGTCTATACCGCGTTCGTCATCGACGCCTACGCCGGGCGGATCGTGGGCTGGGCATGTTCGACGAGCAAGAGCGACCTGTTGGTGCGTCGAGCGATCCGGCACGCGGCACAACTCCGCGAACGTGAGGGTAAACCATTGCAGGGCAAGGTGATTCACCACTCGGATGCGGGCTCGCAGTACACCTCTGTGTGCTGTGGGGAGACCTTGGCCCTGTCCGGGCTGATCCCGTCGATCGGCTCGGTCGGCGACGCCTACGACAACGCACTGGCCGAGACCACCATCGGCTTGTACAAGCACGAGGCCGTCCGAGCGGACTCCCCGTTCCGCCGCGGCCCGCTGCGCCGACTGGCCGACGTGGAACTGCTCACCGCCGACTGGGTCAGCTGGTACAACACCGACCGGATCATGCACCGCCTCGGCCGGATCCCACCCATCGAATACGAGCAGATCCACTACGCTCAAAACACAGCCCAATCCGCGGCTGCACACCAGTAACCAAGTGTGCATCAAACCCGGGGTGGTTCAGCCCTCGACCGTGCGCTGCTTGTGTTTTGTCAATAGGTTTCCGGCCGTTTGAGCGCTAATTTTCCGGCCATGTTGTTGGGATTTCCGGCCATGTGAGCGCTGCGGTTGGGCGATGGGCTGGGTCATGGTCGGATTGTGTTGCGGCACTGTGGATTTGTGGTCGGAGGGGGTGGGTCAGAAGGGTGGCTGGTGGGGGTTCGGTGTCGGTGGGGGCTGGTGGCGGGGCTCCAATCGTCGAAGTTGTCGGGCTAGGGCGCGGGGCGGCCGGTGCCGTCGTAGAAGTCGGATTCGCCGTCGCCGGTGAGCATCGCGGTGTTGAGGCGGTCTCGTTCGGTGGCGTCGGGGACGCCGAGGTGGGCGTAGGGTGTTCGGTCATCGCTGTTGGTTTTCCTGGTCCGGTGGGTGGGGTCATTTCATGAGGGCGTGGCTGACGCGGTAGGAGTCGCCGCGGAAGCGTAGGAGCCGTCCGTGGTGCACGAGGCGGTCGATGATCGCCGCGGCCATGTTGTCGTCTCCGAACACCGTTCCCCACTTCGAGAATTCAAGGTTGGTGGTGATGATGAGGCTGCGTTTTTCGTAGGCCTCGGAGATGACCTGGAACAGCAGCCGCGCTCCTTCGGGGTCGATCGGTAGGTAGCCGAGTTCGTCGAGGACCAGCAGCGGGATTTTGGCGAGGGTGGCCAGCTCCCGGTCGAGGCGGCCGGTGTCTTTGGCGCGGCGCAGCGTCATCACCAGGCTGGAGGTGGTGAAGTAGCGGGCCGGGATGCCGCGCTGGCAGGCTTCGGCGGCCAAGGCGGTGGCCAGATGCGTTTGCCGGTCCCGACATCGCCGAAGAGGATCAGGTCTTGGGCGTGGTCGAGGAATTCCAGGTCGGCGAGCTGCTGGCGTCCGTAGCCGTCGGGGAACCCGACGGCGGTCCAGTCGTAGCCGTCGAGGGATTTGGCTGCGGGCAGCCGGGCGGCGGTCAGCAGCCGGGCCCGCCGGGAACGGGCCCGGGAGTCGTTCTCCGCGGTCAGCATCCCGTGGAGATACTCACGCTGGCGCGGGTGGCCTTGGTCGCCCATTCCTGCAGCACCGCCACGGTCAGATACGCCTGCCGGCCCGCGGCGACGACATCGGCGACGCTGACCGCGCTCACGCCGACACCTGCCCGGCGTCAGCGGCGGCCATCGCGGTTTGGTCCAGTGCTGTGGCCTCGGCGATGGCGAGGGTGTCGTAGACGCTCAGGTCCACGGCCGAGGCCAGGGGTTCGGCGCCGGCGGCGATGCGCCGGGCCAGCATGCCGACCGCGGCTGGTTCCGCGGCGCCGGTGGCGATGACGGTCTCCGCGGCGATGATGGTGTTGCCGAAGCCCGCTGGGCCGGCCGCCGCGTGGATCGCGGCGAGCATGTCACGGCGCTCCCGGACGGCGGCGGCGTCGAGCCAGTCCCGCACCGGGTCGCTGACCAGGGCGCGGACCGGGGTTGCCCCAGGTGCCGGGCTTGGCCGCCAGCAGCGGCAACAGTGCCACCGGGTCGAACACCGTCTCGGTGGTGTTGGTGTAGGCCCGCGGCAATGAGATCACCGGGTGGCCGTGGGCATCGAGGAACTCGATGCGGTCAAAACGCACTCCGACGGTGACCGTCTGGGCGGCCATCGCCGGCCCGGCGCAGTAGGAACGGCCCTCGACGAGCAGACTGCCGGTCTTGTCGGTGCGCCGCGCCACATAGCGCACCGGGTCGAACCCGACACCGGGCAGCGCCAGCAGCGCGGCCCGGTCGGCGTCAAACAGTTCACTGATCGGGGTCTGCTTGCGGTAATGCCCCGTGGCGGCGAGCTCCTCGCAGCGGGCCAGCAGCATCGCGTTGAGCCCGGACAAGCTCTCGGCCCGGGGTTCGGGGACCATCAGGTTGCGGCGCAAGAACCCCACCGCGTTCTCCACACTGCCCTTCTCATGCCCGGAATACGGGTTGCAGTACCGCGCCGCACACCGATAGTGCGCGCGGAACGCCCCAAACAGCGTCGATTCGACGACCTTCTCCCCGCGACGGCGCCCCGCCCCGGCGGCGTTGTCGAAAATCAGCTCCCGCGCCGCGCCGCCGATGTGCTCGAAGATCACCCGCAGGCCATGGCACACGCTCTCAGCAGTTTCCCCCGGATAGGCCTGGACATAGCGCATGTTGGAGTGCGGGAAGGTGACCACCAGCACGTGCAGCACCTGCATCACCCGGCGATCACCGCTTGGGCCTGCCCGAAGTCGACCTGCCCGACCCCCGGCGGCCACACCAACTCGGAGAACCCCTGCCGCGCGCTGCGGCGCGCGGCCCGGTAGGCCTTCACATAGCGCTGCACCGCCGAATACGACCCCCCATACCCGTGTTCGGCGACCAGCCGGTCACAGACCCGCTGGGCAGTGTGGCGCTGCTTGCGGGCCGACCCTCATCCTCGGCCAGCCACTCATCGATCACCGACGTGAACCCGGTCAGCACCGAAGCACCCGGACGCCGATGAATCACCGGCGGCTTCGGTGAGAAATCCTGCACGGCAATGTATTTCGCGACCGAGTCGCGGGAGATCCCCAGATCCTTGGCGATCTGGCGGGCCGAAACACCGGCAGCGTCGAGCTTCCGGATCTGTTCTTGCATCGTCATAGCTATCGTCATCTGCTTTCCGGTTCTCCCCTTCCACGAGCCGCTGCACAACCGCAGCAGCACCGCGAGAGAACCTACGAAGGGACACACCACCGCAGCACCGACTGGCCGGATTCTTACCGCTGAAATGGCAGGAAACCAGCCGCGCAGCTGGCAGGAAAACCCCGCCGAAACGGACTACCTATAGACGATCACAGACAGACCATCCACGCGCACGGTGACTCAATTTCTGGACGAGTGGTTCACCGCCGTTGAGGCATCGATGGACGCGACGACTTGGCAGAACTGGAGGGACTACGCGAAAAGCTACGTCGTGCCGCATATCGGGGACGTAAAGCTCCAGCAGCTTGATGAGCCAGAGCTGCTGCGGCTTTACGCGAAGTTGCTGATCGAAGGCCGGATCAAGCAAGACCGAAACTACGAAATGTACTGCTATTGGCGTCGCCATGCGATCGACGGAGAGTCGCCGACGCCGCGCGAAGTCGCCGACGCCTGTGGCACAACGATTCACGCCGCGCGCGCCGCTGTCCGGCGATACAAGAGCGGCATCCTTCCGACAAGGGTGGATCCCGGACTGGCGCCAAAGACCGTTCGAAACGTTCACGCCATGATCCATCGAGCGATGGCTGATGCCGTCGCGTGGAAGTACAAGGCTCACAATCCAGCGGCGAACGTTCGACCACCGAAGCGCTCCCGCTCGCGACGCACCGTGTGGAACCCAGAGGACATACAGAAGTTCCTCCGCGCGGTCAGCCACGACCGATTCGCTGCTCTCTTTCTGCTGGAGCTCACGACCGGCATACGTCGTGGGCAGATCTGCGGCCTTCGATGGCCCGACGTCGACCTGAACGTTCGCGAGGTCACCGTGCACGACAACCGAGTAGTGGTCGCCGGGCATGCGAGAGACAAATCGGCTCTTCCGGTTTGGGAGTGCGTGGCGGGGTGTGGCGCTGACGCGGTGAGGCTGGGGATGTAGGCGGGCCCTGGGGTGTGAGGATGAGAGTTCCTACACACTTATCGACCACCCACAGGACCCAATGTCTGAGCCTACGTGCCTTGTTGCTGACACCATCTGCCGAACGGTCGAGTTGGGGGTGGCGATCACCGGCGCGGCGATCGCCAAGGAGCTGACCTGGATCGATTGCCGGCCGGTCGAACACGATCCGACCTGCCCGAAATGCGGCCAGCCCGGTGGGTTGCGTGATCACGTTGAACGAGTCCTGACCGACCTACCCGTCGTCGGGCATCCGACCCGGTTGCGGGTCCGCGTACCGAGGTTCACCTGCGGCAACGACGGCTGCGCGGTGACGATCTTCCGGCAGCGCACCGACCGGGTCGCCGCACCGAAAGCGTCGACGACCCGCCGCTGCGCCCGCTGGATTGTGCAGCGGCTGGCGATCGACAAGATGTCAGTGGCAGCGATCGCCAAAGCCCTGGGCTTGAGCTGGAACACCGTCAACATCGTGGCAGCGGAGTTGGCGCGTGAGCTGGTGTTCGGCTCCCCGGCCCATCTCGCCGGAGTCCGCTACCTCGGGGTCGATGAGCACAAGTGGAAACACCGCCGCGGCCAGGGCGACCCGGACTTCGTGACCGTGCTGGTCGATCTGACCCCGGTCATCGACGGCACCGGCCCCGCCCGGCTGCTCGACATGGTCGCAGGGCGCTCCGCCGAGGTCCTCAAGGGCTGGCTCAACGCCCGCGAGGCGAACTTCCGCAGCCGAGTCACGGTGGTGGCGATGGACGGGTTCGCCGGCTACCGCACCGCCACCGCCGATGCCCTGCCCGCAGCACGGGCCGTCATGGATCCATTTCACGTAATCCACTTAGCAGCAGACAAACTCACTGTATGCCGCCAGCGCATCCAGCAGGACACCTGCGGTCATCGCGGCCGCACCGGTGACCCGCTGTTCGGAATCCGGAGGATTCTGCTCACCCGAACTGAGCTGCTCACCGACAAGCAGAAAGCCAAGCTGGACAAGGCCCTTGCCGCCCATGATGCGCACGCAGCGGTGGAGGTCACCGCCTGCTACTACCAGGACTTGATCGGCGCCTACGCCGACCCCGACCGGCGGGCGGGCAAGTTGGCGATGTTCAAGTGCCTCAAACGGATCCGATCCGGGCTGCCCAAGGGTCTGGAGGAGTTGGCGCAGCTGGGCCGCAGCCTATGGAAACGCCGTCGCGAGATCCTGGCCTACTTCGACGTCGGCGTCTCCAACGGCCCCGTCGAAGCCATCAACGGCCGCCTGGAACACCTACGCGGCATCGCCCTGGGATTCCGCAACCTCAACCACTACATCATCCGAGCCCTGATCCACTCCGGCCAACTTCAGGATCGGATCAACGCACTCTGAATCAGGAAGAGCCGACAAGGCTCTTCGCAGTTGAGGGTGTAGTGGTGGCTGGCGCGTCGTTGCCGCGGTAGGGGTCGAGGTCTTCCGATGATGGAGGTTCCTACGCCGCCCATCCGAAAGACCTCGACGTGCCTGACGCTACCTTCGCCTGCCCTGACCTGACCACGTTCTGCCGCCTCGCCGAGCTCGGTCTGGAGGTGACCGGACAGCGGCTTGAGCCTGACCGAGCGATGCTGGCCTGTCGGATCATCGAGGACGATCGCTGGTGTCGGCGCTGCGGGGAGGAAGGCAGCCCGCGTGACACGGTTACCCGGCAATTGGCCCACGAACCGTTCGGGTGGCGACCCACCACGCTGCTGGTCACCGTCCGCCGCTACCGCTGCGCCGGCTGTGCTCATGTATGGCGCCAAGACGCCAGTAAGGCCGCTGAGCCGCGAGCATCGTTGTCTCGTCGCGCTCTGCAGTGGGCGCTGAAAGCTATTGTCTGCCAGCACCTGAGCGTGGCCCGGGTCGCCGAAGGACTCGCGGTGTCGTGGAACACCGCCAACAACGCGGTGCTCGCCGAAGGCCGTCGCGTCCTCATCGCCGATCCGGCCCGCTTCGACGGTGCGGCAGTGATCGGCGTCGATGAACACGTGTGGCGCCACACCCGCCGCGGCGACAAGTACGTCACCGTCATCATCGACTTGACCCCCGTACGCGACGGGACCGGTCCGGCGCGGCTGTTGGACATGGTCGAGGGACGCTCCAAGAAAGCGTTCCAACAATGGCTGGCCGAGCGGCCCGAACAATGGCGTGATCGCGTGGAAGTAGTTGCCATGGACGGCTTCACGGGTTTCAAGACCGCGACCGCCGAAGAGCTACCCGAGGCAGTGGCGGTGATGGATCCCTTCCATGTGGTCCGGCTGGCTGGCAACGCCCTCGATGAGTGCCGGCGCCGGGTCCAACTGGCCACCTGCGGGCACCGCGGCCGAAGAACCGACCCGCTCTACCGATCGCGGCGGACCCTGCACACCGGAGCTGATCTGCTCACCGACAAACAGAAAGCCCGGCTGCAGGCACTGTTCGCCGTTGACGCCCACGCCGAGGTCGAAGCCACCTGGACGATGTATCAGCGCACCGTGGCCGCCTACCGACACCCCGACCGCAAGACGGGCCGCGCACTCATGTCAACGCTGATCGGCACCCTCAGCGCCAGCGTGCCCAAGCCCCTGCAGGAACTCATCACCCTCGGACGGACACTGAACAAACGCGCCGCCGACGTCCTGGCCTACTTCGACCGACCCGGCACCTCCAACGGTCCGACCGAAGCGATCAACGGCCGCCTGGAGCACCTGCGCGGATCGGCCCTAGGATTTCGCAACCTCACCAACTACATCGCCAGATCACTCCTGGAAGCCGGCGGATTCAGACCCCAACTACACCGTCAATTCTGAAGAGCCGCTAATCTTCCCAGCCCTGGAAGCCGTCGGCGAACGCAAGCACACGCGGAGCAAGGGGGCTCAGAGGCGGGCACATGTTCCTACGCGTGAAGCCGGGTCCGTTCTGCAACGCCCGGTATCCCTCTGCACCTTCCGGATACCGAGCCAAGAACTCCCGTATTGTCGCAGCGTCTACGCCGGCATCGGGATATAGGACTCGGTCCAGCTTCTCCTGCAACGGCCCCATTAGCGGCTGAAGTTTTTTGATCATGTCCAGCACGCCGGGGTCAGACGTCATGTTTTCCAACTCGTCACGCTTCAGCCAGGGCTTTCCCCGTTCCTCCTTGGTGAACTCGAACATGTACCGACGATCCATGTACACGTTGACGGCGTTCTCCCCCTTGAGACGCGCGGCGAAGTCGTACTTGAAAGCGTTGATGTCTCCGTGCAGCAAGGCATCGCGCATCTTGAGCAGCCAACGGTACTCAAACGAGGTCGCCTTCAGTTCGGTGAACAGCGCGAGTACGGCCTGTTCCTGGGGTGTTTTGCGGGCGAAGGTTTCGCGCACTGCGCGAAGGGTTTGATCTTCATGGCTCTGTAGGGCGCTGGTGAAGCTAATCAGCGCGGACCGCACTTGGCGCCTGTGCTCATCCCACGCATCTTCATCGAAGATGCCGATCCTATTGTCCTGCAGGTCTTTAAGTATCGAGACCAGCTGGTCCAGAAACCTGTCGCTCTCATCGGATATGTGTCCCAGTAGCTCACTGTCCAACATCTTCCGAAGCCGTTCGTACGCATCGCGATACCGCTTGTGGTCGTCTTCAGTCAACGAACACACCTTCTCGAAAATTGGGGCGTCGGAGCGGCTGGGGTCCAGATGGATCAGGATCGCGCCGTATGGGTCTGTTGCGGCCTCTGCGTCCTGTGCCTCAAGTTCGGCGTTAAGCTTCCCCAGCAGTTCCATCGCTTCCTGCATCTGCTTGGCCGCGCCGGCAATGCGCTGCTCAACCTCGTCGGTTGCGGGCAGACCTTCAGTGAGCCAACGCTTGCTACCAGACAACACATCGTCCAGCGCAGCCTTCAGGTGCGCGTGGGCAGTGGCGCGGGAGTATCTATCTCGCACGTCAGGCGTGTCTGCCCAGTCTACGATCACGTCGGTCGTCGCCTGCGTTACTGCGACGACGGCTTCCAGCGCCAGCAGCATCGCGGGCGTCCGAGACGCGACGATGTGCGGCATCACCACGGCCTGCAGAGCCTCAAGTGCGTTATTGGCAAAATCGGTCGCGCTGTCGCCGTCGATGTCGCCTAACGCCCAGGCAAACTTCTCCAGCCGGTCGACCCAGCTTCGTACCCGATCTAATTCTTCCTGATTGTCGTCCTCCACGTCCGTACCTTTCCTCGTACTGTCACACCGTCTGTGGCTCCCTTCGTGTGGGCAGCCGTACAGAATGACACACGAGCCCGACAAGCGCACGACAATTTCGGGTCGTGTCGTCCACCCACCTGCCCTCACCGCGGCGGGGTCGGGCGGTAAAGGAGCCGCGACCACTATTGGTTGCAGACCCAGACCCCCGGGGCGAGACGCGTGGCCGCGGCCGGGCCGCTCAGGACGATGACCGTCGTCGTTATTCACGGCTAGGACCCATCGCGTGAACGCATGGTGCTCCACGCGATTGGTGTCCTGCATGACCGCGGGTGCCACAGCGTGCGGATTGAAGCCGGCGAGAGTTCGACGGGCATGTGGTACGAGGACCACCGCGGCTATTGGCGCGTCGGCCGAGATCCGTTTCCGAAGCCGCCGCCACTCGTGCATGACGTTGGGCCGTCTCCTGGTTGACCCGATTTGGGGCCGAGGAAGCGCTCGATGCTCGCCGCCTTCGTCGGCAAAACAAGCTGCACGCGCGCGCCGTTCATGGACTGGGGGCCTAGCACCCATAGGCTGTTGCTCGCCAACTACGCTCCGCCCGAGAGCCCGTTCAACCCTGCAGCCGCATGAATGGCGGTCTTGAGTTCGTCGAAGGAACACTGCCTCGGCCCAAGGGCTAGCAGCGGTCCGAGCCTAATCTTCTTCTGCTCCGGAACTTTTCGGTTAAGTTCGCTCGTGGGCATCACATAGAACGTCCATTGCCTGACGTCGAGCGGATCGACCGGTTCGCCAATCGAGCCATTCAGCAGGCAGAAGACGTACACTTTGGCGCTTCGCCTCGCACTGGGCGCATAGGTGTTGGTGTGGGCGTCCCAGCCCTTTGCCGGACCAATGCCGAACTCGATCACCGAGGGTCGGGTCTGCTCCCACGATTGCACGTAGGCAGCCGATTTCACTTCCACCCCGACCTTGACACCGTCGAGGTCGACGTCGAGGTCGTGACTGTGCCATTCGACGCGCTTCACCTCATCAATGCCGAGTGCTGTCGCCACGATGTACTCGGCCAGCACGCCGCGGGTGGTGTTGGCGAGCAGGTCGTCGTACGCCCAGGCTTGGAACTTCTGTTTGTCCATCCGAGTCATCGCCGAGCCTTCAACGCTTGAGCCGTCCCCCTGCCAAGTACTGTCGTCACTTTGAGCCGATCGATGTCGTCGATGGTCAGGACCGCTTCGGGTCGGGTGATCCGCTTGATGTCCTCGGCTTGCGGTTGCGGCGCCAACAGAGCCAGTTCGCGTGCCTCGTCAACGTCGATGTTTGTATGTACCCACTGGCGCTGATCGGTGCGCACGTGGTCGACGCTCACGAACCAGTTAGCCAAGAATTCCTGCAGGTGCGGGATCAGTGTCCACACCTTGCGCCGGGCCAGCGCCGAACGCGCATCTGGCCGGGTGAATGCGAGCCAGACGAGTTCTTCACTATCGGTGTCAGTGAGCTTCCAGAACACCCGGCCGTTGTGCGCCAAGGGCCGGGTGACAGCGATGCGCTCTCCGGTCTCGCGGGCCCGCATGGTGTAGTCGGGAAGCGTGTCGGTGTGGTCGGGAACGCTGTAGAAATAGTCGTGTGGCCTCTGCGGTCCCGGCCGTCCGGTTCGATTGTTGTCCATCAAACGCGCCCTCTCACCGCCAAGAATGTTGCCATGTCATCGGCCCCCGCGTCTGACGATCCGACTAGGGGTCGTTGGCCGAACGGCAACAGAGTCGCACACGCCTCCGACAAGACGCCGCCGGCAGGGGTCCTACATAACCCCGAGGGCACCATCGCCGGCATCCCGGAGGACGCCGCACTCTCAGACGGTCATGGAAAATCCGCCGAATCCGGATCACTCAGGTATTCGCGGAACACTCTCAAGAAAGTAGTGGATCGGACAGCACCAGTGCCTACGACATTGGGCTTGGCCCATACCGTCCTGCCGCCACGGTGTTTCGTTTCGTTTCGTCGTTTCGTTTCGTCGTTTCGTTTCGTTAATTGCTCTCGTCGTCGCGCCTGCGGAAGTACCTCAATGCGCTCGCCGTGGACCATCTGTGCCGCCGGCGACAGCGACACCCAACCCGCTCACCGAGGCCGAGCAGACCACTCGCGGTCAGCTCACGCTCGTAGTTGCGAGGGAAGCCACAGACCGGCGCGGAAGGCCACCCCGGAGGAGTGCGCTCTCTCGTTTAGCGTGGCTAATGTTCACAAATGCGTTCACAAACCCCATGAGAACGGCCCCCGGAGTCTCCTCCGAGGGCCGTTCTACCTAGTAGCGGGGACAGGATTCGAACCTGCGACCTCTGGGTTATGAGAAGCCGCCCGCAACAGACCGCAGGAAACCGCAGAAATCAGGGGTCTACCAGCGGTTTGACCAGCGAGAACGGCAAATCGCCAGGTAGTTCGACTGCGGGAACCTATGTCATAAACGTCGAATAAACGTCGAATATCTTGATGCTTACAGCGCAGAACTAGCGTTACGCTGCGTTGAACAAGTCAGACTCGGCGGTCTGTTCGAGGGTAGCCGATCACTCCCCCGCTGCTCAGCGTCACGTCCCTGCCCGAGCTTCCCACCTGTCGGAGTCCAGAGGGAAGCTCGGCTCATGGACATCGACAGCATCAGGGCGCGCTGCTCATCAGGCATCAGCGTGGATGAGGGCTGGCGTCCCCTGCTCATCACCCTGGACGCGGCGTTGACCGAAGCTGACCCCGAGCTGCGCTACCTCACCATCAGCCAGAAGTACGGGCGGCTGTCGGTCATCCTCACCAGCGACACCAACGAGGAAGCCCGTCAGCTCATCCGTGATGCCGAGGAAGCGGCGCTGAAAACCTGTGAGATGTGCGGTGACAACACCGCGACCCTGTGCCAGCGCGGATCCTGGTTACGCACCCTGTGCCCGTCCTGCGCTGCTGAACAGAAGTACGTGGTGAAGACGTGACCGAAGACGAACTCGACCACATCCGGAGGCGGTTCTCGCGGATCTACAGCCCGTTCATCGACGTAGGCAAGGGTTGGTACCTGATCCTCATCGAGCTAGACGCTGAACTCGCCACCATCGACCCCGACCTGCGGTACGTCCAGATCAAAGAGAGATTCGGCGAGTTGCGGACATACACCACCCGCGCCTGTCCGGAGACTTGGAACAGAGTTCGAGACGCCAAGCTCAAGGCGCGGGAGAAGGCTGCGGTGACATGTGAGTCCTGCGGCAGGACGGGAACCCTGCACGTCAACACGGGCTGGTATCGCACCTTGTGCCCGAGTTGCGCCGCCGAGGCTGACTACGTTTCTGTCCAACAGTGAGTCCACTGGAACAGCCCCGTTCCGAACGTAGTGAGGATCCTGCATGCCCGCCTAGCGGCGGCACCTTCTAGGAAGTCCCGTGGGCTGTACCTGGGAACCTCTACGTCCCCAGAGAGCCGTTAACGTCCCCTGAACACCTACGCCGCAGCGTCCTCCCGCAGCGTGCGATACAACGCTGACCGTCCCGAGCGTTCGCGATTCCGTGAGAAATCGCTCTGCGAGAGTCCAGTGTCACAGTTCGTCACCCCGCTGGCACTCGGATGCCCCGAGCACGTCGTGTCCCGCCTGGGTTCCCGTTTCCCGGGCGATGAGATAGAGAGGCGTTCGGCACATGTTCCATAAAAGAGCCAGGTCAAGAGCTATTTCTTCGACATCCTGGGTTGATGGCTTGTGGTCGCTGTATAGCGTTGGTATGGGATTCCTCTAGTTTTCGTTTAGTCTGGTAGGCGACTGATGAGGGAGGTGAAAACGATGAATAAGTACCAGCGCCAGATGCGGATGCAGCAGACGGCGGTTGGCGTGCTGCGTCGTGACCCCTCCCTGCTCAATGATCCCAGATTGCTTGATCGCTTGGACACCATCTCCGAACATACATTCGGAGAGCCTTACAGGCAGTGCATCGAGCGGTGGCGGAGCCTCCTTCAACGTGGAGACCTCGACACCCTGTCTCACATGGTCTTGGAGGACAGCGAGTACGGCGGGTACCTGCGCACCGTGTCACCGCTAGGGATGTTGCTCACTGGTGAGCAGCGTCGCGCGGTTGTCTATGGCAACGCCCTCGTCGCGGCGTGAGGGTTGACCAGCTCGCCCTCGGGATCGCCGAAGCATGTCGTGTACTGCATGAGCCATTTGTTGTGGTGTTCGGTTCACAGTCCATCCTGGGTAGCTACTCGGAAACCCAGCTCCCTGCCGTGGTGACACGTTCACGCGAAATGGATGTGTCGCCGTGGCGGGAGCTGGTCAACAATGCCACTCGCGAGGAGATTGCCGACGCCATCAACACCGTCAACTATCACCTCGGCGAGGAATCGAAGTTCGACTACCAGCACGGTTTCTACATCGAGGCGATTTCCCGCGACATGGTGTTACTGCCAGAAGGTTGGGACAACCGCCTGGTGCATTTCACCGCCGAGCTTTCCGACCAGTCCTACGGTGTCAAAGGGTTCTGCCTGGAACCGCATGACCTCTGCGTGTCCAAAGCCCTTGCAGGGCGGGAACATGATCACGTATTCGTCGCCGAACTGATCAAGGCTGAACTCGTTGACCCCCAGGTGATCCTAAGCCGCCTTCAAGGGACGATTCTGTGGACGCCCGACTACACCCATAACAAGGACTTGGCGGTGAAACGCGCGGTGGATCACGTCAAGTTCGTGATGCGCGGCGCCTCGGACTGACATCCAACGAAGCGGTACTACGCCGCGTCCTCACGAAGCGCCCGATACAACGTGCTCCGCCCCACGCCCAGCGTCTTCGCAACGTCGCCAACTCTGTGACCCGCTGACACCAACGTCTGTGCTTGTGCCAGCTGATCCCTGGTGACGGCAGCAGGTCGCCCGATGCGGGCACCACGGGCACGGGCAGCTTCCAGCCCCGCAGCGGTGCGTTCCCGGATGAGTTCCCGTTCAAATTCGGCAAGCGCGCCGAACACCGACAACACCAGCCGTCCCGACGCCGAGCTGGTGTCGATGCTCTCCGTCAAGCTCCGCAGGTGAACGCCGCGCTGGGACAGAAGCTCAACCAGGTCGAGGAGATTACGCAGGGAGCGGGCAGCCCTGTCGAGTCGCCAGACGCACAAAACGTCACCCTCCCGCAGCATGTCGAGGCACTTGTCCCACTCAGGACGGGATGCGAGGGAACCGGACACACCCTGATCCGTGTAGACCTTCTCCACGCCCGCAGCCTCTAACGCCCGAAGCTGAAGGTCGGCGTTCTGGTCGGCGGTGGAGACGCGGGCGTATCCGATCAGCATGGTTCAGAACCCTCCGACTCGCTATTAACGGGAATCACGTTGCGGGACAGGGTTTCAGGAACCCAAACGTTAAGGTCAGCACAACACCGTCGCGCAGCGCGGCGCTGTACCTGTAGGCAACGTTTGCGGGACATCAGGAAAGCCCCTTCGGGCACTTCTTGTACGCACCGCAGCATCGGCGCGGCTTCGGCACCGTCACGGTCGCGGGTCGCGGCGTCGGCGGGGTCAGGAATCCAGCGATCCCCGAGTGCCAGGTGTTGTGCTCGTGTCCGCAGTCGTAGATGACACCCCGCTTGTGGGGTCGTCCCGCGAGTCGGTTCACCAGCACCAGTTCCCCGGGGACGGGAAGCAGCACCTGGGCAGCCCAGCACGCCGCGTTGAAGGTGTTCGCCTGTTCGTGAGCGGCACTGAGCGCGGCAGCGCAGCGGGACAGTTCCGTGTCCCCTGACCAAACGCCAGTGGCGAGGTTCGTCCGCGTCCAGGTGAGAGTCCGCCCAGCGGGGTCGCTGACGGTGAAGGCGTCCATCCAGGGGAACTCGCTGCGGGTCTGGAGCGGGCAGGTAGTCGGGGCGGTCATCGTGTCTCCTCTAACTTGACGGTCAGCGTCCATGTGTTCGTTGACACCGCAATCGACATGCTCTGCGGCACCAGGAAATTCAGCGTCCCCAGGTCTACTTCGTCGGGCAGGTCGAGGGCGTCTCGGAGCTTGGTCATGTTCATAGTCCCGTCCGGGTTCAGGAAGCGTCCCCTAGCCGAGACGTTGCCAAAGGTGACGGTGACAATCGGACTCATGTTGCCCTCCGAAGCGTTGTGCCAACGGTGATGGAATCCAGCTCCTGAGCAGCCGCCAGGATGGTCTCCACGTAGCCCACAGCGGCGGGATGCGGGTCGATGTCCGTGTCCCCGCCCGTTTCCACCAGCAGCGCGGCGACACGGATCGGTGAGTAGTTCTTGCCCAGCTCCTGGGCGTAGTCAGCGCAGGCACCCGTCCATGTCGCAACGTCCCATTCGGCGATGACGTTGTTGTCGCGGTCTAGGATTTCGAGGGGCTTCACTGTGGTTCCACCAGGTCGAGTCGGATGCTGAACTGGCGGCAGGACAGCCGCACCAGCGGTCGCCAGGAGAGCTGGCGGTCAACCTCCGCGCACACCTTCAGGTACAGCCGCTCATCATCCAGGTAGTGCAGGAGACCGAGTTCCTTTGCGGCTTCCTCTATCCCGCAACAGAGGACGGGGATAGGCGCGGCGTCCAGGTAATCTCCTGTCGCCGTTCGGGTTCCACCATCAGGCAGCGTGACGGTGACGCGGCACCAGACGTGTCCTTCGGCGGCGTCGGTGTACGCGGCGGGGTTGTACCGCAGGGTCTCAGACACGCTCAACCACCACGGTTCCGCACTCGCCCAGCTCCACCTCGGCTTCATCGTCGGACAGCAGCTGGTAGCAGATCGCATACAACGTGCGGTAGACGAACATGTCCGTGAACCAGTCGCAGGGCAGATCCATGTCGGCAGCCGCTTCCAGCAGCGCATCCGAGGTGAGATCACGCAGCGTGTGAGACACGGGCGTCCCGTTCAGGTACCAGGTCAGGCAGTATCCCGTCATCGTCCCGCCTTGTCGTCCAGTAGTGCCTTCAGCACCAACAGGGAAACGACTAGAACACCCAGCCCAGCGACGACCAGGAAAACCACATACTCGGCGGTGAACCCCTCTCCCGCACTGACGATTACGAGTGCTAGAAGCGAGCCGATGAACAGCGCGGCGTTGCGGTACGGCTTCATGGAACGAGCTTCGCTCGGCTGTCCGACATCTCCAAACACCATTTTCGGGACACCTATTCAGACGGGCTTAACAGCGTCGGGCTGCGGGTCGCTGAGCCGCTCGATGCGGGCAACCTCGGTGCTCACCCTGGTCTGTACCCGTGTCGCGGTGTCGTCCAACGCGACGTAGAAACTCTCGCCCACTTTCGGAAACGCCTTCACGCACCAGATGCGCTGCGGGACACCATCACCCTGGAAGTTTCCGCGTCCCCGCCCAGGTCGGCGGGTGTACGTCCAAGCGTCGAGATCCCACACATGCGTGCTGCCCTGGGTGGTTACCAGCCATCGACCAGTCATGTCGGCGGTCAGTTCATCAACGGTCTCGGTTTCGTTTTCGCTCATTCACCGAGCATCGCTCCGCTCGGTGCTGGAAATCCAGTTCTACGGGGACGTGACGGAAGCGCTGCGCGGGCGTGTTCAGGCGTGATTAACAGGGTCGCGCCGCGTCGTGCCTTCCCAAGGGAATGCCTAGAAGTGTGCGTCCGATAGGACGCATCGGGGCTCGTCCCTGGGGACTTACACAGCAGCGAGGAGGTCGAGGGGGTCACCAGTCACTGGCGGCGCGGCTGGTGCTGGGTCACCAACCACAGGAGCGGGCGGGGCGGGCTGTTCCGTCACAGGCGCGGGCGCGGCTGGTGGTGGAACCACGGGCTGTTCGGGCGCAGCGGCAGGTGCTGGTGCGGGAGCATCAGCCTCGGTGGTCTCCAGACGGAAGATCCCGTGTCCCGCCGAGTCAACCTTCGCCACTTCCTCGATTGGCTTCACTTCGCCGGACTCCATCAGCACTTCGCCATTACCGATAGCGACTCCCGTTCCGTCCGCGCCCTTCACAACATCCCCTGGCTGTACGTCCATTGGCGGTACTGGCTGACCAATATCGGTTCCCATCGGCGGGAGCTGGAAACCAGCTCTGTCGGCGGCGTCGTACAGCGAAACAGGGTTCTCCGGGTTGGACGCTGCCATTGTGCGAACCATGTCCGCCAGCTTCTCGTTCGGGAACGTCACCGTCTTGCCGTCAGGAAGCTGTACAGTCCGCTTCTGCTCGTCGGTGGGCTCTGGCGCTGCGGGTTCAGGTGTGGTGACGGGATCACCGTTCTCATCCGTCACCACTTCGCCATCGGAAGTGTCGTCGGACTTCTCCGGAGAATCGTCCGTGCTGTCCACGGTCTGGGGGTCGGTGAGTTCAGCCTTGTCGTCGTCAGACTTATCCGTGTCCTCGGCGGCGGTGTCCTCATCGCCCAGGGGGACTTCCGTTCCCTCGAACAGCTCAGGTGTCGCCTCGGGCTGGTTGCCCATCAGCGAGTCGAACGCTGCGGGGGTCATCATGCTGGACGTTGGTGTCGCCGCGCTGGGCGTTCCCATGCTTGGTGTCTGCATAGACCCCAGGGGGCTGGACATGGACGGTGTGCCCATGCTGGGGGTCTGAACATTGCCCCGGGGGCTTGTTGGTGTCGCGGTCGTCGGCGTCTGCGCCCCTGGGGACGTGTCACTCGGACTGTCCGTGCTCGGTGACGTGTTACTCGGACTGTCCGTGCTCGGTGACGTGCCCAGGGGGCTTGCTGCGATGTCACCGAGGTTGCCCAGGGGGTTGATGCCGTCGCCAACACCAGGAATGTGGTCAGGAATGATGCCGTCCACAGCGTCCGTTACCTTGCCCCACACGTCCCCGAGGGCGTTCTTGGCGCGGTCGAGGACACCCTCCCCGCTGCGCGTCGCGCCACCGAAATCCGCAACGGTGGCGTTGAACCGCTCCACGTCGTCGTCGGCATCACCAAGTGCCGCTTTGGCTTTCCCCGCGGCGTCGTCCAGGCGGGTGTCGAGGGCTTCCTTGATGTCGTCCGGGAAGTGGTCTCCCCACAACCCGCTGACGAGTCCAGCGCCTACCGCGCCGATCCCTGCGCCGACTATCCCTTTCTTGAGTCCTGCGGCTGCTCCCGCTGCGGTCGCTGTCCAGGAGAAGCCCGACTGACCATGCGTGTATCCGTGTGCCAAGTCCGCTCGGGTTTTCCTAATTGTGTTGCGCAGCAAGGACTGCGCTTCCTCCGCTGCGGAGTTGGTGCTTCCCAACATCTTCCCCGCCGCCTGGCTGATGGTCTGCACCTCGTCCTGGCGGTCGGACAGGGTGCCGTACCTCTGCTGGATCAGGGTCTGCACCCACGGCTCATCAGAGGCGGAGTTGAGGTCGGAGATGGTGTCGCCGTAGGCGTCGTGAACCGCTGCGAAGTACTTGTCAGCGACATCTGCTGTCAGCGTTGAAGGTTCGGTGATGGTGTCTACGCAGCCGTCCACACATTTGAAGTTGTGGAAGCTGCGGATGGATTCGCTGTCGTACCCGAAGGTTTTGGCGTTGAGATCGGCGGTCAGGGAGTCCAGCTTGTCAACGTCCGCCGCGTCGTCGTAGTTGCCGTTTCCGGTTACCGGATAGAACTGCGTGCGTCCATGCTCGGGAGCCTTGCATGCCCATTTGTGGTCACCTTCACCCGCGAGCTGGTCGGTGATTTTTGGGGTGATGAGGCTGGCGGCGTAGGTCGCCATGCCCACGATCCCGGCTTTCTTCAGGATGCGGGACAGAGCTGCTTTGCGCGCGGGACTGAGATTGTCGAGGTGACGCTGCGCGGCGTTGACGAGTCCCTGTTTGCCAGGAGACACGTTGCGCGCCTTGATTTTCGGCTTGTCATCGTCGTACTCGACGCTGATCACCTCGGCGTCTATGACGTTGCTGTTCTTGTTCTTGGTCATGGTGTCCAACTCGCGCAGGTTTTAGGGGTTCCGGTGTAACCGGCGTCCATTGCCTTGGCGGACTTGGATCCGTACAAGACGTTCTTCATGCGCTCCAAGGGAAGTTGACCCATCGCGGAGTCGCTGGTGGTCATCGTCCAACGCGAGTACCCCGCAGCGAGGCAGTCAGCCCGCACTTCCTTCGTCATCAGATCGTCGCCCGCTGAGTTCCAGCCATCGAGGACAACATGCGCGACTTCATGGGCGATAGTTGCGCGAATCGTATCGCTAAGCGTCGCACCACGTTCCACAGCCCATGAACGCAGCAGTGCTGGGTTCCATCCGCCAGTGTGAGTGCTGACGCATGTCCAGGCTGTTGCGGACACGTCGCGTCCATGCGGGCAGTCCGCCGCACCGTTCTTGTAGAGGTGAAGATTAGGATTGACGTTGAGGTTCTTCCACATGTTTGCGACATCAACAATGGACTCGGACACCAGTCGGTCAACCTCGTCATCGGACGCCCCGAGGTTGCAGTTGTCGCCGTCACACGCGGACACGGACGGAAGTGCGGCGGTGGGGTTCGCGTTCGGCGCGGCGCTCGGTGAAGTGGTGGTCGGCGCTGCGTCAACACACTTGCCGATCTTGGACAGGACTGTGCCACTAGGGCAAGTGACAGAGGTTGTGGTGGTTGAAGTTTCCTGCACGCGCGGCGGTTCGGCGGTAGAGCAGCCACCGAGAACCAGTGTTGCTGCTACCGCTGAAATCCCAAGTACGCGCGCAGTTTTCATTATCCAGCTTTCTTGTTCATCAATCTCTTGACGCTTTCGCGCATGGCTTCTTGCATGCGGTCTTTCTCAGCTTCGCGAGCCTTGTCTGTGGCAGCGAGGCTGTCACGGCTCAGCGAGCCAGAGTTCACGCTTTGGTCGTCATCGTCGCGCTTCGTGAACAGCGATTCCAGGTCAAAGCGTTTCGATGACCTCTTGCTTGCGGTGTCGGACTTGCTGCCCGCTCCGATGGGCGCTCCACCGCCCACCATTCCACCGCTACCGCCCATACCGCGCTGATTGTTGGCGTTGGCTGCTCCCGGTACTTGTCCAGCGGTGCTCAAGCCAGTTGAAGGCTTCCCGGAAACGTCGCGGGTCGTGATGCCCGTACCGCTCGTTCCCCTGTCGATGGGCACAGGTGTCGCTACTGGCGCTGCGATTGGCAACACGCCCCTGTCGATGTCACTGTCCTGGCGCTTGTCCTTGTCCCGATCACGGGGGCGCGGACTGTTCAGCGACATGCTGGGCGACTGTGACTGCGGCATACCCGCCGAGGGCGACATCGCCGCCGATGGCTGTTGCTGCTGTTGCTGAGCCTGCTGCGGCGTAACGCTTGGGTACGCTTGCTGCTGTTGCTGGGTCGGCGTCGCGGTGTCCGAACTCAGCTTGGTCTGCCCAGGGCTGTCGGATGAGGTGCTATCTCCAGGCGAATCCCCAGGCTTATCCGATGAAGGACTGTCCCCGGGCTTGTCCGAGGACGGCTTGGGCTTGGTCGGATCCTGGTCATCGTCGCGCCAGTCCTTGCTGTTGTCAATTGGGCTACCGTCATCACCAATACCGAGGATCTTCGCCAGGATGTCCGCCAGCTTCGCCAACAGTTCCTTCTCGCGGCGGTCGTACTCGGTCTGCGCGGCTTCCAGCGCGTCCTTGGCTTCCTGCACCCCTTTGTCGTAGGTTTCCTGGTCGCTCTGGTCGGCGGCGTAGGCATCATCGAGCGCCTTCTCCGCAGCGTCCAGTTTCTGCGCTTCCTCGATAGCTTCCGCCGCAACGTCCTTCAACTCGTCCAGAACGTCGGCGGTGATGGTGACCGAGCCGTTGAGCTTCGCGAGACGCCCGCCGAAGGCATCAGCGACGATGCCCTGGAACTCGGTGGGGTCGATGGTGAGAGGCGAATCTGCCATATCCCGCGCGCTGTCACCTGGTCTGGTCGCCATCTCACGCCCCCTGCAGCGTGCGCCAGGTGTGGTAGGTCTCCTTGAGCTTCGCCGAGGCTGCGCGAATCAGCTTCGGGTCGGAGGTGTTGTTGATGACGCGGTTGAACTCCCGCTCGGCGCGCTCGTAGGTGCGCTTCGCGTCATCTACGACGGAGGTGCTGGTGGTGGTCATGGTCGTTTCCCCTTCGGTTCTATCTTGCACGGTCTGTTGAGCGCTTCGTAACAGCGAATCGCGGCGGTGAGCGGTGATCACGCGGCTGACCGCTGACTGGTCGATGTGAGCCAGTGCGGCGACCTCCATCTGCGTCATGCCCGAGTAGTAAGCATCGACAATGAGCTTGTCCCGCTGCGTGCGCAGCAATGGTGAGTTCCCCAGCGTCTCGCCCAGAGCCTGAAGCTCTTCACGGACAGACTCCTCATGTGTCTGTTTATTATCCGCATATGTGACGGTCATATACCTACAATAACTCGACTTACGCGAAATAGGAAGCGTTTAGCTGTTACAAGTTTATTATCAATTTGACGGGGACGGAAAATGAATAGAAATAGGTTAAACTAACGAGAAAGAAAAGGAGACTTCCATGTCTAATCAAATTCCAACCAGCTGGGACACACCAGCTGTGACAAACGCTGGCGACACGTCCGGGGTGGACTCGACGGCGGTAAACTCGCTGGCAGGCAAGCTGGACGGGCGCGCGACGGCGCTGCGCGGAGTCGCTGGACAAGGCTCAGGTATCGCCACTGCAGCACGGAAGAAGGCAACAGAATCCTGCCGTGGGAAACTCCCAGGGGATTGTGATGCGTTGTTCGCGAAGCTGGACGACGTGGGGGCGGCGCTCAAAACCGCAGTTGACTCGCTCGCCACTAGTGCGGAAACGGATGCAACCAATCTGCGGACGGTTGTCACAGGACGTGAACACATCGAAGCGGACACCAAGAAGAAACTGGACAATCTCCAGCCCGGTGGCACGTACATCTGACCGCTGCGGAACCGACCGCATTGTTCCCCGCTCAGGCGGGGATGACTCCAACGCGACCTCCACCGCCGCGTCGCTGGTTGAGTATTCCCCGCCAACGCGGGGTGTTGTTCCCCGTAACGGGGTTAGAAAGCCCCGGAAATTCCACGGGGGCTTTCTCCATGTCCAGGGGAAAACCTAGGAGTGCGACCGCCGCCTCGAAGACGCCCGCCATTGCGGTAACGACGCTTCCGGCATTCGGGTGTATCCACCCTCACTTGGGATCGTCAAGGCTCCAGCGGATGTATGCCTTGCCAGGCGCACAATCTGGTGTGATGCTAACAAATCGGTAGACGCTATAATCGGTGTCGCGGTACTGAATATCGTCGCCAGTTGTCCAGTTCGTCAGCTCAGCGCCTGAGCGTAACGATGGATAACACACGATGGGGGCGCTGCCATCGCGTTCCTTCGAAGGGCGAGGCGTAAGCACCGCATCGGGGTAATATCCCGCGATGTAGTCGCGCCACTCATCATTGGGCATAAAGAAGTCGATGCCACTGTCAGTATGTCCAACAATATCCGTTGCCGATTGTGGGATCCGAATCTTGAGAAGGCTAACGATATCGCTTCCTTTGTCGGTTTGCCCAGGTCCGACGAAGCAACTCGTAGTCAGCAAAAGCACCGACACGGCGTGTAAGGATCCTAGAATTGGGTGACGCAACCTGATCATGGATACGTGCTTCTCTGTTAGCTGGAAGTTCCTACGGTGTCAAAGTTTTGCGCCCATCCTGCTCTATGTAGATTATTCAAGTCCGACGCCTGAGGATAACCGGATCTATTCGGTTGAGTGGTTTCGTAGTTGTAGTAGTCGTAAATACTCGTGCGAGAGGAGACGGTGTAGTTTCCCTCACTGGTGGGAGTAGCGATTCCGCTTGATTGGTAGCTGAACGTCCCTACCGTTGCCCACCAATCAGGGTTGGACGTGAGCGAAGGACGCGCGGGTGATCCGTCTGGTCTGGTATTGCTGTAGTCGCTTTGAAACGCAACTGGTCCTTTATAGCCCGCCGGCATAGCTGCTATCGCCGTCGCAACGGTTGCGCGAGTCTGCGCCTGAGCCGCGTCCTTAAACCAGGGCATATCGTAGAGCATGTTATCGACGGGAATCTTCATGGTCGTCCCAGACCCGTCAAGGAAGTGCTGTAGCGCGCTCGCTGCAAAGGGCATTGGCATGTCGGTCGCACTAATTCCCGCTTCGGCTATGAGCTTGGTACGCTGAAGCAAGAGTTTGTGATTCCAGTCTGGATGGTCGGTGTTGTATTGATTTGGACCAGATCCATCCGCGTTGGCATCGGTCTTAGGATCCGTTGGGAGCGCTGTTTGCGGGGGAAAATATGTCGGGGTGTATGTCAAGTCAAATGACTCGCCCAGCAGTGCTCTGGTGGTGTTTTGATCGTAGAGATTACCCGCGAGCTCTGCCGTCGCCAACAAAGACCGGAGGGACGTTTCCAGTGTGGCTCTAGCCATTTCAGCGTTCCGCTGATCTTCTCTTGTCTTGAGGGATTCGGCGTACTCCTCCGTGAGGTCGACATTTCCATCGTCAGCAATGAGGTACATCCGTTTATTGTCTGGGTCGTCTTTGATGTCGAGGATCGCTGTGCGAAGTAACCCCATCTGCTCCGCAGCTTCGTCCAGAACCGTAGCGGCGTTGTTCCAGCGCTTCGCTTTTGCTTCGAGCACTTGCGCGTGATCCTTTCCATCGACCTTCGCCCGGTCACGGGTGTCGCCGTCCCAGTCGTCCGGTGTGAGTCCTGCGAAGCCGTTGATCAATGACACTGCGCCACTGCTCAGGGTTGTTGCCCCGCTGCGCAGCCCAGTCGCAGTTGTAGTCAAATCACTCAGCGTCCAGGAACGAACCTGGGGGATTGTCAGACTCACAGGTCGCGGTCGATGGCGGGTGCGGTGGGGACGCGGCTTTCACTGACGCGGCGGATCGAGTCGATGGCAGTTTTCATATTCGCGGCGTAGGTGTCTAGCCCATCAGTGACACGGCAAATGTCGCTGTACTCGTCAACGGCGTTCTTACCCAACCCATTGACCAGAGCGGTTCCTTCGCAGGCTCCTGCCCCGCCATGGAGCACATTGTCTATTCGCGTTTTCGACACGGCGTCAGATACTTCATACGCACGTCCGATGTAGGCGAGTACACGCTCGTAGTCCAGCGCCACACGTTTCTGCATATCGTCCCTCCCCCATGGCGTGATTCCGGTTTGAGGGTATCAGCGTGCGTCAAAGTGAAGCCCTCAGCCGCGTCTGTCAACGCGGTCGGACTTGTCGCGAGTTTTCAGCCACTGGTGGTATTCCGCCTCGTCGGCGGGTTTCACATTCGCGGGGGCCGGTGGGATGACCAGCGTGAAATGTCTCCATGACGATCCAGGCTCCACCGCGCGGACATTCCCACATCTGTCCAGAACGGACGGAACGAGACGCCCAACGTCGAGCCTGCGCTGCTTGAGGAACGCGAACACGGGCTCGTTGCTCACAACATAGGGCGGACTGTTCACGTCAGGCTTGTCCGTTGCCCACTGGTGCACAACCAACGGCGTCGGCGAAGGGAACACCTCGACGGTCTCCCAATCATCATCTGCATACGGTGTCGCATGAATCATGCCAAGGACGCTACGGACGTTGGCGCTGCAGTTCTACGTCTTCGGGGATCGTGTCGCGCAGCGGGGTCAGAGGCGGTGTTGGGCGCAGTACGCGGCGTACTCATCCGGTGTCATCATCACGCCGTCGAAGTCATCACTCTCGAAGATGGCGTACTCCTCGGCGCGCGCCAGGATCTCCTCAGTGGTGCGCAACCGATGAGGTTCGGGGACTTCAGGCATCAGGACGAGGGTACTCGCGGCGTTTCGGTACGGCAGACGGCGCGGCGTACCGGAAGTAGGCGGCGCGGGGATACCCCCAGGATGGCTGTTTCGCGGCGGACAGCGACCCGTATACGGGCGGAACGCGGCGGGTGGGGTGATGTGGGTTGGGCGGCGGCTTCTGGGCGTGTTCAGCGCGGCGTTGACAAAACCTCCCAGAAAACATGGGAGTTATGGGAGGTTTCTCCCATGTTTTCACTGGCGCGAATATCCGGGAGCGCGGCGTCCTTCATAACACGAAGTGATAAATTTTCTATTTTATATAATATAGCCTCTGAGCTGCGGTTATACAGTTAGGCTCCTACGCGGCGGTACAAACTTGAGGGCTCCCGCACACACGCGGCGTCAACCTCCCAAAACTCCCAAAACCCCCATGTTTGGCTGTTTCATGGGAGAATGACAGCTTTCCATGGGAGGTTCCATTGCGTCACGTCCCAACCATAAACGCGGCGGATTATGCGTCATCGCTACTCGTTTTCGCCGCCATCTAGCGGCGACCGTTCGTTACCAAATTGTTACATTCTGCCATTTCGGTGTTAAGGCGACATTAGACCCGCAGGTAGGCGTCCTGGCATTTTGCAAGAAACTGGTGAAGTTAAGCCCTGATTAACAGAAACGGCAGGTCAAAGGCTGTTTTGACTATTGACTTCTGTTTATTAGGAGTTAAATTTGGCACAAGAACAAAGCGGCGGCTTGATAACTACGTAGAGGAGGTCAAATGGACACCACGGGAACTATTGCGAAACGGTACGGACTGACTTCAAACGCTGTATGGATGGCGGTAAGTCAAGGACGGCTCAAAGCCACAAGCGTGCCTAGCGGGTCACGGAGCATGCATCTTGTAGATCCACAGGACGCTGAACGCCTCTGGGGGCATCGCCTCCAGAAAGCCTCATAGATGACAAAACCCCCGCGCCAACGGGGGCTTGTCGGACAAGAACATGACATCAACCAACAAGGACTCTAGCATGACTTCATCAACAAGCCAAGACAAACCTACAACTAATTCCGGGACTACCGGGAACGCGGCGTCATCTATGCAAGTCGCGGCGGACGCGTACAACAAACCGTGCACTCCACAATTCTCCTACATTGATGACGGGGAGGAGCCTCACCTTCTCGCGGTTTCAGAACTGTACGCGGAGGTGATGAATTGCGGCGTCCCGTTACTGGAAATCTTCGAAGCGCAGGCGCGCGGCTATCAGTTCGGAAACCCGCTCGGCGTACTCGCTAAGGGCATAGCCACAGCGGCGTGTGACGCACCCGGCGCGGGTGTGGCAACAGGCGTCGGTTCCCGCCCCGCCCCGCTGAACTTCCAAAAGCTCTACGTGGCACCTAGCGGCGTTGGTAAAGGGCTCAGCATGGATGCTCCGATGGTGTGCGCCTCCCCGATGGGGGGCTATCGCAGGGACGCTGCTCCTGCCTCCGGGGAAGCGCTCATCAACATGTTCTACGAAGAGGTACCCCCCGCTGACGGTAAGGGGAAACCGGAAACGCAACGGCACACCGATCCTGTTTGGGTGTCGTGGGGGGAGATTGACTCCCTCACGGCGAAGGCGTCGAACGCTAGCTCAACCCTGGACTCGCACATGCGCGCTATATGGAGCGGGGAGAACGTGGGAGACATTTCCATCACTCGGCAGAAAAACGGCATGGGCTGTTTCCTGGAGGAGGACTCATATCGTTGCGTCATCAGCATCGGCGCGCAGCGGGATCACTTGACGCACATTCTCGCGGACGAAACGGGCGGGACGCTGCAGCGTTGCCTTTTCATCCCTATTGACGATGAGGACGCGCCGGATAAGTGCGCCGATATTGACGCCTACTGCCACAAGCTCTACCGCTTAATTGGACGCACGGCAGGAGTAAACCTGGATAGGGCACCGATAATCTCCGTATGGGGACCCGGAAACGGGATCACGGTGGACGCGGCGATCAGGGAAGAAATCAAGGAGCACCGTGCGAAAGTCATTAAAGGCACGATTGAGGTAGACCCCCTCGACACACACGCGAACAACCTTCGTGCGCGTCTCGCAGCGGTGTTTGCAGGTTGGGTAGCCGGACAGGGAAACCCGGCAATTGTAGACCGCAACGCCTGGTGGTGGGCAGGTTGCCTTATGGCTATCAGCAGGAGCCTCCGCGAGGAACTCCGTGACGAAGCGCAGAAAAAGAAAACGAAGGGCGCGCGGGATCAGGGCAAGACCGACGCGGAACGGTGGGACGCGCGTCAGGAAGCACTCCGTGAAAAGGAAATCGCGCGGCAGCTTAAGTACAACGAAACCTATGTCAAAGCGGCGGTGAGGATCGCTAAGCGAAGCGGACGCGGCGCATCTATGGGGGAAATCAGCGCGGAGGTAGGTCGCGGCGGCGCTCGTGACAACCTGAAGGATTACGGCGAAGAAGTATTGAAGTACCTCGTTGATACGGGCGAATTCGTCTTCGAGGCAGGTAAACCCAACAGGTACATGCCAAACATAAAACGCATGAACGCAGCAGCGTGACCGTTAACCAAGCCCAACAACGAACAGGAGAACTGACATGGCACTTTTCGCGCCCGACCCCGCCGCCGTGCTCGCAGAGCGCCGCCGCGTCTTGCGTGAGGTGCTTCTTCGTGGCGGCATGAAGCCGCGCGCCGAGCCTGATCGCGTATATCGCGAAGCGCTCGCAGAACTCGACCGCGACGGATTCGCGTGGGCTGACGACCGCGACGTTCTGCGTCCCCATGTCGATGCCGACGAGGCTGCCGAACACGACGTGATCGTCTCTGCGCGCTGGGTTCTCGTTGAACTGGAGAACGCCAGCGACCGCGCGCTCTCAATGGACACGCTGCGTGATCGGTCAACCGCCGAGCGCATCCCCGAGGACACCCTGAAGGCAGGCGTCCGCTGGCTCCGCGGCGCTGATCTGTGCAAGCTCAAGGACGGTGTTCTCCGCGATGTCACCGGGGAGAAGGGACGGAAGGCAGACCGCGCCATCCGTCCCGAGCTGAAGACGCTGCGCCGTCCGGTGCCCGCGCCGACTCCGCCGCCAGCTCCCGCACCGCGCACGGTCACACCGTCGCGGATGGATCCTCACGACGATCCTTTTCACCCCAGCCATCCGGACTACATCGCACCGTCGCCGCCACCGCGCCCGAAGCCGCCCGCGCCCCCTGCTCCTGTCCGCGCCACCGCCCCAGTGGGCAAGGGAACGGACAGCAGCAGCGATTCCCGGGGATCTCTTTCTGCGACCGCTACGGCACCCGCACCACCGAGCGTCGGCAACGGGATGGAGATCCTGCTCGATGTCCACCGCCGCGTGAAGCGCCTGGAGGACGCCTTCGCCTCAACGGAGCCAGACGTTGCGGACGTGAGCACACTCATCACAGCCGCTCATCCGGACACGGTGAACTGCTTGCGGAGATTGTGCGTCTTGCTGCAGGTGTACGGCGACTCTAAACGTCACGCACTCACCGATGGGCGCATCAGCACAAAGTTCAAAGTCCGTCTTCCAGAAGCGATTTCGCTCGGATTACGGACGGGGACGCTCGGATTATCAACGTCCGACGGGAAATCGCTCACGCTGCGCGACCACGCCGTTGCAATGTCCGACGCCGAGCTTGAACAGCGTGCCGCAGAACAGCGGGAGCGGGACAGCAAGAGAGGCAAGAAGCGTGCCTGATTGCGGGGACGTGACGCCCCACTCTGACCGATTTTGACCGGCTGGTTCCGGTCGAAAACTGGAGCTAGCTTCTTCGAACCAAATGCTTAAAGGGAGAGAGAAAATGAACGGAACGAACTCACCACCCAAGGCGGACAACCTCGCCCGCTGGGTGTCCTGGCTCGTGCTCATCGCCTTCACCGCGCTGAGCTGCTATCTGAACGCGGAGTACGCACGCGCACACGGAGACGCTGTGAACTATCACGTTGCGCTCCCGCTGTTGGCGCTGACGGCAGGGCTGTACGCCGAGATCATCTACCTGTCTCAGGTACGCCGCACTGTCCGATGGGTGACGGGCGTTCTGGTCGGCGTCGGCTTCATCGTGGTGATGATCGCGTCCTACATCAGCATCCGTGGCGTGGTCTACGTCCAGTACACGACCTTCCCCGGTTGGCTCAACGACGCCATCGCCGCCTTCCCTGATGGGTTCATGATCATCGCCGCAACCGTTCTCCTGGCGCACCGCTGGACGCGCGTGAAGGGCATGGCGACAGCCGCCGCGAAGCCCTTCACCCCGTCGCCCGCGAAGCAGATCCTGGGCAACTACACGCGGAGATGGGTTGAGCACAGTGAGGGGAAGGAAGCGCAGGCAGAACCCCTCGTGGAGGTTCGTGAAACCTTCACAGCGCCCTCTCTGAATGCGCGCGTAGAGGGAGCTGAGCCCTCTGCAGCGCCCGCCGTGGAGGTCGCCAAGCCCTCTCCGAAGCCATCTTCCAAGCCGCCCGTGAAGGTGCGCAAGCAGTCCGTGGAGCCCTCTGTGGACGAGACCCTGATCCCCTTCATGGACGCCGCTGGGCACATGGTGGAGACCTCCGTGGTGGCGCGCAAGACCGCCGCCGAACTCGCCCAGGTGATCGCTGCGGTGGAGGCTGGGAAGTCGCCGAACGCCATCAAGTCCGAACTCGGTATCAGCCCCAGCACGACGGCGAAGGTCAGCGCCGCGTGGGCTGAGTGGCGGCGTGAACACCGTCTGGTAGCGGTGTAGCAACGCCGCGTCGCCCCCCCCGATCAGAACCCCTCACCGACTCTCCCCGGTGAGGGGTTCTTCTCGTTCCAGGCGTGTTACAGGCATCGGGAAACGGGTGCTTCCTGAACCCGACCTTCTCTCACGCCGACGCTTCCCTATAGCGGGCTGAAAAGGCTGTTTACGGCGTCCCGGGAGCCTTGTCGGGCACGGAGCACCTGTTACAGGTGCTGTTACGGGTGTGCTGCTACAGAGGGTGTTCCGAACCGCGTTCCAGACGGCGTTACAGAGTCCGTTACAGACCAACGTCAGTGCCGCCCGATGCCCCGCGCGATGGCTTCCAGCGCCTTCACTTCACGCCGCTGCATCCCCTTATCGTCGGTATTGCTCGGATACCCAGCGGTATGACCCCGCAGGACATCCATCGTCAGGTCGTAGCTGTCCGTGTACTTGTGCCCGTGCATGTCGTAATAAGTGATCGTGGCGGTGAAGTCGTCGGGCGTCGGTTCGTCGTTGTCGTTGGCGTCTTGGTACGAGTTGTACAGTGCCAGCCCTGGCGGAAATGTCGGGATAACCTGGCTGTAGCGCCGTTGCAGGTACGGAGTCGCAAGTCCCTCAGCAGCGTCCCCCTCCAGGACGGGCAGTGGCGGGTCGAAGTCCACCTTCACATCCCTGGCGACCGACTGACCCACGTTCCTCACGATGAACTCCGCGTCACGGGTGAGCACCGCCGCACGCAGCTCCGCGAGGATCACTGGACGGGTGCGGTCAGCGCTGTCGCGTTTCAGCGCGACGAGAGTCCATATCGCCACCACGGCGGCGGTGATGGTGGCGAGAGAACCGAACGCCGTCCAGGTCGTCGCCGCGTTCGCCACGTCATTCGCCGACAACCACGCGACACCACCCAACAGCGCGGCGAGGCTCACCAACGCCGCTGCCGAGACCTTGGCGACCGTCTCCTTGCTCCTAGCCATCGGACGGAAACCTATCTAAGTTTCGGACGGGAATCTCATCCCGATCAGATGCGAACACCGACAGATCGTATGCGTCACCACGGTCTGCCCTCCCCCACAGCGTCCCGACCTGTGCGACTGTCAGTAGTAGCAAGGGGCTGATTTCCAGTAGCGGGCTGCCACGTCAGGGTGGGTCACTTCGGACAGCTTGTATATCTTCTGCCCGCTTCCCAAGCTGAACGATGTGTCCATCGTCTTGGTGATACGCAGCCGCGCCCGCGTCACGTCCCTGTCGTTTGTGCTGATCACGGAGCTTTTTGGCTCGCTCATGGTAGGGTTTTCCCATCTCTTGTAGGTGAGATAGCCCCGCATTGCCGTCCAAAGCTCGCGGGGTTTTCTCGTTTCTGGCGGCGGTTGCCGCCATCGCGAGTGTCACGGACTCGAACCGTGATGTGCCGCCGGTCGGCTCACCCATCCGGCTACGCGGACACCTTCGCCGCGTTTTCGCCCCAGACGGCGTCCTCGTGCCGCTGGACATCAGCCAGGCGGTACATCGCCCGGTGCCCGAACTTCCTGAACTCCGGACCTTTGCCTTCGCGTCCCCACGCCTCCAGCGTCCTGGTGCTGATCCCCCACCGTTTGGCGAGTTCAGCCCTGGTCAGGAAGGGCGTTTCCGCTACCTTCATCGTTCACATCTCCTGCGCTACATTCCGCAACAAACCAGTATTATTGCGTTGTTAGAAGTAACTCTAGCATGCAATCGCGCTTATTCGCGCTCCTGCGCGCATTTTATCTGGTATATTGCGTTCCATGACTCAGCAAGACTGGCAGCAGACCACGGTGGATCGTGTCGGCGAAGCGGTGAAAGCGCTGCGTGGAGACCGTTCGGCTCAGTGGCTCAGCGACGTGACCGACGAACTCGGGTGCAGGGTTGGACGGTCAACCATCAGCGACATCGAAAACGGACGGCGCAAGTACATCGCAGTCCACGAGCTGATCCTCATCGCCGCCGCGTTGGGCACGTCCCCCGCCGTGTTGCTGACGTTCGGCAGCGTCCCTGACGGTGAACTAGAACTTCTCCCCGGACGTAACACCAGCGGTATTGACGCGGCGGACTGGATCGGCGGTGGGAGGCTGAACCGCTTCACACCAGCGGCTGCTGGTCTCCCCCAGGATCACGAACCGTCAGCACAGCTCATCGCGGCGGCACGGGAACGGCGACGGGTCAACAGCGCCCTCATCGAGACCCAGCTTGGCGGACTGACCGACTACCCCGATCCCGCTCTCGTCCCCGCACTCAAAGAGCGGTTGTCCGGACTCATCAGCCGTATCCGTGAACTCGGCGGCGTCATCCGAGACGGTGGTGGCGATGCCTCGGGGTAGACCGCCGCTGAAGATCGGTCAGCACGGCAAGATCGCCCGCGACCAGATTGCTCCGAACGTGTGGGTGGCTCGGTGTCGATACCGCGCATTGGATGGTGTCGTTCATCCCGCGCAGCGTCAGACACCCGAAGGGGTGAAGGATCGTCACGGCGCGGCGGCAGAAGCGGCTCTGGAGTCCCATCTCGCCGAACTACTCAGCGGTGGGACAGGTGGCGGTGATGGCGTGGTTACCAGCGGCACTCTGGTCAGCACGCTGCTGGAGCGTCATCTCCAGGCGCTGCGGGACGCGGAGAAGGCACCCCGCACCATCGACACCTACATGCTGCGGGTGAAACACTGGAACGCGGTAGCCAGCGGCATCACCGTGGGCGACTGCACCCCCGGACAACTCAACCGCCACATCGAGCAGGTTCGCAAGGGTCACGGGGACACGGACGCGAAACAGCTCCGCAGTCTTCTCGGGTTCGCGCTCGACTACGCGGTGAATGACGGTGTGCTGGACTCCAACCCCGCACGGGCGACCAAGACTCCGCCGACCAAGAAGAAGCCGAAGGACACGGGCGCTGCCCCGCTCGACCCGACCGTCCTGCCCTCGGTGTTGAAGGCACTGCTGGAGTCGGAGGCGTGTCGGACAAAGGATCTGACAGACGGCATCCTCTTGCATCTGGCGACGGGGCTGCGGGTGTCCGAGGTGATGGGGTTCCTGTGGGAGGAGTTCGACCCTGACGCGGCGACCATCACCAGCACGGGACGAATTATCAGGCAAAGCGGCGTCGGACTGCGGCGGACACCTGTGGAGAACAGCAGCAAGGGAACCTCGGGTGTCATTCACCTCCCACCGTTCGCCGTCGCCGCACTGCTCACCCGCTCCCAGGAGGAACGCCCGAACAAGTACGGACTGATCTTCCCGTCCGCAACAGGCACCATGCGCGACCCCAACAACTTCGCCCGTCAGTGGAGAGAAGTGCGCGACGACCTGGAACACCTGGCGGGCACTACAGGGCACTCGTTCAGGAAGACTGTCTCCGACCTCGCGGCGGACGGTTCAGGCGATCCCCGTGTGGCTGCGGATGTGCTCGGACACCGTGACGTAGCTACCACGCTGCGGCACTACCTGTCTCGCGGGCGACAGCACCCCGAGGTAGCTCAGTGGATCGAGAAGGCGGTCACGGGGAAGCCAGCCAAGCCACGTCGGGTGAAGAAGTCAGCGTGAACCGTGCCGTGTAATAAACGTCGAATAGACGTCGATTCAGGGTCTTGAAAAGAAAGCAGGTCAGAGGCAAAACAGCCTCTGACCTGCTCACATAGTAGCGGGGACAGGATTCGAACCTGCGACCTCTGGGTTATGAGCCCAGCGAGCTACCGAGCTGCTCCACCCCGCGGCGGTAATGACTAGGTTACCGGGCGGGGTCGAACGCTCCAAATCGCCTGCTCAGCACCGTTAATCGCCGGCGATTGCACGGTCAAAGACCGGCCATCGGCGACGCAGAACAGCCATCCTCAGGGGCAAGCCGTCGCAGCACCACGCGAGCACGAAGCGCACGCCGCCGAAATACCGCCCGCCACCGCAGAATTCACGCAGGCGCCACACGTCCACCTAGCCGGCGGCAACCGCCGGACCCGTCGCCCGGCCGGCGGTCCCCCACCGCGCCGCCCGTCAGCCGCTACGGCGCGCTGTCGTACTTGTCCATCGCGTCGTTGAGCTTGTCCAGTGCCTGGCCGTACTCGCCGAAGTTGCCGGACTGCTGCGCCTTGCGGGCCGCATCCAGGGCCTGGCCGATCTCGGTCAGCGCCGCGGACTTCTGCGGCGACAGCGTCACCGGGGCGCCCGGGGGCAGCGCGGCGGCCGGCAGCGGCGCGGCCGGGACGTTCTGCGCGCCGTCCGGGGTCGCGGCCGGCTGCTCGCCGTCGGGAACCGCGGCCGGCGGCGGGGCGCCGCCGGCGGCCGGGGCCGGGCCGGTGGCCGCCGCGCCGGCGCCGCGGCCGAAGATGCCGTCCAGCGCATCGCGGACCGTCGGGCCGTAACCGACCCGGTCGCCGTACATCATCGCCACCCGGATCAACCGCGGGTACGTCGATCCGGCGTCGGTGTTGGGCGAGGCGTAGATCGGCGCCACATACAGCAGGCCGCTGGTCCCGACCGGCAGGGTCAGCAGGTTGCCCCAGCGGATCCGGTTCTGGTTGTCCCGGCCGATCATGCCCAGGTCCTGGCTGACGGTGGTGTCGGTGCTCATCGCGTTGAACGCCAGCTTGGGGCCGTTGACCTGCCCCGGGATGGTCAGCACGGTGATCTTGCCGTAGGTGTCCGGGTCACTGCTGGCGCTGATGTAGGACGCCAGGAAGTCCCGCCGCAGCCGGTTCATCGCGCTGGTCAGCTGGAACGACGCCGTCTTGTTCTGCGCGGCCAGGTTCTGCGCCACGATGTAGTACGGCGGCTGGTAGCTCGACGCCGTCGGGTTCGGGTCGGCAGGCACGTCCCAGAAGTCCTGCGCGGAGAAGAACTCCACCGGATCGTTGACGTGGTACTTGGCCAGGAGCGCGCGCTGCACCTTGAACAGGTCCTCCGGGTAGCGCAGGTGCTCGGCGAGCTCCTCGGAGATGTCGCTCTTGGGCTTGACCGTGCCCGGGAACACCTTCATCCAGGCCTGCAGCACCGGGTCGGCCTCGTCTTGGGCGTACAGCGTGACGGTGCCGTCATAGGCGTCGACGGTGGCCTTCACCGAGTTGCGGATGTAGGACACCTGCTTGTCGGGCACCAGCCGGTTCAGCGCCACCTCGTTGGAGTCCGCGGTCGCCGAGGACAGCGAGGTCAGCTCCGAGTACGGGTAGTTGTCCAGGGTGGTGTAGCCGTCGATGATCCACACCAGCCGCTTGTTGACGATCGCCGGGTACTGGCTGGAGTCGGTGGTCAGCCACGGCGCGGCGGCCTGCACCCGCTTGGCCGGGTCCCGGTTGAACAGCAGCTTGGAGTCCGGGCCGATCACCCCGGAGAACAGGAAGTTGCGCTCGGCGAACTTCGCCGCGAACAGCGAGCGGTTCAGCCAGTTGCCGATCGGCACGCCGCCGGAGCCGGTGTAGGTGTAGTTCTTGGTCTCGGTGTTGGTCTCGTAGTCGTACTCCCGATCCCCCTCGCCGTTGTCGCCGACGATCGCGTAGTCGGCCGCGGTGCTGGCGATGATCGGGCCGTAGTAGATCCGCGGCTGGTCCAGCGGCGCCGGGCCCGGGGACACCACGGTGCCGCCCGCGCCGACCACCGAGGACAGGAACTGCGGGTAGCCGCCGTTCTGGTTCGGGTCGTTGGCGATGCCGCGCACCGTGTTGGCCGGGGAGGCGATGAACCCGTTGCCGTGGGTGTACACCGAGTGCCGGTTGATCCAGTCGCGCTGGTTGTCGATCAGCCGGGTCGGGTTGAGTTCGCGGGCCGCCACGACGAAGTCGCGCAGCTGCCCGTCACCCATCGTGTAGCGGTCCATGGACAGCTGGTCGGGGAAGCTGTAGAAGTTCTTGCCCTGCTGGAACTGGGTGAACGCCGGGGCCACGATCGCCGGGTCGAGCACCCGGATGTTGGACACGGTGGCCCGGTCGGCGGCGATCTCCTTGGCCGTGGTCGGGGTGTCGCCGCTGTAGTCGCGGTAGGTGACGTGCTCCTCGGTCAGCCCGTAGGCGTCTCGGGTGGCGGTGATGGAGCGCTGGATGAACGCCGACTCCTTCTGCGCGGCGTTCGGCTTCACCGAGAACTGCTCGACGATCATCGGCCAGCCCGCGCCGATCACCAGCGAGGACACCAGCAGCAGCACCAGACCGATCGCCGGGATCCGCAAGTCCTTGAGCACCAGCGCGGAGAACACCGCGATCGCGCAGATGACCGCGATGGCCAGCATGATCATCTTGGCCGGCAGCACCGCGTTGATGTCGGTGTAGCCCGCCCCGGTGAACGGCTTGCCGGCGCGGGTGTGGCTGAGCAGCTCGTAGCGGTCCATCCAGTAGGCGACGGCCTTGAGCAGCACCAGCACCCCGACGATCGCCACCAGCTGGATGCGCGCCGGACGCGACAGCATGCCGTCGCCACCGGTCAGCCGCAGGCCGCCGAAGATGTAATGGCCGACCAGGTTGGCCAGCAGCGCCAGGAAGAACGCCACCATCAGCAGGGTCAGCAGCATCCGGTAGAACGGCAGGTCGAAGGCGTAGAAGCCCATGTCCTTGCCGAATTCGGGATCGGTGATGCCGAAGCTGCCGCCGTGCAGGTACAGCTGCACCAGCACCCAGTAGGACTGCGCCACCAGCCCGGCCAGCAGGCCGATCACCGCGGGAATGCCGAACCCGAACAGCTTGAGCCGCATCAGCGCGGCGGTCCGGTAGCGGGCCACCGGATCCTCCGGCCCGGACACCGGCACGAACACCGGCCGCATGGTGTAGGACAGCGCCAGCCCGGCGAACACGATCGCCCCGACGCCGAGGAACACCGCGGCGAACACCAGCAGCCGGGTGCCCAGCACGGTGGTGAACACCGACCGGTAGCCCAGTTCGCCGAACCACAGCCAGTCGACGTAGGTGTCGATCACCCGGGGGCCGGCCAGCAGCGCCAGCATGGCCAGCGCGGCCAACACGATCAGCATCCGGCTGCGTCGGGTAAGTGCCGGCATCCGGGCCGCGGGCCTCATTGCCACGTCTGCGCTCCTGGGGGTGTCGATGGCGTGGGGCGACCTCGGACCGAGGCCGGTTCGCCACAACTCTACGCAAACTCCCAGGCGAGTCGGCAGCCGCGGCGTTTCAGCAGGTGGGGGCGTCGCCGCCGGCGGTGAGGGACTTCAGCGCGTCGACCGCCGAGGTCAGCGTGTCCACCTTCACCAGCGTCATGCCGCCGTTGTGCGCGGTCTCGGCCTCCGCGCAGTTGCCGGCCGGCACCAGGAACACCTCGGCCCCGGCCTCCTCGGCGGCCAGGATCTTGTGGGTGATGCCGCCGATCGAGCCGACCTCCCCGGCCGGGTTGATGGTGCCGGTGCCGGCGACGAACTTGCCGCCGTTGAGGTCGCCGTCGGTCAGCTTGTCGACGACGGCGAGGCTGAACATCAGCCCGGCCGACGGGCCGCCGACGTTGGCCAGGTTGAAGTCGATCTCGAACGGGGCCCACGGGGTGTCCATCACCGCGACCCCGACGTAGCCGCGGTCCGGTTCCGGACCGGGCCCCAGCGTGATGGCGGCGATGCCGGGCGGCTCGTTCTTGCGCCGGTAGTCGATGACGACGCGCTGGCCGGGCTTGGTGTTCTTCAGGTACTCGGTGAACTCATCGACGGTGGCGATCGGGTGTCCGTCGACGGCGTCGACCGCGTCGCCGGGCTCCAGGTGCCCCTTGGCCGGGCCGTCGTCGGTCACCGACTGCACGGTCGCGGCCTTCGGGTAGTCCAGGTAGCCCAGCGCGGCGAACTCGGCGCTGTCCTCGGAGCGCTTGAAGTCCTTCGAGTTCTGGTCCTCGACGTCCTTTTTGGTCTTGTCCGGCGGGAACACCATGGCCCGGGGCACGATCTGCTCGCGCCCGGACAGCCACATCAGCATCGCCTGGGCCAGGGTCAGGCCGTCGCGCTGGGCGACGGTGGTCATGTTCAGGTGCCCGCCGTAGGCCTTGAGGTCGGCGCCGCGGACGTCGACGACCTTCTTGCCGTCGTACTCGCCGAGGGTGTCGAACGTCGGCCCGGGCCCCAGCGACACGAACGGCACCCGCACCGCCCCGAGCAGCACCCCGAACACCAGGATCGGCGCCAACGCCACCATCAGGGTCATGACCCGCCTGTTCACGTCGGACAGCGTAGACGGTTGGGTGCGGCGGCTTCTCTGAGAGCACAACCCGGGCCTACGCACGCCCGGCCCGCGACCAGTACCGTTGAGGGATGGCTGATCTTCCGTTCGGATTCTCCTCAGGCGGGGACGGCGACGACCGCGACAAGGCGCGCGGCGCCGACCCGTTCGGGCTGGGCGGGGCCGGGTTCAACCCCGGTGACCTGGGCGAGCTGTTCACCAAGCTGGGCCAGATGTTCGCCGGGGCGGGCAGCGCGATGGCGTCGGGCTCGGGCGGGGCGGTCAACTACGACCTGGCCCGCCAGCTGGCGTCCAACTCGATCGGGTTCGTCGCGCCGATCCCGGCCGGCACCACCCAGGCCGTCGGCGACGCCCTGCACCTGGCCGACACCTGGCTCGACGCGGTCACCGCGCTGCCCGCGGGCAGCACCTCGGCCGTGGCGTGGACCCCGTCGGACTGGATCGACCACACCCTGGGCACCTGGAAGCGGCTGTGCGACCCGGTCGCCGAGCAGATCTCCTCGGTGTGGACCCAGGCGATGCCCGAGGAGGCCAAGGCGATGGCCGGGCCGCTGCTGGCGATGATGTCGCAGATGGGCGGGATGGCGTTCGGCTCGCAGCTCGGGCAGGCGCTGGGCACGCTGAGCAAGGAGGTGCTGACCTCCACCGACATCGGGCTGCCGCTCGGGCCGGTCGGCACCGCCGCGCTGATGCCCGCGGCGATCGACGCGTTCTCCGAGGGCCTGGAGCAGCCCAAGAGCGAGATCCTGACCTTCCTGGCCGCCCGCGAGGCCGCCCACCACCGGCTGTTCGCCGGGGTGCCGTGGCTGGCGCCGCAGCTGCTGGGCGCGGTCGAGTCCTACGCCAAGGGCATCACCATCGACATCTCCGGCATCGAGGAGCTGGCCCAGGGCCTGAACCCGATGGCGATGACCGACCCGGCGCAGATGGAGCAGCTGCTCGGCGAGGGCATCTTCGAGCCGAAGATCTCCCCCGAGCAGACCGCCGCCCTGGAGCGGCTGGAAACGCTGCTGGCGCTGGTCGAGGGCTGGGTGCAGACCGTCGTCGCCGCGGCGCTGGGCGACCGGCTGCCGGGCGCGGCGGCGCTGGCCGAGACGCTGCGCCGCCGGCGCGCCTCCGGCGGGCCGGCCGAGCAGACCTTCGCCACCCTGGTGGGCCTGGAGCTGCGGCCGCGCAAGATGCGCGAGGCGGCCGCGCTGTGGCAGCGGCTGACCGACGCCGTCGGGATCGACGTGCGCGAGGGCGTCTGGGGGCACCCGGACCTGCTGCCCGGCAGTGCCGACCTGGACGAGCCGGCCGGGTTCATCGACCGGGTGATCGGCGGGGACACCTCCGGTATCGACGACGAGATCGCCAAGCTGGAGCGGCAGTTCGGCAGTCCCCCCGAGGACCCCAGCCAGGACTGAACTGACAGCGCGCCGGCGGCGTGCTTGGCTGCGGTATGACCGGACCGCGGTATCGGCTCGACCCGCATCTGGCGGTGCTGTGCCGGCCCGACGGCAGCGCCCAAATCGGCTGGGATCCGCGCCGCGCGGTGCTGGTCCGGCCCGACGACGGGCTCGATCCGGCCGGGCTGGCCGCGGTGCTTGCGGAACTGCAGGCCGGGGCCGAGCTGTCGTCGTTGACGGCGCGGTATCCGGGCCCGGTGATCGACGAGCTGGTGCGGGGGCTGCGCGCGGCGGGGTTGCTGGACGTCGCGCCGTCGGCGGCGGCGGTGCGGACCCCGGTGATCCGGGTGCATGGGCCCGGGCCGATCGCGACGGCGCTGGCCGACGGGCTGCGCTGCAGCGGTGCCCGGATCAGCCGCAGCACCGGCCCGCACTTCACCGTCAGTCCGGCCGGCACCGACCTGGTGCTGCTGGCCGACACCCAGGTGGTCAACCCGCGACTGGTCCGCGAGCTGACCCGCGGGCGGGTCGCGCACCTGCCGGTGCGGTTTCGCGACGGGCTCGGGGTGGTGGGGCCGCTGGTGCTGCCGGGCACGACGTCGTGCCTGCGCTGCGCGGATCTGCACCGCACCGACCGGGACCCGGAGTGGCCGGCGCTGGCCGCTCAGCTGCGCGACCGGGTCGGGTCGGCGGATCGGGCCACCCTGCTGGCGACGGTGGCGCTGGCGCTGCGGCAGGTGTCGGCGGTGATGGCGGCGGTCCGGTCCGGCGGGTCCGGGTCTGGGCCGGCGCCGGCGACGCTGTGGACGACGCTGGAGGTCGATGTCGGGGCGGGGTCGATCCTGACCCGGCGCTGGCCCAAGCATCCGGCCTGCGGCTGCTGACAGCGCGCGTTGCCAATAGCCGCGGTTATGTTCAGCCGGTTGGGGGATGATGGTCCGCGTGGCAGAGATCAAGCGCACCGGGATGGCCCGCAACGCCAAGCTGGTCGGGTTGGCCGGCGGGGTGGCGGGCCGCGCCGCACTGGGCCTGGGCAAGCGGCTGACCGGCGCGTCCAAGGATGAGGTCAACGCCGAGCTGATGGACAAGGCCGCCAAGCAGCTGTTTCAGGTGCTCGGGGAGCTCAAGGGCGGCGCGATGAAGGTCGGGCAGGCGCTGTCGGTGATGGAGGCCGCGATCCCCGAGCAGTACGGCAAGCCGTACCGCGAGGCGCTGACCAAGCTGCAGAAGGACGCGCCGCCGCTGCCGGCGGACAAGGTGCACCGGGTGCTCGACGGGCAGCTCGGGACCCGCTGGCGGGAGCGTTTCGCGTCGTTCGACGACGCGCCGAAGGCGTCGGCGAGCATCGGGCAGGTGCACAAGGCGGTGTGGCACGACGGGCGCGAGGTGGCCGTCAAGATCCAGTACCCGGGTGCCGACGAGGCGCTGCGCGCGGACCTGAAGACGATGAAGCGGCTGGTGTCGGTGTTCAAGCAGGTGGCGCCGGGCGCGGACGTGCAGGGCGTGATCGACGAGCTGATCGAGCGCACCGAGATGGAGTTGGACTACCGGCTGGAGGCCGACAATCAGCGGGCGTTCGCCAAGGCCTACGACGGGCATCCGCACTTCGTGGTGCCGCACGTGGTGGCCAGCGCGCCGAAGGTGGTGATCAGCGAGTGGATCGAGGGCATTCCGCTGGCGGAGATCATCCGCAACGGCACCCGCGAGCAGCGCGATCTGATGGGCTACCGGCTGTTCGAACTGACCAGCGACGCGCCGCTGCGGGTCGGGCTGATGCACGGCGATCCGCATCCGGGGAACTTCATGCTGATGCCCGGGAACAAGATGGGCATCATCGACTTCGGTGCGGTGGCGCCGATGCCGGGCGGGCAGCCCCGCGAGCTGGGCGAGATCCTGCGGTACTCGGTGGACAAGGAGTACGACAAGCTGCTGCCGACGATGGAGCGGATCGGCTTCATCCAGTCCGGCGGTCAGGTCTCGACTGTCAACATCGACGACATCGACAACATGCTCAGGCAGTACGTCGAGCCGCTGGGGGTGCCGGTCTTCCACTACAACCGCAAGTGGTTGCAGCGGATGGCGGCGAACAACATGGACCGGGCCCCCGGGCAGCTCAAGACGGCGCGGCAGATGAACATCCCGCCGCGATTGATCATCCCGATGCGGGTGATCGCCTCGATTGTGGCGATCTCGTGCCAGCTGGACGCGCACGTGCCGGTGCGGCAGATCGCCGACGAGCTGGTGCCGGGGTTCGCGGACGCGGAGTAGAGCGCGGGGCTACCGGCGGCGGGGCGGGGCCGGCTGGCGGGCACCATCGGCCCCGGCAGGCTCAGCACGCACCAGAGCCACAACAGACACTGGCGCCTCAGTGAACACCGGCGCCTCAGCAGGCCCGCCATCGAAGGCATGCGCCGAGTGCCCACCTATGAGCGACGGATTCTCGCCCCTAGCGACTCTGTGCCACGGTGAGCGACAACCCCCGGCTGGCCGAAAGGAAGCACGTGGGGCGGGCGAGGCAAGGGGGCCGGTCCGCGCCGGGCAGCGGGCCCGACCGAACCGGAGCCGACAGCCGGAGGGCGCACCAGAGCGAGAGGGCCGGTCAGCTCGGCGTGGAGCGGCCAAACCGGCCGGCTCAGGAGCAGCCAGGCCGGCCGAGTCAGGAGTGCCCGCCGGCCGAGTCAGGAGTGCCCGCCGGCCCTGACCCCAAGTGGGCCGGCCCAACCCCACACCAGGGGCAGACCGGCCACCCCTCACCAGGGGCCGGCCCAATCCCTCACCAGGGGCGGGCCGGCCCACCGTCAGGCGGCGGCGGGGGTCTTGCGGGGGCGGCCGCGGGGGCGCTTGCGGGCGACGATCGCTCCCCGCTCCAGGATCTCCCCGCCCCAGACGCCCCAGGGCTCGGCGCGCTCGAGAGCGGCCGTCAGGCAGGCCCGTCGCAGCGGGCACGCGCCACACAGCTGCTTGGCCGTCTCCAGGTCCGCCGGGTCGTCGGCGAACCACAGGTCCGCATCGTTGACATGACACGGCAGGGCGGGGCGCGTTCGTTCGAGGGTCGGTGCGGTCATCGTGTTCACCTGCTTCCTGGTCGGGCGAGTCGATCGCGGGAGCGACTCGGTGGGGCCGGAGCGGTGACCAGGGTTTCGGCGGGCTGTCCCGCGAAAAACAATGGCCACGGATCCGGGTGATCGGGTCCGTGGCCATTTCGGCTGCTCGTGGTTCTGGCTAGGCAAAACCTCGAATCGGGGACCCGGTCGTCGCGGCGTGACGCTTGGCCGCCGGAGCGGCGGCAGCGGCCTGCCAGCCGGCAAACGGCGCGGCGGCGGCATGCCAGGCGGCAAACAGCGCAACGGTCGCCAGGGCGGCGACGGGAGCGGCGAACTGCACGGCATCCACGGTTACGGTGATGCTGTTCATGTCGCCCCTCCTCTCGGGTCCGAAAATTTCCACGTGTCGACGGCCGGCTGGCACGGTCGACGGGTTCGAGGCTAACCGCCCCGCGGCGATCGCCACAACCCATTTTTGACCTGCGGTTATGTGTCCCTCATCGCTCAGCCGTCGGCGCGGGCGCGCACCATCGCCAACACGTCGTCGCCGAACTGCTCCAGTTTGCGCGCGCCGATCCCGGGAATCGCGGTCAGCGCCGCCGCGTCGGTGGGCAGCGATTCGGCGATCGCGATCAGGGTGTTGTCGGTGAACACCACGTAGGCGGGCACCTTCAGCTCGTCCTTCATCCGCGAGCGCCAGTCCTTCAGCTCGGCCAACAGCGTCTCGTCCAGATTCGACGGGCAGGTCGAACACCGGCCGACGATGATCGCGTCCCGCTCGCTCAGCACCGCGTTGCACACCCGGCACCGCGCCGGCCCACCCTTGCCGCGCCGCGACCCGGACCGAGCCGGGCGGGCCGCCGTCGTCGCGCTCTGCGGCGCGATCCCGTTGAGGAACCGCGACGGCCGCCGGGACTGCCGGCCACCCGGCGCCCGGGCCAGCGCCCAGCTCAGGCCGAGATGCTCGCGCGCCCGGGTCACCCCGACGTAGAGCAGCCTGCGCTCCTCCTCGACCGCCTCGCTGTCCGGGCCGTGCGCCAGCGCATGCGAGATCGGCAGGGTGTTGTCGGCCAGCCCGACCAGGAACACCGCATCCCACTCCAGCCCCTTGGCCGCGTGCAGCGACGCCAGCGTGACGCCCTGCACCACCGGTGGGTGCCGGGAGTCGGCGCGCACCCGCAGCTCGGCGACCAGCGCGGGCAGGTCCAGCTCCGGGCGCAGCGTGAGCTCCTCGTCGACCAGCTCGGCCAGCGCGTCCAGGGCGTCCCAGCGTTCCCGGGCCCGCGCGCCGGTCGGCGGCGCCGCGGTCAGCCCCAGCGGTTCGAGCAGCTCGCGGACCAGCCCGGCCAGGTCGGTGTCCGGGTCGGGCCGACGCTCGGCGGCGCGCTGCAGCGCGACCAGCGCCTGCCGGATCTCCTGGCGGCTGAAGAACCCCTCGCCGCCGCGGACCTGGAACGGGATGGACGCCGCGGTCAGCGCCTCCTCGTACACCTCGGACTGGGCGTTGATCCGGTACAGCACGGCGATCTCGGCGGGCTCGGTGCCGGCCTCGATCAACGCGGCGATGGCCCGCGCCACCCCGGTGGCCTCGGCGACCTCGTCGGGATACTCGTCGAACGTCGGCTCCGGGCCGGGCGGGCGCTGTCCGATCAACTGCAGCCGGCTGCCGGCGACCCGGCCGCGCGCCGCCCCGATCACCCGGTTGGCCAGCGACACCACCTGCGGGGTGGACCGGTAGTCGCGCTCCAGCCGCACCACCGTCGCCTCCGGGTAGCGCCGGGAGAAGTCCAGCAGGTAGTTGGGGGTGGCGCCGGTGAACGAGTAGATGGTCTGGTTGGCGTCGCCGACGACGGTCAGGTCGTCGCGCTCCCCCAGCCACGCCGTCAGCACCCGGTGCTGCAGCGGGGTGACGTCCTGGAACTCGTCGACGACAAAGCAGCGGTACCGGTCGCGGAACTCCCCGGCGACCGCGGCGTCGTTCTCGATGGCCGCGGCGGTGTGCAGCAGCAGGTCGTCGAAGTCCAGCAGCGCCACCTCGCCGCGGGCCTTGAGCGACTCGTAGTTCGCGTACACGGTGGCGATCTGGGCGGCGTCCATCGGCACGTCGCGGGCGGTCTTGGCGGCCGCGGCGGCGTAGCCCTCCGGGGTGATCAGCGACGCCTTGGCCCACTCGATCTCGCCGGCCAGGTCCCGGACGGTGTCGGTGCCGGTGCCGACCCTGGCCCGGTTGGCGGCCTGCGCGACGATGGCGAACTTGCTGTCCAGCAGCTGCCAGCCGGTGCCGCCGACCACCCGGGGCCAGAAGTACTGCAGCTGACGGCGGGCGGCGGCGTGAAAGGTCAGGGCCTGCACCGAGCCGAGCCGGGCCACCCCGCCGTCGCACGACTCCAGCGCGCGCAGCCGGCCGCGCATCTCCCCGGCGGCGCGGGCGGTGAACGTCACCGCCAGCACCTGCGAGGCCGCGACGTGGCCGGAGGCCACCAGGTGCGCGATCCGGTGGGTGATGGTCCGGGTCTTGCCGGTGCCGGCGCCGGCCAGCACGCACACCGGGCCGCGCCCGGCCAGCACGGCCGCACGCTGCTCGTCGTCGAGACCGGCCACCAGGGCCGAGGAGATCGCGTTCATGGTTCGCGCCCAGTCTGTCAGGCCGCACCGACAGGTCCGATACGTTGGTAGGCACTATGAGCGACCAACTGATCATGTACACCACGGTGTGGTGCGGCTACTGCCGCCGGCTGGAAACCCAGATGAAGGCCGCCGGCATCGACTACGGCAAGGTCGACATCGAGCACGATCCGGCGGCCGCGAAGTTCGTGGCCGGGGTCAACGGCGGCAATCAGACCGTCCCGACGCTGAAGTTCCCCGACGGCAGCACGATGACCAACCCGAGCATCCGCGAGGTCAAGGCGAAGCTGGGCATCTGATGACCGCGGAGGCCGGCATGGACGAGGAGTTCGGCCGGTACCGGCTGCGCGGGACCCTCGGCACCGGCGGGATGGGTCAGGTGTACCGGGCCTACGACACCGCGCTCAACCGCGAGGTCGCGCTGAAGGTGCTGCACGCCGGGGCGGCCAGCGACCCGGTGTTCGTGGCCCGGTTCAAGCGCGAGGCGCTGGTGGCGGCCGGCATCGACGAGCCGCACGTGGTGCCGATCTATGACTCCGGGGAGATCAACGGCCGGCTGTTCATCGCGATGCGGCTGATCGCCGGAACCGACGTCGCCAGCATGCTCAAAAAGGGCCCGCTGCCGCCCGAGCAGGCCGTGTCGCTGATCGAACAGGCCGCTGCCGCACTGGATTCCGCGCACGACGCCGGTCTGGAGCACCGCGACATCAAGCCCGGCAACCTGCTCGTCACGCCGAAGAACTTCCTGTACCTGATCGACTTCGGGATCGCCCGCGCGCCCGGCGAGGCGCAGCTGACCAACACCGATGCGACGATCGGGACCGCGGCCTACATCGCGCCGGAGCGGCTCACCCGCGGTGTCGCCGACCACCGCGCCGACGTCTACTCGCTGGCCTGCGTGCTCTTCGAGTGCCTCACCGGGTCCAAGCCGTATGCCGGGGAGTCGCTGGAGCGTCAGCTCTACGCGCACGTGCACGAGCCGCCGCCGCGGCCCAGCGAGGTCAACCCGGCGGTGCCCGCGGCGTTCGACGCGGTCATCGCCCGGGGCATGGCCGTGGACCCCGACCAGCGCTTCAGCAGCGCCCCGTCGCTGGCCGCGGCCGCCCGGGCCGCGCTCACCGAGGGCGGGTCGGCGCCGGTGCTGTCCACCGCAGAGATGGCGATGCCGGACTTCACCGGGGAGCTGCCGACGCCTACCGGGCCTACCGGGCCGGGTGGGCCGTTCGGTCCGAACCCGACGCGGCAGCTGGAAACCCCCGGCCCGGGCTACCCCGACACCCGGATCCTGCCGGCCGATGCGCTGCCCCCTGCCGTGCTGCCCCCTGCCGTGCCGCCTCCTGCTGTGCCGCCTCCTGCCGTGCCGCCGCCGGCGGTCGTGCCCGCGGCCGTGGCGCCGACTCCCCCGCCGCTGCCGCCGGAGCTCGCCGAACCCGCGGAGACCCCGGCACCGAACCGGCGGCGCCGCTGGATCGTCGTGCTGGCCGCCGCGGCGGCCGCGGTGATGCTGGTCGTCGCCGTCGCGATCGGGCTCCCCGGCGGCGACGACGCCGCCGAGCCCGGTCCCGTCGTCACGCCGACGCAGGCCACGGTGTTCTCGGTCGGCGGTGAACCCGACCACCCGGACCGGGCCGGGCGGGCCATCGACGGCAACCCGGACACCGGGTGGACCACCGACATCTACTCCGACGCGACGCCGTTCCCGACCTTCAAGGCCGGCGTCGGCCTGATGCTCACCCTGCCCAGCCCGACCCGGGTCGCCACCGTGAGCGTGGCGGTACCCAGCACCGGAACCGCCGTCGAGATCCGCTCGGCGCAGACCGCCAACCCCGCGTCGCTGGCCGACACCACCGTGCTGGCCGGGCCGACCACCCTGACCCCCGGCGACAACACCATCACCGTCGGCGCGACAGAGCCGACATCCCATCTGCTGGTGTGGATTTCCACCCTCGGCAGCACCGACGGCCAGAGCCGCACCCGGCTCTCGGAGATCGTGGTCCACGCCGCCAGGTAGGACGCCGGGTGGTCAGCCCTGCTCGGCGTAGGCCCAGGACTCGATGATCTCCCGGGCGATCGACACCGCGCCGGGCAGCAGGTACTCGGCGGTCGACCCCGGCGTCGTCCAATCCCCGGCGGCCAGCGCCGCGCACACCTGCGCGCGGCTGAACCAGCGGGCCTCGGCGATCTCGCCGTCGAGATAGGCGAACGCCTGGGCCGGGTCGCCGAGGGCGTGGAAGCCCACCATCAGCGACCGCGGGAACGGCCACGGCTGGCTGCCCAGGTAGCGCACGTCGGTGACGTCGATGCCGATCTCCTCGCGGATCTCGCGCACCACGCAGGTCTCGAAGGATTCGCCGGCCTCCACGAACCCGGCCAGCAGCGAGTACATCCGCTCCGGCCAGCCGTGCTGGCGGGCCAGCACGATGCGGTCGGCGCCGTCGTGCACCAGCGCGATGATCGCCGGGTCGATCCGCGGGAACTCCTCCCGGCCGGTCACCGGATCGGCGCGGGCCCAGCCGGCGCGCACCACCCGGGTCGGGGTCCCGTCGATCGGGCTGAACCGCGCGTTGTCGTGCCAGTTCAGCAGGGCGGTCGCGGTGACCAGCAGCTGGGCGCTGAGGTCGTCGAGGTCCACCCCGCCGCGGCGCAGATCCACCACCCGGGCCGCCGCGTCGCCCGGGTCGGGCAGCGGGCCGCGCAGCGCCCAGGCGTGCCGGCCGTCGGGCAGCCGGCCGACAAACACCGCCTCGGCCGGCGGGGTGTCGCCCAGCCCGCCGGTCGATGACAGCACCACGGTGTTGCCCGCGACCAGCGCCTGGCCCCGGCCGTCGACCCATAGCACCGCGGCGTCGGTCCAGCCGGCCACGGCGGCGTCGATGTCGGTGCGCAGTTCGTCGCTGCGGTCGGCGCCCACCCGGGACAGCAGCGGGACCGCGCGCAGCCGGAAGTCAGCCATCGCGGAGGTCAGGCATCCTCGTCGGCGACGGTGCGGACGTAGAGCAGCCGGTCCTCGGCCTCCACCGCGTCGGCCCGCGGGTCCCCGACCCGCATCAGCTTCCCGTCGCGCACGATGCCCAGCACCATGTCGCCGAGGTGCTTGGGCGACCCGCCGATCTCCTTGCGCTCGACCGCGCGCTCGGAGATCGCGAAACCGGCGTCCGGGGTCAGCAGGTCCTCGATCAGCTCCACCACGCTGGGCATCGCGGTGGCGATGCCCAGCAGCCGGCCGGCGGTCTCCGAGGACACCACCACCGAGTCCGCGCCGGACTGCTTGAGCAGGTGCTGGTTCTCCGACTCCCGGATCGAGGCGATGATCTTGGCGTTCGGCGCGAGTTCGCGGGCGGTCAGGGTGACCATCACCGCGGTCGGGTCGCTGTTGGGCGCCACGATGATCGAGGAGGCGTGCTGGGCGCCGGCCAGCCGCAGCACGTCGGCGCGGTTGGCGTCGCCGCGGACGGTGACCAGGCCCGCCGAGGCGGCCCGCTCCAACATCACCGGGTCGGTGTCGACGACGACGATCTCCGCGGGCGGCACCCCGTCGCTGACCATCGCGGCGATCGCGGTCTTTCCCTTGGTGCCGTAGCCGACGACGATGGTGTGTTTACGCACCGATCTCCTCCAACGCTGAATCTTGAACGCCTGCCGCGACGCCGCGGTCAGCGTCTCGACGGTGGTGCCGATCAGCACGATCAGGAACGCCACCCGCAGCGGGGTGATGACCAGGACGTTGACCAGCCGGGCCGACGGGCTGATCGGGGTGACGTCGCCGTAACCGGTCGTCGACAGCGACACCGTGGCGTAGTACAGGCAGTCCAGGAACGACAGCTCGTTGCCCTGCGCGTCAATGTAGCCATGCCGGTCGATGTAGACGATGAACACCGCGGCGAACAGTGCGCCGAGGGCGTACAGGATCCGGCGAGTGATTCGGTTGACCGGGCTGACGAACCGCTCCGGCATGTGCAGGGTGTCCGCCAGCACCGCCACCGGCTTGTTGGTGAGGCTGTCATCGAGGCCGCGCAGCCGGCGGCGCAGTCTGTTACTGGCCACGCCGTTGACTCACCGATTCCGCCCGACGCACCCCACAATGAAAGCATGACCCTTCCCCTGAGCCGGACCGACGCACCCGATCCCGGCAAACTCGCGCTCGGCATGGCCGCGACGCTCGGCCTGATGGGCGTGGTGCATTTCGCGGCGCCCAAACCGTTCGACGCGATCGTGCCCGAGCAGCTGCCCGGCGGCCAGCGGCTCTACACCTACGCCTCCGGGGTCGCCGAGCTCGGCACGGCGGCCCTGCTGGCGGCGCCGCAGACCCGGCGGGCCGGCGGGCTGGCCGCGATGCTGGTGTTCATCGGGGTCTACCCGGCGAACATCTACATGGCGGTGCAGTGGTGGCACAAGCCACTGCCGATGCGGCTCATCGCGTTGGCGCGGCTGCCGTTGCAGATCCCGATGATCCTGGCGGCGCGCCGGGTGTGGCGGCACTCCTAGCGCCGGTGGCGGCCTGGGCGGCGGGCTCGGTTGCCGTCTCGGCGGTCTCGGCGGCGGTCTCGGCGGCGCCCTCGGCGCGGCCGATCAGCGCCGCCAGCTGCCCGGCGCCGGGCAGCGCCTCCGGGTAGACGGTGTCACCGGAGCGCACGTAGTGGAACGCCGCGCGGACCTGTTCGGGGTCGCAGCCGCGCAGGCCGGCCCACGCGATTCGGTACACCGCGAGCTGAATCGCGTTCTGGCGCAGGGTTTCCGGGTCGGTCGGCGGTGAGCCGGTCTTCCAGTCCAGCACGGTGAAGTCGTCGCCGTCGGCGAACACCGCGTCGATCCGGCCGCGCACCACCTTGCCGCCGATGGACATCTCGAAGGGCACCTCGATGTCGACCGGGGTGCGGTTGGACCACGGCGAGGCGGTGAACGCGGCCTGCAGCGCGGCCAGCTGGTCGGGGTCCACCGGCGCGGCGTCGGCGGCGCCGGGCAGGTCCTCCAGGTCGAAGAGCCGGTCGGCGCGGTAGAACCGCTGCACCCATTCGTGAAACGCGGTGCCCAGCAGCGCGTGCGAGTCCGGGCGCGACGGCAGCCGGCGGCGCAGCCGGATCGCCGCCGCCGTCGGATCGCGGTCCAGGTCGACCAGCGCGCTGACCGACAGTTGCGGGGGCAGCGCGGCCGGCCGGGCCTGCCGCGGGCGGGCCCGCTCGGCCAGCAGCGCGTCGACCTCGGCGGCCCAGCCGTGCGGGTCCCCGGGCGCGGCGGATTCGGGATCTGGTTCGGCGGGTTCGGGTTCGGGAGCGGCATCGGTGCCAGCCGCGGCCATCGCGGCGGCCACCAGCGCGGCCCCGCGCTGCACGTCGGCGCGGGCACCGCCGAGCGGATCGTCGGGCCAGGACACCTCGACGGTGTTCTCCTGCAACGGGTTCTGCGCGCCGACCGGTGGCTCCGGGGCCCACTGGTCGACCTCGCCGCAGGGGTCGCCGGCGGCGCGGTCGGCCTCGATGATGCCGGCGAGCTCGGTGAGGAACTCCGAGGGCCCGCGCGGCTTTTGCCCCGTCTCGCCCCAGTGGTGACCGGAGATCAGCAGGGTGTCCTCGGCGCGGGTCAGCGCGACGTACAGCAGCCGGCGTTCCTCGTCGTTGCGGCGCTGGGCCAGCTGCGCCTTGTGCGCGGCGATGATGTCGGCCAGCTGCTTGCGGTCGGTGACCTCCGCGGTGTCGAGCACCGGGACGCCGTGCTCGCCGAGGGTGACCCGGTCCCCGCGCAGCACCGGCGGCAGGTCGCCGGGGCTGCTCAACCAGGTCCGGCCGGTGGCCCCGGACGGGAACACCCCGGCCGACAGGTGCGGCACCGCGACCAGCTGCCACTCCAGGCCCTTGGCGGCGTGCACGGTCAGGATCTGCACCCGGTCGGCCGCGGCGGTGACCTCCGCCGGGCTCAGACCGCCCTCCTGCTCGACGGCGGCGTCCAGGTAGCCGAGCAGCCCCAGCACCGGGTCGGTGTCGCGGGCGCTGACCCGGGCGGCGTAGCCGTCGACGACGGCGGCGAACGCGTCGAGCTGCTCGGTGCCGCTGCGGCCCGGTCCGCCGTGCGCGGCGGTGACCTCGACGTCGACGCCGAGGGTGGCCCGCACCGCGGCGACCAGGTCGGCCAGCGGGTGCTGCAGCTGGGCGCGCAGCGCGGTCAGCTCGGCGGCCAGCGCGGTGATCCGGCGGTGCCCGGCCGGGGAGTAGGCCTGTGCGGGGCCGGGATCGCAGATCGCATCGGCCAGCGCGGGGCTGTCGGCGTCGGGCGCCAGCTCGGCGACGACCGCCGCGGCCGCCGTTGCCGTCGCGGCGGCCCCGGGCCGGTAGTCCAGGTCGCGGGCCCGGCGCCACAGCGCGGCGAGGTCGGCGGCGCCCAGCCGCCAGCGCGGCCCGGTCAGCACCCGCAGCGCGGCGCTGCCGGCGGCCGGGTCGGCGACCAGCCGCAGCATCGCCACCACGTCGGCGACCTCGTCGATGGCCAGCAACCCGGCCAGCCCGACCACCTCGGCGGGCACCCCGAGGGCGCGCAGTTCCTCGGCGATCGGGGCGGAGTCGGCGTTGCGCCGGACCAGCACCGCGGCGGTCGGCGGGTCCTGGCCGGCGGCGGTCGCGGCGTGCCAGCGGCGGGCGATCTGTTCGGCGACCCAGCGGCGTTCGGCGACGACGTCGGGGCACAGCGCCAGCGCGACGGTGCCCGGTTCGGCGCCGGGCTTGGGCAACAGCTCGCCGACCTCCACCGATCGCCGGCGGGCCGGTTCGGACACCGCGTTGGCCAGCCGCAGCGTCGAGGGCGGGTTGCGCCAGCTGGTGCGCAGTTCCAGCATCGGCGCCGGGCCGCCATCGGCCAGCGGGAAGTCGGTGGCAAAACGCGGCAGGTTGGTCGCCGACGCGCCGCGCCAGCCGTAGATGGACTGGATCGGGTCGCCCACCGCGGTCAGCGCCAGGCCGTCGTCGGCACCCCCGCCGAACAGTCCGGACAGCAGCACCCGCTGGGCGTGGCCGGTGTCCTGGTACTCGTCGAGCAGCACCACCCGGTAGCGCTCGCGCAGCGCCCGGCCGACCTCGGGGGTGCGCTGCACCAGCCGGGCCGCCGCCGACATCTGGGCGCCGAAGTCCATCACCTTGGCCTCGCGCATCCGGGCGGCGACGGCGTCGATCAGCGGCACCAGCTCGGCGCGCTGCTCCTGGATCTCCAGAATGGCCAGCAGGTCCTTGGTCGGCTCGGCGCGCTGGCGCGGACCCGGCGGCAGGGTGGTGATCAGCCGGCCCAGCTCCTGGTGGGTGAACCGCACCGCGTCGGTGTCCACCAGGTGCTCGGCCAGCTGGCCGGCCAGGTCCAGCACGATGCCGGTGACCGCGGCCGGGGTCCGTTCCATCTCCAGGGCGCCCGGGTAGCGGCTGACCACGTCGAAGGCCAGCTGCCAGGTCTCGGTCCGGTCGATCAGCCGGGCGTCGGGCTCCACCGGCAACAGCAGCCCGAACTCGGTCAGCAGGGTGCCGGCGAACGCGTGATAGGTGGCCACCGCGGGCGGGGTGTCGTCGACGGTGCCCGGCGGCACCAGGCCGGCGGCGGCCAGCCGGGCCAGCCGGGTGCGGACCCGCCGGGCCAGTTGGCCGGCGGCCTTGCGGGTGAAGGTCAGCCCGAGCACCTGCCCGGGGGTGGCGTAGCCGTTGGCGACCAGCCACACCACCCGGGCGGCCATCGTCTCGGTCTTGCCGGCACCGGCGCCGGCGATCACGACGAGCGGCCCCGGCGGGGCGGCGATGACGGCGGCCTGCTCGTCGGTGGGCTGGTGCAGGCCGAGGATGTCGGCGAGTTCGGTCGGTGACAGCGGGTTCATCGGCGGCTCCCCGGGTCGCGGTGCGCGGGACAGCCGGCCCGCATCGGGCAGTTGCCGCAGCCGGTGTTGCGCCGGGCGGTGTAGGCCGGGCCGGCCATGTCGGCCGCCGCGGCGTCGATCCGCTGGCGCCAGTCGGCCCGGGTCTGCTCGGTCAGCGGATCCTGCTCGCGCACGGTGGCCCCGTCGCGGCCGGTCTTGGCCAGGTAGACCAGCCGGGCCCCGCCGGGGGTCTCCTCCGCGCCGAGCAGGCCCTCGGCGACGGCCAGCTGGTACATGGCCAGCTGGGCGTGCGCGGCGGCGTCGGCCTTGCTGACCGGGCTGCGGCCGGTCTTGATGTCGACGATCACCAGTCGGCCGGCCTCGTCGCGCTCCACCCGGTCGGCCCGGCCACGGACCGCCACCCGCTCGTCGAGGGCACCGGTCACCGCCAGCTCGGTGCCGACCTCGGTGAGCTCGCCGCGGGTGCGGGCCCGCCAGTCGTGGAACGCCTCCAGCATGGCCAGGTGCCGGCGCAGCTCGTTGCGGGCATGCCACGGCGATCCGAAAGGCAGCTGCTCCCAAAGCTTTTCCAGTTCGTTGGCCAGCGCCTCGGGGCCGCGGTGCCCGTCGGCGATCAGGGCGTGCACCAGGGTGCCCAGCGCCGACGGCAGATCGCGGGGATCGGCGCCGCCGTGCCGTTCGGCCAGCCAGCGCAGCGGGCAGTCGGTCACCGTCTGCAGCACCGACGGGGACATCCCGACGACGGCGTCGGCGGCGAACACCGGCGCGTCGGTGCTGACCGGGGCCAGCCCGTACCAGTGCGCCGGGTCGGCGCCGGGCACCCCGGCGGCGGCCAGCCGGGCCAGCTGGCTGGCGGCGGCGAACCGGTCGGCGTCCTCGATCGCGCCGTCGGGGGCGCAGACCGCCGCGCGCAGCCGGCCGACGACCGAGGACTCCGAGAGCACCGCCGGCGCGATCAGCGGGGCCGGCGCTTGGTCTGGGCCTGGGCCTGGGCCGCCCGGATCGCCGGGGATCGCCAGCCGGGCGATCTCGTGGAAGAACGCCGAGGGCAGTTCCACCCCGTCGCCGCTGCCGCCGGTCTCGGCGTCCACCGCGGTGACGATCAGCGTCCGCCGGGCCCGGCCCATCGCGGTCAGCAGCAGCCGGCGCTCGTCGGCGACCAGCGGGGCGCGCACCGAAACCGTGCCGGTGACGCCGTCGAGCAGGTCCAGCAGGCCCTGGGTGCCGAGCACCCCGCCGCGCGGAATGGTGTTGGGCCACAAGCCTTCCTGCAGTCCGGCGATGACCACCACGTCCCATTCGGCGCCGAGGGACTGCTGCGGGCTGAGCACGGTGACCGCGTCGGGGGCCTCGATCGGTTCGGTTGCGGTGATCGGCAGGGTCAGGCCCCGGACGTGGTCGACGAGGGTGGCCGGGGTCGCGCCGGGGCTGCGGTCGACGAACTGGTCGGCGATGTCGAAGAGCTCGGTGACGGCGTCGAGGTCGGCCTCGGCGCGGGCGGCGCCGGGGCCGCCGCGCTCGATCGCCGCGAGCAGCCGGGCCTGCAAGCCGCTGCGCTGCCAGGCCTGCCACAGGCCGCGGCGGGGGTCGTCGGAGCCGGCGGCCGCGGCCGCGTCGAGCACCTTCTTCAGCCGCTGCAGCGGGCGGGCGTGCGGGCCGGCCAGCCCGTCGGGCACCGGGCCGGCCAGCGCCGCGACGACCAGTTCGCCGAAGCCCAGCGGCGGGGCCGCGCCGTCCAGCCGGCGCAGTGCGCGGCGCAGTTGGCGCAGCGTGACCGGGTCGAGCCGGCCCAGCGGGCCGGACAGCAGGGCCAGCGCGTCCTCGCCGGTCAGCCCGTCGTCGGCGGCGCCGAGCACGGTCAGCAGCGCCCGAACGGTCGGGTTCTCGGCCAGCGGCGGGCGGCTGCGCCCGGGGGCCACCGGCACCCCGGCGGCGGTCAGGGTGCGGGTCAGCGCGGCGCCGACCCGGGACACCGAGCGGACGATGACGGCCATCTGCGACCACGGGGTGCCGCCGATCAGGTGCGCGCGGCGCAGCGCGTCGGCGATGGCGGCGGCCTCGGCGTGCGGGGACCCGGCCAGCAGGGCGCGGACCCGGCCCGGGTCGGGCTCGGCGGTGTCCGCGGCCGGCGCGGCGGCGCCGTCGATTCGGCGGGCCGGGCCGGCGCCGGGCAGCCCGGCGGCCACCGCGGTGATGGCCGCGGCGACCGCCGGCGCGCAGCGGTGCGAATCGTGCAGTTCCAGGGCCGGGCCGTCGGCGTCGTCGAGCAGCAGTTCCGGGGAGGCGCCGCGGAACCCGAACGCCGCCTGGTTGGGGTCACCGGCGATGACGGTGAGCGCCGGGCCGGGGGCCAGCAGCCGGACCAGGCGGACGGCCTGCGGATCCAGGTGCTGGGCGTCGTCGACGAGCAGCACGCTGAGCCGGGCCCGTTCGGCGGCCAGCAGATCCGGGTCGGTGAGCAGCGCGTCGGCGGCGGCGCCGATCATCTCGGCGGCGCCAAGGGCGGGCACGGTGGCCTGCGGGGCGGCCATCCCGACCGCGGCGCGCAGCAGCATGACCTGCTCGTACTGCTGGGCGAACCGGCCGGCGGCCGCCCATTCCGGGCGGCGCATCCGGGTGCCCAGGCGGCGCAGGTCGGTGCCGTCGAGGCCGCGTTCGGCGCAGCGGGCCAGCAGGTCGCGCAGTTCGGTGGCGAACGCGGCGGTGCCCAGCGCGGGGCGCAGCGGCGGCGGCCAGTGTTCGGCGCCGTCGGCCTGGTCGCCGGCCAGCAGTTCGCGGATGATGCCGTCCTGCTCGGTGCCGGTGATCAGCCGCGGCGGCGGGTCCCCGGCGCGCTGGGCGGCCCGGGCCAGCAGCGCGAACGCGTAGCTGTGGGCGGTGCGGACCAGCGGTTCGCGCACCACGGCCGACTCCGCCGGCGTGCCGACGCCGGTGGTGAGCAGCGCGGTGGTCAGCGCGGCGCGGGTGGCGGCGGCGGGCCGGCCGGCGCCGGTGAGCAGCAGCACCGATTCGGGGTCGGCGCCGGCGGCGATCCGGTCGGCGGCCAGGCCGATCAGCAGCGCGCTCTTGCCGGTGCCGGGACCGCCGAGCACCCGGACGATCCCGCGCGCGTCGTGCAGCGCGGCGGCACCACCCGGGAGTTCGGCGGCGTAGCTGATCGTCATGGGGACATGACAGCACGGCGGTCCGACATTTCCGGGCGCCGACACAGCGGGCCGCCCGCGGCGCAGCGGGCCCTGTCAGCGCCCGGCGCGGGCGGGCGACTTGACCAGCAGCGCCATCGCGACCACGACCCCGCCGATCACCGCCCCGAGCAGGAACGCGGTGTGCAGCCCGGCGGCGTCGGGCACCGGGAACTCCGAGCGGGTGGCCATCGCCGCAACGGTGACGAACAGCGCGATGCCCAGTGCCCCCACCACCTGCTGCACGGTGGCCATGATCGCGCTGCCGTGCGAGTACAGCTGCTCGGGAAGCGCCGACAGCGCGTCGGTCATCAGCGGCGTCATCATCATCCCGACGCCCGACATCAGCAGCACGTGCGCCACGACGACCAGCCACAGCGGAGTGTGCGCGCCGAGCACCGCCAGCAGGCACAGCCCGACGAACGAGATGACCGCCCCGGGCAGCACCAGGATGCGGGCGCCGAGCCGGTCATAGACCCGCCCGACGATCGGGCCGAGCACGCCGAGGACCAGGCCGCCGGGCAGCATGACCAGGCCGCTGACCAGGGTGCCCTCCCCGTGCACGGTCTGCAGGTACAGCGGCAGCAGCACCGCGACGACGGCGATCATGCACATGAACAGCATGGCGACCATGCTCAGCGCGACGGCGAAGGTGCGGTTGGCCATCGGGCGCAGGTCCAGCATGGCGCGGTCGCGTTTCTGCATCCGCAGTTGCCGCAGGATGAACGCCGTCAACCCGAGCGCGCCGACACCCAGGGTCACCCCGGTCACCGCGGGCGCGGTGCCGCCCGCGCCGACCGCCGACAGCCCGTAGAGCAGGCCGCCGAACCCGATCGCCGCCAGCGGGATGGACAGCACGTCGAGCGGGACCGCGCGGGCCGAGGCCCCCGCGGAGAGCTTGACCAGACCGACGGCCAGGGTCAGGACCATCAGCGGCAGCACGCTCCAGAACAGCCAGCGCCAGTCCAGCCGGGCCAGGATCACCCCGCCGACGGTCGGGCCGAGGGCCGGTGCGAAGGCGATGACCACGGTGATGATGCCGATGACGCCGCCGCGGCGGGATTCCGGGACCATCCGCATGACCGTCGTCATCAGCAGCGGCATCACCATCGCGGTGCCGCAGGCCTGCAGCACCCGGCCCACCATCAGCACGCCGAACCCGGCCGCGAGCGCGCAGATCAGGGTGCCCGCGGTGAACAGCAGGCAGGCGGCCAGGAACACCTGGCGTTCGGTGAACCGCTCCAGCAGGTAGCCGGTGGTGGGGATCACCACCGCGGTGGTCAGCAGGAAACCGCTGGTCACCCACTGCACGGTGGAGGTCGAGATCCGCAGCTGGTCGCTGAGGGTGGGCAGCGCGACGCTGAGCACGGTCTCGTTGAGCAGCATCACGAAGGCGGCCAGCACCAGGACCGCGATGACCAGCCCGGCGCCCGCGGGCAGGGCGGCGGACGAGCCCCGCTGGTCGGCCTCGGAGCTGGGATGTTCGGTCTGGGATTTGCCGGCGGCGGAGCGCACGGAACCTCCTGCGGCCGCGTCGCTTCGGCGTGGACACGGCGGTTTTGGGTGGAGACGCAACGATATTGACATCGGGCGTGGCCCGCAAACGATATTGACATCGGGCGTGGCCCGCAAAACGTTATCCGGCGGGTGGCAGCATGGCGCTCATGCCCGCACCGCTGCACGTGTACCGCTACGGCCCGGCCGGCCCCGCCCGGGTGCTGGCCCTGCACGGCCTGACCGGCCACGGCAGGCGCTGGGAGCATCTGGCAAACGGTTTCCTGCCCGACGTGCCGGTCCTGGCACCCGACCTGATCGGGCACGGCCGCTCGTCGTGGGCGGCGCCGTGGAACTTCGACGCCAACATTGCGGCGCTCGCCGCGCTGCTGGAGGCCGACGGCGGCGGGCCGGTCGTGGTTGTCGGTCATTCGTTCGGCTGCGCGGTGGCGGTGCAGCTGGCCGAGCGGCGTCCCGATCTGGTCGCCGGGCTGGTGCTGCTGGACGCCGCGGTGGGTCTGGACGGCGACTGGATGTCGCAGATCGCCGCGGCGATGCTGTCCTCCCCCGACTACCCGGACCGGGCGGAGGCGCGCGAGGAGAAGTCCGGCGGGTCGTGGGCCGACGTCGACCCCGAGTTGCTCGACGCCGACGTGGACGAGCATCTGATCACGCTGCCCAACGGTCGTTTCGGCTGGCGGATCTGCATCCCGGCGATGGTGTCGTACTGGAGCGAGCTGGCCCGGCCGGTGGCCTACCCGCGGCCCGGGACGCCGACGGTGCTGGTCCGGGCCCGCTGGACCGATCCGCCGTATGTGACCGAGGAGCTGATCGGCGGGCTGCGCGAACGGTTGGGCGACGCGCTGCGGCTGGTCGAGCTGGACTGCCTGCACATGGTGGCCCAGGCCAAGCCGGCCGAGACCGCGGCGCTGATCCTCGAGCTGCTGGACCACTGAGATGGCCAAGGTCGGCGACGCCGACATCGAGCGGGTGCGCGCGTTGATCGCCGCGGTCCCGCCCGGCCGGGTCGTCACCTACGGCGACGTCGCGGCGGCCGCCGGGCTGTCCAGCCCGCGGATCGTCGGCTGGATTCTGCGCACCGATGCCGCGGACCTGCCCTGGCACCGGGTGATCGCCGCGTCGGGGCGGCCGGCCACCCACAAGAGCAACCGGCAGCTCGAGCTGCTGCGCGCCGAGGGGGTGCTGGCCGACGACGGGCGAATTGCGTTGGGTGAGTACCGGTTTGTGTTCTGACCGCAGGTTGCAACCTGCGGTGTCGGGCGCGAAAGTTAAAGTGACGCCGCGGACGACGGTGGCGCCGGGGAGGATGAGCAAATGACGAATAGCGGACTGCCTGCAGTACCGGTGTGGACTTTGACGACGCAAGAGGTCAACGTCCCCGAGATCTTGGCTGACGCAGTGTCGCCGGAACGTCTGCGTGAGCTTCGCGGCGTCCTGGCTGCGATGGCCGCGGCTCCCATCGTGACGCTTGAGGCCCATCCGGCCCCCACAGATCTCGACCGCAGCACCGGGATGCCGCTCGACGCGGCAAGCCCGCTCGCCACGCACCTGTCCAATCTCATCAAGCAGACCTCTACACCTGTTGGCCAAGCCGGCGCCAGCAGCGAAACCCTCTACCGAATGGTGGTGCCGGCAAAGGTGGCTTCTGAGTGGAGCTCAGGGTTGGTGAAGCCGATGGCGTCAAAGGCAGCGGCGGGAGGGATTTACGGCGCGCTGACGAAATCCTCGGGGATCGCCGCACAGGCCACCTTTATCCCAGTAGCCGGGGGTAAGGCCGCGGCCGCTGGCGCAGTCGGCGGCTCGGCCGCGACCGTTGGAGCTACCGCCGCCACGGCCACTGCGCTGACGGTTGCAGCGCCGCTGGTGCTGATGGCGGTAGCGGTGGGAGTCAGTGCCCACGCCGAGCAGAAACGCCAGCAAGCGATCGAAAAGATCACCTCGCTGCTGGAGAAGTTGCATGACGATGCACTTCAGCAAGAACGGACTGCTCTGAACGGCTGCCGATCTGCAATCGAAACAGCGACCGCCATCCTGCTCGATCAGGGCCGCATTGGCGCATCGGTGGGGCTCGGTAACGCAGTTCATACGATCAACACCGCAGTCGCCCAGGCTGAGCACCGGCTGCAAACGTGGAAGAAAGCCCTCAAGAGGTTCCAGGGGCGCCGGGTTGGCCTCGCATCACTTCGCGAAAAGTTCACAGGTATAGACGACGGGAATGGTGGGCTCTTCCGTGCCCACTTGGACATTGCGGAACTGGCGATCGCACTGAAGAAGCGGGTGCTGGTTCTGCAGGCCGTCGAGCACGCCCAAATGGACGAATCGAATGCGTTCGAAAGTTTTGTTCGGGCAATCAAGACCGACCAACGCCACCTCGAAGAACTTGAGGCCGGCATCGCTGAAGTCCTAACGGGTCTGTCGAATCTGGAGCTCGATCGCGCTCGAGGTATCCGAGACGTGGTGTTCTCTCGCGGAGAGGTGGACGAGCTTCTGCACACCTCGCACCTGCTCCATGAATTGGGCAACGAGATCAGTATCGAGGATCCACGCGCGGAGGTCGCGATCGAGATGCTCCGGGCCCCAAACGGATCGGTCACGGTATTCCCCGCCCACGCCATCTGAGAACCCCGGTCGCGATGGACCGGTTTGTGTTCTAGCCCGCAGCCCGCACGGTCGGCCAGAACAGCGTGAACAGCCGCTGGCGCCAGTCCTCGGCGCGCGCGCCGGTGCGCGAGTATTCGGCCAGGTAGGACCCGACGATGGCGTCGATCAGGGTTGCGGCGTCGAGGTCCGCGCGCATTGAACCGTCGGCCCGGCCGGCCTCGACGGCGGCGATCAGGGGCGCCCGCTGGTCGGCGAGGATCCGGCGGAACAGCTCGGTGAAGGCCGGGTCGTCGTCGGTCAGCAGCAGGGCCGCGCGCCCACCCAGCCCGATGCCGTGATCCACCGGATCGATGGCGTGTTCGATGATCCAGCGGAGCCGGTCCGCCGCGCTGGTGCCGAACTCCGGCGGCGGCGGGATGACCACCCTCGACAGCGCGGTGGCCAGCATGTCCCGGCGGTCCGGGTGCCGCCGGTAGATCGTCGTCTTGGCGATGCCCGAGTGATCCGCGACCGCTTCGACGTTGACCGCGCGCGGGCCGCCGGTGCGCAGCAGGTGCAGCGTGGACTCGGCGATACGGTCCTCGATCGTCGCCATCCTGGGCTCCTCCGTCATCGGGGAATAAAACCGGGCCGCGAAACGCTACACGTAGCGTTTCCATCTCGTAAGGACTCTCGTGAGGTAACCATCATGTTCAAGAACTACAGCGGGATGTCGCTGGCCGTCGCCGCGTTCTCCTGCCTACTCCTCGCATTCATCTCCCTGGGCACCATGGTCGTCAGCCTGGCCAGCGGCAGCACGCTGGCCGTCATCGCCGGCGTCTGCCTGGTGGTGTTCATGACCGCGGCCATCATCGGATTCCGGATGTCGGCGGTCCGGCTGGCCAACGCCCGCAAGCGTGGCGGCGGTGCCACCAGCGCGGGTGTCTTCGGCGAAGCGCTCCGGCGCGACCAGGTCGATCGATACCTGCAGACCTACCGCGGCGCACACTGACCCGCCGTCAGAGCACCAGCCGCACCAGCGCCGCGGTCCGGGCCAGCCCCGGGAACGCCGCGGCGGTGGAACGCGGGTGCAGTGCGTGCACCGCGAGCCGGAACATCAACGCGCGCAACAACATCTGCGGCCACTCCGGCAGCGCGTCCCAGCGATCGATCAGCCCGTCGTCGGCGTCGCCCCAGGACAGCGCGTCGACGACGGCCACCCCCGCCGCCCACGGCGCCGGCCGCCAGTACGGCGTGATGTCGGTGATGCCGGGCGCGGCAGCCCCGGCGAACAGCACGGTGCCGTACAGGTCGCCGTGCACCAATTGATTGGGGCTGCGGGTCGGCTTGCGCAGGGTGGCCAGCTCGTTGAGCAGATCGACCGAGCGCTGGCCGTCGGCCGACCCCGGGGACAGTCGCGCGCCCGACGGCAGCGAGTGCAGCGGGCGTTCCTCCCAGGCGGCCCGGTCCGCGGCGGTGAACACGTCGACCTCCGACCACGGCGCGATCGGCGGCTGAGTCAGAAAGCGCGGCCGCTCCAGCTTGGCGGTGCCCTCGTGCAGCCGCACCGCGGCGGAGACCACCTCGTCGTGCCGCGGCTCGGGGGTGCCGGCGACGTAGGTGTCCGCCCGCCAGCCCGAGACCACGAACCGGCCGTCGGTGGAGCGCACCGGCCGGGCCAGCCGCAGGCCGTCGACGAACAGCGTCTCGCGGACCTTGGCCGACCAGGCCGCCCGGGCGTGGTCGGCGACCAGCGACAACACCACCTCGCCGAAGCGCCAGCCGTCCTCCCAACCGGCGCCGAGCTGCACCGAGCGGGCGGCGTTCAGCCCGAACGCGGCAAGCACGTGATCCGGTGGCCGTTCGACAGTCACCGGATCACCCTAACGCCGCGACCCCGGCGGCCCGGGCTTGCGGCGGGCTGTGTCGCGCCTCAGTAGACGACCATGTCGGGGTCGAACCGCCGCGCCCACTCGACGATGCCGCCCGTCAGCGACACCACATCGGTGATCCCGGCCGCGCGCAGGGTGGCCGCCACATCGGCCGAGCGCAGCCCGGATTTGCAGTACAGCACCACCGGGCGGTCGGCCGGCACCCGGTCCAGACCCACCCCGGCGTCGATCTCGGACTTGGGCACCAGCACCGCGCCGTCGATCCGGTTGATCGCCCACTCCCCCGGCTCGCGAACGTCGATCAGCGCGAACTCTGTTCCCGCGCAGCGCAGTTCGTGCAGCTCGGCGGGACCGATGGTGCCGACGCCGGTCGGGGCGGCCGGGATGCCGCAGAACTCGTCGTAGTCGATCAGCCCGGTGATCGGCGCGCCCGCCGGGTCCTTACCGAGCCGGATGGTGCGGTAGGTCATGGCCAGCGCGTCATAGAGCATCAGCCGGCCGAGCAGGGATTCACCGGTGCCGGTGATCAGCTTGATCGCCTCGGTGCCCATGATCGAGGCGACCGAGCCGCACAGCACACCGAGCACCCCGCCCTCGGCGCACGACGGCACCATGCCCGGCGGCGGGGGTTCGGGGTACAGGTCGCGCAGGTTCAGCCCGCGGCCGTCCGGGGCGTCCTCCCAGAACACCGCGATCTGCCCGGTGAACCGGTAGATCGATCCCCAGACGTAGGGCTTGTGCGCCAGCGCGGCGGCGTCGTTGACCAGGTAGCGGGTGGCGAAGTTGTCGGCCCCGTCCAGGATCAGGTCGTAGTCGGCGAACAGCTCGACGGCATTGGCCGCCTCCAGCCGAAACTCGTGCAGCCGCACCGTGATTGCCGGATTGAGCGCCAGCACCGACTCGCGCGCGCTGACCGCCTTGGGCCGACCGACGTCGGCCTGGCCGTGAATGATCTGACGCTGCAGGTTGGATTCCTCGACGACGTCGAAGTCGATGATGCCCAGGGTGCCCACCCCGGCGGCGGCCAGGTACAGCAGCGCCGGGGAGCCCAGCCCACCGGCCCCGATCACCAGCACCCGGGCGTTCTTCAGCCGTCGCTGCGCCTCGTCGCCGAAACCGGGGATGATCAAATGTCGGCTGTACCGGGTGATTTCGTCCCGGGACAGCTCGGCGGCGGGTTCCACCACGGGTGGCAGCGACGGCATGGTGAGCTCGGATCAGGCGATCGGGTAGGGCCAGGGGTTGAATCGACAGGACTTGCCGTCGGCCCCGACCTGCCCGGGGTCGAACTTCGAGGCGTCGTCGTTGGAGGTGGAGAAGGTCTGCTGCATCATGATCGGCGCCAGCGCCCCGTTCTCGGCGCACGGCTCGTGCTGCTGGTAGCCGATGGCGTGGCCGACCTCGTGGTTGATCAGGTACTGCCGGTAGGAGCCGATGTCGCCCTGGAACGGCATCGCGCCGCGCACCCAGCGGGCCTCGTTGAGGAACACCCGGGACTGCGGTTCGCCGCCGTCGGCCGGCCGATAGGCCGGGTTGAAGCAGGAGGCTTCCAGCTCGATCTCGTAGCCGCAGCCCTCCCGCACCGTCATCGGCGAGGTCAGTGACACCCGGAAGTCCGGTTCCCCCTCGAACCCGGCATCCACCCGGCGGAACGCGATCCGCGGGTCATGGGTCCAGCTCTTCGGGCTGGCCAGGGTCTGGGTGACCATCGCGGCGAACGCGTCGTCGCCGTAGTAGTTGGTCGGGTCCAGCCCGTCCTCCACCTCGATGGTGTAGTTGAACACCTTCACCGTGCCCTGCCCGACCTGCTCACCGGTGCCCGGCACGATGCGCCAGCTGCGCTCCCCGGCCTCGGTGTAGGGGTCGTTGCCGGGCAGCAGGCCGGTCGGCAGGTTGGCGTCGAATTCGGTCAGGCCCTTGGGCGGGGCGCCGATGATCGTGGTGGCGTGCGCGCCGAGTTCCGAGCCCTGCGCCGGCGGCTCCTCGATGGCGGCCGGCGGCGTCGAGCTGCCGGCCACCGTCTGGTACAGCACGATCACGGTGACGACGGTCAGCACCGGCAGCGCGTAGGCACGCCAGCCGTAGGTGGCGATGAAGCGGCCCAGCCAGCTCTGCTTGGGGTACTGGCGGCGATCGTCGCGGTTGGACCGGGGCCGGCCGGCGTCCCCGGCCAGCGGGTCGCGCTGGGCGCGCAGGGGTTCCCGCAGGTCGCTGCGCAGCACGGGCACGCGACTTCCTCCGCCACGTCCCGGGTAGGTCACCGTCCCAGGATGGCACATTCGGCGGTACCGCCCGGTTTGGCGCGCCCACCGCACCCGGCCACTGCTGCCGGGGCTGCGGCCGCGACAGGAGTAAGGTCGGGACGGCGTTGGGCCATCGGGCCGTCGCCGCGACCGCCCGCCGACCGTGAGGGAATTTGATGAGCAATCTGGCCAATTCGGCCCGCCCGAACGGCGGTTCCCCGGACGGCGCGGAGCGCACATCGGGTTCCGGTTCGAGCCGCCGCGGGGTCCGGATGCCGCGCGACGAGCGCCGCGGCCAGCTGCTGCGGTCGGCCTCGGAGGTGTTCGTCGACCGCGGCTATCACGCCGCGGGCATGGACGAGATCGCCGACCGGGCCGGGGTCTCCAAACCGGTGCTCTACCAGCACTTCGCCTCCAAGCTGGAGCTGTACCTGGCGGTGCTGGCGCTGCACGTGGACAACCTGGTCTCCGGGGTGCGACGGGCCCTGCGCACCACCACCGACAACCGGCTGCGGGTGCGCTCCGCGGTGCAGGCGTTCTTCGACTTCATCGAGCAGGACGACCAGGGCTACCGGCTGATCTTCGCCAACGACTACACCAGCGAGCCGACCGTCAACGCCCAGGTCAAGGTCGCCACCGAGTCCTGCATCGACGCGGTGTTCGACCTGGTCAGCCACGACTCCGGGCTGGACCCGCACCGCGCCCGGATGATCGCCGTCGGGCTGGTGGCGATCAGCGTGGACTCGGCGCGCTACTGGCTGGACAACGGGAAGCCGATCACCAAGGATTCCGCCGTCGAGGGCACCGTCGCGTTCATCTGGGGCGGCCTGTCGCACGTCCCGCTGGCGCGGGCCTGACGCCGACAGCGGGTTCGACAAAAACCGGCCGAGCGGTGTGCCCGCCCGGCCGGTGTCGTTCTGGGAGCTGCTGCGGCTACTTGGCCGCACCGCCGATGCCGAAGCCGACCCGGCCGCCGTCGGCGGGGCCGATCTCCACGTAGGAGATCTTGGCGGTCTGCACCAGGAAGCGGCGGCCCTTCTCGTCGGTCAGGCTCAGCACCGAGTTGCCGTCGCCGGACAGCGCGGCGCTGACCTGCTTCTCCAGCTCCTCGGGGGTTTCGGTGCTGGCGAAGACGAGCTCGCGCGGGCTGTCCGTGATGCCGATCTTGACGTCCACGCTGGACCCTTTCCTTGGTCGGATATGCCTTGCCAGGCTAATCGACGTGGCAGCGCTGCGGCGGCGTGGGCCGTTCGCGCTGCGCGAAGCCCGATCACCGGACACACCGCCGCGGTTCGCCCCCGATACCGCGAACGTCCGTACCATCGAGTTAGAGAAGTGACTGATGTGACAGATGTGAAATCGAGTGTGCGGGTGGTGAGGCAATGAACAGGCCGTACTGGAACGGCGGGACCGGTTACGCCGACGACCGCGGCGGCCGGCGCTACGGCCGTCGCTCGGCGACCACCGCGCTCTACGACGACGCCCCGGAGTACCAGCCCGAATACACCCGCAACCTCGGCTACGACGATGACACGCAGGACCTCGGCGAGCCGATGGACTACGAGGATTACGACGACTTCGACGACGGGCACCCGGGCTACTACGGCGCCGACAACCGCTGGCGCTGGGTCGCCGCGATCGCCGGAGTGGTGCTGCTGATCGCGCTGGTCGGCACCGCCGTCGCGTTGCGCGGCGGGGACGCCTCCACCGCGGCCACCACCCCGACCGCCAGCAGCCCGGTGCAGGACGCCGTCACCACCACCCCGCGGACCGTCACCGCGACGGTTTCGCCGCGCACCCCGGCCGCCCCGGTGCCCCAGCAGTCGCTGCCCCCGGAAACCGTCGTCACCGTGCCGCCGAACCCGTCGGACCATCAGAACCCGCAGGACATTCCGGTGCCGCCGCCGGCTGCCGTCGTCGACCCGACCGTCGCCGCCCGGACCATCACCTACTCGGTGACCGGCGACCGGCAGCTGTTCGACCTGGTCACCGTCATCTACACCGACGCGCAGGGCTTCCCGCGCACCGACATCAACGTCGCGCTGCCGTGGACCCGCACGGTGGTGCTCAATCCGGGGGTGTCGCTGAAGTCGGTCACCGCCACCAGCATCGGCGGCAAGCTGAACTGCGCGATCTCCGACGGCACCGGCGCGGTGCTGACCCAGCAGAACGCGGGCACCATGCTGGCGGCCTGCTCCAACTGACGCCCCTTGCGGGGGCCCTTTTGGCGGGTCCCTTTGCGCGGCCGGGCGGGCCCCCTTTGCGCCGAGCGCTCACCTGTGTACAGCGTCCACGGCGTGTCCTGTACCTGGATGAGAGCTCGGCAAATCCGGCCCGCGCCAGCGCTCAACTGTGTACAGATTCCCCGGCGTGGCGTGTGCCTGAGTGAGCGCTCGGCAAAAAAAAGGGGGCAGCTCGGCAAATCCGGCCCGCGCCAGCGCTCAACTGTGTACAGATTCCCCGGCGTGGCGTGTACCTGAGTGAGCGCTCGGCAATAAAGGGGGCGGCCCGGCAGCTGTGCACGGCAAAAAGGGGCCAGCCAGGAAAAGGGGCCTAGGCCAGGCCGAGCTCGGCCATCCGGTCGGCGTGGGTGCGCTGCAGCCGCTCGAAGAACTCGGCCAGGTGCCCGAGCCCGTCGGTGCCGGAGACCACCAGGTCCACCAGCTCGTCGCGCTCGGCCAGCACGTACTGCGCCTGGGTGATCGCCTCGCCGAGCAGCCGGCGGGACCACAGCGCGAGCCGGTGCCGCTGCTGCTGGCTGGCCGTCACCGCGGCCCGCACCTCGGACACCACAAACTGCGAGTTCCCGGTCTCGGCCAGCACCTCGCGGACCACGCCGGCCACCTCCTCGGGCAGCGCGTCGGCGATCTCCAGGTAGAAATCGGCCGCCAGCGCGTCACCGATGTAGGTCTTGACCAGCGCCTCCAGCCAGGTGCGCGGGATGGTCTGGGAGTGGTAGGACTCCAGCACCGGCGCGTACGCCGCCATTGCCTCCTGCACGTCGACGCCGCGCTGCTGCAGGGCCTCGCGTAGCAGGCCGTAGTGGCCCATCTCGGCGGCGGCCATCTGGGCCATGTTGATCCGGCCGCTCAGGTCCGGGGCCATCCGCGCCTCGTCGGTCAGCCGGTAGAACGCGGCCACCTCGCCGTAGGCCAGCAGGGCGAACAGTTCGTTGATCCCGGGGTGGTCCGCCGAGACCGTTGTCGAACGCATGCGGTCACTCTAAGGCCTGCGCCGCGGGCGGCCGGTCCGGCCCCGTGAGCACGCGAAAGCGGCTTGTGAGCATGCGGGGGGTTATGCTAATTGCAGGCAGTGGCAATCCGTGCTGCTACCTGGTAAGTGTGCGTGCACGCAGTCGGTCCGCCTCAGACAGAGCGCCGGGCCCCGCGAATCCGGCACCGAAACGTGCCGGAGCCTCGTTCGAATCCGAACTCGTGCGCGCGTTGGACGACGCGACGAGCAAAAACTCGGACCAGAATTGAAAGGCACCTCCGCACCCTCATGACTCATATCAACAAGTCCTTCGCCGAACTCGGCGTGCGCGACGAGATCGTCCGCGCCCTGCGTGAGCGCGGCATCGAGCATCCGTTCGCCATCCAGGAACTCACCCTGCCGATGGCCCTGGCCGGCGACGACCTGATCGGCCAGGCCCGCACCGGCATGGGCAAGACCTTCGCCTTCGGCGTGCCGCTGCTGCACAAGGTCAGCACCGACGCCGACCGCCCGCTGTCCGGCGCGCCGCGCGCGCTGATCGTGGTGCCCACCCGCGAGCTGTGCATCCAGGTCTACGAGGACCTGTGCGGCGCCGCCCAGTACCTGACCGCCCCCGCCGGCGAGGGCGAGCGCCCGCTGTCGGTCGTCGCCATCTACGGCGGACGGCCCTACGAGCCACAGATCGAGGCGCTGCAGGCCGGCGCCGACGTCGTCGTCGGCACCCCGGGCCGGCTGCTGGACCTGGCCAACCAGGGCCACCTGCAGCTCGGCGGGCTGTCGGTGCTGGTGCTCGACGAGGCCGACGAGATGCTGGACCTGGGCTTCCTGCCCGACATCGAGCGGATCCTGCGGCTGACCCCGGACACCCGGCAGTCGATGCTGTTCTCCGCGACGATGCCGGATCCGATCATCACGCTGGCCCGCACCTTCATGAACCAGCCGACCCACATCCGGGCCGAGGCCCCGCATTCGGCGGCCACCCACGACACCACCGAGCAGTTTGCCTACCGTGCGCACGCGCTGGACAAGGTGGAGATGGTCAGCCGGATCCTGCAGGCCGAGGGCCGCGGCGCCACGATGATCTTCACCCGCACCAAGCGGACCGCGCAGAAGGTCGCCGACGAGCTCGGCGAGCGCGGCTTCAAGGTCGGCGCCGTACACGGTGACCTGGGCCAGATCGCCCGGGAGAAGGCGCTGGCGGCGTTCCGCACCGGCGACGTCGACGTGCTGGTCGCCACCGATGTCGCCGCCCGCGGCATCGACATCGACGACATCACCCACGTGATCAACTACCAGATCCCCGACGACGAGCAGTCCTACGTGCACCGGATCGGGCGCACCGGCCGGGCCGGCAAGACCGGCATCGCCGTCACCCTGGTGGACTGGGACGAGATGCCGCGCTGGGGCATGATCGACAAGGCCCTTGGCCTGGACACCCCGGAGCCGGCCGAGACCTACTCCAACTCGCCGCACCTCTACGAGGAGCTCAACATCCCGACCGGCGCGACCGGCAGCATCGGCGCGCCGAAGCGGACGTCGTCCAAGCGAACCGAGCGCGCCCCGCGCGCCGAGCGGGAGTCCAAGCCGCGCGAGCGCACCCGGGAGCGTCGCCGCACCCGCGGTGGCCAGGCCGCGACCGCCGCCGCCGCGGCCGACGGGTCCGAGGCCACCGCGACCGTCATCGCCGAGCCGTCCGCCGGATCCGCCGAGGGTTCCGAGGCGCCGCGGCGTCGTCGCCGCCGGCGCCCGCGCAAGGCCCCGGCCGCCGCTGCCGCCGCCCCGGCCGCCGACGGCTGATCCCGCCCGCGTCCGCACCCGATGGTCAAACCCGAGCGCCGCACCCGCGGCGACCTGATCGCTGCCGGGGTGATCGCCGTCGTCGTGATCCTGGTGGCCGGCGTGTTCTGGTGGACCAGCGATTCGCGGGCCACCGAGCAGCGGTCGGCCACCGAGCCGCTGCCGACCCCGGCCAAGGCCACCGAGGTGCCCACCGGGCTGCGTGAACTGTGGCAGGCCGCCAGCCCGGCCACCGCCCGGCCGGTGCTGGTCGGCAACGCCGTGATCAGCGGCGAGGGCGGCACCATGGCCGGCCGCGACCCGGTCAGCGGCGAGGTGCGCTGGAGCTACCGCCGGGACCGGCCGCTGTGCGGGGTCACCTACGTCTACCACTGGGCGGTCGGGGTGTACCCGGACTCGCGCGGCTGCGGGCAGGTGTCGGCGATCAAGGGCGCCACCGGCGGGCGCGGCCCGACCCGGACCTCCTACGCCGACAAGACGGTGACGCTGTCCTCCGACGGCAGCACCATCTTGTCCGCCGGCGACACCCGGCTGGAGCAGTGGCGCACCGACCTGGTCCGCACCATCGCGTTCGGCGAGGTCGACGCCCGCTACAAGCCCGGCCACATCGGCCTGGGCAAGGGCTGCCGGCTGCTGTCGGCGGCGGCCACCGCGTCGTCCACCGCGGTGCTGCAGGCCTGCCCGGACCAGGCTGACGTCAAGCTCACCCTGCTCAAGCCCGCCGACAACGACGACGAGCCGACCGTCCGCGACGTCCCGCAGCCCGGGGTCACCGCGGACTCCGGGGCCCGGGTGGTGGCGGTGTCCTCGTCGACGACGGCGGTCTACGTGCCGACGCCCAAGCCGAAGCTGTCGATCATCGACGAGAACGGCGAGGAGACCGCCGCGGTGCTGCTCAACGAGCCGCCGACGTCCCCGATCGGGCCGACGGCGACGTCGACGGCGGGCAGCGTGCTCACCTGGTGGACCGGCCGGACCGTGGTGGTACTGAGCACCGACACCATGCGCTACAAGTACTCGGTGGTGGCCGCCGGCACCGATGTGCCGCTGGGGCCGGCGACGATCATGGCCGACAAGCTGCTCATCCCGCTGACCGGCGGGATCGGCGTGTTCGACGTCAAGACCGGCATCAAGCAGCGGCTGATCCCGGTGGCGCGGCCCGCCTCGGTGACCGCGGTGACGCTGGCGGTCAGCGGGTCGACGATCATCGAGCAGCGCGGCGACCAGCTCGTCGGTCTGGGCGCCTGAACCCGCCGGGGCCCAAACCTGCGGGGTTGGCGGGTCGGTTCCCCGCCGAGCCTGGCCTAAACCTCCGGGGTGAACGTCGGCATGGCGGTCCCGGACTTCCAGTACCGCAGCAGCGACGCCGCCAGCTCCCGGTAGGCGATCGCACCCTTGTTCTTGCGGCCGGACAGCACCGTGGCGCCCGACGCGCTGGCCTCGGCGAACCGCACGGTGCGCGGGATCGGCGGCGCGAGCACCGGCAGCTGGTAGCGGTCGGCGACGTCGAGCAGCACGTCCCGGCTGTGGGTGGTCCGCGAGTCGTAGAGGGTGGGCAGCGCGCCCAGCAGGGTCAGGTCGGGGTTGGTGATCTGCTGCACGTCGGCGACGGTGCGCAGGAACTGCCCGACGCCCCGATGCGCCAGCGTCTCGCACTGCAGCGGCACGATCACCTCGCCCGCGGCGGTCAGCCCGTTGAGTGTCAGCACCCCCAGCGACGGCGGGCAGTCCAGGATCACCACGTCGAACCGGTCGGCGATCTTGGCCAGCGCCCGCTTCAGCGCGTACTCGCGCCCGGCGCGCATCAGCAGCATCGCCTCGGCGCCGGCCAGGTCGATGTTGGCCGGCAGCAGCATCATGCCCTCGGTGGTCTCGACCAGCGCCGCATCCGGCTCGACGTCACCGAGCAGCACCTCGTGCACCGACACCGGCAACTTGTCCGGGTCCTGGCCCAGCGAGAAGGTCAGGCAGCCCTGCGGATCCAGGTCGACCAGCAGCACCCGCTTACCCTCGGCGGTCAGCGCCGCGCCCAGCGACGCCACCGTCGTGGTCTTGGCCACGCCGCCCTTCTGATTGGCCACCGCCAGCACATGCGTCCCGCTCACGCGCACCATCCTGGCACGGCGACTTCCGGCCCGGCGGGAGCGACCCCACCGCGGCGCCGCGATCCGGCAGAATCGGTGAACGTGAGTGTGGGTAATCATCGGCCGGTCCTGTTGCGCCGCGGCCAGAACGGTGCCGCGCGGTGACCCCGGCGTTCGTCCTGACCGGCAAGGACGGCACCGTCGTCGGCGCCGGGGCGGCGGCCACCTACACCGACCCCGCCGACGCCGCGGAGGCGCTGCGCCGCGGATCGGTGCCGCTGGTGGCAGGCGCGCTGCCGTTCGACCCGGCCGCCCCGGCCGCGCTGACCGCCCCCGCCACCCTCGGCGACCGGCTGCCGGACTCCCCCGGCGCCGCGCTGCCCGGCGGCGCCGACGTCGTCGCCCACCCCGCCCCGGCCACCCACCGGGGCCGGGTCGCGGCCGCCATCGAACGGCTGCGGGCGCCCGGCCCGCTGGACAAGGTGGTGCTGGCCCGGGCGCTGACGCTGACCGCGCGCGACGGCGGGTGGGATCCGCTGACGGTGCTGCACCGGCTGCTGGCCGCCGACCCGGCCTGCTACGGCTACCTGGTCGACCTGTCCCCGGCCGGCGGGGGGTATCGGGGTGCCACGCTGGTCGGCGCCAGCCCGGAGCTGCTGGTGGCCCGGGCCGGCGACGTGGTCAGCTGCCATCCGTTCGCCGGGTCGGCGCCGCGCGACGCCGACCCGGAGGTGGACGCCGCCAACGGGGCCGCGCTGGCCGCCTCCGGCAAGAACCGGCACGAGCACGCGCTGGTGATCGACGCGATGCGCGAGGTGCTCTCCCCGCTGTGCAGTTCGCTGGAGATCGCCGACGGGCCGGAGCTGCACCGCACCGACGCGCTGTGGCATCTGGGCACCCCGATCACCGGGCGGCTGCGGTCGCCGGCGACGACGGCGCTGGACCTGGCGCTGGCGCTGCACCCCACCCCGGCCGTCGGCGGGGTGCCGACCGCCGCGGCCACCGAGGTGATCGCCGAGCTGGAGGGCGACCGCGGCTTCTACGCCGGGGCGGTCGGCTGGTGCGACGCCGCCGGCGACGGCCGCTGGGTGGTGTCCATCCGCTGCGCCCGAATCGCCGCCGGCGGCGGCACCGCGACCGTGCACAGCGGCGGCGGGATCGTCGCCGAATCCGATCCCGACGACGAGGTCGCCGAGACCACCGCAAAGTTCCGCACCATCCTGTCCGGACTGGGAGTCACACCATGACCGTCATCCGCCCCGCCCGCCCCACCGATGTGGCCGAGATCGTCGCGATGATCCGCGAGCTCGCCGAGTTCGAACGCGCGCTGGATCAGTGCACCGTCACCGAGGCCCAGCTGCACGCCGCGCTGTTCGGGCCCGAGCCGGTGGCCAGCGGGTTCGTCGTCGAGGTCGACGGCGCGGTGGCGGCCACCGCGGTGTGGTTCGTCAACTTCTCCACCTGGGACGGCGTCGGCGGCATCCATCTGGAGGACCTGTATGTACGCCCGGCGTACCGCCGCCGCGGACTGGCCCGCGCGTTGCTGGCCGAGCTGGCCCGGGTCTGCGTGGCCCGCGGCTACACCCGGCTGAGCTGGGCGGTGCTGAACTGGAACGTCGATGCCATCGCGCTGTACGACGCCGTCGGCGGGGTGCCGCAGCACGAATGGACCGGCTACCGGGTGTCCGGCGCCGAGCTGACGGCGCTGGCCGAAGAGGCCCGGCCCTAACCGGTCCGGTCCGCGGTCAGGTCTCGGTGGGCGGCGGGGCGGGCCGGCCGGCGTCGCCGGAGCGGGCCACCCAGTTCACCGCGGACGGGCTGAACAGCAGCACCAGCGCGGCCACCGCGGTCAGCGCGACCAGCGCCGCCCACAGCGGCTGGCCGTCGCCGCGGATGTACCAGGCCACGCCGAGCAGGATCAGGTTGGCGAACACCGCGATGCCGCGGCCCCACCGTCGTCCGGTGATCAGCGCCCAGCCCGCGGCCAGCACCCCGGCGCCCATGATCACGAACCAGCCGGCGGTGCCGTAGCCGAACCCGCCGGCCCCGGCCTGATCACCACGCACCACGTCGCTGTTGGTGCCGGTCAGCGCGTGCAGCAGGTAGATCGCGGCGACCAGCAGAGCCGCCGCGCCCTCGGCGGTGACCAGGTATCCGGCGTAGCGGACGGTGTTGGGCCGGTTCATCCGGCGAGCCGTTCGGCGAGGTAGCGCACCGCGAACTCGTAGCCCAGCGGGCCGGCGCCGGAGATCACCGTGTCGGCGACCGCGGAAACATAGGAGTGGTGCCGGAACGCCTCGCGGCGGGCGATGTTGGACAGGTGCACCTCGGCGACGGGCAGCTCGACGGCCGCCAGCGCGTCGGCGATCGCGACGGAGGTGTGGCTGTAGGCGGCCGGGTTGATGATGATGCCGGCGCAGTCGGCGCGGGCGGCCTGAATCGCGTCGACGAGCTCGCCCTCGTGGTTGCTCTGCACGGCGCGGATCTCCAGGCCGTGCTCGGCGGCCACCGCGCGGACCCGGTCGACGATCTCGGCGAGCGTGCCGGCGCCGTAGATCTCGGGTTGCCGGGTGCCGAGCAGGTTGAGGTTCGGTCCGTTGAGCAGAAGCAGGCGCCGTTCGGTCACGGGTGTACCGTACCGCCGGCCGGACCCGCGGCGCCCCCGCGCATCGCGCCGCGGTCAGCCTCGGCGTTGAGTAAGGTCGTTGCCCATGTCCCGGATCAGCCGCGCCGCCGCAACCGCGGGAAGCGCCCTGGCGACCGCCGCCGCCGGCGCACTGGCCGTCGTCGCGCTGGCCGGGCCCGCGTCGGTCCCGGCGCCGGCCTCCGCGACCGCGGCGATCCGGCTGGTCGACAACACCGGCGCGCTGACCCCGTTCGACACCGCCGACCCCAGCGTCGGCCGGCTCGACCCGGCGCTGCTGTCGGCGATCCAGCAGGCCGCGGCCGCCGCGGCCACCGAGGGTATCGCCATGACCGTCACCTCCGGCTGGCGGACACCGGAGTTCCAGCAGCAACTGCTCGACGACGCGATCGCGACCTACGGCAGTTACGCCGCGGCCCGCCAGTACGTGCAGACCCCCGAGCATTCCCGGCACGTCACCGGCCAGGCCGTCGACATCGGCGGCTACGGCGCGAACCAGTGGCTGATCGACAACGGCGCCCGGTTCGGGTTGTGCCGGATCTACGCCAACGAGATGTGGCACTTTGAGCTGGCCACCGATGCCGCGGGCCGGTGCCCGGCGCTGCTGCCCAACGCTGCCGCCTGACCCACCCTCGGCGGGTTAGGCTCTGGGATCGTGCGCGCCGTGCTGATCGTCAACCCCAACGCCACCTCCACCACCCCGGCGGGCCGCGACCTGCTCGCGCATGCGCTGGAGAGCCGGACGCGGCTGACCGTCGCCCACACCGGCCACCGTGGCCACGCCATCGAGATCGCCCAGCAGGCCGTCGAGGACAACATCGACGTGGTCATCGCGCACGGCGGCGACGGCACCGTCAACGAGGTGGTCAACGGCCTGCTCGGCAAGCCGGGCCGGCTGCCGCTGGGCCAGCTGCCCGCCGTCGCGGTGGTCCCGGGCGGCTCGGCCAACGTGTTCGCCCGCTCGCTGGGCATCCCGGCAGATCCCGTCGAGGCGACCAACCTGCTCGTCGACCTGATCGACGCGCACGTCGCCGCCGGCGGCGGGGACTGGCGCCGGGTCGGCCTCATGGACTGCGGGGAGCGCTGGGGGGTGTTCACCGCCGGGATGGGCGTGGACGGCGAGATCGTCGCGGCCGTCGAGGCGCACCGCAAGGACCGCCAGAAGGGGGTCAGCGCGGGCCGCTACATCCGCGTCGCGGTGCCCGCCCTGCTGCGCAGCACCCGTCGGGAACCGCAGTTGACCCTGCATTTGCCGGACCGCGAGCCGATCAGCGGCGTGCACTTCGCGTTCGTGTCCAACTCCAGCCCGTGGACGTTTGCCAACGCCCGGCCGATCTACACCAACCCGGACTGCCGGTTCGAGACCGGGCTGGGAGTGTTCGCGACGACCAGCATGAGCGCGTGGCGCAATCTGTGGCTGGCCAGGCGGATGTGGTCGAAGCGGGCGGACATCAAGGGCCCGCACCTGATTCGCGACGACGACGTCGCCTCGGTGAAGATCACCGCCGCCACCCCGATCGCCGCCCAGATCGACGGTGATTACATCGGCGAACGCGAATCCATGACCTTCGTCTCGGTGCCCCGGGCCCTGAGTGTGGTGGCACCGCCGCCGCAGCCGACCGACCAGCGCTGATGTTCGCGCTGCCGTAGATTTCAGGCGCAGCTGGGTTGATATTAGCCCAGTCAACCAGCCACGCCGGTCACCCCCCGGCCTAGTGACATCCCCCACTTGTTAACTGAGTCCTATTGACATCTGTTCATGCTCTGGAACGATCAGATGCAACGGCGCGGAAACATTTAGCTGCGCGAGTTAACAGCAACACTAATTGGCGGGCATATCCGCACGCCCAGATAGGAGTTAAGGCCATGGATTGGCGGCATAAGGCAGTCTGTCGTGACGAGGATCCGGAACTGTTCTTCCCGGTGGGGAACAGCGGGCCGGCGCTCGCCCAGATCGCCGACGCGAAGCTGGTCTGCAACCGCTGCCCGGTGACCACCGAGTGCCTGACCTGGGCGCTGGAGTCCGGCCAGGACGCCGGGGTGTGGGGCGGCATGAGCGAGGACGAGCGTCGCGCGCTCAAGCGTCGCAATGCCCGCACCAAGGCGCGCACCGGCGTGTAGCGAACTCCCCATTCCACCGCGATGGCCTCGGCAATTTGCCGGGGCCATCGTTTTTGTTTGCCGCTATTGACCCAATCGGGCGCGCCGGCCCAGCGGAACGCTCAGCAGCACGTCGGTGCCGCCCTCGGCGACCTCGCGCACGCTCAGCGTGCCGCCGAGCTCGGCGGAGACCAGGGTCTGCACGATCTGCAGCCCGAGCCGGTCGGACTTCTCCAGGCTGAACCCGTCCGGGATGCCGCGGCCGTCGTCGCGGACCACCACGTCCAGCGAGCGCGCCGAGCGCTCGGAACGGATGGTGACGGTGCCGACCCGGTCGTCGGGGCCGTAGGCGTGCTCGATGGCGTTCTGCACCAGTTCGGTGATCACCATCACCAGCGCGGTCGCCCGGTCCGCGTCGAGCACCCCGAGGGAGCCCTCCCGGTTGATCCGGATCGGCCGGTCGACGGAGGCCACGTCGTTCATCATCGGCAGGATCCGGTCGACGACGTCATCAAGGTTGACCTCCTCGTCGACCGACATCGACAGCGCCTCATGCACCTGGGCGATAGAGGCGACCCGGCGCACCGATTCCATCAGCGCCTCGCGGCCCTCGGCGTTGTTGGTGCGACGGGCCTGCAACCGCAGCAGCGCGGCGACGGTCTGCAGGTTGTTCTTCACCCGGTGGTGAATCTCCCGGATGGTGGCGTCCTTGCTCAGCAGCGCCCGGTCGCGACGCTTGATCTCGGTGACGTCGCGGATCAGCACCGCCGCTCCGACCGCCGCGCCGTGCAGCACCAGCGGCATGGTCCGCAGCAGCACGGTGGCCCCGCCGGCATCGACCTCCATCCGCATGCTCGCCCCGCCGGAGATCGAATCGCGGATGTGCGCGGCCAACTCCTGGGCCTCGAACGGGTCGGAGATCACCGGCCGGGTGATGGCCAGCAGGTTCTGCCCCTCCAACTCCAGCGCCAGCCCCATCCGGTGAAACGCCGACAGCGCGTTGGGGCTGGCGAACTCGATGTTGCCGTCGACGTCGAGGCGGAGGAAGCCGTCGCCCACCCGCGGCGAGGACCGCGACATGGACAGGTCCCCGACGTTGGGGAAGGTGCCCTCCGAGAGCATGTCGATCAGGTCGTCGGCGCAAGCCAGGTAGGCCCGCTCCAGCGGAGAGGAGACCCGGCGGGCGGCCAGCGCGGTGCGATGGGTCAGCACGGCGACGACGGCGTCGTCGTAGCGGACCGGGACCGCCTGGACGTCCAGGCCGGTGCGGCCGGCGTCGGCGCCGTCGGGCTCGCGCACGATGGCGCCGGTCGCGAAGGCCTCGCTGACCAGCGGCAGCTCCGCGGCGGTGGCGACCGAGCCGACCGCATCGCTGAGCAGCACGGTGGAGGCGGTGTTGGGCCGGACCTGCGCGACGCACACCAGCGGGCCGTCGTCGCGGCGCACCCACATCAGGTAGTCGGCGAAGGACAGGTCGGCCAGGATCTGCCACTCCCCGACCAGGGTGTGCAGGTGATCGACCGCGCTGCCCGGCAGGACGGTGTGCTCGGCGAGCAGGTCACCGAGGGTGGACACCGCTAGTCGATGACGGCGATGAGGTGACCGGCCTGAATCTGGTCACCCGCGGCGACGTGCACCGCCGTCACCGTGCCGGCGACCTCGGCGAGCACCGGGATCTCCATCTTCATCGACTCCAGCAGCACCAGGGTGTCGCCGGTATTGACCGGGTCGCCCTCGCGGACCAGCACTTCAAGCACGGTTGCCACGATCTCGGCGAGCACGTCCTCGGCCATCGTCACCTCACTCCTCATACATCGCACGACGTCGCATCTATGGAACCACAGGCACCGGGATTTCCGGGCGGTGGCAGGCACATGAGACAATGGGCGACGACGTCCCCCGGCTGTTTTCCGAAACCGCGCCGGAGGCGGACCGCACCCAGCGACCAACCTATGGAGGTTCACCATGGCCAAGCGTGGCCGTAAGAAGCGCGACCGCAAGCACAGCAAGGCCAACCACGGCAAGCGCCCCAACTGCGGGTCGAAGTCCGTCTAGAGCTCTACCGGGGCCGATGTCCCCGCAAATCCGCCCGAGCGCAGTGCGCCCGGGCGGATTTTTTGTGCTCCGGTCCGGCCGGTCAGGCGGCCAGCTCCGCCGCGGGGTCGGCGGCAGCGGGGTCGGCCGCGCCGCGGTTGGCGCCGCCGTTGTCGAACAGCCTGCCCTCATCTGCCGCGGCCGCCTGCAGCTGCGGGATGGTCAGCTCGCCCCACTCGTCGACCCGGCCGGTCGGGTTGCCCAGCCAGGGCACCACACCCGGGTCGGGGCTGACCCCCAGGTGGTGGGCCTGCACGGCCGGCAGGTGGTACTGGAAGAAGTTGACGGCCACGTCGATGATCACCACCGGAAGGAACAGCGGGCTGCGATCGAGCAGCGCGGCGGCGTTGATCATCGGGTAGGCCGCCTCCTGGTCGCCGATCATCACGATGTTGCCGTAGTGCGGCTTGTTGCTGCCGCCGGGCATGATCCGCATGATCGGTCCGAGCCCGGGCACGTCGGAGGAGAAGTAGGCGGCGGCGTCGCCGTAGGTCAGCACGTTGACGAAGTTGGAGTCGGCGCCGTTGTTGTTGCCGGGGTTGACGGTGTTGAGTCCCGGGCCCTCGAACCCGATGCCGCCCAGGCCGGTGTTCTGCGCGACGTACTGGGCCTCCCAGGCGCCCAGCGAGTGCCCGGTGACGAAGATGTCCTCGTCGGCGTAGCCCTGCTTGTGCGCCTCCGCCTGGACCTGCTGGGCGAAGTCCAGCGAGTCGTGGAACGCCCACGGGGTGGTGCGGGTGGCGATCACCTGCACGTCGGCGAGGATCTGGGTCACCGCGATCACCGGGTTCACCAGCAGGTTGGTCCCGCCGGTGGTGCCCGAGTAGGCGATGATGACCTGCCCCTCCGGGGTCACCCACGCCGTGCCGGACATGCCCGAGAGGGTGTTGGTGGACTGCATCTGCTGCCCGTCGACCACGAACGGCTTCAGGTCGCCGGGCTGGCCGCCCAGCACGTACTTGGCGCTCGAGGCGTTCAGGAACTGCGCGACGGTGGGGGTCTTGGTGGTGCAGGTGTTGTGCTCGGAGCAGGTGTAGCCCAGCGACGTGGTGGTGGGCTGCTCGGCCGGGGTCCGGCTCAGCCCGAGGAGGTCCTCCACCTCGCGGAACACCGCGAAGATGGCCTGGTCGATCGGGCTCCAGTCAAACGGGCTGCGCGGGCCGTTCTCGGACACCGTGAGGTCCAGGACCTGCAGCACGGTGTTGATCAGCCGGGCCGGGGCCTGGGCCAGTTTCGCGATCTTCGACAGCGGCTGCGGCTCCGGGATGTCCTCGACGGCGGGGTCGGGGGCCACGGCCGGGTCCGGCACCACGGCCAGCGCCGGGCGGGGCGAGTCCACGACCTGCGGGCGGTCCAGCACCTCGCGCAGCGGGCGGGGCACCAGCTCAAGCAGCGGGCGCGGGCCGGCCTGCCGGTCGGCGGCGAGCTCCCGCGGCTCGGACAGGTTGGAAAGACGCGGCGCGTCCGCGGCCAGTTCCCGCGGCAGTGCGGCCAGCTCGCGGGGCAGCGCCGCCAGCTCCCGCGGCAGGGCCGCCAGCTCGCGCGGCAGGTCGGCTGCCTCCGAGACCAGCCGCAGCAGCCTGCCCTGCGCCGGTCCGGTCAGCGGCCGGTCCGGGTTCTCGGTCGGTGCCGCGCCGTCGGCAGCAGCGCCGTCGGTAACAGCGCCGCCGGCAGCCGGCTCGTCGGTACCGGGCCGGGGCACCAACGCCGCGGCGACCCGGTCCAGCGGCCCCGTGACGGCGGCGACCAGATCGGTGACGGCCGGCGGCCGGAACGCCACACCGGGCCGGTCCGAGGATTGCCCGGCGGCGGTGGGCTTGGCCTCGGCCGGATCGGCCTGCACCCGCGCCCGGATCTGCTTCAAGCGCGACAGCGGATCGCGCGGCCGGTTGTCCTCGCGCGAGCCGAATCTGCTCGAGGTGGTGGACTTCCGTTCGGAGCGGTCGCGCCGCGGCGCCGTCGACCCGGGCGCCGTCCGCTCAGCTGTCGTATCCTCAGACGACGCCTCGCGCGCCGACGAGCCGGGTGCCGTCGACCCGGACCCCATCGAACCGGACTTGCTGTCCGGTCCGTCTGAGCGGTCCTGGGTCGCCGCGGGCCGGGCCGGCCCACCGCCGTCGCCGGCGGCGTCATCGGCCCAGGCGACCGGGGACGCGCCGGTCAGCGCGATCCCCACCCCCAGGGCCACCGCCACCAATCCGTACCGACCGGACGTGCGCCAACCACCATGCTGCATGGGTTCCCCGTGCTTTCTCCTCGTCGATCCCACGGACCGACAAGGAGGTCGTCGATCGATGGACCGACAAGGAGACTGCCACCGATCGTTGGCGCCCCGGTGGCAAATGGCGCAAACTCACCGCGGCCGCCCGATGGCGGTGAGACTCAGAACAGGCCGGTTTCCCGCACGATGGTGGTGCGGCTGATCTCAATGCGCAGCCGGGCCCGCAGCGTCTCGGGCGCCTTCTCCCCCGCGCACTTGACCGCGATGAGCTTCTTGACCCGTTCCTCCACGCCGTACTGGCGCAGGCAGGCCGGGCATTCGTCGAGGTGGTGCCGCAGCTTCTCCCGGGTTTCCGGGGTGGTCTCGCCGTCGAGCAGCATCCACACCTCGGCCATCACCGTCGAGCAGTCCTGGTGGTCGGGATCGATCGGGCCGATCGGCACCTGGCAGCCGCGCTCCAGTTCGTTGTCATCGGTCACGATGACACCTCCTCGGCCGCGGCGGCCGGTTGGCCGCGCAGGAATCCCCGGTCCTTGGCGACGTCGGCGAGCAGTTCACGCAGTTGACGACGGCCCCGGTGCAGCCGGGACATCACCGTCCCGATCGGCGTATCCATGATCTCGGCGATCTCCTTGTACGGGAAACCTTCGACGTCGGCGTAGTACACCGCCATCCGGAATTCTTCGGGCAGCTGCTGCAGCGCCTCTTTGATCTCGCTGTCGGGCAGCGCTTCGAGGGCCTCGACCTCCGCCGAGCGCAGCCCGGTCGAGGTGTGCCCGGCGGTCGCCGCGAGCTGCCAGTCGGTGATCTCGTCGGTGGGGTATTCGGCCGGCTGCCGCTGCTTCTTGCGGTAGCCGTTGATGTAGGTGTTGGTCATGATCCGGTACAGCCAGGCCTTGAGATTGGTGCCGGCGCGGAAGGACCGGAACCCGGCGAAGGCCTTGACCATGGTTTCCTGCACCAGGTCCTCGGCGTCGGCGGGATTGCGGGTCATCCGCAGCGCGGCGCCGTAGAGCTGGTCGACCAGCGGGATCGCGTCGTTTTCGAATCGGGCGGTGAGCTGCTCGTCGGTCTCCTCGACCGGCTCGGCATCCACCGCCCGCTCGTCGGTTGTGGCCTCGTCCTCGGTTTCGCTCATCCTGGTTGACCTTAGACCGTCGCCGCCGCGGTGGCCTGCCCGCGAGCCCGGACCGGCCAGTACCCGGGTGCTCGGACCCGCGGCGGGCAGCGAAACCGGGGTCGCCGACGAGGCCCGGACCCGTTCCGGGGCGCGGGTCCGGTCCATGCACAGCGCGGCCACCGCATCCCCTTTCCACCGGTCTGCGCCCGTTGCGGTCTGCACCGGGTCTGCCTGAACAACGAGTTTTGTCGGCCGAGTATTTCCGGCGACGTCTACCCTCGACCCGTGGCGAAGGCGGCGACCCCGGCGATCGCGGCGCTGGTGGCCGCCGGCGCCGACCACCAAGTTCTGCAGTATCACCACGATCCCCGCAGTCACGACTTCGGCGCTGAGGCCGTCGCGGCCCTGACCGGCGCGCAGCTGGTGGCCGGGCAGATCCTCAAGACGCTGGTGCTGGCGCTGCCCGCCGGGCTGGCGGTGGCGGTGCTGCCGGTGCCGGCGAAGTTGTCGCTGAAGGCGGCCGCCGCCGCGCTGGGGGTGCCGAAGGTCGCGATGGCCGACCCGGCCGACGCGCAGCGCTCCTCCGGGTACGTGCTGGGCGGCATCTCGCCGCTGGGCCAGCGCCGCCGACTGCCGACGGTGCTCGACCGCGGCGCGCTGGACTTCGATCGGGTGCTGGTCAGCGCGGGCAAGCGGGGCCTGTCGCTGGCGGTGGCGCCGCAGGATCTGGTGCTGCTGACCGATGCGGTGGTGGCCGACCTCTGCGCGCAATAGAGTCGAGGCCATGTCCTCGAGTGCAGCTCCCCTGGCCGGCAAGACCCTGTTCATCTCCGGCGCGAGCCGCGGCATCGGCCTGGCGATCGCCAAGAAGGTCGCCGCCGACGGCGCCAACATCGCCCTGGTCGCCAAGACCGCCGAACCACATCCCAAGCTCGACGGCACCGTCTACACCGCCGCCCGCGAGATCGAGCAGGCCGGCGGGCAGGCGCTGCCGATCGTCGGCGACATCCGCGACGGCGATTCGGTGGCCGCGGCGGTCGCGGCGGCCGTCGAACAGTTCGGCGGCATCGACATCTGCGTGAACAACGCCTCGGCGATCAACCTCGGCTCCATCGAGGAGGTCGGGCTCAAACGCTTCGACCTGATGAACGGCATCCAGGTGCGCGGCACCTACGCCGTCGCGCAGGCCTGCATCCCGCACATGAAGGGCCGGGAGAATCCGCACATTCTGACCCTGTCGCCGCCGATCCGGCTGGAGCCCAAGTGGCTCAAGCCGACCCCGTACATGATGGCGAAGTACGGGATGACGTTGTGCGCGTTGGGTATTGCCGAGGAGATGCGTCAGCACGGGATCGCCTCCAACACGCTGTGGCCGCGGACCATGGTGGCCACCGCCGCGGTGCAGAACCTGCTCGGCGGCGACGAGGCGATGGCCCGGTCCCGCAAGCCGGAGGTGTACTCCGATGCGGCCTACGCGGTGCTGACCCGGCCGTCGAGCTACACCGGTAACTCGCTGCTGTGCGAGGACGTGCTGCTGGACTCCGGCGTCACCGACCTGTCGGTCTACGACTGTGTGCCCGGCTCGGATCTCGGGGTGGACCTGTGGGTGGACACGGTGAACCCGCCCGGTTACACCGCGCCGTGAGCCTGTGGTCGCGGGGCCGGTATCAGGCGGTCGGCACCCGGATCGCCGGGATCGCCGCGGCCACCGTCGCCGCGGCGGGCCCGCTGGCCGGACGCCACGTCGTCGACCTGGCCTGCGGGACCGGGAACGCCGCGCTGGCCGCGGCCGACGCCGGCGCCCGGGTGACGGCGGTGGACCTGACCCCGGAGCTGATCGCGCTGGGGGCCGAGGCCGCCGGCGCGCGGCCGATCGACTGGGTGGTCGCCGACGCCGCCGACACCGGCCTGCCCGCCGCGAGTTTCGACGCCGCGGTGTCCAACATGGGCATCATCTTCGTCGACCCGCGGCGCCAGCTCGACGAGATCGCCCGACTGCTCAAACCCGGCGGGACGCTAGCGTTTTCGGCGTGGGTGCGCACCGGGTCCAGCCCGCTGCAGGACCCGGTCGCCGCGGTGTTCGGGCCGCCGCCGGACATCGGGTTCAGCCCCGAGCAGTGGGGCGACCCCGAGATCGTCGCCGCCCGGCTCGGCCGGCGGTTCACCGACCTGGCGCTCACCGCCGGGGTGCACCGCTGGGAATTCGACTCGCTCGCCGCGGCAATGCACTTCATCACCGCCGAGTCCCCGATGCACGTCGCGGCGTTCGAGCGCGCCGACGCCGAGCAGCGCGCCCGGCTGTCCGCCGGGTTCGAGGCGGCGCTGCGCGCGCACGCCGACCCGGCCGGCGCGGTGTCCTTCGATTCGCCGTACCTGGTGATCAGCGCCGCCCGGGCGGCAACTGTCTGACCGGGTGCAGGATGCCGCGGGCGATGCCCTGGCGGATCTCCGGCAGCGCGGCGTCGGCCAGCGCCTCGGCGTCGACGCCGTGGTGGGTGGCCAGCAGCTCCAGCAGGGCGCCCAGCGGCACCTCGCCGCGGCAGCCGGCCAGCAGCGCGGTGAACACCTCGTCGACACCCAGTGCCGCGCCGGGACCGCCGGGGCGGCGCACCACCGCCGAAATCTGCTGCCAGCCCTGCGGTCCGGGCAGCGCGTGGCGCTCCAGCAGCACCGGCGCGGTGGACAGCCGGGTGGCCAGCAACTCGTCGTCGGTGTGCTCGTGCAGGTAGTCCATTCGGGCGAAGAACGCGGCCACCTCGGCCCCGGTGAGGGCGTCGTCGGGGCCGGTGAGTTCCTCGCACACCCGTCGCGGCGCCCTCGTATGGGCGGCGGCGCGCACCGTGATGGTGCCCATCCCGATCCCGGTGATGCCCTGCTCGTCGAACCAGTCCAGCCAGGCGCCGCCCCGGCGGGCGGTCTCGGCGGGGGTTTCCCCGGCGTCGGCGGTCCACAGCGCGACGTAGCTCAGCGGGTCGGCCAGCTCGCGCTGCACCACCCAGGCGTCCAAAGGCGTTGCCGCCAGCCAGCCGTCGACCCGGCCGCGCCAGTCCGCGCCGTCGCGGACCACCCAGTTGGCCATGATCTGCGCGACGCCGCCGGGCGCCAGGTGATCGGCGACCTGCTCGATCAGGCTGCGGCACAACCCGTCTCCGGCGATGCCGGAGTCGCGGTAGATGTAGTCGCGGCCCCCGGCGCCGACCACGAACGGCGGGTTGGACACGATCAGGTCGAAGCGGTCCCCGGCAACCGGCTCGAACAGGCTGCCCGCCCGCAGCTCCCAGCTCAGGCCGTTGATCCGGGCGGTGGCCGCCGCCAGCGCGAGCGCGCGGTCGTTGGTGTCGGTGGCGACGATGTGCTCGGCGTGTCCGGACAGGTGCAGCGCCTGGATGCCGCAGCCGGTGCCCAGGTCCAGCGCGGTGCGCACCGGTTCGCGGATCACCGCCCGCGCCAAGGACATCGAGGCGCCACCGACGCCGAGGACGTGATCGCGGCGGACCGGGCCGTCGCGCATTCCGGCGTCCAGGTCGGCGATGACCAGGAAGTCCGGTGTGGCGCCGGGCTGCGGCCGGATGTCCAGGGCGGCGGCGACGCCGCCGTCGGGCCGGGTCTCCAGCACCCCGGCCGCCAGCAGCGCGGGCAATCCGGCCGCCGGGAAGGCGTCCTCGACGCGGCCGGCGGGTTCGGCCGCGCCGAGGGTGAACAGTCGCACGATGGTGGCCAGCGGGGTGTCCGCGGCGGCGGTGGCGCGCAGGGCGGGCCAGCGCAGGCCCCGGCCGAGCGCGGCGCGGACCGGTTCGCCGAGCAGATCGGTGACGGCCTGCACGCCGTAGCCGGCGGCGCGCAGGTCCGCGCCCAGCGCGTCGACGACCGTCAGATCCGACAGCGGTTGGGGATTCAAAACAGTTCCGCCTGTTCGGGTTTCGGTTCGGCTGGGGCGATCAGCTCCGGGCCGTTGTTGCGGGCGCTGTTGACCAGGGTGGACACCTCGCGGATGGCGATGCGGTCGAGGTCGCCGTGGCCGCGCAGCAGCCCGGGGTCCAGTGGCGCGTCGGGGTCCAGCCAGCGGTCGGCGTCGGCGGCGCTGATCGACAGCGGCATCCGGTCGTGGATGCCGGCCAGCGGCCCGGCGGAGTCGGTGGTGATGATGGTGGTGCTCAGCAGCGCGGGCCGGGCCGGCTCGCCGCCGCGCCACACCGACCACAGCCCGGCCATCAGCAGCGGTTGCCCGTCGTCGGCGTAGAGGTAGAACGGGGTCTTGGCGCCCTTCTCCCCGCGCCACTCGTACCAGCCGTCCATCGGGATCAGGCAGCGTTTGTGCGCGGCGGAGGTCCGGAACGCCGGCGAGTCGGCCAGCGTCTCGGCGCGGGCGTTGATCAGCAGCGGGCCACCGGCGGCCGGGGTGCCGTCGGCGCGCGGTTTGGTCCACGAGGTCACCAGGCCCCAGCGCATCAGCCGCAGCCGCCGGATCGGCTCGGAGTCCGGGTCGTCGCGGTCACGCCGGGACACCAGGGTGCAGATGCCGGTGGTGGGGGCGACGTTGTAGTTCGGGCCCGGGCCGGCGGCCGCCGGCGCGTCTTCGGGCTGCGGCGGGACCTCGTTGACCGCATCGAGCCGCCGGGCCAGCAGCGCCGGGTCGGTCGTCACCGCGAACCGTCCGCACACGTTTGGTTCCTCTCCGCCGCCCCGTCCACCCGATGCCGGCGCCGGCCGCTCGTCCGCCGGACCAGCGGTTCGACGGGGCCCGCGGCGCCGTCGCACCGGCCCGCGACCGGCGCCATTTTATCCCGGTTGCCCACCCCGGGGCGGCCGCGGCGCCCGCCGGCGGTGGGGAGGTGGCCCCGCGGGAGCGGCGGACTTGGCAGGATGGGGGCATGTCCGAGCTCCCGCTGTGGCCCGCCCCGAGCGCCTCGACGCCGGTGCGCGCCACGGTGGCCGTCCCCGGATCGAAGTCGCTGACCAACCGCACCCTGGTGCTCTCCGCGGTGGCCGCCGCCCGCGGCGCCGGCGCCTCCACCATCACCGGGGCGCTGCGCAGCCGCGACACCGACCTGATGATCGGGGCGCTGCGGACCCTCGGGCTGTCCGTCGAGGGCGCCGGCACCGAGCTGACCGTCGCCGGCGCGCTGGCCGCCGAGGTCACCGGGCCGGTGGACTGCGGGCTGGCCGGCACCGTGCTGCGCTTCGTGCCGCCGCTGGCGGCCCTGGGCACCGCCCGGGTGATCTTCGACGGCGACGAGCAGGCCCGGTCCCGCCCGATCGCCCCGCTGCTGGGCGCGCTGCGCTCACTCGGAGTGGCGCTCGACGGAGACCGGCTGCCGTTCACCGTGACCGGCACCGCCGAGGTGCCCGGCGGCGCCGTGGCGATCGACGCGTCGGCGTCCTCGCAGTTCGTCTCCGGGCTGCTGCTGTCGGCGGCGGCGTTCACCGGGGGTGTCACGGTGCGGCACTGCCCCGGACCCGGCGGCGCGGCGGTCCCGTCGGCCCCGCACATCGCCATGACCATCGACATGCTGCGCCAGGCCGGGGTTCTCGTCGACGACGGCGAGCCCAACGTGTGGCGGGTGCACCCCGGCCCGGTCGCCGCGCGGCACTGGATCGTCGAACCCGACCTGTCCAACGCGGTCCCGTTCATCGCCGCCGCGCTGGTCACCGGCGGCCGGGTGCGGATCCGGAACTGGCCGACCCCGAGCCTGCAGCCCGCCGGCGCCATCTTCGACCTGCTGGCCAAGCTGGACGCCCGAATCACCCCGGCCGATGCCCACCTGGAGGTCAGCGGCCCGGAACGCTACGGCGGGTTCGACGCCGACCTGTCCGACATCGGTGAGCTCGCCCCGGCCGCGGCGGCGCTGGCCGCCCTGGCCACCGACGGATCGGTGTCCCGGCTGACCGGTATCGCGCACCTGCGCGGCCATGAGACCGACCGGCTGGCGGCGCTGAGCACCGAGATCAACGCCCTGGGCGGGGACTGCCGGGAGATCCCCGACGGCCTGGTCATCACCGCGGGCCCGCTGCACGGCGGCACCTGGCACTCCTACGCCGATCACCGGATGGCGACCGCGGGCGCGATCATCGGCCTGCGGACCCCCGGGGTGCGGATCGAGGACATCGCCACCACCGCCAAGACGCTGCCCGATTTCCCCGGCATGTGGACGGCCATGCTGGCGGGCCGGGACTAGAGCACCCCGGTGGCCAGGCGCGAGTACGACGAGTCCGACGTCCGGATCCGCCCCGGCAAGGGCAGCCGCCCGCGCACCAAGACCCGGCCCGAGCACGCCGACGCCGAGCCGGCGATGGTGGTCACCGTGGACCGCGGCCGGTGGGGCTGCGTGCTCGGCGGCGACCCGGACCGGCCGGTCACCACCATGCGGGCCCGCGAGCTGGGCCGCACCCCGATCGTCGTCGGCGACGGCGTCGACGTGGTCGGTGACCTGTCCGGCCGCCCGGACACCCTGGCCCGGATCGTCCGGCGGGCGCCGCGGCGAACGGTGTTGCGCCGCACCGCCGATGACACCGATCCGACCGAGCGGGTGGTGGTCGCCAACGCCGATCAGCTGGTCATCGTGGTCGCGCTGGCCGATCCGCCGCCGCGCACCGGGTTCGTCGAGCGGGCCCTGATCGCCGCCTACGCCGGCGGCCTGTCACCGATCCTTTGCCTGACCAAATCCGATCTGGCCCAACCCGATTCGTTCGCCGCCCACTTCACCGACCTGGACCTGCGGATCGTCACCGCCGGACGCGGCGACGACATCGGCGAGCTGAGCGAGCTGCTGACCGGGAAACTGACCGTGCTGCTGGGGCATTCCGGGGTGGGCAAGTCGACGCTGGTGAACCGGCTGGTGCCCGACGCCGGCCGGGCGATCGGCACGGTGTCCGGGGTCGGCAAGGGCCGGCACACCTCCACCCAGTCGGTGGCGCTGGCGCTGCCCGGCGGCGGCTGGGTGATCGACACCCCCGGGGTGCGGTCGTTCGGCCTGGCGCACATCAGCCCCGACGACGTGCTGTTGGCCTTCTCGGATCTGGCCGCGGCGATCGAGGACTGCCCGCGCGGCTGCGGCCACCTGGGACCGCCGACCGACCCGGAGTGCGCGCTGGACGAGCTGACCGGGCCTGCGGTACGACGGGTGGCCGCCGCCCGGGTGCTGCTGGCGCTGCTGCGCGACGGGGAGGCCGCCGAGCCGGGCCGCTGACACCGGCCGGGGCGTTGACACCGGCCGGGGCGGGCAGCAGGCTGGCCCGATGGGAACCGTGACGAACATCGAACTGAACGACGGCCACACCATCCCCGCGCTGGGCTTCGGGGTCTTTCAGGTGCCGCCCGCGCAGACCGCGGCGACCGTCCGGGCCGCGCTGGAGGCCGGCTACCGGCACATCGACACCGCGCAGATGTACGCCAACGAGCACGGGGTGGGCGAGGGTATCCGCGATTCCGGGCTGGACCGCGCGCAGGTGTTCGTCACCACCAAGCTCAACAACGGCAAGCACCTGCCCGAGGACGCCCGGCGGGCGTTTGACGCCAGCCTGGCCGCCCTTGGGATGGACTACGTCGACCTGTTTCTGATCCACTGGCCGCTGCCGGGGCTCTACGACGGTGATTTCGTCTCCACCTGGAAGACCCTGGAGGAGTTCCGCGACCAGGGCCGGGCCCGCAGCATCGGGGTGTCGAACTTCCAGGTCGGGCACCTGCGGCGGCTGGCCGCCGAGACCGCCACCGTGCCGGCGGTCAATCAGATTGAGGTGCACCCGCATTGGGGCAACAACGAGGTGCGCCGCTACGGCGCCGAGCACGGCATCGCCACCGAGGCGTGGTCGCCGATCGCGCAGGGCCGGGTGCTCGACGACCCGGTGATCACCGGGATCGCCGACGGCCTGGGCAAGTCGGCGGCCCAGGTGGTGCTGCGCTGGCACATCCAGAACCACAACATCGTGTTCCCGAAAACCATGTCACCGCAACGGATGCGGGAAAACTTCGCGATCTTCGACTTCGTCCTGGACGACGCCGCGATGGCCGCGATCGACGGGCTGGACCGGGGCACCGCGGGCCGGATCGGCCCGGACCCCGACGAGTTCAACTGGATCCCCGAGTAGGCCGGGCCATCCCGGCAGCCGGCAGGGTGGCGCCGTAGGGCAGCACCTCGGATTCGGCGTACACCGGGGGTGCGGGTCTTCGGCCCGTCACGACGGAGGTTTGCGCCCCGACCCGGTGCCGGGCAACGGCTCGGCTCAGGCCGCTACCGGCCCGTCCTGGCCGGACCGCGGGGCCCCGGCGTCGGGGACCGGGGTGGGGGTCTTCGCGGCCCGCTTGCGGGCGCGACGACGCTCCTGCCGGGCCACCCGGGCCGCGGTGATGGCGCTCTTGAGCCCGCGCCTGCCATACGGGGACGGCCCCTCGGCCTCGACAACGAGGCCGGCGAACATCAGCTCACTGCGGGTCTCCGGGGCGTCGTCGGCGGTGTCGCGGAGGAACTTGTCCGGCACCGACAGCTTGGCGATCGTCCGCCAGGTCTTGGCGTACTGCACCAGGAACGGCCCGGTGGTGTAGGGCAGGTCGTAGCGCTCGCAGATCTGCTGCACCCGCAGCGACACCTCATAGAGCCGGTTGCTGGGCAGGTCCGGATACAGGTGATGCTCGATCTGGTGGCACAGGTTGCCACTCATGAACCGCAGCGCCGGCCCGTTCTCGAAGTTGGCGCTGCCCAGCATCTGGCGCAGGTACCACTGCCCCTTCGACTCGCCGACCATGTCGGTCTTGGTGAACTTCTCCGCGCCGTCGGGGAAGTGACCGCAGAAGATCACCGCGTTGGACCAGATGTTGCGGATGATGTTCGCCACCGCGTTCGCGCTCGCGGTGGATCGGTAGGTCGCCGCCGGCGACAGCGAGGTCAGCGCCGGGAACATCACGTAATCCTTGAAGATCTGCCGGCCGGCCTTGCTGGTGAACTCGCCGAGCCGGACCAGGGTGGCCTGGCGGTCGTCGCGGTCCTTGAAGATCTTGCCGAGCTCCAGGTGCTGCAACGCCACCCCCCACTCGAACAGCACGCTGAGCATGGCGTTGTAGACCACGTTGAACACGTGGTTGGGCTTCCATCGCTCGTCCCGGGTGACCCGCAGCAGGCCGTAGCCCACGTCGTCGTCCATCCCGAGGATGTTGGTGTACTTGTGGTGCATGAAGTTGTGGGTGAACCGCCAGTGCTTGGACGCCCCGGCCATGTCCCACTCCCAGCTGGAGGAGTGAATCTCGGGATCGTTCATCCAATCCCACTGGCCGTGCATGACGTTGTGGCCGATCTCCATGTTCTCGATGATCTTGGCCGTCGCCAGGGTCGCCGTCCCGGCCCACCACGCCTTGCGCTTGGAGCTGGCCGCCAGGATCAGCCGGCCGGCCACCTCCAGCGCGCGCTGGGCGGCGATGGTGCGGCGGATGTAGCGGGCGTCGCGTTCACCGAGCGACTCTTCGATATCCCGGCGGATCTCGTCGAGTTCCGCACCGAGATTCTCGATGTCGGCGGCGGTGAGATGCGCGAACTCCGGCACGTCGGTAATCGCCATGCACGGTCTCCTTTCCGTTACCTACGTCAGGGTAACCTACGGAACCGTAAGTTACCTAGCAGTAAAGATTTAGGCGTTCACCACGCAGTCGCCCGACGGCGAGGAGACGCAGGTCTGGATCCGGGTGCCCGGATCGTGTTCCACCCCGGTGCGCAGGTCCCGGACATGCCCGTCGACCAGCTCCACCACGCAGGACTGGCAGATGCCCATCCGGCAGCCGAACGGCATCAGCTCACCGACCCCCTCGCCGGCCTCCAGCACCGACGTCGCCGCATCCGCGGCCACGGTCTTGCCGCTGCGGGCGAAGGTGATGGTGCCGCCGGCGCCGTGCGGGGCGGCCCGGGACACCGCGAACCGTTCCAGATGCAGCCGGTCGGCGATCCCGGCACGGGTCCACACCCGCTCGGCGTCGGCCAGCATGGCCTCGGGCCCGCAGGCCCAGACCTGACGCTCCCGCCAGTCCGGCACCTCGTCGTCGAGGCGATCCAGGTTCAGCCGACCGTCCGAGCGGGTGGCCCGCACCCGCAGCCGGTAGCCCGGGTGCTCGCGCTGCAGGGCGGCCAGCTCGTCGGCGAACAGCACGTCCGGGGCGGTCGGCGCGGAATGCACGTGCACGATGTCGGTGATCTGGTCGTGGCGCACCAGGGTGCGCAGCATCGACATCACCGGGGTGACGCCGGAGCCGGCCGTCACGAACAGCACCTTCTCCGGCGCCGGGTCGGGCATCACGAAGTTGCCCTGCGGGTCGGCCAGCCGGACGACGGTGCCCGCGGCGATGCCGTCCACCAGGTGCGAGGACAGAAAGCCCTCCGGCATCGCCTTGACGGTGATCGAGATGGTGCGGTCGCGCCGGTCCCCGGCGACCACCGGGGCCGAGGTCAGCGAATAGGACCGCCAGCGCCACCGGCCGTCCATCAACACGCCGATCCCGACGTACTGGCCGGGCTGGTAGTCGAAGCTGAAGCCCCAGCCCGGGCGGACCACCAGGGTCGCCGAGTCGGCGGTCTCGCGGTGCACCGACACCACCCGGCCGCGCAGCTCCCGCGCCGACCACAGCGGGTTCACCAGGTGCAGGTAGTCATCGGGCAGCAGCGGCGTGGTCATCCGCTCCACCACGCCGCGCACCGAATGCCAGATCGGGTGCCGGTCGGCGCCGGCCACCGTCGGCCGGATGGTGTCGACCACCTTGGCGTTGGTCTTGGTGTAGTTCTTGGCCATCGTTGCCCCTGCTCGCCCCGAGGTCGGAAGTCTGGAGTTCCGGGCCGGCCGTAGATCCGCCGCACCCGGTGTCTAACCTACGGTACCGTAAGTTACGGTTCCGTAGCCAGCCCGCTCCACAGATTCACAGGAACTCCAGCAGGAACGGCAACTCCTGGGTGGCGTACCAGGCCAGGTCGTGGTCCAGCGCGTCACCGACCACCAACTCGGCGTCCTCATCGCCGAGATCGGCCTCGTCGATCACCCGGATCGCCGCGCGCACCGCGGGCTCCGCCGCGGCGTTGTCGACGAATCCCGCGGCCACCCGATCCAGGGTCACCGGACCGGCCAACCGCACCACCGCATCGTCGAGATCCGGTCGCGCCGTGGCGTTGTCGACGTCGGCGACCAGCACCACCCGGCGCGGCCGGACCGGCGAATCGGCGTCCCCGCCGTCGGGCAGCTCGGCGGCCAGCAGCCGGATCGAGGCCAGCGCCGCCTCGCGCAGCGCCACCTCGGCCAGCTCGTCCTCGTCGCCGGCGGCGTAGGCCTCCCGCAGCGTCGGGGTGACCGCGAACGCGGTGCCGTTGACCACGCTCAGCTCCGCATCCGCGACCAGGGCCGCCACCATCGGCAGCGTCGCCGGAAGATAGACCCGCATCGGCGCGCTAGGACCGATCACCGAGCAGGCTGGCGACGTGGTCGGGCACAAACGTCGACAGGTCCCGGGACGGGCGGACATAGCTGCCCGCGGGCCGGTGCTTGGGCAGTTCCACCACCGGCCGTTCCACGTCGTGGTAGTCGATGCTGGACAGCAGGTGCGCCATCATGTTGAGCCGGGCGTGCTTCTTGACGTCGGATTCGACGACGTACCACGGGCTGGACTTGGTGTCGGTGTGCACCATCATCTCGTCCTTGGCCCGCGAGTAATCCTCCCACCGGTACAGCGACTCCAGGTCCATCGGCGAGAGCTTCCACTGCCGCACCGGGTCGTTGAGCCGGGCCCGGAACCGCCGCAGCTGCTCGGCGTCGGACACCGAGAACCAGTACTTGCGCAGGATGATCCCGTCGTCCTGGAGCATGTTCTCGAAGATCGGGGTCTGCCGCAGGAACAGCGTGTGCTCCTGCGGCGTGCAGAATCCCATCACCTTCTCCACCCCGGCCCGGTTGTACCAGGACCGGTCGAACAGCACGATCTCGCCCTTGGTGGGCAGGTGCTGGACGTAGCGCTGGAAGTACCACTCGCCCTTCTGCCGCTCGGTGGGCGCCGGCAGCGCCGCGATCCGCGCGGCCCGGGGGCTCAGGTACTCGGTGATCCGCTTGATGGTGCCGCCCTTGCCCGCGGCGTCGCGGCCCTCGAAAAGCACCACGATGCGCGCACCGGTGGCCTTCGCCCATTCCTGCATCCGAACGAACTCGGTTTGCAGCCGGAACAATTCGGCCTCGTAGACGTCGCCGGTCAGCTTCGGCGCCGACTTCGCCTTCTTGTCGGAACCGTTCTTCTTCGACTTACCGGCCGCACCGTTGGACTTTGGCATTGGGGCATCCTACGTCGGCCGGCCGAGCCGGCGGGCCGGACTCAGCGGGCGGCTTCGAGCAGCTCTTCGAGCGACTCGGTCAGCAGGGTCGGCAGCATGTCGACGTCGCTCATCGCCTCCCGGTCGGCATTGATCCCGAAGTACAACATGCCGTTGTAAGAGGTGACGCCGATCGCCAGCACCTGATCGTGCAGCAGCGGCGGCACGGCGTAGGTCTCCAGCAGCTTGGTGCCGGCGATGTACATCTGTGCCTGGGCGCCGGGCACATTGGTGATCAGCAGGTTGAACTGGCGCGCCGAGAAGCCGGTCGCCACCCGGATGCCCATGGCGTGCAGGGTCGGCGGCGCGAACCCGGACAGCGTGACGATGGTGCGGGCGTCGACCAGGCTCGCGGCGGTGGAATGCGATTCGGTGGCGTGCGAGATGTGCGACAGCCGGATGACCGCGTTGCCCTCCCCGACCGGCAGGTCCACCAGGAACGGCGCCACCTCGTCGACAGCCTGACCGGGCCCGGCCGAGCCGTCCGAATCCGGGTCGGCGTACACCGACATCGGCGCCATCGCCCGCACCGTGGTGGTCGGGGTGACCGGCTCGCCGCGGGACAGCAGCCAGTTGCGCAGCGCCCCGGCCACCACCGCGAGCACCACGTCGTTGACGTCGCAGTCGTAGCGGGTGCGCAGCATCCGGTAGTCCTCCAGCCGCCCGCCGGCCACCGCGAACCGACGGTTGCGCGACACCGTGGTGTTCAGCGGGCTGCTCGGCGCGGTACCGCGGGCGAAGGTGCGGGCCACGTCGGCCAGCCGGCGCCCGGCGTCCACCAGCTCCGAGGAACTGGTGACCATGCCGACCAGCGTCGACTGCACGGCGCCGAGCTGCTGGCGCGGCCCGGCGATCCAGTCCCCCACCGCGCCCAGCAGCAGCGACCCGGTGCCCGGCTCGCGGCCCGGCACCCAGATGTCCTCGCCGAACGCCGGCGGCTTCGGCGTGCGATCGGCGATGACGTGCCCGATCTCCAGGGCGGACATGCCGTTGACCAGCGACTGGTGGGTCTTGGTGTAGATCGCCACCCGGTTGCCGGCCAGCCCCTCGACCAGGTACATCTCCCACAGCGGGCGGGTTCGGTCCAGCGGCCGCGACCCCAGCCGGGCGATCAGGTCGTGCAGCTGATCGTCGGAGCCCGGCGACGGCAGCGCGGAGCGCCGGATGTGATAGGTGATGTCAAAATCTCGGTCGTCGATCCACACCGGGCGGGCCAGCCCGAGGGTCACCTCGCGGACCTTCTGCCGGTACCGCGGGATCAGCGGCAGCCGCTGCTCGACGGTCTCCAGCAGGGTCTCGTAGCTCAGCCCGCCGCGCGGCTTGCGCAGGATCGACAGCGACCCGACATACATCGGGGTGGAGCTGTTCTCCAGCCGGTAGAACGAAGCGTCCGACGACGACAGCCGAGTCACCATTGGCCCGCCTCCTCCCCCACCCGAATTCGCCATTCACGGTACCGGCGGCGGGCATCGCTGCACACGCGCCGGCCGACGATCTGCCATGATCGCATGTGTCTGTTTCTCTCCGGCAGGCCACATCCACCGTCGCGCGCGGCGCGTGCGAAGACCGCTGGAGGCCACCATGACCGTCGTCCCCGTCATCGATTACGAGCCGCCCGCCGGACCGGCCGAGCGCCCCGCGCCGGCACCGCGCGCGGTGTGCCGGTCGCTGCCGCCGCATCGCCCCCGGGCCGCGGCCCGGGCCGGCCAGTCGGCCCGGCACCGGGACGCCGCGCGGTTCGCCGAGGCGGCGCTGCGGGCGGTGCTGGAGGCCGTCGACCGGCGCCGCCAACCCGGCCAGCTGCGCGCCCTGCTGGCCGGCCGGCTGCTCGACGCGGTGGACGCGCTGCGGCACCGGGTCGGCGCCGGGGCCGAGACCGCGGTGCTGCGCCGGGTCCGGCTGCAGGCCGTCGACCCGGCCGAGACCGCGTTCGAGGTCGCCGCGAGCTACGCCCGCGGCCCCCGGGTGCATGCCATCGCGGCCCGGATCGGGCCGGCGCCGGGAACCCGCTGGCGGGTCACCGCGCTGCACATCGGCTGACGGCTCAGCGCTTGTTCTTGGCCCGGCGCTGCGCCTCGCGGCGCTCCTTGCGGCTCCCGCCGGCCGGCCGCGACGGCGCCGGGGTGCCGTCGTGGTTCTGCACCGCGGCGCTGCCGTCCTCCGACGGCCCGGTGTAGGTGAGCTTGCGGTTGTCCTCGCCCGCGATGCCCTTGGCCCGCAGTTCGCGCTGCGGGGCCGCCGGCTCGGCGTCCTCGCCGCCCTCGCGGGCCTTGGCGGCGAACTCGGCCAGCCCCTCGGGCACCGCGATCGGCGCGACCGTCGGGGCCGGGGCGGCCTCGACCGCCACGTTGAACAGGAAGCCGACCGACTCCTCCTTGAGGCCGTCGAGCATCGCGGTGAACATGTCGTAGCCCTCGCGCTGGTACTCGACCAGCGGGTCGCGCTGGGCCATCGCGCGCAGCCCAATGCCCTCCTTGAGGTAGTCCATCTCGTAGAGGTGCTCGCGCCACTTGCGGTCGATCACGTTGAGCAGCACGTTGCGCTCCAGTTGGCGCATCGCGCCCTCGCCGGCCAGCGAGGTGATCTCGGCCTCGCGCCGGGCGTAGGCCGCCTCGGCGTCCTCGACCAGCGCGTCGAGCAGTTCCTCGCGGGTCAGCTCGCCGGGCTCGCCGATCTCGTCGGAGCCCATCAGGTCGTGGTGGTCGATGCCCACCGGGTAGAGGGTGCCCAGCGCCTCCCACAGCTGCCCGAGGTCCCAGTCCTCGGAGTAGCCCTCGGCGGTGGCGCCGTTGACGTAGGCGGTGATGACGTCGACCAGCATGTCGTGGGCCTGCTCGGCGAGGTTCTCGCCCTCCAGGATCCGCTTGCGCTCGGCGTAGATGACCTTGCGCTGCTGGTTCATCACCTCGTCGTACTTGAGCACGTTCTTGCGGACCTCGAAGTTCTGCTGCTCGACCTGGGTCTGCGCGCTCTTGATCGCCCGGGACACCATCTTGGCCTCGATCGGCACGTCGTCGGGCAGGTTGAGCCGGTTGAGCAGCGACTCCAGCGTCTCGCCGTTGAACCGTCGCATCAGCTCATCGCCCAGCGACAGGTAGAACCGGGACTCGCCCGGGTCGCCCTGACGCCCGGACCGGCCGCGCAGCTGGTTGTCGATGCGGCGGGACTCGTGCCGCTCGGTGCCGAGCACGTACAGCCCGCCGGCCTCGCGAACCTGCTCGGCCTCCTCCTCGACCTCGGCCTTGATCTTCTCCAGGACCTCGTCCCAGCCGGCCTCGTACTCCTCGGGCGTCTCGACCGGGTCCAGGCCGCGTTCCCGCAGCCGCACGTCGGCCAGGAAGTCGACGTTGCCGCCGAGCACGATGTCGGTACCGCGGCCGGCCATGTTGGTGGCCACCGTGACCGCGCCGAGCCGGCCGGCCTCGGCGATGATGTTGGCCTCCTGCTCGTGGAACTTGGCGTTGAGCACGTTGTGCGGGATCTTGCGCTTGGTGAACTGGCGCGACAGGTACTCCGAGCGCTCGACGCTGGTGGTACCGATCAGCACCGGCTGGCCCTGTTCGTGGCGCTCGGACACGTCGTCGACGACGGCGATGAACTTGGCTTCCTCGGTCTTGTAGATCAGGTCGCCCTGATCGGCGCGGACCATCGGCCGGTTGGTCGGGATCGGCACCACGCCGAGCTTGTAGATCTCGTGCAGCTCGGAGGCCTCGGTCTCGGCGGTACCGGTCATCCCGGCCAGCTTGTCGTAGAGCCGGAAGTAGTTCTGCAGCGTGATGGTCGCCAGGGTCTGGTTCTCGGCCTTGATCTCGACGCGCTCCTTGGCCTCGATGGCCTGGTGCATGCCCTCGTTGTAGCGCCGGCCCACCAGCACCCGGCCGGTGAACTCGTCGACGATGACCACCTCGCCGTCGCGGACGATGTAGTCCTTGTCGCGCAGGAACAGTTCCTTGGCCTTCAGCGCGTTGTTCAGGTAGCTGACCAGCGGCGAGTTGGCCGCCTCGTAGAGGTTTTCGATGCCGAGCTGGTCCTCGACGAACTCCACGCCCAGCTCGTGCACGCCGACGGTGCGCTTGCGCAGGTCGATCTCGTAGTGCACGTCCTTCTCCATCAGCGGCACGATCCGGGCGAACTCGGTGTACCAGTGCGAGCTGCCGTCGGCCGGGCCGGAGATGATCAGCGGGGTGCGGGCCTCGTCGATCAGAATGGAGTCGACCTCGTCGACGATGGCGAAGTTGTGGCCGCGCTGCACCATGTCCTCGACCGAGTGCGCCATGTTGTCGCGCAGGTAGTCGAAGCCGAACTCGTTGTTGGTGCCGTAGGTGATGTCCGCGGCGTAGGCGGTGCGGCGCTCCTCCGGGGTCAGCCCGCTCAGGATCACCCCGACCTCCAGGCCGAGGAACCGGTGCACCCGGCCCATCCATTCCGCGTCGCGTTTGGCCAGGTAGTCGTTGACGGTGACGACGTGCACACCCTTGCCGCCGATGGCGTTGAGGTAGGCCGGCAGCACACAGGTCAGGGTCTTGCCCTCACCGGTCTTCATCTCCGAGACGTTGCCCAGGTGCAGCGCCGCCCCGCCCATCAGCTGGACGTCGAACGGGCGCTGCAGCAGCACCCGGGCCGCGGCCTCGCGGGCGACGGCGAACGCCTCGGGCAGCAGCTCGTCGAGGCTCTCCCCGTCGGCGTGCCGGCTGCGGAACTCGTCGGTCTTGGCGCGCAGCTCGTCATCGCTGAGCTTCTCCACACCGTCGGACAGTGTCCCGATGTGGGCTGCGACCCCCTTGAGCCGCTTGACCATGCGGCCTTCCCCGACACGCAGAACTTTAGACAGCACTGACACAGATTTCCCCTTTAAGGGTCGACGCGTTGTTCGCGTCCATCGTAGGGGACGCCCCAACGGACACGGCCCGACCGGAATGCCGGTCGGGCCGTGTCGGTGCTGCGGGGCCGCTCAGACGAGGCGGATCAGGCCGTAGTCGAAGGCGTGCCGGCGGTAGACGACCGACGGCTTCTCGGTCTCCTTGTCGTAGAACAGGAAGAAGTCGTGGCCGACGAGCTCCATCTCGTAGAGCGCGTCGTCGACGGTCATCGGCTTGCTCTCGTGGTCCTTGACGCGCACCACCTGGCCGGGCTCGGCGTGGTCGCGGGCGGCGTCGGCGGCCTCGACGGCGTCGATGTCCTCGGGCGAGGCGGCGTTGGGCTCGAACGCCGGCGCGATCGCGGCCGCCTCATGCAGCGCGACCGGGGTCTTCTCGCCGTAGTGGATCTTGCGCCGATCCTTGCTGCGACGCAGCCGCTTCTGCAGCTTGGTCAGGGCCAATTCCAGTGCGGCGTAGAAGTTTTCCGCGCTGGCCTCGCCGCGGATGACCGGGCCCTTGCCGCGGGCGGTGATGTCCACGTGCTGGCTGCTCTTGCGCTGGCGCCGATTGGGCTCGTGGTAGAGCTCGACGTCGAACATGTAGATGGTGCTGTCGTAGCGCTCGAGACGAGACAGCTTCTCACCGACGTGCACCCGGAAGTGGTCGGGCACCTCGACGTTGCGGCCCTTGACCACGATGTCGGCGTTGCCTTCGCCGGGGGCTACGGCCTGGACGGCATCAACAGACTGGCTTGACATGCTCGTCAACTCGTTTCTCTTGCTTCGCGCGCAAAATTGCGCACTGAACTGTCACAACAACAACTTGAACGGGGAGTCTACGGGGTCTGTCACCCCCGGCGGCGGGGGTGGTCGCATCACCTCCTGCCGAATGGGCCCGTCCCGGATCGCGCCGGACGACTAGTCCCGACCGTAGTCCGATTCAACCCGCTCTTGCCACCCCTATTGCGCACCATTTGCCGGTTCTTTGGACCCTTGTTACATGGCCGGGAGTCCCTGCGGGGTGCGCCGACCCGCTCAGGCGTAGGCCAGCGTCAGCACCGCCACGACCGGGACTCCCGCCGACCGCAGCACCCGCACCGATTCCGCGGCGGTGGCCCCGGTGGTGACGATGTCGTCGACCAGCAGCACCTCGCCGCCGGGCAGCGGGCACCCGGTCAGCCGGACCCGGCCGGCCAGGTTGCGCTGCCGGGCGTCGACGCCCAGGCCCACCGAGTCGCGCACCCCGGCGGCGGTGCGCAGCGCGGCGGCCACGGTGATGCCGGGCGCGGCGGCGGTGGCGGTGCGGGCCAGCAGCGTCACCGGGTCCCCGCCGCGACGACGGGCCGCCCAGCGCCGGGTGGGTGCGGGCACCACGGTCAGCGGGGTTTCGACGATGCCCCAGCACAGCAGCCGGTGCAGCCCGGTGGCCAGCGCGACGGCCAGCGGCCCGCGCAGGTCACGGCGGCCGTGTTCCTTGAGCGCCACGATCGCCGAGCGCCGCGGTCCGGCGTGCCTGCCCAGCGCGAACACCGGCACGCCGGGGTCCAACCGCGGGCTGACCAGCAGCGGCTCGTCGGCGTGCACCCGCAGCGCCGTCGCGCAGACCGGGCACCAGCGCTGCCCGGGCGTCCCGCAGCCGCCGCATTCGACCGGCAACACCAGGTCCAGCAACGCGCCGAGCATGGCGCCAGTGTGCGCCGGCGCGGGCCCGGGCGCAGTTCAGCCCGGCAGCACCGGCACCGCGCCGTCGATCATCAGCGGCCGCACCTCGGTCCAGAGCTGCTGCCCGGCCTCGGCACCGGCGCCCGAGAGCGCCATGATCCCGCGCCGGTCGGCGACGTAGACCGTCGACGGGTTGGCGGCCACCACCGACACCGGCGCCGACAACCCCACCGCCGGGCCGTCGGAGTTGACCCCGTCGAGGTTCACATAGGACACCGGGTGCTCGGGATCGGTGCGGGTGACGACCATGTCGTCGCCGGTCCGCCAGGACAGCGACACCACCGAATCGCCCAGCCCGTAGCCCAGCCGGCGCGGCCGGGTCAGCGCGAACTCGCCGCCGGGGGCCTGCTCCACCCCGGCCAGCACCACCCGGCCGTCGATCACCATCGCCGCCCGGGTGCTGTCCCGCGACAGCGCCAACTCGGTGATCGCGCCGGGGAACTTGCCGGCCACCGCGGTGCTGTCGACCGGGACGCGGGCCGGCTGCCCGGAGGCCGCCTCGGTGATCACCCGCACCACGTTGTTGCCGTCGAGCACCACCCACACCGCGTTGTCCAGCGCCCAGCTGGGCCGGGAGATGCTGCGGCCCTCGGTGCCCAGCACACCGGCGCCGCCGTCCGGGCCCATCCACAGCTGGGAGGCCATGTCGGGGGCGCCGGGCCGGGTGACCACGACCGAGGCGATGGACCGGCCGTCGCGCGACAGGGCGGCGGCGCGCTGCTCGGGCAGCTGCCCGAAGGTGCCGCCGACCCGGTCGAAGCGCGGACCGTCCAGCGCGACCAGCGACCCGCCGACCAGCGCGTGCAGCCCGGCCGCGGCCCCGTCGGAGGCGCCCGGGTCGGTGGCCGCCACATCGGTGGTCGCCCAGCCCTCGGCGAACCGGTCGTCCAGGGCGGCGCCGTCGGCGTTGATCACGTACGGGCCGCGGATGTCGGCGCGCACCAGCGTCCAGATCAGCTGGGCGGCCAGCAGCAGCCGGCTCTGCGGGTCGGTGGTCGACAGGTTCTCCAGGTCGATGCGGGCTCCGCCGTAGCCCTTGCCGATGCCGGTCTTGCCGCCGTCGGCGCGGGTGACCGGGCCGCTCAGCTTCAGCGGCGCGCCGGCCAGGTTGCGCACGCTGTGCTCCAGTTCCGGCCGCGGCCCGGCGATCAGCTTGCTGACCAGTTCGGTCGGCAGCTGGTCGGCGTCGGAGACCGCCAGGTAACGCGGGTCCGGCACGGTGGTGTGCCCGGTGGGGTCGACGAAGTACAGCGTGTAGCGCTTGTAGGTGGCCTGGAACTGCGCCCAGTCCAGGTACACCCCGTTGGGCAGCTTGTCGATCCGCCAGCCGTCCGGGGTTCGCACCAGCTCGATCGGTCCGGGGTCGGGCAGCGCGCCGTCGGCGGTCTCGAATACCCCCATGTCCGAGAGGGAGCCGAGGATGTCGGCCTTCATCTGTACCGAAACCCGGTCGGCGGCCCGGGTTTCCACGAACACCACCTGGTCGATGAGCAGCGCGCTGCCGGCGTCGTCCCAGCCGTTGGAGGCGTTCTCGGTGAGGAACTGCCGGGCGGCCAGGTGCCGGTTGGACGGATCCGCGGTGGCCTTGAGGAACTCCCGCAGCAGCATGTCGGGGTCCATGCCCGGGGTCGGCTTGGGCAGGCTGCGCGGCGCCGGGGTTTCCACCGTGCCAATGGCCTGCGGTGCCGACGTGCTGGGCACCCCGGCACAACCGGCCGCCGTGACCACGAGGACGACCGCGGTCAGCAGGGTCCACGCCGCGCGGATCATCCGGGCTCCCCCGACTCGATGCTGAGTTGCCGCCGCGCGGCGGCCCGCTCGGCGCTCGGCGGTTTCAGCGGCAGCGGCGAGGTGGTCACCTTGTGCCCGCGCACCAGCGGCAGGGTGAGCCGGAAGCAGGCGCCGTTGCCGGGCTCGCCCCAGGCCTCCAGCCGGCCCTGATGCAACCGGGCGTCCTCGATGCTGATCGCCAGGCCCAGGCCGGTGCCGCCGGAGCGGCGCACCCGGGACGGGTCCGAGCGCCAGAACCGGCTGAACACCAGCTTCTCCTCGCCCGGACGCAGGCCCACCCCGAAGTCGCGGACGCTGACCGCGGCGGTGTCCTCGTCGGCGGCCATCCTAATCTGCACCGGCCGGTGTTCGGCGTGGTCGATGGCGTTGGCGATCAGGTTGCGCAGGATCCGCTCCACCCGGCGGGCGTCGACCTCGGCGATCACCTCGTCCTCGGGCATGTCGAACTGCAGCTCGACGCCGGCCTCGGCGGCCAGGTGCCCGACGTTGTCCAGCGCGCTGTTGACCGTCGAGCGCAGGTCGATCGACTCCACCGACAGCTCGGCCACCCCGGCGTCGTGCCGGGAGATTTCCAGCAGGTCGCCCAGCAGCGACTCGAACCGGTCCAGTTCGGCGACCATCAGCTCGGTGGAGCGGCGCAGCGCCGGGTCGAGTTCCTCGCTGTGGTCGTAGATCAGGTCGGCGGCCATCCGCACCGTGGTCAGCGGGGTGCGCAGCTCGTGGCTGACGTCGGAGGTGAATCGGCGCTGCAGGTTGCCGAACTCCTCCAGCTGGGTGATCTGCCGGCTCAGGCTCTCGGCCATGTCGTTGAAGGACACCGCCAGCCGGGCCATGTCGTCCTCGCCGCGCACCGGCATCCGCTCGCTGAGGTGGCCCTCGGCGAACCGTTCGGCGGTCCGCGAGGCCGACCGCACCGGCAGCACCACCTGCCGGGACACCACCGCGGCGATGCCGGCCAGCAACAGCAGCAGCACCAACCCGCCGGTGGCCATGGTGCCGCGGACCAGCGAGATGGTGTTCTCCTCGCTGCTCAGCGGGAAAATCAGGTACAGCTCCAGGTTCGCCACCCGCGAGGACGCCGGGGTGCCGACGATCAGGGCGCGGCCGGAGAACGACTCGGTGCTCACCGTGGCGTACTGGTAGCTGACCTGCCCGGCCCGGACGAACTCGCGCAGCGGCGCGGGGACCTGCCCGACCGGACCGGCCGACGTCGCCTCCCGCGGGCCGTCGCCGGGCACCACCAGCACCGCGTCGAAGGCCCCGGCCAGCCCGGCACCGGAGGTCGGTTCGGGCTTGGACAGCAGGGTGTTCCGGGCCAGCTGCAGGCTGGAGTGCAGCGAACGGGTCTCCTCGCCGCCGACGATGCCGCCGACCGCGACCCGGGCGCGTTCGACCTCCTCGGTCGCGGCCCGGACCTTCACGTCGAGGATCCGATCGGTGATCTGGCTGGTCAGCACGAAGCCGAGCACCAGCAGCACGGCCAGCGACAGGCCGAGCGTCAGGACCACCACGCGCAACTGCAGGGAACGCCGCCACAGCACGCCGACGGCGCGGCCGATGGCCTTCAGTCCGCGGACCAGCGGATCGGCCGGTCCCCAACTGCCCTGAATGCGCCGTTTAGAGCGCCACATGCATCAACCCGGGCATGGCTACGGAGGGCCGGCCTTGTAGCCGACGCCGCGGACGGTCAGCACCACCTGCGGGTTCTCCGGGTCCTTCTCCACCTTGGCGCGCAGTCGCTGCACGTGCACGTTCACCAGCCGGGTGTCGGCCGGATGACGGTAGCCCCAAACCTGCTCGAGCAGCACCTCGCGGGTGAACACCTGGCGCGGCTTGCGGGCCAGCGCCACCAGCAGGTCGAACTCCAGCGGGGTCAGCGCGATCTGCTCGTCGTTGCGGGTGACCTTGTGGGCGGGCACGTCGATGTCGATGTCGGCGATGGAGAGCATCTCGGCCGGCTCGTCCTCGTTGCGGCGCAGCCGGGCCCGCACCCGGGCGACCAGTTCCTTGGGCTTGAACGGCTTCATCACGTAGTCGTCGGCGCCGGACTCCAGCCCGAGCACCACGTCGACGGTGTCGGTCTTGGCGGTCAGCATGACGATCGGCACGCCGGATTCGTTGCGGATCGCGCGGCACACGTCGATGCCGTTCATGCCGGGCAGCATCAGGTCCAGCAGCACCAGGTCGGGACGCAGTTCGCGCACCGCGGCCAGCGCCTGGCTGCCGTCGCCCACGACGGCGGTGTCGAATCCCTCCGCGCGCAGCACGATGGTGAGCATCTCGGCCAATGATGCGTCGTCGTCGACGACAAGGATCCGTTGCCTCATGGCGTCCATGTTGTCATCAGATCGCAACAATCCTGGGTGTCCCACGCCGGGGGCGGCCGTTTGTATTTTGCCGGCCCCGCTGTTTTGCCGACCCCGCTGCGTGGCCACCGGGTCGGCGAGGTCAGGCGCCCAGCGCGGCGGTGACCGTCGCCGCGGTGGCGGCCGGCCCGACGGTCAGCCAGCGGCCCGCCCAGTTCGCCGCGGCCAGCCCGGCGTAGACGGCGGCGGTGCGCCGCTGCAGGCCGTCGTCGCGTTCGTAGCGGTCCCGGGCCCGGTCGGACTCGGCGGCCTCGCGGCCGCGAGCCCGGTCGGCGGCCAGCTCCGGGGAGACGTCGAGCAGCAGCTGCCAGTCCGGCTTCGGCAGTCCGAGCCGGCCGAACTCCAGGTCGCCGATCCAGTCGACGGCGTCCCCGTCGGCGTCCTGGTGCAGCCGCGCGGCGGTGTAGGCGGCGTTCGAGGCGACGTAGCGGTCCAGGATGACGACGTCGTGCTCGCCGCACAGGGTCTGGATCCGGCCGGCGGCGCCCGCCCGGTCCAGCGCGAACAGCATCGCCATCGCGTAGATCGAGTCGGCCAGCCCGTCCTGGCCGCCGTGCAGTGCCTGCGCGGCCATGTCGGCGGGCATCGAGTCGCCGTACCGCGGGAATGCCAACGTCGCGACGGATTTCCCGTCGGCCTGCAGGTGGGCTTGCAGACCGTCGGCAAGGGTCCGCTTCCCCGCGCCGTCCAGGCCCTCGATGACGATCAGCACGCGCCGAGCCTAACCGGCGACGCGCGGGGACCCGCGCCGGATTCGGCGCGGCTGCGATCAGTACCGGTAGTGCTCCGGCTTGTACGGGCCCTCGACGTCGACGCCGATGTACTCGGCCTGATCCTTGGACAGCTTGGTCAGCGTGGCGCCGAGTGCCTCGACGTGGATCCGGGCGACCTTCTCATCGAGGTGCTTGGGCAGCCGGTAGACGGCGTTGTCGTACTCGTCGTTCTTGGTCCACAGCTCGATCTGGGCGATCACCTGGTTGGCGAAGCTGTTGCTCATCACGAACGACGGGTGGCCGGTGGCGTTGCCGAGGTTGAGCAGCCGGCCCTCGCTCAGCACGATGATCGAGCGGCCGGAGTCGAAGGCCCACTCGTCGACCTGCGGCTTGATGTTGATCCGGGTGGCGCCGCTGCTCTCCAGGGCGGCCATGTCGATCTCGTTGTCGAAGTGGCCGATGTTGCCCAGGATGGCCTTGTCCTTCATCGCCTTCATGTGGTCGAGGGTGATGATGTCCTTGTTGCCGGTGGCGGTGATGACGATGTCGGCGGTGCCGATCGCCTCCTCCACGGTCACCACGTCGAAGCCCTCCATCAGCGCCTGCAGGGCGTTGATCGGGTCGATCTCGGTGACCGCGACCCGGGCGCCCTGGCCCTTGAGGGACTCCGCGCAGCCCTTGCCGACGTCGCCGTAGCCGCAGATCAGCACCCGCTTGCCGCCGGTCAGCACGTCGGTGCCGCGGTTGATGCCGTCGATCAGCGAGTGCCGGGTGCCGTACTTGTTGTCGAACTTGCTCTTGGTGACCGAGTCGTTGACGTTGATCGCCGGGAACGGCAGCTCACCGGCGGCCTCGAACTGGTAGAGCCGCAGCACGCCGGTGGTGGTCTCCTCGGTGACGCCCTGGACCGAGTCGGCGATGATGCCCCACTTGGTCTTGTCGGTCTCGAAGCGCTCGCGCAGCAGGTTCAGGAAGACCTTGTACTCGGCGGAGTCGCCGTCCTCGGCGGGCGGCACCACGCCGGCCTTCTCGAACTGGGCGCCGCGCAGCACCAGCATGGTGGCGTCGCCGCCGTCGTCGAGGATCATGTTGGCGGGCTTGTCGGCGTCCGGCCAGGTCAGCATCTGCTCGGCGCACCACCAGTACTCCTCCAGCGTCTCGCCCTTCCAGGCGAACACCGGGGTGCCCTGGGGCTCCTCCTCGGTACCGTGCGGGCCGACCACGACGGCGGCGGCGGCGTGGTCCTGGGTGGAGAAGATGTTGCAGGACGCCCAGCGCACCTCGGCGCCGAGGTCGACCAGCGTCTCGATCAGCACCGCGGTCTGCACGGTCATGTGCAGCGACCCGGAGATCCGGGCGCCGCGCAGCGGGGCGACGTCGGCGTATTCGCGGCGCAACGACATCAGGCCCGGCATCTCGTGCTCGGCAAGCCGGATCTCCTTGCGACCGAACTCGGCCTCGGACAGGTCGGCGACCTTGAAGTCGATGCCGTTGCGGCTATCGGCGGTCAGCGTCATGCGGGCCCACTTTCTCGGGGTGCGGGGTTAGTTAGCTCGGGTACACATTAGACCGGCGGCCGGGCCGTGTGCGGCCCCGGCTCAATCGACCTGCCCGCCACCGTACCGGTCGACGAACGGCGCCATCAGCCGCGCGAGATCGGCGGCGACGTCGTGGTCGGCCTCCGGCGGCATCGAGACGTAGCTGATCGCCAGCCGCACGATCGCCCGCGCCAGCACCCCGGCGTCCTCGGCGCCGATCGGAATCCAGCTGCCCAGCAGGGCATCGGTGAGCCGGGCCGAGCAGCGGGTGATGATCGGCGCGCTGTCGGTGGTGATGATCTGCAGCAGGTCGGGCTTGGCCGCCCCGGTCAGCAGCGAGATCACCAGCGGGTCGGCGGCCGAGGTGGCGAAGAAGTGCCGAAAGCCCTCCAGGAACGCGGCGTCCGCGTGCCCGACGTTGCCGTCGATGGCGACCCCGATGGCGTCGACGAGCCGGTCGGCCAGCCGCAGCGCGTAGCCCTGGGCCAGGCCGTGCCGGGACCCGAACTCGTTGTAGATACTCTGCCGGCTGACCCCGGCCGCGCCGGCGACGTCGGACAGCGTGATCGAGGACCAGTCCCGGCTCAGCAGCAGGTCGTGCATGGCGTCGAGCACCATCGCGCGCAGCAGACCCCGAGACGCCTCGGCGTAGCCGGCAGCCCGACCCCGCCGCGGCGGGGTCGGGCTCGACGGCGTCATACCGGAGAGCGTAACCGTCACGACCGGACGACCTCGATCATCTCGAAGTCCTCCTTGGCCGCCCCGCAGTCCGGGCAGCTCCAGTCGTCAGGAATGTCGTCCCAGCGGGTGCCCGGGGCCAGCCCGTCCTCCGGCCAGCCCTTGGCCTCGTCGTACTCGAATCCGCACTGCATGCAGCGGAACAGTTTGTAGGGTTGCTCGCGCATCTTCGGCTGCCTTTCGCTGTTCGTGGCCGCTAGGCGACCGGGGTGAAGTCGACCTTTTCCCGCACCCCGCAGTCGGGGCAGCACCAGGCGTCGGGCACATCGGCCCAGGCGGTGCCGGCCGGGAAGCCCTCGCGGGGCGCGCCGATCGTCACGTCGTAGACGTAGCTGCAGTTGGGGCACTGGTACCGGGTCGCGACCAGCGTCGCGACCGCGGCGACCGGGGCCTCGGCGACGGTCTCCGGGCCGGCCGCCGGGGCTGCGCCGCCGTAGCGGGCCAGGATCTTCGCCCGCTTGGACGGCTGGATGTTCACCCGGGTGATGTCGCCCTGGTAGTGCTCCAGCACCCGGTGGTCCATCATCCGGCGCCACAGCGGCGGGAAGTAGGTCAGCCCGATCAGGCTGGCGTAGCCGGTCGGCAGGTTCGGCGAGCCGTCCATGCTGCGCAGCGTCTGGTAGCGCCGGGTCGGGTTGGCGTGGTGATCGCTGTGCCGCTGCAGGTGGTACAGGAACAGGTTGGTCACGATGTGGTCGGAGTTCCAGCTGTGCTGCGGCGTGCAGCGCTCGTACCGGCCGCTGGGCAGCTTCTGGCGCAACAATCCGTAGTGCTCCAGGTAGTTCACCGATTCCAGCAGGGAGAACCCGAACACCGACGAGATCACGATGAACGGCCACAGCGACCAGCCGAAGACGGCGATCAGCGCGCCCCAGAACACCAGCGACATCACCCAGGCGTTCAGCACGTCGTTGGACGGGTGCCAGGTGCTCTTGCCGGCCCGGCGCAGCCGGTTGGCCTCCAGCTCCCAGCCCGACTTCAGCCCGCCCCACACGCTGCGCGGCAGGAAGGTCCAGAACGACTCGCCGAACCGCGACGACGCCGGATCCTCCGGGGTGGCGACCCGGACGTGGTGACCGCGGTTGTGCTCGATGTAGAAGTGCCCGTAGCAGGTCTGCGCGAGGGCGGCCTTGGACAGCCAGCGCTCGACCTCTTCCTTCTTGTGCCCGAGCTCGTGCGCGGTGTTGATGGCGACACCACCCAGGGTGCCCACCGACAGGGCCACGCCGATCTTGGCCGGCCACGGCAGCGCGCCGTCGAAACCGAGCCAGCTCAGGTCCGCGGCGGTGAACAGGTACGCGCCGAGGATCACGCTGATGTACTGGAACGGCAGGTAGAGGTAGATGCAGCGGCGGTAGTACTGATCGCGCTCGAGCGCCTCCATCACGTCATCGGGCGGGTTCTGGCCGTCCGGCCCGAAGCGCAGGTCCAGCAGCGGCAGCAGCACGAACAGCAGCAGCGGCCCGATCCACAGCGGCACCTGCGCGGCGGTGTGCCAGCCGAGCTGGTTGAGCCCGTAGACCACCGGCATCATCACCAGCAGCGCCACCGCGGGGATCAGGCCCATCAACCACAGGTGGCGCTTTTTGTCGCGCCACTGCGTGGTCGGTTCCTTGGCCTCCAGTGAAGTCATCTGCCACCTCCATGTGAACGGCATCACGTCGATGACTTGACTATAGGCGGTAATTTGTCACATGTCTAGACATATGACCTTCCATTGTAAAGTCGTTGGCGACGACCTGTGGATGACGGACTCCGGCCGGTGCCACGGCAGCGCCACGGTGGGGCATGGATCGGATATTCCTCGGGAAAGAGGCGCTGGCGGCGGAAACCGTCACCCGCCAGGACCTGCGCCGGTACTGCACCCGGTTGCTGCCCGGCGTCTACGCCAACGCCTCGATCACCCCCACGTTCGCCGACCGCACCCGGGCCGCGTGGCTCTGGTCGCGCCGACGCGGGGTGATCACCAGCCTGGCCGCCGCGTCGTTGCTCGGCGCTCAATGGGTCGACGACGAGGAGCCCGTCGACCTGAACTTCGCCAACAACAAGGCCCCGGCGGGGGTGCGCACGCACCGCAACCTGCTGCTGCCCCAGGAGACCGCGCCGATCGGCGAGATGACCGCGACGGTCCCCGCGCGCACCGCGCTGGACCTGGCCCGCAGCGGCACCCTCCGGCAGGCCGTCGCCCGACTCGACGCGCTGGCCCGCGCCACCGCGGTCACCGCCGATGCGGTGCTGGAACTCGCGCGCCTGCACCCCAACCTGCGCGGCGTCCGCCGGGTCAGCGAGGCACTGACCCTGATGGACCCCGGCGCCGAGTCACCGCGGGAGACCTGGCTGCGGCTGATGTTCATCGAGGCGGGGTTCCCGCGGCCCCAGACGCAACTGCCGGTGCTGCGCGACGACGGCGAGTCCAGCTTCTTCCTCGACCTGGGCTGGCAGGAGGTCATGGTCGCCGCCGAGTACGAGGGTGACCAGCACCGCACCGACCCGGAGCAATACCGCGACGACATCACCCGCCTGGAGTACATCCAGTCGCAGGGCTGGACCGTCATCCGGGTCGCCGCCCAGATGCCCCGCACCGAAATTCTGCGCCGCACCCGGTTGGCCTGGCAGGCTGCGCGGACTGCCGGCCGGGGCACCGCGGCGGATGCGCCCATCGAGTGAGAACCCAGGGACGTTGGTGGGAAGTTTCGGTGGGCGGCGGCATCGAGTGAGAACCCAGGGACGTTGGTGAGACATTTCGGCGGGCGGCTGCATCGAGTGAGAACTCAGGGACGCTGGTGAGAAGCCACGGACGCTAGTGAGACATTTCGAAAGCCCCGCCCATCGAGTGAGAACTCAGGGACGTTGGTGAGAAGCCACGGACGCTAGTGAGAACCCAGGGCGTCGCTCAGCATCGAAAGAGAATCTAGGGACACGTTGTTCGAGAAGACCCCGCCCAGAGTTCTCACTCGATGAAAGCAGCCGCCACCACGTCTCACCAACGTCCCTGAGTTCTCACTAGCGTCCACCAGTTCTCACTCGATGCAGCCACCCGCCGAAACGTCTCACCAACGTCCCTGGGTTCTCGCCAACCGCCACCAGGTCTCACTCGATGACGGCAGCCGCCACCACGTCGCCGTCGACCGCCGCCACGTCGCCGCCACCCGCCGCCACGTCGCCGTCGACCGCCCGCAGTTCTCACCAACGTCCACCAGGTCTCGATGCAGCCGCAACGGTCAGCCCCGGACGCAGCCCTCAGCCCTTGGCGCGCTCGGCCTCGGCGACCCGGGAGTGGCGGTATCCGTAGAGCAGGTAGACCACCACGCCGATGGCCATCCAGATGCCGAACCGGATCCAGGTCAGCCCGGTGAGGTTCAGCATCAGCCACAGGCACGCGATGATCGCGGCGATCGGCAGCCACGGCGACAGCGGCACCCGGAAACCGCGCTTGAGATCGGGGCGGGTGCGGCGCAGGATCAGGACGCCGGCGGAGACCAGCACGAAGGCGAACAGGGTGCCGACGTTGACCATCTCTTCGAGCTTGTCCATCGGGAAGACCACCCCGGCAAGGACGATCAGCACCGAGATCAGCACCGTCAGCCGCACCGGGGTGCCGCGGCTGCCGGTCTTGGCCAGCGATCGGGGCAGCAATCCGTCGCGCGACATCGCGAACAGCACCCGGGTCTGGCCGAGCACCAGCACCATCACCACCGTGGTCAGGCCGGCCAGCGCGCCGACGGAGATCAGCACGGCCGCCCAGTCGACGCCGTTGGCGGTGAACGCGGTGGCCAGGTTGGCGCGCTGCCCGTCGGGCCCGGTGCGCAGTTCGGTGTAGGACACCATCCCGGACATCACCACCGCCACCGCGACGTAGAGCACCGTCACGATCGCCAGCGACGCGAGGATGCCCTTGGCCACATCGCGCTGCGGATCCTTGGTCTCCTCGGCGGTGGTCGCCACCACGTCGAAGCCGATGAAGGCGAAGAACACGATCGAGGCGCCGGCCAGTACGCCGAAGATGCCGTAGTGGCTGGTGGTCGCGCCGGTCAGCATGGAGAACAGCGACTGGTCGACGCCGGTGCCTGCGACCGAACCGGCCTCGGCCGGCGGGATGAACGGCGAATAGTTGGCCGGGTTGATGTGGAACGCCCCGACCGCGACGACGATCAGCACCACCGTCACCTTGATCGCGGTCACCACCAGCGAGAACCGCGAGGACAGCCGGGTGCCCAGGCAGAGCACGGTGGCGACCACCGCGATGATGGCGACCGCGCCGAAATCCACGTGCAGCACGCCGAACTCCCAGCGCAGGCTGCCGATGTCGAACCGGTAGCCCAGCACCGTGGACAGGTACGACGACCAGCCCTGGGCCACCACCGCCGCGGCGACCGCGAACTCCAGGATCAGGTCCCAGCCGATGATCCAGGCGATGAACTCACCGAAGGTGGCGTAGGAGAAGGTGTAGGCGCTGCCGGCCACCGGCACGGTCGAGGCGAACTCGGCGTAACACAGCGCGGCCAGCCCGCAGGTCACCGCCGCGATCAGGAACGAGACGATGATCGCCGGGCCGGTGATGTTGCCGGCGGTCGAGGCGGTGACGGTGAAGATGCCGGCGCCGATCACGATCGACACCCCGAAGATGGTCAGGTCGACCCAGGTCAGGTCCTTGCGCAACCGGGTACCCGGCTCGTCGGTGTCGGCGATCGACTGCTCGACGGATTTGGTGCGCCAGTTCACAGCCATTCGGGGAATCTACAGCGCGGCCGGGCCGTCGCGGGCTCAGTCCTCGCCGCCCAGCCCGACGGTCGCCCGGAACAGTTGGGCCGGCTCGGCGGCGCGCAGCCGCAGCGGCCCGTCGTCGGCCGGCACCCAGGCCGCGTCGCCGCGGTCAAGATCCAGCGTGCCGGCCTTGCCCCGGACCTCGACCGTGCCCCGGGTGCACACCAGGATCTGCGGCCCCTCATACGGGCACGGCGCGTCGATCTCGTGGCCGAGCCACTCCCCCTCGATGTCGAACACCGACACCGCGAACTCCGGGGTCGGGGTCCGATAGATCCGCATGCAGCCGTCGTGGTCGACGTCGGGCCGCAGGTCGGCCTCGGCCACCGGATGAAAGTCCAGCACCCGCATCAGCTCCGGCACGTCGACGTGCTTGGGCGTCAGGCCGCCGCGCAGCACGTTGTCGGAGTTGGCCATCACCTCGATGCCGACGCCACGCAGATAGCTGTGCAGGTTCCCGGCCGGCAGCGCGATCGCCTGACCGGGGTCCAGATGCATCCGGTTGAGCAGCAGCGCGGCCAGCACCCCCGCGTCGCCCGGGTAGCGTTCCCCGAGCTCCAGCAGGGTGCGGGCCTCGGCGGCGAACTCGGTGCGCCCGGACTGCACGTAGCTGATCGCGCCCTCCAGCACCGCGGGCACCAGCACGTCGAGCCCCGGCTGCGGGGCGGTGATCCAGGTGGTGAACAGCGCGCGCAGGCCGTCGGCCTCCGGCTGACCGGCCAGCAGGTTGATGTAGGGATCCAGGTCGGCGACGGCCAGCGCCCGCATCAGCGCGATGGTCTGCTCGACGGGGCGGAAACCCGCCAGCGCCTCGAACGGCCCGAGCGCGACCAGGATCTCCGGCTTGTGGCTGCTGTCGCGGTAGTTGCGCTCCGAGGAGGACAGCGGGATGCCCATCCGATCCTCCCGCTCGAAACCCTCCACCGCCTGCGCGCTGCTGGGGTGGGCCTGCAGCGACAGCGGCTCGTCGGCGGCGAGCACCTTCACCAGAAACGGCAGCAGCTCGCCGAACCGGTCACACACCGCCGCGCCGAGCTGCCCGTCGGGATCGGCGCGCAGCAACTCCGGCAGCGACTCCTCGCCGTCGGCGGTGGTCACGGTAGCCGGATCGCCGGGATGGGCGCCCAGCCACAACTCGGCCTCCGGGTGCGGGGCCGGGGTGGGGCGTCCGGTGAAGTCGGCGATCGCGGTGCGCGATCCCCAGGCGTAGGTCCGAATCGCGCCGCGCATCCGGTTCACGACGCCGCCCCCTCGACCAGCCGCAGGTACGCCGCGGCCATCTCCAGGCGCACCGCCAGCACCGCCAGCTGCGGTTCCGGGCGCAGCGCCGCGGCGGGCGCCCCGGCGACCGGGGACCGCTCCGGGGACGGCAGGCCGTCGTCGACGGGCCGGCCCTCCCCGGCCGGCTCGCCGCCGGGCGCGACATCACCGATGCCGATCAGCTCGACGTCGCCGTACCCGGCGGTGCGCGCCTCGGCCACCGCGCGGTCGGCGACCAGCGTCGGCACCAGCACCAGCGGGCGGTCCGGCAGCGGTCCGTCGAGTTCCTCGTCGTGGAACAGCGCGGCCACGTCCGCGCCGCCGGTGCCCGCCAGGCCGGTGTGCAGGGCGACCAGGGCATCGGCCAGCCCGGCCGCCGCGACCACCCGATGCCCGACCCGCAGCAGCACCTCGGCGGCGTGCCGGGCCAGCGCCAGCGTCGCCGCGCAGTCCCCGGCCAGCACCGTGGCATGCCCCGAAATCCGTTGCGCCAGAATCTTTGCCGGGTTGGTGAACAGGTCGCGGCCGGCGCTGTTGCGCAACGCCTCGGCGTCCAGGTCGTCGGCCAGCGCGGCCAGGTCGAGTCGCGCGGCGGGGTCGATCGCGCCGGCCACCGCCAGCCCGACGGCCAGGTAGCGGCTCAGCCCGAACTCGTCGGGCACCGGCAGCCGCGGCGCCAGCTCGGCGGCCCGGCCCGCAACCGCGTCGCGCAGCGGTCCCTCCAGCGGCGCGGCGACCACCACCCGGGCACCGCGGCGCACCCCCACCCCGGCGGCGTGCACCAGCGCCGGGTCCGCGGGGTCGTCGCCGGCGAGCACCAGCACGTCCAGCGCGCCGATCCACGGCGGCACCGTCGGGGTCAGCACCATCGGCGCGGCGGCGACCGGGGCCAGCGTCGCGGCCAGCATGGCACCGGCGGTGGCGGCCGGGCCGCGGCCGGCGACCCAGATCAGGCAGCGGGGCTGCTCGGAGCCCAGCCGGGCCAGCGCGCCCTCGTCGAGGGCGGCGGCGACCGCGCGGACCTGCGCGCCGGCCATCGAGGCGCCGCGCAGCAGACCCTCGCGGTCCGCGCCGATCAGCCCGTCGGCGTCATCGAGGTCCAGCCGCTGGCGCACAGCGCTCACGGCGCTCCGGTCTGCGCGTCGATCACCGCACTGACCTGTTCGACGATCCGGGCGACCCCGGCCTCATCGGGGGCCTCGGCGTTCAGCCGCAACAGCGGCTCGGTGTTGGAGCTGCGCAGGTTGAACCAGACGCCGTCGCCGAGGTCGACGGTGACGCCGTCGAGCCGGTCGGTGTCGACGATCTGCGCGGCGAACCGCTCCAGCACGGCGGCCACGCAGGCCGGCGCGTCGGCGACGGTGAAGTTGATCTCGCCGGAGGCGGCGTAGCGCTCGTAGCCGGCGGCCAGCTCCGACAGCGGCCGATCCTGCCCGCCGAGCTCGGCCAGCACATACAGCGCGGCCAGCATGCCGGAGTCCGCGCACCAGAAGTCCCGGAAGTAGTAGTGCGCGGAGTGCTCGCCGCCGAAGATCGCGCCGGTCTCGGCCATCAGCGCCTTGATGTAGGAATGCCCGACCCGGGAGCGCACCGGCGTGCCGCCCCGCTCGGCGACCAGCTCCGGCACCGCCCGGGAGGTGATCAGGTTGTGGATCACCGTGCCGCCGGGCACCCGGGTCAGCTCGCGGGCGGCGACCAGCGCGGTCACCGCCGACGGGGACACCGCCTGGCCGCGCTCGTCGACGACGAAGCACCGGTCGGCGTCGCCGTCGAAGGCCAGGCCGATGTCGGCGCCGGTCTCCACGACGAAGCGCTGCAGGTCCACCAGGTTCGCCGGATCCAGCGGGTTGGCCTCGTGGTTGGGGAAGCTGCCGTCGAGCTCGAAGTACAGCGGCAGCATGGTCAGCGCCTCGATCGGGCCGAGCACCGCCGGGGCGGTGTGCCCGGCCATGCCGTTGCCGGCGTCGACGGCCACCCGCAGCGGACGCAGTCCGGTCACGTCGACCAGGGTGCGCAGGAACGCGCCGTAGTCGGCGAGCACGTCACGGTCGGTGACCGCGCCGGGCGGGCCGTCGTGGCCGGGCACCCCGGCGATGACCTCGTCGCGGATCTCGGCCAGCCCGGTGTCCTGGCCGACCGGTTTGGCGCCGGCCCGGCACAGCTTGATGCCGTTGTAGGCGGCCGGGTTGTGGCTCGCGGTGAACATCGCGCCGGGGCAGTCCAGCAGGCCGGAGGCGAAGTACAGCTGGTCGGTGGAGGCCAGCCCGATCCGCACCACGTCGAGTCCCTGCGCCCGCACCCCGTCGGCGAACGCGGCCGCCAGCGCCGGGGAACTCTCCCGCATGTCGTGGCCGATCACCACCTGGGACGCCTCGCCGCGGACCAGCCGGGCAAACGCGCCGCCGACCTCGGCGACGAACGCCTCGTCGATCTGTTCGCCGACGACGCCGCGGACGTCGTAGGCCTTGATGACACGGTGGACCGCCGCGGCGGGTCGGGACATCGGAAAACTCCTGACGGGACGGGGAATGTCTGCCGTCAGCCTAGTCGGTCGCCGTAGCGCTGTTGCCGCTCCGCGGAGACTAGTCGGCCGGGTCCGGCAAAACCCGCAGGTGCCCGCGGCGCCGACCCATCGTGGTCGGCCGGTTGGCCGGCGGGCTCAGCAGCGAGGCGGTCGCCGGGGCGCCGCCCGGGGAGCCGGCCGGATCGACGAACCCGGCCCGCACCGCGGCACCGCGGGTGTCGCGGCCGCCCTCGCGGACCGCGTCGGCCAGCGCGACCAGGTCGTCCTCGTCGGGATTGGTGGGCAGCGGTCCGGCGTGCCGGACCAGCTCCCAGCCCCGGGGGGCGGTGATCCGGCTGGCGTGGCCGACGCACAGATCCCAGGAGTGCGGCTCACGGATCGTGGCCAGCGGGCCGACGACGGCGGTGGAGTCCGCGTAGACGAAGGTCAGCGTCGCCACGGCATAATGGGGGCACCCCGGCCGGCAGCAGCGACGAGCAACATTCACGGCTGTGAGGCTATCCTGCCGGGTCGGCCACCGGGTACCGGACACGCGGCATCGCGGCCGCTCCGATGTCCAACCGTTACGATCCCAGCGTGGCCAAACCCCGCAGTGCCCGCGCCGCCGCGCGGCACGGACGCGCATTCCGTGGGCCGCTGCTGCCGCCGTCGGTCCCGGGTTGGCGCAGCCGCGCCGAGCGTTTCGACATGGCGGTGCTGGAGGCCTACGAGCCGATCGAACGGCGCTGGCATCAGCGGCTGTCCGAGCTGGATGTGGCGGTCGACGAGATCCCGCGAATCTCCGCGCGCGACCCGGAGAACGTGAACTTCCCGCCCGAGGTGATTGCCGACGGGCCGATCGCGCTGGCCCGGCTGATCCCGGCGGGCGTGGACGTCCGGGGCCAGGCCACCCGGGCACGAATCGTGTTGTTCCGCCGCCCGATTGAACGGCGCGCCAAAGACACCGTGGAATTGGGGGATCTGCTGCACGAGATCCTGGTCGCCCAGGTGGCCACCCATCTTGGAGTCGAACCCTCCGTTATCGACCCCACGATCGGCGACTGACCTCGCAGCGGTTGCCGGCGTGGCCGGCTCGGGTACTGCCGGCTAGATCACGCCGCGTTTGAGCCGACGACGCTCCCGCTCGGACAGTCCGCCCCAGATGCCGAACCGCTCATCGTTGGCCAGCGCGTACTCCAGGCACGCGTCCTTGACCTCGCAGCCCAGGCAGATGCGCTTGGCCTCGCGGGTGGAGCCGCCCTTCTCCGGGAAGAACGCCTCGGGGTCGGTCTGCGCGCACAGCGCGCGCTCCTGCCACTGATCGTCGACAAGTTCCGATCCGGCGTCGAACGCGTCGGTCACCAGGCTCAGGTGCGGCCGAGGCGGCAGGCCCGGCAGCCCCAGCGGAGTCGGAACGATGTCGGCGCGGGAAGTATTTGCCATCGCGCCCAAAAAATGCTCAAAGGACATGTTCCCCCTCCTCATCCTCGTGTCGTGGTTGTCGTCCGCAAGATCGTGCTCATCCACTATTGAACTGGCGCCATTTCATTCGAACATTCGATCGAATTCCGGTCTGCGACACCGGAACCGGTGTGACGTACCGGGAAATGACACTGGTGTGATTAGACACGGGTTAGCTGCCGAGGTCAAGCGATTCGGGCGTCCGCCATAGCATTTTCCGCCGACAATCCGGTGTGTCGAAACACCCGCGTGTCGTGTTAGTAACCACACCGAGACGCCGGTCAACCCCGGCGGCCGGCGACGCCCTAGGCTCGTTCGACGTGAAGGTCACCGTTTTGGTCGGCGGCGTCGGCGGCGCCCGGTTCCTGTTGGGTGTGCAGAAGTTGCTGGGGCTCGGGCAGTTCGCCGGGTCCGGCGCCGACCCCGGCGAGCACCAACTGACCGCCGTGGTCAATATCGGCGACGACGCCTGGATGCACGGGGTGCGGATCTGCCCGGACCTCGACACCTGCATGTACACCCTCGGCGGCGGCATCGACCCGGAACGCGGCTGGGGCCATCGCAACGAAACCTGGCACGCCAAGGAGGAACTGGCCGCCTACGGCATACAACCGGACTGGTTCGGCCTCGGCGACCGCGACCTGGCCACCCACCTGGTGCGCAGCCAGATGCTGCGGGCCGGGTATCCGCTCGGCCAGGTCACCGAGGCGCTGTGCGCGCGCTGGCAGCCCGGCGCCGCCCTGCTGCCGGCCAGCGACGACCGCTGCGAAACCCACGTGGTGATCACCGATCCGGACACCGGGGACCGCCGGGCCATCCACTTCCAGGAGTGGTGGGTGCGCTACCGGGCCCAGATCCCCACGCACAGCTTCGCGTTCGTCGGCGCCGAACAGGCCACCGCGGGCCCCGGGGTCGCCGAGGCGCTGGCCGAGGCCGACGTCGTGTTCCTCGCGCCGTCGAACCCGGTGGTCAGCATCGGGGCGATCCTGGCCGTCCCGGGGATCCGCGGCGCGCTGCGCTCCACCGCCGCACCGGTGATCGGCTACTCCCCCATCATCGCCGGAAAACCGCTGCGCGGGATGGCCGACGAATGCCTGAGTGTGCTCGGCGTGGAATCCAGTTCGCAGGCCGTGGCGCAGCATTACGGTGCGCGTTCGGGTACCGGACTGCTCGACGGCTGGCTGATCAGCGAGGGCGACCGCGCCGAGGTGCCGGGCGTGCAGGTGCGCGCGGTACCGCTTTTGATGACCGATCCGGCGGCCACCGCGCAGATGGTGCGCGCCGGGCTGGACCTGGCCGGGTTGCCGGCGTGACCGTCGTTGAGCACGGCACCGGCGCCGAACTGCAGGTGCTGCCGGTGGCCGGGCTGCCGGAGTTTCGGCCGGGCGACGACCTGGCGGCCGCACTGGCGGCCGCGGCGCCCTGGCTGACCGATGCCGACGTCGTTGTCGTCACCAGCAAGATCGTGTCCAAGTGCGAGGGCCGCATCGTCGCCGCGCCTGCCGACCCCGAGCAGCGGGATGCGTTGCGGCGCAAGCTGATCGACGAGGAGGCGGTGCGGGTGCTGGCCCGCAAGGGCCGCACGCTGATCACCGAGAACTCCTACGGCCTGATCCAGGCCGCCGCCGGGGTGGACGGCTCGAACGTCGACAGCGGCGAATTGGCCCTGCTGCCAACCGATCCCGATGCCAGCGCGGCAGCTCTGCGGTCGCGGCTGCGCGAGCTGCTCGGCATCGAGGTCGCCATCGTCATCACCGACACGATGGGCCGGGCCTGGCGCAACGGGCAGACCGACACCGCGATCGGCGCCGCGGGGCTGCCGGTGCTCTACAACTACTGCGGCGCCGTCGACGAGCACGGCAACGACCTGCTGGTCACCGAGGTGGCCCTCGCCGACGAGATCGCCGCGGCCGCCGACCTGGTCAAGGGCAAGCTCACCGGCATCCCGGTCGCGGTGGTCCGCGGGCTGCGGCTGCCCGACGACGGGTCCACCGGCCGCGACCTGCTGCGCGCAGGCACCGAGGATCTGTTCTGGCTGGGCACCGCCGAGGCGATCGAGCTGGGCCGCCGCCAGGCGGTGCCGCTGCGCCGTTCGGTGCGCCGGTTCGCCGCCGCGCCGGTCGCCCCGGAGCTGATCGAGGCGGCCTGCGCCGACGCGCTGACCGCCCCGGCCCCGCACCACAGCCGGCCGGTCCGGTTCCTCTGGCTGCGCACCCCGGCCCGCCGCGCCGCGGTGCTGGCGGCGTTGACCGAACGCTGGCGCGCCGACCTGCGCGGCGACGGCCGGTCGGCCGAATCGGTGCAGGCCCGGCTGGCCCGCGGGCAGATCCTCTACGACGCGCCGGAGGTGCTGATCCCGTTCCTGGTGCCCGAGGGCGCGCACCACTATCCCGACGCCGCGCGCAACGCCGCCGAGCAGACCATGTTCACCGTCGCCGCGGGCGCGGCCGTGCAGGCCCTGCTGGTGGCGCTGGCCGCCCGCGGGGTGGGCAGCTGCTGGATCGGCTCGACGATCTTCGCCCCCGATGTGGTGCGCGCCGAGTTGGCGCTGCCGCCGGACTGGGCACCGTTGGGCGCCGTCGCCGTCGGATATCCGGAGGATCCCGACGCGCTGACCGAGCCGCGCCCGGTCGGTCCGGCCGGCGACCTGCTGGTCACGCTGTGAGCCTGCACGCCTCGGTGGTCGCGACGCTGACCGACTGGGACGCCCCCGACGACGACCGGGACGCGCTGCGCCAGGCGGTGCTCGGTTTCGTGCTGGCCCGCGCCGACGCCTGCGAGCGGGCCTGCGAGCCCGGGCACATCACCGCCTCGGCGGCGGTGCTCGACCACACCGGGACCCGGGTGCTGCTGACGCTGCATCCGCGGCTGGGCCGCTGGGTGCAGCTCGGCGGGCACTGCGAACCCGAGGACGGCGACATCCGCGCGGCGGCGCTGCGGGAGGCCACCGAGGAGTCCGGCATCGCCGGGCTGCGGCTGCTGCCCGACCTGGCCACCCTGCACGTGCACGCGCTGACCTGCTCGTTGGGCCGCCCGACCCGGCACCTGGATCTGCAGTTCGTCGCCGTCGCGCCGCCGGGCGCCGAGCCCGCCCGCAGCGACGAGTCGCTGGATCTGGGCTGGTGGCCGGTGGACGCGCTGCCGGCCGGCAGCGACGCCGCGCTGACCCGGCTGGTCGCGGTGGCCACCGCGGCGGCGGCGAACTACACGTCGCTGGAGTAGCGGATCCCGCAGTCCGGCAGCACCACGCCCGGCCACACCCGGGCGCCGCGCAGCAGCTCGCAGCGGGCGCCGATGTCGGCGCCGTCGCCGACGATGCCGTCCCGGATCAGCGCCCGCGGCCCGATCTTCGCGCCGTAGCCGACGATCGACCGCTCGATCACCGAACCGGCCTCGACCTTGGCGCCGTCGAAGATCACCGCGCCGTCCAGCCGCACCCCCGGCCCGATCTCGGCGCCGCGGCCGACCACGGTGCCGCCGTAGAGCAGCGCGCCCGGCGCGACCGAGGCCCCGTCGTGCACCAGTGATTCGCCGCGGTGCCCGGCCAGCGCCGGCGACGGCGCGATGCCGCGCACCAGATCCGCCGAGCCGCGCACGAAGTCCTCCGGGGTGCCCATGTCGCGCCAGTAGCTGGCGTCGACGTAGCCGAAGATCGGCACCCCGTCGGCCAGCAGTCGCGGGAACACCTCGCGCTCCACCGACAGTTCGCGCCCGCGCGGCAGCGCCTCGATGACGGCGCGGTTGAACACGTAGCAGCCGGCGTTGATCTGGTCGGTGGGCGGATCCTGGGTCTTCTCCAGGAACGCGGTGACCCGGCCGTCGGCGTCGGTGGGCACCGAGCCGAAGGCGCGCGGGTCGGCCACCCGCACCAGGTGCAGCGTGACGTCGGCGTTCTTCTCGGCGTGGAAGCGCAGCAGCTCGAGCTCGTCGACGCCGGAGAGCACGTCGCCGTTGAACACCGCGACGGTGTCGTGGCGCAGCGCGGGCAGCACGTTGGCGATGCCGCCGCCGGTGCCCAGCGGCTCCGGCTCGAAGACGTAGTCGATCTGCAACCCCAGCTTGGCGCCGTCACCGAACTCGACCTCGAACACCTCGGCCTGGAACGAGGTGCCGAGCACCACGTGCTCGATGCCGGCCGCGGCGATCCGAGACAGCAGGTGGGTCAGGAACGGCAGCCCGGCGGTCGGCAGCATCGGCTTGGGCTTGGACAGCGTCAGCGGACGCAGCCGGGTGCCCTTGCCGCCGACCAGAACGACCGCGTCGACCTGCTTGGGATCCAGTGTGCTCATCGGTTGCCCTTCCTCATCTCCCGCCGGGACATCTCCCGCCGGGACTTGCGCACCACCAGCCGCGACCGCGCCGCCAGGGCGCCGCGCATCGCCCAGCGCAGCGGGGCCTTGGCGGCCCCGGTGTGCCGGTCGGACAGGTAGGTCCAGGTGCTCCGGTGATGCGCGGCCAGGTTGCGGGCCGGATCCCGGCCGGTGGAATGCCCCTTGTCGTGCAGGATTTCCGCGGACGGGGCGAAGACGTTCTGCCAGCCGGCCCGGCCCAGCCGGTCGCCGAGGTCGACGTCCTCCATGTACATGAAGTAGCGCTCGTCGAAGCCGCCGATCTCCTCGAATGCCTCGCGCCGGACCAGCAGACAGGACCCCGACAGCCAGCCGACGGCACGCTCGCTGGGCGCCTGGTGATCCTGGCGGTAGGCGGCGGTCCACGGGTTGCTCTTCCAGAACGGGCCGACGACGGCGTGCATGCCGCCCCGCACGATGCTGGGCAGCTGCCGCGCCGAGGGGTACACCGAGCCGTCCGGGTCGCGGATCAGCGGGCCCACCGCGCCGGCCCGCGGCCAGCGCCGCGCCACCTCCAGCAGCGCGTCGATGCTGCCGGGGCTCCACACCACGTCGGGGTTGGCGATCACGATGAACTCCGGGTCGCCGTCGGCGACGCTGGCGACGCCGCGGTTGACCGCGCTGCCGTAACCGAGGTTGCCGCCGGTGCGCAGCAACACCGCGTTGGGGTAGCGCTCGACGGCCTCCTCGGGGGCTCCGTCGGTGGACCCGTTGTCGGCGATCACCACCGTCGCCGGGCGGTCGGTGGCCACTGTCAGCGACGACAGGAACCGTTCGAGGTGCTCACCCGGTGAATAGGTCACCGTCACCACGGGCAATTCGTCGGTCACCGCTAGAGGGTAAACGGTCAGCGGTGGCCGGGGCCGCCGACGCCGCTCAGCGCATCGTCGAGGGCGGCCCGCCAGTCCCGCAACCGGGTCAGTCCGGCCCGTTCGGACAGCACCGAGCCGAGCGCCGAGTAGCCCGGCCGGGCCGCCGGGCGCGGGTGCCGGGCGCTGGGCACCGGCCGCACCAGTTTCGGGTCGGCGCCCGCCGCGGCGTACACCGCGCGGGCCTGCCGGTACCGGCTGACCGCACCGGCGTTCGCGGCGTGCACGATCGGCATCGTCACGTCGAGATCGACGATCGTCAGCAGCGCGGTGACCAGGTCCCGGACGTAGGTCGGCGAGCCGATCTGGTCGTCGACCACCTCCGACACCTCCCCCGCCCTGGCCCGGGCCCGCATCACCGAGACGAAGTCGCGGCCGCCGTCGTCGCCGGTATAAACCCAGGCAGTGCGGACAATCCGGGCCTGCGGGCAGGCCGCCAGCACGGCGCGTTCACCGTCGAGCTTGGTCCGGCCGTAGACCGACAGCGGCGCGGGCTGATCGTCGGGTTCATAGGGCCGGTCCCGGCCGGGCGCCCCGCCGAAGACGTAGTCGGTGGAGATGTGGATCAGCCGCGCGCCGACCGCCGCGCAGGCCGTCGCCAGGTGCTCGGGTCCGGCGGCGTTGACCGCGCGGGCCCGCTCCGGATTCGCTTCGGCGCCATCGACGTCGGTGAAGGCCGCGCAGTTGATCAGCACGTCGCCGGGCTCGATCAGGTCCCGGGCCGCAGCCGGATCGGTGATGTCCCACTCGGCGGAGGTGAATCCGGTCACGCTGCGGCCGACGGCGGCGCGCACCAGGGCGCGCCCGACCTGGCCTGCGGCGCCGGTCACCACGATCCGGGCGAGCCGGACGCTGGCGGCGGCTTGGGAAGGGGGCACCCGCCGAGTCTGGCACGCCGGTACCTCGGTTACCGGGGAAGGCGCGGACCCGCCAGTAACCTGAGGTCGTGCCGAACCGGATCTTTCGCGCCTTCGTGACGCTGATGGCGGTGACCATCGTCTGCGGCACCGGCCTGGCCTGGACGAAGGTCCGCTCGTTCGAAAACGGCATCCACCACATCAGCACCACCGCGCTCGGCGGCGGCAAGGACGACGGCGCGATCGACATTCTGCTGATCGGGATGGACAGCCGCACCGACGCGCACGGCAACCCGCTGTCGTCCGACGAGCTGGCCCGGTTGCGCGCCGGCGACGACGTGGCCACCAACACCGACACCATCATCCTGGTGCGCATCCCGAACAACGGGCAGTCGGCGACGGCGATCTCCATCCCGCGCGACTCCTACGTCAACGCCCCCGGCCTGCGCAAGATGAAGATCAACGGGGTGTTCGGCGAGGTCAAGCTGGACACTATGAAGGAGCTGATCGAGCAGCAGGGTGTGGACCCGGCGATCGGCGAGAAGCGCGGCACCGAGGCCGGCCGCGAGGCGCTGATCGAGACCGTCGCCGACCTGACCGGGGTGACCGTCGACCACTACGCCGAGATCGGCCTGCTGGGGTTCGCGCTGATCACCGACGCGCTCGGCGGCGTCGACGTGTGCCTGAAGAACGACGTCTACGAGCCGCTGTCGGGCGCGGACTTCCGGTCCGGCTGGCAGAAGCTCGACGGCGCGCAGGCGCTGAGCTTCGTGCGGCAGCGCCACGACCTGCCCCGCGGCGACCTGGACCGGGTGGTCCGCCAGCAGGTGGTGATGGCGCAGCTGGCCCACAACGTGATTTCCGGCAAGACGCTGACCAGCCCGTCGACCCTGAGCGCGCTGCAGGAGGCGGTGCAGCGTTCGGTGGTGCTGTCCGACGGCTGGGACATCATGAACTTCATCCAGCAGCTGCAGGACCTGGCCGGCGGCAAGGTGGTCTTTGCCACCATTCCGGTGCTGCGGGAGGACGGCTGGAGCGACGACGGCGAGCAGTCCGTGGTGCGGATCGACTCGGCGGAGGTCAAGGACTGGGTCGCCGGCCTGCTGCACGACCAGGCCGAGGGCAAGTCCGAGGAGGTCAGCTACACCCCGGACAAGACCACCGTCGAGGTGTACAACGACACCGACATCAACGGGCTGGCCTCGTCGGTGTCGACGGTGCTGGCGGGCAAGGGGTTCTCGGAGGGCCCGGTCGGCAACCATGAGGGCGATCGCGCGGAGAAGTCGCAGGTGGTGGGCAGCTCCGCGGACGACCTCGGCACCAAGGCGGTGGCCGAGGCGCTCGGTGGGCTGCCGGTCGTCGCCGACGAGTCGATGCCGACCGGACGGGTGCGGGTGGTGCTGGCCGACGACTACGCCGGCCCCGGTTCGGGCCTCGACGGCGGCTACCTCTCCCTCGGCGGGACCGAGACGACCACCACCACCACCGAGGAGGAGGTGCCGGTGCTGCCGCCGTCGCCCGTCTTCACCGCCGGAAACGATGATCCGCAGTGCGTGAACTGACCCTGACCGGCGCGCTGCTGGATCCGATGCTGGCCGCCGACCCGATGGGTCCGCGGATCACCTTCTACGACGATGCGACCGGCGAGCGGATCGAGCTGTCGGCGGTGACGCTGGCGAACTGGGCCGCCAAGACCGCCAATCTGCTGCGCGACGAGTTGCTCGCCGGTCCGGGCAGCCGGGTCGCGGTGCTGCTGCCGGCGCACTGGCAGAGCGCGGCGGTGTTTCTCGGGGTCTGGTGGATCGGCGCCGAGGCAGTGCTGTCCGGGCCCGCCGACGTGGCGGTGTGCACCGCCGACCGGCTCGACGAGGCCGACGACGCGGTGTCCGCGGCGATGGGCGAGGTCGCGGTGGCCTCGCTGGATCCGTTCGGCCGGCCCGTCGAGGACCTGCCGATCGGGCTGACCGACTATGCGACCGCGGTGCGGGTGCACGGCGACCAGATCGTGCCGGAGGCCCAGCCCGGCCCGGCGCTGGCCGGCAAGTCGGCGACCGAGGTGCTCGCCGCGGCCCAAAGTGCCGCCGCCGCAGCGGGTTTGCGCCCCGGCGAACGGGTGCTCTCGACGGCGGACTGGGACAGCCCGGACGCCTTGATCGCCAACCTGCTGGCGGTGTTCGCCGTCGGCGGCTCGCTGGTGCAGGTCGCCAACCCCGATCCCGCCGCGCTGGGGCGCCGGACCCAGACCGAGAAGGTCACCCGGGTCCTCTAGCCCCCTTTTGCCGCGCCCCCTTTTGGCGCGAGCTCTCAACTGTGTACGCAATCCACGCCGTGTCGCGTACCAGGATGAGCGCTGGGCATTACTCCGCTGCGCCAGCGCTCAACGGTGTACACAATCCGCGGCGCGTCGCGTACCAGGTTGAGCGCTCGGCGGGGTGGGGGCGCGCGGCCCGCGGGGCTAGGCTGGCCGCCGTGACCGCCGATCGCGCCCCACTGGACCCGGACTTTCTGCGCTCCCACGCCCCGAGCTGGCGGCGCCTGGACGTCGTCGACGAAACCGGTTCCACCAACGCCGATCTGGTGGCCCGCGCGGCCGCCGGCGAGGAGATCGCCGGCGCCGTGCTGCTGGCCGAGGCGCAGACCGCGGGCAAGGGCCGGCACGGTCGCAGCTGGACCACCCCGCCGATGGCGCAGGTCGCGCTGTCGGCCGGTGTCGCCGTCGACGGCGTCGGGCCCGACGGCTGGGGCTGGCTTCCGCTGCTGACCGGGGTGGCGGTCGTCGACGCGGTCCGCGCCGTCGCGGGGGTCGACGCCGGGCTGAAGTGGCCCAACGACGTGCTGGTGGCGGGCCGCAAGCTGGCCGGGATCCTCGCCGAGGTGGCCGCCGGCCCGGTGATCGTGGTCGGGCTGGGCCTCAACGTCTCGCTGCGCGCCGAGGAGGCGCCGGTGGACACCGCCACCTCGCTGGCCATGCTGGGCCGCCCCGGCGACCGAAATGTGTTGGCGGCGGCGGTCCTGGAGAACCTCGCCGCCCGGGTGTCGGACTGGCGCGCGGCCGGCGGTGCGTCCGCCGCGCTGCGGGCGGATTACCGCCGGCTCAGCGTCACGCTCGGCGCACCGGTGCGGGTGCTGATGCCCGGCGAGGCCGAGATCACCGGAACCGCAGTCGATCTCGACGAGCTGGGCCGCGTCGTCGTCGACGACGGCAACGCGCGCACCGCGGTGGCCGCCGGCGACGTCACCCATCTGCGCCCGCAGCACTGACGCCGCGAGCGCTCACCCCGATAACCGGGGTGAGCGCTCGCGGAACGGCGTCAGCGCAACAGCGCGCGGCTCATCACCACCCGCTGAATCTGGTTGGTGCCCTCGTAGATCTGGGTGATCTTGGCGTCGCGCATCATCCGCTCGACCGGGAAGTCGACGGTGTAACCGGCGCCGCCGAACAGCTGCACCGCGTCGGTGGTGACCTCCATCGCCACATCCGAGGCCCAGCACTTGCTGGCCGCCGAGATGAAGCCCAGGTTGGTCTCGCCACGCTCGGCGCGGGCGGCGGCGTGGTAGACCATCAGCCGCGCCGACTCCAGCTTCATCGCCATGTCGGCGAGCATGAACTGCACGGCCTGGAACTCGCTGATCGACTTGCCGAACTGCTTGCGGTCCTTGGTGTATTCGAGCGCCGCGTCCAGTGCGCCCTGGGCGATGCCGACGGCCTGGGCGCCGATGGTCGGGCGGGTGTGATCCAGGGTGGCCAGCGCGGTCTTGAAGCCGGTGCCGGGATCGCCGATGATCCGGTCGCCCGGGATCCGGCAGTTCTCGAAGTGCAGCTCGGTGGTCGGGCTGCCCTTGATGCCGAGCTTGCGCTCCTTGGATCCGACGATGAAGCCCTCGTCGTCGGCGTGCACCATGAACGCGGAGATGCCGTTGGCACCCTTGTCGGGGTCGGTCACCGCCATCACGGTGTACCAGGTGGACTTGCCACCGTTGGTGATCCAGCACTTGGTGCCGTTGAGGATCCAGTCGTCGCCGTCGGCCTTGGCCCGGGTCCGCATCGCGGCGGCGTCGGAGCCGGCCTCGCGCTCGGACAGCGCGTAGGAGGCCATCGCCTCACCGGCGGCGATCGACGGCAGCACCTGGGCCTTGAGCTCGTCGGAGCCGCGCAGGATCAGGCCCATGGTGCCCAGCTTGTTGACCGCCGGGATCAGCGAGGCCGAGCAGTCGACGCGGGCGACCTCCTCGATGACGATGCAGGCCGCCACCGAGTCCGCGCCCTGGCCACCGAACTCCTCGGGCACGTGCACGGCGTTGAAGCCCGAGGCGACCAGTGCGTCCAGCGCCTCCTGCGGGAAGCGGGCGTTCTCGTCGACGTCGGCGGCGTGCGGCGCGATCTCCTTCTCGGCGAGCGCGCGAATCGCGGCCCGCAGTTCCTGGTGCTCCTCGGGCAACTGGAACAGATCGAACGACGGGTTTCCACCCCATGCGGCCATCAGAATCCTCCTAAGCTACTCGCCGGTAACCCTACTCGGCGTGCCCCGGCTCCGGGAAATCAAACGCCGCAGACCAATTCTGGCAGGGACGCGCGCCGAATCGGCCGTCACTGCAACAATCGGCGCCGCAGCGCCTCGTCCTTCTCCAGCACCATCGCCTCCAGGTCCTCCTGGAACTCGACCATCTTGTCCCGCAGCTCACGGTCGGCGGCGCCCAGAATCCGGACCGCCAGCAGGCCGGCGTTGCGCGCCCCGCCGATGGACACCGTCGCCACCGGCACCCCGGCCGGCATCTGCACGATCGACAGCAGCGAATCCATCCCGTCGAGCCGGGCCAGCGGCACCGGCACCCCGATCACCGGCAGCGGGGTGGCCGCGGCGACCATGCCCGGCAGGTGCGCGGCCCCACCGGCACCGGCGATGATCACCTCGATGCCGCGGTCGGCGGCGCCGCGCGCGTAGTCCATCATCCGCGTCGGCGTGCGGTGCGCGGACACCACGCCCACCTCGAAGGGCACCTCGAAATCGGCCAGCGCCTCGGCCGCGGCGTCCATCACCGACCAGTCGCTGTCACTGCCCATGATCAGCCCCACCCGGGGCCCCGGTCCACTCATCGCGTTCTCCTCGGTCATGACGAATGCGGGTCCCATCCGTCGGTCCACTCCGCGTGCGACAGCCAGTGCGACGCCCGGTTCGCCCGCTCGCGCACGGTCGCCACGTCCTCACCCGGCCGGCCGACGACATTGACGTGCCCGAGCTTGCGCCCGGCCCGCTCCCCCTTGCCGTACATGTGCACCTTGGCATCGGGAATCCGGGCGAACAGGTGATGCACCCGCTCGTCGAGGCACATCGCCGGCGGCTGCGGCGCGCCGAGCACGTTGGACATCACCGTCACCTCCGAGCGGGCCGCGGTGTCGCCGAGCGGATAGTCCAGCACCGCGCGCAGATGCTGCTCGAACTGGCTGGTCACCGCGCCGTCCATGGTCCAGTGCCCGGAGTTGTGCGGGCGCATCGCCAGCTCGTTGACCAGAATCTCGCCGTCGACGGTCTCGAACAGCTCCACCGCCAGCACGCCGACCACGCCGAGTTCCTCGGCCAGCCGCAACCCGAGTTGCTGCGCGGCGGCGGCCGTCGCCGCAGGCAGCTCCGGCGCGGGGGCCAGCGTCTCCACGCAGATGCCGTCGCGCTGCACGGTCTGCACCACCGGCCAGGCCGCACCCTGCCCGAACGCCGAGCGGGCCACCAGCGCCGACAGTTCGCGGCGCATCGCCACCCGGTCCTCGATCAGGATCGGCACCGACTCCGCGAGGTACCCGGCGGCGGCCTCGCGGGCCTGCTCGACGGTGTCGCACAGCACCACGCCGCGGCCGTCGTAACCGCCGCGAATCGTCTTGATCACCGCGCCGCCACCGGCCTGCGCGGCGAACGCGGCGGCCCCCTCGGCCGAGTCGACGGCGGCAAACCGCGGCACCGGGGCCCCCAGCGCGGTGAGCCGCCGGCGCATCACCAGCTTGTCCTGGGCGTGCACCAGCGCCTCCGGCGGCGGGGCGACGTCGACGCCGTTGGCCACCAGCCGCCGCAGGTGTTCGGTCGGCACGTGCTCGTGGTCGAAGGTGACCACGGTGGCGCCGTCGGCGACCCGGACCAGCGCGTCATAGTCGGTGTGCGCGCCCAGCACGATATCGGGGCTGACCTGCGCGGCCGGGTCGGTGGCGTCGACGGCCAGCACCCGTAGCGTCTGGCCGAGCGCGATGGCGGCCTGGTGGGTCATGCGGGCCAACTGGCCGCCGCCGATCATGGCGACCACCGGCGCGGTCGGCCGCGGCCTGCGGGGCGGATTGTCACGGGGTTCGGGCACCCGGATATGGTGGCACGCCGGGCCCCGCTGCCCCGAGCGTGGTCAATCTCACCCGGGCAGATCGGGTCTTCGTTTGGGTCCAGAGGTCCCAGTTTCCGTACACTGGACTCTCGTGTCCTTCGCCGATGCCACGATCGCCCGCCTGCCGCGGCAGATCCGTCCCCTAGCCGAGCGGCACCATGAGCTGATCAAGTTCGCGATCGTCGGCGCCACCACGTTCGTCATCGATATGGCGATCTTCTTCTCGCTGAAGCTGACGATCCTGGAACCCAAGCCGGTGACCGCCAAGATCATCGCCGGCATCGTCGCGGTGATCGCGTCCTACATCCTGAACCGGGAGTGGAGCTTCCGGGACCGCGGTGGGCGCGAACGCCACCACGAGGCGCTGCTGTTCTTCGGGGTCAGCGGCATCGGCGTGCTGCTGTCCATGGTCCCGTTGTGGTTCTCCAGCTACGTGCTGATGCTGCGGGTGCCGATGGTGTCGCTGGCCGTGGAGAACATCGCCGACTTCGTCGCCGCTTACATCATCGGCAACCTGCTGCAGATGGCGTTCCGGTTCTGGGCGTTCCGCCGATTCGTGTTCCCGGAGGAATTCGCCCGCGACCCGGAGAAGGCGCTGGAGTCCGCGCTGACCTCCGGTGGCGTCGCCGAGGCGCTGGAGGACGGCTTCGAGGCCCGTCACCTGGGCGACGACGTGATCCGCTCCGGGGTCGACCTCGGCCCCAACGTCACCCCGCTGCGCCGGTCGCGGCGCCGGGCCGCCCGTCAGCTGGACCGCCACCCCGATCCCCGGATCCCCAAGTCCAGCTAGCGCTCGTCGGCATCGAGGGTGTCGAACACCTCGTGGTAGAGCAGCGAATGCACCCGCTCGACCCGGGGCACGTCGTAGAACTCCAGCGGGTCCTGGCTGGCCGATTCGATGATCAGCGTGCCGGTGCGCAGCAGTCGATCGAAGAGCCCGTGGGTGAATTCGACGCTGTTGATCCGGGCCAGCGGAATATCTATGCCGCTGCGGGTCAGCAGGCCGTGCCGGAACATCACCCGGCGGTCGGTGACGACGAAGTGGGTGCTCAACCAGGTCAGGAACGGCCACAGCGTCAGCCAGCAGACCAGCAGCAGCCAGATCGCGCCGATCACCGCCGAAACCACCGCCTTGGCGTTGGGCGCCCAGGACAGCGAATCCACCCAGGCCGCCGCGGCGGCCGCCAGGAACGTCGCGATCAGCAGGATCAGCACCGGCCCGACCAGGCGTTTCCAGTGCGGATGCCGGTGCAGGACCACCACTTCGTCGTCGGCCAGAACGCTGTCGGGATACCCCATGGCAGGAACCCTAACCGCCGCCGGCGGACCCGGTCACGGCCCGATCTCGGCGACACCTTAAGGAATAAATAAGACCCTCTCCCCATCGGCGCCCACCCTGCCGATAACATCAACGGATGACCAGCGTCTCCGAGCACACCGCCGAACCGGCCGCCGAGCACACCATCGACATCCACACCACGGCGGGCAAGCTCGCCGAGCTGCGCAAGCGCGCCGAGGAGGCGCTGCATCCGGTCGGCGAGAAGGCGATCGAGCGGGTCCATGAGAAGGGCAAGCTGACCGCCCGCGAGCGGGTCCTGGCCCTGCTCGACGACGGCTCCTTCGTCGAACTCGACGCCCTGGCCAAGCACCGCAGCAACAACTTCGGCATGGAGTCCAAGCGGCCGCTCGGCGACGGCGTCATCACCGGCTACGGCACCATCGACGGCCGCGAGGTCTGCGTGTTCAGCCAGGACGCCACCGTGTTCGGCGGCAGCCTCGGCGAGGTCTACGGCGAGAAGATCGTCAAGGTGCAGGAGCTGGCGATCAAGACCGGCCGCCCGCTGATCGGCATCAACGACGGCGCCGGCGCGCGCATCCAGGAGGGCGTGGTCTCCCTCGGCCTGTACAGCAAGATCTTCCGCAACAACATCCTGGCCTCCGGGGTCATCCCGCAGATCTCGCTGATCATGGGCGCGGCGGCCGGCGGCCACGTGTACTCCCCCGCGCTGACCGACTTCATCGTGATGGTCGACCAGACCTCCCAGATGTTCATCACCGGCCCCGACGTGATCAAGACGGTGACCGGCGAGGACGTCACCCAGGAGGAACTCGGCGGCGCCCACACCCACATGGGCAAGTCCGGCACCGTGCACTACGTGGCCTCCGGCGAGCAGGATGCCCTGGACTACGTCCGTGACCTGCTCGGCTACCTGCCCCCGAACAACTACGCCGAGCCGCCGCGCTACCCGGCGCCGGCGCACCCGGGTGCCATCGAGGACAACCTCACCGCCGACGACCTTGAGCTCGACACGCTGATCCCGGATTCCCCGAACCAGCCCTACGACATGCACGAGGTGATCAACCGGATCCTCGACGACGCCGAGTTCCTGGAGGTCCAGGCCGGCTACGCGGCGAACGTGATCTGCGGCTTCGGCCGGGTCGACGGCCGGGCGGTGGGCGTGGTGGCCAACCAGCCCACCCAGTTCGCCGGCTGCCTGGACATCAACGCCTCGGAGAAGGCCGCCCGGTTCGTGCGGACCTGCGACGCGTTCAACATCCCGATCATCATGCTGGTCGACGTCCCGGGCTTCCTGCCGGGCACCGACCAGGAGTACAACGGCATCATCCGCCGCGGCGCCAAGCTGCTCTACGCCTACGGTGAGGCCACCGTCGCCAAGGTCACCGTCATCACCCGCAAGGCCTACGGCGGTGCGTACTGCGTGATGGGTTCCAAGGACATGGGCTGCGACGTGAACGTCGCCTGGCCGACCGCGCAGATCGCGGTGATGGGCGCCTCCGGCGCGGTGGGCTTCGTCTATCGCAACCAGCTCAAGGAGGCCGCCGCCAGCGGCGAGGACGTCGACGCGCTCCGGCTGCAACTGCAGGACGAGTACGAGGACACCCTGGTGAACCCCTACGTGGCGGCCGAGCGCGGCTACATCGACGCCGTCATCCCGCCGTCGCACACCCGCGGCTACATCTCCACCGCACTGCGGCTGCTGGAGCGCAAGATCGTGCAGCTGCCGCCGAAGAAGCACGGCAACATCCCGCTGTAGTTGATGGTCGATTCATCAACGAGCCTGCCGAGCAAAGGATTTCGACCATGAACCACGATGCCGACATCACCGAGGTCAGCGACCACCGGGACATCACCATCGATGACCCCAAGCGCGATGCGCCGGAGATCCGTGTCGTCAAGGGCAATCCGACCGACGAGGACGTCGCTGCCCTGACCACGGTGCTGTCCGGGTTGACGGCCAACGGCGGCGATCCCGGCCCCCAGGAGTACAACCCCTGGGGACACCCGGTGGACAAGCTGCGCTACGCGTTGACCAGCTGGCAGCGGGTGACCCTGCTGGAGCGCACCCACCTGCGGCGATGACAGTGCGTCGAGCCCGCCGGTGACCCGCCTGGTGCTGGGGTCGGCCTCCACCGGCCGGCTCTCGGTGCTGCGCGGTGCCGGCGTCGAACCGACGGTGATCGTCTCCGACGTCGACGAGGACGCGGTGCTGGCCGCGCACGCCGGGGCCGATCCGGCGGATGCGGTGGCGGCGCTGGCCCGCGCCAAGGCCGAGGTGGTGGCCGCACGGGTGCCGCCCGGCCTGGCCTCCGATTGCGTTGTGATCGGCTGCGATTCGATGCTGCTGTTGCGGGATCGTTTGTGCGGCAAACCCGGGACCGTCGAACGCGCCCGCGCTCAATGGGCGTCGATGGCAGGGCACTCCGGACGACTGCTCAGCGGGCACGCCGCAATTCGGTTGCGCGACGGCGAGATTGCCGGCATCGAGACCGGAACCGATTCCACCACCGTGTATTTCGGCACTCCGACACCGGACGACCTGGATGCCTACCTGGCTTCCGGCGAACCGCTGGGAGTGGCCGGCGGATTCACCCTGGACGGGCTGGGCGGCTGGTTCGTCGACCGGATCGACGGCGACCCGTCGAATGTCGTCGGGTTGAGCCTGCCGCTGCTGCGCCGGTTGCTGGCTCGCCTGCAGGTTTCGGTGGCCGCGGTGTGGGCGGCCAATCCGCCCCGCTGACGTCCGCCCGCGGACAGGAATGCACCGTGCCGCCGTGGGCCCCGGAGTAGGCTCGCCAGCGTGCCGCTGCCTGCAGATCCCAGCCCCGAACTCGCCGCCTACGCCCACCCGGAACGCCTGGTCACCGCTGACTGGCTGTCCGCGCACCTCGGCTCACCCGGCCTGGCCATCGTCGAATCCGACGAGGACACCCTGCTCTACGACATCGGCCACATCCCCGGTGCGGTGAAGGTCGACTGGCACACCGATCTCAATGATCCGGTGGTCCGCGACTACATCGACGGTGCGCGGTTCGCCGCGCTGATGGACAGCAAGGGCATCTCCCGAGACGACACCGTGGTCATCTACGGCGACAAGTCCAACTGGTGGGCCGCCTACGCGCTGTGGGTCTTCACCCTGTTCGGCCACCCCGACGTCCGGCTGCTCGACGGCGGCCGGGACCTGTGGCTCTCCGACGGCCGGGAGACCACCCTGGACGTCCCGTCCCGGACCAGCACCGGCTACCCCGTCGTCACCCGCGGGGACGCCGCGATCCGCGCCTACAAGGACGACGTGCTGGCCACCCTCGGCGCCGAGACCCTGATCGACGTGCGCTCCCCGCAGGAATACACCGGCGAACGCACCCACATGCCGGACTACCCGGAGGAGGGCGCGCTGCGCGGCGGGCACATCCCCACCGCGGTGTCGGTGCCGTGGTCGCGCGCGGCGGCCGACAACGGGCGGTTCCGCCCGCGCGCCGAACTGGAACAGGTCTACGACTTCGTGCTGGACAACCCCGAGGACAAGGTGATCGCCTACTGCCGGATCGGGGAACGCTCCAGCCACACCTGGTTCGTGCTCACCCACCTGCTCGGTGTGCCGGGCGTGCGCAACTACGACGGCTCCTGGACCGAGTGGGGCAATCTGGTGCGGGTGCCGGTCGTCGCCGGCGAGGAACCCGGCACCGCACCCGGAGCCTGAGCCGCCGCATGACGATGCCCGCCGCACTGGCCGAGGTGGTCGCCGACTTCACCGAGGTGACCGGCCAGGACAAGCTCGCCCTGCTGCTGGAGTTCGCCGGGGAACTGCCGCCGCTGCCGCCGGAACTGCAGGAGGCGGCGATGGAACCGGTACCCGAATGCCAGTCGCCGCTGTTCCTGCACGTCGACGCGGCCGACCCGGCGCGGGTGCGGCTGTATTTCAGCGCCCCGCCGGAGGCGCCGACCACCCGCGGCTTCGCGTCCATCCTGGCCACCGGGCTCGACGGCCAGTCCGCCGCCGAGATCCTGGCGGTTCCGGACGATTTCTACGCCGAATTGGGCCTTGCGGCGCTGATCAGCCCGCTGCGACTGCGCGGCATGTCCGCAATGCTCACTCGGATCAAGCGCCGCATCCGGTCCCAAACCCGACCCTGACCAGCCCCCGGGTCGCCACCGCCGCCCCGGATCAAGCGCCGCATCCGGTCCCAAACCCGACCCTGACCAGCCCCCGGGTCGCCACCGCCGACTCGGATCAAGCGCCGCATCCGGTCCGAAACCCGAGCCTGACCAGCCCCATGGTCGCCACCGCCGCCCCGGATCAAGCGCCGCATCCGGTCCGAAACCCAAGCCTGACCAGCCCCATGGTCGCCACCGCCGCCTCGGATCAAGCGCCGTATCCGGTCCGAAACCCAAGCCTCGGGAAACAACCCAACCCGCCAGTAACCCGGACCCGCTCGCCGAGAGCGAACCAGCGTGCTTAAACTCTGACCCGACGCATTATTAAAGACCTTTCTTAGAGATGCCAGCTGCTAGGAGGCACAGGTGCCCAATTCCGCTAACGCGACCATCACCAAGGTCCTGGTAGCCAACCGTGGAGAGATCGCCGTCCGCGTGATCCGCGCCGCCAAGGATGCCGGTCTGGCCAGCGTGGCGGTCTACGCCGAGCCCGACGCCAGCGCCCCGCACGTGCGGCTGGCCGACGAGGCGTTCGCCCTGGGCGGGCAGACCTCGGCCGAGTCGTACCTGGACTTCGCCAAGCTGCTGGACGCGGCCGCCAAGTCCGGCGCCAACGCGATTCACCCCGGCTACGGCTTCCTCTCGGAGAACGCCGAATTCGCCCAGGCCGTCATCGACGCCGGGCTGATCTGGATCGGGCCCAGCCCGCAGTCGATCCGGGACCTCGGCGACAAGGTCACCGCCCGGCACATCGCCGCCCGCGCCAAGGCCCCGCTGGTGCCCGGCACCCCGGACCCGGTCAAGGACGCCGACGAGGTCGTCGCGTTCGCCAAGGAGTACGGCGTGCCGATCGCGATCAAGGCCGCCTTCGGCGGTGGCGGCCGCGGCATGAAGGTCGCCCGCACCATCGAGGAGATCCCCGAGCTGTTCGAGTCGGCCACCCGCGAGGCCGTGGCCGCGTTCGGCCGGGGCGAGTGCTTCGTCGAGCGCTACCTGGACAAGCCGCGCCACGTCGAGGCCCAGGTCATCGCCGACCAGCACGGCAACGTCGTCGTCGCCGGCACCCGCGACTGCTCGCTGCAGCGCCGCTTCCAGAAGCTCGTCGAGGAGGCCCCGGCACCGTTCCTGAGCGACGCCCAGCGCACCGAGATCCACGAGTCCGCCAAGCGGATCTGCAAGGAGGCCGGCTACTACGGCGCGGGCACGGTGGAGTACCTGGTCGGCCAGGACGGCCTGATCTCCTTCCTGGAGGTCAACACCCGCCTGCAGGTGGAGCACCCGGTCACCGAGGAGACCTCCGGCATCGACCTGGTGCGCGAGCAGTTCCGCATCGCCAACGGCGAGAAGTTGGACATCACCGAGGACCCGGAGCCGCGCGGGCACTCCATCGAGTTCCGGATCAACGGCGAGGACGCCGGCCGCGGCTTCCTGCCGGCCCCCGGCCCGGTCACCCGTTTCGACCCGCCCACCGGCCCCGGCATCCGGATGGACTCCGGTGTGGAGACCGGTTCGGTGATCGGCGGCCAGTTCGACTCGATGCTGGCCAAGCTGATCGTCACCGGCGCGAACCGCACCGAGGCGCTGGAGCGCGCCCGTCGCGCCCTGGACGAGTTCCACGTCGAGGGCCTGGCCACGGTCATCCCGTTCGACCGCGTGGTGGTTCGTGACCCGGCCTTCGTCGGCGACGAGAACGGGTTCACCGTGCACACCCGCTGGATCGAGACCGAGTGGGACAACACCGTCGAACCGTTCACCGGTGGCGGCGAGAACGACGCGGAAGAGGCCGAGCCGCGGCAGAAGGTCGTCGTCGAGGTCGGCGGCCGTCGCCTCGAGGTCTCGCTGCCCGCCGACCTGGTCGCCGGCAACGGCGGCGGACACGGCGCCGTGCGGCGCAAGCCCAAGGCCCGCAAGCGCGCCGGCGGCGGTGGCGCCAAGGCCTCCGGCGACTCGGTGACCGCCCCGATGCAGGGCACCGTCGTCAAGGTCGCCGTCGAGGAGGGCCAGCAGGTCGCCGCCGGTGATCTGGTGGTGGTCCTGGAGGCCATGAAGATGGAGAACCCGGTCACCGCGCACAAGGACGGCACCATCACCGGCCTGGCGGTGGAGGCCGGCGCGGCCGTCACCCAGGGCACCGTCATCGCCGAGATCAAGGACTAGCCTCCCCCGAGGATGCAGCCGATCGAGATCAACGCCGGCGGGTGGTACCTGCGCGCGCTGCGGTCCGACGAGCGGATGGACGATCGCCCCGCGCTGGCCGACCTGGGCACCGATGACCCCGGTTACGTCGCGCGGTGCGAGGCCGACTGGGCCGCCGACCGGCGGTACAGCTGGGCGGTCTGTGAGCCGACGACCGGCGAGATGCTGGCCGAGCTGACCCTGGACCCGGCCACCGGCGCGGTCGACTCCCGGGCCCGCGACGGGCACGCTGAGGCCGCCCGGGTCGGCGCCGACGCCGTGCGTCGTTTCGCCGCCGCGCACCCCTTAGGGTGAACGCCATGACCCGACCCCAGATCGTCACCGTCACCGGGGCCGCCGGCCAGATCGGCTACGCGGCCCTGTTTCGGATCGCCGCCGGCGCCATGCTCGGCCACGACACCCCGATCGTGCTGCGGCTGCTGGAGCTGCCCGCCGCGGTGCGGGCCGCCGAGGGCGTGGTGATGGAACTCGACGACTGCTCGTTCCCGCTGCTGGCCGGCCTGGAGATCTACGACGACCCGGTCCGGGCGTTCGACGGCGTCGACGTCGCGCTGCTGGTCGGCGCCAAGCCGCGCAGCAAGGGCATGGAGCGCGCCGACCTGCTCGGCGCGAACGCCGAGATCTTCGCCACCGCCGGCAACGCGCTGAACGCCGGGGCCGGCGCCGACGTGCGGGTGCTGGTGGTCGGCAACCCGGCCAACACCAACGCGATGGTCACCGCCAAGCACGCCCCGGACATCCCCGCCGAGCGGTTCACCGCGCTGACCCGGCTGGACCACAACCGGGCGGTGGCGGCGCTGTCCCGGCACAGCGGCGTGCCGGTCGCCGACATCACCCGGATGACCATCTGGGGCAACCACTCGGCCACCCAGTACCCGGACATCTTCCACGCCCGGGTCGCCGGCCGCTCCGGCGCCGACTATGCCGCCGACACCGACTGGCTGACCGAGGACTTCATCCCGACGGTCGCCAAGCGCGGCACCGCGATCATCGAGGCCCGCGGCGCGAGTTCGGCGGCCTCGGCCGCCAACGGCGCCATCGACCACATCGACGACTGGGTGCACGGCACCGATCCGGACAACTGGACGTCGGTCGCACTGCCCTCCCCCGGGGTCTACGGCATCGAGGAGGGGCTGGTGTGCTCGCTGCCGTGCCGCTCGGTCGACGGCCACTGGCAGGTCGTCGAGGGCCTGCAGATCAACGAGTTCTCCCGGCAGCGCATCGACGCCTCGGTCGCCGAGCTGCGCGGCGAGCGCGACGCCGTCGCCGCCCTGGGCCTGCTGTAACGGACCGGCGACGACCAGCGGTTAACCCGGTGCTGGGGTACATTCGCCACAGACCACGATGATGGGGGTTTCACCATGAGGCGCACTGCCGCGCTGGCCATCACCGCCCTGTTGCTTGCCGGTCCGTTCGCGACGGCCGGCACCGCCGCCGCCGACGACGACGAGGGCGGCTCCGGAGTCGCGATGCCCGACCTGCGCGGCGGCAGCCTGGCCGAGGCCCAGGAGACCATGGCGCACCTGGACGCCGGGTTCCCCGTCGAGCTCGACTCGATCAACATTGCCGGCTACCCGCAGAAGCAGTACGCCACCAACATGTGGAAGGTGTGCTCGCAGCTGCCCAAGCCGGGCACCGCCGTCACACCGGAGACCTACGCCGCCGTCGGCGTGGTCCGCAAGGGCGAGAGATGCGGCTGACCCACGGCGTGGGCGGCTAACCCGCGCTCAGGCCCGAGCCGGCCAGCGCCGGCAAGAACGTGGTCAGGACCAGCACCATCAGCGTCAGCAGGAACCAGCCGACGCCCTGCCACCCCCACCAGGTGCGCCGGACCCGCCACACCCGGATGGTCTTGACGAACGCGTAGCAGGCGGTACCGAACAACACCAGCGGCGACAGCACCGCCAGCGAGATGCGTTCGGGCCGGCCGCACGCCGCGGTGCTGACGTCGGTCATCGGCCCGCAGCCCCGCAGCCAGAACGACGTGATCAGCAACACCAGTCCGGCGGCCGCGGTGGCGATCACCGCGAATCGGAACGACGCGCGCACGTCGTCGTCGATACGGCCGAGATTGTCACCGGTGCTGGGTTCTGGTTTGTCGGGCATAGCGCCATTGTCCCTGGCGCGCCCCGGACTGTCAGTGCCGGCACATACTCTCGGCCCCGTGCGACTCACCTCAGCGCTGCCGGCCGGGCTGCTCGCCGGCGCAGCGGTCGCGGCCGCCGGGGCCGACCCGCGGTTCGCCCTGGCGGTGGCCGCGCTCGCCGTGCTGGGGCCGATCGCCACCTCCCGCCCGGTCGCCGGGTTCCTGGCCGGCACTCTGACCGGACTGCGCACGCCGCGGCCCGGCGAGGACCGCGGCGCCCGGCACTTGGCGATGTCGGGCACCGAGTTCGAGGAGCACATCGCCAACCTGGCCCGCGGCGCCGGCCTGCCGGTGATCATGACGCCCTACTCCGGCGATTGGGGGGTGGACCTGATCGTCGGGCACCGGCCCCGCCGCGTTGCCGTGCAGTGCAAGCGGCTGTCCCGCCCGGTCGGCCCGGACGCGGTGCAGCAGGTGGTGGCCGGCGCCCCGATGCAGGACTGCACGCGCACCATGGTGGTGTCCAACCAGGGCTTCACCCCGGCGGCCCGGCGGCTGGCCGAAGAGCATGGCTGCACGCTGGTCGGCGGGTCGGAGCTGACCCGGTTCCGCCGGATCCTGCGCGAGGTGACCTTGGACCCCGACGACGGTGACCGCTGCACCGGCTGAGCAAGGTTTGGCATGGCTAAACTCTGAACTGCCGCGGGCATCGTCGCCCCGGCCGAGCATGCCCCCGAGAGGCCCGACGATGTCCGAGTCCCCACCCGCAGCGTCCCCACCCGCAGCGTCCCCACCCGCAGCGTCCCCACCCGCAGCGCCGTTCTCGCTGACCCAGCTCAAGACCGGGTCCAGCGCGCTGATCGTCGGGCTGTCCGAAGACGCCCCGGTCGAGGTCACCACGCGGCTGCGCCACCTGGGCTTTCGCGCGGGCAACGTCGTCGAGGCCCGCCGCCGGGCGCCGCTGCGAGACCCGGTGATGTACCGCCTGCTCGGCTACGACATGTGTCTGCGAGCCAACGAGGCGTGCCACGTCTCGGTGGTCGCGCTGTGACCGCGGCCTGCCACGGCCCCGACGCCTCCGTCGAGCCGACCCCGGGGACTACCCGGATCGCGCTGGTCGGCAGCCCCAACGCCGGCAAGACCAGCGTCTACAACCAGCTGACCGGGATGCGCGCGCGGACCGGCAACTACCCCGGGGTGACCGTCACCCGAACCGTCGGCACCGGGCGGTACAAGGGCCCCGACGGCATCGTCGAGTTCACCATCGAGGACCTGCCGGGCACCTACAGCCTGCACCCGATCAGCCCGGACGAACAGATCGTCGCCGACGTGCTGAACGGCGAGATGACCGGTATCACCGCACCGGAGTCGCTGTCCGTCGTCGTCGATGTCACCGTGCTGGAACGGTCGATGTCGCTGATCGCCCAGGCGATGTCACTGGGCAAGCCGACCATGATCGTGTTGACCATGATCGACGAACTCGCCACCCGCGGCGGGCACGTCGACATCGACGCGTTCGCCGCGGCGATGGGCGTCCCGGTGGTCGGCGTGGTCGGCAGCCGGGGCAAAGGCTTCGACGCGCTGCGCCGGCTGCTGGCCGCCCCGCAGGACTGGCCGCGGGCGCCCATCGCGCCGCCGCGCGACGACGACGAGTTCAACGCGTGGATCACCTCGGTGCTCGACGCCGCCCGGTACCGGGCCCCCGAGCCGGACGCCCGCAGCGCCCGCATCGACCGGCTGCTGCTGCATCCGATCTTCGGCACGCTGATCTTCTTCGCGGTGATGTTCCTGTTCTTCCAGGTCATCTTCACCGTCGCGGCGCCGCTGCAGGACCTCGTCGAGCAGGGCTTCGGCTGGCTCGGCACCCAGGCCGCCGAGCTGATCCCGAACTCGATGATCGCCGGGCTGGTCGCCAACGGCATCATCGGCGGCGTCGGCGCGGTGCTGGTGTTCATCCCGCAGATCATGCTGATGTTCCTGCTGCTGGCGCTGCTGGAGAACGTCGGCTACATGTCCCGGGCGGCCTTCCTGGTCGACCGGGTGATGGCGCTGACCGGCCTGGAGGGTCGGGCGTTCGTGGCGATGCTGTCATCGATGGCGTGCGCGGTGCCCGGCATCATGGCCACCCGCACCATGCCGTCGTCGCGGGACCGGATCGCCACCTCGATGGCGGCCCCGCTGATGACCTGCTCGGCGCGGCTGCCGGTCTACATCCTGCTGATCGGGCTGCTGGTCGACAACTCCTCGCGGGTTGGCCCGTTCTCCACCCAGGGCATCGCGATGTTCGGCATGTACCTGCTGGGCGGCGTGTCAGCGATGCTGGCGGCCGGGGTGTTCAAGGCCCGCGTCCTGGGCGGCGAACTGCTGCCGTTCTACATGGAGATGCCGCCCTACCGGTTCCCGTCGCCCAGGTCGGTGGCGCTGAGCCTGTGGGACTCCACCCGGGCATTCCTGCAGCGCGCCGGCACCATCATCCTGGCCACCTCGATCGTGCTGTGGTTCCTGCTGAACCTGCCGACCCGCACCGCCGAGATCGCCGGGATGAGCGAGGCGGACGCCGCGGCCCACGTGCTGGACAATTCCATCGCCGCGTCGATCGGCAAGTTCCTGGCGCCGATCTTCGAACCGCTGGGCTTCGACTGGCGCATCGTCGTCGGCCTGATCGGCGCGATGGCCGCCCGCGAGGTGTTCATCTCCACGATGGGCCAGATCTTCGCCGCCGTCGACCCCGAGAACCCGACGCTGTCGCTGACCAGCGCGGCCTGGACCTCCGGCCCGCACCAGGGCGAACTGCTGTTCAACACGCCGACGATCGTCGCGCTGCTGATCTTCTTCGCCTACGCGCTGCTGTGCATGTCGACGGTCGCGACGATCCGGCGGGAGACCAACTCGTGGCGCTGGCCGGCGATCGCGTGGACCTACATGATCGTGCTCGCCTGGGTGGGCGCCTTCCTCGCTCGCCAATTAACGCTTGCGCTCACCGGGTGACAGACTGGTCGCCATGAGCAGCGGCCCGGCCACCACCACGGTGTCGCTGCACCCGCAGGCATCCACCGATCCCCAGATGCTGCGCTGGGTCACCACCGCGACGCTGCCCGCCGAACTGCCCGTGCTGGACCGGCTGGTCGCCGACGGCGTGCTGGCCAGGTCGGAGATCGGCGCCGGGGAGATCCGCACGTGGCTGGCCGACGGCAGCTCCTGGGACACCGCGGGCCCGGTGGTGCGCACCGCCCTGTTCGCCGCGCTGCGCCAACTGCCGCACACCCCCGCGCTGTCCGGCGAGCTGCTGGCCGAGCGGATCGCCGAGCTGATCGCCCGCGAGGTCGCGCCGGTCGCGGCCTCACACGGCGGCGGCATCACCGTCGAATCCGTGCGCGAGGGCGTCCTGACCGTCGCCATGACCGGCGCCTGTCACGGCTGCTCGCTGGGGCACAAGACCCTCGACGATCTGGTCCGCGAGACCGTCACCGCACACTTCCCGCAGATCCACACGGTCCGGGCGGCCAACCCCCGCCGATCCCGATTCGCCCTGGGTATCCCCGGCCTCAAGAAAAGCAAGTAAAGGGACACGATTTTCATGGGACTGCTGTCCACCCCGTTTCGGGTTGCTCAGTTCGCCGTGGGCGCCGCCCTGGTCGGCGGCGACACCGCGCTCAAGGCCGGCCGCAACGTCACCGGGGCGGTGCTCGGCGCGGCGCTGGCCCCGGTGCCGCAGGCCGCCGAACTGGTGCAGGACGCCGCGGGCATGGTGGTCGAGGCGCTGTCCGGTCCGCCGGTGCGGCGCACCAGTACCCGCGGCGAGCGCCGGTGGATCGAGGTGCGCGGCCTGGCCGGCCCGCACGGCGAGCGGATCGCCGCCGAGGTGGCGATTTTCCTCACCGAGACCGACGGGGTCCGCGACGCCGTCGTCAACCAGGCCACCGCGCGCGTCGTGGTCACCGTCGGCGAGCACGGGCCGAGTGCCCGCGCGCTGGCACGGATCGTCGCCGAGGCCGAGGAACACGCCGCAGGCGAGCGGCAACGCGAACTGCCGACCACGCTGCCCGGCGACGACGCCGCGCTGGCCGGCCGGCTGCTGGCCGCCTCGGTGTCCACCGTCGGGCTGGGCATCGGTACCGCCGGTGCCGCGCTGCGGATGATGGGCCTGACCCGGGCGGTGGCGGCACCGTTCACGCTGGCCGGCTCGTCGCCGACGGTCCGCCGCCGGATCCAGGCGCACCTGGGACCCTACGGCAGCGAACTCGCGATGGCACTGGCCGCCGGCGTCACCGGCACCGTGACCCTGTCCGCCACCGGGCTGGCCAACGAGGCCGCCACCCGGTGGATGCTGGCCGCCGAGACACTGACCGCCCGACGCGGCTGGCAGCTCGCCGAGGAACAGCTGGCCCGTCAGGCCCTCGCCGCCCCCGACACCCACCCCAGGGTGCCGCGCAACGCCGCCGACCTGGCCCGCGGCGTCGGAGACCGCTACGCCGACCGGGCCGCGGCCGTCGGGCTGGGCGCGGCCGCCGCGCTCGGCGTCTTCACCCGCGACAGCGACCTGGCCGGCGCGGCCGCCGTGACCGCCGCCGCCCTACCCGTCCGCAGCACCCGGGAGTCGTTCGCGATCTCGCTGGGCCGCGGGCTGATCGGCCGGCACGACGCGCTGATCCTGCGCCCGGCGGTGCTGCGTCGGCTCGACGTCATCGACACTCTGCTGATCGACCCGCGGGTGCTGCACACCGACGAGCTGACCGTGACCCAGATCACCGGCGTCGACCCCGCCGATCGCGGGCCGGCCTGGGCGGCCGCCCGGGCCGCCCTGCAAGAGGGTGCGCTGTCCCCCGGCTGGCACCCGCTGGCCGACATCCCCGGAGCCGGCGACACCGGGCAGGCCCTGGTCAGCCCGCTGCGCGATCCGCTGGCGGCCGCGCTGGTCACCGAGGCCCGCCGGGTCGGGCTGCGGGTCGTCGCGCTCGCCGACGACGGGCTGCGCTCGCTCGGCCAGGGCTTCGACGAACTGTTCGCGCACACCGGCTCCGCCGACGCGGCGCTGGCCGCCGCGCTCGGCGAGCTGCACGACGCCGAGCGGCAGGTCGCGGTGCTGACCGGCTCGGCCGAGGTGGCCGCGCTGCCCAGCGCGATCACCGTCGGACTGTGGCGCGACGGCAGCACCCCGCCCTGGGGTGCGGACCTGCTGCTGCCGGACCTGGCCGGGGTGTGGCGGTTTGTCCGCGCCCTGCCTGCCGCCGCCCGGGCCGCCGAACGCGGCGTGCAGGCCGCGGCGTCGGGCTCGGTGCTCGGCGCCCTGATGCTGATCCCCGACGTGCCCGGCAGCGGCCCCGGCTCGGTCAACCTGTCCGCGCTGGCCGCACTGTGGACCGGTTACCGGCTCGGCGCGAAGGTGTTCGACGGTCCGCTGCCGCACCCGGAGTCCGGCCACGACTGGCACGCGCTGCCGGTCGACGAGGTGACCCGGCTGCTGCCGCGCCCGGATCGCACCGACGAGGCCGCCGACGGTGACGACGGCACCGTGCTGGCCGGCGCGCTGACGCCGCTGCGGCCGCTGACGGCGGCCGTCGGGGCCGTCTGGGGCTGGGCCGGCGACATGTTCGAGGCGATCCGCGAAGACCTCGACGACCCGATCACCCCGATCCTGGCGACCGGTGCCGTGGCCACCGCGCTGCTGGGTTCGCCGCTGGACGCCGCCATGGTCGGCGGGGTGTTGCTGCTGAACACCAGCATCTCCGCGCAGCAGTCGGTGCACGCCGAACGCGTGCTCGGCGAGTTGCTGGCCGTGCAGGAGCCGCTGGCCCGCCGGCTGCGCGGCGCCGTCGGGGAACCGGACTTCGAGATGGTGCCGGCCGGGCGGTTGGCGCTCGGCGACCTGATTCTGGTGGTCTCCGGCGAGGTGGTGCCGGCCGACGGCCGGATCCTGGCCGCCGAATCCGCTGAGGCCGACGAGTCCGCGCTGACCGGGGAATCGCTGCCGGTGCCCAAGGACCTCGACCCCACCCCGGGCGCCCCGCTGGCCGAACGCTCCGGAATGCTCTTCGCCGGCACCACCCTGGTGACCGGCCGGGCCACCGCCGTCGTCACCGCCGTCGGCGGCAGCACCCAGATGAACCGGGCCTCGGCGATGCAGGCCCGCAAGGCCCGCAAGGTCGGCCTGCAGGCCCAGCTGACCCGGATCACCAACCAGGCGCTGCCGTGGAGCCTCGCCGGCGGCGGTGCGGTCGGGCTGCTGTCGCTGCTGCGCGGCAACCCGCTGCGGACGTCGGCCGCCTCCGGGGTGGCGATCGCGGTGGCCGCGGTACCCGAGGGGCTGCCGTTGGTGGTGACGCTGGCGCAGCTGGCCGCCGCCCGCCGGCTGACCGAGAACGAGGTGCTGATCCGCAACCCGCGGGCCATCGAGGCGTTCGCCCGGCTCGATGTGGTGTGCTTCGACAAGACCGGTACGCTCAGCGAGAACCGGCTGCAGGTCACCGCCCTGCGCGGGGTCAACGGCGTCGATCAGGCCGACCTGCTCAGCGCCGCCCTCGACACCGTGCTGCCGCGCAAGGGCCAGCGCATCGACCACGCCACCGACGAGGCGATCCGGCTCAAGGCCACCGAACTCGGCCTGGACATCACCGGCGTCGACGTACACCTGCCGTTCCAGTCCGATCGGCAGTACGCCGCGGCGATCAACGGCAACCGGTTGTCGGTCAAGGGTGCCCCCGAGGCCATCGTCGGCGCGCTGTACGGCGGCGACCCGCTCAGCCCGCTGATCGCGGAGATGACCGCGGCCGGGCTGCGGGTCATCGCCGTCGCCGACCGGTACCTGACCGACGAGCAGGTGGCGGCCGCCGAGGCCGATCCGGTGGTGTTCGCCGAGCTGTGCGCCGCCGAGCTGTCCCCGATCGGTGCAATCGGCATCGCCGACACCCCGCGGCCGTCGGCCCGACCGCTGCTGGCGGAACTGCAGTCCCGCGGCATCGGGGTGCGGCTGATCACCGGCGACCACCCGGTCACAGCCAGGGTGATCGCCGGCGACCTGGGCCTGACGGTGTCCGACACGGAGATCATCACCGGCACCGAATGGGAGGTGCTGACCACCGACGGCCGGATCGAGGCGGTCCGGCGCTGCCAGGTGTTCGCCCGGATGGCGCCCGAGCACAAGGTGCAGGTGGTGCAGGCCCTGGAGGCCGCCGACCTGGTCACCGCGATGGTCGGCGACGGCGCCAACGACGCGGCCGCGATCCGCGCCGCCACCGTCGGCGTCGGGCTGGTCGCCAGCGGCAGCGACACCGCCCGCACCGCCGCCGACGTGCTGCTGCTCGACGGCCAGATCGGCGCGCTGGTCGACGCCATCGACGAGGGCCACCAGCTGTGGCGGCGGGTGCAGGCCGCGGTGTCGATGCTCGTCGGACACAACCTCGGTGAGGTCGCCTTCGCGCTGATCACCAGCCTGCTGACCGGGCAGCCGGCGCTGTCGGCCCGGCAGATCCTGCTGATCAACATGCTCACCGACGCGCTGCCCGCGGCGGCGCTGGCGGTCAGCCCGCAGCTGGGCAACGGGCTGGCCGACTTCGACGAGGACGCGCTGTGGCGGGCGATCTACGTGCACGGCGCCTCGACCACGCTCGGCGCGACGACGGCGTGGGCGATGGGCCGGATGACCGGGCGACCCGAACGCGCGGCGACCGTCGGCCTGGCCGGGCTGGTGTTGACCCAGCTGTTCTCGATCGTCTCGGAGTCACACGGGCCGCTGGTGGTGGCCACCAGCGCCGGCACCTTCGTGGTGATGGCCGGGATGATCAGCACTCCCGGGATCAGCCAGCTGTTCGGCTGCACCCCGCTCGGGCCGATCGGCTGGGGTCAGGCGGCACTGGCCGCGGGCGCGGCAACCGCGTTCGCCAAGGTGGCCCCGGACCTCGTCGAGAAGGCCGGTCAGTGGGCCGGGCAGAAGCTGGCGTCCGGCGCGGAGACGGTACTGAAGTCCGCGGACACTGCCGTCCCCGGGGACCGGGAGCGGGCCGAACGCCGGCGCGAAGCCGAAGAGCAGGCCGACGAATCGTTGGGTGCGCAGGTCGCCGAGGAGGCCGTGCTGGATCTGGTGGCGGACCTCATCGAGGACCTGTGATGCCCGCTTGCGCTACGGCGGGGTCAGTCGTCGGCGTTGCCGGGACGACGGGACCCGCCTCCGCTGGCGCTACGGCGGGTCAGTCGTCGGCGTTGCCGGGACGACGGGACCCGCCTCCGCTGGCGCTACGGCGGGGTCAGTCGTCGGCGTTGCCGGGACGACGGGACCCGCCTCCGCTGGCGCTACGGCGGGGTCAGTCGTCGATGACGAGGACGCCCGCGCGGACCAGCAGCGCGTAGAACTCGCGAATGGGCGGGGTGAGCAGCTGGACACCGGTCGACAGCAGGGTGTCCGGACTCATTGCCCGAGCGATCTCACTCATGTAGGGCAGCCTAACCGAAGCATCGGTAAAAAGTCAGTACTCAGTGACTGAACGGAGATAAAAATGTTGGAATCGACGAAATCGTTCGTGGACGAGCACCGGGACATCAGCAAGCTGGTGCAGCAGGCCGAGCGGTTCTCCATCCAGCTTCCGCTGGTCGGGCGGGTTTCGGTACCCCCGCCCCGGCAACTCGCGTTCTACGGCGCCCTTGGTGCGCTGGCCGCGCTGCAGGTGCTCGACTGGCCGGTCGCGCTGGCCGTCGGCGTCGGGCACCTGGTCACCACCCGCAGCCTGACCCAGCGGGTGGAGGCCGCCGAGGCCGACGTCCAGCACACCGAGGAACTGCTGGAGCAGGTCCAGGCCGCCGTCGAGGACGTCGTCGTCGCACCGGCCACCCCGGCCGGGGCCGCGTCCGTCTCGGCGGCTGCCGCCCCGGCCAAGAAGGCCACGCCCGCCGCCAAGAAAACCACTCCCTCGGCGAAAAAGGCGCCGCTGAAAAAGGCGCCGGCGAAGAAGGCGCCGGTGAAGAAGACAGCCGCCACATCGACCGCCCGGAAGGCCCCCGCCAAGAAGGCATCGGCCACGACCGCCGCGGGCACCCCGGCGAAGAAGGCACCCGCCAAGAAGGCCGCCGGCAAGGCCTCGCCCAAGACCTCGCAGACCTGAGTCACGCCCTCCGGTACGCCCGCGACACCGACTGTCGGGGCCCGTTGGCACCATGGAGGGATGGACCGCAGCCCCGACCCGTTGGCGCGGTTCTCCCCGCTGACCCGGGAGTGGTTCGCCGGCACCTTCGCCGCCCCCACCGCCGCCCAGGCGCAGGCCTGGGACGCCATCGCCGACGGCGAGAACACCCTCGTCATCGCCCCCACCGGCTCCGGCAAGACCCTGGCGGCGTTCCTGTGGGCCGTCGACCGCCTCGCCGCACCCGCGGCGCCCGAGGCCCACGAGCCTGCCGCCCACGAACGCGCTGCCCCGGCCACCCGGGTGCTCTACATCTCGCCACTGAAGGCGCTGGCCGTCGACGTCGAACGCAACCTGCGCACCCCGCTGGCCGGCATTGCCCGCACCGCCGCCCGGCACGGCCTACCGGCCCCGGAGATCACCGTCGGCGTCCGTTCCGGCGACACCCCGCCGCACCGGCGCCGCGAGCTCGTCACCCGCCCGCCGGACATCCTGATCACCACCCCCGAGTCGCTGTTCCTGATGCTGACCTCGGCGGCCCGGTCCACCCTGAGCGGCGTCAGCACCGTGATCGTCGACGAGGTGCACGCCGTCGCGGGCACCAAGCGCGGCACCCACCTGGCGCTGTCGCTGGAACGCCTCGATGCGCTGCTGGAGCGCCCGGCACAGCGGATCGGCCTGTCCGCAACGGTGCGCCCGCCCGAGGAAGTCGCCCGGTTCCTGTCCGGGGCCCGGCCGGCCAGGATCGTCGCTCCCCCGGCGGCCAAGACCTTCGAGCTCGACGTGGTCGTCCCGGTGCCCGATATGACCGACCTCGACGGCGGATCACTGTGGCCCGACGTCGAAGCGCGCATCGTCGACCTGATCGAGACGCACAATTCCTCGATCGTGTTCGCCAACTCCCGTCGGCTGGCCGAACGACTCACCGCCCGGATCAACGAGATTCACGCCGAACGCTCCGGGGTCACCCTCGGCGGCCACAACCCGGCGGTACCCGGCGGCGCACCCGCGCAGATCCAGGGCAGCGGCCAGACCTACGGCGCCGAGTTGGTGCTGGCCCGCGCCCACCACGGCTCGGTGTCCAAGGAAACCCGCGCCGAGGTGGAGGAATCCCTCAAACGCGGCAGCCTGCGCGCCGTCGTCGCCACCTCCAGCCTGGAGCTCGGGATCGACATGGGCGCGGTCGATCTGGTCATCCAGGTGGGCTCGCCGCCATCGGTGGCCAGCGGCCTGCAGCGCATCGGGCGGGCCGGCCACCAGGTCGGCGAGATCAGCCGCGGTGTGCTGTTCCCCCGGTTCCGCAGCGATCTGATCGGCTGCGCGGTCACCGTCGAGCGCATGCGGGCCGGGCGGATCGAGACCCTCACCGTGCCGTCGAACCCGCTCGACGTGCTGGCCCAGCACACCGTCGCCGCCTGCGCGCTGGAGCAGCTCAACGCCGACGACTGGTTCGACACGGTGCGCCGCAGCGCGCCGTTTGCGGCGTTGCCGCGCAGCGCGTTTGAGGCCACCCTGGACCTGCTTTCGGGTAAGTACCCGTCCACCGAGTTCGCCGAACTGCGGCCGCGGATCGTCTACGACCGGGACACCGCGACCCTGACCGGCCGGCCGGGGGCGCAGCGACTGGCGGTGACCTCCGGCGGCGCGATCCCCGACCGTGGCCAGTTCACCGTGTACCTGTCCGGCTCCGACGTCGAAAAGCCCACCCGGGTCGGCGAACTCGACGAGGAGATGGTCTACGAGTCCCGGCCCGGGGACGTCATCTCGCTGGGCGCCACCAGCTGGCGGATCACCGAGATCACCCACGATCGGGTGCTGGTGCTGCCGGCTCCGGGTGCCCCGGCCCGGCTGCCGTTCTGGCGCGGCGACAACGTCGGTCGGCCCGCCGAGCTGGGTGCCGCGGTCGGCGCATTCACCACTGAGCTGGCCGGCCTGGAACCCGGCGACTTCGAGGCACGCTGCGCGGCAATCCGTTTCGACGACTACGCCACCGAAAATCTGCGCCGGCTGTTGGAGGAGCAGCGCGCCGCGACCGGCGCGGTTCCCGGGGACCGCACCCTGGTGGTGGAACGGTTCCGCGATGAGCTCGGCGACTGGCGGATCATCCTGCACTCCCCCTACGGCCTGGGCGTGCACGGTCCGCTGGCGCTGGCCATCGGCCGCCGGCTGCGGGATCGCTACGGCATCGACGAGAAGCCGACCGCCTCCGACGACGGCATCATCGTCCGACTGCCCGACAGCACCGCGCAAACCCCGCCCGGGGCTGAGCTTTTCGTGTTCGACGCCGACGAGATCGAGCCCGTGGTGACCGCCGAGGTGGGCGGCTCGGCACTGTTCGCCGCCCGGTTCCGCGAGTGCGCCGCCCGCGCGCTGCTGCTGCCGCGGCGCCACCCGGGCAAACGCTCCCCGCTGTGGCATCAGCGCCAGCGGGCCGCGCAGCTGCTCGACGTGGCCCGGCGCTACCCCGACTTCCCGATCGTGCTGGAGACGGTCCGCGAGTGCCTGCAGGACGTCTACGACGTGCCCGCGCTGACCGCGCTGATGCGCGACGTCGCCGGGCGCCGAATCCGCGTCGTCGAGGTGGAAACCGGCAGCCCGTCCCCGTTCGCCGCGGCGCTGCTGTTCGGCTACGTCGGGGCGTTCATGTACGAGGGCGACAGCCCGCTGGCCGAACGCCGCGCCGCCGCACTGGCACTGGACACCACGCTGCTGGCCGAGCTGCTCGGCCGGGTGGAGTTGCGCGAGCTGCTCGATCCCGACGTCATCGCGAGCACCGGCGCCGCGCTGCAGCATCTTGATCCCGACCGGGCCGCCCGCGATGCCGAGGGGGTGGCCGACCTGCTGCGGATGCTCGGCCCGCTGACCAGCGCCGAAGTCGCCGCGCGCGCCGCCGCGGACCCCGCCGGCTGGCTGGGCGAACTGCACCGGGCGCGGCGGGTGCTGGCGGTCAATTACGCCGGGGCGCAGTGGTGGACCGCGATCGAGGACATCGGCCGGTTGCGCGACGGCGTCGGGGTCGCCGTCCCGCCCGGGGTGCCGGCCGAATTCACCGACCCGGTCACCGACCCGCTCGGCGAGCTGCTCGGCCGCTACGCCCGCACCCGGGCACCGTTCTGCACGGCCGACGCGGCCGCCCGATTCGGGCTGGGCCTGCGGGTCGCCGGGGACGTGCTGGCCCGGCTGGCCGTCGACGGCCGGCTGATCCGCGGCGAATTCACCGACGCCCCAACCGATTCCCCGGGCGCCGAGCAGTGGTGCGACGCCGGGGTGCTGCGGGTGCTGCGGCGCCGCTCGCTGGCCGCGCTGCGGGCCCAGATCGAGCCGGTCTCCACCGCCGCCTACGCCCGCTTCCTGCCGGCCTGGCAGCAGTTCGGTGCCGGCTCCGGGCCCGACGGGCTGCTGGCGGTGATCGATCAGCTGGCCGGGGTGCCGCTGGCCGCCTCCGCCGTCGAACCGCTGATCTTCGGGCAACGGGTCCGGGACTACTCCGCCGCGATGCTCGACGAGCTGCTGGCCTCCGGGGAGGTGCTGTGGTCCGGCGCCGGGGCGCTGCCCGGCGGCGACGGCTGGGTCGCCTTCCACCCGGCCGACACCGCCCCGGCCACCCTGGCCGCCCCCGCCGAGCTGGACCTGTCCCCGGCCCACACCGCGATCCTGGCCGCGCTGGCCGGCGGCGGCGCGTACTTCTTCCGGCAGCTCGAAGCCGGGGTGCTTGACGCCGCGGTGCCCAAGGAGGAGGCCACCGAGGCGCTCTGGCAGCTGATCTGGTCCGGCCGGGTCACCGGGGACACCTTCGCCCCGGTGCGCGCCCGGCTGCTCGGCCCGGCGCGTCGGCCGCGGCCCGGCACCCCCGGTCGACGGCGGCCGGCGCGGCCCAGCCGGTTCGGCCAGCTCGGCGCGCACCCCCGGTCGGTGGATCCGACGGTGGCCGGGCGCTGGTCGGCGCTGCCCGAGCCGGCGCCCGACAGCACCGCCGGGATGGCCCTGCTGGCCGATCTGCTGCTGGCCCGGCACGGCGTGCTGACCCGCGGCGCGGCGACCGCCGAGCAGGTGCCCGGCGGGTTCGCCATGCTCTACAAGGTGCTGACCGCGCTGGAGGAGGCCGGCGGCTGCCAGCGCGGCTACTTCGTGGAGTCCCTGGGCGGGGCGCAGTTCGCCTCGGCCGCGACGGTCGACCGGTTGCGCGGCTTCGCCGATCCGCTGGAGCCCGCGGCCGGCCCGCCGACCGGCCTGGTGCTGGCCGCGACCGATCCGGCGAACCCCTACGGCGCCGCGCTGGGCTGGCCGTCGCGACCCGACCAGGCCGACGGCGCGCACCGGCCGGGCCGGCGGGCCGGGGCGCTGGTGGTGCTGGTCGACGGCGAGCTGGTGTGGTTTCTGGAACGCGGCGGCAAGTCCCTGCTGAGCTTTCCCGCCGACCCGGCGGCGCTGACCGTCGCCGCCGAGGCCCTGGCCCGGCTGGTCGGCGAGCACCGGATCGGCGGCCTGCTGGTGCAGCGGATCGACGGGGTGTCGGCCCTGGACGCCCGCGGCCCCGATCCGGCCGCGCTGGTCGAGGCGGGCTTCGCGCGCACCCCGCGCGGACTGCGGCTGCGGAGCTGAGGCCGTGCCCGAGGGCGACACCGTCTACCGCACCGCCGCCGCGCTGCGCACCGCGCTGACCGCGCAGGTGTTGACGCGCTGCGACATCCGGGTACCGCGGTTCGCGACGGTGGATCTGACCGGCGCGAGGGTCGATGAGGTGTTCTGCCGCGGCAAGCACCTGTTCATCCGGGCCGGCCGGGCCAGCATCCACTCGCACCTGGGGATGGACGGCACCTGGCGACTCGGGCCGCCGCGGGTGCCCGACCACCGCATCCGGGTGATCCTGGCGACCGCCGAGAACCGCGCCACCGGGGTGGATCTGGACCTGCTGGAGGTGCTGGATCGCTCGGCGGACCTGGCCGCGGTGGCCCAGCTGGGCCCGGACCTGCTCGGCCCGGACTGGGATCCGGGGCCGGCGGTGGCCAACCTGCTGGCCGCCCCGGACCGCCCGCTGGCCGCGGCGCTGCTGGATCAGCGCAACCTGGCCGGTATCGGCAATGTGTACGCCAACGAGCTGTGTTTCGTCACCGGCGTCGCCCCGGGGTCCCCGGTGCGCGCCGTTCCCGACCCGGTCCGGCTGGTCAATCGGGCCCGACTGATGTTGTCGACCAACCTGACCCGGGCCATCCGGACCACCACCGGCGACACCCGCCGCGGCCGGGAGCTGTGGGTGTACGGCCGGGCCGGCCGGGACTGCCGGCGCTGCGGCACGCCGATCCGGCGCTCCGACGACGGTCCGCGGATCAGCTTCTGGTGCCCGTCGTGCCAGCGCTGACCCGCAGCCAAGAGCGCCCCGGCCGGTTTCCCGGCCGGGGCGCCCGGCGGTCGATGAGCTACCCGGTGATCGCCTTCACCCGGTAGGGCTTGACCGACGGCTCGCCGGCATCGCGAACAACCTCGCCGGCGGCCTCGGCGGCCTGGCGGGCGTCGAACTCGGCCCGGACCTGGCGGCGCGGGGCCCGCTTGGCACGCTCGCCGATGCCGCCGAGGCCCGGCGGCAGCGCCAGCTTGATGATCTTCTTGATCACCGAGCCGAACTGCTTGTGAATCGGGCCGCTGTTGTACGGGATGCCGTAGCGGCGGCAGATGTCCTGCACCTGCGGGGAGATCTCCTGGTAGCGGTGCGCCGGCAGGTCCGGGAACAGGTGGTGCTCGATCTGGAACGACAGGTTGCCGCTGAAGATGTGGAACCACTTGCCGCCGGTGAGGTTCGCCGAACCCAGCACCTGACGGAAGTACCAGTGGCCGCGGGACTCCTCACGCGCCTCGTCGAGGGAGAACTCGCTGACGCCGGCCGGAAAGTGACCGCAGAAGATGATCGTGTACGACCACACATTGCGCATCAGGTTGGCGACCATGTTGCCGGCGAACACCACCGGCGCGAACGGCCCGGCCAGCAGCGGGAAGGCCACGTAGTCCTTCATCGTCTGCTTCTTGACCTTGCCCCAGACCTCGGAGAGCACCTCGCGCTTGTCCCGGAAGCCGATCTCGCCGTCCCGGATCCGCTCGGCCTCCAGCTCGTGCAGCGCCACGCCGTACTGGAACAGCACCATCAGCAGGAACGCCCACAGCGGGTTGAACAGGAAGTAGGGATCCCACTTCTGCTCCTTGCTCATCCGCAGGATGCCGTAGCCGACGTCCCGGTCCAGGTCGACGACATTGGTGTAGGTGTGGTGCATGTAGTTGTGGGTGTAGCGCCACTGGTCGGCCGGGCAGGCGTTGTCCCACTCGAACTCCTGGCCGCGCAGGCCCGGATCGCCCATCCAGTCGTACTGGCCGTGCATGACGTTGTGGCCGATCTCCATGTTGTCGAGGATCTTGGCCAGGCCGAGCATCGTGGTGCCGGCCAGCCAGGCCGGCGGCAGGATGCCCAGGAACAGCAGCGCGCGGCCGCCGACCTCCAGCTTGCGCTGCAGCTTGATGATGTCGCGGATGTACTCGGCGTCCCGGGTGCCCAGGTCGGCGAGGATCCGGTGCCGGATGGCGTCGAGCTCGCGGCCGAACTCGTCCATCTCGGTCTTGGTCAGCCGGACGTGGACGTCGCCCACCTGCTTCTCGAAGACCTGCTCGGGCTGGAGAACCTCGGCGGTGTCGTCGATGTAGATCGGTTCTGCGACAGCAGTCATGTCGCGTCCTTTCTGGGGAGTGTTCTAAGGGGTTGGCGGGATGCGGGTGGTTCGGATTCAGAGCTCGACGACGACGTCGCCGCAGGGCACCGTCACGCAGATCTGGATTTCTTCTTCCTCGGCCGAGGACACGACGCCGGTGGTGACGTTCTTGACCACGCCGCTGGACTTCAGCCGGGTGCAGCCGTGGCAGATGCCCATCCGGCAGCCGAACTCCGGGGTGAGCCCGACGTTCTCGGCCTGCTCCAGCAGGGTCTTGCCGTCGTCCTCGACGAACACCTCGCTGCCGGCGAACGAGACCAGGCCGCCGGAGGCGGCACCGGGGCGAAACGCCGGCGGCACGAAGCTCTCCGAGCGGGCCTCGGGGTGCACCTCGCGCACCGCGTCGACCAGCGCGGCGGGGCCGCAGACGTAGACCGCATCCGGGTCGGCCAACGCGGTGGCCAGGTGCTCGGCGCGCAGGTGGCCGGACAGTTCGCCGGCGCCGGAGCGGGTGTAGCCGAACAGCACGGTGGTGTGCTCGGCGGCGGCCAGCTCGCGCAGTTCGGCGGCGTAGGCGACGTCCTCGGGGGTGCGGGCGTAGTGCACGAAGGCCACCTCGCCGGTGTGGCCGCCGGCTCGCAGGGTGCGCAGCATGGACAGCACCGGGGTGATGCCGCTGCCGCCGGAGACCAGCAGGATCCGGGCGTCGGTCGGGTCGAGCACGAAGTCGCCGGCCGGTGCGCCGATCCCGACCACGGTGCCGGGGCGGGCGTGCCGGTACAGGTGGTCCGACACCAGGCCGCCGTCGTGCCGGCCGATGGTCAGCTCGATCAGCGCACTGCCCTCGGCGGCCACCGGCGAGTAGCACCGGGTGTGCCGGCGGCCGTCGATCTCGACCGCGACGTTGATGTGCTGCCCGGCCCGAAAATCGGCGAACAACTGTGCTCCGAGCGCGTTCGGGCGCAGGGTAAGGGTGACGCTGCGCGGGGTCTGCCAGCGCACCGCGGTGACGGTGGCGCGACCCTCGTGCTGCGTCCAGGACCGGTCGGCGACCTCGGTGAAGCTGTCCACACCCTGCGGCCAGGACAGCACCTTCAGCAGCGACGATTCCGACACTCGCGCTTTGAGGCGAGGGCTCAGCATTTCAGTGAACATGTGTACACCATGCGGGCGGGCGGCCTGGTTCGTCAATGGCGAATCGCCGATTGTGTTAGCGTTCACATTCAGTGGACAGTCGTACACCCAAACCGTCATCCGGACGCGCCGCGCGCATCCGGGAGGCTCGTGCGCGCTCGAACTCGCGGTCCCGCGGAACGACCGACGCCGCGGTGGCCACCTCCCGCGACGAGCGCAAGGAAGCGACCCGGCGGGCGATCCTGGACGCGGCCCTTGACCTGCTGTCCGAGCGCAGCTTCTCCGCGCTGAGCCTGCGCGAGGTGGCCCGCGGGGCCGGCATCGCCCCGACCGCGTTCTACCGGCACTTCGACTCGATGGACGCCCTGGGCCTGGTGCTGATCGACGAATCGTTTCGCACCCTGCGCGACCTGCTGCGCAGCGCCCGCACCGGCCAACTCGACCCCAGCCGCATCATCGAGTCCTCGATCGACATCCTGATCAGCGGCGTACGCCAGGAGCCCGAGCACTGGCGGTTCATCGCCCGCGAACGGCACAGCGGGGTGGCCACCCTGCGGCACGCCATCCGCAGCGAGATCCGGATCATCACCTCCGAGCTGGCCGTCGACCTGGCCCGCATCCCCGGCCTGACCCGCTGGACGCACGAGGACCTCAATGTGCTGGCCAGCCTGATGGTCAACTCGATGATCTCGATCGCCGAGGCCACCGAGGACTCCACCGACCCGGCCACCGTCGAACAGATCCGCCAGACCGCGGTGCGGCAGCTGCGGATGATGCTGGTCGGGGTCTACAACTGGCGCAGCGGCGGGCAACCGTCGGCCACCGAGCAACTCGGCCCGCGGTCCGCGGCCAACTGAGCCCGGCTGACGAACCGCCGCAGCGCGCCGGTGCTCGGGTCGGTGAACTCCAGGCTGTGCGCCAACAACTGCAGCGGGGCGCCGAAGTCGTCGGGGGCGACGTCGATCACCTCGGGGTAGAGCGGGTCCCCCTGGATCGGCAGGCCGAGGGAGGCCAGCTGCACCCGCAGCTGATGGGTCCGCCCGGTCCGCGGCGTCAGCCGGTACAGCCCGTCGCCGAGATGCTCGATGCGGGTCTCGGCGTTGGGCTCCCCCGGTTCCTCGAAGGCCTGCAGCCGACCGCGCTGCTTGATGATGCGCGAGCGCAGGGTGATCGGAAACCGCAGCGCCGGGTCGACGCCGGCGCGGGCCAGGTAGGTCTTGTGCACCTCGCCGCGGGCGAACAGGCCCTGGTAGGCCGCGCGGATCTCGCGGCGGGTGGTGAACATCAGCACCCCGGCGGTCAGCCGGTCCAGCCGGTGCGCGGGCGAGAGCTCGGGCAGGTCCAGGTCGCGGCGCAGTCGCACCAGCGCGGTCTGCACCACGTGCCTGCCGCGCGGCATGGTGGCCAGAAAGTGCGGCTTGTCGACGACGACGAGGTCGTCGTCGCGGTGCAGGATCGGGATCGCAAAAGGCACCGGGACCTCCTCGGGCAGGTCGCGGTAGAGGTAGACCGGCGCGCCGGGCCGCGCCGTGGTGGCCGCATCGACGATCCCGCCGTCGGCGGTGACCACCTCACCGGCCCGCACCTTGGCGGCGGCCGCCGGCCCGAACCGCCGGGTCAGCTCGGCCAGCACCGGTCCGCCCTCCAGCCGGACCCGGGTTGGGCCCAGCCCGTCGCGGACCGGCAGCGGGGCGGCGCGGCGGCGCGTCACGGCCCGTTGAGCGGCACCGGTTCGAGGATCTCCGCGCGCGCCTCGGGCGCGGCGACGCGCAGCGCGTCGGCGGATTCGTCGTCGGGCTGGGCCTGGGACAGCACCTCGGCCTCCACCCGGGCGGTGTAGCCGGCCACCTCCCGGTCGATGTCCGCCTCGCTCCAGCCGAGGATCGGCGCGACGATCTGCGCGACCTCGCGAGCGCAGTCCACCCCGCGGTGCGGGTATTCGATGGAGATCCGCATCCGGCGGGACAGGATGTCCTCCAGGTGCAGCGCGCCCTCGGCCGCCGCGGCGTAGGCGGCCTCCACCTTCAGGTAGACCGGTGCGGCGGTGATCGGCTCCAGCAGCTCGGGGTCGGCGCCCGCCAGCTCCAGCACGTCGCCGATCAACGAGCCGTAGCGGTCCAGCAGGTGCCGGACCCGGTACGGGTGCAGCCCGAACGGCTCGCCGACGTGCTGGGTCTGGTTGACCAGCGCGAAGTAGCCGTCGGCGCCGACCAGCGGCACCTTCTCGGTGATCGACGGCGCCACCCGGGTCGGCACGAACTCGGCGGCCGCGTCGATCGCGTCGGCGGCCATCACCCGGTAGGTGGTGTATTTGCCGCCGGCGATCGCGACCAGCCCGGGCGCGGCGATGGCCACCGCGTGCTCGCGGGACAGCTTGGAGGTCTCGTCGCTCTCCCCGGCCAGCAGCGGCCGCAGCCCGGCGTACACGCCGTCGATGTCGTCGTGGTTCAGCGGCGTGACCAGCACCCGGTTCACCTGGTCCAGGATGTAGTCGATGTCGGCCTTGGTGGCCGCCGGGTGCGCGAGATCGAGGTTCCAGTCGGTGTCGGTGGTGCCGATGATCCAGTGCGTGCCCCACGGGATGACGAACAGCACCGACTTCTCGGTGCGCAGGATGATCGCGACCTCGCTGACGATCCGGTCCCGGGGCACCACGATGTGCACCCCCTTGGATGCCCGCACCCGGAACCGGCCGCGCTGCCGGGACAGCGCCTGGATCTCGTCGGTCCACACCCCGGTGGCGTTGATGACGACGTGCCCGCGCACCTCGGTGACCGCGCCGTCCTCCGAGTCCCGCACCCGCACCCCGACCACCCGGTCGCCCTCCCGCAGCATGCCGACCACCTGGGTGGAGGTGCGCAGCACCGCGCCGTAGTGCACGGCGGTGCGGGCCACCGTCATGGTGTGCCGGGCGTCGTCGACGACGGTGTCGAAGTAGCGGATGCCGCCGACCAGCGAGCTGCGCTTGAGCCCGGGGGCCAGCCGCAGCGCCCCGGCCCGGAACAGGTGCTTCTGGGCGGGCACCGACTTGGCGCCGCCGAGCTGGTCGTAGAGGAAGAAGCCGGCGGCCATGTAGGGCCGCTCCCACCAGCGTTTGGTCAGCGGGAACAGGAACGGCAGCGGCTTGACCAGGTGCGGGGCCAGCGTCTTGAGCGACAGCTCGCGCTCGTGCAGGGCCTCGCGGACCAGTCCGAACTCCAGCTGCTCCAGGTAGCGCAGCCCGCCGTGGAACATCTTCGAGGACCGGCTGGAGGTGCCCGAGGCCAGGTCGCGGGCCTCCACCAGCGCCACCTTCAGCCCGCGGGTCGCGGCGTCCAGCGCGGCGCCCGCGCCGACCACGCCCCCGCCGATCACCACGACGTCGAACTGCTCGCTGCCCAGCCGCGCCCAGCTTTCGGCGCGCTGGGCCGGATTCAGCATCGAGCTCGGCAGCGGTTCACTCACCGGTGCACCCCTTTGTTACTCGTCGGTACGGGCACCAGACTACGGCCTAATCCAGGTCGTCGTGGGCCATCAGTCGGCGCGCGGCCTCCACGATCGACCCGGACAGCGACGGGTACACCGACAGCGTCTGGGCCAGATCGGTCACCGAGATCCGGTTCTGCACGGCCAGCGCGATCGGCAGGATCAGCTCGGAGGCGATCGGCGCGACCACCACGCCGCCGATCACCACGCCGGTGGCCGGCCGGCAGAAGATCTTGACGAAACCGTGCCGCAGCAGGCTCATCTTCGCCCGCGCGTTGGTGGTCAGCGGCAGCATGATGGTCCGCGCCGGCACCGACCCGTCGTCGATGGCGCGCTGCGGGATCCCGACGGCGGCGATCTGCGGCCGGGTGAAGGTGGCCGAGGCGACCGTCCGCAGCCGGATCGGATTGACCCCCTCACCGAGGGCGTGATACATCGCGATGCGGCCCTGCATGGCGGCCACCGACGCCAGCGGCAGCAGCCCGGTGCAGTCACCGGCCGCGTAGACGCCCGACGCCGGGGTCCGCGACACCCGATCCACCGGGATGTGCCCGCTGGGCGTCAGCTCGATGCCGACGTTCTCCAACCCCAGCCCGGCGGTGTTCGGGGTGGAGCCGATGCTCATCAGGGCGTGGCTGCCGTGCACCTCCCGGCCGTCGGCCAGCGCCACCTTGATCCCGTCGGCGGTGCGGGTCACCGATTCGGCGCGGCCGTTCTTGACCAGGGTGACGCCGCGCTCGGCGAACACCTGCTCCAGCACGGCGGCGGCGTCGGGGTCCTCGTGCGGCAGGATCAGGTCCCGGCTCGCCACCACGGTGACGGTCACGCCGAGCTCGGTGTAGGCGTTGCAGAACTCCGCACCGGTCACCCCGGAGCCGACGATCACCAGGTGTTCGGGCAGTTCGGCGAGGTTGTAGAGCTGACGCCAGGTCAGGATCCGCTGGCCGTCGGGCACCGCGTTCGGCAGGATCCGCGGGCTCGCGCCGGTGGCGATCAGCACCACCTCGGCCTTGAGCACCCCGACCTGACCGTTGCTGGCGGTCACCCGGACCCGGTGGTGCGCCATCCCGGGCACGTCGTCGACGAGTTCGCCGCGCCCGCGCACGATGGTCACCCCGGCGTTGCTGAGCTGGGTGCCGATGTCCACCGACTGGGACACCGCCAGCGTCAGGGCCCGCCGGTTGAGCTCGGGCAGGGTGACCGTCGCGTCGTCAACGCCGATGTCGAAGCCCAGGCCCTCGGCGCGGCGCAGCTCGGTGCGCACCCCGGTCGCGTCGATGAACGCCTTGGACGGCACGCAGTCCCACAGCACGCACGCGCCGCCGATGCCGTCGGAATCCACCACCGTCACCCGGACCTCGGGCCCGCGCGCCGCGGCGACCAGCGCCGCCTCGTAGCCCGCCGGTCCACCGCCGATGACCACAATCCGGGTTATCACGGGCATCAACCTATCGCCTGCGAGCGGCCCCCACCGGCGGACGGCGAACCGCGGCCCCGTTTAAGATCAGCCCGTGCCGCTGTACGCCGCCTACGGGTCCAACATGCATCCCGACCAGATGCTGGAGCGGGCCCCGCATTCCCCGATGGCGGGCACCGGCTGGCTGCACGGCTGGCGGCTGACCTTCGGCGGTGCCGACATCGGCTGGGAGGGCGCGCTGGCCACCGTCGTTCAGGATCCCGGCTCGCGGGTGTTCGTGGTGCTCTACGACATGACCTCCGAGGACGAGAAGAGCCTGGACCGCTGGGAGGGCTCCGAGCTCGGCATCCACAAGAAGATCCGCTGCCGGGTGCATCGGGAATCCTCGGACACCACCACCGATCCGGTGCTGGCCTGGCTGTATGTCGTGGACGCCTGGGAGGGCGGGCTGCCCTCGGCGCGCTATCTCGGGGTGATGGCCGACGCGGCCGAGATCGCCGGCGCGCCCGGGGAGTACGTGCACCACATCCGCACCCGGCCGGCCCGCAACATCGGGCCCGGCACCCCGGCATAGCGGGCGATCAGAACGCGGCGCTCTGCCGCACCAGGTTGACCAGCACCCGAACCCCAATGGCCAGGGCCCGCTCGTCGATGTCGAAGTTGGGCTGGTGCAGGTCCAGCTGCGGGCCGACGCCGCTCCACACGCCCAGCCGGGCCATCGCGCCGGGCACCTTCTCCAGGTACCAGGAGAAGTCCTCGCCGCCGCCGGACTGGCGGGTGTCGGCCAACGCGTCGGGCCCGACGTCCTCGATGGCGTGACTGAAGATCCGGGTGCTGACCTCGTCGTTGACCACCGGCGGCACCCCGCGGGTGTACTGCACGGTGTGCTCGATGTTCAGCGGGGCCAGCAGGCAGTCCACCACCTCGCGGACCAGGTCCTCCATCTGCGCCCAGGCGGTGCGGCTGGCGGTGCGCACGGTGCCCGACAGGGTCCCGCTCTGCGGGATCGCGTTGGCCGCCATCCCGGCGTTCACCGCGCCCCACACCATCACGGTGGAGTCCCGCGGGTCGATCCGCCGGGACAGCACGCCGGGCACCCCGGTGATCAGCGTGCCCAGCGCGTAGACCAGGTCGCCGGTCAGGTGCGGCCGGGAGGTGTGCCCGCCCGGTGAGGACAGCGTGACGGTCAGCCAGTCCGCGGCCGAGGTGATCGGGCCCGCGGTGATCGCGACCTTGCCGGCGGCCAGCCGCGGATCGCAGTGCAGCGCAAAAATCCGGGACACCCCGGCCAGCGCGTCGGCGGCGATGACGTCCAGCGCGCCGCCGGGCATCAGCTCCTCGGCCGGCTGGAACACCAGCCGGACCCCGACCGGCAGGTCGGGCACCTCGGCCAGCGCCAGCCCGGCGCCCAGCAGCATCGCGGTGTGCGCGTCGTGCCCGCAGGCGTGCGCGACGCCGGGCACCGTCGAGCTGAACGGCCGGCCGGTCTGCTCGGCCATCGGCAGCGCGTCCATGTCGGCGCGCAGCGCGATGCGGGGCCGGAAGTCCGGGCCGATGTCGCAGGTCAGGCCGGTGCCGCCGGGCAGCAGCCGTGGCGACAGGCCGGCCGCCGCCAATTTTTCGGCGACGAAGGCGGTGGTGGCGTGTTCCCGACGGCCCAGTTCGGGGTGGGCGTGGATGTGCCTGCGCCAGGCGACGACGTCATCGACGTTGCGGGCCAGCCAGCCCTCCGCGATCTGGGTCATGCTCACGTCCTGCCTCCCCCGGGTGCGGCGGCGGCGATCGGCATTGGTGCAGTATCCCACCCGCGACCCCCGCGGATTAAGCTGCCCGGCCATGAGCCCCGACCCGATGCGGTCCGCCGCGGCCGCGGCCGCGGTGATCGCCGAGCGCACCGCCGTCCCCGAGCACGACGTGGCGGTGGTGCTGGGGTCGGGCTGGGCGCCGGCCGCCGATGCGCTCGGGGCGCCCGACACCGTGCTGGCGATGGCCGAGCTGCCCGGGTTCAGCGCGCCGACGGCCGCCGGCCACGGCGGGCAGCTGCGGTCGCTGCGGATCGGCGCGCACCGGGTGCTGGTGCTGCTGGGCCGCATCCACGGCTATGAGGGCCACCCACCGGCCGACGTCGTGCACCCGGTGCGCACCGCGTGCGCGGCGGGGGCTGGCACGGTGGTTCTGACCAACGCCGCCGGCGGCCTGCGCCCGGAGTACACCGTCGGTCAGCCGGTGCTGATCGCCGACCATCTGAACCTGACCGCCCGGTCACCGCTGGTCGGCGCCCAGTTCGTCGACCTGGTCGACGCGTATTCGCCGCGGCTGCGGGCGGCGGCCCGCCGGGTCGACCCGGCCCTGGCCGAGGGCGTCTACGCCGGCCTGCCCGGCCCGCACTACGAGACCCCGGCCGAGATCCGGATGCTGCGCACCCTCGGCGCGGACCTGGTCGGGATGTCGACGGTGCACGAGACGATCGCCGCGCGCGCGGCCGGCGCCGAGGTGCTCGGGATGTCGCTGGTGACGAACCTGGCGGCCGGGATGACCGGTGAGCCGCTGTCGCACGCCGAGGTGCTGGCGGCCGGCCGTCGTTCGGCGGCGGCGATGGGCGCGCTGCTGGCCGCCACCATCGCCGGGCTGTGACGTCGGCGGGGTGATCGGATCGGCTCAGCGCGGCCCGAACTGGCGGTCCCCGGCGTCGCCGAGCCCCGGCACGATGAACGCATCCGGGTTGAGGCCGTCGTCGACGACGGCGGTGATCAGCCGCAGCCCCGGCATCGCCGCCTCGGCCGCCGCCAGCCCCTGCGGCGCGCACACCACGCACACCGCGGTCACGTTGGTGGCACCCCGCTCGGCCAGCCGGCGCAGCGCATCGACCATCGACCCGCCGGTGGCCAGCATCGGGTCCAGCACCAGCACCGGGGTGCCGCGCAGGTCCTCGGGCAGCGAGACCAGGTATTCGTCGGCCCGGTGGGTGTGCTCGTCGCGGGCCACGCCGATGAACCCGCAGCGCGACTCCGGCAGCAGCGCCTGGGCGGCCGCCAGCATGCCCAGCCCGGCGCGCAGCACCGGGACCAGCAGCGGCGGGGTGGCCAGCCGGTAGCCGAGCGTCTCGGTCAGCGGGGTGGCGACCGGGTAGCCGACCCGATCCAGATCGCGGGTGGCCTCGTAGACCAGCATGGTGGCCAGCTCGGCCAGGGCCACCCGAAACGCCGCGTCGCCGGTGTCGCGATCGCGCAGGGTGCTCAGCCGAACCGCGGCCAGCGGATGGTCGACGACGCGGATGTCCATGCGGGCAAACCCTACGAGATAGCCGAGCCGGGGTGCGCACCTTCGACAACAGCGCCGTTATCCTTGCCCGCATGGCAGCTGACCTCGTACCGATCCGGCTGAGCGTGACCGCCGGCGACCTGTTCACCATCTGGGCCCCGCCGTGGCGCGACGCCGGAGACGAGTGGGAGGCCTTCCTCGGCAACGACGAGGACCTGTACGGCTTCGACAGCGTGGCCGAGCTGACCGCGTTCGTGCGGTCCGGTGCGGCCAACGATCTGAACGATCACCCGGCCTGGGCGGCGCTGACCGAGGCCAACGCGCACGCCCTGGACCCCGACGAGGAGCACCGGTTCGACCTGGTCGGCGTCGAGGAACTGTTCGCCGGGAAGCCGACGGAAGAGTCGGTGTCCGCGCTGGCCGCGATCCTGGCGGTGGTGTCGGCGATCGGCTCGGTGTGTGAGCTGCCGCCGGTGACGAAGTTCTTCAACGGCAACCCGTCGCTGGCCATGCTGAACAACGGCGTGCTGGAGTTCGGCGGCCGGGTCGGACGCAAGCGCTGGGCGGCGCTGGCCGAGATCGTCGGACGGAACTGGGAGAAGGTGCTCGGCGCGATCGAGGAGGTGCTCACCAGCCCGGAGGTCGACGAGTCGGCGGTGGACGCCGCCAAGGAGCAGTTGGCCGCCGATCCGCCGGAGCCCGAGGAGATCGAGGAGATCCTCGCGGTCGACGAGGACACCTCCGACGAGGACGACGATGACCAGGACGAGACCAACGACGCCCGGGCGGCCGGTGACACCGCGGTGCTGGGCAGCGACGCCGATTTCTGGGGTCGGGTCGGCATCGACCCGGTCCGGCTGATGTTCGGCACCGGCACGCTGTACTCGCTGCGCTGCTACTTCGGCGACCGGCCGCTGTTCCTCGGCCGCAACGGCCGGATCAGCGTGTTCGGCTCCGAGCGCGCACTGGCCCGCTACCTGGCCGACGAGCACGATCACGACCTGGCGAACCTGGTCACCTACGACGACATCCGCACCGCCGCCAACGACGGCTCGCTGGTGGTGAAGGTGACCGACGAGAACGTCTACGTGCTGACCGGGCTGGCCGACGACATCGCCGACGGCCCGGACGCGGTCGATCACCAGCAGTTGGAGCTGGCCGTCGAGCTGCTGCGCGACGTCGGTGACTACTCCGAGGACGACACCGTCGACACCGCCCTTGACCCGGAGCAGCCGTTCGGCGGGTTCGTCAGCCGGGTGCTCGACGACGCCGAGGTCGAGGTTTCCGCGCAGCGGGCCGCCGAGGCCTACGAGGCGCTGGAGCGCTTCGTGGAGTCACGGCTGCGCCGGGAATGAGTCGCGGCCGCTAACCGCCGATCAGCACCGCGTAGCGGGGCTTGATGACGTCGTCGATCAGCGCCAGCCGCTGATCGAACGGGTAAAACGCGGATTTCATCGCGTTGATGGTGAACCGCTGCAGGTCGGCCCAGCCGTAGCCGAAGGTTTCTACCAGTCGCAGCATCTCCCGGCTCATGCTGGTGTCACTCATCAGCCGGTTGTCGGTGTTGACGGTGACCCGAAACCGCAGCCGGGCCAGCAGATCGAACGGGTGCTCGGCGAAGCTGGGCACCGCCCCGGTCTGCACGTTCGACGACGGGCACAGCTCCAGCGGCACCCGGTTGTCGCGGACCAGCGCGGCCAGCCGGCCCAGCCGCTGGCCGCCGTCGGCGGCCTCGGTGATGTCGTCGACGATCCGCACCCCGTGCCCGAGCCGGTCGGCGCCGCAGAACGCCAGCGCCTCGTGGATCGACGGCAGCCCGAACGCCTCGCCGGCGTGGATGGTGGAGTGCCCGTTGTACTCCCGGATGTGCTCGAAGGCGTCGAGGTGGCGGGTCGGCGGGTGACCGGCCTCGGCCCCGGCGATGTCGAAGCCGCACACCCCGCGGTCGCGGTAGTCGATCGCCAGCTCGGCGATGTCCAGCGAGCGGGCGGCGTGGCGCATCGCGGTGACCAGGGTGCGGACCACGATCGGGGTGCCGGCCGCCGCGGCGTCCTGCTGGCCGGCGGCGAAGCCGGCCAGCACCGCCTCGACGACCTGGGGCAGGGTCAGCCCGGCGGCCAGGTGCAGTTCCGGGGCGAATCGCACCTCGGCGTAGACCACCGCGTCGGCGGCCAGGTCCCGCACGCACTCGTAGGCCACCCGATGCAGCGCCTCGGCGGTCTGCATGACCGCGACGGTGTGCGCGAACGGCTGCAGGTAGCGCTCCAGCGAGCCGCTGTGCGCGGCGGTGCGGAACCAGTCGGCCAGCGCCACCGGCTCGTCGGCGGGCAGCTCGCGGTAGCCGGCCCGCTCGGCGAGTTCCAGCACGGTGTCCGGGCGCAGTCCGCCGTCGAGGTGGTCGTGCAGCAGCACCTTCGGCGCGTGCCGGATCGAGCCGAGGTCCAGTTCGGTGGTCACGGCGTCACTCCTCAACTCGGCCCAGCAGCAGTCGCCGGGGTGGCGGGGGCAGCGCCCCGATGCTCCAGGCGCCGTCGAGCTCGGCCAGCGCCGGGGCCAGCCGCTCGGCAGTATCGGCGGACAAGGTGAACAGTGGTTGGCCGGCGGCCACCGGCTCGCCGGGGCGGCGGTGCAGTTCGATGCCTGCCCCGGCGGCGACCGCGTCGCCCGGCGCGGTGCGTCCGGCACCGAGGCGCCAAACCGCCCTGCCGACGGCCAGCGCGTCGATGTCGCCCATCACCCCGGAGTCGGGCGCGATGACGGTCTCGGTGCAGGCGCCGGTCGGCAGCGGCGCGTCCGGGTCGCCGCCCTGGGCGCGCACCAACGCCCGGTAGGCGTCCATCGCGGTGCCGTCGGCCAGCGTGTCGGCGGGGTCGCGGCCGTCCAGGCCGGCCAGGTCCAGCATCTCGGCGGCCAGCGCCAGGGTCAGCTCGAGGACGTCGGGCGGCCCGCCGCCGGCGAGCACCTGCACGGATTCGACGACCTCGACGGCGTTGCCGACCATCCGGCCCAGCGGCACCGACATATCGGTGAGCAGCGCCCGGGTCGGCACCCCGTAGGCCGCGCCGAGTCCGACCATGGTGCTGGCCAGCCGGGCCGCCTCCGCCGGATCCTGCAGGAATGCCCCGGAGCCGGACTTGACGTCGAGCACCAGCGACCGGGTGCCCTCGGCGAGTTTCTTGCTCATGATCGACGAGGCGATCAGCGGCAGCGAGTCGACGGTGGCGGTGATGTCGCGCAGCGCGTACAGCTTGCGGTCGGCCGGGACCAGTTCGCCGGCGGCGAAGATCGCGGCACCGATGCCGGCCAGTTGGTCGCGGATCTGCGCGACGGACAGTTCGGCGGAGAACCCGGGGATGGTCTCCAGCTTGTCCAGGGTGCCGCCGGTGTGGCCCAGTCCCCGGCCGGAGGCCTGCGGGACCGCGCCGCCGCAGGCCACGATGATCGGCACCAACGGGATGGTGATCTTGTCGCCGACCCCGCCGGTGGAGTGCTTGTCCACCAGCGTCAGCGGCTTGCCGCCGGGCCCGCGCAGGTCGGCAAAGTCCAGCCGGGGCCCGGAGTTGATCATCGCCGCGGTCCAGCGGGTGATCTCCTCGGCGTCCATGCCGCGCAGGAAGATCGCCATCAGCAGGGCGGCCATCTGTTCGTCGCCGACGGTCCCCGCGGTGTAGGCGTCGATCACCCAGTCGATGGCGGCGTCGGGCAGGCGCCCGCCATCCCTCTTCATCCGAATCACGGTCGGAGCGTCGAACGGAGGCGGCGTCTTTTCCGCCGACGGGCGACGCGACATCTGATCCCGCGCGTCGAACGGAGGCGGCGTCTTTTCCGCCGACGGGCGACCCGCGTTCATCGGCGCACCCGGTCCAGATCCTCGGGCCCGAACGCGTCCGGCAGCAGCTCGGCCAGCCGGCGCGGGCCGGCCCCGGTGTCGACCAGCAGGTCCGGTCCGCCGTGTTCGTGCAGCAGTTGTCGGCACCGTCCGCACGGCATCAGGGCGCGCCCGTCGGCGTCGACACAGGCCAGCGCGCGCAGCCGTCCGCCGCCGCCGGCGAACAGGGCGCAGACCACAGCGCACTCCGCGCAGAGACCCAGGCCATATGAGACATTCTCCACATTGCAGCCGGTCAGCACGCGCCCGTCGTCGACCAGCGCGGCGGCCCCGACCGGGAACCCGGAATACGGCGCGTAGGCCCGGGCCGAAACCGCTATTGCACTGTCGCGCAACAGCTTCCAGTCGATCGATGATTCTGTCGGCATTATCGGTCCCGTTCTTCTGAATCCATTCCGACCGTCACCGCTACGCGCAAGTAAGCTAGGATAGCCAAACCTGACCCCTCCGTTTCGTCATTGCCCATACCACCGAGTCGGTTGGTTCGCCGCCGCGCAATGGGACTAGAGTCCACCCGACGGTCTTCCCGGTTGACTTGCCCTCGCTCCGGGAGTCTTGAAACACCGCCACGCCGGGGTGGGCACGCCTCCCCGGCGTCCACCGACGACGTTGGAGGCGCTGATGACAGCAGCGGCACCGGCAGAGCCCGCCAAGACGGGCACCCGACGCCGACGCAGCCTGTACCGGGGCGACCCGGGCATGTGGTCGTGGGTACTGCACCGAATCACCGGTGCGACCATCTTCTTCTTCTTGTTCGTGCACGTGCTGGACACCGCCCTGGTGCGGGTCAGCCCGGAGGCGTACAACGCCGTCGTCGGCACCTACAAGACTCCGCTGGTCGGGCTGATGGAGGTGGGGCTGGTCGCGGCCGTGCTGTTCCACGCCCTCAACGGTATCCGGGTCATCCTGATCGACTTCTGGTCCGAGGGCCCGCGTCATCAGAAGAAGATGCTGATCGCCGTCGCCGCCGTGTGGCTGGTGGTCATGGTTCCCGCGCTGGTCGTGCTGGGTATGCACATGGCAGAGAGGTTCCTGTAGATGACTGCCCCGTGGACTCCCCATCACCGTGACGGCCGCGCCGCCCCCGTGCTGGAGAAGGAATACGACCGGCCGGCCGCCCTGGATCACCCGCGCGCCCCGCGCCGGCCGCGCGGCGTCCCGTACTTCGAGAAGTACGCCTGGCTGTTCATGCGGTTCTCCGGTGTGGCGCTGGTCTTCCTGGTCATCGGCCACCTGTTCATCATGCTGATGTGGTCCGACGGCGTGTACCGGATCGACTTCAACTATGTCGCCGAGCGCTGGGCCTCGCCGTTCTGGCAGATCTGGGACATGTCCCTGCTGTGGTTGGCGATGCTGCACGGTGCCAACGGGATGCGCACCATCATCGGTGACTACACCCGCAAGAACACCACCAAGTTCTATCTGAATTCGCTGCTGCTGCTGGCCACCGGGTTCACCGTCGTCCTGGGCAGCTACGTCCTGGTGACGTTCAACCCGAACATCGGTTAACCCGGGAGGATCCTCGATGATTCAGGAACACCGCTACGACGTCGTGATCGTCGGCGCCGGCGGCGCCGGGATGCGCGCCGCGGTCGAGGCGGGCCCGCGGGCCCGCACCGCCGTGCTGACCAAGCTCTACCCGACCCGCTCCCACACCGGCGCGGCGCAGGGCGGCATGTGCGCCGCGCTGGCCAACGTCGAGGAAGACAACTGGGAGTGGCACACCTTCGACACCGTCAAGGGCGGCGACTACCTCGCCGACCAGGACGCCGTGGAGATCATGTGCAAGGAGGCGATCGACGCCGTCCTGGATCTGGAAAAGATGGGGATGCCGTTCAACCGCACCCCCGAGGGCCGCATCGATCAGCGCCGGTTCGGCGGTCACACCCGTGACCACGGCAAGGCCCCGGTCCGCCGGGCCTGCTACGCCGCCGACCGCACCGGCCACATGATCCTGCAGACGCTGTACCAAAACTGCGTCAAGCACGACGTGGAGTTCTTCAACGAGTTCTACGCCCTGGACGTGACGCTGACCGACACCCCGTCGGGCCCGGTCGCCACCGGTGTCATCGCCTACGAGCTGGCCACCGGCGACATCCACATCTTCCACGCCAAGGCGATCGTGTTCGCCACCGGCGGTTCGGGGCGGATGTACAAGACCACCTCCAACGCGCACACCCTGACCGGCGACGGGCTGGGCATCATCTTCCGCAAGGGCCTGCCGCTGGAGGACATGGAGTTCCACCAGTTCCACCCGACCGGCCTGGCCGGCCTGGGCATCCTGATCTCCGAGGCCGTGCGCGGCGAGGGCGGCCGGTTGCTCAACGCCGACGGCGAGCGGTTCATGGAGCGCTACGCACCGACCATCGTCGACCTGGCCCCGCGCGACATCGTGGCCCGTTCGATGGTCATCGAGGTGCTGGAGGGTCGCGGCGCCGGACCGAACAAGGACTACGTCTACATCGACGTGCGGCACCTCGGCGCCGACGTGCTGGAGGCCAAGCTCCCCGACATCACCGAGTTCGCCCGCACCTACCTGGGCGTGGACCCGGTCACCGAGCTGGTGCCGGTGTACCCGACCTGCCACTACGTGATGGGTGGTATTCCCACCAACGTGCACGGCCAGGTGCTGCGGGACAACAACAACTACGTGCCGGGCCTGTACGCGGCGGGCGAGTGCGCCTGCGTGTCGGTGCACGGCGCCAACCGGTTGGGCACCAACTCGCTGCTGGACATCAACGTGTTTGGTCGGCGGGCCGGCCTGGCCGCCGCCGAGTACGCCGCCAGCCACGACTTCGTCGACCTGCCGCCGGAGCCGGCGCGGATGGTCGTCGAGTGGGTCGGCGACATCCTCGGTGAGCACGGCCACGAGCGGGTCGCCGACATCCGCGGTGCGCTGCAGCAGACGATGGACAACAACGCCGCGGTGTTCCGCACCGAGGAGACCCTCAAGCAGGCGCTGACCGACATTCACGCGCTCAAGGAGCGCTACGGCCGGATCACCGTGCACGACAAGGGCAAGCGGTTCAACTCCGATCTGCTGGAGGCCATCGAGCTGGGCTTCCTGCTGGAGCTGGCCGAGGTCACCGTCGCCGGGGCGCTCAACCGCAAGGAATCCCGCGGCGGCCACGCCCGGGAGGACTACCCGAACCGCGACGACACCAACTACCTGCGGCACACCATGGCCTACAAGGAAGGTGCCGAACTGCTGTCCGACATCCGGCTGGACTACAAGCCCGTCGTCCAGACCCGGTACGAGCCGATGGAGCGGAAGTACTGATGAGTGCACCTGTCGTGGATCAGCCCGAAGCCGGCGATCCGCCGCTGCCCCCGGTGCCCGACGGCGCGGTCATGGTGACGTTGAAGATCGCCCGGTTCAACCCGGAGGATCCCGACGCCGCCGGATTCCAGAGCTTCCGGGTGCCGTGCCTGCCCAGTGACCGGCTGCTGAACCTGCTGCTGTACGTGAAGGGTTACCTGGACGGCACGCTGACGTTCCGCCGGTCCTGCGCGCACGGGGTGTGCGGCTCGGACGCGATGCGGATCAACGGCGTCAACCGGTTGGCCTGCAAGGTTCTGATGCGCGATCTGCTGCCCAAGAACGGCAAGCCGCTGACCATCACCATCGAGCCGATCCGCGGCCTGCCCGTGGAGAAGGACCTGGTGGTCGACATGGAGCCGTTCTTCGACGCGTTCCGCGCGGTCAAGCCGTTCCTGATCACCAGCGGCAACCCGCCGACCCGCGAGCGGATCCAGTCGCCGACCGACCGGGCCCGCTTCGATGACACCACCAAGTGCATCCTGTGCGCCTGCTGCACGACGAGCTGCCCGGTGTTCTGGAGCGAGGGTTCCTACTTCGGCCCGGCCGCCATCGTCAACGCGCACCGGTTCATCTTCGATTCCCGGGATGAGGCGGCCGCCGAGCGCCTCGACATCCTCAATGAGGTCGACGGCGTGTGGCGCTGCCGCACCACGTTCAACTGCACCGACGCCTGCCCCCGCGGCATCGAGGTCACCAAGGCGATCCAGGAGGTCAAGCGGGCGCTGATGTTCGCCCGCTGACGACCGAGGTCGACGAAGGAGACCGAGGGAGGAAGCGGGCGCGTCGATACCGCCCGCTGACGACCGAGGTCGACGCCCCCTACCCGGTTGGCCCCGGCTTGCCCTTGTGGTCGCCGTACGGCTCGTCACGCTCCCGGACGGCCTCGCGGAACCCGACGGTCGCCGCCCGCAGCTGGAAGGCGTAGCCCTCCCGGGTGTGCCGCGACACCCCGTCGAAGACGGTGCTGATCATGGTGGAGTTCGCCACGCCCTGCGCCAGCAGCGCCGAGTTCAATGCGAGTTTGGCCATCATCAGCTGGTTGACCGGCATCCGGGCGATCCGCTCGACGAGGTCTTCGGCGCGCTCGTCGAGGGACTCCGGCGGGCAGGATTCGACCGCCAGCCCCCATTCCGCGGCCTGCCGTCCGCTGATCCGATCGCCGGTGAACAGCAGGCGTTTGGCCCGCTGGTCGCCGAGCCGGTGCGCCCACATCCCGGCGGCCGGGATGCCCCAGACCCGGGTCGGCGGGTAGCCGATCATCGCGTCGTCGGCACAGATGATCTGGTCGCAGTACAACGCGATGTCGGTGCCGCCGGCGATCGCGAAGCCGTGGATCTTCGCGACGGTCGGTTTGTTCGCGTGCAGCAGCGAGGCGAAGCCCTTGTTGAAGCGGCTCATCATCGCGTAGTCGAGCATCGGATCCCAGCCGCGCCACGGATTGTGGTTGCTGGCCTGCACCACCGGGTCGATGGCGCTGCCTGCGGTGGCGTGCTCACCGACCCCGCCGCCGCCGGCCCCGCCCTCGGCGAAGATCTGCAGGTCGTAGCCGCCGCAGAAGCCCTTGCCACGCCCGGACAGCAGCACCACGTGCACTCGGGGGTCGAGGTCGGCGGTCTCGACGGCGTGCGCGAGGTCCAGCGGGGTGTCCGCGGTGATCGCGTTGCCCTGCTCGGGGCGGTTGAAGGTGATCCGGGCGATCCGGCCGGTGCGCCGATAGGTCAGCGTGCGGTAGTCCCGGTCGTCGGCGGGTTCGGGGCGGTCGCGCCAGGGCGAGTCCGGCGCCTCGGTCCAGTTCTCGTACCAGGCCGCTGCGCGGTTTCCGTCATGGTCGTGCTGTTGCACCTGCGGGTCCTCACTGTTGGATCGGGTCGGGCACGCCGAGGGCTCGGCGCAACAGCTTTGGGTCAAGCAATCGATCCGGCGCCGAAATCGCCGCCTCTCAAGTAACAATCGCAACTTTAATCCCACCAGCCACAGCGCGGCGCGGCAAGATCGCCGCTCCGCTGGCCTACTCTGCTCCTCACCATGCTGACTTCACGTAGCCCCCGGACCCGGCTGGCGGCGCTGACGGCGGCGCTGTTCATCGCCGCCGCGCCGGCCGCGCTGACCCCGGCCACGGCGCTGGCCGACCCCGAGCCGCCCGCCCCGGAATGCCCGTTCCGGATCACCACCCCACCGGCCGTCGACGCCTCCGAGGTGCCCAAGCCCGGCGAGCCCGAACCCGGCCCGCTGGCGGTGCCCGCCAAGACCGTCGGTGGGTCCGATCTGGCCGGCTGCGGCATCATCACCGCCGCCGACACCCCGCCGGTGCCCGGGGACGTCTCCGCCGAGGCCTGGCTGGTCGCCGACCTGGACTCCGGCGAGGTGATCGCCGCCCGCGACCCGCACGGCAGGCACCGGCCCGCCTCGGTGATCAAGGCGCTGACCGCGATGGCCTCGATCAACGAACTCAACCTGAACAAGCCGGTCGCCGGCACCGTCGAGGACGCCCGCTCCGAGGGCACCAAGGTCGGCGTCGACGTCGGCGGCACCTACACCGTCAACGACCTGCTGCACGGGCTGCTGATGCACTCCGGCAACGACGCCGCGCACGCGCTGGCCGGCCAGCTCGGCGGCATGCCGGTGGCCCTGGGCAAGCTCAACACGATGGCCGCCCTGCTGGGCGCCCGCGACACCCGGGTCGCCACCCCGTCCGGGCTGGACGGCCCCGGCATGAGCACCTCGGCCTACGACATCGGCCTGATCTACCGGTACGCCTGGCAGAACCCGACGTTCGCCCAGATCGTGGCCACCCGGACCTACAACTTCCCCGGCCACTTCACCCCGGAGACCGGCGACCACCCGGCCTACGAGCTGGAGAACGACAACAAGCTGCTGGTCAACTACCCCGGCGCCCTCGGCGGCAAGACCGGCTACACCGACGACGCCGGACAGACCTTCGTCGGCGCGGCCGAGCGGGACGGCCGCCGGCTGGTGGCGGTGCTGCTGCGCGGCACCCGCCAGCCCATCGCGCCGTGGGAGCAGGCCGCCCGGCTGCTGGACTACGGCTTCGCGACCGCGCCCGGCACCGCGATCGGCCAGCTGGTCGACCCCGACCCGGCGCTGACCCGCGTCGAACCCGAGCCGACCGCCGCCGTCAACGCCGCCACCCTGATCCCGGCCGCCGACGCGACGCCGGTGCGGGTGGGCGTCGGAGTGGTCGGCACCCTGGTGGTGTTCAGCCTGATCATGGTCGCCCGGTCGATCAACCGTCGCAGCGTCGGCGCCGGCCTGGCCCGCTGAGCCCGCCTCGGGTCAGCGCGCCCAGCGCCCCAACAGCCCGGCGGCCTGCCCGCAGAGGTCGTCGAGCACCACCGCGGCCGGACGCGCGGCGCGCACCGCCCCGACGCCCTGGCCGGCGTTGACCGGCAGCGCGGCGCCGTCGGCGTCGACGAGCACCCGCTCCGGCTGCCACGACGGCCACGAATAGCCCAGCGCCAGGTCGAACTCGCTGGTGTTGACGGTGTCGGTGGACGCCGCGGCCAGCAGCAGATCGCGGTCGGCGGGCCGGGTCAGCGCCTCGGTGCTGGCCGCCAGCACCGTGCCCAGCCACGCCCCGGCCGCCCCGGCGGCCAGCACCGCGGCCAGCGCCCGGCCGGTGGCGATCCCGCCGGCGGCCAGCACCGGCACCTCGACCGCGTCGAGCACCTCGGCCAGCAGCGGCAGCGTGCCGACCCGCGGCTCGCCGTGCCCGCCGCCCTCGGCGCCGCGGGCCACCAGCACCTGGACCCCGGCGTCGACCGCGCGCAGCGCCGCGGGCACGGAGGCGACCTGGGTGGCCGTGCTGATGCCCGCGGCGCGCGCCCGGGACACCCAGGACCACTCGTCGCCGAAACTGACGCACAGCAGGTCCGGGCGGGCGGCCAGCGCGGTGTCCAGCAGACCCGGTGCGGCCTCGGTCACCCAGTGCACCAGGCCGATGCCGAACGGCCGGACCGCGCCGAGCTCGGCCAGCTCGGCGGTCAGTGCCTCGGCGCTGGCGGCCGAGCCCATCCCGATCATCCCCAGCCCGCCGGCCGCGCTGACCGCGGCGGCCAGCCGGCCGCCGGCCGCGCCGCCCATCGGCGCGTTGACGACCGGGTGGCGCAGACCCAGCGAGGCACTCCACGGCGTCGCGATCGGCATGGCCGCGACGCTACTCGGGTTGCTACCGTCGCCAGTGCCACACCCCGTGGCACCGGACGAGGGGCCCCGTACCCGGTCAGCGACAAGACGGCGCCGGAAGGTTGCTGTCATGGCCTGGCTGATCCTGGTGCTCTCCGGCGCGCTGGAGGCGGTGTGGGCGACCGCGCTGAGCCGCTCCGACGGGCTGACCCGCCCGATTCCCACCGCGATCTTCGGGGTGTCGGTGGTGATCTCGATGTTCGGGCTGGGCTACGCGATGCGCTTCCTGCCGCCGGGCACCAGCTACGCGGTGTGGGTCGGCATCGGTGCCGCGCTGACCGTGCTGGTCGCCATGATCACCGGCACCGAGGCGGCCTCGCTGGCCAAGGTGGCCCTGCTGACCGGCCTGATCGGCTGCGTCATCGGGCTGCAACTGGTCAGTCAGTGACGCCGGGCCCGCGACGACGGGTCAGCGACGACGGCGGCGGCCCAGCAGCCAGCCGCCGACCCCCGCCGCCGCGGCCGCCGCGGCGGCCGGCCCCAGCGCGGGCCGGGTGATCACCCGGTTGCGGATCACCGCCGGCCCGGGCGGCACGATCTCCGGGGCCAGGTTCTCCCGCGCGGTGGCCGCCCACGCGGTGGCGAACAGCACCAGCCGCGCGGTGACGTAGGCGAACACCATCAGGCCGAGTACCGGGCCGAACGTCGCCCCGGCCGGGCCGGTGAGCACCGACTTGAGGTAGATCGAGGCGACCTGCTTGAACGCCTCGAAGCCGACGGCGGCGATCAGCCCGGCCCGCAGACAGGACCGCAGGCTGGCCGATTCGCGTGGCAGCCGGGCGATCATCCAGGTGAACAGCGCCCAGCCGACCAGCACCGACATCACGATCGACGCCGCCCGCAGCGCCGCCGAGGTCAGCGGCGAGTCCGGCACCCCGGCCCAGCGCAGCAGGTCGGCCAGCAGCGAGGTGCTGCCGAGGGCGGTCAGCCCGATGGTCAGCCCGAGCGCCACCCCCGCCGAGGCCAGCGCACCCAGGTCCGACAGCTTGCCGCGAATGAAGGTCGGCTTGACGGTGCGCTGGCTGCCCCACATCTGGGTCAGCGCCTCCCGGACGTTGTTCATCCAGCCCAGCCCGGCCCACGCCGCGGTGGCCAGGCCGATCACCCCGACGGAGGTGCGCGAGGCGATCGCGGAATCCATCAGCGCGATCAGCTGCTCCCCCAGCTCCCCGGACACCACGCCCTTGATCTGCCCCTCGATGCTGTCGAGCAGCTCGGGGTGGTTGACCAGGATGAAGCCGCCGACCGCAAACGCCACCATCAGCAGCGGGAACAGCGAGAAGATCGTGTAGTAGGTGATGCCGGCGGCGTAGAAGTCGCCCTTGCTGTCGTTGTAGCGCTGCTGGGCCCGCCAGACATGGTCGAACCAGCGCCAGCGGGCCCGCAACCGAGCCAGGACGCCCGGGCGCGCTGCCGTCTCCGGCAGCTCCGCTCGCGCGTCCGTCGTTGTCATCTCAGGACCGTCGGGGCAGCAATCCGAGCGCGTCGTAGGCCCGGGCGACGGTCCGCTCCGCGACCTGTCCGGCCCGCTGCGCTCCGGCGGCCAGGATCGATTCCAGTTCGGCGGGGTCGGCCAGCAGCTCGGTGACCCGGGCCCGGATCGGCGTGACGTACTCGACGACGACCTCGGCGGTCTCCTTCTTCAGGTCGCCGTAGCCGCGCCCGTCGTAGCCGGCGACCAGCTCGGCCACCGGGGTGCCGGTGACCGCGGACTGAATGGTCAGCAGGTTGGAGATGCCGGGCTTGTGCTCCGGGTCGAAGCGGATCTCCCGCTCGCTGTCGGTGACGGCCGAGCGGATCTTCTTGGCGATCCGGGCCGGATCGTCGAGCAGCGCGATCAGCCCGGCGTCGGTGGCCGCGGACTTGCTCATCTTCGCCGACGGGTCGGCCAGGTCGTAGATCTTGGCGGTGGCCTTCGGGATCAGCGCGTCGGGCACCACGAAGGTGCCCGGGAACCGGGCGTTGAACCGTTGCGCCAGGTCGCGGGCCAGCTCCAGGTGCTGGCGCTGATCCTCCCCGACGGGCACCAGGTTGGCGTCGTAGAGCAGGATGTCGGCGGCCATCAGCACCGGGTAGGTGAACAGCCCGACGGTGGTGGCGTCGGCGCCGTGCCGGACCGACTTGTCCTTGAACTGCGTCATCCGCGACGCCTGCCCGAAGCCGGTGAAACACCCCAGCACCCAGGCCAGTTCGGCGTGCGCGGGCACGTGGCTCTGCACGAAGACGGTGGCCCGGGCCGGGTCGATGCCCAGCGCCAGGTACTGCGCGGCGGTGGTCAGGGTGCGGCGGCGCAGCTCGGCGGGATCCTGCGCGACGGTGATGGCGTGCAGGTCCACCACGCAGAAGTACGCGTCGTGATCGTCCTGCATGGCCGCCCACTGCTTGACCGCGCCAAGGGCATTGCCCAGGTGCAGCGAGTCGGAGGTGGGCTGGGCTCCGGAGAAGACGACCTGCTTAGCGCTCATGATCCGACGATCTTGTCACGCTGCCCCGGCCCGGCGGCGTCGGCCGGGCGCGGGGCGTACTCGACGGTGACCGGCGCGTGGTCAGACCAGCGCAGCGCGTAGGCGCCCGGGCGTTCGGTGCCGCCGGCGATCGCCCGGCCGGCCAGCCCGGCGGTGGCCAGCTGGTAGTCGATCCGCCAGCCGGCATCGTTGTCGAAGGCCTGGCCGCGCCAGCTCCACCAGCTGTACGGGCCGGTGACCTCGGGGTGCAGGGTGCGCATCACGTCGACCCAGCCGCCGGACAGCCGGTCGGCGACCCAGGCGCGTTCCTCCGGCAGGAACCCGGCCTTTTTCAGGTTGCCCTTCCAGTTCTTCAGGTCGGCCTCGGCCGGGGCGATGTTCCAGTCCCCGCACAGCACCGCGTCGGGACCCCCCGACCCCGCCCGGGCGGCCAGCTCGGCCATCCGGGCCTCGGTGGCCGCCAGGAAGCGTTCCTTCTCGGCCTGCCGCTCGGTCAGCGCCTCCCCGGTCGGCACGTAGATGCTGGCCACCGTCAGCGGCTGGCCGCCGTCGTCGAGGTCGACCTCCAGGTAGCGGCCGTGGTCGGCGAACTCGTCGTGCCCGCAGCCGGCCCGCACCTCGGTGATCGGGACCCGGGACAGCACCGCCACCCCGTTGCGGCCCTTGCGCTCCGACAGCGCCGAGGCCAGCTGCCAGCCGTCGGCCAGCGCGGGGGCCAGCGCCTCGGTGAGCTGACCGTCGTCGGCGCGGGTCTCCTGCAGGCACACCACGTCGGCGCGGGTTTCCTTCAGCCAGGCCAGCAGCCCGGGATTGTCGGTGGAGCGCTCCCGGACCGCGGCCCGGATGCCGTTGACGTTGACGGTCGTGACGATCACGGCCGTCAAGGTTAGGTCACCGCCGCGACCCGGCCCCGGCCCGATACCGGCGGTACCGGCTGATTGCTACTGTCAAGGAATGAGGCCCGTGCGCGACGCCATTCACCTGGGATCCGGCGAACCGGTGCTGCTGCTGCACCCGTTCATGATGTCGCAGAACGTCTGGAAGGACGTCGCGCCAATGCTGGCCGACACCGGCCGCTACGAGGTGTACGCCCCCACCATGCCCGGCCACAACGGCGGGGTGAAGGCCCGGATGTTCCTCGACACCAAGGAACTCGCCGACGACGTCGAGCGGCGGATGGACGAGCTGGGCTGGCCCACCGCGCACATCGTCGGCAATTCGCTGGGCGGCTGGGTGGCCTTCGAGATGATGCGCCGCGGCCGGGCCCGCACCCTGACCGCAATCGCCCCGGCCGGCGGCTGGCGACACTTCTCCCCGGTCAAGTTCGAGATCGTGGCCAAGTTCCTGCTCGGCTTCCCGGTCTGGATCATCGCCAAGCTGCTGGGTGCCGGGCGGGTGCTGAAGTTCCCGTTCACCCGCTGGTTCGCCAGCGTGCCGATCAGCGCGACGCCGCAGGCCCTGCCGGAGGCCGACCTGCCCGCCATCCTCGACGACGTCACGCACTGCGCGGCCTACTACCAGCTGCTGGTCAAGGCACTGCTGCTGCCGGGACTGCAGGAGCTGGCCAACGCCGACGCCCCGACCAACCTGGTGCTCTGCGAGAAGGACCGGGTGCTGCCGCACCCGCGGTTCGCCCGCCAGTTCATCCGCGAGCTGCCCGCAGACACCGTGGTCACCCGGATGGACCGGGTCGGCCACATCCCGATGTTCGAGGACCCGGCCCGCACCGCGGCGCTGATCACCGACTTCATCGAGGCGAACCGGGTTCCGCCGGCCGCCGAACAACCCGCCTGAGAAGGCACCGAGCTGGCAGAGTTTCACCGGATTGCGATACTCTGCATATCGGTCATGAGCGCCAGCATCAAGCCCCGGCTTGCTGGCCGGCAACCCTCCACCGCGGTGGGGTGCCCCGGGTGATGACCAGGTTGAGTAGCCACGGCTACGCGGCAAGCGCGGGTCCGACCATTCTCCGGGCCCCATAGAGACAAGGGAGCCTGATGCGGTCCGATATGTGTCCCTGCTGAGGTCAGTCAATCCACATCATTTGACCCCCGCAAGGAGAAGTTCGTGTCCACCCCCACCACGGCCGACTGGTCGTTTGAAACCAAGCAGATTCACGCCGGCCAGCAGCCCGACCCCGCCACCGGGGCGCGCGCGCTGCCGATCTACCAGACCACGTCGTATGTCTTCAACGACACCGACCACGCCGCCGCGCTGTTCAGCCTGGCCGAGCCGGGCAACATCTACACCCGGATCATGAACCCGACCGCCGACGTCGTCGAGCAGCGGATCGCCGCGCTCGAGGGCGGGGTGGCCGGGCTGTTCCTGTCCTCCGGGCAGGCCGCGACGACGCTGGCGTTGCTCAACGTGGCCGGTGCCGGAGACCACATCGTGTCCTCACCCCGGCTCTACGGCGGCACCTACAACCTGCTGCACCACACGCTGCGCCGGCTCGGCATCGAGATCAGCTTCGTCGCCGATCCCGACGACCCGCAGTCCTGGGCCGCCCAGGTCCGGGAGAACACCCGGGCGTTCTTCGGCGAGACGATCTCCAACCCGCAGGGCGACATCTTCGACATCCCCGGCGTCGCCGAGGTCGCGCACGCCGACGGCATTCCGCTGATCCTGGACAACACCATCGCCACGCCGTACCTGATCCGGCCGTTCGAGCACGGCGCCGACGTCGTCGTGCACTCGGCCACGAAGTACCTCAGCGGGCACGGCACCGCGATCGCCGGGGTGATCGTCGACGGCGGCACCTTCGACTGGACCCAGGGCAGGCACCCCGGCTTCACCACCGGCGACGACAGCTACCACGGCGTGGTGTACGCCGACCTGGGCGCACCGGCGTTCGCGCTCAAGGCCCGGGTGCAGCTGCTGCGCGACCTGGGCTCGGCCGGGTCGCCGTTCAACGCGTTCCTGGTGTCCCAGGGCCTGGAGACGCTGAGCCTGCGGGTCGAGCGGCACGTCGCCAACGCCGCGCGGGTGGCGCAGTTCCTGGCGGACCGCGACGAGGTCACCGCCGTGCACTACGCCGGGCTGCCGAGCTCGCCGTGGCACCAGCGGGCCCAGCGGCTGGCGCCGCGCGGCACCGGCGCGGTGCTGGCCTTCGAGCTGGCCGGCGGGCTGGCGGCCGGCAAGGCGTTCGTCGACGCGCTGACCCTGCACAGTCACGTCGCCAACATCGGCGACGTGCGCTCGCTGGTGATCCATCCGGCCTCGACCACCCACCAGCAGCTCTCCGAGGCCGAACAGCGGGCCTCCGGCGTGACGCCGGGCCTGGTCCGGCTGGCCGTCGGGATCGAGGGCATCGACGACATTCTGGCCGACCTGGAGCGCGGCCTGGCGGCCGCCGCGACCGCCGCCTAGGGGCGAGAGGTGACCATTTCCGAGATCCCAACCACCGTGGCCCTGCCGGCTCAGGGCGAGGTCGGCATCGTCGACATCGGTGAGCTGAAGCTGGAGAACGGCGCGCTGCTCGACAACGTCAGCATCGCCGTGCAGCGCTGGGGCGAGCTGTCCCCCACCCGGGACAACGCCGTCATCGCGCTGCACGCGCTGACCGGCGACTCGCACGTCATCGGGCCCGCCGGCCCCGGGCATCCCACCCCCGGCTGGTGGGACGGGATGGCCGGCCCCGGCGCGGCGATCGACACCGACCGCTGGTGCCTGATCGCGACGAACGTGCTGGGCGGCTGCCGCGGCTCGACCGGTCCGGGCTCGCTGGCCCGCGACGGCCGGCCGTGGGGCTCCCGGTTCCCGCAGCTGACCATCCGCGACCAGGTCGCCGCCGACGTGGCCGCGCTGGCCGCGCTCGGCATCACCGAGGTGGCGGCGGTGCTCGGCGGTTCGATGGGCGGTGCCCGGGCACTGGAATGGGCGCTGGCACACCCGGAATCGGTGCGTGCGGCGCTGGTGCTGGCGGTCGGTGCGCGCGCCACCGCCGACCAGATCGGCACCCAGAGCACCCAGATCGCGGCGATCAAGACCGACCCGAACTGGCTCGGCGGCGACTACCACGGCACCGGGCGGCGCCCGGACGCCGGCCTGGAGGTGGCCCGCCGGGTCGCGCATCTGACCTACCGCGGCGAGGTCGAGCTCGACGAGCGGTTCGGCAACGCCGCGCAGGGCGGTGAGGATCCGCTGACCGGCGGCCGGTACGCCGTGCAGAGCTACCTGGAACATCAGGGCGCCAAGCTGGTCAACCGGTTCGACGCGGGCAGCTACGTCGCGCTGTCCGACGCGCTGAGCAGCCACGACGTCGGCCGCGGCCGGGGCGGGGTGGCCGCGGCACTGGCGGCCTGCCCGGTGCCGACGGTCGTCGGCGGGATCACCTCCGACCGGCTCTACCCGCTGCGGCTGCAGCAGGAGATCGCCGAGCTGCTGCCCGGCTGCGCCGGCCTGGACGTCATCGACTCCCCGAGTGGGCACGACGGCTTCCTGATCGAGGCCGACGCGGTGGCGGCGCTGCTGCGCCGCACCCTCGAGCTGGCCGGGCAATGAACGCAACGCCGCGCTCGCTGTCCTTCGGCTCGCAGGCCGCGGCCTACGAGCGGGGCCGGCCCTCCTACCCGCCGGAGGCGGTTGACTGGCTGCTGCCCACCGGCGCGCGCACCGTGCTGGATCTGGGCGCGGGCACCGGGAAGCTGACCACCCGGCTGGTCGAACGCGGCCTGGACGTGGTGGCCGTCGACCCGATCGCCGAGATGCTCGAGGTGCTCTCCGCGTCGCTGCCGGACACCCCCGCGCTGCTCGGCACCGCCGAGGAGATCCCGCTGCCCGACGACAGCGTCGACGCGGTGCTGGTCGCGCAGGCCTGGCACTGGGTGGACCCGGATCGGGCGATCCCGGAGGTGGCCCGGGTGCTGCGGCCCGGCGGCCGGCTCGGCCTGCTGTGGAACACCCCGGATCAGCGGCTGGGCTGGGTCCGCGAACTCGGCGAGATCGTCGGCTTCGACCACGATCCGCTCGATGCACATTCCGGGCTGCCCGCGCCGTTCGCCGAGGTGGCCCGGCACCGGGTGGAGTGGACCAACTACCTGACCCCGAAGGCGCTGATCGACCTGGTTGCCTCGCGCAGCTACTGCATCACCTCGCCGGCGGAGGTCCGGACCCGGGCGCTGCAGGGGGTACGCGATCTGCTGGCCCGGCACCCGGCGCTGACCAACTCCCCCGGCGTGGCGCTGCCCTACATCACCACCTGCGTGCGCGCCGACCTGCCCGCGGGCGACTGACCGCGGCGACCGGTCCGGGCGCGGTCAGCTGGTCCCGAGCGGGTCGATGGTCGCGGCGATGAACATCATCGCGGTCGCGGCACTGGCCATGGTGGCGAAGTCCAGCGCGCGGGAGCGGATCACCAGCAGCCCGGCGGCCTCCTCGCCGAGCAGCAGCCGCAGCCCGGCGCCGACCGCCACCCCGATGCCGATCAGCAGCGCACCGCGGCGCCAGAACCCGGCGGCGACCAGACCGAACGCGCCGACGAAGATCAGGAACACGCAGATGATCGGCCACTGCCGACGGACCCCGGCCTGCCAGTTCCAGCCCGCGGCGGTGTTCACCCGAGCGACTCGGCGCGCTCGACGACGTTGGTGAGCAGAAACGCCCGGGTCAGCGGGCCGACGCCGCCCGGGTTGGGCGAGACGTGGCCGGCCACCTCCCACACGTCGGGGTGCACGTCGCCGGTGAGCTTGCCCTCGACCCGGGACACCCCGACGTCGACGACGGCCGCGCCGGGGCGAACCATGTCGGCGGTCACCAGGTGCGGCGCCCCGACGGCGGCGACGATGATGTCGGCCTGCCGGGTCAGCGCGGGCAGGTCGGCGGTGCCGGTGTGGCACAGCGTGACGGTGGCGTTCTCGCTGCGCCGGGTCAGCAGCAGCCCCAGCGGGCGCCCGACGGTGACGCCACGGCCGATCACCACCACGTGCGCGCCGGCGATCGGCACGTCGAAGCGGCGCAGCAGCGCCACGATGCCGCGCGGCGTGCACGGCAGCGGCGCCGGGGTGCCGAGCACCAACCGGCCCAGGTTCGTCGGGTGCAGCCCGTCGGCGTCCTTGTCCGGGTCGATGCGCTCCAGCGCGGCGTTCTCGTCGAGCTGCCGCGGCAGCGGCAACTGCACGATGTAGCCGGTGCAGGCCGGGTCGGCGTTGAGCTCGTCGATGGCCGCGTTGAGCTGCTCGGTGGTGGTGTCGGCGGGCAGGTCGCGGCGAATCGAGGTGATGCCGACCTTGGCGCAGTCGGCGTGCTTGCCGCGGACGTAGGCCTGCGAGCCCGGATCGTCGCCGACCAGGATGGTGCCCAGTCCGGGGGTCCGGCCCGCCGCCGTCAGCGCCGCCACCCGGGCGGTGAGGTCGACGAGGATCTCGTCCCGGGTTGCCTTGCCGTCGAGCACCATCGCAGTCACGGCCGCAATTCTGCCACCGGTGCCCGCACCCGCCGCGATTGACACCGGTGGCGTCACCGTGTTGGAGTGCGGAGGTGAACACCAGCCCAAATGTGTTTAGTCCGGCCAAACTGGGTCCGATCACGCTGCGCAACCGCGTGATCAAGGCCGCCACCTTCGAGGCATCCACCCCGGAGGCCCTGGTCACCGACGATCTGATCACCTACCACCGGCGCCCGGCCGCCGGTGGCGTCGGCATGACGACGGTGGCCTACTGCGCGGTCACCCCGGGCGGGCGCACCGACCGCAGACAGATCTGGATGCGGCCCGAGGCGGTGCCCGGACTGACCCGGCTGACCGAGGCCATCCACGCCGAGGGCGCGGCGATCAGCGCGCAGATCGGCCATGCCGGCCCGGTCGCCGACTCCCGCTCCAACCGGGCCGACGGGCTGGCCCCGGTCCGGTTCTTCAACCCGATCGCGATGAAGTTCGCCCGCCGCGCCACCCGCGACGACATTCTCGATGTGATGGCCGCGCACGCCAACGCCGCCCGGATCGCCATCGACTCGGGGTTCGACGCCGTCGAGATTCATCTCGGCCACAACTACCTGGCCAGCTCGTTCCTGTCTCCGCTGATCAACCGCCGCAAAGACGAGTTCGGTGGGTCGCTGGAGAACCGGGCGAAGGTGGCCCGCGGGGTGGTCCGCGCGGTCCGCCAGGCGGTCGACGAGTACGGCGGCGGCAAGATCGCGGTGACCGCCAAGCTGAATATGTCCGACGGCGTGCGCGGCGGGATCAACCTCGACGAGTCGATCCAGACCGCGCGCTGGCTGCAGGAGGACGGCGGCCTGGACGCCCTGGAGCTGACCTCGGGCAGTTCGCTGCTCAACCCGATGTACCTGTTCCGCGGCGGCGCCCCGATCAAGGACTTCGCCGCCGCGTTCTCCCCGCCGATGAGCTGGGGGATCCGGATCAGTGGCAAAAAGTTCCTGCGCGAGTACCCGTACCAGGAGGCCTACCTGTTGAAGGAGGCCCGACGGTTCCGCGCCGAGCTGACCCTGCCGCTGATCCTGCTCGGCGGGATCACCAATCGCGAGACGATGGACCTGGCGATGGACGAGGGCTTCGAGTTCGTCGCGATGGGCCGCGCGCTGCTGGCCGAGCCGGATCTGCTGAACCGGATCGAGGCCGACGGCCGGGTGCGTTCGGTGTGCAACCACTGCAACGAGTGCATGCCCACCATCTACAGCCACACCTACTGCACGCTGACCGGTGCGCCGGACCGGTAGCCCATTGGGCAGCCGTTAAGGTTGGTCGCGATGACTGGATCCGCCGCGCCCACGTTGACCGTTCGCTACGACGGCTCGCAGCGCAACTTCGCCCCCGGCAGTGACATCGTCGTCGGGCGCGATCTGCGCGCCGACGTTCGAGTCGCCCACCCGCTGATCTCCCGCGCGCATCTGATCCTGCGCTTCGACAACGGCCGCTGGGTCGCGATCGACAACGGGTCGCTCAACGGCATGTACCGCAACGGCCAGCGGGTGCCGACCGCCGACATCCACGACGGCGCGGCGCTGAACCTGGGCAACCCGGACGGCCCGCTGCTGTCCTTCGAGGTGGGCCGGCACGTCGGCTCGGCCGGCCGGACGCCGACGACGGCGGTGCCGGTGGTCGGCGGCTATCCGCCCGCGGGCGGCCCCGGCTACCCGCCCGGCGGCCCCCGCCCGCCGTTCCCGCCCAGCGGCGCCCAGCCGCAGTACCCGACCGGCGGCCCCCGCCCGCCGTTCCCGCCCAGCGGCGCCCAGCCGCAGTATCAGACCGGCGCCCGCCCGCAGTACCCGACCGGCGCCCGGCCGCAGTACCCGCCGAGCGGGCAGCTGCCGCCGCAGAACCTGCCGCCGGCCCCCGGCAACACGCCGACGATGATGGGTCCGGCGGCCACCCCGCCGCCGGCCGGCGGCGACGGCGCCAACCTGGCCACCAGCATGCTCAAGATGCTGCGGCCCGGCCGCACCCCGGCCGCCCCGCCCGGGTCGATCAAGATCGGTCGCGCCACCGACAACGACATCGTCATCCCCGACGTGCTGGCCTCCCGCCACCACGCCACCCTGGTGACCACGCCGGCCGGCACCCAGATCCTGGACAACCGCTCGATCAACGGCACCTTCGTCAACGGCCAGCGCGTCGAGTCGGCGATGCTGCGTCCCGGCGACACCGTCACCATCGGCAACATCGACCTGGTCTTCGACGGCGCCACGCTGGGCCGTCGCACCCAGACCGAGGCCGACACCAAGACCGGTGGCCTGGAGGTCCGCGGCCTGACCTGGACCATCGAGGGCAACAAGACGCTGCTGGACAACATCTCGGTCACCGCCCGGCCGGGCACCCTGACCGCGGTGATCGGCCCGTCCGGCGCGGGCAAGTCCACCTTCGCCCGCCAGGTCGCCGGCGTCACCAGCCCGACCACCGGCACCGTCAGCTTCGAGGGCCACGACATCCACGCCGAGTACGCCTCGCTGCGCTCCCGGATCGGGATGGTCCCGCAGGACGACGTGGTGCACGGCCAGCTGACCGTGCACCAGGCGCTGATGTACGCCGCCGAGCTGCGGCTGCCGCCGGACACCACCAAGGAAGACCGCGAGCAGGTCGTCGCGCAGGTCCTCGAGGAACTCGAGATGACCAAGCACCGCGACACCCGGGTGGAGAAACTCTCCGGCGGCCAGCGCAAGCGCGCGTCGGTGGCCATGGAGCTGCTGACCGGCCCGTCGCTGCTGATCCTCGACGAGCCGACCTCGGGCCTGGATCCGGCGCTGGACCGCGCGGTGATGACGATGCTGCGCCAGCTGGCCGACGCCGGCCGCGTGGTGCTGGTGGTCACCCACTCGCTGACCTACCTGGACGTCTGCGATCAGGTGCTGCTGCTGGCCCCGGGCGGCAAGACCGCGTTCTTCGGCCCGCCGTCGCAGATCGGGCCGGAGCTGGGCACCACCAACTGGGCCGACATCTTCTCCACCGTGGCCGCCGACCCGGAGACCGCCGGGCGCCGGTACCTGGAGCGCTCCGGCCCGGCACCGGTGGCACCGCCCACCCAAACCCCATCGGATCTCGGCAAACCCGCCAAGACCAGCCTGATCCGGCAGTTCTCCACGGTGGCCCGCCGCCAGGTCAAGCTGGTGCTCGCCGACCGCGCCTACACCGGCTTCCTACTGTTTCTGCCGTTCATCATGGGCGTGCTGTCACTGTCGGTGCCCGGCGGCGGGGAGAACGACAAGAGCGTGGGCTTCGGTCAGGCGGTGCCGGCCATTCAGGGCGGCGCGGCGCCGAACGAGCCGGGCCAGATCCTGGTCATGCTCAACGTCGGCGCGATCTTCATGGGCACCGCGCTGACCATCCGCGCGCTGATCGGCGAGCGGGCGATCTTCCGCCGCGAGCAGGCCGTCGGGCTGTCCACCACCGCCTATCTGGGCGCCAAGGTCGCGGTGTTCACGGTGTTCGCGATCGTGCAGTCCTCGATCGTGATAACCATCACCCTGATCGGCAAGGGCTGGGGTCCGGGCGCCGTCGAGCACGGCGCGTTCTTCAGCAACCGCAGCCTGGAGATGTACGTCGACATGTCGATGACCTGTATCGCCGCGGCGATGACCGGATTGGCACTGTCGGGCCTGGCCAAATCCGCCGAGCAGATCATGCCGCTGCTGGTGGTGGCGGTGATGAGCCAGCTGGTGTTCTCCGGTGGCCTGATCCCGGTGACCGGGCGGGTGGTCCTGGACCAGCTGTCCTGGGTCACCCCGGCCCGCTGGGGCTTCGGGGCCTCGGCGTCCACCATCGACCTGACCCGGCTGGTCGGGCCGCCGCTGCTGCCCGACGACCCGTTCTGGCATCACACGGCGGGCGCCTGGTGGACCAACATCGGCCTGCTGATCCTGCTGTGCGTGGTCTACACCGGGTGGGTGCGCTGGCACATCCGGCTCAAGGGCGAGGGCACCCTGCTGCGCCGGGTCACCAAACGCGCGGTCAGTTAGCGCCGACGACCAGCCCGTGCGCGACGGCGTAGGCCAGCGCCTGGTCCACGTCGATCCGCGCCCCGCGCAGCGACGCCGTCGTCCACAGGTCGGCGCCCACCCGGGCGCCGCGCAGGTCGGCGCCGTCCAGCCGGGTGCCGACGGTCCGCGCCCCGGACAGGTCCGCCCCGGTCAGGTTCGCCTCGCGCAGGTCGGCCTGCACCAGCGAGGCCTCCCGCAGCCGGCAGCCGGACAGATCCGCCTTGCGCAGATCGGCGCCGCCGAGCACCGCGAGGGTCAGATCGACCTCGTGGAAGGTCACCGGGCGCAGCCGGCAGTCGCCGAACACCGCGCCGACCATTGAGCAGCCGGTGAAGCTGGACTGCCACAGCGTGGCCCGGGTGAAGACGCAGTTGCGAAACGCCGAGCCGACGTGGTGCGAGTCGGTCAGGGTGGCTCCGGTGAAGTCGCAGCCGTCGAACACCGTGCGTTCGGTGCGCAGCCCGGCCAGGTCGTCGTCGCGGAAGTCGGCGCCGGTGAACTCCCGGTCGGTCCATTCGAGTTCGGCCATGCTGACATCATCGTCGACATGTTCCGTGTCCTGTTCCACAGCCCCCGGATCGCCCCCAACACCGGCAACGCGATCCGGATGGTCGCGGGCACCGGGGCCGAGCTGCACCTGGTCGAACCGCTGGGCTTCGACCTGTCCGAGCCGAAGCTGCGCCGGGCCGGGCTGGACTACCACGACCTGGCCTCGGTGACCGTGCACGCGTCGCTGCCCGCGGCCTGGCGGGCACTGATGCCGGCGCGGGTGTTCGCGTTCACCGCCCGTGCGCAGACGTCGTTCACCGACATCGCTTACCGGCCCGGGGATGTGCTGATGTTCGGACCCGAGCCCACCGGCCTGGACCAGCAGACGCTGGCCGACCCGCACATCAGCGCGCAGGTGCGGATCCCGATGCTGGCCGGCCGGCGGTCGATGAACCTGTCCAACGCCGCGGCGGTGGCCGCCTACGAGGCGTGGCGCCAGCAGGGTTTCGCCGGCGCGGGGTGAGCGACCGCGGGCGCTACCAGCTGTTCCAGTGCGTGAGGTCCGCGGCGGGCAGCCGCTGCACCTTCCGGAAGTCGGTGCCCTTGGTGTAGGCGATCGGGAACAGCCCGCCCTGCGCGTACTGCTCGAACGGGATGCCGAGCAGCTCGGCGGCCTGCCGCTCGCCCTCGCCCAGCAGGTGCAGCGTGGTCCACGACGAGCCCAGCCCGCGGGCCCGCAGCGCCAGCATGAAGCTCCACACCGCCGGCAGCAGCGAGCCCCAGTAGGAGGCGGTCAGCCCGGCCTCCGCCCCGTCGGGCCGGCCCTCCAGGCACGGGACCATCAGCACCGGGGCCTTCTCGAAGTTCTCGCTGAGGTAGCGGGCCGAGTCCTGCACCTTGGTGATCTGCTGATCGCGGATGTCGCCGCGCTCCGGGCTCGGCAGGCTCAGGTACGGCGTCGCGTTCATCCGGTAGATGTCGGCCAGCGCCTTCTTCTTGTCCGGGTCGTCGACGAAGACCCACTGCCAGCCCTGGGCGTTGGAGCCGGTCGGCGCCTGCAGGGCGATGTCCAGGCACTCCATCAGGATCTCCCGCGGCACCGGCCGGTCGAAATCGAGACGTTTGCGCACCGAGCGGGTGGTGGTCAGCAGCTCGTCGTTGGTCAGTTCCAGGGTCATGCCTGTGAGATTACCGCCCGCACCACCGACCCAGTGAACACATTGCCAAAGTTGTACACAATGCTCAGCGGAAATCCCGCGACCGCGACCCCACCCCCAGCTCCAGCCGGGCCATCGCGTCGGCGATGACGGTGACCGCGCCGCTGGCGTTCTGCACGATGCCGCGGATCTCCAGCGCGACCGCGGTCTGCGCCAGCCGCCGGTAGCGCGCCCACACCCCGGGCGAGCACAGCACGTTGACCATGCCGGTCTCGTCCTCCAGGTTGACGAACGTCACCCCGCCGGCGGTGGCCGGGCGCTGCCGGTGGGTGACCGCCCCGGCCACCAGCACCCGGGTCCCGTCGGGCACCGACGGCAAGGCCGCGGCGGGCAGCACCCCGCGCTCGTCGAGCACCCCGCGCAGGAACTCGGTGGGGAAGCTGTCCGGACTGACCCCGGTGGCCCACACGTCGGCGGCGGCCAGTTCCAGCCGGCTCATGCCCGGCAGGCTCGGCGCGGCGGCGACGGTGCCGATCCCGGGCAGCCGGTCGGGCCGTTCGGCCGCGGCCGCCCCGGCCGCCCACAGCGCCCGACGACGGTCGGTCCCGAAGCAACCCAGCGCCCCGGCGGTGGCCAGCGCCTCGGTCTGCGGCACGCTCAGCCGGATCCGGCCGGTCAGATCCAGCAGCGAGGAGAACGCCCCACCCGCTTCGCGTTCGGCGACCAGCCGCTCGGCGAGCTCGGTGCCGATCTGCCGGACCGCGCCGAGGCCGAGCCGCAGCTCGGCACCGCGGTTCTCCAGGGTGGCGTGCACCAGGCTGGCGTTCACACACGGACCGTGCACGATGACCCCGTGCCTGCGGGCATCGGCGACCAGCGATTGCGGCGAGTAGAAGCCCATCGGCTGGGCGCGCAGCAGCGCCGCGCAGAACGCCGCCGGGTAGTGCAGCTTGAGCCAGGACGAGTAGAACACCAGCGAGGCGAAGCTCAGCGCATGGCTCTCCGGGAACCCGAAATTGGCGAAGGCCTCCAACTTCTCATAGATCCGCTCGGCCAGCTCGCCGGTGACGCCGTGCAGCCGCTCCATCCCCTGGTAGAACCGCCCGCGCAGCCGATGCATCCGCTCGGTGGAGCGTTTGGAGCCCATCGCCCGGCGCAGCTGATCGGCCTCGGCCGCGGTGAACCCGGCGCAGTCCACCGCCAGCTGCATCAACTGTTCCTGAAACAGCGGAACCCCCAAGGTTTTCCGCAGCGCATTCTGCATCGACGGGTGCTCGCAGTCCGGCGGCTCCAGGCCGTTGCGGCGCCGGATGTAGGGGTGCACCGAGCCGCCCTGGATCGGCCCGGGCCGGATCAGCGCCACCTCGACCACCAGGTCGTAGAACTCCCGCGGCTTGAGCCGGGGCAGGGTGGCCATCTGGGCGCGGGACTCCACCTGGAACACCCCAACCGAGTCAGCGCGCTGCAGCATTTCGTAGACCGCCGGTTCGGCGAGGTCCAGCTTGGCGAAGTCGACCTCGATGCCGTGGTGCTCGGCCACCAGGTCCTTCGCGTAGTGCAGCGCCGAGAGCATGCCCAGCCCCAGCAGGTCGAACTTCACCAAACCGATTGCCGCACAGTCGTCCTTGTCCCACTGCAGCACGCTGCGGCCCGGCATCCGGGCCCATTCCACCGGGCACACCTCGGCGATCGGCCGGTCGCAGATCACCATGCCGCCGGAGTGGATGCCCAGATGCCGTGGCAGATCACGAATCTGGCCGGCCAACTCCAGCACCTGCTCGGGGATGCCCTCGGTGTCGACAGGCCCGGATCGCCCCCAGCGGCCGATCTGCTTGCTCCAGGCATCCTGCTGGCCCTGCGAAAATCCCAGCGCCCTGGCCATGTCGCGCACCGCGCTGCGGCCGCGGTAGGTGATGACGTTGGCCACCTGCGCGGCGTGCTCACGGCCGTACCGTTGGTAGACGTACTGGATGACCTCCTCGCGGCGGTCCGATTCGATGTCGATGTCGATGTCGGGCGGCCCGTCGCGGGCCGGGGACAGGAACCGCTCGAAGAGCAGGTTGTTGACGATCGGGTCCACCGCGGTGACCCCGATCGCGTAGCAGACCGCGGAGTTGGCCGCCGATCCGCGGCCCTGGCACAGGATGTCCTGCTCGCGGCAGAACGCGACGATGTCATGCACCACCAGGAAGTACCCGGCGAAGCCCAGCTGGGCGATGATGCCCAGCTCGCGGTCCAGCTGGTGGTAGGCCCGCTCGGCGGTGGCCGGCGGCCCGTAGCGGTCGGCGGCGCCGACCCGGACCAGCTCACCCAGCCAGCTGTCCTCGGTGTGCCCGTCGGGAACCGCGAACGGCGGCAGCCGGGGCGCGATGAGCGCCAGCCCGAACGCGCACTGCTCGCCGAGTTCGGCGGCGGCGGTGACGACCTCGGGCCGGTGGGCGAAGATCGCCGCCATCTCCGCCCCGGACCGCAGGTGCGCCCCGCCGAGCGGGGCCAGCCAGCCCGCGGCGGCGTCCACCGACTGCCGCGCCCGGATGGCTCCCATCGCCGCGGCCAGCCGGCCCCGGTCCGGGGTGGCGAAGTGCGCCCCGGTGGTGGCCACCACCCCCACCCCGAACCGCGGGGCCAGCGCGGCCAGCGCGGCGTTGCGCTCGTCGTCGAGCGGGTGGCCGTGGTGGGTCAGCTCGACGCTGACCCGGTCGGCGCCGAACCGGTCCACCAGGTCGGCCAGCGCGGCCGCGGCGGCGTCCGGCCCGGCTGCGGTCAGCGCCGAGCGCACATGGCCCTTGCGACAGCCGGTCAGGATCTGCCAGTGTCCGCCGGCGGCCTCGGTCAGTGCATCGAAGTCGTACCGCGGCTTGCCTTTTCGGCCGCCCGACAGGTGCGCGGCGGCCAGTTGCCGGGACAGTCGCCGGTAGCCCTCGGGACCGCGCGCCAGCACCAGCAGGTGCGGGCCGGGCGGGTCGGGATGGTCGGTGCGCTCCCCCGGCCCCGGGTCCAGGGAAAGCTCGGCGCCGAACACCGTGGCCAGCTCCAGCTCGCGGGCGGCCTCGGCCAGTCGCACCACGCCGTAGAGCCCGTCGTGATCGGTCAGCGCCAGCGCCCGCAGGCCCAGCCGGGCCGCCTCGGCGGCCAGCTCCTCGGGGGTGCTTGCGCCGTCGAGGAAGCTGTAAGCCGAATGCGCGTGCAGCTCGGCATACGCCACGTCGGCACCGGCTGCCCCGCCACCGGCCCTCGCCGGGGCCCGCGGCTTCGGCCGGGCCGGTGAATCCAGCGGCAGGCCCGCGCGCCGGTGCGATCCGCCGGCCGGCCGGCCGCCCAGCACCCGTTCCATCTCGGCCCAGCTCGGCGGCCCGTTGTGCCAACCCACCCGAACAGATTATCGAATCTTTGTTCGAAGCGCCACGGCGGCCGCCGACCCGCCCGCCCCGCCGTCGGGCCGGGCTTTGGGCCCGAGGTCCCCGTCGGCACCGCCCTCCGGCACTGCTGAGACCCACCTCACAGCGGGCATAGTGGAGATATGGAGCAGCTCTCGGTTCTGGATGCCGGGTTCCTGCAGGTCGAGGACTCCGACCCGCGGATCAGCCTGGCCATCGGCAGCGTCACGGTGCTGGAGGGTCCGCCGCCGGGCTTCGACGAACTCGCCGACAGCCTGGCCCAGCGGCTGGCCCGGGCGCCCCGGCTGCGCCAGGCGGTGCGGACCCACCCGCTGGACCTAGAGCCCCCGCACTGGGTCGACGTGCCCGACCTGGACCTCGGCCACCACCTGCGCCACGTCGCGCTGCCGGCCCCCGGCTCCGACACCGAACTGTTCGCCCTGGTCTCCGACATCATCGAGCGCCGCCTGGATCGCGACTACCCGCTGTGGGAATGCTGGGTGGTCGAGGGGCTGGCCGAGGGGCGCTGGGCGCTGATCATCAAGCTGCACCACTGCATCGCCGACGGGGTCTCGGCGACGGCGATGATGGCCGCCTTCAGCGACGACGGCGAGCTGGACTCGTTCGCCACCCAGCTGCCAGACGCCCACTCACCCGACGCCCCCGCCGACGCCGGCCCGCTGTCCCGGATCAGCCTCAACCCGCTGGACTGGGGCAAGGCGGTCTGGGAGCTGTCCAGCGGCGCCGCCGACCTGGCCGCGCAAACCGTACGCGGCACCCTCGGCATCGTCGGTGACATCGTGCGCCCCACCTCGGGCAACTCGCTCAACGGGCCGGTCGGGAGCCTGCGCCGGTACCGCGCCGCCCGGGTTTCGATCGACGACATCCGCGCGATCGGCCGCGCCTTCGACGCCACCTTCAACGACGTCGCGCTGGCCGCGGTCACCCACGGCTACCGGCAGGTGCTGCTGCACCGCGGCGAGACGCCCCGACACGATTCGCTGCGCACGCTGATCCCGGTCTCGGTGCGCGACACCGCCGCGCTGCACACCCCGGACAATCGGGTGTCGCTGATGCTGCCGCTGCTGCCCGTCGACGAGCCCACCCCGCTGGCCCAGCTCAAGGCGCTGCGGCTGCGGATGCGCCGAGCCAAGTCCAACGGCCAGCGCCAGGCCGGGGCCAACGTCGTCGGCGCCGCCAACCGGTTCCTGCCGTTCCCGCTCACCGCGTGGACGGTGCGCGCGGTCAGCCGACTGCCGCAGCGCAACGTCACCGGGCTGGCGACCAACGTGCCCGGTCCCCGCCAGCCGGTGCGGATGTTCGGCCGCCGGGTACTGACCATGCTGCCGATCCCACCGCTGGCCCTGCGGCTGCGGGTCGGCATCGCCATGCTCTCCTACACCGACCAACTGACCTTCGGCATCCTCGCCGACTACGACAGCAGCCCGGACCTCGAGGTGCTCGTCGACGGCATCGAATCGGCGATCGCCGGGCTCGCCGAACTGGCCCGGCGGGCCTGACCGCCGCTACCGCGCGCGGGCGGCCTCCAACAGGATCCGCTGCTCGGCGGCAGCCACCACCCGGCGGGTGGCCGCCGCCGCGTCCGGGTTCACCGATATCGAGGTGATCCCCATCCGGACCAGATGTTCGGCGAACGCCGGATCATTCGACGGGGCCTGCCCGCACAGCGACGAGGTGATCCCGCCCCGCCGGGCCGCCGCGATGATCTGGCCGATCGCGTCGAGCACCGCCTCATCGGCGGTGTCGAACAACTCCGCGCAGATGTCGGAGTCCCGGTCCACCCCGAGCATCAACTGGGTCAGGTCGTTGCTGCCGATCGACACCCCGTCGATGCCCAGCCCGATGTAGGCCGGCAGCCAGTGCACCACCGAGGGCACCTCGGCCATCACCCAGCGGTGCAACCCGCGCTGGGCGCCCAGCTCACTGCGGTCGACCAGCGAAAGGCATTCCTCCAGTTCCCATTTCGTTCGCACGAACGGGATCATCAGCCCCAGGTTGGGGCTGGATTCGCGGATCTGGGCCAGCGCCCGGCACTCCAGCGCAAACAGCTCGGGTTCGGTGACGTAGCGGTAGCAGCCGCGGTAGCCGATCATCGGATTGTGTTCGACGGGTTCGTATTCCGCGCCCCCGGCCAGATTCGCGAACTCGTTGCTGCGAAAGTCGGTGGCACGGTAGATGACCGGGCGGTTGCCGAACGCGGCGGCGATCTGCCCGACCGACTCGACCAGCGCGGCCACCAGCGCGTCGCCCTCTCCGGCGGCGATCAGGGCCCGCGGATGCCGCCCGCCCAGCGCCCCGGTCAGGATCAGCTCGGCCCGCAGCAGCCCCACCCCGTCGACGTCCTGGGCGGCAACCGCCTGCGCGGTGTCCGGCATCCCCAGGTTGACGTAGATCCGGGTGGCGGTGATCGGCGCGACGGCGGCGGCCGCCACCGGACGTTCGGCGACGGTCACCGGCGCCGCGGCCGGCGCACCGGCGCGCACCTGCCCGTGCGTGCCGTCCACGGTGACGTCGATCCCGTCGGCCAGATCGGTGGTGGCCGAACGGGCCCCGACAATGCACGGCACGCCCAGCTCGCGCGCGACGATTGCGGCGTGGCAGGTCATGCCGCCGGTGTCGGTGACGATCGCCGCGGCCCGGCGCAGCGTCGGCAGCCAGTCCGGGTTGGTCATTGGGGCCACCAGCACCTCGCCGTCGGCCAGCCGGACGCCCTGGTCGGGGGTGCGCAGCACCCGCACCCGCCCTCCCGCCACCCCGGGGGCGGCCGACAGCCCGCGGGCCAGCACGGTGCCGGCGGCCGGGGCGGCGGTGCCCAGGGTGGTGATCGGGCGGGCCTGCACCAACCAGGTGTTCCCGTCGGCGATCGCCCACTCGGTGTCCTGCGGGCAGCCGTAGTGCCGTTCGACGGCCACCGCCAGCCCGGCCACCCGCGCCAGCGCGGCGTCGTCGAGCACTCGGGCGCCGGCCAATTCGACGCCGAGCTTCTCGGTGCGGTCGTGGCCGTCGTCGCCCCGGACGATCCGGAAGTCCTGGTGACCGACGCGGACGTCGAGCACCCTCAGCCCGTCCTTGTCCAGCACGTAGGTGTCGGGCTGCACCAACCCGGAGACCACCACCTCGCCCTGACCGAACGCGGCTTCCACCACCACGTGATCGCGGGCCCCGGTCGACGGGTCAGCGGTGAACGCCACCCCCGAGCGCTCCGAGGCGATCATCACCTGCACCACCACCGCCATCGCCGGTTCGGCGGTGAAGCCGCGGCTGGCCCGGTAGGCGATCACCCGCGGCCCGAACAGCGACATCCAGCATTGCCGCACCGCGTCGAGGAGTTCCTCGTCGCCGGTGACGTTGGTCAGCGTCTCGTTCATGCCCGCGAACGACGCATCCTTGCCGTCCTCGCCGGTGGCCGAGGACCGCACCGCCACCGCCACGTCGGGGCCCAGGCGGTGGTAGTGCTCCAGCAGCTCGGCACGGACCGCGGCGGTCATCCCGGCCTGGGACACCAGCTCACGGCAGCGGCTGGACAACTCGCCCAGCCGCGTCTCGTCGGCCGATGCCTCCAACGCCTCGCGGTGCAACCGGAGCAGCTCCCGGTCGACGCCGACCGCGCGCACCGACTCCCGGTAGGCGTCCCGCAGCAACACGAAGCCGGGCGGCACCGGCAGCCCGGCCGAGGTCATCTCACCGAGGTTGGCGCCCTTGCCGCCGGCTTCCTCGGCGTCGGCCAGCCGCAGCTCCGCGAAATCCCGCACCGTGCCCGTTGTCGTCATGATGCCCCCTGTCACCGGCCGTCCTTCGATACTGGCCGTCGAATCGCCCGCGCGCCAGCCATCGGGCGTCCCCGGCACCCCGCAATGGTCACGATGCACCCGTGACATTCGGCCCTAGTTGTTCGCCGACCCGCGCATTCGGGCGCCGTAACCGCCGGCAACGACGATGATCGCGCCATGCTCGTCACGATCACGATGAATCCGGCGCTGGATGTCACCACCGACACCGACACGGTGCGGCCCACCCACAAGCTGCGCTGCCACAGCGTCCGGCACGACGCCGGCGGCGGCGGCATCAATGTCGCCAAGGTCGCGCACGTGCTCGGCGCGCAGGTGGTCGCGATCTTCCCGGCCGGCGGGGTGGCCGGCGAGACGGTGTGCCGGCTGCTCGACGCCGCCCAGGTGCCCATCGCCCCGGTGCAGGCCGCCGAGGCGACCCGGGAGAGCATCTCGGTCAACGAGCTGTGCAGCCGGGACCAGTACCGGTTCGTGCTGCCCGGGCCGCGGATCTCCGAGGCCGAACAGATCGAATGCCTGCAGCGGCTGCGGGAGGTGGCCGCCGGCGCCGAGTTCGTGGTGGCCAGCGGCAGCCTGCCGCCCAGCGTGCCGGCCGACTTCCATCAGCGGATCTCTGATATCTGCGGGCAGCTGGGCACCCGGCTGATCGTGGACTCCTCGGGCCCCGGGCTGGCCGGATTGCGCACCGGCGCGTTTCTGATCAAGCCCAGCCTGTCGGAGCTGCGCGCCGTCGTCGGCGACGATCTGGCCACCCTCGGCGCCCAGGCCGCCGCCGCGCGGACGCTGATCGCGGCCGGGCGCGCCGAGAACGTGGTGGTGTCGATGGGCGGCGACGGCGCACTGCTGGTGACCGCGGACGCCGCCTGGCACTATCCGCCGCTGCGGGTGGCGCCGGGCAGCGGCGTCGGGGCCGGCGACGCGATGGTCGCCGGCATCGCCACCGCGCTGGCCCGCGGCGAGGCACTGACCGACGCCGTCGCGCTGGGGATGGCGTGCGGGGCGGCGATGCTGCTCACCCCCGGATCCGCCGCGTGCACCCGCACCGACGTGGCCCGCCTGCTGGCCGCCGCACCTGCCCCGCGGCCTGTTTAGGACCTCCGCTGCGCTACGGGTCAGCCCCGAACAGCATCATCACGCTCGGGAGGCTGACCCTCCGCTGCGCTACGGGTCAGCCCCGAGCAGCATCATCACGCTCGGGAGGCTGACCCTCCGCTGCGCTACGGGTCAGCCCCGAGCGACGATCACCGGCATGCGGACGGACTGCACCACCGACGCGCTGACCGACCCCAGCAGCATTCCGGCGAAACCACCGCGGCCGTGACTGCCGACCACCACCAGCTGGGCGCCCTCGGACTGTTCGACCAGGGTGCGAGCCGGCTTGTCCCACACCACGATCCGCCGGACCGCGACGTCGGGGAAGCGCTCGGCGAAACCGGCGAGCCGCTCGGCGAGGATCTCCTGGCCGCGCTGCTCGAACTCGGCGAACTCCCGGCCCGGCATCGACAGCACATCGGAGTCGCTCATGGCGTGCAGGGCGATCAAGTCGACGCCGCGGCGCGACGCCTCGTCAAAAGCGATCTCGGTGGCGGCCTCCGAGGCCGGTGAACCGTCGACGCCGACGAGCACCGGCGCCTTCGCCGGCTCCGGCATCAGCGGGTCCTCGTCGTGGATAACCGCGACCGGGCACTTGGCGTGCCGAACCAGGCTGGAGCTGACCGAGCCGAGCAGGCCCCGGGCCACCGCGCCGCGACCCCGGCAGCCGACCACCACGATGGCCGACTCCTTGGACAGCTCGATCATGGTGGACAGCGTTGGGCCACTGATCAGTTCGCTGGTCACCGTGATGTCGGGGGCGGCCTCGGCGGCCGTCGCCTCCGCGTCGTCGAGGGTCTCGCGGCCCTGCTCCTCCTGCCACTGCAGGTACCCGTCGGGCAGCGGCGCCTCGGGCCAGGCCATCATCACCGGCGGGCTCAGCACACTGACCAGCCGAAGCGGGCGGCCGTGCAGTTTCGCGTACCGGGCGGCCCAGTCGACGGCTACCCGCGCCGACGGCGAACCGTCTACCCCGACCAGTACCGCGCGATTCGATTCGGACGTCGACATATTGGAGCTCCCTTCCACCGGCGACCTTAGTCGGCTCCGGACCGGAAGTCCGGGAGGACGAGGTCCCCGAGTTCCGGGCCGAACGGCACTGGCACCCGGGTACCGGCCCACCCATGATGTCCTCATGGTCGACTCCAGCGTGCTCAGCCGTGCCGTCTCGCTCGCCTCGCGGGCGCCCTCGTTGCACAACACCCAACCGTGGCGCTGGGTCGCCTACCGCGGCACCCTGGCGCTGCATCTGGACCGTCGGCGCATCGTCACCAACACCGACGACGCGGGCCGCCAGGCGCTGATCAGCTGCGGGGTGATGCTCGATCACCTACGGGTGGCGATGGCCGCCGCCGGCTGGCGGTCCAGCATCCACCGGTTCCCAAACGACCGGGACCCCGACCTGCTGGCCACCGTGTCATTCACCGCCGCCGACCCGGAGCCCACCGACCTGGCCCGGGCCGACGCGATCCTGCACCGGCGCACCGACCGGCTGCCGCTGCTGGCGCCGACGGACTGGACCATCGTCGAGGCCGCCGTGCAAGACCTGCTCGATGGGCCCGACGGCGTCGATCCGGCCCCGGCACTGCTGGACACCCTGGCCGAGGAGCTGCGCCCGGATCTGTCCCGCGCGGCGTCACTGACCGAGGCGATCCGCCGGTTCGATTCCGCCTACCAGCGTGATCTCGATTGGTGGACAACACCGTTCGAGTACACCGAGGGGATTCCGCGGACCGCGCTCACCTCGGTCGACGAATCCGACCGGGTGGAGGTGAACCGGTCCTTCCCGGTGGAGGGCCGCGGTCATCGCCGCCCCGGGGTGGGCGAGGACCAGGCTCAGATCCTGCTGCTGTCCACCGGCGGCGACACCGCCGCCGACGCCCTTGGCGCCGGCGAGGCACTGTCGCGGGTGCTGCTGGAATGCACGGTCGCCGGGCTGGCGACCTGCCCGGTCACCCATGTCACCGAGCTGCCGGAGGTGCGGTCGGCCATCGCGGCGGTCACCGCCGTCGACACCGTGCCGCAGGCCCTGATCCGGGTCGGCCAGATCCCCGGCGCCCTGACCGAGAACCCGGCGATCACCCCGCGCCGGCCGGTCGCCGAAATCCTGCGATTCGCCGGCTGAGACCGGCGGCGTCAGCGCACGGCGGCGCAGCGTTCGCGGGCCTGCGCCAGCGACTCGGCCGGCGGGCGGGTGGTGTCCACCTGCGTTGCACCCGGCCAGGTTCGGCCCTCGCGGCGCTCGGCGATCGCGCCGGCGATCGCGCCGGTGGCGTCGGAGGTGGTGTTCGTCCGGGTCGCGATCCGCACCCGGGCGTGCTCCAGCGGGGCCACGCATTCGAGTTCGACCAGCCCCGCCCGGGCGGCCTGCGCCGTTTCCTCGGCTGCCCGGCGGTGCGCCGGATCGAGCCAGGTGCCATCGAGAATCACCGAATGTCCTGCGCCAAGCCAGATCCGGGCCTGCCGCAGCACGGCGGTGTAGACCGCGGCGACGTTGGCCGCCGAGTACAACCCGGTGTCCAGTGAACCCGGATCGCCCTCAATGACCCCGTCGCGCAGCAATTCGCGCCGCACGTCGTCGGTGGAGATCACCCGGGCACCCACGTCGGCGGCCAGCGCGCGAGCCAGCGTGGTCTTTCCGGTGCCCGGCCCGCCGCCGACGAGCACCAGCCGCACCGTCGCGGCCCGCAGATGCGCCTCGCCGAGCTCCAGGTGCGCCAGCGCGTCGGCCTTCGCCGCGGCGTGGCCCTGCCGGTACCGGATGCAGTCGACCTTGCCCCGCATCACCGCCCGGTAGGCAATGTAGAAGTGCCGCAACGATTCCGGGGCCCGGTCGGCGGCGTGCCCGCAGTACCGGGCCAGGAATTCGGCGGCCAGGTCGGGGCGGCCGAGGAACTCCAGGTCCATCGCCAGGCAGGCCGCGTCGTCGAGACCGTCGACGAAACGCAGCTTGTCGTCGAAGTCCAGGCAGTCCAGCAGCACCGGGGTGCCCGCCCCGCAGAAGATGTCGTCGGCCAGCAGGTCGGCGTGCCCGTCCACGATGCGCCGATCGGCGATCCGCTCGGCGAACAGCACCGCGCGGCCGGCCAGGTAGCGGTGCGCCAACTCGGCGATCCGGGCCACCAGCTCGGCGGGCACCACGTCATCGGTGAACGCGCCGAGCTCGGCGATGTTGGCGTCCCAGCGGGCCGTGACGGCGCACAGCCGGCCGGCGTCGTCGATCCGCGGGCCGCGGGCCGCGCCGGTGTGAAAGTCGGCGAGGATCTCGGCGACCGCGTTCAGGTCGGCGGGCAGTCCGTCGGCGCCGCGGCGCACCCGGGTGGCCAGCCGGGTCTCGTCGGGATAGCGCTGCATCACCAGCACCGGCTCCCCCTCGCCCGACTCGACACCGTCGAAGGTCCCGATGCCCAGGTAGGCCTGCGGCGCCAGCCGGGCGTTGAGCTCGAGTTCGCGGCGCAGCGCCGCCTCGCGCCGCTCCCGGGTGGAGAAGTCCAGAAAGTCGGTGACGACGGGCCGCTTGGTCTTGTAGGCACGATCGCCGACCATGACGACGAGGCCGGAGTGGGTCTCGGCGACCTGGGCATACGGCTGCATACTTCGATGGTGCCCGGTTCGGCCCGCTCCGGCAAAGATTCCTGGGTCACCCCGCGCCGGGACCTAAGAACTCAGGCCGACTCCCCGTCGACCCGCCCGGCTCCGACAGGTCCGACGAGCCACCCGGCTGCGCGCGGACCGGCGCGGCATGGCTGGATAGGGGGCATGGCGGCGTCGCTCAACGACATCCTGGCAGTGCTGCGTCCGGTGCCCGAGGGCCCGAACGTCTACCTGGGCCCGCAGCCCGACGACGGGTCGGCGCGGCTGCGGGTGTACGGCGGCCAGGTGGCCGCCCAGTCGGTGCTCGCCGCCGCCGACACGGTGGCCGGGCGACGACTGCACTCCCTGCACGTGGCGTTCCTGCGGCCCGGCAACCCGCGAATCCCGCTGCGCTACGAGGTCACCTCGCTGCGAGAGGGCCGCACCTTCTCCACCCGCCGGGTCACGGTCACCCAGGAGGGCGTCTTCCTGATGGAGGCGCTGGCGTCGTTCATCGCCGACGTCGACGGGCCGGAGTTCGCCGCGACGATCCCGGCGGTGCCCGCCCCCGAGTCGCTGCCCCCGGTCACCGCGCAGGTCGGCCCCGAGGACTTCAGCCCCACCGAGTCCGCCGGTCCCAATGCCGGCGGACCTCTTCCTCGCGGAACTACACCGCTCGTCGAGTCCGCCGAGCTGGCCTGGCTGAACACCTGGGACATGCGCTACATCGACCCGCCGCCGCTGCGCAGCGCGCTGAACCGGCCCGCCGCGGCGATCACCGACGGTGCCGCGCGGTGCCGGATGTGGCTGCGCGCCGCCGAGGATCTGCCCGACGAGTTGCTGGCGGACCCGCTGCTGGCCACCGCGCTGCTGGTCTACATCACCGACTGGTCGGTGCTGGATCCGGTGCAGCTGGCGGTGCGGCGCAACTGGCAGGACCTGGAGTCGATGGCCTCGCTGGATCACGCGGTCTGGTTTCACCGGCCGGTCGACTTCACCGACTGGCTGCTGTTCGATCACCGCTGCGCCTCGGTCGCCGGCGGCACCGGGCTGGGCGGCGGCGAGGTGTACAACCGCTCCGGCTCGCTGGTCTGCACGGTGACCCAGGAAGGGTTCCTCGGCCGCCGATGAACACCCGACGCCTCCCCGTCTTCGCCGACGTCGACACCGGGGTCGACGACGCGATGGCGCTGGTCTACCTGCTGGCCAGCCCGGAGGCCGACCTGATCGGCCTCGGCTCAACCGCCGGAAACGTTGGCGCGCAACAGGTCTGCGCCAACAACCTGGCGCTGATGGAACTGTGCGGACGCCCCGACATCCCGGTGTCGCTGGGATCGGCGGTGCCGCTGAGCATTCCGCTGCGCACCGCCGAAGACACCCACGGCCCAACCGGTCTGGGCTACGCGCAACTGCCCGTCGCGCGCGCCGCACCGACCGGGCATGACGCCGCGACGGCCTGGATCCGGTCGGCCCGCGACCATCCGGGCGAGCTGATCGGGCTGGCCACCGGACCACTGACCAATCTGGCGCTGGCCCTGCGCGCCGAGCCCGAGCTGCCCCGGCTGCTGCGCCGGCTGGTGATCATGGGCGGCGCATTCGACTACCGGGGCAACACCACCCCGGCCTCGGAATGGAACATCGCCGTCGACCCGGAGGCCGCGGCCGAAGTGTTCGGCGCCTGGGGCGACGCGGTCGCCGCCGGGCACGTCGGCGAACTGCCCATCGTCTGCGGGCTCAACATCACCGAGCGGATGGCGCTGCACCCGCCGTACCTGGACCGGCTCGCCGAGGCGGCCGGCCCGCATCCGGTGATCGGGGTGCTGCGGGAGGCGCTGCGGTTCTACTTCGAGTTCCACGACTCCGTCGGCGAGGGCTACCTGGCGCACGTGCACGACCCGTTCGCCGCCGCCGTCGCACTGGATCCGGCGCTGGTGATCACCCGGGACGCCTGCGTCGGTGTGGAACTCGACGGCGCGCTGACCCGCGGCATGACGGTCGCCGACTGGGCCGGGCACTGGGGACGGCCGGCCAACGCCCGCATCGCCGTCGACGGGCCGGGCCTGCCCGAGGTGTTCTTCGACCGGTATCTGGCGCGGGTGGCCCCGTTCGCCCGCGGGCTCGGGGAGGCAATGTGAGGCTGCGACAACGTCACCCTTCGGGATCAGCGGCTACCTTCTGATTCTCTGTTCGACCATGACCGCCATTGTCGCCCAAGGCTCAACCGCGACCCGTCTCGCGCCACTTGTCGAGCGCTCTGCGGTCCCGTTTCGTGGGTCGCCCGGTACCGCGGTCGCGGACCGCCACGGGTGCTGCGGCCACCGGCCCCACCGGGGCGCGGTCCAGATAGCAGGTCGCAGCGTCGGGCCGGGTCTTGGTCAAGCGCACCGCCCACAGCCACCGGTCCACGCGCGTCGATTCCATGGGGTCCATGATGGGCGCTCCGGAGCGGGGAGCGGCGGGAAGTATGGCGACTGCTGGCATCGTTCCGGGTCGAACCGGCCACCGAGATCATCGCGCGTCGCGCCGGCGGCTTCCAGCGTCAGTATCGGCGGAATCATGTCGGGATCGGCCTCGGTGACTATCTGATCGCCGGAACGGCGGAGGTAAAAGGCTGTGGCTTGGCGACATTGACCGTGCGGCACTTCCCGATGTTCCCGAACTTGCGGGCACGGTTCGATTTCTGACCTCAGGTCAGTCGTCCCGATAGGTGACCAGCAGTGCAGCATGGTCGGACCGGCGCTGTTCTGGGGTGGCTTCCTTGTCGACGGCGACCGACACCGCGCGTGCCGCGAGCCCCGGGGTGGCCAGTTGGTGGTCGACCCGCCAGCCGACGTCGTTGCCGAACGACCATCCGGCCCAACTCCACCAGGTCAGCGGGCCGGGCCGGTCACCGTGCCGCAGCCGCACCACGTCGACCAACCGCCGAGTCCCGAGCACCCCGTCGAACCACTGCCGGTCCTCCGGCAGGAAACCGTCCATCCGTCCGGCGGTACGCCAGTTGGTGACGTCGTACCGGGTGTGTGCCACGTTCAGGTCGCCGAGCAACAGATAATCGCGTCCGGCCCGCACCGCCGCGCGCCGGTTGCGGTCCAGTTCGCGGCCGAATGCGGCGAAGAAACGTTGCTTGCGTGCATGTTTGGCACCGCCGTCGGGCTTCTCGCGCATCGAACCCGCCCGTTGCAGGTGTGCGGGCAGGCCGCCTTTGGGCAGGTACAGGGAGGCGACGGTCAACGGACGGTCGGCCAGGTCCACCTCCACCCAGCGGCCGTGGTCGGCGAACTCGGCGAGCCCGCGGGCCTTCGGTGGATGTGTCGTCCAGCTCCGCACGGCTGCGGGTTCGGTCCGGGTCAGCAGCGCCACCCCGTTGCGGCCGGGAATCGACCCGACGTCCAGAGCTGCGGCATACCCCGGGAAGTCGCCGACGTCCATCGCGCTGCACCGCAGTTCCTGCAAGGCGACGATGTCCGGTGCCCGATCGGCCAGCCAATCGTCGAAGCCGCGGCGGCGGGCCGCGCGGATGCCGTTGACGTTGAACGTGGCGACGGTGAAGCGGTTCAAATCTTGCCCATCGTCTTGGCTGCCTGCGTGAGCATGTCGCGGGCAGAGTCCTTGCCGCCGTTCCAGCAGCAGAACCAACCCACCTTATTCATACATGAAGGCCACGCCTGGTCGCTTCGGCGGCGAGTGCCTTATTGAAAGTCGCCAGGCTTGCCCGGTTTCCGAATTGCGACATCGAGGACACAGCAGTCTGGCAGCTTCAGACGCGTCGTGGCCCGAAGTTCGGCCAGCCGAAGCGATTCCCCGTCATCGCGCGCAGCGATGACGATCCCGGCGGCCTGCAGGTCAGCATGCATCGACGCGCCCTGCCCGATCCGGACGCCGCCCACCAGGACTTCCGCCAGTGTGATGCTGTGCACCAGCATCTCGCCAGCCGATCCTGCCAGCAGGATCTCGGTAGCCGTCGCGTGGTGCGGATCGGCCGGATTCAGATGCGCGATGAGGACGCTGGCATCCAGCGTGATCACGCCGGCCAGTCCTCCCGCAGTTCCGCGAGATAGCCGGGTCCGAACGCCTCCCCGTAGCGACCGGCACTGGCCAATACCGCGGCTCGATGATTGCGGTCTTCGGCGTTCTCCTCACGCTCCAGAGCGCTGCTCCCCGCCTCGACCAGACGCACCAGCAGTTTCGAGCGAGGCTCACCGGGCCAGCGCTTCGCGGCCCGGTCCAGGGCCCGCGCGACGGCTGGCGTCTCGGTCACCTGATGACGTGGGCGGATCGTCGGCACACCGAAGTGTGTCACCGGAGCAACAGGTGACACACCTTGAACGGGGCCACTGTTCGCCCCCGGATCGCTACTCATAACCCCCCTCCAGGTACCAGCGTTTACGCCGGTAGCACAGCAGCAATGCCACACCCGGATCCCCGTCGAGCAGCACCTGGGCGCGCGCGGTCCGCCCCGGTGAAGCCGCCTGCGGGTCCCACCAGCGTTCGTCGACCGGCCACGGCCCCGCCCACCAGGCCAGCGGACCGGCGTAGCGCCCGGACAGCCGGGCCGGGGTGGAGCTGAACAGGCCCCGGCCGGTGACATGCACCGCCGCGCCGTCGCCGTCGAGCAGCTCCACCGGGTCGTCGAGCAGCACCGCGGGCGCCGGTTCGGGCAGCCGGCCCGGCCAGGGCTGGTCCGGGTCGAACCGGATGACCGGCTCGTCGCCGAGCGGGGTCAGCGCCACCTGGTCGGCCGGGCCGCGGCCGCCGCAGCGCACCGGGATCTGCACCGCCTCCGGGCCGAGCAGTCCTTGCACCCGGACCAGGGCGCGACGGGCCCGCTGCCGGTCGGCGTCGCCGGCGCCGCCCCACAGCGGCAACTGCAGCGCCGCCGCGGTGATCACCTCGACCGGCTCCAGCCGCAGCGTCGTCACCGGCCCGTCCAGTCGGTCGGCCCCGCGCCGGTTGAGCCAGCCGTCGAGCTGCCAGCGCACCCGGTCGGCGGTGGCCTCGGCGGTCAGCGGTTCCGCGCACCGCCAGACCCGGACCAGTTCGGACCCGGTGTCGGTGACGGCGTGGATCGCCAGCCGGGTGCAGCCGACACCGGCGGACTCCAGGCCGCGGTGCAGCGTGGCGGCCAGCGACCGGCCGGCGAACGCCGCGGCGTCCACCCGGTCGATCGGCGGGTCGCAGCGCAGTTCGACGGCCAGCTCGGCCGGCGGTTCCCGGCCGGCCGGGGGCCGCATCGGTTCGGCGCAGGCCATCCGGTGCGCGATCACCGCGTCGGCGCCGAACCGAGTGGCCACCTCGGCCCGGCCCAGTGCGGCGAATTGGCCGAACCTGCGAATCCCCATCCGCCACAACAGATCCACCAGGTCGGCGCGACCCGGGCCGGACAGTCCGGGTTCGGTGGCCAGCTCCCGGATCGACAGTTCGGACAGGAACGCCGCGTCCCGCCCGGGTTCGACGGCGACTCCCGCGCGGGCGGCCAGCACCGCGGTGGCCAACTGCCCGGCCAGCCCGATCTGGCATTCCGCGCCGGCGGCGGCCACCGCATCGGCCAACCGCTCAGCGGCCAGCGACTCCGACCCGAAATAGCGGGCCGGCCCGGCCGCGGCGGCCACCAGCAGGCCGGGTCGCAGCACCTCGGCGCGGGGAATCAGGTCCTCGACGGCGGTCAGCACGGCCTCGAAGAACCGGGCGTCACGCCCGGCGTCGGCGACGGCGACGTGCGCCGCCGGGCAGCGGGCCTGCGCCTCCCGGCGGCGCAGCCCGCGCCGGACGCCGGCGGCCCGGGCCGCGGCCGAGCAGGCGATCACCCGGTTGGTGCAGGTGACCGCCACCGGCGTGGTGGCAGGCAGGTCCGCGGCCGCCGCGGCCGCCGCCGCGGGCCAATCCATGCACCAGACCGCCAGCACCCGGGCGGCCCCGTCGCGGCCGCTCATGCCGACCGGATGCCCACCCCGCGGCCGCGGGCCCGCACCGCCAGCCGCACCCGGGACAGCCGACCGCAGCCGGGCGTCGCCGAGGTCGTCTCATAGCCGCGCACCCGGGCGTCCAACCGCAGGGCGGTGCCCGGCCAGTCCCCGTCGACGACCACCAGCGCGGCGCCGCTGTGCCGCAGCCGCCCGGCCACCACCCGGGCCCGCGACGGCGCCACCGCCGCGCCGCGCAGCCCCAGCAGCACCAGGTCGACGCCGTCGGCGAGCACCGCGGCCACCTCCACCGGATCGGCCCCGGGATCCGGGATGACCGCGATCCGGCTCAGGTCCGCGCCCATCGCCGCGGCGGCCAGCAACCCCGCCCCGGGCAGCCCGACGATCGCCGCGTGCCCGCCGGCCGCGGTCACCGCCGCGACCATGCCCAGCGGCAGCGAACGGGCCCCGGACGTCACCGCCACCGCGCCCCGCGGCAACCCGCCGGGAAGCGCCCCGAGCAGCGATTCCGGGACCGGCAGCAAACTTTTTGTCGCAACCTCGGCGGCCGACGACGGCGGCCCCGCGCGATGCCCGGCACCGACTCGCCCGGAGATCGCCGCCATCCGCTGACGCAGCTGTTTCAGCTGGTCATCTCGATTTTCCTGGGTGGCAACCGCCATTACCGACAACCTCCGCGCACACCGAACACTCACCCATGTTCGAATATTTGTTCGATGTGCTCGAGTAAACACCCGCCCACCGACAGGCGTCAACGGCCATCCGTCGCCCTCGGCGTGTCTACGGCGTGTTGCACCCCCGGTGCCTCAGCAGCCCCCGGCGCCTCAGCGGCTCAGCGTGCCGTCCGAGACGACGTCGAACGCTTCCGCCGAGGTTTCACCGGCCCGAGGCCGGTCGGCTACTCCCACTCGATGGTGCCCGGCGGCTTGCTGGTGACGTCCAGCACCACCCGGTTCACCTCGGGCACCTCGTTGGTGATCCGGGTCGAGATCCGCTCCAGCACCTCGTAGGGCACCCGGGTCCAGTCCGCGGTCATGGCGTCCTCACTGGAGACCGGCCGCAGCACGATCGGATGCCCGTAGGTCCGGCCGTCGCCCTGCACCCCGACCGAGCGGACGTCGGCCAGCAGCACCACCGGGCACTGCCAGATCTGCTGGTCGAGCCCGGCCATAGTGAGTTCCTCGCGGGCGATCGCGTCGGCCCGGCGCAGCGTGTCCAGCCGATCGGCGGTCACCTCCCCGACGATCCGGATGCCCAGCCCGGGTCCCGGGAAGGGTTGGCGGGCAACGATTTCCTCGGGCAGGCCCAGCTCGCGGCCGACCGCGCGGACCTCGTCCTTGAACAGCAGCCGCAGCGGCTCGACGAGCTTGAACTTCAGGTCCGCGGGCAGGCCGCCGACATTGTGGTGACTCTTGATGTTGGCGGTGCCGCTGCCGCCGCCGGATTCGACGACGTCGGGATAGAGCGTGCCCTGCACCAGGAACTCGGTCTCGGTCTCGGAGCTGCCGAGCGCGCCGCGCACCGCGGCCTCGAACGACCGGATGAACTCCCGGCCGATGATCTTGCGTTTGCCCTCCGGGTTGGTCACCCCGACCAGCGCGTCCAGGAACTGGTCGCGGGCCTCAATGGTCACCAGCTTGGCGCCGGTGGCGGCGACGAAGTCGCGCTCCACCTGGGTGCGCTCGCCGGCCCGCAGCAGCCCATGATCTACGAACACACAGGTCAGCCGGTCTCCGATGGCGCGCTGCACCAGCGCGGCGGCGACCGCCGAGTCCACCCCGCCGGACAGCCCGCAGATCGCCTGACCGTCGCCGATCTGCTCGCGGACCGCCTCGATGAGTCCCCCGGCGATGTTGGCCGGGGTCCACACCGCGTCGATGCCGGCCATCTCGTGCAGGAACCGGCTCAGCACCTGCTGGCCGTGCGGGGAATGCAGCACCTCGGGGTGGTACTGCACGCCGGCCAGCCGTCGGGCACGATCCTCGAACGCCGCGACCGGGGCACCGGCGCTGTGGGCCACCACCTCGAATCCCGACGGGGCCTCGGTCACCGCGTCGCCGTGGCTCATCCACACCGGCTGCAACGACGGCAGACCCGAATGCAGCACTCCGCCGGTCACATTCAGGTCGGTGCGGCCGTATTCACTGGTGCCGGTGCGGGCGACCGTGCCGCCCAGCGCCCGGGTCATCACCTGGAATCCGTAGCAGATCCCGAACACCGGAATGTCCAGATCGAACAGCGCCGGATCCACCGTCGGCGCACCCTCGGCGTACACGCTGGCCGGGCCGCCGGAGAGCACCACCGCCAGCGGATTGCGCTCGGCGATCTCGGCGGCGGTGATGGTGTGCGGGACGACCTCGGAGTACACCCGGGCCTCTCGGACCCGGCGAGCGATCAGCTGGGCGTACTGCGCGCCGAAGTCGACGACGAGTACCGGGCGGGGGGCATGGGAGGCGGGCGGCGTTTCCACCGGCTCAGTCTAATGATCCAACCCCATCGCGTTTTCGCCGTACCGCTCATGGGGGCGACGCCCTGCCGCCGGTCCCCCGGCTGGCGCCCTCACCGCCGCCGCCACCGGCCACTGCCGCGGATACCCCGCCGGCAACGCCTGGGTCGCGGTCCCGGCATTTCGAGTGTCCCAGCATTCGAGTGAGCACTCAGGGACGTTGGTGAGAAGCCAGGGAGGTGCCCGACATCGAGTGAGAACCCAGGGACGTTGGTGAGAATCGACGGGGGCACCCGATATCGAGTGAGAACCCAGGGACGTTGGTGAGAACTCAGGGACGTCCGTGAGAACTGAGGGCGGGTGCCGTCATCGAGTGAGACAACTGGGCGGGGTCTACTCGAACAACGCGTCCCAGGATTCCCTCTCGATGACGGCGCCCGCCACCAGTTCTCACTAACCGCCGAGGGTTCTCACCAGCGTCCCTGGTTTCCCACTCGATGCGAACCCCCGCCGCCAGTTCTCACCAACGTCCCTGGTTTCCCACTCGATGCGAACCCCCGCCGCCAGTTCTCACCAACGTCCCTGGCTTCCCACTCGATGAGCCGCCCCGTCGCGGTGCCCGGCTAGCTCTCTGCCGGCTCCTGCTCGGTCTTGCGGACCGGCTCGATCGGCAGCCGCCGCAGTGCACCCGGTGCGTCGGCCGGGACCACCGGCCGGTTCGGCGCGACCGGATCCAGCCGGCGGTACGCCTCGCCCTGGGCCGGACGCAGATCCTCTTCACCCCGGTTCGGCCACAGCGAGGTGGCCCGCTCGGCCTGGGCGGTGATGGTCAGCGACGGGTTCACCCCGAGGTTCGCCGAGACCGCGGTGCCGTCCATGACGTGCAGCGTCGGGTAGTTGTACACCCGCTGATACGGGTCGATGACGCCGCTGTCGGCCTTGTCGGAGATCACCGCGCCGCCGAGGAAATGCGCGGTCAGCGGGATGTTCGCGATCTCGCCCCAGGTCCCGCCCGCCACGCCGTCGATCTTCGCGGCGATCCGGCGGGTGACCTCGTTGCCGGCCGGGATCCAGGTCGGATTCGGCTCGCCGTGGCCCTGCTTGCTGTCCATCACCCGGATACCGGCCTTGGTCTTGCGGGTGAAAGTGGTGATCGAGTTGTCCAGGTGCTGCATGACCAGCGCGATCACGGTGCGCTCGCTCCACTGCTTCGGGTTCAGCAGCCGGGCCATCCGCCTGGGGTTCTCCCGGACCTGGTCGACCAACTGCTTCCACCGCGGCACGTCGGTGCCCTCGGGACCGGTGCCGTCGGTCATCAGGGTCTGCAGCAACCCCATCGCGTTGGAGCCCTTGCCGTAGCGCACCGGTTCCACGTGGGTGTCCGGGGTGGGGTGGATCGAAGAGGTGATCGCGACGCCGTGGGTCAGGTCCAGATCACTGCCGACCTCCAGCCGACCGGCGCCGACGATGGACTCCGAGTTGGTCCGGGTCAGCACACCCAACTGGTCGGACAGCTTCGACAGCCTGCCGGTGTCACGCATCTTGAACAGCAGCTTCTGGCTGTTGTAGGTCCCGGCGGCGACGATCACGTGCCGCGCGGTGAAGGTCAGCTTCCGGCGCCGGGCCTTGCTCCCGGTGCGCACCGTGTGCACCTCCCAGATGCCGTCGTTGCGCTGCTCGAAGCTGGTCACCGTGGTCAGCGGGAACACCTGCGCGCCCGCCGACTCCGCGAGCCCCAGGTAGTTCTTGACCAGGGTGTTCTTGGCGTTCCAGCGACAGCCGGTCATGCACTCGCCGCATTCGATGCAGCCGGTGCGCGCCGGTCCGGCCCCGCCGAAGTACGGGTCGGGCACCGTCTCGCCGGGAGTCTGGGTGCCGTCGGGACCGAAGAACACCCCGACCGGGGTGTGCACGAAGGTGTCACCGCAGCCCATGTCCTCGGCGACTTCCTTCATCACCCGGTCGGCGTCGGTGAAGGTGGGGTTCATGACGACGCCGAGCATCCGCTTGGCCTGCTCGTAATGCGGCATCAGCTCCGCGCGCCAGTCGGTGATGTGCGCCCACTGCTTGTCGGCGAAGAACGGCTCCGGCGGCACGTAGAGGGTGTTGGCGTAGTTCAGCGAACCACCGCCCACCCCGGCCCCGGCCAGGATCATCACGTTGCGCAGCAGGTGGATTCGCTGGATGCCGTAGCAGCCCAACTGCGGCGCCCACAGGAATTTGCGCAGGTCCCAGGAGGTGGAGGCGAACTCCTCGTCGGTGAACCGGCGGCCGGCCTCCAGGACGCCGACGCGGTAGCCCTTCTCGGTGAGCCGGAGCGCGCTGACGCTGCCCCCGAAGCCCGAGCCGATGATCAGAACGTCATAATCGGGATCCATCGGGCCAGTATGGCGCTACCCCGCAGTAACCGGCTAGATAGGCAAACCTAACTCTGACCTCTTCCTCGCGGAAAAACGCCGCTCGTCGAGTCAGCCGTTCCATCCGGCTGACCTCTTCCTCGCGGAAAAACGCCGCTCGTCGAGTCAGCCGTTCCATCCGGCTGACCTCTTCCTCGCGGAAAAACGCCGCTCGTCGAGTCAGCCGCGAGTCAGCCGGCGACCGACAGCCCGACCTTCTGGAACTCCTTGAGGTCGCAGTACCCGGCCTTGGCCATCGCCCGGCGCAGGCCGCCGACGAGGTTCAGCGACCCGAACGGGTCGTCGGACGGGCCGGAGAGCACCTGCTCCAGCGAGGGCCGCTCCTCCACCTCGACCTGCAGCAGCGCGCCGCGCGGCAGCGACGGGTGCGCCGCGGCCGACGGCCAGTACCAGCCGCCGCCCAGCGACTCGGCGGCCGCGGCCAGCGGGGTCCCGAGCATCACGGCGTCGGCGCCGCAGGCGATCGCCTTGGCCAGGTCGCCGGAGGTGTGGATGTCGCCGTCGGCCAGCACGTGCACGTAGCGGCCGCCGGTCTCGTCGAGGTATTCGCGGCGCGCGGCGGCGGCGTCGGCGATCGCGGTCGCCATCGGCACGCTGATGCCCAGCACCTGATCGCTGGTGGTCACCCCGGCCGTCGAGCCGTAGCCCACGATCACCCCGGCCGCGCCGGTCCGCATCAGGTGCAGCGCGGTGCGGTGGTCGAGCACGCCGCCGGCGACGACGGGGATGTCGAGCTCGGAGATGAAGGTCTTCAGGTTCAGCGGCTCGCCGCCGTCGTTGTCCTGGCTCACCCGCTCCGCGGAAATGATGGTGCCCTGGATGACCAGCAGGTCGATGCCGGCGGCCACCAGCGCGGGGGTCAGCGCCGCCGCGTTCTGCGGGCTGACCCGCACCGCGGTCGTCACCCCTGCCTCGCGGATCCGGGTCACCGCCGCGCCGAGCAGCTCCGGGTCCAGCGGCGCGGCGTGCAGCTGCTGCAGCAACCGGATCGCGGCGGTGGAACCGAACGGGCCGTCGGGATCGCTGGCGGCGACCTCGATGACCCGGGCGACCTGCGCCTCGACGTCGGCGTGCCGGCCGATCAGTCCCTCGCCGTTGAGCACCCCGAGCCCGCCGTTGCGCCCGAGCTCGATGGCGAACTCCACCGACGTCAGTGCGTCCGTCGGATGGGAGAGCACCGGGATCTCGAACCGGTAGGCGTCCAGCTGCCAGGCCGTCGACACGTCCTTGGAGGACCGGGTCCGCCGGCTCGGCACAATATTGATGTCATCGAGTTCATAGGTACGACGGGCGGTACGGCCCATGCCGATCTCGACCAGATCACGCATATTGATTTGTCCCCTAGCGGGAGTAGTAGTTCGGCGCTTCGACGGTCATGGTGATGTCGTGCGGGTGGCTCTCCTTGAGCCCGGCGGCGGTGATCCGGACGAACTGGGCCCGCTGCAGATCCTCGATGGTCGCCGCACCGGTGTAGCCCATCGCCGCGCGCAGCCCGCCGACCAACTGGTGAATCACCGTGTTCAGCGGCCCGCGAACCGGAACCCGGCCCTCGATGCCCTCCGGCACCAGCTTGTCCTCGGACAGCACGTCGTCCTGGAAGTAGCGGTCCTTGGAGTAGGACCGGCCCTCGCCGCGGCCCTGCATCGCGCCGAGCGAGCCCATACCGCGGTAGCTCTTGAACTGCTTGCCGTTGACGAAGATCAGGTCGCCCGGGGACTCCGCGGTCCCGGCCAGCAGCGAGCCGAGCATCGCCGTCGACGCCCCGGCGGCCAGCGCCTTGGCGATGTCACCGGAGTACTGCAGGCCGCCGTCGGCGATCACCGGGACGCCGTGCGGCGCGCACGCCGCGGTGGCCTCCAGGATCGCGGTGATCTGCGGCGCGCCCACCCCGGCGACGACCCGGGTGGTGCAGATGGAGCCCGGTCCGACGCCGACCTTCACCGCGTCGGCACCCGCCTCGACCAGCGCCGTGGCCGCGGCGCGGGTCGCGACGTTGCCGCCGACGACCTCCACCCGCTCGCCGACCTCGGCCTTGATCTTGCCGACCATCTGCAACACCATCCGGTTGTGCGCGTGCGCGGTGTCGACGATCAGCACGTCCACCCCGGCGTCGACCAGGGTCATCGCCCGCAGCCAGGAGTCGTCGCCGACGCCGACGGCGGCACCGACGAGCAGTCGGCCGTCACTGTCCTTGGTCGCATTGGGGTGCTGCTCGGTCTTGACGAAGTCCTTGACGGTGATCAGGCCGGTCAGCTTGCCGTTGCCGTCGACGATCGGCAGCTTTTCGATCTTGTTGCGGCGCAGCAGCCCCAGCGCGGCGTCGGCCGACACCCCCTCGCGGGCGGTGATCAGCGGCGCCTTGGTCATCACCTCGGCGACCGGCTTGTCCTGGTCGGCCTCAAAGCGCATGTCCCGGTTGGTGATGATGCCGACGAGTTCGCCGCCGTCATTGACCACCGGAAGCCCGGAGATCCGGAACCGCGCGCACATCGCGTCGACCTCGGCCAGGGTGTCGCTCGGCGAGCAGGTGACCGGATCGGTCACCATGCCGGCCTCGGACCGCTTGACGGTTTCCACCTGGCTGGCCTGGTCGGCCACCGGCAGGTTGCGGTGCAGCACTCCCATGCCGCCGGCCCGGGCCATCGCGATCGCCATCCGGGCCTCGGTGACGGTGTCCATCGCGGAGCTGACCAGCGGAACGTTCAGCCGGATCCGGCGAGTCAGCTGGCTGGAGGTGTCGACGGTCGCCGGGATGACATCGGAGGCCGCCGGAAGCAGCAGCACATCGTCGAAGGTCAGACCGAGCATCGCGATCTTGTGCGGGTCGTCCCCGCCGGTCGGGACACCGCCGTCTGTGAACCCTTCGGCAACGGGCATAACTTGGGCCTCCCATCGGCGCACGCGAGGACTTCATCTTATCGGCGCGGTGGTGGCCGTGGCGCCGGGCCTCGAGCCGGGCCCGCGGCTGGCCCGTTGACGTGTGTCTCGGTGGCGCTTTGTCGGCCCGGCTGCGTAGGGTGGACGCGTGCGCGACCACCTGCCCCCGGGTTTGCCGCCCGATCCCTTCGCCGACGACCCGTCGGATCCGGCGGCCGCGCTCGAGGCGATGGAGCCGGGCCAACCCCTGGATTCGCACGAGCGCACCGCGGTCGAGGCCGACCTCGCCGACCTCGCCGTCTACGAGGCGCTGCTCGCCCACCGCGGCGTCCGCGGCCTGGTGGTCTGCTGCGACGACTGCCAGCAGGATCACTACCACGACTGGGACATGCTGCGTGCGAACCTGCTGCAGCTGCTGGTCGACGGCACCGTCCGGCCGCACGAGCCGGCCTACGATCCCGAGCCCGAGGCCTACGTCACCTGGGACTACTGCCGCGGCTACGCCGACGCCTCGCTGAACGGCGCGACGCCGGACCCCGACGGCTTCCGCCGCTGAGCGGCCCCTGGTCCAGCGGGTCCGGCTAGTTCAACAGATTCGGCTTAGTTCAACAGGTCCGGCAGCGCCGGGAGCTGCGGCAGCTGCAGTCCCCGCTGGCTGGCCGGCGCATGATGCACCGTCGGCGCCTCGCCACCGGCCGGTGCCGATTCACCCGCCGGCGCTGATTCACCCGCCGGCGCCTGGTCGCCGGCCGGCACCTGCACCGACGTTTCCGGCTCCGCCGCCGGAACCTCCGTGGTGGGGGCCGAGGTTGGGGCGGTCTCCGGCGCCGCGCGCTCGGTCTGGGTGGTGGTCACCGCGGACTCCGAGGTGGCCGCATTCGAGGTCGCGGTCGTCGACGGAGCAGCCGTGCTCGACGGCGCAGCGCTCGAGGTGGCCGCGCTCGAGGTCGCCGCGCTCGAGGTCGCCGCGCTCGAGGTCGCGGTCGTCGCCTCGCTGGTGGTCGTCGCGGCGCTGGTCGTCTCGCTGCCCGAGGTCGCCGTGCTCGACGTCGGACTGGTCGCCGTCGAACTGGTAGAGGTCTCGGCGCCCGAGGTGCCCGTCGTCGGCGTGGTCGACGTCGCGCCGGTGTCGGTGCTGGTGACCGGCACCGAGGTGCTCACCGGGCTGGCGCCCGGGTCGGTGCTGGTCGGCGTCACCGTCGCCGCCGGATCCCGGTTCTCCACCTTCACGTTCAGCTGGTTCCACTCGTCGAGCAGATCCTGCTTGACGGTCTGGTTGCCGACGTCGGCGACCTTGGTGCTGATCACCTCGAGCCGCTCCTGGGCCTGCTCCCACTTGCCGTTGTCGATCAGCTGGCGCACCTCGGCCATCTCCGACTTGGCGGCCAGCGCCACGGTGTCGTCACGAACCGAGGACACCTCGCCGAACAGCACGCTGCGCAGTCCGTACAGACTGTCGCCGGGCCCGGCGCCGTGGATCACCGCGCCGAAACCGCCGAGCGCCATCACCGCCGCCGCCAGCGACCCGACCAGCGCGAACCCGCGCCGCGGCCGGTGCATGTGGTGCGTGGTCAGGCCGTCGCGCAGCGCGGCGGCGGCCTCCCCGTCGGTGACGACGTCGTCGTGCGAGTGCAGCCGGATGTCGTCGCGCCAGCCTTCCAGCAGGGCGATCAACTCGATATCGGCGGCATCGTTGGCGACGATGCGCCGCTCATCCGCGAGCGCGTCGAACAGCCCGGCACTGCGGGCGATGTCCTCTAAGCGTTCCGGCTCAGGCATGGTCGTATCCCGTCGCCGCGATTTCGGTCCGAAGTTTGGTCAAGGCGCGGTGTTGGGCGACCCGTACCGCGCCGGCGGTACTGCCGACGGCGTCCGCGGTCTCCTCCGCGGAGAGCCCGACGACGACGCGCAGGATCACGATCTCGCGTTGCTTGTCCGGCAGGATCTTGAGCAACGCGTCCATCCGGGTTGCGGCGTCGGCGTCGATCGCCCGCTGCTCCGGGCCCGAATCGAGTGAGTACCGCTCCGGCACCTCGTCGGTGGGTTCGGCGCGATTGCGGGCTGAGGCGCGGTGGGCGTCAGCAACCTTGTGCGCTGCGATGCCGTACACGAAGGCCAGGAAGGGTCGCCCCTGGTCCTGGTAGCGCGGCAGCGCCGTCATGGCGGCCAAGCACACCTCCTGTGCCACATCGTCAGCTGACAGACCGCTGCGTTCCGCGGTTCCGATCCGGGCCCGGCAATACCGGACCACGATCGGGCGGATGGTCGCCAGCACTTCCTGAAGGGCACCTCGATCGCCGGCGATCGCTTCCACGACCGCAGCGTCAAGACGCTCTCCTGGAATGGTCATCGACGGCGGTCTCTCCAACGTTACGAGCCGGTCGTCCCCGGCTAGAGCGGCACCAGCCCACAATAACGGCAGGCCATCTCAGTTCTGTTCACGCTCGGTCTCAACTCCGCCAGACACCGCCGCGATACCGGACCAGTTCGGCGGCCTCGTCCCGGATCACGGCGACCTCAGCGGCGGTGTGCGCCGCGCTGCCGATGCCGGCCAACAGGCTCGCCAGTGCCCAGCGCAGCGGCACCAATCCGTGCCGCGCGGTCGCCGCCAGCCCGTCGTCGGCCAGCGCCCGGGCCTCCGCCACATTGCCCGCACAGCACTGCGCGGCGGCCAGCACCACCGCGCTCTTGACCCGGTGCCGCACCGACGGCAGGTCGGCGGCCAGCGCCACGGCATGGCGGGCGCGCTCCAGCGCGACGGCCCCGTCGCCGGTGGCCATCGCCAGCTCGGCGCCGACCCAGCCCAACCGCACGGCGCACCGGCCCGGCGCCCCGTCGTCGACGGGGCCGGCGGCGCGCCGCAGTAACACTGCCGAGGCGGCGAAGCGGCCGAGCCCGAGGGCGTCGGCGGCCAGCCCGGTCAGCGCGTCGGCGCGGGATTCGGCGTCGGTGGCCAGCGCCAGCGCGCGGCCGTCCCAGCCGCGGGCCAGCCGGTGCCCACCGAGCTGGCGCAGCAACGACCCGCGGGTGCTGTGTGCCAGGGAGGCTACCGATCCACCGGCGTCCAGCAACCTTTCAAGGTCGGCGTCCGCGGACGCGTAGCGGCCCTGGCCGCCGGCCGCGACCGCCCGCAGCCAACGCTGCTCGGGGGTGTGCGCGGCCGGCAGTGGCCAGCGTTCCGGCACGCCGCCGAACGCGGCGTCGGTGAGAATGTCCCGGCCCATCCGCGAACGTTAACAGTTGACCTACCCGGTGCTACGCACAGGCCGCAGCCGCGTTTCGGCGCGGCAAACCGAATTGCCCTCACCGGAGCAAAACCCCAGCTCACCGGCCGGTGACTAGCATCAATGCGCCGAATACGGAAATCAAAATGATGAACGTGACGTAAATTCTCGGCCTGCCACTATGCGATTCCGCACAGCCGTCGGCTATTGACTCAATTTCGGCATCAGCCCTACCTTGAGTGCGACGAGGGGTCATCGACGACCGCACTCGGATCGGTTCCACGTCCAGCTCAGGACCCGCGCGTCGCGACGTGCACACAGGGAGAAGGTGTTCCCACATGCCACAGCCACAGCAACTTCCCGGCCCGAACGCCGACGTCTGGGATTGGCAGATGAACGGCCTGTGCCGCGGAGAGGATTCCGCGGTCTTCTTCCACCCCGACGGCGAACGCGGCCATGCCCGCGCCGCCCGGGAGAGTCGCGCCAAGCAGATGTGCCGGCAGTGCCCGGTGATGACGCAGTGCCGCACCCACGCGCTGGCCGTCGGCGAGCCGTACGGCATCTGGGGCGGGCTCAGCGAGACCGAACGCGGCCTGCTGCTCAAGCAGGGCATCCGCCGCACCGCCTGAACCGCCCCCGGCGTGACAGGATGACGCCGTGCTCGCCCGCCACGCACTGATCCGCCGGACCTCCGACCTCCTCGCCGACGGACTGGTCACCCACATCGACCGCCGCCCGGTCGACATCGAGTTGGCCCGGCGGCAGTGGGACGGCTACCGGGCCGCGCTGCACCAGGCCGGCTGGACCACCCACGAGGTGGACCCCGCCCCGGACTGTCCGGACTCGGTGTTCGTCGAGGACACCATGGTCGTCTACGGCGACCTGGCGGTGATCAGCCGCCCGGGCGCCCCCGAACGCCGGCCCGAGACCGTCGCCGCCGAACAGGCGGTGCGGGCTCGGGGCTACCGGATCGCCCGCATCGAGGCGCCCGGCACCCTCGACGGCGGTGACGTGCTGAAGCACGGCGGCACGGTCTGGGTCGGGCAGGGCGGGCGGACCAACGCCGCGGGCATCGCGCAGTTGCGCGCGCACCTGGCGCCGCTGGGCGCCGACGTCGTCGCGGTGCCGCTGACCAAGGTGCTGCATCTGAAGACGGCGGTCACCGCGCTGCCCGACAGCACCGTGATCGGCTACCCGCCGCTGGTCGACGACCCGGCGGTGTGGGCTGAGCGGTTCCTGGCGGTGCCGGAGGAGTCCGGTGCGCACGTGGTGCTGCTCGACGACGACGCGCTGTTGATGGCAGCGTCGGCGCCGCGGACCGCGGCGCTGCTGCGCGAGCGCGGCTACCGCGTACTGACCGTGGACATCTCCGAGTACGAGAAGCTCGAGGGCTGCGTCACCTGCCTGTCGGTACGGCTGCGGCGCCACCCGTAACGATGACCGACTGGTTCACCGCCCACGGCCTGGAGTTGTTCGGCTTCGTCACCGGCGGGCTGTGCGTGTGGCTGGCCGCCCGGCGCAACATCTGGAACTTCCCGCTGGGTCTGCTCAACAGCTCGGTGTTCATCGTGGTGTTCACCGGCGCCGCGCTCTACGCCGCCGCCGGGCTGCAGCTGGTGTACATCGCACTGGGCATCGCCGGCTGGATCGGCTGGCAGCGCGGCGCCCACCTGCGCGACGACCGGATCGCCACCCTGCGCACCCCGCGCGCCGCGGTGCTGCCGCTGGCGGTGGCCGCCGTCGCGATGACCGGGCTGCTGTGCTGGGTGCTGGACACCTGGACCGACTCGACCACCCAGCTGGCCGACGGGGCCACCACCGCGGTGAGCCTGACCGCGCAGTTCATGCTCAACCGGCGCTGGCTGGGCAGCTGGCTGGTGTGGATCGCCGTCGACATCGGCTTGGTCGGGCTGTACCTGTTCAAGGGGCTGGTGCCGACGGCATTGCTGTACCTGATCTTCATCGGCATCGCGGTCGGCGGTTACCGCAGTTGGCGGGCGGCGCTGACCGACGATCCGGTGCCGGCGCGGTGAGCCGGCGCTACCGGCACGGCCTGGTGATCGGCAAGTTCTACCCGCCGCACGCCGGGCACGCCGCGCTGATCCGGCGGGCGAGCACCGACTGCGACCGGGTCACCGTGCAGGTGCTGGCCTCGCAGGTGGAGAGCATCGCGCTGGAGCACCGGATGGCGTGGCTGCGCGAGGAGCATCCCACCGCGACGGTGGTCGGCGGCTACGACGAGGCCGAGGTGGACTTCGACTCGGCGACGGCCTGGGACGCCCACATGCGGGTGATCGCGGCGCTGCTGGACGGGCCGGTGGACGCGGTGTTCACCGGCGACGACTACGGGGCGGAGCTGGCCCGCCGGTTGCGCGCGGCCTGGGTTCGGCTGGACCGCGCCGCGATCCCGGTGTCCGGGCGCGCGGTGCGCGCCGATCTGGCCGGGCACTGGCGGCTGCTGCCGGCCGCGGTCCGGGCGGCGCTGACCCCGCGGGTGGTGATCCTGGGCGCCGAATCCACCGGAACCACCACCTTGGCCGCCGACCTCGCCGGCGCCCTGGACACCGACTGGGTGCCCGAATACGGCCGGGAGTACAGCGTCATCCGGCCCGGCGGGCCCACCGCACCGTGGCGCGACGACGAGTTCGACCTGATCGCTGACCGGCAGCTGGCGCTGGAGGCCGCCGCGGCCCGGCGGGTGCGACGACCGGTGCTGATCTGCGACACCGACATGCTGGCCACCGCGCTGTGGTTCGAGCGCTACCGCGGGCACTGGCCGGCCGCCCTGCACCGCCGCGCGCTGGCCCATCCCCCGCTGCTGTACCTGCTGACCGGGGACGAGATCCCGTTCGTGGCCGACGGTCTGCGCGACGGCGAGCATCTGCGCGCGGACATGGCCGACCGATTTCGGGCGGTGCTGGCCGATCAGCCGGTGCCGTGGGTCGAGCTGCGCGGCGACCGCCGGGAGCGGCTGGCCGCGGCCCTCGACGCCGTGCGGGCGGAGCTGACCGACGCCTTCCGGTTTGCCGACCCGCTGGAAATGCGCGACCGGGAGGGCGTTTCCGCGCCGATAGACTGACCGCCATGGCCGACCACTGGGGGCACGTGTCGCAGTCACCCACCCGACCGCAGGCGGTCACCGCCGGCCCGTTGACCGCCACCGACCTGTTCGGCGAGCGGGTCCCGGCCACCCCGCCGCTGGATGAACGGCTGCGCCAGGCCTACTTCTGGATCGTCAACAACGCGGTCATCTCACCGTTCTACGACATCAGTTTCACCGGCGACACCGGCCTGTCGGTGCCGGTCGGCGACGCCGGCGCGGTGCTCGAACTCGGTGGAGACCAGAGCTATTCGTCGAACGTACTGCTGCCGCTGCTGAGCTTCGCCGTCGGCGGGCGCTGCCTGCTCATCGGCGGCCCGGGCCGCGGCAAGACGTCGCTGGCGGTGGTGCTGGGCGTGCTGGCCGGCACCGACCCGCAGCGGGTGCGCACCGCGGTCGTTCAGGGCCAGCCCCAGCTGACCGTCAGCGATCTGGTCGGCACCCCGCTGCCCAAGGACCTGATCGGCGCCGAACGCCTCGACGAGGTGCGGGTGGCCTGGCGCAACTGGCTGCGCCTGCCGGTGAAGATCATCGACGAGTACAACCGGATCCCCACCAAGACCCAGTCCGCGCTGCTGACCATGGTCGCCGAGGGCTACGTGGAAACCTACGACCAGTCACTGTCGACGACCGGGGACACCGGCATCGACAGCTGGTTCTTCACCGCCAACGACGACAGCGGCGGCGGCACCTTCGCGGTGATCCAGGCGCTGCGCGACCGGATGGACGTGACGGTCGCCGCGCTCGGCTTCAACTCCCGCTTCCTCGACGAGTTGATCGCCCGGGTGGAGGCGAACGAGCGCCCGGAGGAACACCTCCCGGCCGAGTTGCTGCTCAGCGACCAGGACCGCCGTGACATCGCCGCGGCGATCCGGGCGGTGCCGGTGCCCGACCCGGTACGGCGGCGCATCGAGTTCTTCGTCTCGCACTTCGAGTTCGTCCAGCACGGCGGGCGACGCTTCGAGTACCGCACCAAGGACACCGCCGCGACCGCCGCCGCCGACATCGGCGATGTCGTCGAACGCAACTCCGGCGCCGACCTGGAGATCGACCCGGGTGCCCAAACCACCACCAGCATCTCGGTGCGGGCCATCCTGGTGCTGATCAACTACGCCAAGGCGATCGCCTGGTTCCGCGGCCAGCCCGAGGTGGGCATCGACGACGTCGGGGCGGTGCTGCCGTTCGTGCTGCGCGGCAAGCTGCTGCCCAACCCGCGCCATCCGCGCTTCGACGGCGACGCCGACCGGGAGCTGGGCCTGGACTCGGTGAGTTGGCTGGCCGACCTGTGGTCCGAGTCGAATCGTCAATTCGTCGGCCTGGGCAGGGATTCCGACGATCCGGTGGGCGCGCTGCTGGCCGAGTTCGACGCCGGCATCGACGGGCTGGACCGGGTGCAGGTGGCCGGCCGCATCACCGCGGTGGAGGCCGAGATCAACCGGATCGCCGGCACCGGCAAGCTCTACGGTCGGGACTACGACGATCTGCTGGCGCTGAAGTACCTGCACCAGCGCTACGGCAACTACCGACGCTGGCTCGACGCCACGCGATGATCGCCGCGGGCTTCGCCGTCAACGCCGCGGTCCCCGGCGCCGCCGAGCTGCCCGCCGGCGCACCGGCGGAACTGCGCGACACCGTCGACCGGGTCCGGGGCTGGTTCGGTGACCCCGGCCGCTACCGCCACTTCCTCGGCGCCGCAATGGTTTTGCCCGCCGGCGACACCGAGGTGCTGCGCTCGGCGGCGGTGCTGGCCGGCTGGCGCGCGGGCGTGCTGCGGCTGCGCGCCGACGCGCTGGCCCGCGCCGCCGCGTTGCCCGCGGCGGTGACCGAGGCCGCCCTCGGGCTGCCGGCCGGTGGCGCCGCGGGGTTCCTGGCCGGCCAGGCCCGCGACCCGTTTCACTTTCCCGGCGCCGCGCCGTTCATCGGGCTGGCCGGCGGATTCCGCGGCCTCGGCGGCCCGTGGTTGCAGCCACCGGACCGGGTGCACACGACCGGCGCCGCGACGGTCGCCGCGCGCACCGGCACCCAGTGGTGGCAGCTGACCGCCGACGTCTTCGGCGTGCTGATCCGGCCCGTCGAGGATCCGCAGCCAGCGGCCCCGGGGCTGCTGACCGCCGACCTCGGCACCTCCTACCACGTGTGGTTATCCCGATGCCCGCGTTGACATTCGCGCCGCTGACCGCGGCGCAGCGCGACGCCTGGGAGGACGCCCAGGACCTGTGGGGAGTGCGGCTGCACGACGCCCGCCAGGCCCCCGACGCCGCGCAGCCCAGCTTCGCCTGGTTCAGCTTCCCGCCGTCGATCACCATCGATCCGGTGCTGGCTGCCCGGATGGGCGCGGACGTCGAGTTGGCCACCGTCTTCGCCCACGAGATCGGCCACCACGTGCTGGCACCGTCCACCCGGCGCAATTCCCTGCTGATCAACCAGCAGATGGCCCGCGCCCTGAGCGCCAGCAGCGCCGGGATCCTGGTCAACCCGGCCGGCACCGCGGCGCTGGCCGCGAACCTGTGGTGCGACCTGCTGATCAACACCAAGGTGATCGACCTGCAGCGCCGCCGCGACCCGGCCGCCGAGCCCGGCATGGTGCGGTTGTGGCGCATCCTCGCCACCCCGCGACCCGACCCGCTGTTCTGGGTGGTGCTGCGGGCCAGCGAGGAACTGTGGGGCCTGCCCGACGGCACCATCTGCCCGGCCGCCGCCCCACCGGCCCCGCCGCCGAGCACCTACGGCACCGAGGTCCTCGCGGTCGCCGACCCGGCGCTCGACGCCCGGCTGTTGGCCCGCAGCGCCCGGCTGTTCGCCACCGACCCGGTCCGCGGGGCCCTGCGGTTCGGTCTGATCGCCGCGCCGTATCTGCTCGCCGAGTCCGATCACCGGTCCGGGGCGTGTGGGGGTGACGCGACCGCGGGCCCGCCGTCGGCGGCCGAGCTCGCCGACGTGCTGCGCGACGCGCGACTGCGGGAGCTGCCGATCCATCCGGCTCTGGAGGCCCGCGGCGGCGTCGAGGGGCGTGCCGCCGCGGAGGGCGCCGCCGACGACGACCCGCAGGCCGGCGGGCAGGGCTACGGCCTGGCCGAGACGCTGCGACTGTACGCGACCATGCCGGTGACCGACGTGCTGACCGCCTGGTACACCGAGCGGTCCCGGCCGTGGGTGCGGCCGTTCCGGCAGCCCGACGAGCCGCCGCCGCAGGACCTCGACACCCCCGGCGCGGTGACCCTGTGGGAGGTCGACGACGACCCGGCGCTGTTGGACTGGCCGGCCACCGTCGCGGCCAGTCCGTGGGTGATTCCGGGGGTGACCACCCGGCGCCGGGAGCCGATCTCCGAACGCCCGGCGCGCCCGGACGCTCCGGTGGAGCTGGACCTGTACATCGATTCCTCGGGCTCGATGCCCGCCCCCGAACGGGATTCGCCGGCGCTGCTGGCCGGGGCGATCCTGGTGCAGTCGGTGCTCGCCGGCGGCGGACGGGTTCAGGTGACGTCGTTCTCCGGGCCGGGGCAGGTCGCCGGGACCGCACAGCCCACCGCCAACCGCACCGAGGCGATCGCCGCGCTGCTGCACTTTTTCCGCGGCGGCACCACCTTTCCGCTGGACCTGCTGGCCGCCCGCTACGACCGGTTGCGCCCCGAGGTGCGCCGGCATCTGGTGGTGCTGTCCGACGAGGGGTTGCACTCGTTCTTCGGCCGCGGCCAGGACGACTACGCGGGGGTGGCCGCCGCGGTGCGCAGCAAATGCGAGACCGCGACGCTGATCCTGCTCGACTCGCGACACTCCACCGCCGCCGACGCCGCGGCCGCCGGATACGACGTGGAGTACCTGGACTCGATGGCCGACGCCCCGGCGGCCTGCGCGCGGCTGGCCGAACGGATCCGCAATGGCTGACTACCAACCACCCGCCGACGAGTTGCCCGCCGAGCTGGCGGCCTGGTTCGCCCTGGGCTACGACGAGCCGGCCCTGTGGCTGCGGCTGACGCCCGGGCCGGCGCTGCGCGCGATCACCACCCGGCTCGGCACGCTGCCCGCCGACTTCCTCGACGAGCGGGTCGCGCTGCCGGCGCTGGCCGCCGACGTGCTGGGCGCCGATGTGCTCGGGAGCCCCGAGCTGCGTGCACTGACCGGGTTCGCCACGGCCCGGCTCGGTGCGGCCGTCGGGCTGTGGCTGCTGGCCAGCCAGCACGTCGTCGACCCGTTTGACCCGCGGATCGCCGAGTCCGCGGCACTGCCCGCGCTCGCCGCGCTCGGCCTGCGACTCGCGCCGGTGGTGGCACCGCGGCGCTGGCTGTCCGAACCGGATCGCCGGGAGGAGGCGGCCCGGCTGTTCCTGCTCTGGTGCGGGCATCACCCGGCCGGTGAAACGCCCGTCGTCGCAAGGTCTTTCGCGGACCGGCTGGACTCGATCGGCCGCGACCGGGAGCTGGCCGCCGTCGCCGAGGAGCATCGGCACCGGATGGAGGTGCAGCGCCGGCTGCGGGAACGCCGCGCCCAGGAGGCGGCCGCCCGGTACACCCATGAGTGACCCGGACGCCCCGGATCCGTTGGCGCTGGCCGACTATGCCCCCGGCGCCGGGGTCGAGCTGTCCGATGCCCAGCGCTGGCCGGGGATGACCGCCACCCAGCGGGCCGCCTTGGCCGCCGTCCGAGGCGATCCGAACGCCCCGCCGTGGCGGCACCGCGCCGGGCACCGGCTCGACGCCGCGGCGCTGGCCCGGGCCCGCGAGCCGCTGCCGCACACCGGTTGGCTGGCCGAGCACCTCGGGATCGCCCGCCGACTGCCGGCCTACCGGCGCTACCCGAAACTTGCCGCGCTGCAAGATTTTCCGCTGCTGACCCGCGATCATCTGCGGGCCGACATCGCGGCCTTCGTGCCACTGGACGCCGACCTGGACCGGATGGTGACCGGGTCCAGTTCCGGCACCACCGGCGCGGCGCTGATGATTCCCGACGACGTCGAGGACGTCGCCCGGACATTCTGGCTGCTGGTCCGGCTGCTGGCCGCACACGGCATCGCCTGGGCACCGGACCCGGACCGGCTGGCGCTGGCGTATCTGGTGTGGCAGCGCCAGGCCTTCACCTACGCCTCGCTGGTGCCCGGGTTCGGCGACGCAGCGATGGCCCGGCTGAACCTCGATCCGCGGGACTGGGATCCGTCGGCCCGAGACAGCTTCCTGCGCCGGTGGGATCCGCAGCTGCTCAGCGGCAGCCCGCCGAGCCTGGCCGCGCTGCTGGACAGCCCGGCCGCCGACCGGCTGCACCCGCTGGCGATCGTCTCCGGCGCCCAGCACCTGTCGGCCGGGCTGCGCGCGGCGCTGCAGCACCGATTCGGGGTGCCGGTCTTCGACATCTACGGCCTGCACGAGACCCGGCCGATCGCCGTCAGCCCGGACGGCGGGCCGTTCCGGTTACTGCCGACCCGGGTGCACGTCGAGGTCGTCGACGATCGGGGCCGGCCGCTGCCGGCGGGCGAGCGCGGCGAACTCGTCGTCACCTCCGGCGCCAACCCGCTGCTGCCGCTGGTGCGCTACCGCACCGGCGATTACGGCAGGCTGGTCCACCTCGACGGTGCGGTGGCCATCGCCGAGCTGGAGGGCCGGGCGGACGTGGTGTTCACCGCCGCCGACGGCTCGGCCGTCCCCTGCGTGGATCTCACCCAGCAGTTGCAGGACGCCGGGGCGCTGGGCTGGGTGGTCGAGCAGTCCGGCGACGGGGTCCGCGCGACGGTGTGCGGCGGGGATGATCGCGACGTCGCCGCTCGGCTGCGGCTGATCTTCGGGACGCCGGTTCCCGTCCGCACCGTCGACAGCCTGGCCGACCTCGGCGAGGGCAAGCCGCGGCGGTATCGAGTGCTTCCCAGGCCCTGACCGCACGGCGTATCGTTCGGCCATGCAGACGGTGCTGTTCGAACTGGGGCTGGCGCTGTTTCTGCTCGGCCTGCTGACCGGGTTGGCCATCCCAGCCATGAAAAACCCTCGGATGGGCCTGTCCAGCCACCTTGAGGCCGTGCTCAACGGCATGTTCCTGGTGCTGCTTGGGCTGCTCTGGCCGCACGTGGAGCTGACGCCGGGCCTTGGCCTGACCGCCGTCGTGCTGATCGGCTATGCGGCCTATGCGAATTGGCTGGCGACCCTGCTGGGCGCCGTGTGGGGGGCCGGCCGCCGGTTCGCGCCCATCGCGACCGGCGAGCACCGAGCCTCCTCAGCCCGGGAGCGGATCGTCGAGGTGCTGCTGGCGTCCCTGGCGGTCGCCATCATCATCGGGGTGATCCTGGTGATGATCGGCCTGGCGTAGTCACGCGTCCGCGCCGGCGGCGATCACCTCGTCCACCTCGGCGACCCGGCGGGTCATCTCGCCGCGCGCCCGATCCAGCGCCGCGGCGTGGTCCTCGTCGGCCTGCATCATCGCGTCGATGTCGAAGCCGGCCATGTCGAGCACACCCATGTCGGCGAACGCCCGCCGCACCTTTGGACCCCACAGGCCGATGTCCTTGACGATCGGCACGATTCGGCTGAACAGGTGCGCCCGGAACTGGGCCATCATCGGCGCGGATTCGACCCAATCGGTGCAGGCCTTGACGTCCAGGCCCAGGGTCTCGAAGGTCTCATCGCCGCGGAACCGGTCGCGCATCAGGTAGCAGGCGTCCACCACGAACTCCTCGCGCTCAGCGCGTTCGGCATCGGAGAGCTCGGCGTAGTAGTCCTTCAGTGAGATCCGCCCGAACGCGACGTGCCGTGCCTCGTCCTGCATGACGTAGGCCAGCACGTGCTTGGCCAGTGAGCCCGGTGCGGCCAGGTCACGCTGCACCCCGAAGGCGGCGAGCGCCAGCCCCTCGATGAGCACCTGCATACCGAGATACGGCATGTCCCAACGGGAGTCGCTCAGGGTGTCGTCGAGCAGCGAGGACAGGTGGGGGTTGATCGGGTAGACCAGGCCGACCTTCTCCTGCAGGAACCGGCCGAAGGTTTCGACGTGCCGGGCCTCGTCCATGGTCTGGGTGGCGGCGTAGAACTTGGCGTCCAGGTCGGGCACGACCTCGACGATCTTGGCCGCGCACACCATCGCGCCCTGCTCGCCGTGCAGGAACTGGGAGAACTGCCAGGCCTGGAAGTGCTGGCGCATCTCGGCTCGGCGGGCCTCGTCGGCGGCCTCCCACATCGGGCTGCCGAACAGCGGCATGACCTCGTCGGGCAGCCCGATCGGGTTGAACGGATCGACATCCTGGCTCCAGTCGATCCGCGACGCGGCGTCCCACTGCTTGTCCTTGCCCTTTTGGTACAGCGACAGCAGCCGGGCCCGGCCGTCGTCGTACTCCCAGGTGAAACGGGCATCGCCGGCGCTGGGCACGGCCCGCGAGTACGGGGAGGGCACCTCGGTGTACATCGGTTTGGTGGACATGTGAGCAGCCTCCCGGCCCCGCAGGTACGTGACCCACATCACGATCCTCGCGGGGCGGGCGGGCGTCAACACCCGAATGGACGAGGCGCGGCGGGTACCGGGCGCGTCACACTCCGCTGTTCACGAACACCCACCTGGGCCAAGCCCCGTACCCGTATCCCCTCGCCGTTAGAGACCGAGCAGGGCTCCCCTCGAAAACATCGAATCGTGGACCTTGATCGCCTCGGGCGTCGCACCGGGCGGGATGTCGAACGCCACGCTCGCGTCAATGCTCAGGCCGGGATTGATGTCCTCAATCCAGTGTTCGTCGCTGATAGAGCTGGAAGCGTCGTACTTATTGCCATCGATGATCAGATGCTGATTGGAGGCGGAGAAGCTCCGAGCGTCGTCACCGACGTTCGTCACCCGGAGACGGACAGTGAAGAACTCCCCCTTGGCCTGTGTCGACGAAAAGGTCCCCTGCTTCGACGATGATCGCTCGACGCCGAGCACCTGGAACTCGAATTTGCCATCACGGACCGACGACCCCGCGGGCGCGGGTACGTCAGTGGCGGGCGGCACGGATGCGCTCGCCGGGGATGTCGACTCCCTGTCGAACAACGACGCACTCGGAGTGGTCGACCCGGATTTGGCCTCATTGTTCTTGTCGGCGCCGCTCCCGATTGAGCTGAGAACGCTCAGGGCAAGAATGCCTCCCACGACACCGAGGACAATCTTCGCGCCCTTGGACATTCCGGGCTTCACGGGTAGGTCAGAGCCCGGCGGCTGAGTCGACAACGGGGCGTAGTTCTCCGTCCACACACTGCCGTCGAAGTATCGCTGACGGCTCGGATCAGTTGGATCTGGAAACCAGCCTGCGCTCGGTTGTGTCATGAAATTCCCCCCTCGTTGTTCACCTGCTCTGCTACGGCGCGAGAAGACTATCCACGGGGTCTGACACCGCGCGGAATGCCATCGCTGACGTCCGGATCTCTTCCGTTGAATCAACCGCTGCCGAGATGACAGAAGACCCTCAGCTTCTGGAAGCTGAGGGTCTTCTGCGTCGATCAACTAGTGGGCGTGACCGTGGTGGCCGTGCCCGTCGTCGGCCTCCTCGGCCGGCTTGTCCACAACCGCCGTCTCGGTGGTGAGGATCATCCGGGCGACCGACGCGGCGTTGAGCACCGCATTGCGGGTCACCTTGACCGGGTCGATGATGCCCTCGGCAACCAGGTCTCCGTAGCTCAGGGTCGCGGCGTTGAAGCCTTGTCCCGCAGGCAGTTCGGCAACCTTGCTGACCACGACCGCACCGTCGAGGCCGGCGTTGGCGGCGATCCAGAACAGCGGCGCGGTGATCGCGGCCTCGAAGACGTCGACGCCGAGCGCCTCGTCACCGGGCAGCGAACCGCGCAGCGACTCCAGCGCGGCGCGGGCCTGCACCAGCGCCGAACCGCCACCGGGGATGACGCCCTCCTCGACCGCGGCCTTGGCCGCGGCGACCGCGTCCTCGACGCGCATCTTGCGCTCCTTGAGCGCGGTCTCGGTGGCCGCACCGACCTTGATGACCGCGACGCCGCCGGCCAGCTTGGCCAGCCGCTCCTGCAGCTTCTCGCGGTCCCAGTCCGAATCGCTGGTCTCGATCTCGGCGCGCAGCACCCGGACCCGATCGGCGATGGCCTCCTTGCTGCCACCCCCGTCGACGATCACCGTGGCGTCCTTGCTGACGGTGACCCGGCGGGCGGTGCCCAGCACGTCGAGGCCGGCCTCCCGCAGCGTCAGGCCGACGTCGGGGTTGACCACCTGGGCGCCGGTGACGACGGCGAGGTCCTCCAGGAACGCCTTGCGGCGATCGCCGAAGAACGGCGCCTTGACGGCAACGGCCTTGAGCGTCTTACGGATTGCGTTGACGACCAGGGTCGACAGCGGCTCACCCTCGACGTCCTCGGCGATGATCAGCAGCGGCTTGCCGGATTCGGCAACCTTCTCCAGCAGCGGCAGCAGATCCGGCAGCGAGCTGATCTTGTCGCGGTGCAGCAGGATCAGCGGGTCGTCGAGAACCGCCTCCTGCAGGTCGAAGTCGGTGACGAAGTAGGCCGACAGGAAGCCCTTGTCGAAGCCGACGCCGTCGGTGATCTCCAGCTCGGTGTTCAGCGTGGAGGACTCCTCGATGGACACCACGCCGTCGTTGCCGACCTTGGTCATCGCCTCGCCGACCAGCGCGCCGACCTCCTCGTCGCGCGAGGACACCGTGGCGACCTGCGCGATGGCGCCCTCGCCGGACACCGGGTTGGCGGCGGCCAGCAGCGCGTCGGAGACCGCGTCGGCGGCCTTGCCGATGCCGGCGCCCAGCGCGATCGGGTTCGCACCGGCGGCGACGTTGCGCAGGCCGGCCCGCACCAGGGCCTGCGCCAGCACGGTCGCGGTGGTGGTGCCGTCGCCGGCGACGTCGTTGGTCTTGGTGGCCACCGACTTCACCAGCTGCGCGCCGAGGTTCTCGAACGGGTCTTCCAGGTCGATCTCGCGGGCGATCGTCACGCCGTCGTTGGTGACGACCGGACCGCCGAATGCCTTGGCCAGCACCACATGCCGGCCGCGCGGGCCCAGAGTGACCCGGACGGCGTCGGCGAGCTTGTCGACGCCGGCCTCCAGGGCCCGGCGCGCTGACTCGTTGAACTCAATTAGCTTGCTCAAAATTATTTCCCTCTTGCCGGACGTGATTGGCTGCTGGACGCGCACCGCCCCGGAGACCACCCGAATGTGCGGGAATCTCCGGGGCGGAACACGATTCGTTTACTTGCCGATGACAGCCAGCACGTCGCGCGCCGACAGGATCAGGTACTCCTGGCCGTTGTACTTGATCTCGGTGCCGCCGTACTTGCTGTAGATGACCACGTCGCCCTCCGACACGTCCAGCGGAATCCGCTCGTCGCCGTCTTCATTCCAGCGGCCGGGGCCAACTGCGACGACGGTGCCTTCCTGCGGCTTCTCCTTGGCGGTGTCGGGGATGACCAGACCGGACGCGGTCGTGGTCTCGGCCTCGTTGGCCTGCACGAGGATCTTGTCCTCAAGCGGCTTGATGTTCACGCTCGCCACGATGTGGAGCCCCTTCACTAATGAGGTTGTGGTCCGGGACCTGGCCCGGACCGTTGTTACCAGGTATCGGCAGATGGCCAAGCCCCTCGCATCGTCGTCGCGGGTGCCGACACAGGGGATATCCACCTGCCGCCTAGCACTCTATACATCCGAGTGCTAGCACTCAAGGGCAGGGCTGTGCGGAATCGGCGATGCTCGCTGTGGGCGAACGGCACCGGCCCATCCCGCCAAGGCGGCCGAAAATCTTATCGAACAATTATTCGATACGGGTGGATTTGCCCTGGCGAGTGTCGCAAACCGGGCGTAGATTAGACAGTATGTTCGAATCAACGGTGTACGACCCCGGGGAACTCACCGCCCTGGACGACGCCGCCCTGATCGACACCATCACCGACGCCACCCGCATCACCGCCGCGATAGAAGCCCGGCGCCTGGCCGCCCTGGCCGAATTCGCCCACCGCCGCTGCGACCAAGCCCTACACCCCTCCTGGGGCTGCGACGACTGGGACAACGCCGCCGCCGAAATCGCCGCCGCCCTGACCCTGCACCACGGCCGCGCAATGAACCTGATGGACACCGGCCTGGCCCTACGCGACCGACTCCCCGCCATCGGCGCCCTACTACTCGGCGGCCACATCACCGCGGCCACCGCCACCACCATCGCCCACCGCACCGCCCTGATCAACGACCCCACCGCCCTGACCCAGGTCGACACCGACCTCGCCGACGCCGCCACCAGTTGGGGCCCACTGTCGAACTACAAACTCGACCAGGCCATCGACACCATCGTCGACCGCCACGACCCCGACGCCGTCCGCCGCGCCCGCACCACCATCCGCAGCCGCGACATCACCATCGGCGACCCCCGCACCGACCGCGACGGCCTGACCGCCCTCTACGGCCGACTCGCCACCCCCGACGCCGCCCTGCTCGACGCCACCCTGACCGCCATGGCCAAAAGCGTCTGCGACGACGACCCCCGCACCCTGGCCCAACGCCGCGCCGACGCCCTCGGCGCCCTGGCCGCCCACACCGACCACCTCACCTGCGCCTGCGAGGACCCCGACTGCACCGCCAAAACCGGGCCCCACCCCGCCACCCACATCACCATCCACATCCTGGCCAACGCCGCCACCGCCACCCCCGCGGCACTGGCCCGAGCCGCCCGCACCTCCATCCACGGCACCGGCAAAAACCCCCGCACCACCCGCGGGAACAACAGCACCGAACTGCGCCCCGAGCCCGGCACCCCCGCACCCTCGGGCATCGTCCCGGGCCGCTCCGGAGCCACCATCCCCGCCCCACTGCTGGCCGACCTCATCGCCCACGGCGCCCGCATCCGCACCGTCACCACCCCCACCGGCCCCGCCGAACCCCGCTACCGGCCCTCCGCCCGACTCGACGAGTTCATCCGCTCCCGCGACATCACCTGCCGCCACCCCGGCTGCGACCGCCCCGCCACCGACTGCGACCTCGACCACATCATCGCCCGCAACAACGGCGGACCCACCCACCCCGCCAACCTCGGACCCCGCTGCCGACTGCACCACCTACTCAAAACCTTCTGGCCCGGCTGGACCGACACCATGACCCCCGACGGCACCCTCACCATCACCACCCCCACCGGCCACAGCTACACCCAAAAACCACTGAGCCACCTCCTGTTCCCCGACTGGAACACCACCACCGGGCCAGCCCCACCACCACGACCACCCACCCGAAAAACCCGCAGCCCCGGCGCCACCGTGATGATGCCCACCCGAAAACAACCCCGCAGCAAAACCCGCGCCCAACACATCACCACCGAACGCGCCGCCAACGCCGCCCAAGCCGCCACCGAACGCGCCGCCATCATCGCCAAAGCCAAAGCCGAAAACCGCACCCCACCACCGGACTACCACGACCCACCACCCTTCTGACGTAGCGTCACGGGTATGAACACCGCCGTCGTGGTCGGCGCCGGGCCCAACGGCCTGGCCGCCGCCGTCACCCTGGCCGCGGCGGGCATGACGGTCACCGTGTTGGAGGCGGCCCCGACGATCGGCGGCGGCACCCGGTCCGGCGAAGCGATCGTGCCCGGCCTGCTGCACGATGACTGCTCGGCCATCCATCCGATGGCCGTCGGCTCGGCGTTCCTGACCGGCCTGGACCTGGAGCGCTACGGGCTGAGTTGGCGCTGGCCCGAGATCGACTGCGTCCACCCGCTCGACGACGGCTCGGCCGGGGTGCTGCACCGGTCGGTCGAGCAGACCGCGGCCGGCCTCGGCCGCGACGGCGCGCGCTGGCGAGCGTTGTTCGACGGGCCGTCGGCCAGCTACGACACCCTGGCGCAGGACATCACCCGGCCCCTGCTGCACATTCCGGCGCACCCGCTGACGCTGGCCCGATTCGGCGTGCCGACGGTGCTGCCGGCATCCGCGCTGGCCCGGGTGTTCCGCACCGAGGCCGCCCGCGCGCTGTTCGGCGGCGTCGCCGCGCACGCGTTCCGGCCGCTGCACCTGCCGCTGACCTCGGCGATCGGGCTGGGCATCCTGACCGCCGGGCACCGGCACGGCTGGGCGGTGGCCGCCGGCGGCTCGCAGGCCATCACCGCCGCGCTGGCCGCCAAGCTCGCCGACCTGGGCGGCACCATCGAGACCGGGGTGCGCGTCGACTCCGCCGATCAGTTGCCGCCGGCCGACATCACCATGTTCGACCTGGCTCCCACCGCCGTGGCAGACATCCTCGGCGACCGGTTGCCGTCCCGGATCTCCCGGGCGCTGGCCCGGTTCCGGTACGGCCCGGGCGCCTTCAAGGTGGACTTCGCCGTCGACGGGCCGGTGCCGTGGACCCATCCGGCCGCCGCCCGGGCCGGGACCGTGCACCTGGGCGGCGACTACGCCGAGATCGCCGCCACCGAGCGCGCGGTGAACGCGGGGCAGATGCCGCAGCGGCCCTTCGTGCTGGTCGGCCAGCAGTACCTCGCCGACCCAGCGCGCTCGGTGGGCGACGTGCACCCGCTGTGGTCCTATGCGCACGTCCCGCACGGGTACACCGGCGACGCCACCGAGGCGATCATCGCCCAGATCGAACGGTTCGCCCCCGGCTTCCGCGATCGGATCGTCGGCTACCGCACCCGCTCAACGACCGAAATGTCCTGCTACAACGCCAATTACGTGGGCGGAGACATTCTCACCGGGGCCAAGGACATCCGGCAGCTGGTGTTCGGTCCGCGGGTCACGTTGCGGCCGTACGCGCTCGGCACGCCCGGGCGGTATCTCTGCTCGGCGGCCACCCCGCCGGGGCCCGGGGCACACGGGATGTGCGGCGCCAATGCCGCGGAGGTCGCGCTGGCCGCGCTGCGCGCGCGCCGCTGAGCTCAGCCGAGGTCCATCAGCAGATGCTCGGACACGTCGCCGACCATCTCCACCTGGACAATGCGCTCGGTGAAGTACCAGCCGTCGGCGTCGCGGGCAAAGGCGTCCCGGTACCGCCCGACCACAATGGGCTGCAACGGCAGCGTCTCGGTCCGCTGCACCACACAGAACGTCGAGCGCGCGGTCGCCCGGTCCCCGTCAACCTGCACGATCGGGTTGAGCACCAGGTGCCGGGTCCGCGGGGTGCCGCCGGAATCCGGGTGACGACGGGTGGTCGCGGCGAACAGTTCCCCAATCGCGGCCGCACCGGCCACCCCCATGAAGGTGCCGCGGCCCAGCAGCACGCCGACCCCGTCGAAGTCCCCGTCGTCGATGAGTTCGGCGTAGCGATAGAGCAGTTCGGTGATCGCCGCGGCGTCGCTCATGACACCTGGCTCGCGACGATCGGCAGCCCCGGGTCGCTGGCCACCGTCAACGGTGACGGCGCGGCCCCGGCGGCCAGCAGCTGCGCGGCGAACGCCGCGATCATCCCGCCGTTGTCGGTGCACAGCCGCGGCGGGGGCACCCGCAGCGTTAATCCTGCTGCCGCGCAACGCTGTTCGGCCAGCTCCCGCAGCCGCGAGTTGGCGGCCACCCCGCCGCCGATCAGCAGCGTGCCGACCCCGAGATCGGTCGCCGCGCGAACCGCCTTGCGGGTCAACACATCGGCGACGGATTCCTGAAAGCCGGCGGCGATGTCGGCCGGCGATGCGTCGGGGTTGGCCTCCAGGTAGCGGGCCACCGCGGTCTTGAGCCCGGAGAAGCTGAACACGTACGGGTCATCGCGCGGCCCGGTCATCCCGCGCGGGAACACGATCGCGCCCGGGTCGCCGGTGCGGGCCAACTCGTCGAGCACCCGGCCGCCCGGGTAGCCCAGGCCCAGCAGCCGGGCCACCTTGTCGTAGGCCTCCCCCGCCGCGTCGTCCACCGTGCTGCCGAGCTCGACGATCGGCTCCCCCAGCGACCGGACGTGCAGCAGGTGGGTGTGCCCACCGGATACCAGCAGCGCAACGCATTCCGGCAGCGGCCCGTGCGCGTAGACGTCGGCGGCCAAATGCCCGCCGAGGTGGTTGACGGCGTAGAACGGCACGCCCCAGGCGGCGGCGTAGGCCTTCGCCGCGGCGACCCCGACCAGCAGCGCCCCGGCCAGGCCCGGGCCGATCGTGGTCGCGACGACGTCGGGCCGGTCGATCCCGGCGGTGTCCAGCGCCCGGCGCATCGTCGGCCCGAGCGCCTCCAGGTGCGCCCGCGAGGCGATCTCGGGCACCACCCCGCCGTAACGGGTGTGCTCGTCGACGCTGGAGGCCACCTCATCGGCCAGCAGGGTGATTCCGCCGTCGGCGTCGAGTTCGGCGATCCCGACACCGGTTTCGTCGCAGGAACTTTCGATGGCCAGCACGGTGGTGCCCCGTCGCACGGTCATGTGGTCTCCTCGGGATCGCGGCGCATGGTGAACGCATCGGCCCGGCTGCCCGGGTAGTACCGCTTGCGCACTCCGACCGTGACGAACCCGACGCTCTGGTAGAGCGCCAGGGCCGCCGCGTTGTCGGTGCGGACCTCCAGGAAGGTGGGCCCGTCGGCGGCGAACGCCAGCAGGTCGGCCAGCAGCCGCCGCCCGATGCCGCGGCCCTGCTGCGCCGGATCCACGCCGATGGTGTGCACCTCGTACTCGAACGGCGGCCGCACGCCCAGCCGGGCCGCCCCGGCGTAGCCGACCAGCCGGCCGTCCAGCCGCGCGGCGACGTAATGGTTCTGCGGTGCACCGAGTTGCTCGACGAACGCCCGCGCCGGCCACGGGTCGTCGCCGGGAAACAGCAGCGCCTCCAGTTCGCCGCAGCGCGCGCCGTCGGCGCGGGTCAGGGCGTCCAGCACGACGACGCCGGGCTGCGGATCGGTCACGCCAGCCCCCGCTCCGCCAGCGTCCGGGCATCCGGGCGGCGCAGGTACAGCGGCACCAGCGGCTCCGGTTCGGCAGCCCAATCCGGCACCGCGCCAACAAGTCCCAGCGCCGACGGGTACTCCCGGTCGATCACCGGGAGGCCGAACTGCGCGGCGACCGCGGCCGGTCCGGCCACCGCGGCCACGCCGTCCACCGCGACGTCGGCGGGCGCGCTGACGCCCGGCCCGCCGGTCCGGACTCCGTCGCGGTAACGCGCCCAGTACACCTCGCGCCGGCGCGCGTCGGTGACCACCAGCAGCTGTCCCGAGGTTCCCGCGGCGATCGCGTCCAGGCTGCACACCCCGTGCACCGGGATGCCGAGCGCCTGACCGAATGCCGCGGCGGTGGCCATCCCGACCCGCAGCCCGGTGAACGGCCCCGGCCCGCAGCCGACCACCACCGCGGCCAGCGCCGCCATCTCCAGCTGCGCATCCGCCAGCGCGGCAAGCACATTCGGGGTCAGCCGCTCGGCGTGCGCGCGGGGGTCCACGGTGATCCGCTCGGCCAGCAGCTCGGGCCGCGCGCCGCCGAGCCGGATCAGCCCCGCGGTCACCGCCGGGGTGGCGGTGTCCAGGGCGAGCACCACGCGGCTCATCGCGGTGCCCCCCAGCTCCACACCGCGGTGCGGGTCTCGGAGTCGACGGCCCGGTCCAGCCGGACATCGAGGTGCCGCTCGGAGAGCCGCTCGGCCAGGCCCTCGCCCCACTCGACCACCACGACGGCCTCCTCCAGGTCGGTGTCCAGGTCCAGCGAATCCAATTCGCCGAGCAGATCGGTGGCGTGGTCCAGCAGTCGGTAGACGTCGACGTGCACCAGGTCGGGTGCGCCGGCCCGGCGGGCGGGATGCACCCGGGCCAGCACGTAGGTCGGCGAGGTGACCGGGCCGTCGACGTCCATGCCCGCGGCAATGCCCTTGGTCAGCATGGTCTTTCCGGCTCCCAGCGGCCCGGCCAGCACCACCACGTCGCCGGCGGACAGGCCGGCGCCGATCCGGGCGCCCAGCACCAGGGTGTCCTCGGCGGTGTCCAGCACCGCCGACCCGTCGGGGATCCGCGCGGGTTCAGCCACGGGTCCGCAGCCGGTAGCGCACCCGGCGGGTCAGCGCGACCATCCGGTTCGGGGTGGCCCGGACCACCAGCCGCTGCAGCGCGTCGTTGATCACCTCGGGCTCCTCCAACTGCACCATGTGGCCGGCGTCGCCGACGATCAGCAGTTCGGCGCCGGGCAGTTCGGCGGCCATCTCCAGGGAGTGCTCCGGGGTGGTCAGCACATCCGCGGAGCCGCAGGCGATCAGCACCGGCACCCGGGCCAGCGCGGGCAGGCCGTCGACCTCGTCGTGCACGCTCAGCGCGTGCAGGAAGCCGACCATGGTCGGCACCGGGGTGCGATGGATGATCCCGTCGTTGTACCGGGCCACCGTAGGGCTGACCTCGTCGTTGCCGAACGAGGCGGCCTGCAGCACCGGGGCCAGCACCGACCGGGCCAGGCCGCGGCCCCGCTGGATCACCCCGGGCGCGTAGCGGGCGGTGAACCGGGCCGCCTCCAGCGCCGGGTTCTGCAGGATCTCCCCGAGCGGGGACCGGGACAGGCCCTGGGCGGCCGAGGAGATGATCGCGGCACCGGAGATGGTGGTGCCGTAGCGCTCCGGGTGCTGACGGGCATGCGACAGCACGGTCATGCCGCCCATCGAATGGCCGACCAGCACCACCGAACCGCGCGGCGTCAGCAGTTTCAGCACCGTCTCCAGGTCCCGGCCGAGCTGGTCGATGGAGTAGCTGGCCGGGTCCCCGGCGGTGGATTCGCCGTGGCCGCGCTGGTCGTAGAACACCATCCGGACCTGCTCGCCCCACATCTCGACCATGTCGCGGCGCTGAAAGTGGTAGGCGCGCATGCTGTTACAGAAGCCGTGCGAAAACACCACGGTGACCCGGGCGTCGGCAGGCCCGACCTCGCGGATCTGCAGGTCCACCCCGTCGGGGGTGGTCACCACGCAGCTGCGGTCGGCGTCGAACACGCCAAAGTCCTCGCCGCGGTGCGGATCCCGGCCGCGGCGCCGGGCCACCGCCCGGGCGGTGGACATGCCGGCCACCGTCCCGACCGTGCCGATGCCGGCCGCGCCGGCCAGCCAGCGCCGGTTGTTGCGGGTGTCCTTCATCGGGCACCGCCCCGATACCGGCGGGTCACCCGGCCGCGCGGGCTGGTGACCACCTCGTAGTCGATGGTGTCGATCAGCTCGGCGACATCGGTGGCGGTGGCCTCACCGGCGGAGCCGGGGCCGAACAGCAGCGCCGCGTCGCCCTCGGTGACATCGACCGTCCCGGGGCCCAGGTCCACCACGAACTGGTCCATGCAGATCCGGCCCACGTTCGGGTAGCGCCGCCCGTTGATGGCGACCTGCAGCCGACCGCTGAGCGCGCGGAACACCCCGTCTGCGTAGCCGAGCGGGATCAGCGCGACGGTGGTGTCACGCTCGGCGGTCCAGGTGTGCCCGTAGGACACCCCCGCGCCGGCGCGGACCCGTTTGACCATCGTCACCGGGGCGCTCAGCGTCATCGCCGGGGTCAGCGGCGCGTCGCTGTACCGCGGCACCGGGTTGAGCCCGTACACCGCGATGCCCGGGCGGACCACGTCGAAGGCCAGGTCCGGGCGGGTCAGGGTGGCCGCCGAATTGGCCAGGTGCGCGACCCGGAACCGCACCCCGCGGCGCTCGGCGGCGGCCCGCAGGTCGGCGAGCAACCCGGCCTGCGCGTCGTTGGCGGGGTGCCCGGGCTCGTCGGCGCAGGCCAGGTGCGACATCAGGCCGTCCACCCGCACCGCCCCGGCGGCCGCCGCGCGGCCGAGGTCGTCGATCAGCGCGTCGAAGTCCTCGGCGGGGACCCCGGAGCGGTTCAGGCCGGTGTCGGCCTTGACGGTGACCGCGGCGGTCTGTCCGGTGCGCTCGGCGGCGTCGAGCACCTCACCGAGCTGGCGCCGTGAGCTGACGCCCAGCCCGATCCCGGCGAGCAGCGCCGGACCGAAATCGGTGCCCGGCGGGTGCAGCCAGGCCAGCAACGGGGCGTCGACGCCGTCGGCGCGCAGCGCCAGCGCCTCCCCGACGGTGGCAACGCCCAGCTCGGCGGCCCCGGCGGCCAGCGCCACCCGGGCCACCGCGGCGGCGCCGTGTCCGTAGCCGTCGGCCTTCACCACCGCCATGACCTGCGCCGATCCGGCGGAATCGCGCAGCACGGCGACGTTCGCGGCGATTGCGTCGAGGTCGACAAGGACCGTCGGGGTCACCGACGGGTCAGCGGGGGCCCTGCTCGGGGCGGGTTCAGTCATCACCGCCCGCCATTGTCCCAGGCCCGCCCTCAGTGGGCGAAATGCTCCTCCGTGGCAAACCCACCCGGGCGCAGCCGGTCCAGCTTGGCCAGCACCTCGACAATGTCGTCGCGCATGGCCCGGGCCAGGTTCATCGAGAAGCCCTCGCGGACCACGATCCGCAGCACCGCGACGTCGGTGGCGTCGGCGGGCATGGTGTAGGCCGGCACCTGCCAGCCGTACTGGCGCAGCCCGGCCGAGACGTCGAACACCGTGTACCCGGGGTCGCCGATCAGCCGGAAGGCCAGCACCGGCAGCTCGGTGCCGTCGCTGATGACCTCGAAGCGGGACATCTCCGCGAGCTCGCGGGCCAGCCACTGCGCGATCTGCCGCAGCGTCCGCATCACCGTGGTGTAGCCGTCGCGGCCCAGTCGCAGAAAGTTGTAGTACTGGCCCACCACCTGGTTGCCGGACCGGGAGAAGTTCAGCGTGAACGTCGGCATCTCCCCGCCGAGGTAGTTCACCCGGAAGATCAGATCCTCGGGCAACGCGTCGGCGTTGCGCCACACCACGAACCCGATCCCCGGATAGGTCAGCCCGTACTTGTGGCCGCTGACGTTGATCGAGACCACCCGGGGCAGCCGGAAGTCCCACACCCGCTCGGGCTGCAGGAACGGCACGACAAAACCGCCGCTGGCCGCGTCGACGTGCACCGGAATGTCGCACTCGGGCCGCTTTTCGGCCAGCGCGTCCAGCGCGGCGCAGATCTCGGCGACCGGTTCCAGCTCACCGGTGTAGGTGGTGCCCAGGATCGCGACCACGCCGATGGTGTCCTCGTCGACCGCCTCGACCACCTGCTCGGGGGTGATGGTGTAGCGGCCTTCGGCCATCGGCAGGTAGCGCGCCTCGACGTCGAAGTAACGGCAGAACTTCTCCCACACCACCTGAACGTTGGAGCCCAGCACCAGGTTCGGGGTCCGGCCGCGCCAGGCGTCCTTGCCGTGCCGGGCCTCAAACCGCCGGCGCCACTGCCACTTCATCGCCAGCCCACCGAGCATCACCGCCTCGCTGGAGCCCACGGTGGACGCCCCGACCGCGCTGGACGGGTCGTCGTCCCGCAGGTCCTCGGCGTGGAACAGGTCGGCCACCATGCACACGCAGCGCTGCTCAATCGCAGCGGTGATCGGGTACTCGTCCTTGTCGATCATGTTCTTGTCGAAGGTTTCGGCCATCAACTGCTCGGCCTCGGGATCCATCCAGGTGGTCACGAAGGTGGCCAGGTTCTGCCGCGAGCTGCCGTCGAGCATCAGCTCGTCGTGGACGAACCGGTACACCTGGCCGGGGTCCATCGACTCGTCGGGCAACCGGAGCGCGGGGATCGGGGCGACGGACATCCGGCCGGTGTAGGCCGGGGTGATCGAGGACTGCGAGATGTACGGCATGGTGTCCTGTCTACAGAATTGTCGCCAGCGCCGCTCGCAGGTGGCCGAGTATCCGCGTGGCGGAAATCGGGACCGCCGCCGGGCCGGGGTCTTTCGCGGCCAGATCGGCGGCCGCCGAATGCACGAACGCGCCCGCGGCGGCCGCCTCGGCCACCGGCAGCCCGGCGGCCAGCAGCGCGCCGATGACGCCGCTGAGCACGTCGCCGGAGCCGGCGGTGGCCGCCCAGGAGTTCCCCGCGGGGTTCAGGTAGGCCGGGCCGTCCGGGCCGGCGATCACGGTGACATTGCCCTTGAGCAGCACCGTGGCGCCGAGGCGGGCGGCCAGGGCGCGGGCGGCGCCGAGGCGGTCGGGCCCGGGCGGCCGCCCGGCCAGCCGGGCGAACTCCCCGGCGTGCGGGGTCAGCAGGGTGGGCGCCGCGCGGTCGGCGACCAGCTCGGGGTGAGCGGCCAGCACGGTCAGCGCGTCGGCGTCGACGAGCACCGGCAGGTCGGTGGCCAGCGCGAAGCGCAGCACCGCCGACGCGTCGTGGCCGGTGCCCAGCCCCGGCCCGACCACCCAAGCCTGCACCCGGCCGGCGGCGCGGTGATCGGCGACCGCGATGGTCTCCGGCCAGTGCGACACCACCTCCGCGGCGGCCGGGCCGGCGTAGCGCACCATGCCCGAGTGGCTCGCGACGGCGGCGCCGGCGCACAGGATCGCCGCGCCCGGGTACGTCGCCGAACCGGCCAGCACCCCGGTGACCCCCTGGGTGTACTTGTCGTCGGCGCGGCCGGGAACCGGCCAGCGGGCGGCGACGTCGGCGGCCTGCATGCCGCGCAGGTCAGACTCGGGCAGCTCCAGGCCGATGTCGACGAGTTCGACCCGGCCGCAGTCGGCCAGCGCATGCACCGGTTTCAGGCCGCCGAAGGTCACCGTGAGTGCCGGACGCACCGCGGGGCCGGTGATTTCGCCGGTCTCGACGTGCACGCCGCTGGGGGTGTCGACGGCGACGACCGGGGCGGTGTTGGCCGCGAAGAGTTCCGCCGCGGCCGGCCGCAGCGGACCGGTCGCGCCGATGCCGACCACCCCGTCGATCACCAAATCGGTTGCGGGCAGGATACTTTCAACGATTCGCCCGCCAGCCGCCCGGAACGCGGCCAGCGCCGCGCGGTGGGCGCGGTCGGGGTTGAGCAGCACCGCGTCGGCGGCCGCGCCGCGGCGGCGCAGGAAGGTTGCCGCCCACAGCGCGTCGCCGCCGTTGTCGCCGGAGCCCACCACCGCGCACACCCGCCGGCCGGCCACCGCACCGGTGCGGCGGCGCAGTTCGGCGGCGATCGCGACCGCCAGCGGCCAGGCGGCCCGGCGCATCAGCGCCCCGTCGGGCAGGGCGGCCAGCAGCGGGGCCTCGGCCGCGCGGATCTGTTGGGCGCAGTAGTAGTGCCGCATGAGGACCAGAATGGCACGCGGATCAGCCCCGGCGTGCCGGGTCGGGCCTGACGAGCCGGCCGTGCGCGACCAGCTCGATGGTCACCGCGACCGCGCAGCTCTGCGCCAGCAGCAGCCCGACCAGCACCAGCACCTGAACGGCGCCGGCCTGGGCGGCCGACCCGGTGCTCAACAACACCCCGACAAAGGCGCCCGGCAGGGTGACCAGCCCGGCGGTTCGCGCCTGATCCACGCTCGGCAGCAGCGCATCCGGAGCCGACTCCCGGATGACCAGCAGCCGCGCCTCGCGCTCCAGGAACCCCAGGCTCAGCGCCGCCTCCACCTCTCCCACGCCGGTACCCAGCGCGTCCAGCGCCCGGCGGGCCGCCAGGCTGACCGCGGTCATGGTGCCGCCCAACAGGATTCCGGTGATCGGCACCAGCGCGACGCCGGTCAGCGGCACCAGGTCGGTGACCAGCAGCAGCGGCAGCACCGATGCCAGCCCGAGCGCAATCGGCGCCGCCAACCACCAGGAGCCGCGCGCGGCCCTGCTGCGCCGCGCCGCCGTCGCCGCGGCCACGCTGAACATCACCAGCAGAATCAGCAGCGACGACCACAGCCGCGCCATCGCGGCCGTCAACACCACCGCCACCGCCGCCAGCTGCACCGCGGCCCGCACCGAGGCGCTCGGCACCACCCACCATGGCCCCAGGTCGGCCAGCCGGTAGACCAGCGCCGCCAGCAGCGCCAGCACCGCGCAGACCACCAGCAGGGTCGGCCCGAGCACCGTGGACGTCATCGGTTCAGTGTCCGCCACGGCGCGGCCGCTATGGTTGCGGCATGGCGAGGAACCTTCGGTGGCTGTTCGCGGCGGCGCTGGTGGCGCCGTACGGGCTGATCTCCCCGATGCTGCCGACAGCGACCGCCGACAACCCGATCCCGATCTGCCCGCCGAATCAGGTGTCCGGCTTCGACGGCAATCAGTGCACGCCGCAGCCCTGCCAGCCGCCGTTTCAGCAGGGCATGATGCCGCCGTGCATCATGCCGATCACCCAGGTCTGCCCGCCGGGAATGGTGTCGTACTACAACGGCTCGCCGTGCACCCCGCAGCCCTGCACCCCGCCGTACGCCCCGGGAATACCGCCGTGCTTCATGCCGCCGCCGACGATCGGGCCCAACGGCATGCCGGGGATGGGCTGAGTCACCGCGCGATCACGCCCGGGTCTGCACAGATGTCCGCTGGGAGCGGACTCATCTGGATAATCCACTTGGACCCCTGAATTTCACCCCATTTGTGCAGGCTCCGCCGCGGACTCCTACTCGACGGCATCCCCGCGCCGATCCGCGCCACGGACTCCTGCGCTGGGGCTCCTCCGTCGCCCCGCTCCGTCGCCCGCGCGCTACTCGACGGTGACGCTCTTGGCCAGGTTCCGCGGCTTGTCGACGTCGTAGCCGCGGGCCCGGGCCACCGAGGCCGCGAAGACCTGCAGCGGGATGGTCGCCAGCAACGGCTGCAGCAGCGTCGACACCGCGGGCAGCTCGATCAGGTGGTCGGCGTACGGGCGCACCGTCTCGTCGCCCTCCTCGGCGATGACGATGGTGACCGCGCCGCGGGCCTGGATCTCGCGGATGTTGCTAAGCAGCTTGGAGTGCAGCAGCGGCGCGCCCTTGGGCGAGGGCATCACCACGATCACCGGCAGATCGTCCTCGATCAGCGCGATCGGGCCGTGCTTGAGCTCGCCGGCGGCGAACCCCTCGGCGTGCATGTAGGCCAGCTCCTTGAGCTTGAGCGCACCCTCCAGCGCCACCGGGTAACCGACGTGCCGCCCCAGGAACAGCACCGTCGGGGACGCGGCGAAGCGCTGGGCCAGCTCGGTGACCGGATCCATCCGGTCGATCACCCGCCCGACGAGGTCGGGCATCGCCTCCAGCTCGCGGTACTCGCGGGCCACCTCGTCGGGGTACTTGGTGCCGCGGGCCTGGGCCAGCGCCAGCCCGACCAGGTACGCCGCCACGATCTGGGCGAGGAAGGTCTTGGTGGCCGCGACGCCGATCTCCGGCCCGGCCCGGGTGTAGAGCACCGCGTCGCACTCCCGCGGGATCTGGCTGCCGTTGGTGTTGCAGATCGCCAGCACCTTGGCCTTCTGATCCTTGGCGTGCCGGACGGCCTCCAGGGTGTCGGCGGTCTCGCCGGACTGCGACACCGCCACCACCAGGGTGCCGCGGTCCAGCACCGGGTCCCGGTAGCGGAACTCGCTGGCCAACTCGACCTCGACCGGCAGCCGGGTCCAATGCTCGATGGCGTACTTGGCGACCAGACCCGCGTGGTAGGCGGTCCCGCAGGCCACCACGAACACCTTGTCGATGTCGCGCAGTTCCTGATCGGAGAGCCGCTGCTCGTCGAGGATCACCCGGTTGTCGGCGAAGTGCCCCAGCAGGGTGTCGCCGACGGCGGCCGGCTGCTCGGCGATCTCCTTGAGCATGAAGTAGTCGAAGCCGCCCTTCTGCGCGGCCGACAGGTCCCAGTCGATGTGAAACAGCCGGGACCGGTCCGAGGAGTCGTTGCCGTCGAAGTCCAGGATCTCGGCGCCGTCGGCGCGCAGCACCACGGCGGTGTCCTGGCCGAGTTCGATGGCGTCGCGGGTGTGCTCGATGAACGCCGCCACGTCCGAGCCGATGAACATCTCCCCGTCTCCGACCCCGACCACCAGCGGGGTGGACCGCCGCGCGGCCACGATGGTGCCGGGATCGTCGGCGCTGGCGAAGACCAGGGTGAAGTGGCCCTCCAGCCGGCGCAGCACCGCCAGCACCGAGGCGACGAAGTCCCCGGCGGTCTCCCCGGTGCGGTAGGCGCGGGCGACCAGGTGCACGGCCACCTCGGTGTCGGTGTCGCTGGAGAACTCGACGCCGTCGTCCTCCAGTTCGGCGCGCAGCGGCGCGAAGTTCTCGATGATGCCGTTGTGCACGACGGCGAACCGGCCGGAGGCGTCCCGATGCGGGTGGGCGTTGCGGTCGGTGGGCCGGCCGTGGGTGGCCCAGCGGGTGTGCCCGACACCGGTGGTACCCGCCAGTTCCGCCGGATCGGTGCCGGCCAGCTCCTCCTCCAGGTTGGCCAGCCGACCGGCGCGACGCCGCACCACCAGACCCTGCTCGGGGTCCACCAGGGCCAGGCCCGAGGAGTCATAACCGCGGTATTCCATCCGGCGCAGCGCATCGACGACGATGCCACAGGCCGGTCTGGGCCCGACGTAGCCGACGATTCCGCACATGACTGACCAGGGTAGTGCAGAGTCCCACATCACCCGCTGTCGCCGACGGTGAGCTAGGTTCATCGGGTGGCCAGACCCAAGGGACTCCTCGCCCGGCTCACCCACCGCGGACCGCACCGCATTCTGCGCGGTGACCTGGCCTTTGCCGGTGTTCCGGGGATCGTGTACACCCCGGAATCCGGCTTCGGACTGCCCGGGCTGGCCTTCGGCCACGATTGGATCACACCCGTCGCCGGATACGCCGGACTGCTCGAACATCTGGCGTCCTGGGGCATCGTGGCGGCCGCACCGGCGACCGAGACCGGGCCGGTGCCCTCGGTGCTGAACCTGGCGCACGACCTGGGCAGCACCCTGGACATCATCTGCGGGGTGCGGCTCGGTCCCGGAAAGATCAGCGTCGACCCGGCCAAGCTGGCCGCGGCCGGGCACGGTTTCGGCGCATCGGCGGCGGTGTTCGCCACCGCCGGGCTCGGGTCCCGGCTGCGCACCGCGGCCGCCGTCTTCCCGTCGGTGACCAAGCCCGACGCGGTCGCCCCGGCGGCGACGCTGCGGACCCCGGGCGTGGTGTTCGGCGCGCCGGGCGACGAGCTCAGCATCACCGCGAACTCGCTGCAGCTGGCGGCGGCCTGGCCGGGCGCGACGCTGCGGATCGTCGACAAAGCCGCGCCGGGTGGGCTGGCGTCGGGACGACGGCTGCACCGGTTCGCCGGGCTGCCGGGCACCGACCGGCGGACCCAGAGCGCCGTCCGCGGCCTGCTGACCGGCTACCTGCTCTACACCCTGACCGGCGACAAGCAGTACCGGACGTTCGCCGACGCCGAGGCCGAACTGCCCAAGACCTCCGCCCCGGCACCCGAGCTGGCGCCGGCCGGGCCGGAGGAGAAGTTCGTCGCGCTGCTGCGCGGCTGAATCCCGCAGTTCAGGCGCCCACCTGGGGCAGCGCGTCGGCAGCGATCTCACAGGGGGTGGCCGGCGGGTCGGCGGTAACCTCCGGCTCCGCGAGCACGGGCTCGGCGGCGGATTCGGGGTCTGCGGCGTCGGGGTCTGCGGGCTCGGAGTCATCGGCGTCGGGGTCTTCAGGATCGGCGTCATCGGGGCCGGGGTCATCGGCGTCTTCGGGCTCAGCGTCTTCAGGCTCAGCGTCTTCGGGCTCAGCTTCTTCGGGCTCAGCTTCTTCGGGCTCAGCGTCTTCGGGCTCAGCTTCGTTGGCGTCGGGGCCCGGTTCATCGACGGGGCCGACATCTTCGAGTGCCCCGAAATCGGGGCTGCCGGACTCCGGGACGCCGAAGTCGGGGATGCCCAAATCCGGGATGCCCAATCCGGGTAGCGGGGACCCACCGGAGCCCGCCGGGCTCGGCGGCGCGGCAAAACCCGGATCCGGGGCGGGCGGCGGAACCGCGGCCGCCGCGGGAACCGTTGCCGGAGGCGTTGTGGGAGCCGTTGTGGGTGGCGGAACCGGCTCGGCGCCGAGCGGCGGTGCGCCGAGCGGCTCACCGGGCGGCGGGGCACCGGCTGCCGAGCCCGCCGGCGGCGCCATCCCCGGGCCGGCCAGAGCCATCGGCGGAGGCGGCACCAGGTCGCCGGGCACCTCAAAAAATGCCGGCGGCGCGGCGGCCAGCTCGGCCGCCGCGCCGCGGCAGGCCTCGTCGACCGCGCCCAGCGCGGTCCGCATCGCCGACAGCCACTCGCCGCAAACATGCTGGACAACAAAGGGTTTGACCTCGTCGTCGACGGTCCGCAGCACCGCTTCGTCGGTGCCGCCGGCGATCACGGCAGCGCTCGCGGCCCGCCAGTCGGCGCGCCGCCCGGCGGCCGCGCCCAGCACCGCCGCCACCGCGGACACCTTCGCGTCCACCGCCTCCCACAGTCGGTCCCGCAGCCCGCCGTAGCAGCGCAGCGCACCGCGCAACCGACCGCACACCAGCTCGGCCGCGGCCAGGTGCCGGTCCAGGAAACCCTGGGCGGCGCCGCCGGAACCACCGGCCCACGCCGCGGCCAGTGCCCGGCGCTGCTCGCCGCCGTCGCGCAGCGCCTCGGCGGCCCGCTCCCCCAGCGCGCGCAGCGTCGCGCAATCGGCGTCCAATGCGGCCAGGTCCAGGCCGTCCTCGGTGGCGTACCAGTCCCGGACCTGGCCCGGATGCAGGGTCAGATCGGGATGCTGGAACCCGCGCAGGTGCGCGGCCCACACGTATCCGCCGATCTCCTCGATCGCTTCGCGGCCCTCGGCCAGCCGGGCCGCGACGTCGTAGCGGGCGGCCACGGCTCAGCGCAGTCCGGCCGCGGCGGCGGCCTCGGCGTCGCGATACCGCCGCGCCCCGCAGGACAGTCCGGCCCCGATCTCGGCGGCCGCCAGCGCCCAGGCGGCCAGCTCCGCGGCCAGCGGGTCGACGGCCCGGCGTACCCCCTGGCCCGCCGCCAGATGTGCGCGGCCGGCCGTCACACCGTCAAACAGCAGGCGCGACAAACCATTTCGCCCGCACTCGGCGAGCCCAGCGGCCAGCGCGTTGAACCGCCCGGCCACCGCGTCGACCGCGGCAAGGTCAACCGATGTCCCGGCGGGAATTCCCATACCCGCTTTTGACGCGGCGAACCCGCCGGCGGTTCCCCTCAGCCGTGCGCGGCGACGGCGTCGGCCACCCGCCGCGCCAGCCGGTCGGCGGTGTCGGCATCGGCGGCCTCGACCATCACCCGGACCAGCGGTTCGGTGCCCGAGGGCCGCAGCAGGATCCGGCCGGTGTCGCCGAGCTCGGCCACCGCGGCGGCCACCGCCGCAGCCACCTCGGGGGCGGCCGCGACCGTCGCCTTGTCCGCGACGGCCACGTTGATCAGGATCTGCGGCAGGGTCCGCATTGCGGCGGCCAACTGCGCCAGCGAACGGCCGGTGGCCGCCATCCGCGACATCAGCCGCAGCCCGGTGACGATGCCGTCGCCGGTGGTGCCGAATGCCGGCAGCACGATGTGCCCGGACTGCTCACCGCCGAGGCTGAAGCCGCCGCGCAGTTCCTCCAGCACGTAGCGGTCACCGACCGCGGTGGTGCGGACCTCGATGCCGGCCTCGCGCATCGCCAGGTGCAGGCCCAGGTTGCTCATCACGGTGGCCACCAGGGTGTTCGACGCCAGCTCGGCGGATTCGGCCATCGCCAGGGCCAGCACCACCATGATGTGGTCACCGTCGACGATGTTGCCCTCGGCGTCCACCGCCAGGCAGCGGTCCGCGTCGCCGTCGTGGGCCAGGCCCAGATCGGCGCCGTGCGCCGCGACGGCGGCCCGCACCACGTCCAGATGGGTGGAGCCGCAGCCGTCGTTGATGTTCAGCCCGTCCGGCTCGGCGTTGATCGCCAGCACCGTTGCCCCCGCCGCCCGGTAGGCGGCCGGCGCGGCCGCCGACGCGGCGCCGTGCGCGCAGTCCACCACCACCGTCAGCCCGTCCAGCGGCGCGGTGGCCGCCTTGCCGACGTGGCGCAGGTAGCGGTCCAGCGCGTCGGGGGCCTCCAGCACCCGGCCGAGGCCGGCCCCGACCGGACGCTCTCCGGGGCCCGCGGCGTAGAGCTCCTCGATCCGGTCCTCGGTGTCGTCGTCGAGCTTGTGGCCGCCGGGGCCGAAGAATTTGATGCCGTTGTCGGGCATCGGGTTGTGCGAGGCGGAGATCATCACGCCAAGGTCGGCGTCGTAGCCGCCGGTCAGGTAGGCGACCGCCGGGGTGGGCAGCACGCCGACCCGCAGCACGTCGACGCCCTCGCTGGTCAGCCCGGCGATCACCGCGGCCTCCAGCATTTCGCCGCTGGCCCGCGGGTCGCGCCCGACGACGGCGGTGCGGCGCCGGCGCTCGCCGACGCACAATCGGCGGGCGGCCGCCGAGCTCAGTCCCAGTGCCAGTTCCGCGGTCAGCTCGCGGTTGGCGAGGCCTCGCACGCCGTCGGTGCCGAACAGTCGGGCCACCACCGCCCCTTTCGCTCAAGGTTTGCGATACACCGCGGGCGGGCGTGCCAGACTGCGGCACGCCCGCCCGTGGAGACAGACAGGTCGATCAGCGCTTGCTGTACTGCGGCGCCTTACGGGCCTTCTTCAGGCCGTACTTCTTACGCTCGGTGGCACGCGGGTCACGAGTCAGGAAGCCGGCCTTCTTCAGCGCCGGACGGTCCTCGGGCGACACCAGGATCAGCGCCCGGGCGATGGCCAGCCGCAGCGCGCCGGCCTGGCCGGACGGGCCGCCACCATCGAGGTGGGCGTAGATGTCGAAGCTCTCCAGCCGATCCACGGTGACCAGCGGGGCCTTGATCAGCTGCTGGTGCACCTTGTTCGGGAAGTAGTTCTCCAGGGTGCGGCCGTCCAGCTCGAACTTGCCGGTGCCGGGCACCAGGCGGACGCGGACGACGGCCTCCTTGCGGCGGCCGACGGTCTGGATCGGACGGTCGATGTAGACCGGCTCACGCGGGGTGGACACCTCAACGGTCTCGGGGGTCTCGACGACCTCCACGACCTCGGTGGTTTCGATCTCGGTCACTGGCTCACCTGCTTGATCTCGTAGACCTGGGGCTGCTGGGCCGCGTGCGGGTGGTTGGGGCCCGCGTAGACCTTCAGCTTCTTCTGGACCTGCCGGGACAGCTTGTTGTGCGGCAGCATCCCGACGATCGCGTTCTCCACGACCCGGGTCGGGTGCTTCTCCAGCAGCTCACCGATGGTGCGCTTGCGCAGGCCGCCGGGGTAACCGGAGTGGCTGTAGGCAAACTTCTTGGTGAGCTTGTTGCCCGACAGGGCAATCTTCTCGGCATTGATGATGATGACGAAGTCACCCTCATCGGTGTTCGGCGTGAATGTCGGCTTGCCCTTGCCGCGCAGCAAATCCGCTGCGGTGACGGCAAGGCGGCCGAGCACCACGTCGGTGGCGTCGATGACGTACCACGCACGCGTGGTGTCACCCGCCTTCGGCGTGTATGTAGGCACAGATCTACCTCTCCGGTTATTCCAGATGCCGGTCAACAGGTGCGATGTGGACAATCCCGGCGACCGACATTGACCCGGGTCCAACAGCCCGAGAACGGGCACGCACACCAGCGCAGGAGCTTACCGGCCGTCGTCACCGCTGGTCAAAACCACCGGCAGCACGCTGCGCAGGATCGCCGCCGAGGTGCGCGCAACCGCGGCCCCGAACGCGGCGAAGTCCCGGATCGAATCCCGGCCGGCCAGGTCCGACAACGCCCGGATGACCAGCCAGCGCACCCCGAAGCTCTCGCAGACCTGGGCCAGCGCGCCGCCCTCCATCTCGATGGCCGCGCCGGTGAACTCGGCGTGCAACCGGTTGCGGGTGTCCTCGCAGTGCAGGTACTGGTCGCCGGTCAGCACGGTGTCGTAGACGACGCGGGCGTCCAGCCGCACCCCGGACAGCGCCTCGCGGACCCGGGCCAGCAGCTGCGGGTCGGTGTCGTAGCCCAGCCGGTCGGTCGGGTTGAAGAACTCGACGTGCCCGGGCTGGTAGACCCGCAGCCGGCCGTCCTCGATCCGCCCGGCGTCGCATTGGATGACGCGGTCGGCGATCACCACGTCGCCGACGTTCAGGTCCGGCCGCAGGCCGCCGGCCACCCCGGTGAACACCACCGCGCGGGCGCCGAACCGTTCGATCAGCAGGGTGGCCACCACCGCGGTGTTGACCTTGCCCATCCCGGCGCCCACCAGCACCACCCGGTGCCCGTCGAGGGTGCCCTCGACGAACCGGGTGTGCGCGATGTCGGTGTGCGTTTCGGCGATCAGCGCGGCGCTGAGGGCGGCCAGTTCGGACTCGATGGCGCAGATCAGGCCGATGGTCACCGCGCCGAGTGTAGGTCAGCGCGGGGCCGGCTACCGGTAGTCGATGACGACGCGGCCGTCGATCTCACCGCGCTTCATCCGGTCGAACACCTCGTTGATGTCCTCGAGCGCCGCCGTCTCGACGATCGGGTGGATCAGCCCGCGGGCATAGAAGTCCAGCGCCTCGACCATGTCCTGCCGGGTGCCGACGATCGACCCCCGAATGGTCAGTCCCTTGAGCACGATGTCGAAGATCGGCGCCGGGAAGTCGCCCGGCGGCAGGCCGTTGAACACGATGGTGCCGCCGCGGCGGGCCAGCCCGATGGCTTGGCCGAAGGCCTGCGGATGCACCGCGGTGACCAGCACCCCGTGCACGCCGCCGGTGGCCTGCTGCACCTCGGCGATGACATCGGCGGTCCTGGCGTTCACCGTGACCTCGGCGCCCAGCCGAGTGGCCAGGGCCAGCTTGGCGTCGTCGATGTCGATGGCCACCACCCGCAGCCCCATCGCCCGGGCGTATTGCACGGCAACGTGTCCCAGGCCGCCGACACCGGATATCGCCACCCACTGGCCGGGCCGGGTGTCGGTGACCTTCAGGCCCTTGTAGACCGTCACGCCGGCGCACAGGATCGGCGCCACCTCGACCAGATCGACGCCGTCGGGGATCCGCGCCGCATAGGCCGCGTTGACCAGCATGTAGCTGCCGAAACTGCCGTCCACCGAGTAGCCGCCGTTGCGCTGCTTTTCGCACAGCGTCTCCCAGCCGGTGCGGCAGTACTCGCAGGTGCCGCACGCCGACCACAGCCAGGCGTTGCCGACCTTGTCGCCGACCGCGAGGTCCTCGACGCCCGGCCCGAGCGCGACGACGGTGCCGCAACCCTCGTGACCGGGGATGAACGGCGGGCTGGGTTTGACCGGCCAGTCACCTTGCGCCGCATGCAGATCGGTGTGGCACACGCCGGAGGTCTCCAGTTTGACCAACGCCTCGCCCGGGCCGGGGGTTGGCAGTTCGGTCTCCGAAACCTGCAGCGGCGCACCGAATTCGGTGACGACGGCGGCGCGCATCGCGGCCGAGGGATCCAGGGTCTGTGTCATGATCGTCTCCAAGTCTTGTTGTTCGGGGGATTCGTGATTGGTCGGCGCCGGCTTCAGAAGAAGCCCTGGCCCTTGGCCGCGTAGGACACCAACAGGTTCTTGGTCTGCTGGTAGTGATCGAGCATCATCAGGTGGTTCTCCCGACCGATACCGGACTGCTTATAACCACCGAACGCCGCATGCGCCGGATACTGGTGATACGTGTTCGTCCACACCCGACCCGCCTTGATATCCCGGCCCGCCCGATACGCCAACGCGCCATCGCGACTCCACACCCCCGCCCCCAACCCATACGGCGTGTCATTGGCAATCCGAATCGCCTCGTCATAATCGGCGAACGGCGTCACCGCCAACACCGGACCGAAAATCTCCTCCTGAAAAATCCGCATCCCGTTATCACCGGTGAACACCGTCGGCGTGATGTAGTAACCACCACCCAAATCACCACCCAGATCGGCCCGCTCACCACCGGTCACCAACCGAGCACCCTCACTCTTACCGATCTCGATATACGACAAGATCTTGTCCAACTGCTCCTTGGACGCCTGCGCACCGATCATCGTGTCGGTGTCCAACGGATCACCCTGACGAATCTCCTTCGTCCGGATCTCCGCCAAACCCAAAATCATCAAAATACCGGCCTGAATCAACGACCGCGACGGACACGTACACACCTCCCCCTGATTCAACGCGAACATCGCAAACCCCTCCAACGCCTTGTCACAGAAGTCATCACTGGCCGCCATCACATCGGCAAAGAAAATGTTCGGACTCTTCCCACCGAGCTCCAACGTCACCGGAATCAGATTCTCGGTGGCATACCCCATGATCAACCGGCCCGTACCGGTCTCCCCGGTGAACGCAATCTTCGAAATCCGCGGACTCGACGCCAACGGCTTACCGGCCTCCACCCCAAAACCATTGACCACGTTGACCACCCCGGCCGGCAACAAATCCCCAATGATCTCCATCAGGAACAACACCGACACCGGCGTCTGCTCAGCCGGCTTCAGCACAATCGCATTCCCCGCCGCCAACGCCGGCGCCAACTTCCACACCGCCATCAAAATCGGGAAATTCCACGGAATGATCTGCCCCACCACCCCCAACGGCTCGTGAAAGTGATACGCGACAGTGTCCTCATCGATCTGACTCAACGACCCCTGCTGCGCCCGAATCGCCCCCGCAAAATACCGAAAATGATCCACCGCCAACGGAATATCGGCGTTCAACGTCTCCCGGATCGGCTTACCGTTATCCCACGACTCCGCAAGAGCAATCGCCTCCAGATGCTGCTCCATCCGATCAGCAATCCGATTCAACACCAACGCCCGCTGTGCCGGCGACGTCCTACCCCACCCCGGCGCCGCCGCATGCGCAGCATCCAGCGCCAGCTCCACATCCTCAGCACCAGAACGAGCAACCTCACAAAACACCTCACCGGTCACCGGACTGCGATTCTCGAAATACCGGCCCCCCACCGGAGCCACCCACCCCCCACCAATGAAATTCTCATAACGCGACTTAAACGACATCGCCGCACCCTCAGCGCCCGGTCGCGAATAAACAGTCATCACAGCCTCCAGAATGTGTTGTTGATCACACCCTAGGAGTTGCCGGGTTGCATCACCGTTGCAGCGGTGGACCCGTCAGACCGGGGCGCGAGGTGTCCTTGAGGTCCACCCCGGAGCGGCCCAGTTCCCGCGCCCCGGCGACCAGACCGGCGGCGATCCGGGCCGCCTCGGCGTAGCCGAGCCCGTCGGGCGGGTGGATGTTGGAGATGCAATTGCGGTCGGCGTCGGACAGTCCGACTCGGGGCCGGTGGGTCAGGTAGATGCCCAGGCTGTCGGCGACCGACAGGCCGGGGCGTTCGCCGATGATGACCAGCACGGTGTCGAATCCGGCTCGGGCGCCGATGTGGTCGCCGAGGCCGACGCGGGCCTGGGTGGCGATCACCGGCGGCGCCAACCGGTGCCGCGGGCCGAGCGCGGCGACCAGTTCGGCCAGCAGCGCTGCGCCGTGCCGCGCCAGGGCGCGCGGGCTCAACCCGTCGGCGAGCACGAACCCGACGTCCCAGTGCCCGTCGGGCAGCGCCATCGGCTCGGCGGGCAGCCGGCCCAGGTCGGGGCGGCGCAGGTAGTCGGCGCGGGTACCGGCGCGGCTGGCCACCACCAGCGGCTCGCCGATGCCGACGCCGGCGACCCCGGCGGCCAGTGCCGCGACATCGAGCGGTTCGTGCACGGCGTCGCGGGCCGCGGCGTGCGCGGCGGCCAGTTCCAGCACGTCGCGGGTGCGCAGCGAGTTGCCGGCCCGGCCCAGCCCGATCCGGGCCGCGGTGCCGTCCCGCAGTTCGACCCAGAAGTCCTGAACCGCAGCATCATTGGGCGCCGCAGCATCATTGGGCGCCGCAGCATCATTGGGCACGGTGGCCTCCGGCGATCGCGCGCAGCGGTGAGTGGGCCAGGTCCAGCGGGGTGAGCCGGCCGGTGTCGTCGACCATGCCGACGCCGCGCAGCCAGTCCTCGAACTCCGGGGCGGGACGCAGCCCGAAGGTGCGCCGGGTGACCAGGGCGTCGTGGAAGGACAGGCTTTGGTAGCCGAGCATCACGTCGTCGGCGCCGGGCACCGTGATGACGAACGCCACCCCGGCGGCGGCCAGCAGGTTCAGCAGCACGTCCATGTCGTTCTGGTCGGCCTCGGCGTGGTTGGTGTAGCAGACGTCCACCCCCATCGGCAGGCCGAGCAGCTTGCCGCAGAAGTGGTCCTCCAGCCCGGCGCGGATGATCTGCCTGCCGTCGTAGAGGTACTCCGGTCCGATGAACCCGACGACGGTGTTGACCAGCAGCGGTTGCAGGTCCCGGGCCACCGCGTAGCCGCGGGCCTCCAGGGTCTGCTGGTCGACCGGTTTACCGTCGGTGCCCAGGTGGGTGCCCGAGCTCAGCGCCGAGCCCTGCCCGGTCTCCAGGTACATCACGTTGCTGCCGACGGTGCCGCGGTGCAGCGACCGGGCCGCGTCGTTGCCCTCCCGCAGCAGCGCCAGGTCCACCCCGAACGCCCGGTTGGCGGCCTCGGTGCCGGCCACCGACTGGAACACCAGGTCCACCGGGGCGCCCGCCTCGATCAGGCCGATGGTGGTGGTGATGTGCGAGAGCACGCAGGACTGGGCGGGGATGGCGAAGCGCTGCCGAATGTCGTCGAGCAGGTGCAGCAGGTCCGCGGTGGCCCGCGGCGAGTCGGTGGCCGGGTTGATCCCGATGACGGCGTCGCCGCAGCCCAGCAGCAGCCCGTCGAGCACGGCGGCGGCGATGCCGCGCGGATCGTCGGTCGGGTGGTTGGGCTGCAGCCGGGTGGCCAGGGTGCCCGGCAGCCCGATGGTGGTGCGCAGCGCCGCGGTCACCCGCAGCGCCGCCGCCACCGCGATCAGGTCCTGGTTCCGCATGATCTTCGCGGTCGCGGCGACCATCTCCGGGGTCAGCCCGGGGGCCACCGCGGCGATCCGGGCCGCGCCGTCGTCGGCGGTGATGGTCTCCAGCAGCCAGTCCCGGAACCCGCCGACGCTGAGCTGCGCGATCGGCGCGAACGCCGCCCGGTCATGGCCGTCGATGATCAGCCGGGTGACCTCGTCGGTCTCGTACGGCACCACCAGCTCGGTCAGGAACACCTCCAGCGGCAGGTCGGCCAGCAGCCAGGCCGCCGCGGCGCGTTCGGCGTCGTGCTCGGCCGCGCAGCCGGCCAGCTGGTCGCCGGAGCGCAGCGGGGTGGCCTTGGCCATCAGCTCGACCAGCCCGTCGAAGGCGTAGTTCACCCCGCCCAGCTGCTGGTGGCGCCTCACTTGAGGTCGTCCTCCGCCGCCGCCAGCATGGCGAACTCCTCGTCGGGCGAGTTGGCCACCAGCCGATGGCGGCTGTACAGCGCGAAGTAGGCCATGAAGGCGGCGAACACCAGCAGGCACAGGCCGGCGGCGGTCGGGCTGACCAGGAAGGTCGCGATGACCGCGACGACGGCGACGGCCAGCGCGAAGCCGGTGGTGAGCACGCCACCCGGGGTGCGGTAGGGCCGGGGCATCTCCGGCTCGCGGATCCGCAGCACGATGTGGCTGACCATCATCAGCACGTAGCTCAGCGCGGCACCGAACACCGCCATGTTGAGGATCAGTTCGCCGTGCCCGGTCAGCGACAGCAGGAAGCCGATCGCGCCGGGCACGATCAGCGCCAGCGTCGGGGCCTTTCGCCGGTTGGTGATCGACAGCGTGGTGGGCAGGTAGCCGGCCCGCGACAACGCGAAGGTCTGCCGGGAGTAGGCGTAGATGATGGAGAAGAAGCTGGCGACCAGGCCGGCCAGCCCGATGTAGTTGACCAGTTTGGCCGCGATGCCCTGCCCGCCGAGCGCCTGCACCAGCGGATCGTCGACCCCCGACATGGCCTCGGCGCCGCCGGCGCCGGTGGTCAGCAGCAGCACCGTCACGCAGGTGACGATCAGCACCGCCATCGCGGCGATGATGCCGCGCGGCACGTTGCGCTCCGGGTTGGCGGTCTCCTCGGCGGCCAGCGGCACCCCCTCGACGGCCAGGAAGAACCAGATCGCGAACGGGATGGCCGCCCAAATGCCCAGGTAGCCGTGCGGCAGGAACGACGACGCCCCCGCCGCGGTGGCATCCGGCACGATGTTGGTCAGGTTGGCCGCGTCGAACCGCCCGATCGCGTTGACCGCGAAGACGACCAGTCCCAGCAGCGCGACGGCGGTGATCACGAACATCAGCCGCAGCGCCTCACCGACGCCGGCCAGGTGGATGCCGATGAAGATGACGAACGCCGCCAGGTAGATCCACCAGCCCTTGTCGATGCCGAACAGCCCGAGGGACTCCACGTAGCCGCCGATGAAGGTCGCGATCGCCGCCGGGGCGATCGAGTACTCGATCAGCACCGCGGTGCCGGTGGCGAAGCCGCCCCACGGCCCCAGCGCCCGGCGGGCGAAGGTGTAGCCGCCGCCGGCGGCCGGCAGCGCCGAGGACAGCTCGGCCAGCCCGAGCACCATGCAGAAGTACATCGCGGCGATGACGACGACGGCCAGCAGCAGGCCACCGAAGCCGCCCTCGGCCAGGCCGTAGTTCCAGCCCGAGTAGTCCCCGGAGATGACGTAGCTGACACCGAGGCCGGCCAGCAGCAGCCAGCCGGCACTGCCCTTGCGCAGCTGGCGCCTGCGCAGGTACTCGTCGCTCTCCAGATGCTCCTCGACGGTGAGGTCAAGGTGGTGTTCGTTTGACTGCGGATGCGACATGAGGGAACTCCTCAATTACCTTCGGGGAAGGCCCAATTCGTGATCGGACGGCGTCGGCCGAGTCAGAAGAAGCCCTGGCCCTTGGCAGCGTAGGACACCAACAGGTTCTTGGTCTGCTGGTAGTGATCGAGCATCATCAGGTGGTTCTCCCGACCGATACCGGACTGCTTATAACCACCGAACGCCGCATGCGCCGGATACTGGTGATACGTGTTCGTCCACACCCGACCCGCCTTGATATCCCGGCCCGCCCGATACGCCAACGCGCCATCGCGACTCCACACCCCCGCCCCCAACCCATACGGCGTGTCATTGGCAATCCGAATCGCCTCGTCATAATCGGCGAACGGCGTCACCGCCAACACCGGACCGAAAATCTCCTCCTGAAAAATCCGCATCCCGTTATCACCGGTGAACACCGTCGGCGTGATGTAGTAACCACCACCCAAATCACCACCCAGATCGGCCCGCTCACCACCGGTCACCAACCGAGCACCCTCACTCTTACCGATCTCGATATACGACAAGATCTTGTCCAACTGCTCCTTGGACGCCTGCGCACCGATCATCGTGTCGGTGTCCAACGGATCACCCTGACGAATCTCCTTCGTCCGGATCTCCGCCAAACCCAAAAAATCATCAAAAATACCGGCCTGAATCAACGACCGCGACGGACACGTACACACCTCCCCCTGATTCAACGCGAACATCGCAAACCCCTCCAACGCCTTGTCACAGAAGTCATCACTGGCCGCCATCACATCGGCAAAGAAAATGTTCGGACTCTTCCCACCGAGCTCCAACGTCACCGGAATCAGATTCTCGGTGGCATACCCCATGATCAACCGGCCCGTACCGGTCTCCCCGGTGAACGCAATCTTCGAAATCCGCGGACTCGACGCCAACGGCTTACCGGCCTCCACCCCAAAACCATTGACCACGTTGACCACCCCGGCCGGCAACAAATCCCCAATGATCTCCATCAGGAACAACACCGACACCGGCGTCTGCTCAGCCGGCTTCAGCACAATCGCATTCCCCGCCGCCAACGCCGGCGCCAACTTCCACACCGCCATCAAAATCGGGAAATTCCACGGAATGATCTGCCCCACCACCCCCAACGGCTCGTGAAAGTGATACGCGACAGTGTCCTCATCGATCTGACTCAACGACCCTGCTGCGCCCGAATCGCCCCGCAAAATACCGAAAATGATCCACCGCCAACGGAATATCGGCGTTCAACGTCTCCCGGATCGGCTTACCGTTATCCCACGACTCCGCAAGAGCAATCGCCTCCAGATGCTGCTCCATCCGATCAGCAATCCGATTCAACACCAACGCCCGCTGTGCCGGCGACGTCCTACCCCACCCCGGCGCCGCCGCATGCGCAGCATCCAGCGCCAGCTCCACATCCTCAGCACCAGAACGAGCAACCTCACAAAACACCTCACCGGTCACCGGACTGCGATTCTCGAAATACCGGCCCCCCACCGGAGCCACCCACCCCCCACCAATGAAATTCTCATAACGCGACTTAAACGACATCGCCGCACCCTCAGCGCCCGGTCGCGAATAAACAGTCATCACAGCCTCCAGAATGTGTTGGTCGTCACAGACCCTACGGGTGGCGCCGGGCTCAGGGCCCGGGCCGGCCGAACGCGTAGTCAATGCCGGCCATCTGCCCGGCCGCGCGCGCCCGGGCGACGGGTTCCTCGGCGCCGTCGCGCAGCGCGCACCAGCCGTCCCGGTCGTCGCGGCCCTCCGGCAGTTCCAGCCAGCGGCGCAGCAGCGCCGAATTGCCGCGGGCGGATTCGGCCAGCACGGCGGCGCGCAGGCTGGCCGACAGTTCGGCGCGCAACCGGGCCACCGCCGGGGACACCGACTGCGGCAGCAGCGGGCCCGGATAGCCGAACAGCGCGGCCCGCAGGTCCCCGGCGTCCAGGGCGGCCAGCACCGCACCGACGTCGCTGGTGATCGGTTCGCGCAGCCGGTAGGGCCGCGACGCCAGCTGCCGGGCGCCGATCACCTTGCGCAGCCGGGACATCTCGGCGCGGACGGTGACGACGTCGAGGTCCTTCTCGTCGAGCAGCACCGCCAAGTGGTCGGCCGACAGTCCCTCCGGGTGGCGGCTGAGCACCACCAGAATGTCGGCGTGCCGGCCGGTCAGGGTGCGGACCCGCGGGCAGCCGGTGTCGGTGCCGGTGATCCAGCGCGGCCGCTGGGCACCGAGCACCGCCAGGTGCGCGGGCGCCGCGGCCGGGACCGCACCGGCGCCGGTCAGCCGCAGCAACGCCAGGTGGTTCTCCACCGCGACGGCGGTGGCCCGGACCAGCGCCAGGGTCTGCGCGGAGGCCACCGCCATCCCGCCGGTCAGGTCGATCGCGCCGAGGGCGACACCGGTGCCCGGGTCGTGCACCGGTACCGCGGTGCAGCTCCACGGCCGGGCGGCGCGGGAGAAGTGCTCCGGCCCGGTGATCTGCACCTCCCGGTCCAGTGCCAGCGCGGTGCCGGGGGCATTGGTCCCGGCGCCGGGCTCGCTCCAGTCCGCGCCCGGCACGAAGTTCATCCGTTCCACCCGGCGGCAGGCCGCCGGGTCGCCCTCGACCCACAGCAGGGTGCCGTCGGCGGCGCTGACGGCCACCACCACCCCGGCGTCGAGGGCGTCGGCGACCAGCAGCTTGCGGATCACCGGCAGCGCGGCGGCCAGCGGGTGGGCCGCCCGGACGTCGTCGAGGGAGCGGGTCGTCGGCGCGGGCACCAGGTCGGGGTCCACGCCGCTGGCCAGGCTGCGCTGCCAGCTGCCGGCGATCACCGGCCGCACCACCGGGTCCAGCGCAGCGGCATTCAGCTCACCGGCCAGGAACCGGTCGTGAGCGGCGCGCAGCGCTCGGGCCGCGGTCCGGTCCGAGGTCTGGGATATCCCGTCGGCCATCGCCCCAGCGTAATCCCGATGACCGCCGCGCGGACGGGCATTGCGGTGCCCGGGCGGCCCGGCGGAGCTCTCCTCTCCGGCCGGGCCCCCGGATCGTTTCAGGCCCAGCGGCGGGCCTCGGCCCGGTCGGCGTCGGCGACGCCGTCGGCGCCGGTTCCGACGGCCACCGCCAGCCGGTCCAGGATCGCGTTGAGCGCCCCGGCCGCCCGGTTCCAGCGGTCGGCTTCGACGCCGAACGCGGCGGCGGTCTGCCGGGTCCAGCTGGCCCGCAGCGGCGCCACCCGGGCGCGCAGGTCGGCGAGGCTGCCGTTGAGCAGCGCGGAGGTGGCCCGGATCTGCCGGCCCACCTGGTCCTCGATGGCGGCGAAGTCGTAGGAGATGGTGTCGTCCATGCTGCTCACCGCCCCGGCAGCTCGGCGCCGACGGCGGCGATCCGGTCGGCGTGCCCACGGCTGGCCTCACCCAGCCCGGCGGCGTTGCCCCGCAACGTGGTGGCGATCGCCGACAGGGCCGCGCACAGTTGCACCGACTCGCGGTTCCACCGCGCCATCACGGCGCGGAACTGGTGGGCGGCCGCGCCGCCCCACACCGCCGGCGGTACCGCCAGCATGTCGTTGCCGAAGCGGGTCAGCGACATCCGCAGCTCACCGCTGCGGGCGTCGGCGAGATCGGCCACCGCGGCCATCAGGGTGAAGTCACTGCGCAGAGCGTTGGTCGGGTCCATCGGTCTCCCCTCACGGGTTGTGGGTCGGGCTTTGGTTGTGCGTCGACGGGTATTCAGACATCGGGTATTCAGACGTCGGGTATTCAGACGTCGGGGCCGCCGTTCCGGTTCCCCGGGCCGAGGCGACCGCGGCGTCGCAGACCGCGTCGATGCCGCGGCGCTGCCCGGGTGCGCTCTGGCAGCCGATGCCGATCCGCAGCCGGCCCTCGATCAGCACCACCCAGTCGATGTCGCGGCCGGGCCTGCGCTCCCGGTAGGTGATCGCCGGCCGGTCCGCCCGCCGGGCGTCGGGGGTGAAGTCGACGAACACCCCGGCCGGTTGCGCCGCGATGGCCCGGCGCAGCGTGTCGGCGGCGGCGGCCCGGTCGGCGCCCGAGCGGGCCTGGGTGACATGCAGCATCTCGGCCGGGTTGGTCGGCGAGGCGACCTCCAGGCGCGGCGAGCCCGGTCCCGCGGTGATCCGGCGCACCGTCCAGTCCGCGGGGACCTGGATCGCCACCGCGCCCTCGATCAGGGTGGTGCCGGCCCCCGGGGGCGGCGGCCGAGGCACGGTCGCCGCGATCACCGGCGCCGCGGCGGCCACCAGCAGCGCCGCGGCCAGCAGCAGGAGCCGCCGACGGCTCCGGTGCCGGGCCGGGTCGGCCGGCTCGGCCGGTGGGTTCGCGGGTGGGGCCGTGGGTGGGGCCGCGGCCGCCAGCAGCGCGGCGGGGCTCGGCGTCGTGACGGTGTGCCCGCCGCGGCGCAGCCGGGTCATGATGAGCGCGGCCAGCGCGGCCGCCCCGGGTACCGGCGGCGGTGCGTCCAGCAGCACCGGGCCGGGTGGGCACAGGGCCGCGGCGACGGCGTCGGCGACCGCGCCGGGATCCCGGTCGCGGGTCACCCGCGCCACCATCCGGCTGCCGCCGCCCGGGGTGCCCCGGCTGATCAGCACGGCCTCGGCGTCCACCTCGAGCAGCCAGTGCCCCGGACGGGACAGCAGCGCCGCGCGGCTGTGGGTGCTGACCGGGCGGCCGAGAAGGTCGGCGGCGATCCCGGCGACCAGCCGGGTGCGCCGGGGCGGCCAGCCGCTGGGGTGGACCAGCACCGCGTCGCCGGCGCCGGCCAGCGGCGGGCCCAGCGCCAGCCGCCAGGCCTGCGCGGTGTCGACGACGCGGTCGGCCAGCAGGGTGACCGGGTCGTCCCCGGCCTCCAGTGCCGCGGCGACGGCCACCGGGTCGGGCGCGGCGGCGCCGCCGGGCGCATCGATCCCGGCCGGGCCGAGGGCACAGACCACGGTCATTGCGGTGCGCTCCAGGCCAGTTGCACCAGCTGCTGCCCGCCGTCGCGGGTGAGCAGCACCGCCCGGCCGGGCGGCAGTCGGCGCGGCCGGATCCGCTCGAAGACCGGTGGCTCCTCCGGGTTGCCGCCGAGCTGCACGCCGATCGGGTCGGCCTCGCGCAGCGCGGCCAGCAGCGGCTCGTAGCTGGCCCGGCCGGTGCCGGTGCTGCGCCGGGCCAGCAGCACCGGCATGCCGATGTCGCGGGCGCGCGGCAGCAGCTCGACCAGCCCGGCCAGCGCGCCGGACCCGGCGGCCCCGACCAGGTCGTGATCGTCGATGACGACGACGGTGTCCGGGCCCGGCTCGGCGGCCAGCCGGTCGGCGGCCAGCACCCCGGCCAGGGTGCGCCGCGGATCGCACAGGAAGAAGCGCCGGCTCGGGTCCCGTGCCAGCGCCAGGCACAGCAGCCGCAGCAGCGCGGTCTTGCCGGTGCCGGCGTCACCGAGCACCAGCAGCTGCGGCTGGTTTTCCACATCGATGGTGGCGACGCTGGATTCGTCGTCCTCGGCCACCCCGATCGGGATGCCGGCGCCGGTCGCGGCGGGCAGCTCGGCGACCGGAAGCAGCGACGGCAGCAGCCGTACCGGGGCGACCCGGGCGCCGTTGTGCCGAGCCGTCAGCCGACCGGTGAGTTCGGCGGCCGGCGCGGGCCGGGCCAGGGTGGCCGGCAGTCCGTCCGGGGCCAGCGCCGCGCCGGGCCGCCCGATCGGCACCGCGCGGGCGCGCTGCCGGTCGATCTCGGAGTCCAGCGGCTCACCGAGGCGCAGCTCGATCCGGGTACCGAGCTGGTCCTTGATCCCCGGGCGCAGGTCGGCCCAGCGGTGCGCGGTCAGGATCAGGTGCACGCCGTGGCTCAGGCCGGTGCCGGCGATCGCGGTGATCACCGGTTCCAGGGCATCGAATTCGGCGCGCAGCGTGCTCCAGCCGTCGATCACCAGGACCAGCCGTCCGGGCCGCAGCCCGCCGCCCGGCCCGTCGTCGCGGCGACGCAGTTCGGCCTCGACGTGGCCGACGATGCGCCGCACCAGATCCGGCTGCGCCCGGGTGGCCACCGCCGCGACCTGGGGCAGGTCCGCCAGCTCCAGAAGTGCGCCGCCGCCGAAATCCACGCAGCAGAAGCAGATCTCGTCGGGGCCGTGGCGCAGTGCCAGCGCGCCGATCAGGGTGGCGACGGCGGCCGATTTGCCCGCGTGCGCACCGCCGATCACCGCGACGTTGCCCTGGGCCCCGGACAGGTCCACGCACCAGCTGCCGCGGCGCTGCTCGGCGACCCGGTCGATCAGGCCGATCGCCACCTGTAGCGCTCCGGCCGGCTGGCTCAGCTCGGCCAGTGCCGGGGACTGCCGCAGCGGCGGCAGCCAGATCTGATGGGCCCTCGCGCCGACGGCGGCCGCCCGGGCCAGCACGGTCTCGGCGGGCGTGGGCGCCGGGGTCGCCGCGGTCGTGCGCGCCGCGGCGGTGAACAGCTGCGGGCGCCCGAGCGCGGCGGGCCGGTCCCCCGGCGCGGGACCGGAGACATAGGCGGCCCGGAACCCGACCGGATCGGCGGCGCCGACCTGCAGGTACGCGGCGCCGGGGGCGTTCGGCAGCCGGTAGGCCGCGTCGCTGCCGAGCACCGCCCGGGATTCGCCTGCCGACAGCGTGCGCAGGCAGATCCGGTAGGACAGATGGGATTCCAGGCCGCGCAGCCGGCCCTCCTCCAGCCGTTGGGTGGCCAGCAGCAGGTGCATGCCCAGTGACCGGCCCAACCGGCCGATCGCGGCGAACACCTCGGCGAACTCCGGGTGCTGGGCCAGCAGTTCGGAGAACTCGTCGATGATCAGCAGCAGGGTCGGCAGCGGGGTCAGTGCGGCCCCACCGGCGCGGGCCCGGCGATAGTCGGCGATGCCGGCGAGGTTCCCGGCCTCGCGCAGGATCTGCTGGCGGCGGTTGATCTCACCGGTGAGCGCCTCGGCCATCCGGTCGACCAGGTGCGCCTCGTCGGCGAGGTTGGTGATCACCGCGGCGGTGTGCCCGGTGCCGTCGAGGTCGAGAAAGGTTGCGCCGCCCTTGAAGTCGATCAGCGCGAGGTTGAGTTCGTCGGGGTGGTGGGCGGCGATCATGCCGAGGGTGATGGTGCGCAGCAGCTCGGATTTCCCCGAGCCGGTGGCGCCGACGCACAGCCCGTGCGGCCCCATTCCGCCGGCCGCCGCCTCCTTGATGTCCAGAAACGCCGGTGCGCCGTCGCTGCCGCGGCCCAGCGGCACCCGAAGGTCCCCGGCGCGCTCCAGCAGGTCGGGCCAGTCGGTGCGGGGGCGGCGCGGGTCGGCGGCCAGTCGGCGCGCGCAGGCCGCGGCGGTGGCCGAATCCAGCAGGTCGGGCACCGCGCCGGGCAGCGGGCCGAGGCCGGCCGCGCGCACCCACTCCGGGGTGACGGCCAGGCTGCGCCGCGCGGCGTCGCGTGGTCCGGCGTGCTCGTCGCCGGGCGGCGCGACGGCCAGGATGCAGGCGCCGGGCAGCGGGCCCGGCTGCCCGGCGGTGCCGGTGTCGGTGTCGCAGACCAGCAGCAGCGGTCCGGTCGCGCCGCGGCGGGCGGCCGCCGGGTCGGGGTACAGCGGCGGGTCGGCGTGCGGCAGCCACTTGAGCCACTCCCATTGCGGCCGGGTCGTTTCGGTGACGACGGCGGCGATCGCCAGGTCGGTGGGCCGGTGCCGCGCGGCGATCCCGCAAACCATCGCGCGCAGCAGCGCCCGGGTGTGCTGCGGGTCGCCGGCGACGGCGATGACGGTCCCGGCGGCAAGTGGCACGGCGACCGGTGCGGCGGGGACGCTGCGGTGCGCGCGCAGCACGGCGCCGAACGCGTCCCGGGCGACCGGGTCACCGGCATCGGCGGGTTCGGGCAGCGGCTGCTCGGCGGCGACCGCACCGAGCCCGATCCGGGCGTGGCCGAAGTCCGGGTCGGCGGGGTCGGCCGGTTCGGCCCGGTCGGTCGGTTCGGCCCACAGCGTCGCCGGGTCGGGGTAGCGCGCCAGCAGCCGATTTCGTTGCGCGGCATCGGCATCGAGCAACCGGCGGTGCGCGGCGGCCAGCGCCGCCAGGTAGTCGCGGCGCTGCTCGTCGAGATCCCGGCGATACTGACCGCGGGAGCCGGAGGCGGCCAGCCCGGCCAGCGCCGAACCGAGCATGGTAACCGGGAACAGCAGGCTGACCGGATTGTGCGCCAGCGGCGAGCCGGACCCGGCCAGCACCGCCAGCATCCCGATGCTGGAGAGCACCATCAGCAGGGGCAGCGCCCGGGTGACCGGCGGCACCCGCACCGGCCGGGGCGGGGTCGGTGGCGGCGGCGGTTCGCCTGCGGCGGCCATGCCGTGACGGTAGGCCCCGCGCCCGGCGCCCGCAATTCAGTGCCCGGCACCGGCAATGGGGGTGTGCATGACCGACTACCCCGACCGCGGCGGCGGTCCTACCGTGGCCCGATGTCCGAGGTAAACCCCGCCGTTGCAGGCGATTCGGTGCGCGTTGCGGTGTGGTTGGGCGAGGCCGGCGCGGATCTGACGGTGCCGTCGCGGTTGCCGGTGGCGGCGCTCATCCCGGAGCTGCACGCGCTGCTGTGCGACGCGGTGGCACCCGGGCTGGCCCCGCCGCGCTGGTTGCGCACCCCGACCGGGCCGCCGCTGGATCCGGCCACCGGGCTGGCCGACAACGGGATCGGTGACGGTGCCACCCTGCTGCTGTGCACCGCACCGGGAGCCCCGGACCCCGAACCGCTGGATGCCGCCGCGGCGCTGGCCGAGACCGCCCGGCGCGGGCTGCGGCCCTGGTCGGGTGCGGCCGCCCGGTGCGCGGCCGGCTGCGCGGCGGTGTGGGGCGCGGGCCTGGCCGGTGCCCTGGCGCTGCCCGCCGAGGCCGGCGCGCCGTGGGGCTCGCCGCCGCGGCTGCTGCTGGCCGGCGCGGCCGCCGGTACCGCGGCCGTGCTGTGCCGCCGGTTGTGTACCGGCAACCCAATGGTTTTCACCATGCTGGCGGCGGCGGCCGGACCGGTTTGGCTGGCCGCGCTGGTCGCCACGGTGCTGCCGGTCCGGCCCGCCGCCGTCGGCGCCCTGACGGTGCTGGCCACCCTGGTGGGCCTGTCCGCGGCGGCCCGGTTGGCGCTGCGGCTGGGCGACCCGGACGGCGCGGCCGACCGGTTGACCGCGCTGACCGCCGGGACCGCGGCGGCCGCGGCGCTCGGCGCGCTGCTCGCTCAGCTGGTGCCGACCGGCCCGACGGTGGCCCTCGGTGTCGCGGCCGCGGCGGTGCTGGCCGCCCGGGTGCCGCCGGAGCTCGATGCGCTGCGGCGCGCGGCGCTGCTGGCCGGTGCGGCCGGCTGTGTGAGCGCCGCGGCGATCGGGCTGGCCCGCTGCTGGCCCGGCCACGGCGGGTGGCCGGCGTGCGGAACCCTGGGCGCCGCAGTGGGTTTGGCCGCACTGGGCAGGCTGCGGCCGGCCGGCGCGGACCTGCCGCGGCGCTGGCCGCCGCCGCTGGGCGCGCTGGCGCTGGCCGCGACGGTGCCGCTGACGGTGTGGACGCTGGGGTTTCCGGGGTGGCCGCGGTGAGTGCGGCCGGGCGGCTGCTGGCGGTCGCGGCGGCCACCCTGATCGGGGTCGCCCCGGGTGTCGCCCCGTGCGCCGCCGCCCCGGCCGGCTTGCTGCCGCCGCCGGTGGACCCCGCCGCGTTGCCGCCGCCGGCCACCCCGCGCCCGGCGGTGCCGACCGCGCAGCGGGTGACCTGCACCGCGCACCCGGTGGCCCGTCATCCCGGGCCGGGGCCGCTGGCCGGCCTTGACCTGCCCGCGCTGTGGGCGCTGAGCCGGGGCCGCGGGCAGCAGGTGGCGGTGATCGACACCGGGGTGAGCAGGCACCGGCGGCTGCGCGACGTCCGCGGCGGCGGCGACTTCGTCTCGACCGGGGACGGCACCGGCGACTGCGACGGGCATGGCACGCTGGTCGCCGGGCTGATCGCGGCGGCCCCCGATCCGGCCGATCCGGCCGGTTTCGCCGGGGTCGCACCGGAGGCCACCGTGCTGGCCATCCGGCAGACCAGCGTCAAGTTCGGCCCGGCCGCCGAGCGCGACACGGTGGGGGTCGGCGACGTGGACTCGCTGGCCCGGGCGGTGCGTACGGCCGCCGATCTGGGCGCCGGCGTGATCAACATTTCGACGGTGGCCTGCCGGGTGGGCTCGATCGACGACCGGGCACTGGGGGCGGCCCTCGGCTACGCCGTCGACGTGAAGGACGCCGTCGTCGTCGCCGCGGCGGGCAACACCGGCGGGCTCGGGCAGTGCCCGGCGCAGTTGCCCACCGGCGCCGGGCTGAGCTGGGACACCGCCACGGTCGCGGTCAGCCCGGCCTGGTACGACGACTACGTGCTCACGGTGGCCGCGGCGGCGCCGGACGGGACGGCCTCGGCCTTCTCGATGCCCGGCCCGTGGGTCGACGTCGCCGCCCCGGGCGAGGGGCTGGTGTCGCTGAACCCGGACGGGTCCGGGCTGCTCGACCAGGTCGAGACGTTCGGCCGGCTCGGCCCGGTGTCGGGCACCAGCTACGCCGCGCCGGTGGTCGCCGGGCTGGTGGCGCTGGTCCGGGCCCGGTTTCCGGAGCTGTCCGCGCGGCAGGTGATGGCCCGGATCGAGGCGACCGCGACCGGTCCGGGCTGGAATCCGGCGCTGGGCAATGGGCTGATCGATCCGGCCGCCGCGCTGCGTCCGGACACCGCGCCGCCGGCCCCGGCGCCCGGCACCTCGGCGGTGCCGGCCCCGGACCCGGGGCCGACCCGGATGCCAGCCGGCCGGGTTCCCGCGGTCACCGGGTCGGCGGTCTGCGCGGTGCTGCTGGCCGGCTGCTGGGCGCTCAGCCGTCGCGGGCGACCAGCGCGGCGGAGCGGGTGAGCCGCGCACCGGCCGGCAGCGCGGCGATCAGCCCGGGCGGCGCGGGCACCGGATCGTCGCCGAGCCCCAGCGCGGCGGTGGCCTCGTCGTCCAGGCCGAACCGAACCCCGGTGTCGGTGATCAGCCAGCGTCCGGCCCGGTCCCGGGCGTACACGCTGCGGCCGGGCGGCACCCCGACGGCGTCGACGCCGGGTCCGGGCCCGTCGGCCCCGGCCAGCCGGACCGGGCGAACCCCGGCCGGCCGCGACCCGGTCCACACCCGCAGCTCCCCCGGGGTCCAGGCCGCGCACAGCTCGCCGGGTCCGGCGCCCGCCACCGCATCGAGGTGGTCGGGCAGCTCGCGCAGCGCCAGCACACCGACCGTCGGGACGGCGGCCAGGGCGGCCGGGTCGACGGTGCCGATGCCCGGGTCGGGGCGCCCACTGGTGAACCGGACCAGGTCGGCGGCCAGCGCACCGATGCGCTGCACCCCGCCGGCGAGCACCAGGTAGTACTCGGTGGTTCCGGCCCGCTGGGTGCGCAGCACGTCGCCGACGGCGGCGGGCCCGAGCGCGGCCGGCCCGGGCCCGCCGGCGCCGGGGATGACCGGCGCGGTCAGCGGCGGGCGTTCGGGTATCAGCGCGAGCAGGGCCGCGGACACCCGGCGGGGCCGCAGGCCGTCCAGGTGCAGCGCCCGGGTGACGCCCGGGTCGCCGACCGGGACCTGGTGGCGGTGGCCGTCGGCGATCAGCTGCAGGCGCCCGGACGGGCCGGCGGCCAGCACGGCGGTGTCCGGGCCGGTCCGGCCCTCGCCGATCAGCACCGTGCTGGCGGCGCCGTCGCAGACGGTCCAGGTCAGCCCGGCGGCCGGCAGCGGGATGCCCGGGTCGTCGGGGGCGCCGGGGATGCCGAGCAGCGGGCCGCGGCCGGCCTCGCGCAGCGCCGCGGCGGCGATCCGGCGGGGCGGGTCGGTCGATCCGGTGATCAGCCGCGCCGAGGTCAGGTTGCGGACCGGGTGCACCAGTTCGCCGATCCGCACGTACAGCGCGCCGGTGTCGGCGGTCATCACGATCGGTGCGTCGGGCAGGGTCGGCGCGGGGCGCAGCAGGCTCAGCGCAGCGGCCCCGGCGGCCAGCAGCGCGGCGACGACGGTGCCCGCGGCCAGTGCCGCCGCGGCGGCCCCGGAGTCCTCGGCCGCGTCCGGGTCACCGCTGCGCAGCGCCGCCGCGGCGCGGCGGCGCAGGAAGCGGGGGGCCGACGCGGTGGTCACGGACCGACGCTAGGACGCTGCCCCCGCCGCGGTGAGTCCGTTGTGCACAGACTCCGTTGTGCACAGCCGCCCTCAGGCCGGTCCGGCCTGCGCGCGGCGTTCCCGGTAGGCGGCGACGTGCTGGCGGTTGCCGCAGTTGCCGGTGTCGCAGAACCGCCGGGACCGGTTGCGGGACAGGTCGATCAGCACCGCGTCGCAGTCCGGGGCCGCGCAGCTCTTCAGCCGGCGCAGTTCGCCGTCGCGGATGACGTCGGCCAGCGCCATCGCGGTTTCCGCGCCCATCCGCCGGGCCAGCGGATCCTGGTCGTCGGCCAGGTGCAGATGCCAGTCCGGCAGTTCGGCGTGCCGGGTCAGCCAGGGCCGGGCCTGGGTGTCGGCCAGCAGCGCGTTGACCTCGGCGACCATCGCCTCCTCGTCGCGGGCCAGCGTCCACATCGCGCCGAGCCGGGTGCGCAGCGCGTGCACGGCGGCCAGTTCGGCGTCGTCGCGGTCGCGTCGCCCGGTCCAGCCCCATTCGGTCAGGAAGTCGTCCAGCGCGGCGACCTGGCCGAGCTGCTCGCCGTCGACCCGGTCGGTGTTGACCAGCGCGCACGCCGACCGCAGCGACAACTCCGTGTCATGACTGAAATTCATTTGACTCGTGACCCCCTCCGGCCGTAGTGTCATGAGCAATATCGACTTTACTCATGAGGGGTGCGCGATGTTGCAGCGGATCTCCCCGGCCGATCACTTCCGCATGGGCCTGGCTTTTGCGCTGACCTCGGCGCTGTGCTTCGGGCTGTCCGGACCGTTCGCCAAGTCCCTGATGGTGGCCGGCTGGAGCCCGACCGCCGCGGTCACCGCCCGGCTGTTCGGCGGCGCCGTGGTGATGGCCGTCGTCGCCACCGCGGTCAACCCGAGCTGGCTGGGTGAGGCCCGCGCGCATGCCCGCACCATCGTGCTGTACGGACTGTTCCCGATCGCCGGGGCACAACTGTGCTTCTACAACGGGGTCAAGCACCTCTCGGTCGGGGTCGCGCTGCTGCTCGAATACACCGCCCCGGTGCTGGTGGTGGCCTGGCTGTGGGCGCGGACCCGGCGCCGGCCCGGGACCCGGACGCTGGCCGGGGTGGCGATGGCGATCATCGGCATCACGGTGGTGCTCGACGTGTTCCACGGCGCCAGCATCAACGCGATCGGGGTGGCCTGGGGCCTGGGCGCCGCGGTCTGCGCGGCCAGCTACTTCATGATGAGCGACATCAGCGACACCACCGCCGCGGGCACCCCGCTGAGCCCGATCACCCTGGCCGCCGGTGGCCTGTGGGTGGGCGCGGCCGGCGTCGGGCTGCTCGGCCTCACCGGGGTGATGCCGCTGACCGTCACCGCCGACGACGTGCTGCTCGCCGGCGCGACCCTGCCGCCCGCTGTCGCGGTGGCCGCGCTGGCGATCCTGTCCACCGCCGTCGCCTACACCCTCGGCATCGTCGGGGTGGCCCTGCTCAAACCCGGTTTCGCCTCGCTGCTGGGGCTCTCGGAGGTGCTGTTCGCGGTGCTGTGGGCGTGGCTGCTGGTCGGCGAGGCGCTGAGCACCACCCAGGTGATCGGCGGCGCGGTGGTGCTGGCCGGGCTCGCGCTGGCCCGCCCCGGCGACCGGCGCGGCGAACCGCCGGCGGGCACCGGAGCGGCCACCGAGGCCCGCGGCCCGCAAACTTCGGCAAAACTCGCTGCTCGCAGCGGCTAACATCGCGGGGGTGAATACCGACATAACCGTCGTGCCCCGCACTCACCGCACCCGTGCCCCGTTTGTCGCCCGCGCGCTGCTGGCCGCCGCCGCAGGCGCGCTGACCGTCGGCCTGCTGAGCGCAGCCCCCGCGCCGGTCGCCGCGCCCGCCCAGGCCGCACCGTGCCCGGACATCGAGGTGGTCTTCGCCCGCGGCACCACCGAGGATCCGGGGGTGGGCCGGGTCGGCAACTCCTTCATCCAGGACCTGCGCGGCATGGTCGGCGGCCGCTCGGTCGGCGCGTACGGGGTCAACTACCCGGCCGACTACGACTTCATGCAGGCCGCCGCGGGCGCCAACGACGCCAGCGCGCACGTCCAGTGGATGATGAACAACTGCCCGGCCACCCGGCTGGTGCTCGGCGGCTACTCCCAGGGCGCCGCGGTGATCGACACCATCGCCGCGGTGCCGGTGCCCGGCCTCGGCTTCGACAACCCGCTGCCGCCGAACGCGCCCGAGCACGTCGCCGCCATCGCGGTGTTCGGCAACCCGAGCGCCAAGCTCGGCCTGCCGCTGACCAGCAGCCCGGTCTGGGGTGCCCGGTCCATCGACCTGTGCATCCCCGGGGATCCGGTCTGCAACCTGGGCCTGTTCGAGGCCACCGACGTCGAGGCGCACCGCGCCTACCCCGGCGGCGCCACCCAGCAGGCCGCGGGCTTCGTCGCGGGCCGGCTCTGATCGGACGGGGGCCGGCCATGTCGCGCGCGCACGTCACCACCGCACTGGGTGCCGCCGTTTTCGGCGTCGCCGCAACGCTGCTGGTGACGCCCGCGGCCGCGACGGCCACCCCCTGCCCCGACGTCGAGCTGATCTTCGCCCGCGGCACCAGCGAGGACCCCGGCCTCGGCCGGGTCGGCACCAAGCTGGAAAGCGAGTTGCGCGCCAAGCTGCCGGACAAGACGCTGACGACGTACTCGGTCACCTACCCGGCGACCTGGGACTTCCTGGCCGCCCAGGACGGCGCGCTGGACGCCCAGAACCGGATCGTGACGATGTCCTCGACCTGCCCGGACACCCGGCTGGTGCTCGGTGGCTATTCCCAGGGCGCGGCGATCATGGACATGCTGATGGGTGTGCCGCCACTGGGCGACAAGATCGGTGCGATCGGGTCGGCCCCGCCGCTGCCGGCCACCCTGCGGCACAACATCGCCGCGATCGCGGTGTTCGGCAACCCGTCGACCAAGTTCAGCAAGCCGATCACCATCGGCCAGCTCGGCAACCGGTCGATCGACCTGTGCAGCGACGGCGATCCGATCTGCTCGCGCGGACGCAACCCGTTCGCGCATACCAACTACGAGGACGGCCCGATGGTGGGCCAGGCCGCCGAGTTCGCCGCCAACCTGATCTGAACCGCTACCGGTCCGTGACCTTAGCCAGCTGGCAGTCGGCGTAACGCTGGCTACCATGGAGCTGTGAGGGGTCGCCGATGGTCAGCGCTGCTGGCGGCGGCCCTGTTGGTCGGTCTACCCGCGGTGGCACCCCAACAGCTTCGACTCACCCCCGCCGCCGAGGCGGCCGGCTGCCCGGACACCGAGTTGGTGTTCGCGCGCGGCCGCAACGAGGCGCCCGGCGCCGGGCAGATCGGCAACACCCTGTTCACTCGGTTGCAGGCCAAGACCGGCAAGAACATCCGGCTCTATGCGGTGCGCTATCCGGCCAACACCGAGGTCGACCTCGGCGCCAACGATATGAGCCGGCACATTCAGGCAATGGTCGCCAGCTGCCCGCGGACCCGGATCGTGGTCGGCGGCTACTCGCTCGGCGCGGCAGTCAGCGATGTGGTGCTGGCGGTGCCGCTGCCGTTCGTCACGTTCCGCAACCCGCTGCCCGCCGCGGCGGCCGGCAATATCGCCGCGGTTGCACTGTTCGGCAACGGGTTCCAGTGGGTCGGGCCGATCACCAGCTTCAGCCCGGTGTACCGCGACCGCACCATCGAGCTGTGCCACGGCGACGACCCGGTGTGCAATCCGACCATCCCGCAGAACTGGCGGGCCCGCTGGCCCGACCACCTGGCACCGGCCTACATCAAGGCCGGGCTGGTGGAGCGAGCCGCGAATTTCGTCGCGGGCCGGATTTGACCGTCAGTCGGCGAGTTCGTTGCCCGCGGCGTCCCGATGCCACTTGCTGCCGGGCGCCGACACCAGAATCAGGATGCCCTCGACGAGGCCCCAGATTCCACCGATGCCGAGGGTGACCACAGTGACCACGATCTGGATGATCCCGCGGGTGTTGTTGCCCAGGTAAAAGTTGTGAACGCCCAGGCTGCCCAACAGGATTCCCAGAATTCCCGCGACGACCTTAGATTTCTGCGCAACACCGTAGCCATTGCCCTGTGTCATTTCTGCCCCAATTCTCGTGATTTTCGAACCTTCCGCAGGAACACTAGCTGCGGGGAAGGCGCCCGCGCGTCCGACGTTCGGCGGACACCGATTCAGCGCGGGTCGGTGCGCAGGTCCCGGGTGATCAGCGTCCGTGCGGCGAGTTGGTCCTCGGCCGGGTAGTCCACCCCGACCAGGCTCAGCCCGCGCGCCGGGGCGGCCGCGAAATCGCTGGACCGGCGGTCGGATTCGAGCAGTCCGACGATCCAATCGGGCGACCGGCGGCCTTCCCCCACCGCCAGCAGCGCGCCGATCAGCGAGCGCACCATGTTCCAGCAGAACGCGTCCGCGCTGACCCACGCGACGACATCGTCGCCGTCGCGCTCGATCTGCAGCCGCTGCAGTTCGCGGATCGTCGTCGCGCCCTCCCGGCGCCGACAGAACGCGGCAAAATCATGCAGCCCCAACAGTTTCGCCGCGGCGGCGTTCATCGCCTCGACGTCCAGCGGGCGCGGCCATGGCGTGACGAACCGGGCGCGCTGCGGATCCACCCCGAACGGCGCGGTGGTCAGCCGGTAGACGTAGTGCCGGCGCAGCGCGGAGAACCGCGCATCGAATCCGGCCGGGGCACGGGTGATGTCGCGGACCCGGACGTCGGAGGGCAGGAAGCGGGCCAGCCGGCGGATCAGCGGAAGGAACTCGGCCTCCCCGCCCGGTCGCGGCGTGCGCGGACGGCCGTGCCGCAGCGCGGATTCCGGTACGTCGACGTGCGCGACCTGACCGGTGGCGTGCACCCCGGCGTCGGTGCGACCGGCGGCCCGCAGGATCACCGGCTGCCGAAACACCGTCGACAGCGCGTCCTCGATCACCCCGGCGACGGTGCGCTGCCCGGCCTGGGTGGCCCACCCGGCGAATTCGGTTCCGTCGTAGGCGATGTCGAGCCGCAGCCGGACCGGTTCGCAAACACCGACATGCCCGCCACCGGTGTCGGTGACGGGCATGTCGGGTGTCTTACCGCTACTTGGCAGCGTCATCCTCGGCGGGCGCGTCGGCCTCAGCCTCGGTGACCTCAGCCTCGGTGACCTCAGCCTCGGTGGCTTCAGCCTCGACGACCTCGGGCTCGGCGGCCTCAGCCGCGGCGGCCTCAGCCTGCTTGGCGGCGGCACGTCGGGCACGGTCGGCCTCGGAGGTGACGGTCTTCTCCCGGACCAGCTCGATGACCGCCATCGGGGCGTTGTCGCCCTTGCGGTTCTCGACCTTGATGATCCGGGTGTAACCGCCGGCGCGGTCGGCGTAGAACGGCGCGATCTCCGCGAACAGGACGTGCACGATGTCCTTGTCGCGGATCTTCTTCATCACCTCACGACGGTTGTGCAGCGCACCCTTCTTGGCGTGGGTGATCAGCTTCTCCGCGTACGGCCGCAGCGCCCGGGCCTTCGGCTCGGTGGTGGTGATCCGGCCGTGCTCGAACAGCGCGGTGGCCAGGTTGGCCAGCAGCGCCTGCTGGTGCGAGGACGACCCGCCGAAACGGGCACCCTTGGTGGGCTTGGGCATTGCGACTATCTCCTAAATGGGGCCGGCCCCCGTATCAGGTAGGACCGGGACGGTGGGTTTGAAAACCCCGGTGGGTCAGAGCTGCTCGGTCTCGGCGTAGTCCTGGTTGTCGTCCAGGTCGTAGCCGGCTTCGCTGTTCCAGGTGCCGGTGGCGACGTCGTAACCGGCCACCTCCGACGGATCGAAGGAGGCGGGCGAGTCCTTGAGTGCCAGACCCAGCTGATGCAGCTTGATCTTGACCTCGTCGATGGACTTCTGGCCGAAGTTGCGGATGTCCAGCAGGTCGGACTCGGTGCGGGCCACCAGCTCGCCGACGGTGTGCACACCCTCGCGCTTGAGGCAGTTGTACGAGCGCACCGTCAGGTCCAGGTCGTCGATCGGCAGCGCGAAGCTGGCGATGTGATCGGCCTCGGCCGGGGACGGCCCGATCTCGATGCCCTCGGCGTCGACGTTGAGCTCGCGGGCCAGACCGAACAGCTCGACCAGGGTCTTGCCGGCCGACGCCAGGGCGTCGCGCGGGCTGATCGAGTTCTTGGTCTCGACGTCCAGGATCAGCCGGTCGAAGTCGGTGCGCTGCTCGACGCGGGTGGCCTCCACCTTGTAGGTGACCTTCAGCACCGGCGAGTAGATCGAGTCGACCGGGATCCGGCCGATCTCGGCGCCCGAGGCCTTGTTCTGCACGGCCGGGACGTACCCGCGGCCGCGCTCGACGACGAGCTCGACCTCCAGCTTGCCCTTGTCGTTGAGGGTGGCGATGTGCATGTCCGGGTTGTGCACGGTGACCCCGGCCGGCGGCACGATGTCCGCCGCGGTGACCTCACCCGGGCCCTGCTTGCGCAGGTACATGGTGACCGGCTCGTCCTCGTCGGAGGACACCACCAGGCTCTTGAGGTTCAAGATGATGTCGGTGACATCCTCCTTGACCCCCGGCACGGTGGTGAACTCGTGCAGCACCCCGTCGATCCGGATGCTGGTGACCGCCGCGCCCGGGATGGACGACAGCAGGGTGCGGCGCAGCGAGTTGCCGAGGGTGTAGCCGAAGCCCGGCTCCAGCGGCTCGATGACGAACTGCGACCGGTCGTCGGCCAGTACCTCTTCGCTCAGGGTGGGTCGCTGAGAGATCAGCATGGTGTTTCTCCTTCTCGGCACCCGCTATTTGATGCCGGTTGGGGTGGTCCCCCGCGGCACGTCGCCGCGGAGGACCCTCATCGGTTACTTCGAGTAGAGCTCAACGATCAGCTGCTCGGACAGCGGCACGCTGATCTGCGCGCGCTCGGGCAGCTGGTGAACCAGGATGCGCTGACGCTCGCCGACGACCTGCAGCCAGCCCGGGATCGGGCGCTCACCGGCGGTTTCCCGCGCGATGATGAACGGGTCGGTGTTCAGCGACTTGTCCCGCACATCGATGATGTCGTACTGCGACACCCGGTAGCTCGGGACGTCGACGCGCACGCCGTTGACGGTGAAGTGGCCGTGGCTGACCAGCTGACGGGCCATCCGCCGGGTACGGGCCAGGCCCGCGCGGTAGACGACGTTGTCCAGCCGGCTCTCCAGGATGCGCAGCAGGTTCTCGCCGGTCTTGCCCGGCTTGCGAACCGCTTCCTCGTAGTAGCGGCGGAACTGCTTCTCCATGACGCCGTAGGTGAAGCGAGCCTTCTGCTTCTCCTGCAGCTGCAGCCGGTATTCGCTCTCCTTGATCCGCGCGCGGCCGTGCTGGCCGGGCGGGTAGGGGCGCTTCTCGAACGACTGATCGCCGCCGACGAGGTCGACGCCGAGGCGGCGCGACTTGCGGGTGACGGGTCCGGTGTAACGAGCCATCTTTCTAAATCCTCCCTAGCCCTAGACCCGGCGCCGCTTGGGCGGACGGCAACCGTTGTGCGGCTGCGGGGTGACGTCGGAGATCTGACCGACCTCGAGGCCGGCGGCCTGCAGCGAACGGATGGCGGTTTCACGGCCCGAACCCGGGCCCTTGACGAACACGTCGACCTTCTTGACGCCGTGCTCCTGCGCCTTGCGGGCGGCGTTCTCGGCGGCCAGCTGGGCGGCGAACGGGGTCGACTTACGCGAACCCTTGAATCCCACGTGACCCGAGGAGGCCCACGCGATCACGTTGCCCTGGGGGTCGGTGATCGAAACGATGGTGTTGTTGAAGGTGCTCTTGATGTGAGCGGCACCGTGCGGAACGTTCTTCTTTTCCTTGCGCCGCGTGGTGGTCTTGCCGCGCTTGGCGGTGGCGGCTTTCTTCTGCGGGGGCATCTGCTTACCTGGCCTTCTTCTTGCCGGCGATGGTGCGCTTCGGGCCCTTGCGGGTGCGCGCGTTGGTCTTGGTCCGCTGGCCGCGCACCGGCAGGCCGCGACGGTGCCGCAGGCCCTGGTAGCAGCCGATCTCGATCTTGCGGCGAATGTCGGCCTGCACCTCGCGGCGCAGATCACCCTCCACCTTGAGGTTGCCCTCGATGTAGTCGCGCAGCTGGGTCACCTGATCGTCGGTCAGGTCCTTGCTGCGCTGGTCCCGGTCGATGCCGGTCGCATCCAGGATCTCCTGGGAGCGGGTACGGCCGATGCCGTAGATGTAGGTCAGCGCGATCTCCATGCGCTTATCGCGCGGGAGGTCGACGCCCATGAGACGTGCCATGTGGCAGTTTTCCTTCTTCAGTGCGGAGGTCTGGTCCCAGCCCGTTCCCTGATGGGGCCCGGCCTCCGTGCCGGGCGTTGTCGGGCGGCCAATCCGCCCGGTGGTGCTGGGAGTTCATCGTTGAGTTGTCGGTATTGAGTTGTGGGTACTGCGATGTGGGTACTGCTGACGCCGGCCCGCGGGCAGGCGCCGATCTGCTAACCCTGCCGCTGCTTGTGGCGGGGATCGGAGCAGATCACCATGACCCGCCCATGCCGGCGGATCACCCTGCACTTGTCGCAGATCGGCTTGACGCTCGGGTTCACCTTCACGGCTGTTCGATCCTTTGGGGTCTCGGGCGCCACGGACGGAGCCGTCCGCGGCGCGGGGTTTCGGTTGTGTGTGACCGGCGGGTGCTACTTGTAGCGGTAGACGATGCGACCGCGGGACAGGTCATAGGGCGAGAGCTCCACGACCACGCGGTCCTCGGGCAGGATGCGGATGTAGTGCTGCCGCATCTTGCCGCTGATGTGGGCGAGCACCTTGTGTCCGTTCTCCAGCTCAATGCGGAACATCGCATTGGGCAGGGGCTCGATCACGCGGCCCTCAACCTCGATGGCGCCCTCTTTCTTGGCCATGCTTACTGACGATCCTGTCGCTCGGTTTCGTGTCTGCGCTGTGTCACTGCACCTGTCTGGCGGCAGCCAACACTCCGACTAAAACGTGGGATCCTAACTGGGCATACCGCCATGCGAAGAAAACACGCAAAAAAGCCGGCGCGATGGCCGCACCGTCTGCCCACGATACCCGCTGCGAGGCCAGGCACCAAAACCGCGCGGAACCCGCCGGCCGCCGGCAAATCTGCCGCTCTCCACCACGCCCCGGCGCTGCCACAATGGAATCCGCGGGGCCGGCCCGCGCCCGGGAGAGGAAGCTGTGACCGCAGCATATGTGGCGATGTTCGCCGTCGGGGCGATCGCGGTCCTGACCGCACTGCTGCTCACCGACTTCGATCTCGGCGCGCACCACGACGGGCTGCCGTTTTTGAGCCTGACCGGGCTGTCGGCCGGCCTGATCGGCGCGGGCACCGGCGGCCTGATCAGCAGCTGGGCCGGGCTGCCCGCGGTGGGCGCGGGCGCCGTCGCGCTCGGTTGCGGCGTCACGCTGATGGCCGCCTTCCAGTACCTGCTGCTGCCGTATCTGCGCAGGCAGGAGGGCAATTCCCACCGCGGCCGGGCGGACTACATCGGCCGGCTGGGCACCGTCACCCTGGAGGTGGCCCCCGGCGGCTGGGGCGAGGTCACCTTCCTCGACGCCGACGGCAACCGGGTGCACGCCCGGGCCGTCACCGCCGAACCCGCACCGCTGGCCAAGTCCACCCGGATCTACATCGCCGACGTCGACGCCGACGTCGTGCACGTCGTCGCTGTCCCCGAGTCCTGACCCCCAGTCCTAGCGCTCCCGAGTCCAAGCACCCCCGAGTCCTGCCGAGAAAGGCCCCCGCTTGTCCACCCTGCTGATCGTCGTCATCGCCGTGCTGGCCGTCCTGCTGCTGGTCGCGCTGCCCATCGTGTACGTGAAGAACTACATCAAGGTGCCGCCCAACGAGGTCGCGGTGTTCACCGGCCGCGGCACCCCGAAGGTGGTGCGCGGCGGCGCGCGGTTCCGGATGCCGGGCATCGAACGCGTCGACATCATGAGCCTGGAGCCGTTCAACGTCAGCATCAACCTGCAGAACGCGCTGAGCAACAACGGGGTGCCGGTCAACGTCGAGGCCGTCGGCCTGGTCCGGATCGGCTCGGCCGATGAGGCCGTGCAGACCGCGGTGCAACGCTTCCTGACCTCCGACCTGGCCGAGCTGCAGCGCCAGATCAACGAAATCCTGGCCGGCAGCCTGCGCGGCATCACCGCGACCATGACCGTCGAGGACCTGAACTCCAACCGCGACTCGCTGGCCCGCAGCGTGGTGGAGGAGGCGGGCACCGACCTCGCCCGGATCGGCATGGAGGTCGACGTGCTCAAGATCGCCGGCATCTCCGACCGCAACGGCTACCTGGAATCCCTGGGCCAGCGCCGGATCGCCGAGGTCAAGCGCGACGCCACCGTCGGCACCGCCGAGGCCGAGCGGGACGCCCAGATCCAGTCCGCCAAGGCCCGCCAGGAGGGCTCGATCGCCCAGGCCGAGGCCGACACCGCGATCGCCACCGCCAACCAGCGCCGCGACGTGGAACTGGCCCGGTTGCGCGCGCAGACCGAGGCGGAGAACGCCCAGGCCGATCAGGCCGGGCCGCTGGCCAATGCGCGGGCCCAGAAGGACGTCGGCATCGCCGTCGAGCAGGCCGAGGCCGCCCGGGTGCAGGCCCGCATCGAGGTCGAGCAGCGCCGCAGCGAGCAGGCCCAGGCCGCGCTGGCGGCCGACGTGATCGCCCCGGCCGAGGCGCAGCGCCAGGCCGACGTGAAGCTGGCCGAGGGCCGGCGGCAGGCCGCGATTCTGGCCGCCGAGGCATCGGCCGCGGCCGCCCGCCAGGCCGGCGAGGCCGAGGCCGACGCCCGCAAGGCCGCCGCCGACGCGCTGCGGGTGGAACGTCAGGCTCAGGCCGACGGCACCCGGGCCGAACTGCTGGCCCAGGCCGAGGGCACCAAGGCGGAGCTGACCGCCAAGGCCGACGGCACCAAGGCCGAGCTGATGGCCGAGGCCGACGGCATCAAGGCCCGGCTGTTCGCCGAGGCGGAGGGCAAGAAGGAGGTCGCCGCGGCGCTGAACAGCTTCAGCCCGGAGGCCGCCCGGCTGCAGACGCTGCCGGACGTACTCAACTCCGTGGTCAAGGCGACCGAGGCCGCCGCGTCGCCGCTGTCCTCCATCGACCGGCTGTCCATCATCGGCGGGTCGGCCGACGCCCAGGCCGGAATCGCCGGCCTGCTCGGGGTCAGCCCGCTGGCGGTCGCGAACATCGTGGAGGCGCTGAAGTCCTCGGGCATCGATCTGGCCGCGCTGCTGGGCCGGCCGTCGAACCCGGAGCCCGGCCCGGCCGACTGAGCGGCCGGGCGCTGCTCACAGCAGGTGGCCCCTCTCGGTCGGCCGCCGGATCGTCGCGCAGGGCCAGCAGTCGGCCACAGTGCCCGGAAACCGACACTGGTGCACCGTGGCCGCAACCGGCGGGCCCGCCGACGCCAACTCACTCCCCGGGGCATCACCGGCCCGAGCCCGCCCGCATTCTTATCGAACATTTATTCGATCAGGGTCTTGCGCTCTTGTGTCGACGGAGTACTCTCGAACATATAGGCGAATAAACCCTCGCCACCGCGTACCCCACCGCCCGACCCGACACGGGTCGAGCACCGACAGGCTCCCCCACCGAGCCGACTCACGTATCCACCCTCGATCGCATCCCCGCCCCGGGATGCATCCGCTGGGAAGTACCGGTACCCGCCATGACCAACCCCCACCCCGCCGGCGGCCTCGACGCCGTCATCGCCGGACTCGACGCCTTCATCAACACCCTGATCGACCAGCTCGCCCCGACCCCGGCCACCGGGAACGACGACGACGGCGGCCGATCCCTGTTCCAGCTGCTGCACACCGCGTCTTCGACGACACCCACCTGCTGACCGTGCTCAAATCCGCGGTCACCCTCACCAACCTGACCACCCACCTGATCGCCACAGCAACCGCGGCCTGCGAACGCGCCGGCGTCCCCGCCCGCCAACACGCCCGCCACGGCGCCGACCTGCTCACAACCTCGCCCTCACCCCGGCGCCGCCCACCGCTACACCCGCGTCGGACGCGCCGCCGTCCTACTGCCCGCCACCACCCGGCTCCAACGCCTCGGCGCCATCAGCATCGAACTCGCCGACGCCATCGGCAAAGGCCTGACCCACATCGAGCGCCGCACCGAACTCACCGACGACGACCGCACCCGGATCGAACAACAACTGCTCACCCAAACCACCCCGGCCACCGTGGCCAACAAAGCCCGCCACATCGCCATCGCCCGAACCCCCGGCCCCGGCCAACCCGGCGCACCCACAATCCCCGCCGCCGAAAACACCGACCTCAACGACATGACCCTGACCCAAAACGACGAAGGCCGCATCACCGCCACCCTCGACCTCGACGTCCTGACCGGCGAAGAACTCACCACCGCCCTCGCCCCGCTGACCCGGCCCATCCCCCAACCCGACGGCACCCCCGACCCCCGCCCCGCACCACAACGCCGCGCCGACGCCCTCGGCCACGTCATCCGCCACTACCTACACGGCTACCAGCGCCCCACCTCCGGCGGCGTCCTACCCCACGTCACCCTCATCCGGCCCCCCACCACCGCCTTCGGCCAACCGACCCCAACACCCACCGGAACCGCGACCGAAGTCGACTTCCTCGCCTTCACCGGCCCCATCAGCTGCCACACCGCCGACCTGATCACCTGCGACTGCACCCTCGACACCGCCCACCTCGACCACAACGGCGTCCCGCTGGACATCGGCCGCAGCAAACGCCTCTTCACCCCAGAAATCCGCAAAGCCCTCGGCCTGCGCGACCAAGGCTGCGCCTTCCCCGGCTGCGGACGCCCCATCGCCTGGTGCGACGCCCACCACATCCACCACTGGCACGCCGACCACGGCCACACCTGCCTCGACAACGGCGTCCTACTCTGCCGCCACCACCACACCCTCATCCACCACACCGACTGGCAGATCTACCTCGGCCCCGACCGACACCCCTGGTTCATCCCACCCACCGACCCCAAACACCCCAACCGACCACCAGAGCACCTACGCTCCCACGCCCGCCGCACCCTCACCACAGAATCCGCCGCCGCATAACCAGCAGCAAACACCGTCGCCAAACACGCAGCTTGACAACTACACAGCGGAAAATACGGCGGGCGCCGGCCCACCCTGAAAGGAATCGGACCGGCACCCGCCACGACGCCAGGGCCGCCCGGCCGAGCGATAGGGTTTCGGTATGCGACTGCTGGTGACCGGAGGGGCGGGGTTCATCGGCGCCAACTTCGTGCACAGCACCGTCGCCGAGCACCCCGAGGACACCGTCACGGTGCTGGATTCGCTGACATACGCCGGCAGCGCCGAGGCGCTCGCGCCGCTCGGCGACGCGGCGACGCTGGTGGTCGGCGACATCACCGATGCGCCGCTGGTCGACGAGCTGGTCGCGGGCGCCGACGCGGTCGTGCACTTCGCCGCCGAGACGCACGTCGACAATTCGCTGGCGGATCCGTCGGCGTTCGTCACGTCCAACCTGGTCGGCACGTTCACCGTGCTGGAGGCGGTGCGCCGCCGCGGCGTGCGGTTGCACCACGTGTCGACCGACGAGGTGTACGGCGACCTGCCGCTGGAGGATCCGACCGTCCGGTTCACCGCGGACACCCCGTACAACCCGTCCAGTCCGTACGCGGCGACCAAGGCCGGCTCGGACCTGCTGGTGCGGGCCTGGGTGCGCTCCTACGGGGTGGCGGCCACGCTGTCGAACTGCTCGAACAACTTCGGGCCGTATCAGCACGTGGAGAAGTTCATCCCGCGTCAGATCACCAACCTGCTGACCGGGCGGCGGGCCAAGCTGTACGGCACCGGCGCCAATGTCCGGGACTGGATCCACGTCGCCGACCACAACACCGCGGTCCGGGCGATCCTGGCCGGCGGACGGGTCGGGCAGACGTATCTGATCGGCGCCGACTGCCAGCGCTCCAACCTCGATGTGCTGCGTACCCTGCTGGGGATCATGGGCCGCGACCCGGACGACTTCGACCACGTCAGCGACCGGGCCGGGCACGACCTGCGCTACGCCATCGACCCGACCGCGCTGCGCGACGAGCTGGGCTGGGCACCGGTGCACACCGATTTCGCCGCCGCGCTGGCGGCGACGGTGCACTGGTACCGCGACAACGAGGCCTGGTGGGCGCCGCTGAAGGACGCCGTCGAGGCCGGCTACGCGAAACGGGGGCAGTAGATGGCATTCCGCGAACTGGCGGTCCCGGGGGCCTGGGAACTCGTCCCGACCGTGCACGACGACGACCGCGGCAGCTTCTTCGAGTGGTTCACCGACGCCGAGTTCACCGCGATGACCGGGCACCGGCTGGACCTGGCGCAGGCCAACTGCTCGAGCTCCTCGGCCGGGGTGCTGCGCGGGCTGCACTTCGCCCAGACCCCGCCGGGGCAGGCCAAGTACGTCGGCTGCCTGCGCGGTTCGGTGTACGACGTGGTCGTCGACGTCCGGGTCGGCTCACCCAGCTACGGGCACTGGGACGCGGTGACCCTGTCGGCCCAGCGGCACAACTCGGTGTACCTGGCCGAGGGGCTCGCGCACGGATTCCTGGCCCTGGAGGACGACGCGACGGTGGTCTACCTGTGTTCGGCGGGCTACTCCCCCGGCCGCGAGCACACCATCAGCGCCACCGATCCGGCCATCGGGATCCGCTGGCCCGACACCGTGTTCGGCGCGGTGCACCTGCAGTCCGATCGGGACCGGGACGCCCCGACGCTGGCGCAGGTCGCCGCGGCCGGGCTGCTGCCGGACTGGGCGCAGACCCGGGCGTACATCGAGGGCCTGGGCCGGTGAGACGGCCGCCGGCGCCGTCGGTGGCAGCACTGCTCCGGGACGCCTGCGGCCCGCTCGCCGAAGCGCTGGGCCAACACTCCGACGCCGAGGTCCGCGACGTCCGCCGCGGCAACGGGCCGTTCGGACCGCTGCCCGGACCGTTCCAGCGGTGACGACCGGGGGTCAGACCCTTGCGCAAGATACTTGCACGTCCTACCATTATTCCGTTACTAGGACATCCAAGTATTTCCCAACAGCAACTCCCAAACGCAGCTAAGAACCAGGACACCACCATGACCACCCAGATTCCGCACTTCATCGACGGCCAGCGCGCCACCCTGACCTCCACCCGCACCGCCGACGTGCTCGACCCCAGCACCGGCGGCGTGCAGGCCCAGGTGCTGATGGCCTCCACCGACGACGTCAACGCCGCCGTCGCCTCGGCCGTCGAGGCGCAGAAGGGCTGGGCCGCCTGGAACCCGCAGCGCCGCGCCCGGGTGCTGATGAAGTTCATCGAGCTGGTCAACGCCAACGCCGACGAGCTGGCCGAGCTGCTGTCCAAGGAACACGGCAAGACCGTCGCCGACTCGCTCGGCGACATCCAGCGCGGCGTCGAGGTCATCGAGTTCGCCGTCGGCATCCCGCACCTGCTCAAGGGCGAGTTCACCGAGGGCGCCGGCACCGGCATCGACGTGTACTCGATCCGCCAGCCGCTCGGCGTGGTCGCCGGCATCACCCCGTTCAACTTCCCGGCGATGATCCCGCTGTGGAAGGCCGGGCCGGCGCTGGCCTGCGGCAACGCCCTGATCCTCAAGCCGTCCGAGCGGGACCCGTCGGTGCCGCTGCGGCTGGCCGAGCTGTTCAGCGAGGCCGGCCTGCCCCCGGGCGTGCTGCAGGTCGTCAACGGCGACAAGGAGGCCGTCGACGCCATCATCGAGCACCCCGACATCAAGGCCATCGGCTTCGTCGGCAGCTCCGACATCGCGCAGTACATCTACTCCGGCGCGGCCGCGCACGGTAAGCGGGCGCAGTGCTTCGGCGGCGCCAAGAACCACATGGTCGTGATGCCCGACGCCGACCTCGACCAGGCCGTCGACGCGCTGATCGGCGCCGGCTACGGCAGCGCCGGGGAGCGCTGCATGGCGATCAGCGTGGCGGTCCCGGTCGGCGAGGAGACCGCGAACCGGCTGCGCAACCGGCTGGTCGAGCGGATCGAGCAGCTGCGCGTCGGGCACAGCCTGGACCCGAAGGCCGACTACGGCCCGCTGGTCACCGGTGCCGCCCTGGAGCGGGTGCGCGGCTACATCGCCGCCGGCGTGGAGGCCGGCGCCGAGCTGGTCGTCGACGGCCGGGACCGCGGCGCCACCGAGCTGACCTTCGGCGACGAGGACCTGTCCAAGGGCTACTTCATCGGACCCACGCTGTTCGACAACGTCACCACCGACATGTCGATCTACACCGACGAGATCTTCGGCCCGGTGCTGTGCATCGTGCGGGCGCACGACTACGAGGAAGCGCTGCGGCTGCCGTCGGAGCACGAGTACGGCAACGGCGTTGCGGTGTTCACCCGCGACGGCGACACCGCCCGCGACTTCGTGTCCCGGGTGCAGGTCGGCATGGTCGGCGTCAACGTGCCGATCCCGGTGCCGGTGTCCTACCACAGCTTCGGCGGCTGGAAGCGGTCCGGCTTCGGCGACCTGAACCAGTACGGCACCGCGTCGATCCAGTTCTACACCAAGGTCAAGACGGTGACCGAGCGCTGGCCGTCGGGCATCAAGGATGGCGCCGAGTTCGTCATCCCGACGTTCAAGTAGGCACCGTTGACCGCCACCTACGAACTCGACGAGGACGATCGGGTCATCACCGAAACCGCCGCCGCCTTCGCGGCCAAGCGGCTGGCCCCGTTCGCCCGGGAGTGGGACGAGACCAAGCACTTCCCCGTCGACGTGCTGCGCGAGGCCGCCGAGCTCGGCATGGCGGCGGTCTATTGCGCCGAGGAGGTCGGCGGCTCCGGGCTGCGGCGGATCGACGCGGTGCGGATCTTCACCGAACTGGCCGCCGCCGACCCGGCGATCGCGTCGTTCCTGTCCATCCACAACATGTGCGCCTGGATGGTGGACAGCTACGGCACCGATGCGCAGCGGGCCCACTGGATCCCCCGGCTGGCCTCGATGCAGACCGTCGCCAGCTACTGCCTGACCGAGCCGGGCGCCGGCTCCGACGCCGCCGCGCTCAGCACCCGTGCGGTGCGCGACGGCGACGAGTACGTGCTCGACGGGGTCAAGCAGTTCATCTCCGGGGCCGGTGTGTCAGACCTGTACCTGGTGATGGCGCGCACCGGCGCCGAGGGGCCGCGCGGCATCTCGGCGTTCCTCATCGAGCGGGACACCCCCGGGCTGTCCTTCGGGGTCAACGAGGCGAAGATGGGCTGGTCCGCCCAGCCCACCGCGCAGGTGATCCTGGAGGGCGTCCGGGTGCCGGCCGACGCGCTGCTCGGCGGGCCGACCGCCGAGGGCACCGGGTTCGGCATCGCGATGAACGGGCTCAACGGCGGCCGGATCAACATCGCGGCCTGTTCGCTGGGCGGCGCCCGGACCGCCTACGAACAGGCCCGCGGCTACGTCGCGGACCGCCAGGCCTTCGGCGGCGCGCTGATCGACGAGCCGACCATCCGGTTCACCCTGGCCGACATGGCCACCGCGCTGGAAACCTCCCGGCTGATGCTGTGGCGCGCCGCGGCAGCCCTCGACGCCGGCGCGCCGGACAAGGTCGAGCTGTGCGCGATGGCCAAGCGCTACGTCACCGACGCCTGCTACGACGTCGCCGACTCGGCGCTGCAGCTGCACGGCGGCTACGGCTACCTGCGCGAATACGGCGTCGAAAAGATCCTCCGGGACCTGCGGGTGCACCGCATCCTGGAGGGCACCAACGAGATCATGCGGGTGGTGATCGGGCGCGCCGAGGCCACCCGGGCCCGCGCGTCGGCATGACCGGCGACCACACACACGAGAGGCAGACCGCGATGACATCCACGACAGCGGCAACGGTGGCGTTCCTGGGACTGGGCCACATGGGCGGGCCGATGGCCGCCAACCTGGTCTCCGCGGGGTTCGCGGTGCGCGGCTTCGACCCGGTGCCGGCCGCCCAGCAGGCCGCCGCGGCCAACGGTGTGACGGTCCTGGGCAGCGTCGCCGAGGCGGTCACCGGCGCCGACGTGGTGCTCACCATGCTGCCCAACGGGGACCTGGTGCGCAGCTGCTACGCCGACATCCTGCCGGCCGCCAAGCCCGGCGCGCTGCTGATCGACAGCTCGACCATCTCGGTCGACGACGCCCGCGCGGTCAACCGGCTGGCCGACGACGCCGGCTTCGCCCAGCTCGACGCGCCGGTGTCCGGCGGGGTCAAGGGCGCGGTCGCCGGCACCCTGGCGTTCATGGTCGGCGGCAGCGACGACGCCGTCGCCGCCGCCCGGCCGGTGCTCGAGCCGATGGCCGGCAAGGTGGTGCACTGCGGGGCCCCCGGCGCCGGCCAGGCCGCCAAGGTCTGCAACAACATGGTGCTGGCCGTGCAGCAGATCGCCATCGGCGAGGCCTTCGTGCTGGCCGAGCACCTCGGGCTGTCCGCCCAGTCGCTGTTCGACGTGATCACCGGCGCGACCGGCAACTGCTGGGCCGTGCACACCAACTGCCCGGTGCCCGGACCGGTGCCGACCTCGCCGGCCAACAACGACTTCCAACCCGGCTTCGCGACCGCGCTGATGAACAAGGACCTGCAGCTGGCGATGAGCGCGGTGGCCTCCACCGGCAGCACCGCCCCGCTGGGCAGCCACGCCGCGCAGATCTACGCCGATTTCGCCGCCGAGCATGCCGGGCTGGATTTCAGCGCCGTCATCCAGGCGCTGCGCGAGAGCTAGAAGTCGCCGGCGCTGCGCCGCAGGGTGTCGATCACCGCGGCCAGCGTGCGGGAGTCCGCACCGGAGACCCCGATGTCGGCGAACACCTCGTCGTTCAGCGTCGCGGTGGCCTGCTCGACGGTGCGCCTGCCGTCCTCGGTGATCTGCACCAAGGTGGTCCGCCCGTCGGTCGGATGCGGCAGCCGGCGCACCAGCCCGGCGTCCTCCAGCCGGCGGATCGCGTGGGTGACGCTGGTGACGTGCACCTGCAGCCGCGCCGACGCCTTCGCGATGGGCAGCGAACCGGTCCGGCTGAACGCCAGCAGCCGCAGCAGCTCGAATCGGGAGAAGCTCAGCTCGTAGGGCCGCAGCGCCGTCTCCACCCGGGCCAGCAGGATCTGGTGGGCCCGCATCACCGAGGTGACCGCGACCATCCCGTCGGCGACATCGCCCCACCCGGCACGCACCCAGTGTGCGCGCGCGGTGGCTATCGGGTCCGGTTTGTCCGGTGTGTCGGGCATCGGTTCACGCGAGGGTCAGGATCCGCGGGCCGTCGTCGGTGACCGCGACGGTGTGCTCCCAGTGCGCGGCGCGCGACCCGTCGGCGGTCACCACCGTCCAGTCGTCGGCCAGGATCCGGGTCTTGGTGGTGCCCAGGGTCAGCATCGGCTCGATGGCCAGCACCGACCCGGCGGCCAGCCGCGGCCCGCGGCCGGGGGCGCCCTCGTTGGCCAGGAACGGGTCCATGTGCATCTCCCGGCCGATGCCGTGGCCGCCGTAGCCGGCGACGATCCCGAACGCCCGGCCGAACCGGTCGGCCGCCGCGCGGGTGCCGCGCTCGATGGCGTGCGAGACGTCGGTCAGCCGGTTGCCGGGCAGCATCGCCGCGATGCCCGCCTCCAGGGATTCCCGGGTCGCCGCGCTCAGCGCGGCGTCCGCCTCGCCGAGCGGCCCGACCCCGAAGGTGATCGCCGAGTCGCCGTGCCAGCCGTCCACGATGGCGCCGCAGTCGATGGAGACCAGGTCCCCGGCCGCCAGCCGCTCGCGGGCCGTCGGGATGCCGTGCACGACGCGGTCGTTCACCGACGCGCAGATGGTGGCCGGAAAGCCGTGGTAGCCCAGGAACGACGGGACGCCGGCGCCGTCGCGGATGACGGATTCGGCAACCTCGTCGAGCTCCAGCGTGGACACCCCGAGGGCGGCCGCCTCCCGGACCGCGGCCAGCGCCCGGGCCACCAGCGCGCCCGCGGCGGCCATCGCGTCGAGCTCACCGGCGGTGCGCTGGGGCACCACCTTGCGGCCGCGCAGCCCGGGGATGCCCATCCCCGGTTACCGGCCCAGTGCCCGCAGGGCCCGGCCGAAGACCTCGTCGAGTTCGCCGACGGCCTCGACGGTCTTCAGCTCGGCGCGGTAGAAGTCCAGCAGCGGTGCAGTCTCGCTCTGGTACACCTTCATCCGGTTGCGGATGATGTCCTCGGTGTCGTCGGCGCGGCCGCGGCCCTTGAGCCGGGCGACCAGCTCGTCCTCGGGCACCCGGAACTCCAGCACCGCGTCCAGCCGCAGGCCGCGGCGGGCCAGCATCTCGGCCAGCGCCTCGGCCTGCTCCACCGACCGCGGGAAGCCGTCCAGGATGAAGCCGGCCGCCGCATCCTGGTCGTTCAGCCGGTCGTCGACCAGCGCGTTGGTCAGCGACGCGGGGACCAGATCGCCGGCATCGAGGTACTTCTTGGCCGCCACCCCGAGTTCGGTGCCTGCGCCGATGTTGTGCCGGAACAGGTCGCCGGTGGAGATCTGCGGGACGCCGAGGGTCTCGGACAGCTTGATCGCCTGGGTGCCCTTACCGGCGCCCGGGGCACCGAGCAGAACAATTCTCACTTCAGGAACCCTTCGTAGTTGCGCTGCATGAGCTGGCTTTCAATCTGCTTCACGGTATCGAGTCCGACGCCGATCATGATCAGAACGGCCACACCGCCGAACGGCAGGTTCTGCAGCGTCTGCCCGCCGCCCATCTGCAGGAACACGTTGGGCAGCACCGCGATGACGCCCAGGTAGATCGACCCGGGCAGGGTGATCCGGCTGAGCACGTAGCGCAGGTAGTCGGCCGTCGGCTTGCCGGGCCGGATGCCCGGGATGAAGCCGCCGAACTTCTTCATCTCGTCGGCCCGCTCGTCGGGGTTGAAGGTGATCGAGACGTAGAAGTAGGTGAAGAAGATGATCAGCCCGAAGTAGACGGCGATGTAGATCGGATCGGCCGGGTTGGTCAGGTTGTTGCCGACGAACTTGTCCCACCAGCTGGTGCCCGCATCGGCCCGGCCGCTGTTGACCAGCTGGGTGATGAGGTTCGGGATGTAGATCAGCGAGGAGGCGAAGATGACCGGGATGACGCCGGCCTGGTTGACCTTCAGCGGCAGGTAGGTCGAGGTGCCGCCGTACATCTTGCGGCCGACCATCCGCTTGGCGTACTGCACCGGGATGCGGCGCTGGCCCTGCTCGACGAAGATCACGCCGACCAGGATGGCCATCGCGGCCACGCAGACCAGGGTGAAGGTGGCGGCGCCACGGCTCTCCAGGATCATCCCGCCCTCGGACGGGATGCGCGCGGCGATGCCGGCGAAGATCAGCAGCGACATGCCGTTGCCGATGCCGCGCTCGGTGATCAGCTCGCCCATCCACATCACCAGGGCCGCGCCGCCGGTCATCACGATGACGATCACGAACAGCGTGAAGATGGAGTCGTCGATCAGGATCTGCGCGTCGCAGCCCTGCATCAGGCCGCCGTTGGCGGCCAGCGCGACCACGCTGGTGGCCTGCAGGATCGCCAGCGCGATCGACAGGTAGCGGGTGTACTGCGTCATCTTGGCCTGGCCCGCCTGGCCCTCCTTGCGCAACTGCTCGAAGCGCGGGATGACCACGGTCAGCAGCTGCACGATGATGCTGGCGGTGATGTAGGGCATGACGCCGACGGCGAACACCGCCAGCTGCAGCAGTGCCCCGCCGGAGAACAGCGTGATCAGCGAGTACAGCTGCGCCGAGTCACCGCTCTGCAGCTGATCCAGGCACTGGTGCACGTTGCGGTAGTTGACCCCGGGCGAGGGCAGCGAGGCGCCGACCCGGTAGAGCACCACCAGCGCCAAGGTGATGAGGATCTTGCGCCTGAGGTCCGGTGTCCGCAGCGCAGAGGTGAAAGCGGAGAGCACTCATTCCTCCTGGGCCGCCGGGTCGGGTCTCGGCGTGCCGGTGGGGCTGGTCTGACCAGCGTCGGATAATCCTGGGTCGAGCACCGACACCGTCAGACCGGGCGGCCTGTGGACTCGGGCGTCAAACAGTCTACGAGAGTAACAGTTGATGCTGACCGTCCCCGAATGCGGCGAGCTCAGCGGATTCACAGCCGGGACCACTAGCATCAGTTACATCGCCTAACTAATTGTTGGGCCCGACGAGAATGAGGTGCCCGATGGCCCGAACCGCCGACGACAGCTGGGACCTGGCCTCCAGCGTGGGCGCCACCGCCACCATGGTCGCCGCCGCCCGCGCGGTGGCCAGCCGCGGCCCCGACGCCGTCATCGACGACCCGTTCGCCGAGCCGCTGGTGCGCGCCGTCGGAATGGACTTCTTCACCCGGCTGGCCGCCGGCGAGCTGACCGCCGAGCACCTCGACACCGACGACTCTCCCACCGACATCACCGCCTTCGTCAACGGGATGGCCGCCCGCACCCGGTTCTTCGACGACTTCTTCGCCGCCGCGGTGGCCGCCGGGGTGCGCCAGGCGGTGATCCTGGCCTCCGGTCTGGACTCCCGGGCCTGGCGGCTGGACTGGCCGGCGGACATGGTGGTCTTCGAGATCGACCAGCCCGAGGTGATCGCCTTCAAGTCCACCACCCTGGCCGGGCTCGGCGCGGCACCGAAGGTGCAGTTGCGCCCGGTCGCGGTGGACCTGCGCGCCGACTGGCCGGCCGCGCTGGCCGCCGCCGGCTTCGACGCCGCCGCGCCGACCGCCTGGATCGCCGAGGGCCTGCTGGGCTACCTGCCGCCGGAGGCCCAGGACCGGCTGCTGCAGACCATCGGTGAACTGTCCGCCCCCGGCAGTCGGCTGGCGGTGGAGTCGGTGCCCTCACAGCACGCCGCCCCCGACGACAAACTCGCCAGCCGGATGCAGCAGGTCCGCGAGCAGTGGCAGCGGCACGGTTTCGACCTGGATTTCTCCGAGCTGGTCTATCTCGGCGAGCGCGCCGACGTCGGCGACTACCTGACCGCCCGCAACTGGTCGGTCCGGGTGCTGTCGTCCAACGACATCCTGACCGGCTGCGGGCTGCCCGCGATCGAGGACCCCGAGCGCCTCCCGACGGCCGCCTACCTGACCGCAACCCGGTGACCCGCACCGACAGCGACAGCTGGGACCTGGCCTCCGGCGTCGGCATCACCGCCACCATGGTCGCCGCCGCCCGCGCGCTCGCCAGCGCCGAGCCCGAACCGCTGATCCACGATCCGTTCGCCGCGCCGCTGGTGCGGGCCGTGGGCGTCGAGCACTTCGTCGGGCTGGTCGACGGCACCGCCGCGGTGCCCGAGCAGGCCGCGGACGCGGTCGCGATGCTGACCGCCGTGCTGGCCGTGCGAACCCGGTTCTTCGACGATTTCTTCGCCGACGCGGCGGCCGCCGGGGTGCGTCAGGCGGTGATCCTGGCCAGCGGCCTGGATTCGCGCGCCTACCGGCTGGACTGGCCCGCGGGCACCACGGTCTACGAAATCGACCAGCAGGCCGTGCTGGACGGCAAGAACGCCGCGCTGGCCGCGCTGGGCGCCGCCCCGACCGCCGAGCGCCGCGCGGTGACCGTCGACCTGCGCGAGGACTGGCCCGCCGCGCTGCGCGCCGCCGGCTTCGACACCGCCGCGCCCACCGCCTGGATCGCCGAGGGCCTGCTGATCTACCTGCCGCCGCAGGCCCAGGACCGGCTGTTCGACAACATCACCGCACTGTCGGCCCCCGGCAGCCGGCTGGCCACCGAGTTTCACCGCGGCGACGTCGTCGCGGCCCTGAACGAGCGATCCCAACAGTTGGCCGACTCCTGGAAAGGTGCCGGAGTGGGCCTGGATTTCGCCGCGCTGACCTACCGTGGTGAGCGCAACGACGCGGCGCAGTATCTCGCCGAGCGCGGCTGGTCGGTGACCGGCCGGGCCCGCACCGAGGTGTTCGCCGGCTACGGGCGTGCCTTCCCGACCGGGCAGGAGGCGGCCGGGCTGAGCGACTCCACCGCGATCGTCGCGATCCGCGACTGAGCCGGCCCCGCAGGAGGCGAGCATGACCCGATCCGACAATGACAGCTGGGACCTGGCCTCCAGCGTGGGCGCGACGGCGACCATGGTCGCCGTCGGCCGCGCGTTGGCCAGCCGCGATCCGCGGCCGCTGATCGATGACCCGTTCGCCGCCCCGCTGGCCCGGGCGGTCGGCATCGAGTTCTTCACCCGGGTGCTCGACGGCGACATCGACACCCAGATCCCCGGCGCCTCCCCGGCGCGCACCCAGGCCATGATCGACGGGATGGCGGTGCGAACCCGGTTCTTCGACGACTACTTCACCGAGGCCACCGCCGCCGGGATCCGGCAGGTCGTCATCCTCGCCGCCGGCCTGGACGCCCGGGCCTACCGGCTGGCCTGGCCGGCGGGCACCGTGGTCTACGAGATCGACCAGCCCGAGGTGATCGCGTTCAAGTCCGAGACGCTGGCCGGCATCGGGGCCGTCCCGACCGCCACCCGGCGCACCGTCGCCATCGACCTGCGCGAGGACTGGCCGGCCGCGCTGGCCGCGGCCGGTTTCGATCCGGCCGCGCCGACCGCGTGGCTGGCCGAGGGGCTGCTGATCTACCTGCCGCCGGAGGCCCAGGACCGGCTGTTCGACGAGATCGCCGCGCTGTCCGCGCCGGCAAGCGCGGTGGCCACCGAATACGTGCCCGGGATCATGGACTTCGACCGGGAGCAGGCCAGGGCGGCCTCCACCCAGCTGCGCGAGCGGGGCCTGGACATCGACATGGGCGCGCTGGTGTTCGCCGGTGCCCGCAGCCACGTGATGGACTACCTGACCGGCCAGGGCTGGGCGGTCACCGGGGTGCCGCGCGCGGAGCTGTTCACCCGGCACGACCGGGTGCTGCCCGCCCCCGAGGAGGACGACGTGCTCGGCGAGATCGTCTACGTGTCGGCGACCCGCTAGTCAGAACCGCCAGTCGCCCAGCCACAGCGCGTTGACGCCGTTGAGCGCGCGGCCGGTCTGCTCGACCGCGCCGGCCACCGAGCCCAGTACCGCGCCGGCCAGCACATCGGCCAGCGCCGCGGCCGGCTGCGAGGACGCCTTGGGCCGCAGCAGGTCCTTGACCGACGAACCGGGCAGGAACTCCGCCTTCACCTTGGTGTCCGGGTCGATGCCGGCCAGGATCTTGGCCCGGCGGATCGCGGTGCGCAGCCCGCCGAGCTCGTCGACCAGCCCGCGCTCGGCGGCGTCGGCGCCGGTCCAGACCCGGCCCCGGGCCACCTCGTGCACCGCCTCGACGGTCATCTCCCGGCCCTCGGCGACCCGGGCGACGAAGTCGTCGTAGAACATCTCCGCCGACGCCGCCACCTGGGCGTGCTGGTCGGCGGTGAACGGCGCGTCCGGCGACCAGGCGTCGGCGTTGGCGTTGGTGCGCACCACGTCCGAGCCGACCCCGAGCTTGTCCTTGAGGCCGCGCGCGATGAGCTTGCCGGTGATCACCCCGATCGAGCCGGTCAGGGTGCCCGGGTTGGCGACGATCGCGTCGGCGGCCATCGACACGTAGTAGCCGCCGGAGGCCGCCACCGCGCCCATCGAGGCGACCACCGGGATGCCGCGCTCGCGGGCCCGCACCACCTCCCGCCAGATGGTCTCCGAGGCGGTCACCGACCCGCCGGGACTGTCCACCCGCAGCACGATCGCCGCCGTGCCCGGCGCCGCGGCGGCCTGCCGCAGCGCCGCGGCGATGGTGTCCCCGCCGGCGCTGGAGCCGCCCAGCGGCAGCAGCGGGCGCTCCCCTCGGCCGTTGACGATCGGGCCGGACAGCGTGACGACGGCGATCCGGCGGTCGGACTTGACCCCCGGCAGCGACGGCGTCGGCAGCCCCGGGGCCCCGGAGCGGGCGTAGCGGGCCAAAAACAGCCGCTGCGGGGCGTCGTCGCCGTCGGCGCCGGCCGGGCCGGTCACCGGCGCGCCGGCCAGCTCGGCAATCCGGGCGTAGGCCTGGTCCCGGAAACCGATCCGGTCGACCAGCTTGGCCTCGACGGCGGCATCGCGGCGCAGCGGCGCCCGATCGGCCAGCGCGTCCAGGGCGGCCTCGTCGATACCGCGGCTGGCGGCGACGTCGCGCCAGACCTGCTCGGCCAGGCTGTCGAGTAGCCGGGCGTCGGCCTCCCGGTGTGCCTCGGTGTAGGCCTGCTCGGTGAACATGTTGGCCGCCGACTTGTACTCGCCCTTGGCGATGAACTCCGCCGAGACCCCGGCCTTGTCCAGGGCGTCGCGCAGGAACATCGGGTGGGTGGCGAAGCCGATCAGGCCGACGGTGCCCGACGGCTGCAGCCAGACCTCGCCGAACGCCGAGGCCAGGTAGTAGGACAGCGTGCCCGGGTAGTCCTCGGCCCAGGCCAGCGACGGCTTGGCGGCGGTGAACGCGGCGATCGCCTCGCGCAGCTCCTGCACCGGACCCGGTGCGGCGGCGCTGAGCTGTACCCGGGCGATCAGCCCGGCGACCCGGTCGTCCTCGGCGGCCCGGTGGATCGCGGCGACCGTCTCGCGCAGCAGCAGCGGGCGACGGCCGCCGGCCAGGCTGCTGACGATCGCGACCGGATCGAAGTGCGCGGTCTCGGCGGGCACCGTGGTCAGATCGAGCTCCAGGATGCACCCGGCCGGGACGCCGTGATGGCGGGCGGTGTCGACACGACGGGCGATGGCACGAAAGTCGTCGGCTCCGGGCAGGCCGGACAGCAAAGACAGCATGCGTCGAGCCTACCGAGCGGGTTGTGCCCTACCGGCCGATGTAGCGGCCGTACTGCGGGCAGTACGTCGCGACCGACATCCGCAGCAGCGTGACGGCCTGCGGCTTGGTCAACCCGTTGGATTCCAGGGTCGACACCGTGCCGCGGACCGCGGGCACCGGGTTGATCTGCCCCTTCAGGCCGGAGGTCATGATGTCGCAGACCTGCCGGCCGAGCGCCGGGATGTTCTGGTCGGGCGCCACCGGGATGCCGAGCTGATTGAAGGCCTCGGTGAACTTGGTGTCGGCGGCGGTGGGCACCGGATCCTCGGTCGGATCCGCCGAGGCCGCCCCGGCCGCGGTTACCGCGGCGGCAGCACACCCGAGGGCGACGCACCCGGCGGCGAGCACCGCCGTGACGAACCGATGACTGGACACGTTTGTCTATCTCCTCATTCACCCCACCCGTTACCGGGCCGACGCCAGTTTAGTCGGCGCGCCGACCTCCCGCTTCCCACGACCGGGCACCGGCGGCGGCCGAGCGAATTCCGGGCTCGTTCCCGATCCGCGGCGCTGTTGAATCCGTCACACTGAATCGGTGGGGCCGGCACCGTTCATCGGCGCCTCGCCGTCGCGGGTCCCGGCGGCGCGGTCCCTCCCGGCGGCCCCGGACCGGCTGCGCCGGATCGTGCTGCACCGCTGGATTCTGGCCGGCGCCGGGGTCAACGCCCTCGGCGGCGCGATCGTCTTTCTCTTCCTGTTCCTCGCCGCGCCGATCCTGCTGACCCCCGAACAGTTCCGCGAGCAGTTGGCGCTGGCCGGGATCGCGGTCGGGGCGGTGCTGGCCGTGGTGCTGCCGCTGCTGCTGCGACACCGGCGGCGACAGTTCGCCGCCGCGACCGCCTGGCTGGCCGAGAACCGGTTGCCGACGCCGGCCGAGGCTCAGCTGACCCTGGCCGCGCCGTGGGATGCCGCCCGGATCTCGGCGGCGATCTGGACCGGCTGCGCGGTGCTCTGCGCGGGGCTGGCGCTGCGCGCGACGCCGGCCGCCGCGGCGTACGTGCTGTGCGCGGTGCTGCTGTGCGGCCTGAGCACCACCGGGGTGTGGTACCTGGTGGTGGAATGGGTGATGCGGCCGCTGTCGGCCGGCGTGCTGGACGGCAGCTCGCCGCACCGCGACTACGGCCCCACCATCACCCGTCGGCTGCTGGCGGCCTGGACGCTGGCCACCGGGGTGCCGCTGGTCGGGATCGCCACCCTGACCATCGGCTATCTGACCGCCGCCGAGTTCCGGGTGCCGCGCACGCTGGCCGCGATTCTGGTGCTGGTGACCTCGGCGGTGGTGACCGGGCTGTCGCTGATCGTGATCGCGGTCCGGTCGATCGCCGCGCGGATCGGCGCGCTGCGGGCCGCACTGCGCCGAGTGCAGCAGGGTGACTACGCGGTGCGGGTGCTGGTCGACGACGCCAGCGAGATCGGCCGGCTGCAGGTCGGGTTCAACGCGATGACCGCCGGGCTGGCCGAGCGGGAACGGATCCGGCGGACCTTCGGCACCTACGTCGACCGCGACGTCGCCGAGCACATCCTGCGCACCGAGTCGGGCCCACCGGCCGAGGAGGTCGAGGTGACGATGATGTTCGTCGACGTCCGGGGGTTCACCGCGCTGGCCGAGGCGCTGTCCCCGGCCGCGGTGGTGGCGATCCTCAACCGGCTCTTCGAGACGATCGTGCCGCTGGTGCACGCCCACGGCGGACACGTCGACAAGTACGCCGGCGACGGGCTGCTGGCGGTGTTCGGGGCGCCGCGGCGCCAGCCCGACCACGCCGAGCGGGCGCTCACCGCGGCGCTGGCCATCCCCGAGGCGGTGCGCACCGAGTTCGGCGACACCCTGTCGGTGGGCGTCGGGCTGAATTCCGGGCCGGTGATCGCCGGGAATGTCGGCGGGGCCGGGCGGCTGGAGTTCTCGGTGATCGGCGACGCGGTCAACGTCGCCGCACGGGTCGAGTCGGCCACCCGCCAGACCGGCGACACCGTACTGCTGACCCAGCACACCCGGGAGCTGCTGGGTGCCAGCCCGGTCACGCTGGTGGAGCGGCCCGGCATTCAGCTCAAGGGCAAGACCGCCGCGGTCCGCCTCTTCGCTCCCCTCGACGCCCCCGGCTGACGCCGGCCGGCCCGAAACGGCCGAAAGGGGCCCCCGCCGAAGCGGGAGCCCCTGTCGTGCTTGGTCGAACTACAGCTCGGTGGCGGTGCCGCCGGCGGCGGTGATCGCCTCCCGGGCGGAGCCGGAGAACTTGTGCGCGGTGACGTCGACCTTGACGGCCAGCTTGCCGTCGCCGAGCACCTTCACCAGCACGTTCTTGCGGACCAGGCCCGCATCCACCAGCTCGGAAACACCGATGGTGCCGCCGTTCGGGAACGCCTTGGCGATGTCGCCGACGTTCACCGGGCCGTACTCGGTGCGGAACCGGTTGCGGAAGCCCTTCAGCTTGGGCAGCCGCATGTGGATCGGCATCTGGCCACCCTCGAAGGTGACCGGCACGTTCTTGCGCGCCTTGGTGCCCTTGGTGCCGCGGCCCGCGGTCTTACCCTTGGATCCCTCACCGCGACCGACGCGGGTCTTGGCCTTCTTGGAGCCGGGAGCCGGCTTCAGGTCGTGCAGCTTGATGACGCTCATTTGACTTCCTCCACCTCGACGAGGTGATCAACAACGCGGATCAGGCCGCGGGTCGCCGGGGTGTCCTCACGGACCACCGACTGGCGGATCTTGCGCAGGCCCAGCGTCCGCAGGCTTTCCCGCTGATTCCAGCGCGCCCCGACGATGCCCCGCACCTGGGTGATCTTCAACTCGGCCATGGCTACACATTTCCTTCACGCGCGGCCGCGGCGGCCTGCGCCTCGCTCTCGCGACGCGCACGCAGCATGCCCGCCGGCGCGACGTCCTCGATGGGCAGACCGCGACGGGCCGCCACCTCTTCGGGACGCTGCAGCATCTTCAGCGCGGCAACGGTGGCGTGCACCACGTTGATCGCGTTGTCGCTGCCCAGCGACTTGGCCAGGATGTCGTGCACGCCGGCGCATTCCAGCACCGCGCGCGCCGCACCGCCGGCGATCACACCGGTACCGGGGCTGGCCGGGCGCAGCATCACGACGCCCGCAGCGGCCTCGCCCTGCACCGGGTGGACGATGGTCCCGCCGATCAGCGGCACCCGGAAGAAGTTCTTCCGAGCCTCTTCGACGCCCTTGGCGATGGCGGCCGGAACTTCCTTGGCCTTGCCGTAGCCCACGCCGACCATGCCCTTGCCGTCGCCGACGATGACCAGTGCGGTGAAGCTGAACCGCCGACCGCCCTTGACCACCTTCGACACCCGGTTGATGGTGACGACGCGCTCCAGGTAGTTGCTCTTGTCGCCGCGGTCGTCACGGCCACCCCGGCCGCCGCGATCGTCCCGACGGCCACGGCCGCCGCGATCGTCGCGACGCCCACGGTCGTCGTTGCCGCCACCGGTGGTGGCAGCGCTGGTTCCGGCGTCAGCGGCCGTAGTCTGCTCCGCCATCATGCGGTCCTTCCGTTGTTGGAAAAGTCGTTCACTAGAACTTCAGCCCCCCTTCACGGGCGGCGTCGGCCAGTGCCGCGATCCGCCCGCCGTAGGAGTAGCCGCCGCGGTCGAAGACCACGGTCTCCACGCCGGCGGCCTTCGCGCGCTCGGCGATCAGCTGACCGACCCGGGTGCTGACGGCCTTCTTGTCACCGTCGACCCCGCGGACGTCGGCCTCGATGGAGGACGCGGCGGCCAGCGTGGTGCCGGTCAGGTCGTCGATGAGCTGCACGTGGATATGCCGCGACGACCGGTTGACCATCAGGCGGGGACGCTCGGCGGTGCCGGCGACCTTCTTGCGCAGCCGGGCGTGGCGGCGCAGCCGCGCGACCCGACGGGTGGCCGAGACGTTCTGCCCGACCGGCTGATGCTTCTTGGTTGCTTCGTCAGTCTTGGCCATGACTACTTACCTGTCTTTCCGACCTTGCGGCGGATCTGCTCACCCTCGTAGCGGATGCCCTTGCCCTTGTACGGGTCGTTCTTCCGCAGCCGACGGATGTTGGCCGCGATCTGGCCGACCTTCTGCTTGTCGATGCCGGACACCGTGAACCGGGTGGGGTTCTCCACTGTGAAGCTGACGCCCTCGGGGGCGGTGATCAGCACCGGGTGGCTGAAGCCCAGAGCGAACTCCAGGTCAGAACCCTTGGCGACGACGCGGTAGCCCACGCCGTGGATTTCCATCTTGCGGGTGTAGCCCTCGGTCACACCGGCGATCAGGTTGGCGATCAGGGTCCGCGACAGCCCGTGCAGGCTGCGGTTCTCCCGATCATCGTTGGGACGGCTCACCACGATGGCGCCGTCGTCGTTGCGGGCGACCGAGATGGGCTCGGCGACATCCAGGGTCAGGGTGCCCTTGGGGCCCTTGACCGAAACGTTCTGCCCGTCGATCGTGACGTCGACCCCAGCGGGGACCGGGACCGGCTGCTTTCCAATACGCGACATGTCTACTGGCTCCTATCCCGCTACCAGACGTACGCGAGGACTTCGCCGCCCACGCCCTGACGGGCCGCCTGGCGATCGGTCAACAGGCCGGTGGACGTGGAGATGATCGCCACGCCCAGGCCACCGAGCACCCGCGGCAAACTGGTGGACTTCGCGTAGACCCGCAGGCCGGGCTTGGAAACCCGGCGCAGGCCCGCGATGCTGCGCTCACGGCTGGGGCCGTACTTGAGCTGAACAACCAGCGACTTGCCCACCCGGGCATCCTCCGTGCGGTAGTCGCTGATGTAACCCTCGCGCTTCAGGATCTCGGCGATGTTGGCCTTGATCTTGCTGTGCGGCAGGGTCACCTCGTCGTGATACGCCGAGTTGGCGTTGCGCAGACGCGTCAAGAAGTCTGCGATCGGATCCGTCATTGTCATGACAGCGGTGTCACCTTCCTCGCGGCGGTTCCCGGCCCGGACCTCATCCGGCGGGCCTGCCGCGCACCTTTGTTAGTGGTCTGTTGGTCTGTGGTGCGCCGGGTTCGTCGCGTAGTTCTGCGGGGACGAGGCACGGCGCTTCCGTCTCTGTGGGTTACCAGCTGGACTTCTGCACACCCGGCAGCTCGCCGGCGTGCGCCATCTCGCGCAGGCAGATCCGGCACAGGCCGAACTTGCGGTACACGGAGTGCGGGCGACCGCACTTGTTGCAGCGGGTGTAGCCACGCACCGCGAACTTCGGCTTCTTGTTGGCCTTGTTGACCAGAGCCTTCTTTGCCATCTGCTCAGTTCTCCTTGAACGGGAAGCCAAGGGCCCGCAGCAGTGCTCGCCCTTCGTCGTCGGTCGCCGCCGAGGTGACGACGGTGATGTCCATGCCGCGCGGACGGTCGATCGAGTCGACGTCGATCTCGTGGAACACCGACTGCTCGGTCAGGCCGAAGGTGTAGTTGCCGGTGCCGTCGAACTGCTTGGGGCTCAGGCCGCGGAAGTCGCGGATACGCGGCAGCGAGATCGACACCAGGCGGTCCAGGAACTCCCACATCCGGTCGCCGCGCAGGGTGACGCGGGCGCCGATCGGCATGCCCTCACGGAGCTTGAACTGGGCGATGGACTTGCGGGCCTTGCGGATCTCGGGCTTCTGGCCGGTGATCAGGGTGAGGTCGTTGACCGCACCGTTGATCAGCTTCGCGTCCCGGGCGGCCTCGCCGACACCCATGTTCACCACGACCTTGACCACGCCCGGGATGAGCATGACGTTCGGGTAGGCGAACTCCTTGTTCAGCGTGTCCCGGATTTCCTCGCGGTAGCGCTGCTTCAGCCGCGGCTGAACCTTTTCTGTCGTTGTCATGCCTTGATGTCCTTGCCGTTGGTCTTGGCGATGCGGACCCGCTTGCCGGTCTCGGAATCGGTGCGGTAGCCGACCCGGGTCGGCTTGCCGTCGGAGTCCAGCACCATCACGTTGGAGACGTGGATGGACGCTTCCTGGGTGACGATGCCGCCGGACTGCGCGCCACGCTCGTTGGCCGAGACCGCGGTGTGCTTCTTGATCCGGTTGACGCCCTCAACGAGGATCCGGTTGCGGGTCGGGAAGGCGCGCAGCACCTTGCCCTTGGCGCCCTTGTCCTTGCCGGAGACAACCAGAACGGTGTCGCCCTTGTGGACCTTCATTTACAAAACCTCCGGAGCCAGCGAGACGATCTTCATGAAGCGCTTCTCGCGCAGCTCGCGACCCACCGGGCCGAAGATGCGGGTGCCGCGCGGATCGTTGTCGTTCTTGATGATGACGGCGGCGTTCTCGTCGAAGCTGATGTAGCTGCCGTCGGCCCGACGACGTTCCTTCTGGGTGCGCACCACGACGGCCTTGACGATCTCGCCGCGCTTGACGTTGCCGCCCGGGATGGCGTCCTTGACGGTCGCCACGATGATGTCACCGATGCCGGCGTAGCGCCGCTTCGAGCCACCGAGCACGCGGATGCACAAGATCTCCTTGGCGCCCGTGTTGTCGGCGACCTTCAACCGCGATTCCTGCTGAATCACTCGATCTCCCTGTTTCTTGTGTGCATGGCAGAAAAGGCCGCCCCGAAGGGCAGTCTGAGTAACCTGACATGCGCGGTCTTTGTCACCGAAAGGCACGCGGGGCCGACTGACGCCGGCCGAGGTCTGCCCACGGCAACCCCCTGAGTCTAGGGGAGAAGCGCCCGGTCGCCAAATTGTCGCCGGCCGGGGCGCCAGGACGGGCGGGCCGGGCGGGGGCCGCCAACCTCAGCGGAGCCGCTCAGTGGATCCGCGAGGCCGCGGCACCTCGCCCCGTACTCCATCAATGGGCCCGCCTCGCGGTTCCGCAACCAGTCGGCGATGGCGGCCTCCCCTTGCCACGATTGCGGTCCACCGGTCCCGCGCAAGACGCGGGGTTCGAGCGATTGCAGTCCAGCCTCGGGCTTTCAGGAGGCCCCGTGCCGCAACCGAGGAAAGGGACTCCGAACTGGGATGATTCGGCTTACCCATGGTCGAATATTGGCAGCTGAAGGAGTCCTTTCCGGCGGGCAAGTCGACGACGTGGCACCCGTCGCGGTGCGCCGACGCCACCACCGCATTCTTGTCGAACATTTATTCGATCAGGGTCTTGCACTCTTGTGTCGACGGAGTACTCTCGAACATATAGGCGAATAAACCCTCGCCACCGCGTACCCCACCGCCCGACCCGACACGGGTCGAGCACCGACAGGCTCCCCCACCGAGCCGACTCACGTATCCACCCTCGATCGCATCCCCGCCCCGGGATGCATCCGCTGGGAAGTACCGGTACCCGCCATGACCAACCCCCACCCCGGCGGCGGCCTCGACGCCGTCATCGCCGGACTCGACGCCTTCATCGACACCCTGATCGACCAGCTCGCCCCGACCCCGGCCACCGGGAACGACGACGACGGCGGCCGATCCCTGTTCCAGCTGCTGCACACCCCACACCGCGTCTTCGACGACACCCACCTGCTGACCGTGCTCAAATCCGCGGTCACCCTCACCAACCTGACCACCCACCTGATCGCCACAGCAACCGCGGCCTGCGAACGCGCCGGCGTCCCCGCCCGCCAACACGCCCGCCACGGCGCCGACCTGCTCACCAACCTCGCCCTCACCCCCGGCGCCGCCCACCGCTACACCCGCGTCGGACGCGCCGCCGTCCTACTGCCCGCCACCACCCGGCTCCAACGCCTCGGCGCCATCAGCATCGAACTCACCGACGCCATCGGCAAAGGCCTGACCCACATCCAGCGCCGCACCGAACTCACCGACGACGACCGCGCCCGGATCGAACAACAACTGCTCACCCAAACCACCCCGGCCACCGTGGCCAACAAAGCCCGCCACATCGCCATCGCCCGAACCCCCGGCCCCGGCCAACCCGGCGCACCCACAATCCCCGCCGCCGAAAACACCGACCTCAACGACATGACCCTGACCCAAAACGACGAAGGCCGCATCACCGCCACCCTCGACCTCGACGTCCTGACCGGCGAAGAACTCATCACCGCCCTCGACCCGCTGACCCGGCCCATCCCCCAACCCGACGGCACCCCCGACCCCCGCCCCGCACCACAACGCCGCGCCGACGCCCTCGGCCACGTCATCCGCCACTACCTACACGGCTACCAGCGCCCCACCTCCGGCGGCGTCCTACCCCACGTCACCCTCATCCGGCCCCCCACCACCGCCTTCGGCCAGCCGACCCCAACACCCACCGGGCCCGCGACCGAAGTGGACTTCCTCGCCTTCACCGGCCCCATCAGCTGCCACACCGCCGACCTGATCACCTGCGACTGCACCCTCGACACCGCCCACCTCGACCACAACGGCGTCCCGCTGGACATCGGCCGCAGCAAACGCCTCTTCACCCCAGAAATCCGCAAAGCCCTCGGCCTGCGCGACCAAGGCTGCGCCTTCCCCGGCTGCGGACGCCCCATCGCCTGGTGCGACGCCCACCACATCCACCACTGGCACGCCGACCACGGCCACACCTGCCTCGACAACGGCGTCCTACTCTGCCGCCACCACCACACCCTCATCCACCACACCGACTGGCAGATCTACCTCGGCCCCGACCGACACCCCTGGTTCATCCCACCCACCGACCCCAAACACCCCAACCGACCACCAGAGCACCTGCGCTCCCACGCCCGCCGCACCCTCACCACAGAATCCGCCGCCGCATAACCAGCAGCAAACACCGTCGCCAAACACGCAGCTTGACAACTACACAGCGGAAAATACGGCGGGCGCCGGCCCACCCTGAAAGGAATCGGACCGGCACCCGCCACGACGCCAGGGCCGCCCGGCCGAGAGGCCGGCTGTCGCCGGGTCAGCGCGGTGCGCGCACCTTGAACACGACGCAGTCGTGCAGGCACCCGGAGTCCGCGACCGCCGCCGGCTCGGCCCGCCGGTGCAGCAGCGCCTTGGTCGGCACCACGCGCAGGGTGTCGGCGGCGGGCTCGGCGCGGCCGTCGACCATCAGGGCGTAGCCGCCCGGCTGCCGCGGCGGCCACAGCAGGGTGACCATCGGGTGGCCGGCGATGTTGGTCGCGGTGTGGCCACCGAATGCGCCGACGTCGAACACGCCGTCAACCAGCACCGGGTCGACCATGACCGAATGCGGGAGGTGGTCGTCGCCGACGGTGACCAGAAACGCCTGGTCGTAGTCGGGCAACGCGTTCGCCAGTCGCTCCAGATCAACGCTGCTCATGGGGTTCCTCCCGGTCGGTCTTCCCAGGATCTCACTCCGGCAGCCGGCGCCCCGATGCTCGTACCCCGGCGCAGGTCAGCGGGGCGTCGGGCCCGCATACGGCAGCAGCGCCATCTCCCGGGCGTTCTTGATGGCGGTGGCCACCTGCCGTTGCTGTTGCACGGTCAGTCCGGTCACCGCGCGTGATCGGATCTTGCCGCGATCGGAGATGAACAGCCGCAGCGTCGCGGTGTCCTTGTAATCGACGGTCGTCACCCCGAGCTGGCGCAGCAGGTTCTTCCTGGCCGGCCGGGCTTCGGCGCGGCGGGCGCGGGCTCTGGACGCCTGGGGGGCCATCAGCGCTCCTCCCGGAACTCGACGTGCCGGCGCACGATCGGGTCGTATTTGCGCAGCACCAGCCGGTCGGGGTCGTTGCGGCGGTTCTTGCGGGTGACGTAGGTGTAGCCGGTGCCGGCGGTCGAGCGCAGCTTCACCACGGGCCGGATGTCGGTGGCTCGGGCCATCAGATTCGCTGCCCGTCTCGGCGCAGCCGGGCGATGACGGCGTCGATGCCGTCGCGGTCGATGACCTTGATGCCCTTGGCGCTGACCCGCAGCGTGACGCGGCGGCCCTCCGAGGGCAGGTAGTAGGTCTTGGACTGGATGTTCGGGTTCCAGCGGCGCCGGCTGCGCCGGTGCGAGTGCGAAACGGTGTTGCCGAAGCTCGGCTTGGCGCCGGTGACCTGGCAGTGGGCGGACACGGGGTGTTTCCTCCTTCGCGGCCGCACCGGGCGGCTTAATGAAAATCATTTTCGACAAGGTCGGCCTCGGACTGTACTCTCAAACCCGAACTAATGAAAATGATTGTCATTAACGGTTCGGCGGGCGCCCTCTTCCAGCGCGCCTCGCGGCCAACCGTTCGCGACGAAGGAGGCAAATGCGGACCCCGGTGATACTGGTCAGCGGTCAGTGCGGCAGCGACGCCGTCGTCGATCAACTGGTGCGACACCCCGGAACAGTGGTGGTCTCGCACCGCTTCGACGGTCACGTTGTGCACCGCAGCACCCGCACCATCGTGCGAGAGGTGACACTGCGCAACGAGATGGTGCTGGAGCTCGCGCACGGCTGCACCGCGTGCACCATCCGCAACGACCTGCTGGTGCTGCTGCGTCAACTGCACCGCCGCGACGAGGTCGCCCGCATCGTGGTGCACCTGGAGCCCTGGCTGGAGCCCGAACCGATCTGCTGGGCGATCCGGCACGCCCGGGTCACCGGGATGCCGGGCGCCGTGGACGGGCCGGCCGTCCGGGACGTGATGATCGCCGCCGTCATCACCTGCATCGACGAGAGCCGTTGGCTGCAGCAGGCGCTCGGGGGCGCCGATCTGCCCGACGGTCGCACGGTGGCCCAGGTGGTGGTGGGCCAGGCCGAGTTCGCGGACCTGCTGGTCTGCGGCGGGGACGCCGAACTCGACGCCGTCCTGCACCGACTGTCCCCGCGGGCGCTGGTGGTGCCCGCGGCCGACGACGTCGAGGCGGCACTGACCCGGTTGCCCTCCGCGGCGCGGCGCGGCGACCAGGACCACCCGCACGGCCCACTGTTGGCCGGCCAGCCGCCGCTGCAACCGGCCGGCCGGGTCACGCTGCTGCACTACCGGGCCAGCCGGCCGTTCCACCCGGCCAGGCTGGACGCGGCGCTGGAGGTCCTGCTCGACGGCGTGGTGCGTACCCGCGGCCGAATCTGGCTGGCCAGCAACGACACTCAGGCGATGTGGCTGGAGACGGCCGGCGGCGGCCTCCGCGCGACGGCGGGCGGCAAGTGGCTGGCCGCGATGACCGACTCCGAGGCCGCCTACGTCTGCCCGCAACGACGGGTGCTGTCGAGCCTGATCTGGGACCGGGTGCACGGCGACCGGCACACCGCCATGACGATCCTGGTCTGCGGCGCCGACCCGGAGGAATTGGTCAGCGCGCTCGACGGCGCGCTGCTGACCGCCGGGGAAATGCGCCGCAGCGCGGACTGGTCCCGGCTGCCCGATCCGTTCGGCGACTGGAGCCGAGACGGCGCCGACGCCGAAGACCTGGTCTCCCTCACCGACGAGGGGGGCCACCGGTGAGGGCCGCCCGCCCGCCCGCGCAAAGCGCCGAGGACTGGGACTGGCAGCTGCGGGCGCGCTGCCGTGGGCTGCCGGCCGAAACGTTCTTCACCACCGCGAGGGAAAAGGGCCGCCGGCGCGACGAGCACGAGGAGACCGCAAAGGCGATCTGCCGGCGGTGCCCGGTGCTGCGCCGCTGCCTCGACTACGCACTCGCGGCCGACGAGACCTACGGCATCTGGGGTGCCACCACCCCCGGCGAGCGCCGGGCGCTGCGCCCCCCGGACTCCGCAGCGCAGCGGGCGGCCGGATAGCTCACCGCACGCAGCGGAACCCGATGTGGGTGGTCGCGCTGTCCTGGGACTGCGGGGAACGGGCGGCCGGCCGGTAGCGGTGGCAGTACTCCGGGGCGCACAGGTGCGAGCCGCCCTTGAGCACCTGGTTGACCGACGGATCGGGCTCGCGCCCCGGCGTGCAGCAGCCGCTGCGCTGTCCCGGCCGATGCCCGCCGCGGAACCGGGTCGTGGTCCATTCCCAGACGTTGCCGATCATGTCCACCAGCCCGAAGCCGTTGGCCGGAAAGGTGCCCACCGGCGAGCTGCCGACCCAGCCCAGCGCCCCGTCGTTGCGGTACGGAAACGCGCCGCGCCAGGTGTTGGCCATCGGCCGTCCGCCCGGGGCGGGGTCCTCGCCCCACGGGTAGGTCGATGTCGTCCCGGCCCGGGCGGCGTACTCCCACTCGGCCTCGGTCGGCAGCCGCCGGCCGGCCCACCCGGCGTAGGCGGCGGCATCGGGGTAGGCGATCTGGACGACGGGATGGTCGCCGCGGTCGGCGATCGAACTGTCCGGCCCGAACGGGCGGCGCCAGCAGGCCCCCGGCACCCAGGCCCACCACTGCCGCCAGTCGGTCAGGTCCACCGGTCCCGGCGTCGGGGTGAAGACCAGCGCCCCGGGCGCCAGGTCCGCGGCGGCGACGCCGGGATAGTCGGCGGGATCCATCGGGCGTTCGGCGACGGTGCGGTAGCCGGTGTCGGCGACGAACCGGGCGAACTGCGCGTTGGTCACCGGATGGCGTTCGACGGCCAGCGGACCGACCGATACGGTGTGGACCGGCATCTCCTCGGGATAGAAGTCCGCGGAACCCAGGGTGACGGTGCCGCCGGGCAGCTCGACGAGGTCGGTGAGCGGCGCCGTGACCATCGCACCAGTGTAAAGCCCGATTTACCCGCCCGAGTCGCGGCATCCGGTTTACCGTCGAGTCACCAACCTGGAGGAACCAATGGGCAGCATGGTCAAGAAGTTCGTCATGGCGGTGGCCGCCGCCGCGGTACCGGCCATGGTGGTGAGCGCCGTCCCGGCACACGCCAACGGGCTCACGCTGACCGCCGCCCCGCAAATCACCGATCAAGGCGTCTGGATCGGCTGGGTCGGCGGCAGTGGCGCGTCCTGGTGCACGGTTAGCACCGACTGGCTGACCAGCAAGGCGTTCCAGGACGATCAGGGCAAGGGCGGCGTGCTGATGGGCAGCACCCCGCTGTGGCGGGCGTCGAACTACCAGGTCAGCTGCGAGAACGGCGACGAGGGGTTCATCGGCGGCGTCTGGTACTGACCCGCCGGACGGTCAGTCCCGCTCGAACGCGGCGGCCAGCTCGGCCTCGGCGTCCAGGTAGGGCGTCCCGGAGATGTCCACGGTCACCGTCGCGATGGTCGCGCCGGTCAGTGGGTTGGGCGCGCCGTAGCTCGCCGACACCGCCTGCCCGGAGTTGCGCCCCACCCTCGCGCTGACCCCACCGAGTCCGAAGGTGCCCGGATGCGTCCGGACCTCGTCGCGGGTGCCGACCACGGCGTCGTCGACGTAGAGCGTGAGCACCCCGACCGGGGTGTGGCTGCCCTCGGCGGTGCCGGTGCGCTCGAACCGGGCACCCAGCACATGCCGGCCCGACGGCAGCGGCGCCTCGGCGCGGACCAGCTGCTCGTCGGCGCCCATGAAGTTGTAGACGAACGACAGTCGGCCGTCGTCGACGAACAGCACGTAGCCGCCGTGCCCGCAGCCGTGTTTGAAGATCACCCCGTCCGGCTCGGGCCCCAGCTCGACCTCGGCGAGCACCGAGAACGACTGCCCGCGCAGTTCCGGCGCCGCCCCCATGCCGACGTCGGCGGTGCCCGGGTAGAAGGTGAACCGCTCGCGCTCCCCCGCCACGCCGGGCCGGGCCCGGCCGAAGATCTCCGCGACGCTCAGGTCCGCCAGCGGCAGGCCGTGGTACTTCGCCGCCTCGGCGAACCACAGCTGCTGCATCTCGGCGAGCTTGTCGGGCTGCTCGGCGGCCAGGTCGCGGCATTGGCTGCGGTCGGCGTCGATGTGGAACAGTTCCCAGCGGTCGTCCTCGAAATGGCCCCAGCCGCTGGGGGTGGCCGCGTGCACGGTGTTGGCGAACCAGCCGCGATGCCAGATCCCGCGGGTGCCGAGCATGCTGTAGAACTGGGTCTCCTTGCCGGTCGGCAGCTCCGGATCGCGCAGCGCCGCGGCGAAGCTGGTGCCCTCCAGCGGCCGCTGCGGGATGCCGCGCACGGTGGCCGGCGGCGTGATGCCGAGCAGCTCGTACACCGTCGGGGTGACGTCGGCGACGCTGATGTAGTTGTCCCGGAGTTCCCCGGCCGCGCCGATCCCGGCCGGCCAGGAGATGATCGCGGTGTCGGCGATGCCGCCCTCGTGGCTGGCGTAGCGCTTGAACAGCTTGTAGGGCGTGTTGAACGCCATCGCCCAGCCGATCGGGTAGTGCCCGTAGGTCGACGGGCTGCCCAGCTCGTCGTAGAACCGCAGGCTTTCGGCGACGGTGTCGATGTAGCCGTTGAAGAACTTGACCTCGTTGACCGAGCCGTTCGGACCGCCCTCGCCGCTGGCCCCGTTGTCGGAGATGACGACGATGATGGTGTTGTCCAGCTGACCGGACTCCTCCAGGTAGTCCAGGATCCGGCCGATCTGCGCATCGGTGTAGGACAGGAACCCAGCGAACACCTCCGCCATCCGGGCGAACAGCCGCCGCTCGTCGTCGGACAGTTCGTCCCACGGCCGGACGGTGTCCTGGACCGGCCAGGGCTGCCCGGCCGGCCCGGTGACCTCGGCGTACGGGTTCATCGGGGAGAGCTCGGTGTCCGGCGGGACGACGCCGAGCCGCTTCTGGTTCTCCAGCACGATCTCCCGGTACGCCTCATAGCCCATGTCGAAGCGCCCGGCGTAGCGGTCGGCCCACTCGCGCGACACCTGGTGCGGGGCGTGCCCGGCGCCTGGGCAGACGTAGGAGAACCACGGCTTGTCCGGCGCGATCACCTTGGCGTCGCGGATGAACTCGATGGTCTTGTCGGCGAGGTCCTTGGACAGGTGGTAGCCCTGCTCCGGGGTGGCCGGCGGGTCGACGGGATGGTTGTCGTAGACCAGCTCCGGGTACCACTGGTCGGTTTCCCCGCCCATGAACCCGTAGAACCGGTCGAAGCCGCGCGAGCACGGCCAGTGCCGCCGGGTGGCGGCCAGGTTGGATTCCTCCAGCGGGGCCAGGTGCCATTTCCCGACGGCGTAGGTGCTCCAGCCGCGTTCGGCCAGCACCTCCGAGAGCAGCGCGGTCTCGGCCGGGATTCGCCCGTTGCTGTTCGGGAAGCCCTCGGTGAATTCCTCGACGGTGGCCATCCCGACCGACGTGGCGTTGCGCCCGGTCAGCAGCGAGGCCCGGGTCGGCGAGCACAGCGCGGTGGTGTGGAACTGGGTCAGCCGCACCCCGGCATCGGCGATCCGGGTCATGTTCGGCATTTCGACCAGGCCGCCGAAGCAGTCCCAGGTGGCGATCCCGGTGTCATCCCAGACCAGGTACAGCACGTTCGGGGCGCCGTCGGGGGCGTTCGGCGCGACGTAGGGCGCCCAGTCCGGTTCGGAGTCCCGGATGTCCAGGGCGATCTTCCCGTTGAATTCTGCTGCCATGGCGGTTCCTCGAGGTCCGGCCGCGGCCGCTCCGCGGGGCATACACCGACGACACTAATCACCGCGGGCCCCCCCGACCACCGGTTTCCGCGGCACTCGTTTGCCACCGGGGCGGCTATTCCCGATCGCCGGCCGACGGTTCGAACACCCGGTACAGCCGCCAGTTCGGCTGACTGTCGCCGTCGTTGGCGATCTCCAATTCCAGGGTCGCCACCTCGGCGCCGGTCTCGTACAGGGTTGGGTACCGCTGGTTCAGGGCGTCCGAGGCGCCGCGTCCGGTGTCCGGGACGGCAAGCAGGTACCGCACATCGCCGCCGATCGGATCGTTGAGCAGCTGCACGAAATCCGGATCGGACGGGATGACGAAGGTCCGGGGCTTGCGCGAGGCGGCGACCACGGCGAAACCGTAGACCGTGTCGGTGATGACCGAGCTTTCCGGCAGGTTCAGCCGATCCAGATACTCCGCGATCTGCCGCTCGGTGGAAAACGTCGCCGCGATCCGCCGCTCGACGGTCTTGCGGGCACTGGTGTCGTCGGGGTCCGGGCGCAGCACCGCACCCAGCGCGTATTCCTGCGGCGCGTACTTCGGCAGGCTCATCCCCCACCCGGCGACCGGCAGTCCCACCGCCAACAGCACCGCGACCACCGGGTAACCGGCGCGGCCGGCCCGGGTGGTCGCGACGGTGGCCGGCGGCGGGGCGTGCCGACCGGGTCGCTTGGCGGGCAGCAGCGGCCCCTCGGGTACCGCCAGCATGGCCAGGCAGGCCGCCAGTGGCAGCGCCGCGATGTAGAACCGCAGGAATCCGAAGGTGGAACCGGTGGCGTAGGAGTGGGCCTGAAACACCAGCACCGCGCCGAACATCACCGTCGGCACCAGCAGCACCGTCCAGTTCGGCCGGCGCCACCGGACCCAGCCCGCCCACACCGCGATCGGGATGACGGTGGGCGCCAGCAGCAGTACCGACACCGCCGCGAACAACAGCCCCGACCCGAACCCGCCCACCTGCGAGCCGCCGGATTGCGCCAGGATCGCCGCGTTGCCGTAGCGGGAGCTGAACTGTGCGAAGGCGTCCCCGGTGATCAGCCAACTCGCGGCCGCCCAGCCCAGAAACGACCCCGCCCCGGGCCCGGCCACCAGGATCAGATCCAGCAGCGCCCGCCGGATCCTCGGCGGCGCCGGCGCCCGCAGGTAGGTGGTGGCGAAGACCAGCGCCCCCGCACCGGCCACCGCGCCGGCGGCGTCGTAGCGGGTCAGGTAGGCCAGCCCCATCGCGATGAAACCGGCACTGATCAGGTGGTGGACGTCGTCGTCGACCATCCACAGAATCAGCCGGCGGACCGCCCAGATGCTGAAGAACAGGAACGGGGCTTCGCTCATGCCGTTGGAGCCGTAGAAAAGGATCATCGGGTTCAGGGCGAACATCGCGGTGATGGCCAGTCGGTAGCGCCGCGGCAGTCCCCGGTCGGTTCCAATGCCCAGGATCTGTACCGCCGCGCCGGCCATGAACAGCGCCGAGACGATGCTGCCGGCCAGCGCCCGGCCGGTCAGCTCCGGCAGCACCTGCATGAACGGCATCGCCGGCAGCTCGATCAGCGCGGTCAGCGGGGTGAAGACGAAGCCGACCGCGGCCACGTGCGGGCTGCGGCTGTACAGCACGCTCTCGGCCGCGGCCACCCGGGACAGCGCGTCACCGAGGATGAAGCCGTTGCACACCTGCAACCAGTAGCCGACCCCCAGGTACAGCGCGAACAGCAGGCAATAGACCAGCACCGCCAGCCGGCGATCCGAGAGCCGGCTCACGGCGGCGGTTCCGCGGGCCGCTGGGCCAGCCCGTGAAAGGTCTTCTCCCAGTACGACGGGTTGCGGATCAGCTGGTAGGTGCCCTTCGCCGCGGCCACGCTCATCATCAGCCAGAACGCCGGCACGGTGAGCGCCGGGACCAGCAGGTCGGGCCGGTCGTCCTCACGCAGCGCGATGACGTTCATGTACAGCGTCGCGGCATTGCCCAGCACCAGCGCGACCAGCGCGGGAAAGTAGATGAACCACGGGAAGATGGACCCGACGACGGCCGGCTGACCCAGGAACCACACCATGGTGATGAACCAGAACACCAGGTTGAGCACCGCGATGAGCGGCGTGCCGGCCAGCACCAGGTTGAACCGCAGAAAGCTGCGCGGCCCCAGCGTGCGGTACAGCTGAAGCGGCTGGCGAATGTTCACCAGCCAGGTCTGCAGGTAGCCCTTGTACCAGCGGGAGCGCTGCCGGATCCAGTTGATCGGATCGCTGTTGGCCTCCTCCAGCGTGGACGAATCCAGCACGGCGGTGTGATAGCCGGACGCGTCGATGCGCAGGCCGAGGTCAGCGTCCTCGGTGACGTTGAACGGATCCCAGGACCCGATCTCGTCAAGCACCTCGCGCCGCAGATGGTTGGAGGTGCCGCCCAGCGGGATCGGCGAACCGCTGCTCATCATGCCCGGCAGCAGGTAGCCGAACCACAGACCGTATTCGGCGGTGAACCAGCCGGTCAGGAGGTTCTGCCCGCCGTTGTGGTAGACCAGCTTGGCCTGCACGCAGGCCACCTCATCGGGGAGCTGCGCGAACGCCGCAACCACCCGGCGCAGTTGCAGCGGCTCGGGCAGATCCTCGGCGTCGTAGATGGTGACGATCTCGCCGGTGGCGAAGAACAGCCCGTAGTTGCAGGCCTTCGGTTTGGTCCGGGGATCGGCCGGCGGCACCTCCAGGATGGTGATGACCTCGGAGGACGCGCAGCCCTGCGCCGCGGCGATGGTGACCGCGTCGTCGGCCTCCAGCAACAGCAGCACCTGCAGCTTGTCGACCGGATAGTCCAGCGCGCCCATCGCGGCGATCAGGTCGCCGACCACCTCGGGCTCGTCGTAGGCCGGTACCAAGATGGTGTACGGCGGCAGCTCGTCGTCGGGGATCGCGCGGGCCTGCTCGTCGGAGATCAAGATCGGCCGGGACTTCAGGCCCTGCCGGAAGATCAACACCCGGTCGGTCATGGTGAGCACGTAACCCAGCGTGCACAGCCCGATCAGGAAGATCGCGGTGCCCATCGGGCGCCAGACGGCGAAGCCGCCGAGGACCGCCAACAGCGAGTAGAGCGCCGGTTTCTGCCAGCCCCAGATCGAGACCGACGACGAGCGGATCGGATGGTCCTCGCGCAGCCCGTTGATCGCCCGGTCCAGCGCCCACTCCGGGTCGACGCCCGGCGGCGTGCTCATCGGGACGGCCCCGCCCCGGCGAACTGCCGGTCAACCACCCCACGGGCGAACTCCAGCACCAGGTCGTCGTCCTTGAGGTTGGGTTGGTCGTCGGTGAGCGCGGCGTTCCCGCGGAACAGCAGGATCAGGATGGTGTTGAGGGTCTGTACCAGCCCGCCGGTCGGTTCCGGGAACGGCGCCTTGTCCTCATGGTTGTCCACCGCGACCACCATCATCCGCTGCGACTGGGTGCCGTTGGTCCAGGTCCAGGTGAGTTCCTTCCAAGTGACCAGCAGCCGGTCGTCGACCGCGCTGCCCAGGCTGCCGGTCACCCCGTGCCCGAGATCGACGGTGCGCGACGCGCCGAACCGCAGTTCGCTGGTGTCGTAGATGACGACCGGCGGGAACACCTTGAGCCGGTGCGGGAACTCGGTGGTGAGGGTGTCGAGCACCAACGTGCGGGGCCGGGCGAACTTGTCGAATCGGTGGTCGCCGGTGACCGCGGCGAGCTTCTGCCGCTGCAGCAGCGCGTCGCGGCCGAACACCCGGCTCACCCACGGGTAGTCGGCGGTGGCGGCCACCCGCCAGCCGGGCGGCGGGGCGGGCGGCCCGTCGAGCATCCGCGCGTCAACATGCCGGGGCACGCCGGTCTCGGGCTCGGGCAGCGGCACCAGCGACAGCCCGACGGCGACGGCGGCGATCACCGGCACCACCTTCCACACCTGGTTGGTCGACAGCGGTTCCATCTTGCGGTCGAACAGTCTCTTGGGCGCGCCGCGCCGTGACAGCAGGTACATCGCCAGGCCCGTCCCGGCGATCGCCGTCAGCGCCGGGAGCAGCTGGTAGACGACGATCGGGACGTTCGGGGCGATGAGCGCCAGCAACCCCAGCACACCCAGCCCGACCGCCCAGGCCACTGCGGCGCCGATCACCCCGCGGCGGGCGGTGCGACCGACCGCGATGCCGGCGGCCGCCCCGGCGATCGCCAGGGTGCCGACGGCCGCCGCGCCGGAGCCGCCGCCGGCCAGGATGACCAGCAGGTAGTACCACAGCGGGAAGACCGCGCCCATCAGGACCCAGACCGCGGTGAACCGGATCACCGGCCGCAGCCCGAACAGCAGGGTCGCCGCGCACACCAGGAAAACCCACATCGCCAGCAGATCCAGCTGCAGCAGCCGGTAGTACTGCTGGTAGCGGGCCAGCAGCACCGAATGCAGCAGGACGCTGAGCACCAGGCCCATGCCGCCGACGATGAGGTCGGTCTGCCGGTCGTGGATCGGCAACTCGGTGCGCTGCCGGCGGGCCACCCCGAGCGCCGCGAGGGCACCGGCCGGCGGCAACAGCCATACGTAACTGATCAGGCTGCCGCCGGAGGTGGCCAGCACCAGGTCGGCGAGGCTGCGGTGGAAGGCGACGACGGTCAGCACCGCGATCAGCGCCCAGCGCAGCACCAGACGCGCGGAGGGATGCCAGTGCTCGAGCTCCCAGATCCGGGTCCGGGTCCGGGTCACCGTCGGCGCGGCGGCGACCGTCTCAGTCACCGGCGGCACGCCGCCGCAACAGCAGCACCGCGGCCCCGACCAGCGCGGCCCCGGCCAGCACGCCCGTCAGGGTCCAGGCCCAGGTCGGCATGGTCGGGCCCGCGGCGGCGACGGGGACGGCGATTTCCGGCACCAGCACCGGGTCGCGGCCCGGCACCGACAGCAGCGCCCGCCCGTCCAGGTTAGACCAGCGGCGCTCGTCGGCGGCCAGCCAGTCCAGCAGCCTGTCGAGTTCGGCGGGCGCCCCGTTGGACGTCGCGACCAGCACCGTACGCCCGCGCTGGTACACCACCTCCAGCGCACCGAACCGCAGCGCCGGATCCAGCGTCAGGGTGGTCGACTCTCCGGTGCTGTCGGTCACGTTGATGGTCGTCGGCACGGTGTCCGGGGCCCGCAGCGGCAGCGGGATCTCCTCGAAGGTCCAGTCGCCGGGGGCGATCACCACCGCCGGGAGCGCCGAGGCCACCGCGTCGGCGGTGTCCACCACCTGCGGATCCAACGGCAGTGCACTCAGCCGCTGCAGGCCCACCACCACGCCGATCGCCCGGTCGATGTCGCCGCGGCTGCTGCTTTCGATACCGATCTGGGTTTTCGGCATCAGGGCCTGGGGCAACGACTGGAAACCCTCCGGGATCGGCGGCGCGGCCGGGGTGCTGGTGACCACACTCTCCCCGTCGATCATCAGGGTGACCGGCTGGAACTCACCGCAGCGCCCGGTATTGCCGGAGATGCCCACCTGGACGGTGAGGTTCATGTACCGCTTGAGCAGGCGGTCGGGCACGTCGACCCACCGGTCGATGACGCCGCCCGGTTCGGCGGGCCAGCGTGCCAGCGTCTCACCGGCGAGCGCGACCACCACCTGGCCACCGATGTCGCCGGGCAGCGGGGTGTAGGACCCGATCAGGTGCACCCGCACCGATTTGACCGATCGGCCCAGCCTGGTCTGGTCCAGCGCGACGCCGACCATCGGGTTCAGCGCGCTGGCGTTGACTCCGGGCTGGCCCAGCTGCCGGATGGTGGTGGTGTTCGCGGGCAGCTGGGCCGACCGATGCAGCGGTCCGGCCACGGCCGCCGAACTCAGCGCGAAATACAGCGTGCCCGAGGTCAGCAGCCGGGTCTGGTTGATCAGCTCGTTGCGGGGCCCCGACACCAGCAGCGCCGGCACGCCGCCGGCGCCGGGCAGCAGCGACACCCCGGTGTCGTCGCGTTCGGAGATCACGATGTGGCGTTCGAACGGTGCGGCCGGCGCCGGCGGCACCGCGCCGGGCCCCGGCAGGCCGGCCACCTCGATCGCCGGGTTCTGGTCCCCGTAGCGGGCGGCGATCGCCGCGGCGAGGTTGACCACGGCGTCGGCCTCCGCCCAGGTCGGCTCGGGCCGCACATAGAAGATCAGCTTGCGCAGCACCGGCGGCAGAAAGTCCGCGACGACGGTCGGCGGCCGCTCGGTGCCGGCGAAGGTGACGCCGATTTCGGTCAACCGCAGCGGGTTCGTCGGGTCCAGGCAGTAGCCGTCCAGCGGCAGCAGGTAGGAACGCAGCTGGACAGTCACCGCGTTCTCCCGGACCCGGGCTCCGGCCAGCGGGATCACCAGCGGCCCCGCCGGTCCGGGCGGCACCTCGACGGTGGCCAGCACCCGCTCGTCCTGCGACACCGTGATCGAGGCCGAACGGACGTAGACCGGCAGGCCGACCGTCACGTTCAGCGACGCCGGGTCCATTCCGGCCGGCACCGGGATGGTGAGCGTAGCGGTGCCCTGCTGCCCATAGAGCGCCAGGTCGGGGGTGGAGGCGCCGAGCTCCAGCAGCCGCAGCGTCGGCGAACTCGCCAGCGCCGGTTCGGCCGGGGTGGCCTGCTCGCCGGGCTCCGCCCCGGCCGGCGGCGCACCCAGGAACGTCACGGCCACCGCGAGCAGTGCGGCGAGCAGCCGAATACCCGGAGGGAGTGTCATGAAAACGCAGCATACGCACAGTTATCCCGAGTACCCATCGATCCCGCGTACCCATCATTCGCGGTCCCCCCGGGACCCAAAAAAGCCCGGCGCGGGGCGCCGGGCTCTTCTGGGTTCGCGGTCTTACTTGGCCTTCTCCAGGACCTCGACCAGCCGCCACCGCTTGGTGGCCGACAGCGGCCGGGTCTCCATCAGCGAGACGCGGTCGCCGATGCCGGCGTCGCCGTTCTCGTCGTGCGCCTTGACCTTCTTGGTGGTCCGGATGATCTTGCCGTAGAGCGGGTGCATCTTGCGATCCTCCAACTCGACGACGATCGTCTTCTGCATCTTGTCGCTGACCACGTAGCCGATGACCGTCTTACGACGGCCGCGCGGCTGCTCGGTGCGCGGGGTGTGGTTGGGCCCCTTGGTGCCAGTGTCTGCCATTACGATTCCTCACCTGCGGGCCCGGCGGACAGGCCCAGTTCACGTTCGTTCAGCACGGTGTAGAGCCGCGCGATCTCCTTGCGGACCCGGCCCAGCGCGTGGTTCTTGTCCAGCTGACCGGTGGCCAGCTGAAAGCGCAGGTTGAACAGCTCTTCCTTCGACTTGCGCAGGCGATCGGTGAGCTCCTCATCGGTGAGCTCGCGCAGTTCGCCAGCGGTAACTCCCACTGCCATCAGAACTGCTCCTCTCGGGTGACGATGCGTGCCTTGATCGGCAGCTTGTGGATCGCGCGGGTGAGCGCCGCCCGCGCGGTTTCTTCATTGGGGTAGCTCAGCTCGAACAGCACGCGTCCGGGCTTGACGTTGGCGACCCACCACTCCGGCGAACCCTTACCCGAACCCATCCGGGTCTCGGCGGGCTTCTTGGTCAGCGGGCGGTCCGGGAAGATGTTGATCCACACCTTGCCGCCACGCTTGATGTGCCGGTTGATGGCGATACGAGCGGACTCGATCTGCCGGTTGGTGATGTAGGCGTGCTCCAGGGCCTGGATGCCGTAGTCACCGAAGGTCACGGTCGTGCCGCCGCTGGCCAGCCCACGCTGCTTGGGGTGGTGCTGCTTGCGGTGCTTGACCCTGCGGGGAATCAACATGGCTAGCTCTCCGTATTCTCTGCGGCCGGCGCCTCGACGGTGACCGGGGTCGCCGACTCAGCGGTCTCGGCAGCGCCGTCGCTGGCCGCCCGGCCGGCATCGGTGCTGGTGGCCGTGGTGCCCGAGGCGCCGCTGCGACGCGGGCGGGTGCCCGTCGGACGCTCCCGGCGGGGGCGATCGGCGGGCGCAGCAGCGGCCAGCTCGCGACGGCCACCGACGACGTCACCCTTGTAGATCCACACCTTCACGCCGATCCGGCCGAAGGTGGTCTTGGCCTCGTACAGGCCGTAGTCGATGTCGGCGCGCAGCGTGTGCAGCGGCACCCGGCCCTCGCGGTAGAACTCCGAACGGCTCATCTCCGCACCGCCCAGGCGGCCGGAGCACTGCACCCGGATGCCCTTGACGTTGGGCTGACGCATCGCCGATTGGATGGCCTTGCGCATCGCGCGGCGGAACGCCACCCGGTTGCTCAGCTGCTCGGCGACACCCTGGGCGACCAGTTGGGCCTGGCTCTCCGGGTTCTTCACCTCGAGGATGTTCAGCTGAACCTGCTTGCCGGTCAGCTTCTCCAGGTCGGTGCGGATCCGGTCGGCCTCGGTGCCGCGGCGACCGATGACGATGCCCGGCCGCGCGGTGTGGATGTCGACCCGAACCCGGTCACGGGTCCGCTCGATCTCCACATCGGCGATGCCGGCCCGCTCCAGGCCGGTGGCCAGCAGCTTGCGGATGGCCACGTCTTCCTTGACGTAGTCGGCGTACTGCTTGTCGGCGTACCAACGGGACTTCCAGTCGGTGGTGATCCCGAGGCGGAAGCCGTGGGGATTGATCTTCTGGCCCACTACTTCGAGCCTCCCTTCGCTTCGCTCGAAGCCTCGGTGCCTGCAGTTGCCTTCTTCGCCGCGGCGGCCTTGCTGCCCTGGGCGCGACGTGCGCGGGCACCGGAGGCGCTCGCACCGGACTTCTTTTCCTTGGCCGGGCGGCTCTCCACGATCACCGTGATGTGGCTGGTCCGCTTGCGGATCCGGAACGCCCGCCCCTGGGCGCGCGGCCGGATGCGCTTGGCGGTCGGGCCCTCGTCGGCGTAGACGGTGGCCACCACCAGGGTGGCCGGGTCCAGGCCGTCATTGTTCTGGGCGTTGGCGGCGGCGGAGGCGATCACCTTGGCGACCGGCTCACTGGCGGCCTGGGGCGCCCAGCGCAGGATGTCGAGGGCCTCCTCGACGGACTTGCCGCGGACCAGGTCGATGACCCGGCGAGCCTTGCTGGCCGAGACCCGGACGAACCGGGCCTTCGCGGTGGCGGACGGGTATTCGGTAACGGTGCTCATCGGCGCTTACTCTTCCGGTCGTCCTTGATGTGACCCTTGAAGGTCCGCGTCGGGGCGAACTCGCCGAGCTTGTGCCCGACCATCGACTCCGTCACGAACACCGGCACGTGCTTGCGGCCGTCGTGGACGGCGAAGGTGTGTCCGATGAAGTCGGGGATGATGGTCGACCGACGGGACCAGGTCTTGATGACCTGCTTGGTGTTCTTCTCGTTCTGGACGTCGACCTTCTTCAACAGATGGTCGTCGACGAACGGACCCTTCTTCAGGCTGCGTGGCATGCTCTGTGTCTCCTCTTCCGGATCCGGCTAGCGCTTCTTGCCGGTGCGCCGGCGGCGGACGATGAGCTTGTCGCTCGGCTTGTTCGGTTTGCGGGTGCGGCCCTCGGGCTTGCCCCACGGGCTGACCGGGTGGCGACCACCGGAGGTCTTGCCCTCACCACCACCGTGCGGGTGGTCGACCGGGTTCATCACGACACCGCGGACGGTGGGGCGCTTGCCCTTCCACCGCATCCGGCCGGCCTTGCCCCAGTTGATGTTCGCCTGCTCGGCGTTGCCGACCTCGCCGACGGTGGCGCGGCAGCGCACGTCGACGCGGCGGATCTCGCCGGAGGGCATACGCAGCGTGGCGTAGCTGCCTTCCTTGCCGAGCAGCTGGATGCTGACACCGGCGGAGCGAGCCAGCTTGGCGCCGCCGCCCGGCCGCAGCTCCACGGCGTGGATAACGGTACCGGCCGGGATGTTGCGCAGCGGCAGGTTGTTGCCGGGCTTGATGTCGGCGGTCGGGCCGGCCTCAACAATGTCGCCCTGCTTCAGGCCCTGCGGCGCGATGATGTAGCGCTTCTCGCCGTCCAGGAAGTGCAGCAGCGCGATGTTCGCGGTGCGGTTGGGGTCGTACTCGATGTGCGCGACCTTGGCGTTGACGCCGTCCTTGTCGTGGCGACGGAAGTCGATGACGCGGTAGGCGCGCTTGTGCCCGCCACCCTTGTGCCGGGTGGTGATCCGGCCGTGGGCGTTGCGACCGCCGGTCCCGTGCAGCGGGCGGACCAGCGACTTCTCCGGATGGTCGCGCGTGATTTCGGCGAAATCGGAGACGCTAGAGCCGCGGCGACCGGGGGTCGTCGGCTTGTACTTGCGAATTCCCATCAGTAGGTCTCTCTAGTCTTTCGTCGGCCGGCCTCAGGCCGGCGCTCCGAACACGTCGATCGGCTTCTCGCCGGCGGCCAGGGTGACGATCGCGCGCTTGGTGCTCTTGCGCTGTCCGAAGCCGGCCCGGGTGCGCTTGCGCTTGCCCTGCCGGTTGGCGGTGTTCACCGAGTCGACCTTCACCTGGTAGATCTTCTCGACGGCGATCTTGATCTGCGTCTTGTTCGAGTCCGGGTGGACCAGGAACGTGTACACGTTGCCCTCGATCAGGCCGTAGGCCTTCTCCGAGATCACCGGTGCCAGGATGATGTCGTGGGGTGCGGAGACGGTTGCCATCAGGCGGAGACCTCCTGCTCGGTGTTGGCGGCGATGTAGGCGTTGAGCGCCTCCACCGAGAACACCACGTCGTCGGCGTAAAGCACGTCGTAGGTGTTCAGCTGGTCCGGGGCGATGATGTGCACGCCCGGCAGGTTGCGCACGCTGCGCGCGCCAACCTCATCGGTGCGGCCGATCACCACGAGCACCTTGCCGTTGGAGGTCAGCTCGGCCAGGAACGACTTGGCGCTCTTGGTCGAGGGGGCCTGACCGCTGACCAGCTCGGTGACGGCGTGGATCCGGTCGTTGCGGGCCCGGTCGCTGAGTGCACCGCGCAGCGCGGCGGCGATCATCTTCTTCGGGGTCCGCTGGCTGTAGTCGCGCGGCTTGGGGCCGTGCACGACGCCACCGCCGGTGAACTGCGGGGCGCGGGTCGAGCCCTGACGGGCGCGGCCGGTGCCCTTCTGCCGGTACGGCTTCTTGCCGCCGCCGGAGACCTCAGCGCGGGTCTTGGTCGAGTGGGTGCCCTGACGCTTTGCGGCCTGCTGCGCGATGACCACCTGGTGCATCAGCGCGATGTTGGGCTCGACGTCGAACAGGGCGGCCGGGAGCTCAACCGTGCCGTCGGTCTTGCCGCCCGGGGTCCGGACGTCAATCTTGAGTGCCATAACTACTTCTCACCTCGTTTGATCGCAGTGCGAACCATGACGAGCCCGCCGTTGCGGCCGGGGATGGCGCCCTTGATCAGCAGCACGCCGTTCTCGGCGTCCACCTTGTGCACCTTCAGGTTCTGCGTGGTGACCTTCTCGTGGCCCATCCGGCCCGACATCCGGGTGCCCTTGAATACCCGGCCGGGGGTGGCGCAGCCACCGATGGAGCCGGGACGACGGTGCACCGCCTGGGTGCCGTGGCTGGCGCCCTGGCCGCTGAAGCCGTGCCGCTTCATGGTGCCGGCGAAGCCCTTGCCCTTGGAGGTGCCGGTGACGTCGACGTAGCTGCCGTCGGCGAAGATCTCGGCGGTCAGCTCCTGGCCGACCTGGTAGTCGGCGGCGGCGGCCTCGTCGTCGAGACGCAGCTCGGCGAGGTGGCGACGCGGGTTGACCCCGGCGGCGGCGTACTGGCCGGTGACCGGCTTGTTCACCTTGCGGGGGCTGATCTCACCGTAGGCGAGCTGCACGGCGGAGTAGCCGTCGCGCTCAGTGGTACGGATGCGGGTCACCACGTTGGGGCCGGCCTTGACGACGGTCACCGGGACCACCCGGTTGTTCTCGTCGAACACCTGCGTCATGCCCAGCTTGGTGCCCAGAATGCCTTTTCTAGCCATTGTGTTCTGGTCTCCTACTGGATGTTCACGTCGACGCTGGCCGGCAGGTCGATGCGCATGAGGGCATCCACCGTCTTCGGCGTCGGGTCGAGGATGTCGATGAGGCGCTTGTGGGTCCGCATCTCGAAGTGCTCGCGCGAATCCTTGTACTTATGCGGAGACCGGATGACGCAGTACACGTTCTTCTCGGTCGGCAGCGGCACCGGGCCGACCACACTGGCGCCCGTACGGGTGACCGTTTCCACGATCTTGCGCGCCGAGGCGTCGATCGCCTCATGGTCGTAGGCCTTGAGCCTGATGCGGATCTTCTGTCCCGCCACGCTTCTCCTACCTCACTGTCATGCCTGGCCACCTGGCCAGACGTGGTGCCTCCGGCGCATTTCGCGCTCGATTGCCGCCGCTGTTTACCTGTCTGAAGTTCACCGACCCCCGCGCTCGGGCGTGTCGCCGTTGCGCAGCCCGGAGGGTTCCGAGAGATTCTCGTCGCCGTCCAGGTTGGGACCGGACGCGCCCGCATGGGCGCCGGTCGTATGCCCGGCCAGGTGCGAACCCGGCTCAAGGCAACCCGAACAGTATGCCCCAGATCGGCGCACGCTCCAAATGCGGTGGTATCTGCGCCGAGGACGCCCCGCGGGGTGCCCGGCGGCCGTCCCGCGGGCGTCTAACTTACTTTGAAGTAAGATGGTGGTCATGAGCGTCTCCCCCACCTACCGGGCCTGGCAGCGACTGTCCGGCAAGCCCGGCGGCTCGGCCCTGTTCTCCGCCGCGATGATCGCCCGGGTGCCGTATTTCGCCTCCGTCGTCCCGCACGTACACCGGATGGAACCGGGGCGCTGCGAGGTGACCGCGCCCAAGTGGTACGGCGTCTACAACCATCTCGGCACCTTTCACGCGATCGCCGCCTGCAACCTCGCCGAGGTGTCGATGGGCATGCTGATGGAGGCCACCGTGCCGGCCAGCCACCGCTGGATCCCCAAGGCGATGACGGTGCAGTACCTGACCAAGGCCAAAACCTCGCTGCGCGCGGTGGCGACGCTGGCGGTCCCGGATTTCGCCGCGATCACCGAGGGCACCGAGGTGACGGTGCCGATCAGCATCACCGACCGCGACGGCACCGAGGTGGTCAGCGCCGAGATCACCACCTGGGTCACCCCGGCCTGAGCCCGGTCAGCTGCCCAGCCCGGCCCAGAACTCGCAGCGGTGCTCGGCGGCGTAGTCGGAGATCGGCCGGGAACCGTCGGTCCGCAGCGACAGCACCGGGCCCGCGCCGGCGGCATCGGCGACGGCGGGCCAGCTCGGCGCGCCGGGAACCGCGGGCACCCCGGTGGTCACGAACGCCGACCAGTACCCGATCATCTGCGCCGACAACCGGCGCTGGGCGGCGCTGAGCGCCGGCGCGCCGACGATGTCGAACAGGTACCGCAGGTCCAGCGAGTGGCTGGCGCCCACCCGGAATGGCACCCGGGTCAACGGCTCGGGCCGCGGCGCCGCCGGGTCGTCGAACTCGTAGAAGTAGACCGGCGCCGCACCCGCGAGCGCGGCCGCCATCCGGGTCGCCGGGCAGGCGAACGCGCCGTCGGTGACCGTCCGGGCGTACCGCTCGGTGACCTGCGCGGGCGTCGCGCCCGCGGGCAGCGGGTAGCGGGCCGCGACCGCAGCGCCGTGCCGCCCGAAGGCCTGCGCCAGCAGGCCCGGGTAGTCCGCGGCCGTCGGCAGCCCGGCACCGGTGCGCAGATACTGCAGCGCCGGGAACAGGGTGAACTCGTCGGCGGTGGTGCCGATCAGCACCGGCACCGACACCGCGTCGGGTCCGCCCATCGCGGTGACCGGGTCGACCGGCAGCACCGGGGTGCCCAGCACCGGGCCGGTCAGCGGCTCATCCCCGAGCCGGGTGTACCACGGGGATTCCTCCAGGTCGGTGGCCGCGATCGCCCGCAGGCAGCCGGCGATCTCCTCGTCGCGCCCGCGCGCGCAGCCCGCCGCCGCGACATAGTCGCGGCCCACCCGCTCGGCGGTGGCCCGGTCGGCCTGGGCCCGGCACGGGCCGCTGGCGATGACGGCAGAGCGGAACAGTCCGGCCGAATCCGGCGCGGCCAGGTGGTCGCAGACCGACATCGCCCCGGCGGATTCCCCGGCGATGGTCACCCGGTCCGGGTCGCCGCCGAAGCCGGCGATGTTGGCGCGGACCCAGCGCAGCGCGGCCTGCTGATCGGCCAGCCCGTAGTTGCCCTCGCCGAGGGCCGGATGGATCAGGAAACCGAGCGCGCCGAGCCGATAGTTCAGTGTGACCACCACGACGTCACCCTCGGTGGTCAGCCGGCGGGCGTCGTACATCGCGCCGCTGCCGTTGGCGAAGCCGCCGCCGTGGATCCACACCAGCACCGGCCGGGCCACCGCGCCCGCCGGGCTCCACACGTTGACGAACAGGCAGTCCTCGGAGTCGCCGTGCCCGCCGCCGGGATCGAGCCGGACGTCCTGGATGCAGCGCTTGCCCGGCCGGCTGGCGTCGCGGATCCCGGGCCAGGGCTCCGCCGGCCGCGGCGGCTGCCAGCGCAGCGGTCCGATCGGGGCTGCCGCATAGGGGATGCCCTGGAACAGCCGGTAGCCCTGGCCGATCTCGCCGCGGACCCGCCCGGCGGTGGTGTGCACCATCCCGTCGTCCAGGCCCGGGTCCGGCGGCGCGGGCAGCGCGGTGCCGGCGGGGGCGGATCCGCGGGTTCCGCAGCCGCCCAGCGCGGTGGTCAGCATCAGCAGTGCGGCCGCGACGGCTGCCCACCTCGCGGTCCGAGGCGCCCGATGCTGCACGACCGCCGTGCCTAGGGCTGCTCGGACGCGGCCGGCCGGCCGTAGACGTGCAGGAATCCCTCGACGGAGGCGCGGACGGTCTCCCGGTAGTCGGCGTCGACCAGGGTGGAGAGCCGGGCGGTGACCAACGGCCCGACCAGCAGCGTCATCGCGGTGGCCCGGTCGAACTCGACGAGTTCGGCGGCGGTCTGCGGGCTGTCGAAGATCGCGTCGAACGGCGCCGCGTACTGCTGGGCGATCCGCTCGCGCAGGGTGCGCACCTCCTCGCTGTCCGAGGACGCGTGCGTGTCCGGCATCTGTTCGAGGTCGCGGCCCAGCGCCAGCCAGTTCATCGCGGTCAGCAACGCCGGCGCCTCGGCGATGTGCTCGGCGAAGGCCTGCAGCAGCCCGGTCAGCCGGTCCCGCAGCGAGCCGTCCTCCGGCGGCATCGGGGCCGGCGGGATCAGCGACTGGAACGCGGCCGCCAGCAGGTCGGTGCCGCTGGAGAAGTGTCGGTACAGCGTGGCCCGGGCGACGTTCGCCCCGCGCAGCACCGCGTCGACGGTCACCGCGCTCGGGCCGCCGGAGTTCAGCAGCGTGGTCGCGGCCTCCAGCAGCCGGGCCCGGGATCGGGCCGGGCGCGGATCGGTACGGCCACCGCTCACCGGGTCACCTCCCTGATCTCGGGGCGCAGCGATTCCATGCTGGCGAACGCGTGGGCCCCGCGCGGGCAAACCGCGCGATCCGGGCCGATCCAGTTTACAAGACTGTTAGTCTCGGACAGATTTGAGACACAGCGTCTCGAAACGTGCGACGGGAGCGCCCGGTGACCGATGCCCTGCTCGCCCCGCCCGAGCCCGGCACCGCCACCGCCCACCGCCGCGGCTGGACCCTGACGGTGGCCTGCCTGGGCGTGCTGCTGGTGATGTCGTCGATGGTCGCGCTGAACACCGCGCTCGGTGACATCGCGATCCAGACCTCGGCCAGTCAGACCCAGCTCACCTGGATCGTCGACGGCTACACCCTGGCGCTGGCCTGCCTGCTGCTGCCCGCCGGCGCGATCGGCGACCGGTTCGGCCGCCGCGGCGCCCTGCTGTTCGGCCTGGTGCTGTTCGGCGCGTCGTCGTTCCTGCCGATCTTCGTCGCCGACGCGACCACCCTGATCGTCTCCCGCGCCATCGCCGGGCTCGGGGCCGCGTTCGTCATGCCGGCCACCCTGTCGCTGATCACCTCGGTCTACAGCCGGCAGCAGCGCACCAAGGCCGTCGGCGTGTGGGCCGGGGTGTCCAGCTGCGGGGGCATCGTCGGGATGCTGGGATCTGGTGTGCTGCTGCACTTCTGGTCCTGGCCGTCGATCTTCTGGGCGTTCGCGCTTTCGGCGATCCTGCTGATCCCGCTGACCCTGCTGGCGCGAGGTTCCAAGGAGGAGAACCCGCATCCGCTCGATGGCACCGGCGCGGCGCTGATCGCCGCGGCGGTGGCGGCGTTCGTGTTCGGGATCCTGGAGGCGCCGGCCCGGGGCTGGTCGGACCCGGTGGTCTACGGCTGCCTGATCGCTGGTGTCGGGCTGGCGGCCGGCTTCGCCGCGGTCGAGGTGCGGCACGAATTTCCGCTGCTGGATGTTCGGCTGTTCGCCGACACCATGTTCGCCACCGGTGCGGCCGCCATCACCGTGGTGTTCTTCGCACTGTTCGGCTTCTTCTTCATCTACATGCAGTTCATCCAGCTCGCCCTGGACTACAGCGCGCTAGGCACCGCGGTGGCGATCAGTCCGCTGGCGGTGCCGCTGCTGATCCTGTCGCTGCTGTCGTTCTGGTACCTGCCCCGAATGGGACTGCGGCTGGTGGTGTTCCTCGGCCTGGCCATCACCGGGGTCGGTTTCCTGTGCATGCGGTTCCTGTCACTGGATTCGGACTACTGGGCGCTGGCCTGGCCGCTGCTGGTGCTGTCGGCCGGCCTCGGCCTGACCGTGGCGCCGACCACCTCGGCGATCATGACCGCCATTCCCGACGACAAGCAGGGCGTCGGATCGGCGATCAACGACACCACCCGGGAGGTCGGCGCCGCCCTGGGCATCGCGCTGGCCGGCTCGATGCTGGCCTCGCAGTACGCCCAGGTGCTGCGACCGCTGCTGTCGGCGTTCCCCGAGCCGATCCGGGAGTCCGCGGCCCGCTCGCTGGGCGAGGCACTCGGGGTGGCCGGTTCGCTCGGCCCGGACGGCCAGGCGCTGGCCGACGCCGCCCGGGCCGCCTTCACCGAGTCGGTGCACTCCTCGCTGACCGCGCTCGGTGCGGTGACGACGATCTCCGCGGTGCTGATCGGCGCCTGGGCGCCCGGGCGCGACGGCCGTCAGCTCGCGATCGTGCGGCGGCTGCGCGGGCAGCGCCCCGGCGGCAGGCATCGGCGCCGGGCGGGCGCCTGAACCGTCAGCCGGCCGTGACGAACGATGCGGCCCGGTGCGCGATCATCACCGTGCTGGCGTGTGGCCCGCGGCTCGGGACGCTGGGCAGCACCGACCCGTCGATCACCCACAGATTCTGCGCCCCGCGAACCCGGCAGCGCTCATCGAGCACCGCCCGTGAGTCGCTCTCGCCGCCCATCGGCGCGGTGCCGCACAGATGCTGCGAGGTGGCCCACGCCGGATCACCGAGTCTGACTGTGCCACCGAGGATTTCGCGGACCAGGCCGACACCTTTGGCCAGTGCTCGAGCGTCACCGTCGGCACTGTCGTAGCGGTGCCGGATCTCCGGGCCGATCCGCGGATCCGCGGAGAGGAGCCGAAGTCGTCCTCGCGCAATCGGATTCATCAGCGCGACGCCGATCTGCGGACGATCATCGGAAACCTCGCCAGCGCCCGTCATTGCGGCGAAACCCTGTGTGTAGGGCCGTATTTCAATGCCATCGGCGGTGCTCAGCACCGCTTGCAGTGCCGGCCCCGGCGCGCCGGATGCCCAGTCCGTCGGCAGCAGCCACTCCGGGTGGTCGGCGAACGCAGCCCCGACGGGCGCCTCGATCAGCGGCTCAATGCCCAAGTCTCGCAACATATCCGGATCGCCGATACCGGAGCGCAGCAACAGCGTGGCCGAGCCGATCGCGCCGGCCGACAGCACGATCCGGTCGGCGGTGAACACCGTGGCCGAGTCCGGTCCGGTCGCCTCGACACCGGTCGCGCGCAGCCCGTCGAACCGGATCCGGTGCACGCTGCGCACCGGCAGCACGCTCAGGTTGGGCCGGCCGGCGGTCCGGGCCAGGAAAACCTCACCGGGGCCGTAGCGGTGCCCGCCCAGGATGTTCGACGGCACCGCGCCGATCCCGTCGACCGGGCCGGCGCCGTCGGTACCGCCGTTGAGGTCGTCGATCCAGCCGAAGCCGGCATCGGCCGCCGCGGCGGCCAGGGCGGCGGCCGGCCCGGTCAGCTCGGCGGCCCGGCGCACCGGAACCGGGCCGTCGCGGCCGTGCAGCGGCCCGGCCACATCGTGATCGGTCTCGATCGCCCGGAAGTGCCCGAGCACGTCGGGCCAGGCCCAGCCGGGCAGTGCCCAGCCGTCGAAATCCCGCGGCAGGCCGCGGCAGAAGTAGCCGCCGTTGACCGCGCCGGAGCCGCCGACGGTGGCGCCGCGGACCAGTTCGGCCGGCCGGGCCGGGTCGTCGGTGAGCACCGCGGAGTACCGCGCGATCACCGGGCTGTCGGCGGCCAGCGGCAGCCGGGTGCCGTCCCCGGTCAGCGCGGCCACCCGGGGGTCCGGACCGGGACCCGCCTCCAGCACCGTGACCCGGCAGCCGGGGTCCGCCGAAAGGCGTTCGGCCAGGACGGATCCGGCACTGCCCGCACCAACGATGAGGACGTCGCTGTGCACCGCCGCGATCACATCCGAATCTGTGGACGCAGCGGCACCAGGGTCTGGTTGCGCAGCACCGAGTACCACAGCCCGGCCCCGTAGGCGAGGTCGTCGAGCCGCTTGAGCAGCAGGTAGGCGATCGGACCCACCGGCCGCACCTCGTCGTCGTCGGCGGCGCCGCTGCGGTGCCCCAGCCAATCGGCCACCCCGTCCAGGACGGCCGCCAGCAGCACCACCTGGCGAAACCGCGGTGAGAGCACCGCGGCCACCGCCGCCACCGGCCAGTAGTGCCGGCAGATCGCCGCCGCCAGTTGCAGCCCCGCCGCGCCGAGCCCGCGGGCGGCGACCACCGCCACGTCGCGCGGCGCGGCCTCCGGGGACCGCATCGAGCGGGCCACCTTGGCGCCGACCACCCCGGCGGCCAGCAGCGAGGCCAGCGCCGTCAACCGGGTGCCCAGCGCCAGCAGCAGCCAGGTCAGCAGCGACCAGCCCGAGATGACCATCGGGGCCACCTTGCCCGGGTGCCGGGCCGACAGCGGCCCGGTCGAGGTGCCGTAGAACGCCTTGCGCCGCAGCCACGCCCCCGGTTCGATCCGGTGCTCGTGGGAGACCAGGGCGATCGGCTCGTAGCGCAGCCGCGCCCCGGTTTCGATCAGCCGCCAGCACAGGTCGACGTCCTCGCCGCAGCGCATGTCCTCGTCGAACCCGCCGACCGCGCGCAGCGTCGCGACCCGGCCGATGATCGCCGCGCTGGGCAGATAGGACACCGTGCCGTACGGGGTCACCGGCGCCTCCCGCCGGCCCAGGTCCAGCGAGGAGCGCACCGCCTCGTAGCGGGCCAGCAGGTTGTCCGGGCCGGGCAGGCCGACGATCCGCGGGGCGACCAGGGCCACCGCCGGATCGCAGAAGTGCCCGAGCAGCACCTCCAGCCAGCCGCGGCGCGGCAGCACATCCGAATCCAGGAACGCCACGAAGTCGGTGTCGCAGGCCGCCAGGCCGGTGTTGCGGGCCGCGGCCGGACCGCGCGGTTCGTCGTGCCGCAGGATCGTCACCTCGCAGCCGGCACCCTGGAAATCGTTGCCGGACAACGGCACCGGTGAACCGTCGTCGACGACGACGACCCGGACCCCGCGCAGCGCGCCGACCAGCCGGATCACCCCGGCCGGGTTGTCGTGCACCGGGATCACCACCGTGACATCCAGGTAGGACGGGCCGGTGGCCGGCCGGGGGTGGGCGACGGTGGCGTCCAGCAGGGCCCGGGCCAGCTGGGCGCTGCTGGCGTCGCGGACCTCCAGCCGACCGTCCCCGAGCATGTCGCGGGCGGCCGGCGCCAGCCGCAGCAGCCGGGTCGGGGAACCGCCGAGCAGCGCGCTGCCCGCGCCGAGCACTCGAACCCGGCGATCGACCTGCACCGCGAAACCGTCGGGCAGCCGGGGCCCGGCGGTCACGCCAGCATCCCCGTCCCGCCCGGATTCCACTCGCCGATGCGGCGCGCGCACCCGTCGACCATGGCGGCCAGGATGCGCGCCCCCGCCGCAGCGGTCGCCGTCCTCGGATCGCCCAAGATACCTACCTCGCTCACTGCTGCCAGTCCCCCTCGGCGCATCATCGGCATCAGCTCGCTCAGCGGCGCGCTGTTGCCGGCCTCGATTCGTTCGGTCCGCACATCCGCCGGGCAAAGATGCAGCAGGACCGAGGTTTCGGTGTGCCCCGCGTGCGCGTCGGCACCGTCGACCAGCGGGGCGCACCAGGCGACGTCGCGGCCCTCGGCGCGCAATCGACGCACCGCGCCGACCAGCGCGGGCACGTTACCGCCGTGCCCGTTGACGAACACCACCCGCCGGGTCCAGCGGCACGCCGAGCGGCCGTACTCGACCAGCACCGATTCCAGCACCTCGGTGCCGATGGAGACGGTGCCGGCAAAGCCCTCGTGCTCGCCGCTGGCCCCGTAACACAGCGCCGGGGCGCCCAGGTAAGCCCCGGGCGCCAACCGGTCCAGCACGGCGGCGACCACGGCGTTCGCTATCCGGGTGTCGGTGTCCAGCGGCAGGTGCGGCCCGTGCTGCTCGACCGAGCCCACCGGAACCACCAGCGTCGGGTCCAGCGGGGCCACCTCGCTCGAGGTCGAGTCTGCAAGCCAGGTGGGGGACTCCACGCTTGAGAATGTTAGGCGGTATCCATCCGGCGCGCACCGGTTGTTGGGGTCCGGTTTGCACTTCTTGCGGCCCGCTGACCGCATAGCGCCACCGTGGTCCCGCCAGTCCCGGGCGCCACAGGCGCCCGCCCGGGGCGTCTCAGATGTTGGGCACGCCCAGCGCGCGGGTGAAGCCCTCCGGGATCAGGATGTCCTCGGCGGACAGCTCGTGGATGGAACTGCGGCCCAGACCCATCAGCGCGGAGTCGATGCCACCGCGCAGGATGTCGAGCACGTTCTCCACGCCGGTCTGCCCGCCCGCGGCCAGGCCCCACAGGTAGGCCCGGCCGATCATCACCGCGCGCGCCCCCAGCGCGACCGACTTGACCACGTCGCTGCCGCGGCGGATGCCACCGTCGAGCAGCACCTCGACCTCGTCGCCGACCGCGTCGGCAATCGCCGGCAGGCAGCGGATCGAGGCCGGTGTGCCGTCCAGGTTGTTGCCGCCGTGGTTGGACACCGAAATGGCCGAAACCCCGGCATCCACAGCACGTTTGGCGTCGTCAACGCGGACGATGCCCTTGAGCATGAACGGGCCGCCCCACAGCTCCCGCAGCCAGGCGATGTCCTCCCAGGTGGGCGGCGGGGTGCCCATCCATTCGCCGTAGGCCTGGAAGAACGGCGGACCCGGCTCACCGCGTCCGCCCTGGTTGGGCACCCGCAGGTTCGGCGGTCGCAGGGTCTTGGCCCATTGCAGGAACCAGCCCGGCCGGCTCAGCCCCTCGGGCATCATCTTGGCGATGGTCTTGAGGTCCATCTGCTCGGGGATCTGCGGGCTGCCCCAGTCCCGGCCGTGCGAGAAGCTCCAGTCGGTCGTCACGATCAGGCCGACCGCACCGGCCTCCTTGGCGCGCTGAGCCCGGGCGGCGATCGCCGCGCGATCCCCCAGCCAGTAGATCTGGAAGAAGATCTTGCCGTTGACGGCGACGACCTCCTCGATCGGCTTGCTGGCGAACGAGGACAGCCCCATCGCGGTGCCGCGGGCCGCAGCGGCGCGGGCAACGGCCACCTCACCGTCGGGATCGACCGCCTGAACCCCGGTCGGCGAGATGATGACCGGCATCGAAATCTCTTGGCCCATAACGGTGGTCGCCATGTCGCGCTTCTCCGGCGCGCCGATGACATGCGGCGCGAACCCGAGTTCGCCGAAGGACTCGACATTGTCGGCGACGGTCAGCCCCTTCTCGCTCGCCGAGATCAGCGAGGAGTAGACCGACTTGGGCAGCCGCTTCTTCGCCCGCTGTTGGGCGATCGCGACCGTCTCGAACCAGGTGTTGCGTGGCATTGCTCAGACCGGGCTTTCGTTGCAGAACTTCTTCGGCGGAGTTGTCAGGAGCTTCAACGGGATCGGGCCCGCGGGGGTGCCGCGGCCGCCGGACCGGGAGTGGTCGATGTGCGAGCGCGGCTTGTCCCGGTCGCCGGCCAGCGCCGACTCCCCGTGGCCGACAACGCATTCGGGATCCGGGCCGTCCATCGGCAGGCCGGTGAAGAACTTCGCGGCCATGCAGCCGCCGCGGCAGGCGTCGTAGTGACCGCAGCTCCCGCAGGCGCCGGCCGACTGTGGTTCGCGCAGCTCACGGAACAGCTCCGCGTTCTTCCACACGTGGTCAAAACCGCCGTCGGACAACACGTTTCCGGCCAGGAACTTTTCGTGGATGGCGAACGGGCAGGCATAGACGTCGCCGACCGGATCGATCAGGCAGACCACCCGCCCGGCCCCGCACAGGTTCAGCCCGGCCAGCGCACCGGGCTCGCCCAGCCCGGACAGGTGGAAGAACGAGTCACCGGTCAGCACCCCCTCGCCGTGCGCGACCAGCCAGTCGTAGAGGGTGACCTGCTGGGCGGCGGTGGGGTGCAGGTCGTCCCAGACGTCGGCGCCGCGGCCCGATGGGCGCAGCCGGGTGATCCGCAGGGTGGCGCCGAAGCTGTCGGCCAGCGCCTTGAAGTCGTCGAGTTGCTCGACGTTGTGCCGGGTCACCACCACCGAGATCTTCGCGTCGCGGAAGCCCGCATCGCGCAGGTTCTCCAGCGCCCGCACCGCCATCGCGAACGAGCCGGGCCCGCGCACCGCGTCGTTGATCTCGGCGGTCGCGCCGTCCAGTGAGATCTGGACGTCGACGTAATCGCTGGCGGCCAGCCGGGCGGCGACCTCCGGGGTGATCCGAACTCCGTTGGTGGAAAACTTGACTCCGACCTGGTGGGCGGTCGCGTAGTCGACCAGTTCCCAGAAGTCCGAGCGCACGGTGGGCTCACCGCCGCCGATGTTGACGTAGAACACCTGCATCCGCTGCAACTCGTCGATGATCGACTTGCACTGCTCGGTGGTCAGCTCGCGCGGATCCCGCTTGCCCGAGGAGGACAGGCAGTGCACGCAGGACAGGTTGCAGGCGTAGGTGAGCTCCCAGGTCAGGCAGATGGGAGCGTCCAAGCCCAGCTCGAACTGATCGACGAGCCGGGGCACCGGGGCGACCGCGGTCACGGATTCTCCTTCGGGACAATCATTCTGGAAGTGGCGAGCACGCTCAACGCGTGCAGGTAGGGCGCCCGGGCGTCGTCGTCGATGTCGACGGCGCGGCAGGCCGCGGCGACGTCGTCATGCTCGCCGAGCACCCGGACCAAATCGGCCACCGTGCGGTTTTTGAGGAAGGACAGCTTGCGGGTGCCGAAGTGGTAGAGCAGCGCGCCGAACGGCTCCGGGCGCACCGCGACCTGCGGGTGCAGGCGCCAGCCACGATCCGGGTCGAACGGCGGCGGCCGCCCGGTCCCGGCGGTGACTGGCGCCGCCGACACGGTCAGTAGACCCCGCACATACCGTCGATGGACACCTCTTCAACGAGGGCCTCGGCGACGAGCTCGGTGTCGACCTGCTGGTTTTCTGCCATCTGCTGCACCTTTCGTGATGTGGTCCTCGACACATCGGTCGGGCTCGGTAAGAATATGGCATCGAGTGCAGAAATGGAAGGTGGGATTTTCATGACGACGGTTTCGGGCCCCCGGGCCGGCCGGCGGCCGTCGACCACCCACGATCAGATCGCCGCCGTCGCGATCGAACTGTTCGGCGAACGCGGCTTCGACGCGGTCAGCGTCGACGACGTGGCCGCCGCCGCCGGCATCGCCCGGCGCACCCTGTTCCGCTACTACTCGTCGAAGAACGCCATCTGCTGGGGCGACTTCGACACCCACCTGGACCACCTGCGCGGCCTGCTGGCGAGCGCCGACCCCGCACTGTCGATGCGCGACGCGCTGCGCGCGGCGCTGCTGGACTTCAACGACTTCGGCGACACCGAGGCGCACCGGCACCGCCAGCGGATGCGGGTGATCCTGGAAACCGCCGAACTGCAGGCGTATTCGATGACGATGTACGCGGGCTGGCGCGCGGTCATCGCCGAGTTCGTGGCCCGCCGCCGCGGCGAGTCCGCCCGCGACCTCGCGCCGCAGACCATCGCCTGGACCATGCTCGGGGTGGCGCTGGCGGCCTACGAGCACTGGCTGGCCGACGAGTCGGTGGCGCTGCCGCAGGCTCTCGGCGCGGCGTTCGACCTGGCCGCACCCGGCGACCGCCCGCGGGTCTGAGAGTCGGCCGCCGCGGGCGGCTACCCCAGCACGTCGGCGATTGGGGCGCCCGCGGCGATCTTGGCGCGCACCTTCATCACCTTGCCGGGCATTCCGCCGCCGACCACACCGACCACCATGCCGTCGCGCTCGTAGAAGGCCAGGAACTTACGGCCGTCGTCTTCGACCAGATGCACGATGTCGTCGGCCTCGGGTTCACCCAGGCACTGGATCTTGACGTCGTACTGGTCGCTCCAGAAGTACGGCACCACAACGGCTTCCGGGGCGTCGGAGCCCAGCAGCGCGGGCACCAGCACGCGCGCCTGCTCGGCGACGTTGCTCCAGTGCTCGACGCGCACCTGGTGGCCGGACGCGTCACGCCAGGACGCCACATCCCCGAGCGCCCAGACGTGCGGCGCGCTGGTGCGGCCCACGTTGTCGCAGACGATGCCGTTGTCGACCTCGATGTCGGAGTCGGCCAGCCAGTCGGTGGCCGGGCGCGAGCCGATCCCGACCACGACCAGATCGGCCGCCACCTCGGTGCCGTCGGACAGCGTGACCCCGGCGACCCGGTCCTGGCCGGTCACTCCGGAAACCCCGGTGCCGGTGCGCACATCGACGCCCTCGGCGCGGTGCAGCCGACTGACCAGCCCGCCGATCTGGGTGCCCAGCACCGAGGCCAACGGCTCGGCCTGCGGCTCGACGAGCACGACCTCGACGCCAAGGGCGCGCAGGCTGGCGGCCACCTCGCAGCCGATGAAACCGGCGCCGACGATCACCGCGCGCCGCGCCGAACCGGCCTCGGCCCGCAGCTTGGCGCCCTCGTCGTAGTTGCGCAGCACGTGGATGCCGTCCAGCTCCGGGAACGACGGGATCCGCTTGGGCACCACGCCGGTGGCGATGATCAGGTCGTCATAGCCCAGCGCGGCGCCGTCGGACAGCGCCACCGTCTTGGCCTTGACGTCGACCCCGGTCGCGGCGGCGCCGAGACGCAGGGTGATGTTCTGCTCGTCGTAGAAGGCCTGCGGCTTGAGCGTGACATCGATGTCGGGGTTGCGCAGCACCTCCTTGGACAGCGGCGGACGATCGTAGGGCAGATGCAACTCGTCGCTGACGATGGTGATCGGGCCGGCGTACTCCGCCCGACGCAGCTGCTCGGCGAGCCGGGTCGCACCCAGCCCACCGCCGACGATCACAGTTCCGATTTCGCTCACGCGTCCGTTAATACACGATGAACCCCGAGTACCGGTTATCCACCCTCGCCCGGATCGGCGGTCCGGGACCGGTCGATCAGATTGGTCAGCACCACGATCGATTCGCTGCGCTTGAGGTCGGCCCGGCTGCGGATGCGTTCCAGCGCGCTTTCCAGATGCTGCATGTCCCGGGCCAGCACGTGCAGGATCGCGTCCGCGGTGCCGGTGACGGTGGCCGCGCTGAGCACCTCCGGAATGTCCTCCCAGGCCCGGCGCAGCTCCGCCGGAGCGATCGCACCCTGGCAGTACACCTGCACGTAGGCCTCGGTGTGCCAGCCCAGCGCGCTGCGGTCCACCACGGTGGTGAAGCCACGGATCACCCCGAGGTCGAGCAGCCGATCGACCCGGCGCTTGACCGCGGGCGCCGACAGATTCACCCGCGCACCGATTTCGGCGAAGGTGGCCCGGGCGTTGTCGGTGAGCGCGGCCAGGATCTGCTCGTCGGTGGCGTCCAGCCGAGGCAACACGGCTCCCTTCCGGCCAAGGACGCAACAAAGCGCCCGCGAATTTGAATCGACACATTGTTTGCTGTTTGTACTCGCACTATATGGCGATTGCTTGCGTATTTCTCCGCCAATACGCTCGTTTCATGACGATCCTTGATGTTTCGCCCGGGGTCTTCCGCGCCGCCCGCCCCCGGCACTACGTGATGGCGCCGCCCACCCACTTCGCCGTGACCTACGAGATCAACCCGTGGATGGACGCCAGCCGCGGGGTCGACCGCGCGCTGGCGCACCGGCAGTGGGACGCGCTGCGGCAGACCTACCTGAGCCTCGGGCACCGCGTCGAGGTGCTCGATGCGGTGCCCGGACTGCCGGACATGGTGTTCGCCGCCAATGGCGGCACCGTCATCGGCGGTACGGCCGTGCTGGCCCAGTTCAAGTTTGCCCAGCGGGCCGACGAGGCACTGGCGCACCGAGCCTGGATGACCGCCGCCGGCCACCGCCCGATCCCCACCACCGGCGTCAACGAGGGTCAGGGCGACCTGCTGACGGTGGGCTCGATGATCCTGGCGGGCACCGGATTTCGCACCGACCGGCACAGCCACGCCGAGATCGCCGCGATCACCGGGCTGCCGGTGATCAGCCTGCAGCTGGTCGATCCGCGGTTCTACCACCTCGACGTCGCGCTGGCCGTGCTCGACGACCACACCATCGCCTACTTCCCGGCGGCCTTCGCCCCCGAATCCCGGCTGCTGCTGGCCGAGTTGTTCCCGGGCGCCATCGAGGTTGGCGAGGCCGACGCGCTGGCGCTGGGTCTCAACGCCGTCTCCGACGGTCGGCACGTCGTGCTGCCCGCCGCTGCCACCGGTTTCGCCGCCCGGCTTCGCGACGCCGGATTTGCGCCGATCGCCATCGACCTTTCCGAACTGATCAAGGGCGGCGGGTCCGTCAAATGCTGCACATTGGAGGTGCATCCGTGATCATGCTGAACACCGTGACCGACAGCTTCGCCGACGCCGCGACCGATGGCCTGACCAACACCGATCTGGCCATCGAGCTGGAGGCCAAGCACACCGCGCGCAACTACGCGCCGCTGCCGGTGGTGGCGCACTCGGCCACCGGTGCCTGGATCACCGATGTGGACGGTCGCCGCTACCTGGACTGCCTGGCCGCCTATTCCGCGGTCAACTTCGGGCACCGCAACCCGACGATCACCGCGGCCGCGCACGCCCAGCTCGACATCATGACGCTGGCCAGCCGGGCGTTCCACTCCGACCGGCTCGGCCCGTTCAACGAGGCGCTGTCCCGGCTGGCCGGCAAGGACATGGTGCTGCCGATGAACAGCGGCGCCGAGGCCGTCGAGAGCGGGATCAAGGTGGCCCGCAAGTGGGGCGCCGAGGTCAAGGGCGTGCCGGCCGGCCTGGCCAATATCGTGGTGGCCGAGAACAACTTCCACGGCCGCACCATCAGCATCGTGAGCTTCTCCTCGGACCCGGTGGCCCGGGACGGCTTCGGCCCCTACACCCCCGGCTTCCGGGCGGTGCCGTTCGGCGACGCCGACGCGGTGGCCGCGACCATCGACGAGAACACCGTCGCGGTGCTGCTGGAACCGATCCAGGGCGAGGCGGGCATCATCATGCCGCCCGAGGACTTCCTGCCCCGGGTCCGCCGGATCTGCACCGACCACAACGTGCTGATGATCGCCGACGAGATCCAGTCCGGCCTGGCGCGCACCGGCTACACCTTCGCCTGCGAGCACTGGGGCGTGGTGCCGGATGTCTACCTGCTCGGCAAGGCGCTCGGCGGCGCGGTGGTGCCGCTGTCGGCGGTGGTGGCCGACGCCGATGTGCTCGGCGTGCTCAACCCCGGCGAGCACGGCTCCACCTTCGGCGGCAACCCGCTGGCCACCGCGATCGGCACCACCGTGGTGGAGATGCTCGCCACCGGCGAATTCCAGTCCCGCTCAAAGGAATTGGGCGCCCGGCTGCACGAGCGGCTGCGGGCCCTCATCGGCCGCGGCGTGCTGGCGGTCCGCGGGCTCGGGCTGTGGGCCGGCGTCGACGTCGACCCGGCGCTGGGCACCGGCAAGCAGCTGAGCCTCGCGCTGGCCGACCGGGGCATCCTGGTCAAGGACACCCACGGTTCGACGCTGCGGTTCGCCCCGCCGATCGTGATCACCGCCGAGGAGATCGACTGGGCGGTGGACCAGCTCGCCGAGGCGCTGGCCCACGACCTGCCGCGCTGACCGCTGCTCAGTAGCGCATCACGCCGCGGTCGATGTTGATCTGCGAGCCGGACAGGTTGCCCGAACCGTCCCCGGCCAGCCAGGCCACCACGTCGGCGATGTCGGTGACGGTCATGAAGTCCGAGCGCTGGGCGTCCCCGGAGGGCACCGGCTGATACGGCATCGGCGCGAAGGCGTGCAGATAGTTCGGATGCTTCTGCAGGATGCCGATCATCGAGTCGTTCTCGATCATCGGGGTGGCCACCGAGTACGGGTGAATCGAGTTGACCCGGATGCCGTACTCGCCGGCCTCCAGCGCCAGCGAGTTCGTCAGGGCGGTCAGGCCGAACTTCGACGCCGCGTAGTGCCCGTTGCCCGGGGAGGCCTTGATGCCGGCCGCACTGCTGACGATGATGATCGAGCCGCCGTTGCCGGCCTCGATGATGGCGGGCACCGCGGCCCGGATGGTGCGCCAGGTGCCGGTCAGGTTGGTGTCGATGACGGTGTTCCACTGGTCGTCGGTGAGCTCCCAGAGCCGGCCCCAGCTGAGCACCCCGGCGTTGGCGACGACGATGTCGAGCCGGCCGAACTCGGCGACCCCGTCGGCGACCGCCTGGCGCACGGCCGCGTCGTCGCGGACGTCGACCCGGCGGGACAGGATCCTGGCGCCGGTGGCCTGCACCTCGGCGACGGTCTGCGCGAGGTCCTCGGGCGTCGCCGCGGCGTAGGGCACCGAGTCGTCGACCGGACCGCAGATGTCGATGGCGATGATGTCGGCGCCCTCGGAGGCCAGCCGGACCGCGTGCGCCCGGCCCTGCCCGCGGGCCGCGCCCGTCACGAATGCCACTCGCCCCTGCAGCGGTCCACCGGTCATCCTCGGTCCTTTCGGCTCTGCATGCTGATCGCATCGAGGCTACCAGCCGAAATAGAACGTGTTCTAGAAATGTCGCATCCCCGAGCGCTCATCCCGGTACCCGACACGCCGCGACCGGCGTACCCCGTTGCGCGGTGGCGGAGGGCAGCCGGGCCGGAAACGACAATGGCGCCCACCCCCGAAGGGGTGAGCGCCACGGTCGTTGTGGTCGAGCTAGATCACTTGATGATCTTGGTGACCCGGCCGGCACCAACGGTACGGCCGCCCTCGCGGATCGCGAAGCGCAGGCCCTCGTCCATGGCGACGGGCTGGATCAGCTTGACGGAGATGTCGGTGTTGTCACCGGGCATCACCATCTCGGTACCCTCCGGCAGCGTCACAACACCGGTCACGTCGGTGGTGCGGAAGTAGAACTGCGGGCGGTAGTTGTTGAAGAACGGGGTGTGACGACCACCCTCGTCCTTGCTCAGGATGTACACCTGGCCCTCGAACTCGGTGTGCGGGGTGGTGGTGCCGGGCTTGACCACGACCTGGCCGCGCTCGACGTCCTCACGCTTGATGCCACGCACCAGCAGACCGACGTTGTCGCCCGCCATGCCCTGATCCAGCAGCTTGCGGAACATCTCGACACCGGTGACGGTGGTCTTGGTCGAGGTCGGGCGGATGCCGACGATCTCGACTTCCTCGTTCACGTTGATCACACCGCGCTCGATGCGACCGGTCACCACGGTGCCACGACCGGTGATGGTGAACACGTCCTCGACGGGCATCAGGAACGGCTTGTCGGTCTCGCGGACCGGGTCCGGGATCGACTCGTCGACGGCCTCCATCAGGTCCTCGACGGACTTGACCCACTTCGGGTCGCCCTCGAGCGCCTTCAGCGCGGAGATCGGGATGACCGGGGCGTCCTCGTCGAAGTCCTGGCTGGCCAGCAGTTCGCGGACCTCCATCTCGACGAGCTCCAGCAGCTCCTCGTCGTCAACCATGTCGGCCTTGTTCAGGGCGACCAGGATGTAGGGCACACCGACCTGGCGGGCCAGCAGCACGTGCTCGCGGGTCTGCGGCATCGGGCCGTCGGTGGCGGCGACCACCAGGATCGCGCCGTCCATCTGGGCGGCACCGGTGATCATGTTCTTGATGTAGTCAGCGTGACCGGGGGCGTCCACGTGGGCGTAGTGCCGCTTCTCGGTCTGGTACTCCACGTGGGAGATGTTGATGGTGATACCGCGCTGACGCTCCTCGGGCGCATTGTCGATCTGGTCGAATGCGCGCGACTCGTTCAAATCGGGGTACTTGTCGTGCAGCACCTTGGTGATCGCTGCAGTCGTGGTGGTCTTGCCGTGGTCAACGTGACCGATGGTCCCGATGTTGACGTGCGGCTTCGTCCGCTCGAACTTCGCCTTCGCCACTTCTGTGTCCTCCTGGACTGTTGTGCTTTGTGTAAAGCAGGTTGGTTACTTCAGTTGTTTGCCGGGTTAGCAGCGTAATGCACACTTCCCCGCCGCCGTCGCTCGCCTGGGCGTGCGGTTGGCACGACTCCGGACTACTCGCCCGTCGCCTTCGCCAGACCTTACGACTCGGCTCCGGACTCGTTCGCTACGCTCACTCGCCCGTCGCCTTCGCGATGATCTCCTTCGCCACCTGCGCCGGAACCTCGGCGTAGGAGTCGAACACCATGGAGTAGTTGGCCCGGCCCTGGGTCTTCGACCGGAGGTCGCCGACGTAGCCGAACATCTCCGACAGCGGCACCTGCGCCTTGACGACGCGCGCACCGCTGCGCTCCTCCATGGCCTGGATCTGGCCACGGCGGGAGTTCAGGTCGCCGATCACGTCGCCCATGTAGTCCTCGGGCGTGGTGACCTCGACGGCCATGATCGGTTCCAGGATGACCGGCTGCGCGGCCTGCGCGGCCTTCTTCAGCACCTGGGAACCGGCGATCTTGAAGGCCATTTCCGAGGAGTCGACGTCGTGGTAGGCGCCGTCGAGCAGGGTGACCTTCAGGTTCACCAGCGGGTAGCCGGCCAGCACGCCGTACTGCATGGCGTCCTGGGCGCCGGCGTCCACCGACGGGATGTACTCGCGCGGGATGCGGCCACCGGTGACCTTGTTCTCGAACTCGTAGGTGGCGCCGTCCTCGCCGCTGAACGGCTCCAGGCTGATCAGCACCTTCGCGAACTGGCCCGATCCACCGGTCTGCTTCTTGTGGGTGAACTCCACCTTCTCGACCGTCTTGCGGATGGTCTCGCGGTAGGCCACCTGCGGCTTGCCGACGTTGGCCTCGACCTTGAACTCGCGGCGCATCCGGTCCACCAGGATGTCCAGGTGCAGCTCGCCCATGCCGCCGATGACGGTCTGGCCGGTCTCGGAATCCTGGTGCACCTTGAAGGTGGGATCCTCTTCGGCCAGCTTCTGGATGGCCAGCGACAGCTTCTCCTGGTCGCTCTTGGTCTTGGGCTCGATGGCCACCTCGATCACCGGATCGGGGAAGGTCATCGACTCCAGCACGATCTGGTTACTCGGATCGCACAGGGTGTCACCGGTGGTGGTGTCCTTGAGGCCGATGACCGCGTAGATGTGGCCGGCGGCCGCGGAATCGACCGGGTTCTCCTTGTTGGCGTGCATCTGGAACAGCTTGCCCAGCCGCTCCTTCTTGCCCTTGGTCGCGTTGACGACCTGGGCGCCGGACTCCACGTGACCGGAGTACACCCGGACGTAGGTCAGCTTGCCGAAGAACGGGTGCGAGGCCACCTTGAACGCCAGGGCCGAGAACGGCTCGTCGATCGAGGGCTTGCGGCTGATCGGCTCGTCTTCCTTGCCGGGCACGTGGCCCACGGCGGCGGCGACGTCCAGCGGGGTCGGCAGGTAGTCGACAACAGCGTCGAGCATGGGCTGCACGCCCTTGTTCTTGAACGCCGAGCCGCACAGCACCGGGTAGATCTCGGAGTTGACCGTCAGCTTGCGGATGCCGCCCTTGATCTCCTCGATGGTGAGCTCCTCGCCACCGAGATACTTCTCCAGCAGCTCCTCATCGGTCTCGGCGACCACTTCGAGCAGCTTGGTCCGGTATTCGTCGGCCTTTTCCTGCAGCTCGGCCGGGATCTCGACGACCTCGTACTTCTCGCCCATCTTGGTCTCGCCGCGCCACACCTTGGCGACCATCTCGACCAGGTCGACGACGCCCTCGAAGTCGTTCTCGGCGCCGATCGGCAGCTGGATCGGGATGGCGCGGGCGCCCAGGCGCTCCTCCATGGTGCGCACCGAGAAGTAGAAGTCGGCGCCCAGCTTGTCCATCTTGTTGACGAAGCAGATACGCGGGACGTCGTACTTGTCGGCCTGCCGCCAGACCTGCTCGGACTGCGGCTCCACGCCCTCCTTGCCGTCGAACACCGCGACGGCGCCGTCGAGCACCCGCAGCGACCGCTCCACCTCAACGGTGAAGTCGACGTGCCCGGGGGTGTCGATGATGTTGATCTGCGTGCCGTTCCAGAAACAGGTCACCGCAGCGGAGGTGATGGTGATACCCCGCTCCTGCTCCTGCTCCATCCAGTCGGTGGTGGCACCGCCATCGTGGGTCTCACCGATCTTGTAGTTGACCCCGGTGTAGAACAGGATCCGCTCGGTGGTCGTGGTCTTGCCGGCATCGATGTGCGCCATGATGCCGATATTGCGGACCTTGCTCAGGTCGGTGAGCACCTCTTGTGCCACGGCTAAATTCCCACTCTTTCGATCAACTTGTCCAGGTAAGCGGCGGCGGCGCCGGCGGTCAACATCGACCGCCGGGCGTCATCACCAACGGTAATGAGCGAAGGCCCGGTTGGCCTCGGCCATCTTGTGGGTGTCCTCACGCCGCTTGACCGACGCGCCCAGGCCATTGCTGGCATCGAGGATCTCGTTGGCCAGCCGCTCGACCATGGTCTTCTCCCGGCGCTGCCGAGAGAAGCTCACCAGCCAGCGCAGCGCCAGCGTGGTGGACCGGTCCGGACGGACCTCGACGGGCACCTGGTAGGTGGCGCCGCCGACGCGGCGGCTGCGGACCTCCAGCGAGGGCTTGACGTTGTCCAGCGCGCGCTTGAGGGTGACGACGGGATCGGTGCCGGTCTTGTCCCGGGCCTGCTCCATCGCACCGTAGACGATCCGCTCAGCCAGCGACTTCTTGCCGTCGAGCAGGATCTTGTTGACCAGCTGGGTGACCAGCTGCGACCCGTAGACCGGATCGTTGACCAGGGGGCGCTTCGGCGCCGGGCCCTTGCGCGGCATTAGCTCTTCTCCTTCTTGGCGCCGTAGCGGCTACGTGCCTGCTTGCGGTTCTTGACACCCTGGGTGTCCAGCGACCCGCGGATGATCTTGTAGCGCACACCGGGGAGGTCCTTCACTCGACCGCCGCGCACCAGCACCATGGAGTGCTCCTGCAGGTTGTGCCCCTCGCCCGGGATGTAGGCGGTGACCTCGACCGCGCTGGTCAGCCGCACGCGGGCGACCTTGCGAAGCGCCGAGTTCGGCTTCTTCGGGGTGGTGGTGTACACCCGGGTGCACACGCCACGGCGCTGCGGGCTGCCCTTGAGGGCCGCGGTCTTCACCTTGGCGGCCTTGTCGTGGCGGCCCTTGCGGACCAGCTGGTTGATGGTTGGCATTTACCGGCTTCCTGTGTTGCTACTTCTCTAAGGTTGTCGACGCGAGGTCTCTGTACTGCAGTTATGCCCCGGTCGCTTAACCTGACCGGGCGTGTCGCGCGAGCCCGCTCGGCCCCAATCGCCTAGATTGGAACTCCGATGCTTGCACATGCGAATTCGCCCGGCGTGCGCACATAACCGCTGGTCACCCAGGGCGTGCGCGCCTGGTGGCCAGGCACGAGGTACTAGCTTACCTGCCGCCCGTAGTGCAGGTCAAAGCGCCCGATCACTGCTTCCGCAGCCCCGCCGCCAGTCGCTGCACCATATCGGCGAAGACCGCGTCGGCGTCGACGTCGTCCATCACCCCGGTCATCTCCAACAGCACAAAGCCGTGCATCGCCGACCAGAACTCCAGCGCCGCGAAATAGGCCTGCTCGCCGTCCAGGCCGTAGGAGGCCAGCACCGCGATGACCGGCGCCGCGGCCAACCGGGTGGCGGCGGCGTACCCGGGATCGTCGTCACCGAACGGCAGTCTGGTGAAGGCGGCGTACCGGCCCGGGTGATGGTGGGCGTAGCTGCGGTAGGCGCCCGCCATCACCAGCACCGCGTCCTCGCGGACCCGGCCCTCGGCGGCGGTGTTGATCATCGAAATGATGTCGTCGATCACCCGCATCCGGACGGTGCGGCGCAGATCGTCGAGGCTGGCGACGTGGTTGTACAGCGACGGGCCCTTGGTGCCCAGCTGGCCGGCCAGCGCGTTGATGGTCAACGCGTCCCAGCCCTCCCGGTCCAGGAAGGACAGCGCGGCGTTGACGATGAGGTCGCGGCTGAGCTTGGTGGCCCGCCCCGATGTGCGCGTACGCGCCGGATCGGTGGATGGCGGCATGCCGGGTCCTCTCGGGTCGGAACTGGTCAGCAACGAACCTTAGTTGACGTAGGCTGCCGAACATGAGGCGGAGTTTGGCCGGCGGCACAGCGATCATTGCCAGCATGTCCCTGGCCGCGGCCTGCGCGGCCGTGGCGGGCGGCATCGGCGCACCGGTGGCCGCCGCGAAGAACGGTGACACCCACATCTACAACATCAATACGGTGGTCACCATCGACTGCAACAACGCCACCGTGTTCGTCAACGGGTCAGGCAACACGGTCAACGCGCTGGGCAGCTGCTGGGCGGTGACGACGCAGGGTTCGGACAACACCGTCATCGCCGACAACGTCGTCAACGACATCACCGTGTACGGCTTCAACAATTCGGTGATGTACAAGTCCGGCGACCCGTTCATCTGGGACCGCGGCCGCGAGTTGGGTATGACCAACATCATCAGCCGGATTCCGGGCTGACCGCCGCCGCGACCACCCGGGCCGGCGCAGCCGCGCTGCTGGCGACGCTGATGCTGGCCGGCTGCGGTTCGCCGGCCGGCACCGACGAGCACGGCGGCAGCATCGACGGGCCGATCAGCTATTCACCGGTCGGCACCACCATGACCATCGACTGCGGCCCGGGCCGGGCGCTGAACATCACCGGGTCGAACAACGCGCTGACCGTCACCGGTCGCTGCAGCGACGTCGAGATCACCGGCAGCGACAACCGGGTCACCGTCGAGGAGATCAGCGGCACCATCCGGGCCGCCGGGGTGAACAACACGGTGACCTACCGGGCCGGCACGCCGCGGATGACGGTCTCCGGCGCCGGCAACACCGTGGCGCGCGGTTAGGGCCCGGCGCGGTTAGGCTTGCGCGCCGTGCCGGCCCGCCCCGTCGGCGAACCGCCGGGCCCCGGCGACCGACTCCTCGGCCACCCCGGCCGCACCGGCGAACTCGCCGGCCAGCGCGTCGGCCTCGCTCATCCCCCACTGCTCGATCGCCGAGCGCCGGTCCGCGCGCAGGCAGCGCTGCGGCAGGGCGGCCAGTTCGGCGGCGAGTTCCTCGGCCACCGCCCGGGCCTGTCCCGGCTCGACGACCCGGTTGACCAGGCCGATGTCGAGGGCCTCGGCCGCGCCGACGGCGCGGCCGGTCAGGATCAGGTCCATCGCGCGGCCGTGTCCGATCAGCCGGGGCAGCCGCACCGTGCCGCCGTCGATCAGCGGCACCCCCCAGCGCCGGCAGAACACGCCGAAGGTGGCGTCGGACTCGGCGACGCGCAGATCGCACCACAGCGCCAGTTCCAGGCCGCCGGCCACCGCGTAGCCGCTGACCGCGGCGATCACCGGCTTGGACAGCTGCATCCGGGTCGGTCCCATCGGGCCGGGACCGTCTGGCTCGACGCGGTTCATCTCCGGGGTGCCGAACGCCTTGAGGTCCGCGCCCGCGCAGAAGGTGCCGTCGTCGCCGCAGAGCACCGCGACCGCGGCGGTCTCGTCGGCGTCGAACTCGGCGAACGCGGCATACAGTTCCGCGGCCGCCGACCGGTTCACCGCGTTGCGCGCGCCGGGCCGGTTCATGATGATCGTGGTGACCGCGCCGTCGCGCTGCACCCGCAGTCCACCCGCGGTCATTCGGTTCTCCTCGCGCTCAGACGTCGATCCGCCGGCCCAGGCCCTCCAGTGGGTTCCAGGACCGGCTGTGGGCCACCACATGCAGGTAGTAGGCGTAGTTCGCGGTCAGCATCGCGGTGACGCCGGTGACCAGGTTGCCGAGCTGACCCAGCGCCGCGGGCCACTCGGCGGCGGACAGCACCAGCGGGATGGTGAGGTTGATCGCCAGCAGGGTCAGGCCCTTGCGCCACATGCCCTTGACGAAGAAGTACAGCGCGGCGAACAGGAAGCCCCAGACGTTGACCTTCATGGTCAGCCGGGGCGCCAGCGTCAGCCGGGCCAGCGCCGCCCGGGCGCTCGGCGACGACGGCGCGCCGTAGCGATCGTAGAAGTCGAACCGGTACTGCCAGATGGCCGGCAGCGCGGCGTACTTCGAGGACGGTTGGGTCATGACGGCCAGGCTAGCGGGGGCGGCGCCGGGGTCGGTCATGGCACCGCGACCGTCCGGCCGCGGGCGGCGAACTCGACGGCGAAATCGCGGTAGGCCACGCGCAGCTCGTCGCCGGGCCAGCCGCCGGGCAGCAGCTCGGCCGGCAGCACCGGGTCGCTGCGCAGCAGCCGCACCGTGGCCGCGGCGACGGTGAACCGGGCCGGCACGTCCGGGGCCGCCGCCATCGCCGCCAGCAGCCGGTGGCCCGCGGCCGACCAGCCGGGCAGATCCCACAGCGTCGCGGCCAGGCCGGCCGGATCGGCATCCCGGGCGCGCAGCTCCCGCGCCCGGCCGGCCAGTTCGGCCCGCAGCTCCGGGTCCGGCGCCAGGTTCGCCGGCCGCAGCCAGATGCCCTCGCGCAGCTCGCCGAATCGGGCCTCGCGCAGCCGGCCGCGCAGCGCCGCCCGGGATCGGGCGTCGGCGCCGACGGCGGTGATCACCAGCGTGCTCCAGTCGCCGTCCCAGGGCTCCGTCCGGGGCACCAGCGCGGCGTCCTGGCGGCGCTGGCGTTCCCGCAGCCGGTCGGCGAGCCGGTAGCCGTCGTCGCAGCGGATCAGGTCACCGGCGGCGACCATCCGGGTCAACGCGACCCGCAGCGTCGACTCCCGGATGCCGAAGCCGTCGGTCAGCCGGATCAGGTCGGCCGCGGTCGCGCACGCCGGATGGGCGCCCAGCAGCACCGAAAGCACCACCGAGCGGGCGGTGAGGCGGCGCTCAGACACCCTTGACCAGGGCCCGTTCCAGGATCGGCGCCAGGTCGAGGCCGGTCGGCAGGGTGCCGTAGGCGCCGCCCCGCCTGCCGTCGAGCCGGGTGCTCAGGAACGCCTCGGCGACCGCCGGATGCCCGTGGTCGACCAGCAGGGCGCCCTGCAGCGCCAGCGCGATGTCCTCGGCGACCCGGCGGGCCCGGTATTCCAGGGTTGCGGCGTCGCCGAGCTGTCGGCGCAGACCGGCCACGTGTGCGGCCAGCCGCGGGTCCCGGGCGGCCGGGTCGGCCAGCTCGTCGAACAGCACCTCGACGCATTCGGGCTTGGTGACCATGGCGCGCAGGGTGTCCAGCGCGCTGACGTTGCCGGAGCCCTCCCAGATGCCCATCAGCGGCGCTTCCCGGTAGATCCGCGGCATGCCGGATTCCTCGGCGTAGCCGTTGCCGCCGAAGCATTCCATCGCCTCGGCGGCGTGCGCGGTGGCCTGCTTGCAGATCCAGTACTTGGCGGCGGCCAGGCCGATCCGGCGCAGCAGGGTCTCCCGCTCATCGCCGCGGACCGCGCGGTCGGTGGCACCGGCCATCCGGACCGCCAGCATGGTGGCCGCCTCGGCCTCGACGGCCAGGTCGGCGAGCACGTTGCGCATCAGCGGCTGGTCGATCAGGTAGGCGCCGAAGGCCTTGCGGTGGGTGGTGTGGTGCATCGCCCGGGCCAGGCCCTGGCGCATCGAGGTGGCGCTGCCCAGCGCACAGTCCAGCCGGGTCAGATTGACCATCTCGATGATGGTCCGCACTCCCCTGCCCTCCTCGCCGACCGGCCAGGCGATCGCGCCGTCGTACTCGATCTCGCTGGAGGCGTTCGCGCGGTTGCCGAGCTTGTCCTTGAGCCGCGCGATGTGCATCCCGTTGCGAGTGCCGTCGGGCAGCACCCGCGGCAACAGGAAGCAGCTCAACCCGCCCGGCGCCTGCGCCAGCACCAGGAAGATGTCGCTCATCGCGGCCGAGGTGAACCACTTGTGCCCGGTCAGCCGGTAGCTGCCGTCGCCGTTGGGCACCGCCTGGGTGGTTCCGGCGCGCACGTCGGAGCCGCCCTGCTTCTCGGTCATCGACATGCCGGCGGTGATGCCCGCCTTGCCGGCCGGGACGACGAGTTCGGGGTCGTACACCCGGGAGGTCAGCAGCGGCTCGTAGCGGGCGGCCAGCTCCGGGTTGGCCCGCAGCGCGGGAACCACGGCGTAGGTCATCGAGATCGGGCACAGGTGGCCGGGTTCGACGGTCCAGACCCCGTTCTTCACCGCGCGCACGACGTGCGCGCCGGGCCGGTCGTCGGCCCACGGCGCGGCGTGCAGGCCGTGCGCGACGGCGGTCCGCATCAGCTCGTGATAGGCGGGGTCGTACTCGATCTCGTCGATCCGGTGGCCGTACCGATCGTGGGTGTGCAGGATCGGCACGTTGCGGTCGGCCAGCTCGCCCCAGCGTTCGGCGGTCGCGGTACCCGACAGCGCGCCGAGCTCGAAGACCTCCTCGGCGCCCCAGCCGCCGCCCTCGCGCACCAGCGCCTCGGACAGCACCGGCGAGGTGGCGGGGTTGTACCCGCACAGCGGCGGGACCTGGTTGAACACGGTGTGGGTGGCCGACATGACCACATATTACATTTTTTCGCCAGTTGTGAACATATTGTTCGCGGCTCAGGCGTAGCCGGTGATGGTGCCTTCTTTACGGTCGACGACGAGCAGCGCGCCGGGCGCCACCACCAGGTCGTCGGCGGGCACGTGCAGGTCGGCGCCGGGCAGCGGCGCGCACGCCCCGGAGTCGGTGGCGCGGTACGCCCGGACGCCGTCGCGGGTGCCGATCAGCAGCATCGAGCCCAGCCCGGCCACCGTCACACCGCCGGTGCCCTGGACGTCCACGCTGCACCGCAGCCGCCCGTCGACGCCGTCGTACAGGCCGAGGGTGCGGCCGCCGAAGATCGGCGACTCGGTGACGAACCCGTCGGGGCCGTCGCCGCGGGCCAGGGCGCCGGGGCGCAGCGGGAAGACCCGCCCGGTCGCCACGTTGAGATACCGAGGCTGGCCGTCGCCGCCGGCGAAGACCAGGCCGTCGCGACCGGCGGCCTCGGCGCTCACCCCACCGCCCTCCCACCGCGGATACCGCCCGACCGCAATGTCGTGCCGGATCGCGCCGGTCGCCGGATCGACCGCCAGGTAGCGCATCGCGACGTCCTGCTGCTGCACCTGGCCGCTGAAAAGCCCGATGTCCGCGCCGGTGCCTGCGACCAGGTGGCTGTTCGGGTAGCCGATGTCGGTGCGCCACAGGTCCCGGCCGGTGCGGGTGTCGATCCGGGTCAGGTTCGGTCCGCTGAACGTGACGAGGTAATGCGCCTGGCCGTCGGTGGGGGTGTCGCCGGGGGTGTCGGTGACGGCCACCACCAGCACCCGGTCGTCGGTGCGCCACAGCAGCGTCCCGGTCTCGGCGTCCAGGCCGACCAGCACACCGGCCTGATGCGCCCCGGAATCGAACCGCACCACGACGGTGCCGCCGTCGTCGTAGACGCCGAGGTACGTGGCGTCCCAGTCCCGGTGCCGGTGCGCCCAGCGCAGCTGCCCGGACACATCGAAGGCCCGCACCCCGTCGGGGGTGCGCACCACGAACCCCGCCCCGGCGGCCCGGACCGCGTCCTCACCGATGCCGTCGACCCGGACGGTGAACGCCGGCACCCGGCCCACGTCGGTGGGCACCGGGGGCGCCGGGCCCCCCGCCGCCGCCGTCGTCGCCTCGAAGCCCCGGCCCGGATCACCGTCGGGCAGCACCAGCACCGCGGCCGCCAGCCCCGCGATCAGTCCGGCCGCGCCGCCGCCGAGCAGCGCGCCGGGACGGATCGCGCGGCCCCGGCCCAGGTAACCGAGGGCGCCGCCGGCCACCAGCAGCGCACCGAGCAGCCCGAACCACCACGCCAGGTATGCCGTCGGCACCCGCTGCGAGGACAGGTAGTCGTCGGTGATCGCGGCGTAGTTGCCGGGTAGCGCACTGAGCGCGAAGGGCGGCGCCGCGAAGCCGGCAACGACGGCCAGCACGATCCAGGACCGGCCGCCGACCGCGATGGCCACCACGGCCGCCACCAGCACCAGGGTGCCGAGGACGACCGCGAGCCAGCTGGCGAACCCCGGGGTGCTGGCGTCCCAGCGCAGATTGACCACCGGCAGCGCACTGCTGCTGGCCCGCGTTCGGCTGAAGTGCCCGAACCCGATCGCCGCGGCCAGCAGCAGCAGTCCGGCGCCGAGGCAGAGCGCGACGATCACCGGGCGGCGCCGCGGGGCGCCCGCGCGCAGCTCAGCACGGGTCATCTGCTCAACCTACGGCCCGGCCGCGCCCGGGCCGGACAGTAATCTGCCGATCCGGCGGTTGGCCGCCGGGGACCGTGCCGCGGACATGACAAGCCCGGAGACGAGAACTGCCCCCGCCGAGGCGGGGGCAGTGCTCGTTATGACCGGTGACTAGCGGTAGTCGCTGTAGCCGTAGTCGTCCAGCGGAACCGCGGCGCCGGTGCTCTGACCGAAGTCCGGGCTGTAGTACTGATCCTCGTAGGACGGGATCGTGTACGCCGCCGCCCGGGCCTCCTCGGTGGGCTCCACCTGGATGTTGCGGTACCGGGAGATGCCGGTGCCGGCCGGGATCAGCTTGCCGATGATCACGTTCTCCTTCAGGCCCTGGAGCTTGTCGCTGCGGCAGTTGATCGCCGCATCGGTCAGCACCCGGGTGGTCTCCTGGAAGGAGGCCGCCGACAGCCAGGAGTCGGTGGCCAGGCTCGCCTTGGTGATGCCCATCAGCACCGGACGGCCGGCCGCGGGCTCGCCGCCCTCGGCCACCACGCGCCGGTTCTCCGACTCGAACTCGCCGCGCTCGGTCAGCGAACCGGGCAGGAACTCGGTGGCGCCCGAGTCGATGATGGTCACCCGGCGCAGCATCTGCCGGACGATCACCTCGATGTGCTTGTCGTGGATCGACACGCCCTGCGCCCGGTACACGTCCTGCACCTCGTCGACGAGGTGGACCTGCACCGCACGCGGACCCTGCACCCGCAGCACCTCGTGCGGATCGGCCGAGCCCTCCATCAGCTGCTGGCCGACCTCGACGTGGTCACCGTTGGCCAGCGGACGCTCTTCGCCGTCCTCGTGCTTGAACACCTTCAGGCGCTGGCGTCGCGGCAGCTTGTCGTAGACGACTTCCTCGCCGCCGTCGTCGGGGACGACGGTGATCTTGTAGAACTTGTCGCCCTCCTCCAGCTGCACCCGGCCGCTGACGTCGGCGATTGGGGCCCGCGCCCGCGGCACCCGGGCCTCGAACAGCTCCTGCACCCGCGGCAGACCGCCGGTGATGTCGCCACCGACACCACCCTGGTGGAAGGTCCGCATGGTCAGCTGCGTGCCGGGCTCACCGATGGACTGCGCGGCGACGATGCCGACGGCCTCGCCGATGTCGACCAGCTTGCCGGTCGCCATCGAGCGGCCGTAGCAGGTCGCGCACACCCCGGTACCGGTCGTGCAGGTCAGCACCGAACGCACCTTCACCGCGGTGATACCCGCGGCCAGCAGCGCGTCGATGGCCGGGTCGCCCAGGTCGTGACCGCGCTCGATGATCACGGCGCCGTTGGCGTCGACCGCGTCGGCGGCCAGGGTCCGGGCGAACGCGCTGGTCTCGACGTGAGCGTCGCGGATCAGCGTGCCGTCGGGCTGACGCTCGGCGATGGTGACGGTGATGCCCCGCTCGGTTCCGCAGTCGTGCTCGCGGACGATGACGTCCTGGCTGACGTCCACCAGACGACGGGTCAGGTAGCCCGAGTCGGCGGTACGCAGCGCGGTGTCGGCCAGACCCTTGCGGGCACCGTGGGTGTTGATGAAGTACTCCAGCACCGTCAGGCCCTCGCGGAACGAAGACTTGATCGGACGCGGGATGTACTCGCCCTTCGGGTTGGTCACCAGGCCCTTCATGCCGGCCAGGTTGCGCACCTGGGTCAGGTTGCCGGTGGCACCCGACTTCGGCAGCAGGGTGATCGGGTTGTCCTCCGGGTAGTAATCCTCCAGAGCCTTACCGACCTTCTCGGTGGCCTCCTGCCAGATCTTGACCAGGGCCTCGTTGCGCTCCTCGTGGTTGAGCTTGCCGCGCTGGTACTGCTTCTCGATCGCGTCGGCCTCGCCCTCGTAGTGGTCGAGGATCTCCTTCTTCTGCGGCGGCACCAGCACGTCGGCCATCGAGACCGTCACGCCGGAGCGGGTCGCCCAGTGGAAGCCGGCGTCCTTGAGCTTGTCGACGGTCTGCGCGACCACGATCATCGGGTAGCGCTCGGCGAGATCGTTGATGATCGCCGCCTGCACCTTCTTGTGCATCTGCGCGTTGACGAACGGGTAGCCCATCGGCAGCAGCTCGTTGAAGAGCACCCGGCCCAGGGTGGTCTCGGCGATCCAGGCGTCGCCGGGACGCCAGCCGTTGGCACCGAACAGCTCGGTCTCCACGGCGGCGGCCGGACGCTGGTGGGTCAGCCGCACCTTGATCGGCGCGCGGGCGCTCAGCGCACCGCGGTCCATCGCCATGATGGCCTCGGCCGGGCTGCTGTACACGCCGGCCTCCGGGCCGTCGGCGTCGGCGGGGGCGTAGGCCCCCGGGGAGTCGGCGATCTCGGTGGTCAGGAAGTACAGCCCGGTCACCATGTCCAGCCGGGGCATGGCCAGCGGGCGGCCGGACGCCGGGGACAGGATGTTGTTCGAGGACAGCATCAGGATGCGGGCCTCGGCCTGCGCCTCGGCGCTCAGCGGCAGGTGCACGGCCATCTGGTCACCGTCGAAGTCGGCGTTGAACGCCTCACAGACCAGCGGGTGCAGCTGGATGGCCTTGCCCTCCACCAGCTGCGGCTCGAAGGCCTGGATGCCCAGGCGGTGCAGCGTGGGGGCGCGGTTGAGCAGCACCGGGTGTTCGGCGATGACCTCTTCGAGCACGTCCCACACCTGGGCGCGCTGCCGCTCGACCATCCGCTTGGCGCTCTTGATGTTCTGCGCGTGGTTCAGGTCGACCAGCCGCTTCATCACGAACGGCTTGAACAGCTCCAGCGCCATCAGCTTCGGCAGGCCGCACTGGTGCAGCTTGAGCTGCGGGCCGACCACGATGACCGAGCGGCCCGAGTAGTCGACGCGCTTGCCCAGCAGGTTCTGCCGGAACCGGCCCTGCTTGCCCTTGAGCAGATCGGACAGCGACTTGAGCGGGCGGTTGCCCGGGCCGGTGACCGGCCGGCCGCGACGGCCGTTGTCGAACAGCGCGTCGACGGACTCCTGCAGCATCCGCTTCTCGTTGTTGACGATGATCTCGGGCGCGCCGAGGTCGATCAGTCGCTTGAGCCGGTTATTGCGGTTGATCACCCGGCGGTACAGGTCGTTGAGGTCGCTGGTGGCGAACCGGCCACCGTCGAGCTGCACCATCGGACGCAGCTCCGGCGGGATCACCGGGACGGCGTCGAGCACCATGCCCATCGGCGAGTTGCCGGACTGCTGGAACGCGGCGACGACCTTCAGTCGCTTGAGCGCACGCAGCTTCTTCTGGCCCTTACCGTTCTTGATGATGTCGCGCAGCAGCTCGGCTTCGGCGTCGATGTCGAAGGTCTGGATGAGCTTCTGGATCGACTCGGCGCCCATCGAGCCCTCGAAGTACTCGCCGTAGCGGTCGACGATCTCGCGGTAGAGGTTCTCGTCGATGATCAGCTGCTTGGGGGCGAGCTTGACGAAGGTGGTCCAGATCTCGTCGAGCCGGTCCAGCTCACGCTGGGCACGGTCCCGCAGCTGACGCATCTCGCGCTCGCCGCCGTCCCGCACCTTGCGCTTGACGTCGCTCTTGGCGCCCTCGGCCTCCAGCTCGGCCAGGTCGGCCTCCAGCTTCTGCGAGCGCTCGGCCAGGTCGAGGTCACGCTGATCCTCGACCCGCTTCTTCTCCACCACCATCTCCGCCTCGAGCGTGGACAGCTCGTTGTGGCGCATCTCGGTGTCGACGGCGGTGATCACATACGCCGCGAAGTAGATGATCTTTTCCAGGTCCTTGGGAGCCAGGTCCAGCAGGTAGCCCAGCCGGCTCGGCACACCCTTGAAGTACCAGATGTGGGTGACCGGCGCGGCCAGCTCGATGTGACCCATCCGCTCACGACGCACCTTGGCGCGGGTCACCTCGACGCCGCAGCGCTCGCAGATGATGCCCTTGAAGCGGACCCGCTTGTACTTGCCGCAGTAGCACTCCCAGTCGCGAGTCGGTCCGAAGATCTTCTCGCAGAACAGGCCGTCCTTCTCGGGCTTGAGCGTGCGGTAGTTGATGGTCTCCGGCTTCTTGACCTCGCCGTAGGACCAGTTACGGATGTCCTCCGCGGTGGCCAGGCCGATGCGGAGCTCATCGAAGAAGTTGACGTCTAGCACGTAAACTCCCTTTCCCCTTGCGGGATAGAAACTTCAATACGGACGAGGGCTCAGACCGGACCTAGGCCAGGTCCTCGACGGAGGCCGATTCGTTGCGGGACAGGTTGATGCCGAGGTTGGCAGCGGCACGCTCCAAGTCCTCGTCGTCGCCGTCGCGCATTTCGATCGCGGCACCGTCGCTGGAGAGCACCTCGACGTTGAGGCACAGCGACTGCAATTCCTTGAGCAACACCTTGAACGACTCCGGGATGCCCGGCTCGGGGATGTTCTCGCCCTTGACGATGGCCTCGTACACCTTGACCCGCCCGACGGTGTCGTCGGACTTGATCGTCAGCAGCTCCTGCAGCGTGTAGGCGGCGCCGTAGGCCTGCATGGCCCAGCACTCCATCTCGCCGAACCGCTGGCCACCGAACTGCGCCTTACCGCCCAGCGGCTGCTGGGTGATCATCGAGTACGGGCCGGTGGAGCGGGCGTGAATCTTGTCGTCCACCAGGTGGTGCAGCTTGAGGATGTACATGTAGCCGACCGTGACCGGGTACGGGAACGGCTCGCCGGAGCGGCCGTCGAACAGCCGCGCCTTGCCGTCGCCGCCGACCATGGTCTCGCCGTCGCGGTTGGGCAGCGTCGAGCTCAGCAGCCCCTGCAGTTCCTCCTCGCGGGCACCGTCGAACACCGGGGTGCTGACGATGCTGTCGCTGGGCGCGCTGAGCAGCTCCGCGGGCAGCTTGGCGGCCCACTCGGGGACCTCGCCGTTGCCGTCCGCGCCGGGGATGTTCCAGCCGGCCTTGGCCGCCCAGCCCAGGTGGGTCTCCAGGATCTGGCCGATGTTCATCCGTCGCGGCACACCGTGGGTGTTCAGGATGATGTCGACCGGGGTGCCGTCCGGCAGGAACGGCATGTCCTCGATCGGCAGGATCTTGCCGATGACGCCCTTGTTGCCGTGCCGGCCGGCGAGCTTGTCGCCGTCGGAGATCTTGCGCTTCTGCGCCACGTAGACGCGGACCAGCTCGTTGACGCCGGCGGGCAGCTCGTCGTCGTCCTCGCGGGAGAACACCCGGATGCCGATGACCTTGCCGGACTCGCCGTGCGGCACCTTCAGCGAGGTGTCGCGGACCTCGCGGGCCTTCTCGCCGAAGATGGCACGCAGCAGCCGCTCCTCCGGGGTCAGCTCGGTCTCGCCCTTCGGGGTGACCTTGCCGACCAGGATGTCGCCGTCGCGGACCTCGGCGCCGATGCGGACGATGCCGCGCTCGTCGAGATCGGCCAGCACCTCATCGGAGACGTTCGGGATGTCCCGGGTGATCTCCTCGGCGCCCAGCTTGGTGTCGCGGGCATCGATCTCGTGCTCCTCGATGTGGATGGACGTCAGGACGTCCTCCTCGACCAGGCGCTGCGAGAGGATGATGGCGTCCTCGTAGTTGTGGCCCTCCCACGGCATGACCGCGACCAGCAGGTTCTTGCCGAGCGCCATCTCGCCGTTCTCGGTGCACGGCCCGTCGGCGACGACCTGGCCGGACTCCACCCGCTGACCGGCGTCGACGATCGGACGCTGGTTGGCGCAGGTGCCGTGGTTGGAGCGGGCGAACTTGCGCATCCGGTAGGTCTGCCGGGTGCCGTCGTCGGCCATCACGGTGATGTAGTCGGCGGAAACCTCCTCGACCACACCGGACTTCTCCGACACCACCACGTCGCCGGCGTCGATGGCGGCCCGCAGCTCCATGCCGGTACCGACCAGCGGCGCCTCGCTGCGCACCAGCGGCACCGCCTGACGCTGCATGTTCGCCCCCATCAGGGCGCGGTTGGCGTCGTCGTGCTCCAGGAACGGGATCATCGCGGTGGCCACCGACACCATCTGGCGCGGCGACACATCCATGTAGTCCACGTCGTCCGAGGAGACGTACTCGACCTCGCCGCCCTTACGGCGGACCAGCACGCGCGGCTCGGCAAACCGCAGGCCCTCCACCGTGTCGGCGGTCGGCGAGTTGGCCTGCGCCACGACGTGGCGGTCCTCCTCGTCGGCGGTCAGGTAATCGATCTGGTCGCTGATCACGCCGTCGATGACCTTGCGGTACGGCGTCTCGATGAAGCCGAACGGGTTGACCCGGGCGTACACCGACAGCGAGCCGATCAGGCCGATGTTCGGGCCTTCCGGGGTCTCGATCGGGCACATCCGGCCGTAGTGGCTGGCGTGCACGTCGCGGACCTCCAGGCCGGCGCGCTCACGGGACAGACCGCCGGGGCCAAGCGCGGACAGCCGGCGCTTGTGGGTCAGGCCCGACAGCGGGTTGTTCTGGTCCATGAACTGCGACAGCTGGCTGGTCCCGAAGAACTCCTTGATCGCCGCCACCACGGGACGGATGTTGATCAGGGTCTGCGGGGTGATCGCCTCGACGTCCTGGGTGGTCATCCGCTCGCGGACGACGCGCTCCATCCGGGACAGGCCGACCCGGATCTGGTTCTGGATCAGCTCGCCCACGGTGCGCAGCCGGCGGTTGCCGAAGTGGTCGATGTCGTCGACGTCGACCGGCACCTCGACGCCACCGGGCACCGTCATGCTGGTCTGGCCCTCGTGCAGCCGGACCAGGTACTCGATGGTGGCGACGATGTCCTCTTCGGTCAGCGTCGAGCTGGTGATCGGCTGGCCGGCGTTGAGGCCGAGCTTCTTGTTCACCTTGTACCGGCCCACCCGGGCCAGGTCGTAGCGCTTCTCCTTGAAGAACAGGTTCTCCAGCAGGGTCTGCGCGGACTCCTTGGTCGGCGGCTCGCCCGGACGCAGCTTGCGGTAGATCTCCAGCAGTGCCTCGTCGGGACCGGCGGTGGGATCCTTCTCCAGGGTGCCCATCATGATCTCGGAGAAGCCGAAGCGTTCCCGGATCTGGTCGTTGGTCCAGCCGAGCGCCTTGAGCAGCACGGTGACCGGCTGACGGCGCTTGCGGTCGATACGCACGCCGACGGTGTCGCGCTTGTCGACGTCGAACTCCAGCCAGGCACCGCGGCCCGGGATCACCTTGACGCTGTGCAGCGTCTTCTCGGTGGACTTGTCGATGCTGTCGTCGAAGTAGACGCCCGGCGAGCGGACCAGCTGGCTGACCACGACACGCTCGGTGCCGTTGATGATGAAGGTGCCCTTCTCGGTCATCATCGGGAAGTCACCCATGAAGACCGTCTGGCTCTTGATCTCGCCGGTGTTGTTGTTGATGAACTCGGCCGTGACGAACAGCGGCGCCGCGTACGTCATGTCCTTGTCTTTGCACTCCTCGACGGGGGCCTTCACCTCGTCGAAGCGCGGATCGGTGAAGCTCAGCGACATCGCGCCGGAGAAGTCCTCGATCGGGGACAGCTCGTCGAGCACCTCCTCGAGGCCACCCTTGGGGTTGGCGATGTCGCCGCGGGCGGCCGCTTTGTCACGCCACCGCTGCGATCCGATCAGCCACTCGAACGAATCCGTCTGCACATCAAGCAGCCCCGGAACTTCCAGCGGCTCGCGAAGTTTGGCGAAGGAAATCCGGTTCGGCGCTCCGGGAACGGAGTTGGTAGCCACTGACTTGCTCTGGCGGGAGACAGCCAAGATGCGTCCTTCCAGCACCTCATGCGACTTGCTCAGACTCCCGGCGGCCGCCGGATGATGCTCGCACGTCGCGTTATCTGCGTAGTTTGGCCGGCGGCACCCCACCCAGGCCCTAGACGCACGACACGAGGCCGGTCACTGAGCAGGGCTCAGGCTCGGTCCACGTTGACCGGTGCGGGTCGGAATTGTGTGATGGGCAGGAGGCAGCCAGCGCAACGTCCAACAATAGCGCAGGACGGCGCATTCCTCAACTGTCCGGTAAATACCGCATGTCAACGACCTTCAAGCGCTGGCCGGCAGCCCGATCGATCCGTTGAAACATGCTGCCCAACAGAGTGGCCCCTTGGCGCCCGTCCGTCAAGGGGCCCGCGCCGCTAACCCTCCTGCTGGACCGGAATGACCGCGGTGGCCTCGTCGTCGCGCTTGCCCAGGCTGACCGTCTCGGCGTCGTAATCGGCCGGGGCGTCGCCACCGGTGGCGGCCAGGTCGGCGCGGATGGCCTCCTGGGCGGCCAGCGGCAGGGTGTGCATCATCTCGCGCACCCGGGCCTGCCGACGGGCGACGGCCTTGCGCACCGGCATCCCCGGGGAGGCGGTCAGCTGCGGGGGCACCCCGCTGACCTCCTCGACACCGCCGTGCCCCTGACCCATCTCCAGGGCGGCGGCCTCGGCGGCGGCGGTGGCCTCGTCCTTTTCCTCCGACATGCCGATCGGACCGATCCGGCGGCCGTTGAGGAACTGCTCGACGGCGGGCTCCTCGCTGGTCAGCAGCACCTCGCGGGGCCCGAACATGACCAGCTTCTTGCGGTAGAGCATGCCGATGTCGTCCGGCACGGTACGCACGATGTTGATGTTGTGCGTCACGATCAGGATGGTGGCGTCGATCTGCGCGTTGATGTCGATCAGCAGCTGCGACAGGTACGCGGTACGCACCGGGTCCAGACCGGAGTCCGGCTCGTCGACCAGGATGATCTCCGGATCGAGCACCAGCGCGCGGGCCAGGCCGGCACGCTTGCGCATACCGCCGGAGATCTCGCCGGGCATCTTGAGCTCGTGGCCGGTCAGACCCACGATCTCCAGCTTGTCCATGACGATCTTGCGGATGTCGCTCTCGCTCTTCTTCGTGTGTTCACGAAGCGGGAACGCGGTGTTGTCGTAGAGGTTCATCGACCCGAACAGCGCGCCGTCCTGGAACATCACTCCGAACAGCGTGCGGATCTCGTAGAGCTCCTTGGCCGAGCACTGGATGATGTCGGTGCCGTCGACGATGATCTTGCCGCGCTCGGGCCGCAGCAGGCCGATCAGCGACTTCAGGAACACCGACTTACCGGTACCGGACGGCCCCAGCATGACGCTGACCTCGCCGGCGGGCAGATCGAACGTGACGTCTTCCCAGATGCGCTGAGACCCGAAAGACTTGGTGAGCCCCTCGATCTGGATACCAATGCCCACGTTCGATCCTTCCGACTTCGGCACACGGCCGATCTGTGGTTTGCGGGGACGGAGGCAGTCTCCGACCTGTGGTAGGGCTCACTGTATCGCACGGCCAACGGCCCCACTCACGTTGTGCGAACACCCGTTTTATACCGCAGTGGCCCTCGGACACCAATTGCCGTGGAATCCCAGCGGCACCCGCTGCGGCAGATGCACGGTCGCAACGGTCTCCAGGGTGCCCGCGTCGAGCACCAACAGCCGGCCCTCATCCCGGTCGCGGTGCCAGCCGAAGCCCATCAGCACGCCGTCGTCCTCGGCGGTGCCGCCTGGCGTCGGGACGAAGCACAGCTCGCCAACCGCGACGCCCGGCTCCAGCCGGGCCGCAACGGTGCCGCCGGTGTGGAAGTCCTGCTTGAACACCGAGCCGCGCAGGTCGGCCGCCCCGGCGAACAGGCCGTCGATGCCGACGGTGTAGCCGAACCGGTGCGGCCGCCCGGTGCGGGACTCGTTGATCCGGGGGAATTCCTGCGGGCGGTCGTCGCGGGTCTGGCCGGTGACCCGGCCGGTGCTCAGGTTGATCTCCCAGCGGTCCAGCCGGGCCTCGCCCTCGCTGGGCCCGCGGCGGTCCCGGTCGAACATCCGCTCGTACCGGATCACATCGAGGACCAGCACCTCCTGGCCGTCGCGCTGCTCGCTGAAGCCGTTGACCGGATGGAAGACGAAGCACGGATCGACGTCGAACCAGCGGATGTCGTCGGCCTCGCCGTCGCGCGGCAGCACCCCGACCCGGGCCGGGTAATCCGGGTTCCAGGCGAACGGCAGCGACTGCAGCGCGGTGGTGTCGGCGGCGATCCGGGCCGCGATCGGTCCGGGTACCCGAACCCGGCCGGCCAGCCGCGAGATCAACGCGCGGGCCGCCGGGCGGACCAGCCGCGGCACGCTGTCCGGGATGGCGCCGGCGGGGTCGAAGGTGACCGGCAGGTCGTAGATCACCACGTACTTCTCGGTCAGGGTGAAGTCGTGCATCATCGGGAAGCCGTGCACCGGGATGTCGACGCTGCGCCGCAGCCGGCCGGCGGCGTCGATCACCGAGTAGGTCACATTGGTTCCGCGCGCGAACGAGTAGGACACCGCGTGCAGTTCACCGGTGTGCGGGTCGCGGTGCGGATGAGCGGTGTAGCCGCCGCGCAACGTGCCGTCGAAGTCACAGGTGCCCAGGGTGCCGAGGTCCTCGGACAGCCGATAGTTCGCGCCGCCGCCTTCGACCAGCGCGAGGGTCTGCCCGGCGTGCTCGATGACGTTGGTGTTGGGCGCGACGGACAGCATGCCGGCGCCGGGGTCCAGCGGCGGCCTCGGCTCACCGAGGGTCCGCGCCACCGCCGCGGTGCGCACCCACCGGTTGCGGTACCACAGTGCCCGGCCGTCGCGCAGCGCCAGGCCGTGCACCATGGCGTCGCCGGCGAACCAGTGGTAGCGCGCCGGGTCCACCGGGCCGGCCGGGTTGGGCCCGTTGCGCAGGTAGCGGCCGTCCAGGTGTGCGGGCAACTCGCCGGTGACCCGCAGATCGGTGGCCTCGACCTCGGCGGCGACCGGACCCAGCACCCCGGTCAGGTACGGGTTGGTGGCCGCGGGGGCGGGCGTCGATGTCGTCATGAGTCCTCCAGAAGGCCGATTCGACCAGCTATAACATTGTTATGCGGAATGACTCCGAGGCTACCCCGGTGCCGCGGGTGGGGCAACGGGCAAAATCAGAGTGCTCTGCATCCGGCTCAGAATCGACGGCGATGACTCAACCCCCCGGCGCACCGCCCACCGTGCGCGACAACCTGCTGACCGCGGCGTTGGCCCTGCTCGACGACCACGGCCCCGACGCGCTGCAGACCCGCCGGATCGCCACCGCGGCGGGCACCTCCACGATGGCCGTCTACACCCACTTCGGCGGGATGCCCGCGCTGATCGCCGCCGTCGCCGACCGCGGACTCGACGAGTTCGACGCCGCGCTGACCCTGCCCGACACCGCCGATCCGGTCGCCGACCTGCTGTCCTGCGGTACCGCCTACCGCCGCTTCGCCATCGAACGCCCGCATCTGTACCGGCTGATGTTCGGCAGCACCAGCGCGCATGGCATCAACGCCCCGGCCCGCGACATCCGCGCCGGCGAGCCGGCCCGGGACCTGCACCCCAGCCTGCTGCATCTGGTGCGCCTGGTGCGACGGGCCGTCGCGGTCGGCCGGATCACCGCCACCGGCGCCGACGACGAGGCCGCGGTGCTGGCCATCGCCGCGCAGTTCTGGACGATGATGCACGGCTTCGTGATGCTGGAGCTGGCCGGCTTCTACGGCAGCGACGGCACCGCCGTGCCGCCGGTGCTCGGCGCGCTGGCCGCCCACACCCTGATCGGCCTCGGCGACACCGCGCCGGCGCTGCAGGCGTCGCTGCAGGCGAGCACGGCCCGGCCCTGAGCGAGGCACCCGCACCAAACCGTCCCGGGTGCGGCCAGGTCGGGCGCCAAGCCGGGTGAACCGAGCCGGCGAACCGGGCCGGGAAAATGCCGGATCCCCGGAGATCCGAAGATCTCCGGGGATCCGGAAAAGCGGGGAAACCTACTTGACGGTGACCGACGCGCCGGCCGCCTCGAGCTTGCCCTTGGCGTCCTCGGCGGCCTCCTTGGTGACCTTCTCCAGCAGCGCCTTGGGGGCGCTGTCGACCAGATCCTTGGCCTCCTTGAGGCCCAGGCCGGAGACGATCTCGCGGACGACCTTGATCACGCCGATCTTCTTGTCGCCAGCACCCTCGAGGATGACGTCGAACTCGGACTGCTCCTCGGCGGCCTCGGCGCCGGCGCCACCGGCGGCCGGGGCGGCGGCAACGGCGACCGGAGCGGCGGCGGTGACCTCGAAGGTCTCCTCGAACTTCTTAACGAACTCCGACAGCTCGAGCAGGGTCAGGTCCTTGAACGCGTCGAGCAGCTCGTCGGTGGTCAGCTTGGCCATTGTGTGTCCTTTCGGAGGGGTTGATTGATTGCCGGATTGTTGACGTGGGTTATTCGGCGGCTTCGGTGGCGTCGGCCTCGGCGGCCGGAGCCTCAGCAGCCGGAGCCTCGGCGGCCGGGGACTGCTCGCCCTCGGCTTCCCGCTTCTCCTGCAGCGCGGCCGCGAGGCGTGCGACCTGCGACGCCGGAGCGTTGAACAGGGCCGCGGCCTTGGACAGGTTGGCCTTCATCGCGCCGGCCAGCTTGGCCAGCAGCACCTCGCGGCTCTCCAGGTCGGCGATCGCCTCGACCTGAGCGACGGTCAGTGCGGCACCGTCCATGTAGCCGCCCTTGATGACCAGCTGCTTGTGGTCCTTGGCGAACTTCTTCAGCGCCTTGGCCGCATCGACCGGCTCGCCCTCGATGAAGGCGATCGCGGTCGGTCCGGCGAACAGCTCGTCCAGGCCCTCGATACCCGCCTCCACCGCGGCACGCTTGGCCAGGGTGTTCTTGGCAACCGAGTAGGTGGCCGTGGCACCGAGCGCGCGGCGCAGTTCGACCAGGCTGGCCACGGAAAGACCGCGGTACTCGGTGATGACCGTTGCCGTCGAAGCCTTGAACTGCTCGGCGATCTCGGCAACGGCGGTGGCCTTGTCAGCCTTGGCCATGCATGCCTCCTGGGGTGTCGGGGACCTGTTTGTCGAGAAAAGTCGGGTTGTCCCACCCAAGAACGTCAAACGCCCCGGCGCAGGAATGCGGCCGGGGCGTGCACGATGGTGTCTGCCTCGTCCTCCTGCGTGGGCCGCCGGGAGTTATCCCGGACCTTCAACCGATTGCTCGGTGACCGACGGTCTTCGGTGGATCGCCGACAACGATAACGGCTCGACGCCGTTCTGCCAAACCGGCGGCGCTCAGTCGGTGCGCAGCAGCGCGGCCGCGCCGATCAGCCCGGCCTCGCCACCAAGTTCGGCGGGGATCACCTCCAGCTCGGCGATGAACTCCAGCCCGGCGTACCGGGCCAGCGCGGCGTGCAGCGGCTCAAAAAGCAGCTCACCGGCCTTGGCCACCCCGCCACCGACCACCACCAGATCCAGGTCGCAGACCGCCGCCACCGACGCGATCATCGCGGCCAGCGCGGTACCGGAGCGGGCGAACGCAGACCGCGCGATGGGGTCGCCGTCGGCCGCTGCGGCGGCCAGCGCACGGGCGTCGCCGGCCGGCCCCGACCAGCCCTGCGTCTTGGCCCAGGCCACCATCGACGGGCCCGCGGCGATGGTCTCCACACAGCCGTGCCCGCCGCAGGCGCACGGTCCCCCGGCGGTGTCGACGACGACGTGCCCGACGTGCCCGGCGTTGCCGGTCCGCCCCGGGTAGGGCTGCCCGTCGAGCACCAGGCCACCGCCGATGCCGGTGGACACCACCATGCCGAGCAGGAAACCGGCGCCCTGCCCGGCGCCGCGCCAATGCTCACCGAGCGCCATCGCGACACCGTCGCCGGCCAGCCGGACCGGCCGGCCCGGCAGCAGTTCGGCGACCCGGTCGCGCAGCGGGAAGTCCCGCCAGTCCGGCACGTTGATCGGGCTGACCGTGCCGGCCTGCAGCTGCACCGGCCCCGCCGAGACGACGCCGGCACCGCGCACCCCGACCCCGGCCGTCAGCTCCGCAACCAGGTCGGCGACCACCGCCCACACCGCCTCGGCACCGGCCCCGCGCGGAGTGGGCCGCTGCTGCGAGGTCAGCAGGGCGCCCCCGGGGTCGACCAGGCCCGCCGCGATCTTGGTACCGCCGATGTCGATGGCCAGCACGTTCTCGGACATCTGCCGATTGTGCGCCATCTGCCGATTTCGGGTGAGCACCGCCCGCGCGGCAACCACCGTCATGTGACGTTCACCTGGCCGCGCTGCCGTCGCAACGTTTGCGTGCCACCCTGGAAGCACTGTGAATAATCAACATCGCACCGGGTCGTCCTGGCCCGATCCGCTGTCCCTGGGTTGGCAGGCCCACCGCGGCCTGCTGTTGCTGCGACTGCGCTGGCACCAGAGCTCCCCGCGACTGCGGGTGGTATTGCGCAGGCACTGAACCCGCGCCCGTCACAATCACCACACTCGCGTGACCGAGACCATAAAAGTGCAGGTCACGAAAGTTCGTGGGGCTGCGGCGAAGTTTGAGACACTACAACGATGAGTGCGACCAAACAGCATCGGGAGGTCACCAAGCTGGACCGGGTGCCGCTTCCCGCCGAGGCCGTCCGGATCGGCACCACCGGCTGGCAACTGGCCTGCACCGCGGCCCGGTTCGCCGGCCGGATTCCCACCCCGGCAACCTGGCAGTCCAAGCTGATCGGGGAGATCCCGCAGACCTTCGCCGACCTCGGCCCGACCTACGTCAAGTTCGGCCAGATCATCGCCTCCAGCCCCGGGGCGTTCGGCGAGCCGCTGTCCCGGGAGTTCCGCAGCCTGCTCGACGCGGTGCCGCCGGCCGACCCCGACGATGTGCACCAACTGTTCATCGAGGAACTCGGCGATACACCGCAGAACCTCTTCAAGCACTTCGAGGAGCGGCCGTTCGCCTCGGCGTCGATCGCCCAGGTGCACTTCGCCACCCTGCACAACGGCACCGAGGTGGTGGTCAAGATCCAGCGCCCCGGCATCCGGACCCGGGTGGCCGCCGACCTGCAGATCCTCAAACGGTTCGCCCAGCTCGTCGAGGTGGCCAAGGTGGGGCGCCGGCTGTCCGCCCGCGACGTCGTCGCCGACTTCTCCGACAACCTCGCCGAGGAACTCGACTTCCGGATCGAGGCGCAGTCGATGGAGGCCTGGGTCAGCGGACTGCGGTCCTCTCCGCTGGGCAACAACATCAAGGTGCCCGACGTGCACTGGGACTTCACCAGCGAGCGGGTGCTGACCATGGAGCGGGTGCACGGCGTGCGGATCGACGACGTCGCCGCGATCCGCAAACAGGGCTTCGACGGCACCGAGTTGGTCAAGGCGCTGCTGTTTGCCACCTTCGAGGGCGGCCTGCGGCACGGCCTGTTCCACGGCGACCTGCACGCGGGCAACCTGCTCGTCGACGACCAGGGCCGGATCGTCTTCCTGGACTTCGGCATCATGGGCCGGATCGATCCGCGCACCCGCTGGCTGCTGCGCGAATTGATCCACGCCCTGCTGGTGAAGAAGGACCATGCCGCCGCCGGCAAGATCGTCGTGCTGCTCGGCGCCGTCGGGCGCACCAAGCCGGAGGCCCAGGCCGCCAAGGACCTGGAGTCCTTCGCCGCGCCGCTGACCCTGAAAACCCTCGGCGACATGTCGTACGCGGAGATCGGCAAGCAGCTGTCCACGCTGGCCGACGCCTACGACGTCAAGCTGCCCCGGGAACTGGTGCTGATCGGCAAGCAGTTCCTGTACGTCGAGCGGTACATGAAGCTGCTCGCCCCGAGGTGGCAGATGATGAGCGACCCGCAGTTCTCCGGCTACTTCGCCAACTTCATGGTGGAGGTCAGCCGCGACCACCGCGAGGACCTGGACCTCGACGACAGCGCGGCACCGGCTCCCGACGCCGCGGCAACGCCACCCGGCGAGGCGGTCCGGTGACCGCCGCGGTGCGCTCCGGCGTCGCCCGCTCCGGCGACCTGGACATCTACTACGAGGACATGGGCGATCCCACCGATCCGGCGGTGCTGCTGATCATGGGTCTGGGCGCTCAGTTGCTGCTGTGGCGGCCCGGCTTCTGCCAGCAGATCATCGACCGCGGATACCGGGTGATCCGGTTCGACAACCGCGACGTCGGCCTGTCCAGCAAACTCGATGGGCAGCGGGTACCCGGATCGCAGTACGCCGGCATGGTGCGCTCGACGCTGGGCCGGCCCAGCCCCGCGGTGTACACCCTGGAGGACATGGCCGACGACGCCGCGGCCGTCCTCGACCACCTGAGCCTCGACGGTGCCCACATCGTCGGCGCCTCGATGGGCGGGATGATCGCCCAGGTGCTGGCCTCCCGGCACGCCGAACGCACCCGCTCGCTCGGCGTCATCTTCTCCAGCAACAACCGGGCCGCGCTCCCGCCGCCGCACCCGAAGGCGCTGTTCGCGCTGCTCAAGGGCCCGCCGGTGGATTCGCCGCGGGAGGTGATCATCGACAACTCGGTGCGGGTCAGCCGCATCATCGGCAGCCCCGGTTTCCCGGCGCCGGAGGAGCGGCTGCGCGCCGATGCCGCCGAGGGCTACGACCGCAGCTACTACCCGGTCGGCATCGCCCGGCAGTTCGGCGCCATCCTGGGCAGCGGCAGCCTGCGCCACCACAATCGGCGCACCACCGCACCGACGGTGGTGATCCACGGTCGCGCCGACCGGCTGATGCGGCCGACCGGCGGCCGGTCGATCGCCGGCAACATCGACGGTGCCCGGCTGGTGCTGCTCGACGGGATGGGTCACGACCTGCCCGAGCCGTTGTGGACACCGATCGTCGACGAGCTCGACACGACCTTCCGCGCGACGCCGAATTAGCCGCTGCGACCAGCGCAAACACCGCGGCGGACGGTTCGAAAACCCCGCCCGCGGCGGCACGGTCGTACCATTGACCCGGTAGCACCAACGAACCGGGAGGTCGTTGTGACCGAGAAGTCAAAGCTGAGCCCGAAATACGAGGAACTCGCCGAGATCTACGACATCTCCAACGAGTTCTACCAGCTGTTTCTGGGCGAGACCATGGGCTATACCTGCGGTTATTTCGAGCGCGAGGACATGACCGGCGACCAGGCCCAGCTGGCGAAGTTCGATCTGGCGCTGGGCAAGCTCGGCCTGCGGCCCGGCATGACGCTGCTCGACATCGGCTGCGGCTGGGGCGCCGGCCTGGCCCGCGCGGTGCAGCAATACGACGTCAACGTGATCGGGCTGACGCTCAGCCGCGAGCAGCAGCGGTACGCCGTCGAGAAGCTGGCCACCATCGACACCGACCGGACCATCGAGGTCCGACTGCAGGGCTGGGAGGAGTTCGACGACCACGTCGACCGCATCGTGTCGATCGGCGCCTTCGAGCATTTCGGCTTCGACCGCTACCCGGCGTTCTTCGAAACCACCCACCGCGCGCTGCCCGACGACGGCGTCATGCTGCTGCACACCATCACCGGCTTCGACCTGCGCCGGGCCCAGGAACTGGGACTGTCGCTGACGTTCGAGCACGCCCGGTTCGCCAAGTTCATCGCCGACGAGATCTTCCCCGGCGGCCGACTGCCGTCGGTGCCCAAGGTCGAGGAGAACGCGGTGGCGGCGGGCTTCACCGTCGCCCGGGTGCACGAGATCGGTCCGCACTACGTGCGCACCCTCAAGATCTGGGAGGACGCCCTGACCGCGCACCGCGACGAGGCGATCGCGCTGCAGGGCCAGGTGGTTTACGACCGGTTCGCCAAGTACCTCACCGGCTGCCAGAAGTACTTCGCCTCCGGGCACATCAGCGTGCACCAGTTCACCCTGACCAAATAGCTCAGGTCAGCGGAACCTCGATGATCGGCCGGTCGACGGCGGCGCCGGGCCCGTCAAAGTGCCACCATTCCCCGGAATACACCGTCAGCCCGCCGGCGGCCATCGCCTCCCGCAGCAGCGCCCGGTTGGCCCGCTGGGCGGCGGTCACCCCGTCGGTGGCGTAGGCCAGCGCGGGCGGGGTGAAGCTGTCGAAATCGGTGCCCATGTCGACCAGTCGGCCGGCCGCGTCGGCCAGCGTCACGTCCACCGAACGGCCCGCGGTGTGGCTGCGTGCGGTGCTGCCCGGGCGGGCCACCCAGTTCGGGTTCGACACCACCTCAAACATCGTGACCTGCACCGAATGCGGCCGGTAGCAGTCCCAGAACACCAGCCGCGCGCCCGCGGCGCGCAGCGTCGCGGCGGCGGTGGCCAGCCCGGGGGCCAGCGACTGGTGCACCAGGCAGCGGGCACCGGTCGGGTAGAGCTGCCGGCCGGTGAAATTGTTGGCCCCGGCGTAGCGCAGGTCGACCAGCGCGTCGGGCACCGCCCGGTGGATCTCGACGAACCCGGCGTCGGCCGCGGTCGGCGCCGCCTGCGCGGGCGCCGACAGCGCCACCGCGGCACCCAGGCCCACCGAAACGACAATGGACCTGCTGCGCATTGTCCGAATCGTCATGCGCATCAGGTCCACGGTCGATGGGAGCGGCTCGGCCTACTCCTCGGTATCAATGGTCGGATCCGGCCAGCGCCGGCTCCGCAAGCTCCGCCGGCTCGGCCTACTCCTCGGTGCCAATGGTCGGATCCGGCCAGCGCCGGCTCCGCAAGCTCCGCCGGCTCGGCCTACTCCTCGGTGAAGTTCCGGGTGACGGTCGTGTCGACCGGGATGCCCGGGCCGGTGGTGGTGGAGACGACGATCTTCTTCAGGTAGCGGCCCTTGGACGACGACGGCTTGGCCCGCAGGATCTCGTCGAGGGCGGCGCCGTAGTTCTCGGCGAGCTTCTTCTCATCGAAGGAGGCCTTGCCGATCACGAAGTGCAGGTTGGCCTGCTTGTCGACGCGGAAGTTGATCTTGCCGCCCTTGATGTCGGCGACCGCCTTGGCGACGTCGGCGGTGACGGTGCCGGTCTTGGGGTTCGGCATCAGGCCGCGGGGCCCGAGCACACGCGCGATCCGGCCGACCTTGGCCATCTGGTCCGGGGTGGCGATCGCGGCGTCGAAGTCCAGGAACCCGCCCTGGATCTTCTCGATCAGGTCCTCGCTGCCGACCACATCGGCGCCGGCGGCCAGGGCCGCCTCGGCCTTCTCGCCCACCGCGAACACCGCGACGCGGGCGGTCTTACCGGTGCCGTGCGGCAGGTTCACGGTGCCGCGGACCATCTGGTCGGCCTTGCGCGGGTCCACGCCGAGCCGGATCGCAACCTCAACGGTGGCGTCCTGGTTCTTCGACGAGGTTTCCTTGGCCAGCTTGGCGGCCGCCAGCGGGCTGTACGCCTGGGTCTTGTCGATCTTGGCGGCGGCCTCGCGGTAGGCCTTGCTGTTCTTGCTCATTGCACTCTCCTGATTTCAGAGGTTGTGGTTGCGGGCCGAAGCGGGCCCTCCCACGGGGTGTCGATCACTCGACGGTCTTGGTTGCGTCGACAGGTCCGTCGGACTACTCGACGGTGATACCCATCGACCGGGCGGTGCCGGCGATGATCTTCGCCGCGGCGTCGATGTCGTTGGCGTTCAGATCGGCCTTCTTGGTCTCGGCGATTTCCCGGACCTGGTCCCAGCTGACCTTGGCGACCTTCGTCTTGTGCGGCTCGCCCGAACCCTTCTGCACACCGGCGGCCTTGAGCAGCAGCTTGGCGGCGGGCGGGGTCTTCAGGGCGAAGGTGAAGCTGCGGTCCTCGTAGACGGTGATCTCCACGGGGATGACGTTGCCGCGCTGCGACTCGGTCGCCGCGTTGTACGCCTTGCAGAACTCCATGATGTTGACGCCGTGCTGACCGAGCGCGGGGCCGACCGGCGGGGCGGGGTTGGCCTGCCCGGCCTGGATCTGCAGCTTGATCAGCCCGGCGACCTTCTTCTTCGGTGCCATTGGGGGGTGTTTCCTTTCCTAAGTTCAGATCTTGGCGACCTGGTTGAAGCCCAGTTCCACGGGCGTCTCGCGTCCAAAAATGGACACCAGCACCTTGAGCTTCTGCTGTTCGGCATTGACCTCGCTGATCGACGCGGGCAGCGTCGCGAACGGGCCGTCCATGACGGTGACGGATTCACCGACCTCGAAGTCGACCAGGATCTCCGGCTGCTCCAGGCTGGCCTCGGAGCTCGCACCGGCCGCGGCCGCCGCGGAGGACTTCGCGGCCTTCTTGGCCGCGCCCTGCGGAAGCAGGAACTTCACCACGTCGTCGAGCGAGAGCGAGGTCGGCCGCGACGTGGCGCCCACGAATCCGGTCACCCCGGGGGTGTTGCGCACCGCGGACCAGGAGTCGTCGGTGAGGTCCATCCGGACCAGGATGTAGCCCGGCAGCACCTTGCGGTTGACCTGCTTGCGCTGGCCGTTCTTGATCTCGGTGACCTCTTCGGTGGGGACCTCCACCTGGAAGATGTAGTCGCCGACGTCGAGGTTCTGCACGCGGGTCTCGAGGTTGGCTTTCACCTTGTTCTCGTAGCCGGCGTAGGAGTGGATGACGTACCAGTCGCCGGGCTTGGACCGCAGCTCCTTCTTCAGCGCAACGGCCGGATCCAGCTCCTCTTCGGCCGGGCTCTGGGCAGCGGTCTCGACGACGTCCTCGGCGACCGCGGCAGTCGCGTCGCCCGAGTCGGCCTGGGGCGTATCGCCCTCGGAGCTCGTCACGGTTGTCAGTCCTCTCTCAAATCCTCGGTACCCGGCGGTCAGCCGAACACCGACAGCACCAGTTTGGCCAGCCCCAGGTCGGCCAGGGAGATCAACGTCACCATGAACACCAGGAACGCCAGCACCACCGAGGTGTAGGTCACCATCTGCTTGCGGTTCGGCCAGATCACCTTCCGCAACTCGGCGATGACCTGCTTGAGGTAGTTGAAGACGAACACAAACGGGTTGCGCGACGGCCCGGTGCGGGCCTTCTTCTTCGGCTTCTTCTTCGCCTTGCCGGCGGCCGCCTCGTCGTCGTCCTTCTCGACGGACTTGACGTCCAGCGCCTCGGTGATCTCGGCGCCCTCGGCCTGTCCGGCCCGCTCGCGGCGCCGCTTTCCGGTCGGACGCGGCGGCGTCCCGGCCCGGGCCGTCAGGCCAGCAGCGCCCGCGTCATCGCCGCCACCGACGATGTCGTCGGCGTCGTCGCGCTCGTCGCTCACCCGCCAGCTCCTTTAATGGTTCAGCATTGCTTTATTCAGTTGAGCAGGGGCGACAGGACTTGAACCTGCAACCTGCGGTTTTGGAGACCGCTGCTCTGCCAATTGAGCTACGCCCCTCGGCCTGCTCCGGAAATCCCCGACAAAACTCGCGCGCTCTCCGATCGGTCCAACCTACCGAACCGCCGAACAGCGCGCTTGTCCCGGGAGAATCCCGAGGTCCGAGTGTACATCGGCGTTTGGCCGATGTACTAATCCGCTACCCGGGTGACCTGACCGGTGGCAACGTCGAACTTGATCTTCGCGGACTCCTCGCCCTGCTGGCCCATCATGGTGGTGAAGGCCTCCAGCATCACCTCGCCGTTCTCGTCGTGCAGCACGTTGCGGGTCACCACGATGTCCGCCCCGAACCGCTCGTCGACGGAGTGGATGTGCATGACCGGGAACAGTTTGTCGCCGACCTTGATCGGCCGGTGGTAGATGAACTGCTGGTCAACCTGCACGATCTGCATGGTCTCGAAGCCGGTGTCGACCTTGCGGAAGAAGTCCTGCTGCACGATGAGCGCGACGGTGGAGACAAAGGTCAGCGACGCCACCAGCCCGTCGTAGCCCAGCTCGGCGGCGGCGGCATCGTCGTGGGTCGCCGGGTCCATCGACTTGACGGCCTTGGCAAACTCGCGAACCTTCTCACGCCCCACCACGAAGTAGTCGTCGTAGGTGTGGACCATGCCCCGGATGTCGGTCTTGATCGCCATCCGTCAGGCCAGCCTCGCCTTGGCGATGGCGCGGCCGAAGATCTTCTTACCCCCGGTGGTCGCGTTGATCGCGATGGTGGCGATCTTGGTCTCCTCATCGACCGACTTGACCCGGCCGTTGAAGACCAGCTCGGCGCCGCGGCCGTCGTTGGGGACCGGGACGATCGCGGTGAAGCGGACGTTGTACTCGGTCACCGCGCCGGGGTCGCCGACCCATTCGGTCACATAGCCGCCACCGATGCCCATGGTCAGCATGCCGTGCGCGATCGCGGTGTCCAGGCCGACAATCTTGGCGATCTCGTCGTCCCAGTGGATCGGGTTCAGGTCGCCGGAAACGCCGGCATAGTTCACCAGATCCTGCCGGGTCAGCGGGATGACCTTCTCGGGCAGCTCATCGCCCACCTTGACCGAGTCGAAACTACGCAGTGCCATCGCTAAAGCCACTCTCTCCATTATCTTCGTCGCTACGCCCCGCCAGGGTGGTGTAGGCCTCCTGCACAACGTCACCGTCCTGATTGGAGATGACCGTCTTGTTGACGATGATGTCCGTGCCGTGCGCCTTGCGCACCGAATCCACGGTCACATCGCAGTAGAGCCTGTCGCCGGCCTTGATCTGCCGGACGAACCGCAGCTCCTGATCGACGTGCACGATCTGGGCATCCGCGAGGGCGATACCGGCGTCTTCGAACATGGCGACCTGGGCGGTGTAGCCGAAAACCGAGATGAAAGTGAGCGGAGCGGGCAGGCTGTCATAGCCCAGCTCGGCGGCGGCAGCCTCATTGAAAAACGACCGGTCTTCGTTCTTGACGGCCTTGGCGTATTCGCGAATCTTCTCGCGTTCGACCTCGTAATGATCGGGATACCGAAAATGGTGCCCGAGAAGCTTTTCACTCAGCACGGTCTTGAACCTACCTAATCGGACCCGACGAATCGAACCCGCGCCGTGGCGTTGGTTCGATTCATCAGCGAGTCGCTTCGATCAGCGAGATTCGCGGTGCGCCTGATGCTGGCCGCAGTTCGGGCAGAACTTCTTCAGTTCCAGCCGATCCGGGTCGTTGCGGCGGTTCTTCTTGGTGATGTAGTTGCGATGCTTGCACACCTCGCAGGCCAAGGTGATCTTCGGCCGCACATCGGTACTGGAGGCCACGTCAGCTGCCCTCTACTTTCACGTCTCGATTGCTTTGTAGCGGTGGGGGGACTCGATCCCCCGACCTCACGATTATGAGTCGTGCGCTCTAACCAGCTGAGCTACACCGCCCCGATAGGCGCGGGCGGCGCTGGGCCGCGCGTCCACCGAGCCCCCTAACGGAATCGAACCGTTGACCTTTTCCTTACCATGGAAACGCTCTGCCGACTGAGCTAAGGGGGCCAGACCTGCATGCCTCTCCCGGCGACGCCGGGTGAGCCTTAAGAAGGGTACAGGCTGGCACTGGGCTACACCAAACCGCTGGTCAAACCGGCCGAAACCGGCCGAAACCGGCCGATCCGGGCGGGTGGGCCCGAACCGGCCGGCGTCGTCACGGCCGGGTGCGGCTCAGTTCAGCAGCCAGTCGTTGGGGCTGAACAGCTCGCAGTGCACCCGGGCGGCCGGCACCCCGGACATCGTCAACGCGTCGCGCTGCGCCCGGACGAAGCCGTCCGGACCGCAGAGGTAGACGTTTGCGCCGGCGGGGACGTCGACGTCGCCGATGCTCATCTGGCCGGGGCGGGCGGCCACCTCCTCGGCGCCCTGCTCGTACCACAGTTCGACGGTGGCGTTCGGCAGCCGCCTGGCCAGCTCGAGCTGGCGGTCGCGCAGCGGGTGGCTGGCGGCGCTGCGGTCGGCGTGCAGCACCCGCACGATGGCCTGCGGGGCCTGCTCGGCCAGGTGCTGAAGGATCGAGATCATCGGGGTGATGCCGATGCCCGCGGAGATCAGCACGATCGGCGCGGACGCGTCGGGCATCGGCAGATCCCCGAACGGCACCGTGACATCGAGCAGGTCGCCGACCTGCAGGTTGTCCCGCAGCCAGTTGGACACCTCGCCGGCGGGGGTGTCGCCGGTCGACTCGACGGGCTTGACGGCGAAGGTCAGCGCCTCCCCGTCGATGCCGACCAGGCTGTACTGACGCAGCTGGCGGGCGCCGTCGGGCAGCGTCACACCGACCGAGACGTACTGCCCGGGCAGCGCCTGCGCGGCACCGGCGTTGACGGTGATCAGCAGCACGCCCGAGGGGTCCTCGCTGCGCTCGAGCACCCGCAGCCGGCGAAAGACGTCGCCGTCGGACACCCCGGCCGCGCGGTAGAGCTCGCGTTCCTCGTCGATCAGCGATTCGGCCATCACCCAGAACACCCGGTCCCAGGCAGTGGCAACCTCCTCGGTCACCACGTCGGCCCCGAGCACCGTCACGATCGCGGCGAACAGGTTTTCGTAGACGATCGGGTACTGCTCGGCGACGATGCCCAGCGAGGTGTGCTTGTGCGCGATGCGGCTCATCAGCTCGGCCGGGTGCGGCAGGTTGGGATCGATCAGGTGGGTGGCGAACGTCGCAACGGAGGCGGCCAGCGCCTTCTGCTGGGCGCCCTGGGCCTGGTTGCCCCGGTTGAACAGGTTGCGGATCAGCTCGGGGTGGGCGGCGAACATCCGCTGGTAGAACTCCGTGGTGATCTCTTCGATATGGGCCCCGACCAGTGGCAACGTGGCCTTGATCACCTCGGCCTGCTCGGGCGAGAGTTCGGCGCGTTCGACGGCGACGGTCATGACGGGATCCTTTCGGTGGTCAGCAGAACGTCGGTGTTCAGCTGCAATACGACGGGGAGCGAGCTGTCCCCGGCGAGTTCGGTGACGGTGTGCCGGTCCAGTTCGGCGTAGAACGCCTCCTTGGCGGCCGCCATCGCGCGGCGCAACCGGCAGGCGCTCACCAACGGGCAGGGCTGGTCCCCCGCACAGTCGATGACCTCCTGGTCACCCTCCAGGCGACGGACCAGCCAGCCGACGGACACGTTGCGGCCGGCGTCGGTCAGCGCCAGTCCGCCGGCCCGCCCGCGCCGGGTCGCGACGAGGCCGAGTTCGGCCAGCCGGGACACCGCCTTGGCGATGTGGTTCTCCGACGCCCCCGCCGCGGTGGCGATGCTGCGGGTGGTGACCCGCTGCTCGCGGGCCTCGGCGGCGGCGAGCAGCATCACGGCCCGAAGGCCGAGGTCGGTGAACCGGGTGAGCTGCACAAGATGCACGCTAATAAAATGCGCATCAACGATGCCAGTTTTAAATGTGTGCCCTTAAACACCCTTTGAAATGCGGTTTTTGTAGCTGCGAGGACCGTGTCGGGCGGCACCGGTGGGCGCCGCCGGGACACTTCCGTAAGCTCACCGCATGGCTTCCGGTAACGACGACCGCCTCTACTTCCGCCAGCTGCTGTCCGGGCGGGATTTTGCCGCGGGCGACATGATCGCCACCCAGATGCGCAACTTCGCCTACCTGATCGGCGACCGGGAGACCGGTGACGCGGTGGTGGTGGATCCGGCCTACGCCGCCGGCGACCTCGTCGACGTGTTGGAGAACGACGGGATGCGGCTGTCCGGCGTGCTGGTCACCCACCACCATCCCGACCACGTCGGCGGCACCATGATGGGGTTCACGCTGTCCGGGCTGGCCGAACTGCTGGAGCGAACCAGCGTCCCGGTGCACGTCAACGAGCTGGAGGCGGACTGGGTGGCGAATGTCACCGGCATTGCGCGCAGCGAGCTGACCGGGCACCGGCACGGCGACACGGTGTCCGTCGGCGACATCGACATCGAACTGCTGCACACCCCCGGGCACACCCCGGGCAGCCAGTGTTTCCTGCTGGACAACCGGCTGGTCGCCGGGGACACCCTGTTCCTGGACGGCTGCGGCCGCACCGACTTCCCCGGCGGCAACGTCGACGACATGTTCGCCAGCCTGCAGCAACTGGCCCGACTGTCCGGCGATCCGACCGTCTTCCCGGGGCACTGGTACTCCGAAGAGCCCAGCGCCGCACTGGAGGACGTCAAGCGGACCAACTACGTCTATCGGGCCTCGAACCTGCAGCAATGGCAGATGCTGATGGGCGGCTGAGCGCGGCTCAGCAGACGGCGCCGCAGAAGAACGCGGCGGCAACCAGCCCGATGATGATCGCGATGGTGGGTTGGCCACTGAGCGTGGCAACCACGACGCCGGTCAAGGCGGCGACGGCGATGAGGACGAACATGATCGCCATCAGCAGCCGAATCCCATTGACCGAGCCACCGGCGGCCGGCGGCATCGAGCTGCCGGTGCGAGGCGTCCGATCCTTGAAGTCGACCATCGCTCATCCCTTCGATAACGTGTTACAAAACACATTCTAGGGATTTCTGTGAATTACGCCACTTACGTAAGCCTGCCTAATTACGAGCTGTACTAACGGATTTCGGAAATCCGTTCGGTGAACGAGGCTCGATTCAGTGCGCGGAAAGCTTTGGTCGGCTCGATTCAGTGCGCGGGCAGCTGTGGTCGGCGATCCGGATGCTCGGCCAACCAGCGCCGCTCCACCCGGTTCACCCGGTGGTGTTCGGCGGTGATCAACGCGAAACCGGCCACCATCAGCGCCGCCGTCAACAGGCCCAGCGGTGGCAACAGCTCGAGGTGGCGGTAGGCGATGGCGGCGATGAAGCCGGCGACGCCCAGCACCCCCAGCGCGATGGACAGCAGGCCGGGCAGCCACAACGTGTCGATGAACGATTCCCCGGCATGCGGTTGCGTGGTTCGGGAGTGGTCAACCGGATCCCGATAGGCGCCTTTCATGTCGCGCCTCCCTTCGGCGAGGATGCCCGTATCCTACGCCGAAATGTGACAACAATCACTTGCGCGTTGCTGCCGCACGGGTTCCTGCTGCCGGCTACACGTTCCGACTGCCGGCTACACGTTCTGACTGAAAGCACTGCCGCGGCGCCACTGCTCCCACGGCACGCTCCAGTCACCGCCCTGCGCCAGCGTCAGCCCCGGCCCGCCGGTGTTCTTGACCTCGACGATGTCGCCGGGCTGGGCGAAGTCGTAGAACCACTTGGCGTTCTCACTGCTGAGGTTCAGGCAGCCGTGCGAGACGTTGGTGTTGCCCTGGGCCCAGATGGTCGAGTTGAGCTGGTGCAGGTAGATGCCGTTGGTGCTGATCCGGGTCGCCCACGGAATGGTCAGCTTGTAGCCCAGTCGGGAGCCGACCGGCACCCCGTAGGTGGACGAGTCCATCACCACCGACTCGGCCTTGTCGAAGACGCTGTAAACCCCCGGCGGGGTCCAGTAGGTCAGGGTGGTCCCGTTGATGGTCTCGACGCCACCCATCCCCATCGAGGTCGGCATGGTGCGGACCAGTTGCTGGTTCTCATACACCCGGACCTGCTTGTCGACGTCGTCGACGATGCTGACCCGGCGCGACCCGATCACGAAGGAGACCTTCTCGTCCTGGGCGCCGTAGAGCCCGTCGCCGAGCCGGGCGCCGTAGATCGGCACGTCGACGGTGACCTTGGTGCCGGTCGGGTAGTAGTTCTCCGGGCGCCAGTGCGCGGTCTGCTCGTCGACCCAGTTCCAGGAGCCGGCCAGCGGCGGGTCGGTGACGACCTTCATCCGGGTCTCGGCGACCGCGCGGTCGGCGATCGGGGTGTCAAAGCGCGCCGAGATGACCGCGCCGACCCCGTACATGCCGCCCTCGGCGATCGGGATGCCCGAGGTCATCCGCAGGTAGACCTGGGTCTGGTAGTCCGGCGCGACCGTCGTGAACGACGAGACCCGTCGGGACGGGGTGCCGCCGGGGCCCTGCGCCGCCACGGTCATGGTGTAGGTCCGGCCGTATCCCAGCTCGGTGGCCGGGCGCCAGCTGGTCCGGTCGTCCGACAGCGTGCCGGCCACCTCGGTGCCGTACTCGTTGACCATGCTGACCGCGACGAGCTGGCCGGTGTAGGCCGTCACCCGCACCGGTGCGCTCGGCGACACGTCGGAGGCATCCGGCGAGGGCACGATGGCCAGTCGGGCCGGCGCGGGCGTCGGCGGCACCGCGTCGACGGGATGGCTGGTGTGCAGCACGCTCGGGCAGCGGCCCGGGCACTCCGGCAACCAGGTCACCAGCACTCCGCCGGAAACCGCAAGGACCGCGAAAACTGCCGCGAGGCCCGCCCCAAAGAAACGGCGATTACGACGCAAAACACCCAACTCCACTATGAATTCAGCCAAACCGGCCCGACCGATTCCCGGCTGGCTCCATAGATGTTAGCCCGCAACCGCTACCCGTGAGTATTCGCCACGCTCGGCACGCGCGTCGGCCCAGCCGGGCCCGGCGCGTCGGGTCAGCGACCCGCCGGGATGAAGCCCGGACCCCAGGTTCCGGACCCGTCGCGGACGTAGGCCACCAGGGCGTCGATCGGGAATCCGTAGGCACCCAACTCGGCCCCGTTGTCGGCGTCGGTCAGGTGCCCGATGGTGATGCCGTAGAGCACCGGGCCCGACTCGTCCTCGCCGTACCAGGGCGAGCCGCTGTCCCCCGGTGACGCCGTCAGCGTCGAGCGCATCACCGAGTACCGCGGGTAGTCGGCGTCGAGGGTGACCGTGCCGATGGTGCCGCCGGTTTCGGCGGTGGTGCTGCCGTACTTGTGCACCGGGTCGCCGGGGCGCGGGTTGGCGTAGCGGGTGAAGAAGGCGTCGGGAATCTCGACGTCGTCGGCGAGCACCAGGATCGTCACGCCGAACCCGTCGGCGAGCACGCTGCCGTCGCCCTGCTGGGCGACGACCTCGCCGTCGCCGTACTTGTTGTAGACCAGCTTGCCGACGCCCTGCGCGCAGTGCCCGGCCGTCACCCCGAGCCGGCGGCCGGCATCGTTGCCGGCCAGGAACCCCAGCGTGCAGGCGCCGCCGCTCTCCAGCACGATCGCCATGCCGGGGGCCACCCCGACCCGGGCGGTCGCCGGCGGCGCCGGGCACAGCGCCGCGGCGAGTGCCACCGCACCCGCGAGCACCAGCAGCCGTCGTCGCATCGTGGTCGGACCATAACGCGTGGTTCGCGGCGCGGTCCGAAAACAACTCAGGCCCCCTTAAAAAAGGGGGCCTGAGCAGGTGTGGCAGGTACAGGATTCGAACCTGTGTAGGCGTAAGCCGACGGATTTACAGTCCGCTCCCATTGGCCGCTCGGGCAACCTGCCGGGTACCGCGCCGCCCCGCGACCCTCCGATGTGGGAGGGTCTGGTTTGGTGCGATAAGCAGGGTACAACGAGGATGTACCCAACACGAAAACGGCCAGCTGAGCAGAGGAGACGGACCCAGTGGCGGATTCATCGTTCGACGTCGTGAGCAAGGTCGACCGGCAGGAGGTCGACAACGCGCTCAACCAGGCGGCCAAGGAACTGTCCACCCGCTTCGACTTCCGGGGCACCGACACCAGCATCGCCTGGAAGGGCGAGGAGCAGATCGAACTGGTCAGCTCCACCGAGGAGCGGCTCAAGGCCGCCGTGGACGTCTTCAAGGAGAAGCTGGTCCGCCGGGACATCTCGATGAAGGCGTTCGATGCGGGCGAGCCGCAGGCCAGCGGCAAGGTCCACAAGGTCACCGGTTCGCTCAAGCAGGGCATCGACAGCGAGCAGGCCAAGAAAATCACCAAGATCATCCGGGATGCCGGCCCCAAGGGCGTCAAGGCGCAGATCCAGGGCGAGGAGATCCGGGTCAGCTCCAAGAAGCGCGACGACCTGCAGGCCGTCATCGCGCTGCTCAAGGGCTCCGACCTGGACGTCGCGCTGCAATTCGTGAACTACCGCTGAGAAACGGGGACACCGTGGATGCCAACCCGCCGTTCGTCGACGTCGTCATCATCGGCGCCGGAATCTCCGGCATCGGCGCGGCCTACCGCATCGCCGAACGCAACCCGCGGTTGCGCTACGTCATCCTGGAGCAGCGCGCGCGGATCGGCGGCACCTGGGATCTGTTCCGCTACCCCGGCGTGCGCAGCGACAGCAGCATTTTCAGCCTGAGCTTTCCGTGGGAGCCGTGGACCCGCCGGGAGGGCGTCGCCGAGGGCGCCGACATCCGCGACTATCTGGCCGAGACCGCGCACCGGCACGGCATCGACGAGCACATCCGGTTCGGCCACCGGGTGCGCTCGGCGGACTGGGACAGCGGCACCGACACCTGGACGGTGCGGGCCGCCGTCGGCGACACCGAGCAGACCTACCGCGCCCGGTTCGTGTTCTTCGGCACCGGCTACTACGACTACGACGCCGGGCACACCCCGGAGCTGCCCGGCAGCGCCGAGTTCGGCGGCACCGTGGTGCATCCGCAGCACTGGCCCGAGGACCTGGACTGCGCCGGTAAGCGGGTGGTGGTGATCGGCAGCGGCGCGACGGCGATCACCCTGGTTCCGGCGCTGGCGCGGGCCGGCGCGAAGGTGGTCATGCTGCAACGCTCCCCCACCTACGTGGCGGCCGGCGCCCGGGTCAGCCCGACCCTGCAGCTGATCCGAAAACTGCTGCCGGCCAAGGTTTCCCACCGGATCGGCCGAAACAAGGGGGTGGCCTACGAGGGCATCGTGTGGTTCCTGGCCCGCAAATCGCCGCAGCTGATGCGGCGCTACCTGCGGGCCCGGGCGATCCGCGCGCTGCCGCCGGGCTACCCGGTCGACGTGCACTTCAATCCCAGCTACGACCCGTGGGATCAACGCCTGTGCCTGGACGCCGACGGCGACCTGTTCGCCTCGATCAGCGCCGGCGGCACCGAGGTGGTCACCGACCGGATCGACCGGTTCGACGCCACCGGCATCTGGCTGGAGTCCGGCAGGCACCTGGCCGCCGACATCGTCGCGACCGCCACCGGGCTCAAGCTGCAGGCGCTCGGCGGGATCACGGTGCGCGTCGACGGCACCGAAATCGACCCCGCCGACCGGTTCGTCTACAAGGCGCACCTGATCGAGGATGTGCCCAACCTGGCCTGGTGCGTCGGCTACACCAACGCGTCCTGGACGCTGCGCGCCGACATCACCGCGCAGTCCACCGCAAAATTGTTGGCCCACATGGATTCTCACGGCTACACCCACGCCTACCCGCACCTGGGGAATCGGCCGATGCCGGAGAAGCCGGCCTGGGACATCAACGCCGGCTACGTCAAACGGGCGATGCACACGCTGCCCAAGTCCGGCACCCAGCGGCCGTGGAACGTGCGACAGAACTACTTCGCCGACGCCATCGACAATCGCTTCGACCGGATCGACGAGGACATGGTGTTCGGCGCCGCCGCGGCTTCGCCAACTTCGCCCGCGCAGGACCAGACCGTCATAGCCTGACGGCATGTCTTCAGCACATCGCGAACCCAAGGTCGTCGTCCTCGGCGGCGGGTCCTGGGGTACCACCGTCGCGTCGATCTGCGCCCGCCGCGGTGACACGCTGCAATGGATGCGGTCGGCCGAAACCGCCGCCGACGTCAACGAGAACCACCGCAACTCGGCCTATCTCGGCGACGAGGCGATCCTGCCCGACTCGCTGCGCGCCACCACCGACTTCTCCGAGGCGGCGCACTGCGCGGATGTGATCGTGATGGCGGTGCCCTCGCACGGCTTTCGCGGCGTGTTGGAGGAACTGGCCAAGGAACTGCGGCCGTGGGTACCGGTGGTGTCGCTGGTCAAGGGCCTGGAGCAGGGCACCAACCTGCGGATGAGCCAGATCGTCGAGGAGGTGCTGCCCGGGCATCCGGCCGGCATCCTGGCCGGGCCGAACATCGCCCGCGAGGTCGCCGAGGGCTACGCCGCGGCCGCCGTGCTGGCCATGCCCGACCAGAACCTGGCGGCGAACCTGGCCCGACTGTTCCGCACCAAGCGGTTCCGCACCTACACCACCGACGACGTGATCGGCGTCGAGATGGCCGGCGCGCTGAAGAACGTCTACGCCATCGCGGTCGGGATGGGCTATTCGCTGGGCATCGGCGAGAACACCCGGGCCATGGTGATGTCCCGCGCGGTGCGGGAGATGTCCAAGCTCGGCGAGGCGGTCGGCGGGCAGCGCGACACCTTCGCCGGCCTGGCCGGGATGGGCGACCTGATCGTCACCTGCACCAGCCAGCGCAGCCGCAACCGGCACGTCGGCGAGCAGCTCGGCTCCGGCAAGACGGTCGAGGAGATCATCGCGGCGATGAACCAGGTCGCCGAGGGCGTCAAGGCCGCCAGCGTGATCATGGAGTTCGCCGAGGAGTACGGGCTGAACATGCCGATCGCCCGCGAGGTCGACGCGGTGATCAACCACGAGGCCTCCGTCGAGCAGGCCTATCGCGGCCTGATCGCCGAGAACCCCGGCCACGAGGTCTATGGCAGCGGGTTCTAGTTGGCGAACGGGTTGGTGCCGCGCGGTCGGTCCAGCAGCGGGTTCACCGCACCGAAGGCGTAGCTGCCGCCGGGGGCGATGACGAAGCCACTCTGGTCGTAGCTGTTGGTGCACACCACCCCGCCGGCGAGCACGCCGCAGCTGACGGTGCCCTGGCCCAGCCGGCTGCCCTCGGGCAGCTCCCGCGGCGGTCCGTTGAACGCGTACAGCGGCCGGTCGGTGACGGAGAAGCCCGGCTCGCCGCCCGGTCCGCCGGTGACGACGTTCGCCCCGCCGGGCGCGCCGGGCAGGTTGCCGCTGCAGCCGTAGCTGCGGCTGTTCTTGCTCATCACGCAGTTCACCCCGATCGGCGCCGAGAACGCGTAGACGCCGTCGTTGACGATGTAGTCCACCGGCGAGGTCGGGGTCAGCGTCGCGGCGTTGGGCGGGGCAGGCGGCGCCGGCTCCGGGTCCGCGCCGGCCACCGGGGCGCACAGCACGGCGAGCGCGGCCGCACCGGCCGCCGAGGTCAGGAGTCTGCCCAGCACGTCAGCCACCTTAGGTCCTTCCGTCCGTGTCCGCCGGACGTCCCCCGGCGGCGCCGATATGCTCCTAGCCGTCGCGTCGGCCACGGGGAGGGGTCCGGATGAGGTCAGCTGTCGCAGCGGTCACGATGAGCATCGCGGTCACCGCCGCCGCCGTTACCGCGGTGTGCCCGGAGCCACCCGGCGGAAGCCGCAGCATGCCGGTCGCGCTGACCACCCTGGTGGTCGAGGGCAGCTCGACGAACCCGGGCGGTGACGGCATCGCCGACTTCTACGGCGGCCGGTTCGCCGACCCCGACACCACCACGGTGAATTTTCTGACCGGCCCGTACGGCATCTGGTCGGCGCTGCGCTCCAGCGACTCGGGCCCGGACACCGTGTTGAGCTCGGGCTGGGGCGCGGCCAACGCCAGCCTGCTGCTGGGGTATCTGGGCGCCACCGGCGACCCGATGCTGACCGGCAGCACCTGGGTGCTCGACAACAACGTGGCCGGCCCCAACGGCGGGTTCGGCACCCGGTACCCGGTGTTCGCGGCGATCGGGGTGAACCCGCTGCCGACCGCGCTGCCCGACACCGCGGCCGGCGACGTGGTGGTCATCTCGACCGCCACCGAGTACGACCTCAACAGCAACGCGCCCAAGTACCTGCTGAACCCGGTCGCCGACCTGAACTCGCTGGCCACCTACCTCGACGGCCGGCTCGGCCAGGGCTCGCTGGTGCTGCCGGTCAACGACGACGGGACCCCGGGCTGCGCCGGGGCCGCCGGGTGCACCGCGACGACGACCCCGGGCGGCCCGACCGAGGTCAGCTTCACCACCGCCGACGGGCAGCCGGCCGGCGCCCGCGTCGAGCAGGTCGACGGCGTCACCTACGTCGGCTATCGGACCGAACGGCTGCCGCTGCTGGCCCCGCTGCGCCGCTACGGCGGCGCCACCGGCACCCTGCTGGCCGACGCCGCGGAACCCGCGCTGCGCGCCACCGTCGACTACGGCTACCCGAACAACGATCCGCTGGCCGATCCGGGCAGCCACCGGCCGGCCGGGCTGCTGCCCACCCCGACCGAAACCCGCACCTACCTGCGCGAGCTGCGGGCCGGGCTGGCCACCGGCGGGCAGCTGCTGCGCAGCGGTGCCGCCGACCGGACCGGCGCCGACCGCCCGGCCGCCGACACGGCCGGGGCCCAGACCCAGCCGGGTGCCGACGGCCGGCGGTCGGTGCGCGGCACGGCGGACTCGGTGCGGCCACCGGCCGTCCGCGCGGCGGTGCAGCGACTGTCCCGGTCGCTGGGTATCGGTCAGCGCGACGCCGCCAAGCCCGACGCCCGGCAGCACACCGACGGTCAGTAGCGGGTGCCGCGGCGACCGGCGATGTCCTCCAGCCGGCGGATCCGGTCCTCGATCGGCGGGTGCGTGGAGAACAGCTTGCCGATCTTCTCCCCCGCCCGGAACGGGCTGGCGATCATCAGGTGCGCCTGGTCGGCCAGCTGCGGCTCGGGCGGCAGCGGTGCGCGCTGCACCCCGCCGGAAATCTTCCGCAGCGCCGAGGCCAGCGCCAGCGGGTCACCGGTGAGCTCGGCGCCGGACTCGTCGGCCTGGTACTCCCGGGACCGGGACACCGCCAGCCGCACCACCGTCGCCGCGATCGGGCCGAGCAGCTGAATCAGCAGCAGGCCGAACCCGCTGCCGCCGCGCCCGTCGCTCCGGCCGAACATCCCGGCGATGAACGCCACGTTGGCCAGCGCGGTGATCACCGAGGCCATCGCCCCGGCCACGCATGAGATCAGGATGTCGCGGTTGTAGACGTGGGACAGCTCGTGGCCGAGCACCGCGCGCAGCTCCCGCTCGTCGAGGATGCTCAGGATGCCGGTGGTGCAGCAGACCGCCGCGTTGCGCGCGTTGCGGCCGGTGGCGAACGCGTTCGGGTTGGCGGTGTCGGAGATGTAGAGCCGCGGCATCGGCTGGTGCGCGGTGGTGGCCAGCTCGCGCACGATCCGGTACATCTCCGGGGCCTGCACCTCGGTCACCGGCTGGGCGTGCATGGCCCGCAGCGCCAGCTTGTCGCTGTTGAAGTAGGTGTAGAAGTTGGTGGCCAGCGCGAACGCCAGCGCCCCCCAGATCCAGATGGTGTTGCCGGTGGCCGAGGCGAACATCGCACCGACCAGACCGATCAGCGCGGTGAAACCAACCAGCAGGACGAACGTCTTGATCCGGTTACCGGTCGGGTGCCAGTGCATCGGTCCTCCTCGGTGGCGATCCGCTGATTAAACGCCGCAGCCGCGCGAACGGTTCCTCGACACGTCGCGCCGCGCGCTAGCCGTGCCGGTTGACCGTGTACTGCACCAGCGACGCCAGCGCCGCCCGGCCCGGCAGATCCGGCAGCTCGGCCAGCTCTTCGTCGGCCCGGCGGGCATAGTCGCGGACCACGTCACGGGCCTTTTCGATGCCGTCGGAGGCGCGCAGCAGGGCGAGCGCCTCGGCGACCTCGGCGTCGTCGGTCAGCGGCTTGTCCAGCAGTTGGCGCAGCCGGTCGGCGCCGGGCCCGGTTTCCCGCAGCGCGAACAGCACCGGCAGGGTGTGCACGCCCTCGCGCAGGTCGGTGCCGGGCAGCTTGCCGGACTCCTCCGGCTCGGCCTCGATGTCGATGATGTCGTCGGAGATCTGGAAGGCGGTGCCGACCAGCCCGCCGAGCCGGCCGAGCCGATCCACCTGCTCGGGGCCGGCGCCGGAGAAGGTGCCGCCGAACCGCCCGGACGCGGCGATCAGGCACGCGGTCTTCTCGTAGACCACCTTCAGGTAGTGCTCGACCTCGTCGACGCCGTCGGCGGCGCCGCGGGTCTCGCGCATCTGGCCGGTCACCAGCTCGGCGAAGGTGTCGGCGATGACCAGCACCGCCTCGGGGCCCAGCTTGGACACCAGCCGCGAGGCGGTGGCGAACAGGTAGTCCCCGGCCAGGATCGCGATGTTGTTGCCCCACCGGGCGTTCGCGCTGTCGGCACCGCGGCGAACCTGCGCCTCATCCATCACGTCGTCGTGATAGAGCGTGGCCAGGTGCACCATCTCGATCACCGCGCCGGCCACGGTGACCTGCCAGGAGTCCCGGTCGGGGCCCAATTGGGCGCACAACACGGTGAACAACGGCCGGAACCGCTTGCCGCCGGCCATGAACAGATGCTGGACCGCCTCGGACATCAGGGCGTCGGCACGGCCGAGCTCCTCGTGCATCAGCGCCTCGACCCGATCGACGCCCTCGCGGACGTCACGCGCCAGCTCGGGATCCCCGAAGTCCACCCCAGCGACCACGCTGCCCGGAGTTTTCATTGGTCCAACATACTGAAGGGCATGGACATCGACGTCGAGGTGGCGGTGGTCGGCGCCGGTCCGGCCGGTTCGGCCGCCGCCGCCTGGGCCGCCCGGGACGGCCGCGACGTGCTGCTCATCGACGCGGCGGAGTTCCCGCGGGACAAGACCTGTGGTGACGGTCTCACTCCGCGGGCGGTCGCCGAGCTGCGGCTACTCGGCCTCGGCGACTGGCTCGACGGCCACATCGCGCACCGCGGGCTGCGGCTGCGCGGGTTCGGCTCGGCCGTCGAGGTGCCCTGGCCGGGGCCGTCGTTCCCGGCCACCGGATCGGCCGTGCCGCGCACCGAGCTCGACGACCGGATCCGCGCCGTGGCCGCCGACTCCGGCGCCGGGATGCGACTCGGCAGCAAGGCCGTCGACGTGGAGTACGGCCCGGCCGGCCGGGTCACCGCGGTGCGGCTGGCCGACGGTTCCCGGGTCCGCGCCCGGGCGTTGATCGTCGCCGACGGGGCCCGCTCCCCGCTGGGCCGGGTGCTGGGCCGGCGCTGGCACCGCGAGACGGTGTACGGGGTGGCCGCCCGCGGCTACCTGGCCTCCCCGCGGCACGACGAGCCGTGGATCTCCTCGGACCTGGAGTTGCGCGGCCCCGACGGCGCCGTGCTGCCCGGCTACGGCTGGATCTTCCCGCTCGGCAACGGGCAGGTGAACATCGGCGTCGGCGCGCTGGCCACCCTGAAACGGCCCGCCGACATCGCGCTGCGGCCGCTGATCGAGCACTACACCGACCAGCGCCGCGCCGAGTGGGGGTTCGACGGCCGGCCCCGCGCGGTGGCCTCGGCGCTGCTGCCGATGGGCGGCGCGGTGTCCGGGGTGGCCGGCCCGAACTGGATGCTGATCGGGGACGCCGCGGCCTGCATCAACCCGCTCAACGGCGAGGGCATCGACTACGGCCTGGAGTCCGGCCGGCTGGCCGCCGAGCTGCTGGACTGCCCGGACCCGTCGCTGGCCTGGCCGGACACCCTGGCGCGGCACTACGGGCGCGGCTTCTCCGTCGCCCGCCGGCTGGGGCTGCTGCTCACCGTGCCCCGGTTCCTGCCGCTGGCCGGCCCCGTCGGGCTGCGTTCCCCGCGACTGATGAAACTGGCGGTGCGGGTGATGGGCAACCTGGTCACCGACGAGGACGCCGACTGGGTGGCCCGGCTGTGGCGGGTCTCCGGTGCGGGGTCCCGGCTGGCCGACCGGCGCAAACCGTTCACCTGAGCCGGCCGCCGGTGTCGGCGGGCCGCCGTATCGTCGAGGAGCAATGGCCGAGATCATCCTGGGCGGCTACCCGGCGAAGCGCTGCGCCCGGCGCACCCACAACGCCTTCGACCCGACCGCGCCGCCGCTGGGTCCGGCCGACGCCGGGCGGCAGGCGCTGATCGAGGCCGGGCTGGCGTTCGAGGCCGTCGTCGTCGACGCGGTGCGCCGCGCCCTCGGCGACACCGGGCAGCTGCGGGTCATCGACGAGCCGGACTGGGCACAGGCCACCGCGGCCACGCTGGCGGCGATCGCCGAGCGGGTGCCCGTCATCGCCGGCGCCCGGCTGCCCAACCGCGGCGGCCGCTCCGGGGCGCCGGACCTGCTGGTCCACCGCGCCGGCGGCTACCTGCCCGTCGAGGTCAAGAACCACAAGGTGCTGACCTCGACGACCCGTTCCAGCAAACCGAAGTCCCGGTCGGCGGTGCTGGCCTCGGCGCTGGGCGCCCCCGCGGCGATCCACACCGTCGCCGGGTTCGGCGCCAAACCCGACCGGCGCCGCGACGACGGCATGCAGCTGGCGCACTACACCCGGATGCTGCAGGACCTCGGCTGTCATCCGGGCGGCGGCACCGACGATCCGGAGCTGCTGCTCGGCGGCATCATCGGGACCTCCGACCTACACGAGCTGCTGGGTGCCGAGCTCGGCATCCTCTGGCACCGGCTCGGCGACCCGCCCGGCTCGGTGCTGGCCCGCTACGACGAGGAGTTCGACCTGCGGCTGCGGGTGGCCCGGGCCGCCGCGGCCGGCGGCGAGCTGGTCCGCCCGGTGCGCATCCCGGAATGCGGCAGCTGCGACTGGTTCGCGCACTGCGCGCAGGTGGTCGCCGACGACGACGCGTCGTTCGCGCTGCAGACCGGTCAGCTGAGCCTGCCCGAATGGCGCTACCTGTACACCGCGGCCGGCGACGGGTCGGCGCTGACCGTGGCGCAGCTGGCCGCGGTGGACGTCGAGGCGCAGTTGGACGGCTTCGCCGCGGTGTCCGGCGGCGGCAAGCCGGCGCGGGCCCGGCTGGCCGGCGCGGTGCGGCGCGCGCGGATGACGCTGGACGGGCAGGACGTGGAGCCCCGGGGCGCGCACTGGCCGACGATCCCCTCGGCCGACGTCGAGGTCGACTTCGACATCGAGTGGGACACCGACGAGCGGATCTACCAGTGGGGCATCCGGATTCGCGACGGGCACCACGACGCCGGCGCGCGCTATGAACCGGTGGTGTCGTTCCGGCCGCTGGACGACGCCGCCGAGGCCGCCCTGGCCGAGGAGTTCGCCGCGCGGCTGGAGCGGCTGCGCGCGGCGGCCGACCGCGACGGCAAGAGCCTGTCGATCTATCACTGGAGCGCGGTGGAGATCACCCGGTCCGCGCGGTTCCCCCGGGTGGCGGCCGCGCTGTCCGGGGTGAGCGTGGACCTGTGCGCCTGGTTCAAGCGGGAGTTCTTCGCCCGGACCTCGTCGTCGATCAAGGCGGTGGCACCGCTGTTCGGCTTCGATTGGGGCGACGCCGACGCCGGCGGGCTGACCGCGCAGGCGCGGATCGAGCAGGCCCGCGGATCCGGCCCGGACGCCGCGGCGGCCCGCGACTGGTGCCTGCGCTACAACCGCGACGACGTCGCCGCCCAGGCCGCCATCCGGGATGGGTTGCGCCGGCTGGGCGCAGCGGCCGGGCCGCCGTGACCCCGCCGGGCCGGGGTCAGTCCTTGCGGGCGGAATGCAGCGCGACGATGCCGCCGGTGAGATTGCGCCAGCGCACCCGGGACCAGCCGGCCTCGGCGATCTGCCGGGCCAGCGCGGCCTGATCGGGCCAGGCCCGGATGGACTCGGCGAGGTAGACGTAGGCATCGGGGTCGCTGGAGACCGCGGTGGCGATCGCCGGCAGCGCCCGCATCAGGTACTCCTTGTAGACCGTGGAGAACACCGGGAGGGTCGGGGTGGAGAACTCGCAGACCACCAGCCGGCCGCCCGGCCGGGTCACCCGGGCCATCTCGCGCAGCCCCGCGACGTGGTCGACGACGTTGCGCAGCCCGAAGCTGATCGTCACCGCGTCGAACGACTCGTCGGCGAACGGCAGCGCGGTGGCGTCGGCGCCGACCTTGGGCACCGGCCGGTGCGCGCCGGCGGACAGCATGCCGACCGAGAAGTCGGCGGCCACGCACCAGGCGCCGGAGCGGGCCAGCTCGACCGTCGACACCGCGGTGCCTGCGGCCAGGTCCAGCACCCGGTCGCCGGGGCCGATCTGCAGGGCGGCGCGGGTGGCGCGGCGCCAGTACCGGTCCTGCCCGGCGGAGAGCACCGTGTTGGTCAGGTCGTAGCGGCGGGCGACGGCGTCGAACATCGACGCCACCTCGTGCGGATCCTTGGCCAGCGTCGCTCGACTCACCCCGTCGACGTTAGGCCACCGCGGTGGAATCCGGCATCCTGGGTGCCGCCGTCACCGCGCGGTAGTGCCCGAGCAGCTCGTCGCAGACCGCCGGCCAGGTGCGGTGCAGCACCGCCCGCCGGGCGTTGGCGGCGTACCGGTCGCGGTCGGCAAGCAGCTGCTCGACGGCGCCCGGCAGCCGGTCGCCAAAGCCGTCGACCGGCAGCAGCAGCCCGGTCTGCATCGGCTGCACCAGGTCCCGCGGCCCGCCCCGGTCCGGGGCCAGCACCGGCAGCCCGGAGGCCATCGCCTCCTGCACCGCCTGGCAGAACGTCTCGTGTTCGCCGGTGTGCACGAAGACGTCCATGCTGGCGTAGGCCGCGGCCAACGCCGGGCCGTACAGGGCGCCGGTGAACACCGCCGAGGGCAGCAGCCGCGCCAGCTTGTCCCGGTCCACCCCGTCGCCGACCACAACGAGCTGCAGGTCGTCGCGGCCGTCGAGCACGGCCAGCCGTTCCACGTGCTTCTCCGGGGCCAGCCGGCCGACGTACCCGATGATCGGCCACCCGGACGGCGACCAGGCGCGGCGCAGCGCCGCGCTGCGCGCCGACGGCGCGAACCCGGCCACGTCCACCCCGCGAGCCCACCGGTGCACCCGCGGGATCCGCTGGGCGGCAAGCACTTCCATCGCCGCGGTGGACGGGGCCAGGGTGCGGTCGGCCAGCGAGTGCAGCCGGCGGCCCCAGGCCCAGACCGCCCCGGCGGCGGCGCCCATGCCGTAGCTGGCGGCGAACCCGGCGACGTCGGTCTGGAACACCGCGACGGTCGGGACGCCGAGGCGCCGGGCGGCCCACATGCCGCCGCTGCCCAGCAGCGCGGGTGAGGCCAGGTGCACCACGTCGGGATCGAACCCGCGCAGCACCCGCAGCAGCCGCGGCATCGGCAGCCCCATCGGCAGCGAGGTCACCCCGGGCAGCATCAGCGCCGGCACCCGGTGCACCCGGATGCCGTCGTGGCAGCGGGTCGCGGCGGGTTCCCCGCGCGGGGTGTCCGGGGCGATCACCAGCACCTCGTGCCCGCGGTCCCGCAGGTGTTCGAGCACCCGGAGCACCGAGTTGGTGACGCCGTTGACGTTGGGCAGGAAACTTTCGGCCACGATTGCCACTCGCACGGGTACAGCGTGGCAGCCGCCGGTGACCGGCGGGTGTCGGCGGGCGAACGGGCCGGCAAACCCCGGCGGTCGGCCTACTCCGGGGCCGCGGCGCGGCGCCGGTCCAGCGTTTTCTCCAGCACCGCCAGCCCGATCAGCAGCGTCCCGGCGACCAGCCAGTCGGCCAGCACCACCGACCCGGCCGGGATGATCGCCAGCCGGGCGTTGCGGTTCTGCACCCGGACCAGGTTGGGGTCGTCGCGGTCGTACTCGACGTAGATCCGCATGCCGTTCTCCAGCTCGGAGGGGTACAGCACGCCCAGCTCGGGCCGGTAGGTCACCCGGTCCGGGGTGACGAAGGCGATGGTGGAGCGGCGCGGCCCGGCGTTGAGCACCTCGGCGGCGGCCACCCCCATGTTGGCTTCGATCTGCCGGTCGTTGCGCCACGCCCCGGCCACCAGCAGCACCGCCTGCAGCGTCACCGCCGCGGCGATGACCAGGATCGCGACCCGGGCGCCGCGGATCACCCGGCCGGCCCGGGTGTGCGACACCTGGCCGCCGGGGCCGTGGATCATCACCGCCCAGACCAGCTTGATCAGCCGCACCAGCTGGACCCGCAGTTCGGTGACCCGCTCCGGCAGCCCGCTCACGGCGCGATCGCCGCCCGGATCGCGGCGTGCAGCCCGCGCAGCGTGCCGCGGTCGGATTTGACCTCAAGCACCCGCAGCCCGGCGGCCGGTTCGGCCAGCGCCGCGGCCAGCCCGTCGGCGTCGACTGCGACGTGTTCGACGTGGTAGGCCCGGCACAGTGCGGCCAGGTCGACGTCGTGCGGGGTGCCGAAGATCCGCGAGGACACGTCGGCGAACCGGGGATCGCCCTGCTCCAGCAGCTCGAAGATGCCGCCGCCGTTGTCGTTGGACACCACCACCGACAGCCGCTTGGGCCGCGGTTCGGTCGGCCCGATCAGCAGGCCGGAGGCGTCGTGCACGAAGGTCAGGTCGCCGATCAGCGCGACGGTGTGCCCGCCGGTGCGGTCGTGGGCCAGCGCCGCGCCGATCGCGGTGGAGACGGTGCCGTCGATGCCGGCGACGCCGCGGTTGGATCGCACCGTCACCCCGGCCGGCAGCAGGCCGCCCAGCGCCACGTCGCGCACCGGGTTGGAGGCGCCGAGCACCAGTTGGTCGCCGGGGCCGAGCGCGGCGGCCACCGCCGCCGCGACGTGCAGCCCGGTGGTCGGGCCGTGGCCGGCCAGGGTGTCGGCGACGGCGGTCGCGGCGCGGGCGTTGAGCTCGGCGCAGCGGCGCAGCCAGGCCGGGTCCGGCGCGCCGTGGGTGACCGCGCGGGTGCCGGTGGCCAGCGAGTTGCCGGACACGTCCGGCCAGCGCGGCCCGGTGGTCAGCGCGTACACCGGCACGGCCGGGTCGGCCAGCAGCGCCGAGACCGGCCGGTGCAGGGTGGGCCGGCCGATCATGATGACCTGCGCGGGCGCCAGCAGCGGCAGGGCCAGCGGGTGCAGCGGGGTGGCCGGGGCCGGGGCGGTCGGCTCGGCGACGGTCGGCAGCGCGGCCAGGTTCGGGTGCGCGCCGGCGCCGTGCCCGGCGATCACCACGGTGTCCGGGGTCAGGTCGATGTCCAGCGGCTGGTCGAAGCTCACCGGCGGGGTGTAGGTCCACGGCCGCCCGTCGGGGCGGCCGGCCGGCAGCGCGGGGTCGTCGGCGTCGATGTCGGGCACCAGCGGCTCGCGCAGCGGGATGTCGAAGTGCACCGGTCCGGCGTTGGCGGTGCGGGCCCCGGTCGCCGCGGCCAGCACCCGGCAGGTCGCCGAGCGCCACTGCGCGTTGAAGCCGTCCATCCGGGCCGGATCGTCCTCGGCCAGGCCGAGGCTGATGGTGGCCCGGACCTGGGTGCCGAAGTAGCCGAACTGCTCCATGGTCTGGTTGGCGCCGGTGCCGAGCAGTTCGTAGGGCCGGTTCGCCGACAGCACGATCAGCGGCACCCGGGCGTAGTTGGCCTCCAGCACCGCCGGGCCGAGGTTGGCCACCGCGGTCCCCGAGGTCATCGCCACGCACACCGGGGCGCCCTGCGCGACGGCCAGGCCGACGGCCAGGAACCCCGCGGTGCGCTCGTCGATCCGGACGTGCAGCCGGAGCCGGCCCGCCGCGTCGGCCGCGGACAGGGCGAACGCCAGCGGCGCGTTGCGCGACCCCGGGCACAGCACCACGTCGCGCACGCCACCGCGGATCAGCTCGTCAACGACGATGCGCGCCTGGGCCGTCGAGGGGTTCACCCGTACAGCGTTTCACACCAGGTTCAGCGGCCTGGGCCGACCGAAGAACTCCAGAATCGCGCCGTTGACGGCGTCCGGTGCCTCGATGAAGCCGAGGTGCCCGGCGTCGGGAATCTCCAGATAGCGGGCCCGCGGGATGGCGGCGGCGACCTCCGCCGACAGCGCCGGGGGCAGCACCGCGTCGTCGGCGAAACCGATCACCAGCACCTCGGTGGTGATCCCCCGGTAGGCGGCCAGCCGGTTCTCGGTCGGCGCGATGGTCAGCTGGTTGAGCAGCCCGGGGGTGTGCTCGATCGGCCACATGGTGAACATGTCGTACCAGTCGGCGGCCACCCGGTCGTCGGACAGCGTCTTGGGCGAGAAGCTCTCCAGCATCCGCATCCGGGCCTGATATTCGACCGGCAGCGTGACGCCGGAGGCCGCCAGCGCCCGCTCGGAGACGGCGCCGATCTCGCGCATCCGATCGACCCGGCCGCGGGTGGCCATCAGCGCCGCCTGGGTGACCAGGTCGGGGCGGGCCAGCATCAGTTCCTGGGCGATGAACGAGCCCATCGACACCGCGACGATCCGCACCGGCCCGCCGACCAGCTGCTCGATCAGCGCGGCGGTGTCGGCGACCATGGTCTCGGTGGTGAACGCCGAGGCGCTGCCGGTGGCGCCGATCCCCCGGTTGTCGAAGGTGATGGCGCGGAATCCGGAGCGGCGGAACTCCGGCACCTGGCCCAGGTGCCAGGTGCGCCCGGCACCGCCGCGACCGGCGATGAACAGCACCGGATCGCCGGTGCCGCGATCCTCATAGGCCAGGTTGATCACCGAATCACGCTAGCGCAGCAGCGCGTGGCACTCGGCGATGCGCCGCAACCACCAGTCCCGGCGGTCCGGTCCGGCCCACAGCGCGGCCAGCCGGGCCGGGTCGGGCACCGCGGGCCGGGCCGGCAGCCGCCCGTCGACCGGCAGCCGCGGTTCGACGACGTCCTCGACGAACAGTCCGCCGGTGCCCAGTCCGCAGGCGTGCTGCAGCGACGGCAGCGCCGCGGCCGCGCACAGCCCGACCCCGATCCCGACCGCCGAGTCCAGCGCGCTGGAGACCACCACCGGGATGTCGATCTGGGCGGCGATCCGCAGCAGCGCGGCCGCCCCGCCGAGCGGAGCGACCTTGAGCACCGCGACATCGGCGGCGCCGGCGCGCACCACCCGCAGCGGGTCGGCGGCCTTGCGGATGCTCTCGTCGGCGGCCACCGGCACGTCGATCAGCCCGCGCAGCTCGGCCAGCTCGGCGATGCTCGGGCAGGGCTGCTCCAGGTATTCCAGCGGGCCGTCGGCGGTCAGCGCGGCGGCCGCGGCGACGGCCTGCGGCACCGTCCAGCCGGCGTTGGCGTCGACCCGGACGGTGGGGATGATCGCGCGGACCGCGTTGACCCGCGCCACGTCGTCGGCGAGCGTCTGGCCGGCCTCGGCGACCTTGACCTTGGCGGTGCCCGCGCCGGGGAACCGGGCCAGCACCTCGGGCACCCGGTCGGCGGCGACGGCGGGCACGGTGGCGTTGATCGGGACGTCGGCGCGCCGCGGCGCGGGTACCCCGCGGTAGCCGGCCTCGATGGCGGCGGCCAGCCAGTGCGCGGCCTCCGGTGCGCGGTATTCGGGGAAGGCGCCGAATTCTCCCCAGCCGGCCGGGCCGTCGATCAGCGCGACCTCGCGGGTGCTGATGCCGCGGAACCGCACCCGCATCGGCAGCGCCACCACGTGCGCCCGGTCCAGCAGATCGTTGAGGGCGGGCAGCTCCGCGCGGTCGGACACGTCCTCGGGCATCTCCCGATGGTAGGTCCCTATGCGAAAACTGGAACACGTTCTAGTGTGGCTGCTATGAGCGACGACCTGCTGCGCCATCCCGTCCACTCCGGCCACCTGCTGATCGGGGCGCTCCGGCGACACCGCGACTCCCCGGTGCTCCAGCTCGGCGAGACCACCCTGACCGGCGGCCAGATGGCCGACAAGATCAGCCAGTACGTACAGGCGCTGGAGGGGCTCGGCGCGGGTCGCGACGAGGTGTCCGGCCTGCTGTCGCTGAATCGGCCCGAGGTGCTGATGATCACCAGCGCCAGCCAGACCCAGGGCTACCGGCGGCTGGCGCTGCATCCGCTCGGTTCCCTGGACGACCACGCCTATGTCCTGATCGATTCCGGGGCGACCCGGCTGATCATCGACCCCAACCCGGCGTTCACCGAGCGGGCGATCGGCCTGCTGGCCAAGGTGCCCCAGTTGCGCCAGGTGCTCACCATCGGGCCGGTGCCCCCGGAGCTGGCCGCCACCGGCGCCTCGGTGATCGACCTGACCGCCGAGGCCGCCAAGTACCAGCCGGGCCCGCTGGCGGCGGCCGAGCTGGCGCCGGACTATGTCAGCGGGCTGTCCTACACCGGCGGCACCACCGGCAAGCCCAAGGGCGTCATGGTGACCGCGCAGTCCGCCATGACCATGACGACGGTTCAGCTCGCCGAGTGGGAGTGGCCGGACAACCCGCGGTTCCTGATGCTCACCCCGCTGTCGCACGCCGGCGCCGCCTACTTCCTGCCCACCCTGATCAAGGGCGGCGAGATGCACGTGATGGCGCGGTTCGATCCGGGCGAGGCGCTGCGCTACATCGAGGAGCACAAGATCACCGCGACGTTCGTGGTGCCGGCGATGCTGTACGCGCTGCTGGACCACCCGGATTCGCGCACCCGCGACCTGTCCTCGCTGCAGACCGTCTACTACGGCGCGTCGGCGATCAACCCGGTCCGGCTGGCCGAGGCGATCTCCCGGTTCGGCAAGATCTTCGCGCAGAGCTACGGCCAGTCCGAGGCGCCGATGGTGATCAGCTACCTGGGCAAGCAGGATCACGACGAGGCCCGGCTGACCTCCTGCGGGCGCCCGACGCTGTTCGCCCGCTGCGCCCTGCTCGACGCCGACGGCAACCCGGTCCCGCCCGGCGAGGTCGGCGAGGTGTGCGTGTCCGGCCCGCTGCTGGCCGACGGCTACTGGAACCTGCCGGAGGAGACCGCCAAGACGTTCGCCGGCGGCTGGCTGCGCACCGGGGACATGGCCCGCGAGGACGCCGACGGCTTCTGGTTCATCGTCGACCGGGTCAAGGACATGATCGTGACCGGCGGATTCAACGTGTACCCCCGCGAGGTCGAGGACGTCATCGCCGAGCATCCGGCGATCGCCCAGGTCGCGGTGGTGGGCGCGCCCGATGACAAGTGGGGTGAGACGGTCACCGCGGTGGTCGTGCTGCGCGCCGACGCCGGCGCCGACGAGGCGTCGGTGGCGACGATGACCGCCGAGATTCAGGCCGCGGTCAAGGACCGCAAGGGCTCGGTGCAGGTACCCAAGCAGGTCGTCGTCGTCGACGCGCTGCCGCTGACCGGCCTGGGCAAGCCCGACAAGAAGGCGGTGCGGGCCCGATTCTGGGAGGGCGCCGGGCGCGCCGTCGGGTGACCCCGGCGCGCCGGGTGGAGGGCCTCCCGCCGGCACCTACACTGACCGGAACACGGCGAGGACCAGGGCGGATTCGGATGCGGCAGGTGTGGGCGACGGGCGCGGCGGCGGCCTGCCTGCTGCTGGCCGGCTGCGCCGTCACCACCTCCGGTACCGCGGTCCGGGCCGGTGACCGCGGCCCGGTGCCGGGACCGCCGGTGGCGATGGCGGAGCTGCCGAGGCTGCTGCTCGACGCGGGCACCGTCGGCACCCTGCTCGACGCGCCGGCGATGGCCGCCGCCGACTCCGCCGACCGCCTGCTCAACGACGCTCAGCACCTGGACAAACAGGACTGCCTGAGCGCCTGGTCGCCGGGTGAGCAGCCGGCCTACCGGGGCAGCGGGTTCCTGGCCGCCGCCGGACGCCTGCTGCACGACGACCGCGGCACGCCCGGGGACCGGGCGTCGGTGATCGAGTTCGTCGTCGGGTTCGCCGATGCCGGCGCCGCCCAGGAGCAGCTGGGCCGGACCACCCGGGAGTGGGGCGGCTGCGCCCGCCAGGAACTGACCGACGCCGAGCCCGGCGCCCGGCCGGTGGTGATCGTGCTCGGCGACCTGACCCACCCCGGCGACGACGTGATCGGCATCAGCCACACCGCTCGCGGGCCCAGCGGGCGCGGCTGCCAGCGGGCCCTGGGCGCCCACCGCAACGTGGTGATCGACGCCGTGGTGTGCGGCCGCGGCGTCGACGCCGACGCCGCGGCCCGGCTGGTCGGCCGGATCGCCGAGAAGATCGACGGCGCCACCATCTGACCGGGCGCCGACGCGGTGGTGCCGGGGCGGGCCGGCGACTCTACAGTCGTTGCTGTGACCGAGAACCCGTTCGACCCCTCGCTGTGGCGGCCCGTCGCGGACTACGACCCGCAGTTCGCCGACCTGACCGACATCACCTATCACCGGCACGTGGTGGACGGCAGGCCGCAGCCGACGGTGCGGGTGGCCTTCGACCGGCCCGAGGTGCGCAACGCGTTTCGGCCGGGCACCGTCGACGAGCTGTACCGCGCGCTGGACCACGCCCGGATGTCCCCGGACGTCGGGGTGGTGCTGCTGACCGGCAACGGGCCCGCGCCGAAGGACGGCGGCTGGGCGTTCTGCTCCGGCGGTGACCAGCGCATCCGGGGCCGCAGCGGCTACCAGTACGCCAGCGGCGAGACCGCCGACACCGTCGACGTGGCCCGGGCCGGCCGGCTGCACATCCTGGAGGTGCAGCGGCTGATCCGGTTCATGCCCAAGCCGGTGATCTGCCTGGTCAACGGCTGGGCGGCGGGCGGCGGGCACAGCCTGCACGTGGTGTGCGACCTGACCCTGGCCAGCCGCGAGCACGCCCGGTTCAAGCAGACCGACGCCGACGTCGGCAGCTTCGACGGCGGCTACGGCTCGGCCTACCTGGCCCGCCAGGTCGGCCAGAAGTTCGCCAGGGAGATCTTCTTCCTGGGCCGCAGCTACACCGCCGAGCAGATGCACCGGATGGGCGCGGTCAACGAGGTCGTCGACCACGCCGACCTGGAGAAGGTGGCGCTGGAGTGGGCCGAGGCGATCAACGGCAAGTCCCCGCAGGCCCAGCGGATGCTCAAGTACGCGTTCAACCTGCTCGACGACGGCCTGGTGGGCCAGCAGCTGTTCGCCGGTGAGGCGACCCGGCTGGCCTACATGACCGACGAGGCGGTCGAGGGCCGCGACGCGTTCCTGGAGAAGCGCGACCCGGACTGGACGCCGTTCCCACGCTACTTCTGATGCCGCGCCGCCGCCGCGCGAACTCCCCGCACCGACCGGAAGGAACCCGATGAGCCGCAAACCGTTGCTGCGCCGAATTTCCGACACCGTCATGCTGGCCGGGATGCGGCCGCCGCTGAGCCTGCCGACCGGGGTGAACATCGACCTGCGCGGCAAGACGGTGCTGCTGACCGGCGCGTCGTCGGGGATCGGCGCGGCCGCGGCGGAGAAGTTCGCGGCGGCCGGCTCGACGGTGATCGCGGTGGCCCGGCGCGCCGAGCTGCTCGAGGAGCTGGCGGCCCGGATCACCGCCGCCGGCGGACAAGCCCGCGCGCTGCCGTGCGACCTGGCGGACCTGGACGCCATCGACGCCCTGTGCGAGTCGGTCGGGCCGGTCGACATCCTGGTCAACAACGCGGGCCGGTCGATCCGCCGGCCGCTGGCCGACTCGCTGGACCGCTGGCACGACGTCGAGCGCACCATGACGCTGAACTACTACTCGCCGCTGCGGCTGATCCGCGGGCTGGCGCCGGGGATGATCGAGCGCGGCGACGGGCACATCATCAACGTCTCGACCTGGGGCGTGCTGAGCGAGGCGACCCCGCTGTTCGGGGCGTACACCGCCTCGAAGGCCGCGCTGAGCTCGGTGAGCCGGGTGGTGCAGAGCGAGTGGGCCGGCCGCGGCGTGCACTCCACCACGCTGTTCTATCCGCTGGTGGCCACCCCGATGATCGCCCCCACCCGCGCCTACGACGGGCTGGCGGCGCTGTCGGCCGAGGAGGCCGCCGACTGGATGCTGGAGGCGGCGCGGCACCGGCCGGCGCGCATCGCCCCGCGGGTGGCCTACGGCCTGCGGGCCATCGACACCGTCGCGCCGGGGGTGGTCAACGGCATCATGAGCCGCCAGCGGATCCAGCCCACGCCCGTCGACGGTTAGCGGCCCGGGCGGCGATCCCGGGCGCCGGGCCGGAGCTCCGCGGCATGATGGGGCCATGGAGGTGCTCTCAAGCCGGGTGCTGCTGCGGCCGGCGGACTACCAACGGACCCTGGCGTTCTACCGGGACACCCTCGGGTTGGCGATCGCCCGCGAGTACCCGGGCGGCACGGTGTTCTTCGCCGGCCAGTCGTTCATCGAGATCGCCGGGCACGACCGGGGTTCGGCCGATGCCGCGCCGTTTCCGGGCGCACTGTGGCTGCAGGTCCGCGACGTTTACGCGGTCCAGCAGCAGCTGACCGCCGGCGGCGTCGCGATCGCCCGGGAGGCCCGCGCCGAACCGTGGGGACTGCACGAAATGCGGGTCACCGATCCGGACGGCGTTGACCTCATTTTCGTGCAGATTCCGGCCGATCATCCGCTGCGCCGCGACGTCCGAGGTTAACGCCAGGCAAACATTGCCCGTCCGGCAGAAATTCTCCTGGATCTTCTTCATCCATTGGTTTGGTGTAAAGGCCGCCGAACCGACAGAATCCATACGTGGACTTTCAGTTCTTCCTGCTCATCATCGTGGTAATCACCGCGTTGGCGTTCGACTTCACTAACGGCTTCCACGACACCGGCAACGCAATGGCTCCCTCGATCGCCAGCGGCGCCCTGAAGCCGAAGGCCGCGGTCACCCTTTCGGCAGTGTTGAACCTGGCGGGGGCGTTTCTGTCCACGGCCGTCGCGGCCACCATCGCCAAGGGCCTGGTGGACGCCAACCTGGTGACCCTGGAGCTGGTGTTCGCCGGGCTGGTCGGCGGGATCGTGTGGAACCTGCTGACCTGGCTGCTGGGCATCCCGTCGAGCTCGTCGCACGCGCTGATCGGCGGCATCATCGGTGCCATGCTGGCGGCCGCGGGCATTCAGGGTGTGCTCTGGAAGGGCGTGGTGTCCACCGTGCTCGTCCCGGCGGTGCTGGCGCCGTTCGTCGCCGGCCTGGTCGCGACCGTCGGCGCCTGGCTGGTCTACCGCAACGTGCGCAAGGTGCCGGCCGACCGCACCACCCGGGGCTTCCGCTACGGCCAGATCGGGTCGGCCTCGCTGATCTCGCTGGCGCACGGCACCAACGATGCGCAGAAGACCATGGGGGTCATCTTCCTGGCGCTGATCTCCTACGGCGCCGCCGAGCAGTCCGATCACATGCCGCCGCTGTGGGTGGTGGTCTCCTGCGCCGTCGCGATCGCCGCGGGCACCTATCTGGGCGGCTGGCGGGTGATCCGCACCCTGGGCAAGGGCCTGGTGGAGATCGAATCCCCGCAGGGCATGGCCGCCGACACCTCGTCGGCCGCGGTCATCCTGCTGTCCAGCCACTTCGGCTACTCGCTGTCCACCACGCACGTCGCCACCGGTTCGATCCTGGGCAGCGGCGTCGGCAAGCCGGGCGCCGCGGTGCGCTGGAACGTCGCCGGCCGGATGGCCACCGCCTGGCTGATCACGCTGCCGGCCGCCGCCCTGGTCGGCGCGCTGACCTACGGCGTCGTCGCCGGCATCGGCGGCTGGGCCGGCACCGTGGTCGGCGTGCTGGCCCTGGTCACCGTGTCCGGGCTGATCTACCGGCAGTCCCGCAAGGCACCCGTCGACCACACCAACGTCAACGCCGAATGGGAGGACAAGCTCACCGCCACCGCGGGCGAGGTCGCCGAATGCCCCGCGGCGGCCGAGCCGGCCGACGCCGCGGCGCCCGCCGAGCGGGCGGCAACCCCCGCCGAGCGGGCGGCAACCCCAGCCGAGCGGGCCGAGACCCCCGCGGTCTGACCCCGAACCCCGAAGCGAGAGGCTGCACGCACAATGCATGGCTGGATCAACCTCACCGCCGTCTTCCAGATCGTGGTCGCCGGCCTGGTCGTCGGCGCCGGGCTACCGGCCCTGTTCGCCCTCGGGGTCCGGTTGAACGCCGAGGGCGCCGGGGCCACCGAGCACGGCGGCAGCACCGTGCGCAGCCCGCTGTTGACCGCGCTGAGCTGGGTCATCTTCGGCCTCGTGCTCACCGCGACCATCATCGGCATCCTGTTCGTCGCCCGGGATTTCATCGGCCACCACACCGGCTGGTACATCCTGGGTGCAATCCAGCGCTAGTCCCAACCACCGCGGCAGACCTGCCGAAACTCGGAGCACGGGAGGTGATGCCGAGTGACTGAATTCCTCAACAAGGTGATCTCCTGGCTCCGCGCCGGCTATCCCGAGGGTGTCCCGCAGACCGACTACCTGCCGCTGTTCGCCCTGCTGCGCCGCCAGCTCACCATGGACGAAGTGCGGGTCATCGCCGCCGAGATGATCCAGCGGCCCGGCGGCGTCGACGACATCGACATCGGCACCGAGATCCTGGCCGTCCTCGACGACCTGCCCGCCCCGGTCGACGTGGAGCGGGTCCGCGAGCATCTGGTCGCCAAGGGCTGGCCGATGGAGGAATGGACCAACGGCCGCAGCCTGCAGAGCCGACCGTCCGACGGGACTTCCGAATCGCCGTCCTGACCGCGCGGGCGTTGACCGCGGCGCTGCCCGACGACGAGCTCCTGCGCCTGCTGGACGACGTGCTGGCCGGCCGGGTCGCCCCGCTGCTGCCGCTGGCCGGCGACGACCCGCACAGCCGCGCGATCGCCGCCGCGCTGCGCGCCGGGGCGCCCATCGACGATGACATCACCCTGGTGGTCCCCACCTCGGGCAGCACCGGAATCCCCAAGGGCGCGTTGCTGTCCACCGCGGCCGTGCTGGCCGGCGCGGCCGCCACCCACGCCCGGCTCGGCGGTCCGGGCAGCTGGCTGCTGGCGCTGCCCGCCCATCACATCGCCGGCCTGCAGGTGCTGGTGCGCGCGCTGGCCGCGGGCACCACACCGGTCCGGCTGGACGTCTCGGCCGGCTTCGACCCGGCCGCGCTGCCGGCCGCGGTCGCCGCGCTGGCCCCGGGCCGGCGCTATCTCTCGGTGGTGAGCAACCAACTCGCCGCCGCGCTGGCCGACCCGGCCGCCACCGCCGCGCTGGCCGAGCTCGACGCCGTGCTGCTCGGCGGCGGTCCGGCGCCCGCCGGGGTGCTGGCCGCGGCGGCGGCCGCCGGCGTTGCGGTGGTCCGCAGCTACGGGATGAGTGAGACCGCCGGCGGCTGCGTCTACGACGGGGTGCCGCTGGACGGGGTCCGGGTACGGCTGGACCCCGGCGGCCGGATCCGGCTCGGCGGGCCGACGCTGGCGCGCGGCTACCGCAACCCGGTGCACCCCGACCCGTTCGCCGAACCCGGCTGGTTCGCCACCGACGACCTGGGCGAGTTCGACGACGCGGGCCGGCTGCGGGTGATCGGGCGGCGCGACGACGCGATCGCCACCGGCGGGCTGAAGGTGTTCCCGCAGCCGGTCGAGGAGGCGCTGCTGAGCCATCCGGCGGTCGCCGAGGCGGTGGTGTTCGGGCTGCCCGACGAGCGCCTGGGCCAGCGGGTCGCGGCGGCGATCACGCTCGTTGCCGGCGCCGCGGCGCCCGACGTCGCCGAACTGCGCGACTGGGTGGCGGGCAGGCTGGACCGCCGGGCCGCACCGCGGGCGGTGTTCGTCGTCGCGGAGATTCCCCGCCGGGGCATCGGCAAGCCGGACCGGCGCGCGCTGGCGGCTCGGTTCGGCTGATCCGGCTGGTCCCCCGCCGAGGGCCGGGTGGCCGGGTCACGCCGGCGGGTCTGGCTACGATTTCCCGATGGCCACCGTCGCGCAATGGATCGAAGGCGCCCGCCCCCGGACCCTGCCCAACGCCGTCGCACCGGTGCTGGCCGGGACCGGCGCGGCGGCCTGGCTGGGCTCGGCGGTGTGGTGGAAGGCGCTGCTCGCGCTCGCGGTGTCACTGGCCCTGATCATCGGCGTCAACTACGCCAACGACTACTCCGACGGCATCCGCGGCACCGACGACGACCGGTCCGGCCCCCTCCGGCTGGTCGGCGCCCGGCTGGCCGCCCCGCGCGCGGTGCTGACCGCCGCGGTGCTCAGCCTCGTCGTCGCCGGGCTGGCCGGGGTGGCGCTGGCACTGGTCAGCAACCCGTGGCTGATCGCGGTCGGCGCGGTCTGCATCGCCGGCGCCTGGTTCTACACCGGCGGCGCCAAGCCGTACGGCTACCTGGGGTTCGGCGAGATCGCGGTGTTCGTGTTCTTCGGGCTGGTCGCCGTCTGCGGCACCCAGTACACCCAGGCGCTGCGAGTCGACGCGGTGGGCCTGACCGCGGCCGTCGCGGTCGGGGCGCTGTCCTCGGCGGTGCTGGTCGCCAACAACCTGCGCGACATCCCCACCGATGCCACCTCCGGCAAGATCACCCTGGCGGTGCGCCTCGGCGACGCCGGAACCCGCCGGCTCTACCTGGGGCTGCTGGCGGTGGCACCGCTGGCCAGCCTGGGACTGGTCGCCGCGACGCCCTGGGCGCTGGGCGGGCTGCTCGCGGTGCTGCCCGCGATCCGGGCCGCCCGCCCGATCGTCACCGGCGCCCGCGGGGCCGCGCTGATCCCGGTGCTGCGCGACACCGGGCTGACCATGCTGGTCTGGGCGACGGCGACCGCGGCCGCACTGGCGCTGGCCCGCTGAGCGGACTCAGGCGTCGTCGCCGCGCAGCCGGTCCTGCAGCCGGTCCCGGTCGGCCCGGCGTTGGCCGTCGAACGCCGCGACGCTGGCCGTCGCGCGCTGCCGCAGCGGGCGCAGCGCCCAGATGCCCAGCGGCATCGCGATGATCAGCCCGAACAGCGCCGCGACGATCAACGGCATGTCCTCGACGCCGATCAACAGCGCGCCGTAGTAGATCACCGCGGTCACCGCCACCACCAAGGCGATCCGCGCCAGCGTATACACCAGTACGTCGAGCACCATCCGGTTCACTTGCCGCTCTTCAGCCACCAGCCGAGCCTACCGACGCGGGTATATTCGTTGCCAGGAGGTTCGTCGTGCTGTACCTGTTGTTGCTCGTTGCGCTGGGCACGCTGATCTTTATCGGCTATCGCGTGACCCGAACGCGCCCCGCGCCGCCGACCCGGCGGGTCATCGGACCCGACGACGACCCCGACTTCCTGTGGCGGCTGAGCCGCGGCGACAACAACCCGCGCTGAGCCGGTCCGGCTAGCTGCGGTCCGCGCCCGGGGCCGGGAAACCGTCGGCGACCACCGCGGCCAGCTCGATGAGCGCCTCCCGGGTCGGTGGCCGAAGCCGATGCAGGTCGATCTCGGCGCCCTCCTCCAGATGCGGGTCGAACGGCACCAACCGCACCGCCCGGGTGCGCCGGGAAAAGTGGTCGACGACCTTCTGCAGGTCCACCTTGCGGCTGCGCGGCCGCACCGCGTTGATCACGACCACGCAGTTCTGCACCAGCTGCTCGTGGCCGTGCGCGTCGAGCCAGTCCAGCGTCGCCGAGGCGCTGCGCGCCCCGTCGACCGAGCCGGAGCTGACCACGATCAGGGTGTCGGCGCTGTCCAGCACCGCCGAGGTCGCCGAGTTCATCAGGCCGGTCCCGCAGTCGGTGAGCACCAGGCTGTAGTAGCGCTCCAGCACGTCGAGCACCCGGGTGTAGTCCTCGCCGCTGAACGCCTCGGACGCGGCCGGGTCGGCGTCGGAGGCCAGCACCTCCAGCCGGCTGGGCCCCTGCGAGGTGTGGCTGCGGACGTCGCTGTAGCGGGCGATCGAATCGGCGTCGCGGAGCAGGTCACGCACCGTGTCCGGGGTCTGCAGCGGCACCTTGTGGCCCAGCGTGCCGCGGTCGGGGTTGGCGTCCACGGCGATCACCCGGTCACCGCGCAGCGAGGCGAAGGTGGCGCCCAGGGTGGCGGTGATGGTGGTCTTGCCGACGCCGCCCTTGAGGCTGAGCACGGCGATCCGGTAGCACCCGGTCAGCGGCTGCTCGGCGTGCGCGATGAGGTTCTTGCGGTGCACCTCGCGCGGGCCGTCGCCGACGTTGACCAGCTTGCCGGTGCCCAGGTACAGCCAGCGCCGCCAGCCTCCCGACGGCGCCGGGCGGGCCTGGGGCAGCAGCGCGCTGGTGGACAGGTCGGGGTACGGGGTCGACGGCACCGACGGGCGGACCGGCGGCGGCAGCGGCGCACCCGGCGGGGTGGCCACCGGCCGCGGCGCGCCCTGGCCGGGGAAGCCGCCGAGGTAGCCGGCCTGACCGCCGGTCTGCCCGAACGGGTCGACCGAGGGCATGCCGATCGGCGGGGTCTGCGGCTCCGGCGCGGTGAAGCGTCGCTCGGAGCGGAAGTCGCCGGCCGCCGCGCCCGGATAGCCGGGGTGGTCGTCCCGCACGGCTTCGATCAGGCTGGTCGGCGCCTCGTCGATGTCCCGGCCGTGCCGCGGTTCGGATCCGAAGCTCTGCTGCTCTGACACCCGGTGCACTCCTCCTGCTGCGATGTGGTCAATGGTTGGCCGGGACCGCTCAGCCGACTCCGGCGTAGGAGTGCAGGCCGACGGTCACCAGGTTGATGAAGAACAGGTTGAACACCATGGCGACGAAGCCGACGACGTTGATCCAGGCCGCCCGGCGGTCCCGCCAGCCGGCCGTCGACCGGGCGTGCAGGTAGGCCGCGTAGACCACCCAGGCGATGAACGACACCGTCTCCTTGGGGTCCCAGCCCCAGAACCGGCCCCAGGCCTCCTCGGCCCAGATGGCGCCGAAGATCACCCCGAAACCGAACACCGGGAAGGCGAAGATGGTGGTGCGGTAGGCGATCCGGTCCAGCGACTTGGCGTCGGGCAGCTTGCCGATGAACCGGGCCAGCGCTCCGGTCTGATCCGGTTCGGCGAACCGGGAGGTCTTCAGCAGGAACAGGATGCTGGCCACGCCGGCGACCAGGAACACCCCGGAGCCGACGATCACCACCGACACGTGGATCGGCAGCCAGTAGGACTGCAGCGCCGGCATCACCGGGGCGGCATGGGTGTAGAGCCACTTACCGGACACGCCCAGCAGGATCAGGATCGGCACCAGCACGAAGACCCACAGCGACCGGTAGGCCGGACGGCGCAGCACCACCGCGGCGGCGATCAGCCCGGCCAGGCAGACGCCGTTGATGAACTCGTACATGTTGCCCCACGGCACCCGCGAGGTGGACAGCCCGCGCAGCACCACGCAGGCGATCAGCAGCCCGATGCCCAGGTAGATCAGCGCCAGACCGGCGCGGCCGGCGCGTTCCTCCAGGCCGCGGACCGGGGCGTCCTTGACCACGCCGGGCAGGCTGCTGTCGGCGCTGACCGGGGCGCCGACGGCGACCAGCTCGCGCTCGGCAACCCGGCGGCTGCGGCTGTAGGCCAGCTCGGTGGCCAGCAGCAGCAGCGCGAGCACCAGCACCAGCACCGACGAGGTGAATGCCCAGTCGGAGTAGCGCGCCAGATCGACGTCAACGTGCTCGGTGTTCATCCGACCTCCAGCTGGCACCCACGCGGGTGTCGTCCGTTGTGTTCTGCGGCGTTCATCGGGTCTTCCGGTCGCCGGGCGAGCCGGTGTCGGCCAGCAGATGCTTCGTCAGCCGCTCGAATTCGTCGCCCCAGCCGGAGTTGTCGGTACGCGCCAACCCGCCCAACTCCACGTTCACGGTACCCGGACGATCGGTCGCGGGCTCAATTCGCGCCCACACCCGGCGGCGGCGCACCAGCAGCGAAACCAGCAGGCCGGCCATCATCGCCATCGCCGAGACCAACACCCAGATCTGCGCGGGATCGTGACTGACCTGCAGGTTCACAAACGGCGTGACGCCGTCGAAGGTGATCACCGAGCCGTCTTCGAGGGTCACGCTCTGACCGGCGGACAGGTTCTTCCGGTTGACCTTGATCAACCGGCCCTGCTCGATCATCCGCACGTCGAGATCGAAGATGGACTGCGGCCGGCCGGTGTCCAGGCCGGTGTCGCCGCGGTAGATGTCGATCGCCACCGCCGGATCGCGGGCCTCCGGCGAGGACGACGTCAACAGCGTGCCGTCCAGTTCCTTGGTCGGGGCCAGCAGGCCCTGGATGGCGATCTGATGCTTGCGCCGCTGCACCGGGTCCGGGTAGGTGCCGGCCGGCGGGTCGATGCGCACCACGCCCGAGGACAGCAGGGTGGTCTGCACGTCGGGGCGCCACTGCACGGTCTGGCTGCGCTGCTGGCCGTCCGGGAAGCGCACCGTGAACGTCGGGGCGTAGCCGTGGCCCTGCAGGTAGATCCGGTCCCCGCCAACCCGCAGCGGATGGTTGACCTCCAGCCGATACGGCTGCCAGGTCCCGTCGGCCAGGTCCGCGCCGGTCTGATAGTCGATGTCGGCGGCGTAGGACAGTGCCTGCCCGCTGGACAGGTACTTCGCCTCGAAGTCGTTGACCCGGATGCAGATCGGGTTCAGCGAGGTGCCGTCGACGGTGTTGCCGGCCCGGAACGAGTCGAACGCCGCCGGCGAGGCCGAACAGAACCCGGGGCCGCCGTCAGCGATGACGATGACGTTGCCCTCGTAGCCGACCAGCTTGCCGACGGCCACCGCGGCCAGCAGGCCCAGCAGCGCGACGTGGAACACGATGTTGCCGAACTCACGCAGGTAGCCCTTCTCCGCCGACACGGTGACCCCGTCGCCGTCGGGCCGGGTGACGGTGCGCCAGCCGCGCAGCCGCCGGGTCACCGTCGCCGCGACCTGTTCGGGGTCGCCGGCCGCGGTGCCCGCGGCGTGTTTGGGCAGCCGGGCCAGGTTTCGCGGCGCCGGGACCGGGACCGCGCCGAGGGTGCGGACGTGCTCGATCATCCGCGGCGTCAGGCAGCCGACCAGCGAGACGAACAACAGCACGTAGATCGCGGTGAACCAGAAGCTGGAGAAGACGTCGAACATCTCCAGCCGGTCCAGCCACGGGCCCACCGTCGGGTGCTGGGCCAGGTACTCGTCGACCTTGCCCGCGTTCAACGAACGCTGCGGCAGCATCGCGCCGGGCACCGCGCCCAGGGCCAGCAGGAACAGCAGCACCAGCGCGGTGCCCATCGAGGTCAGCGCCCGCCAGGTGTTGCGCACCAGGCTCACCACCCGGCTCACAGCGGCATCCGCACGTCGCTGACGAACGCGTCGCGGACCCAGGAGACGAACTCGTTCCACGCCCCGGTGACCAGCGCCAGCCCGACCAGGATCAGCAGCACCCCGCCGACGATCTGGATGACCCGGGAGTTGCGGCGCAGCCAACCGAGCCCGGAGACCGCCCAGCCGGCGCCCAGCGCCAGCAGCACGAACGGCAGGCCCAGGCCGAGGCAGTAGGCGATGACCAGCAGCACCCCGCGCGACACGGTGGCGCCGTCGGTGGCCGAGGCCGCGGTGATGACCCCGGTCAGGGTCGGGCCCAGACACGGCGTCCAGCCCAGCCCGAACACCGCGCCGAGCAGCGGCGCGCCCGCGACGGTGCTCAGCTGACGGGGGGTGAACCTGGCCTGGCGCTGCAGAGCCGGGATGAACCCGATGAACACCAGCCCCATCAGGATGGTCAGCACGCCGCCGACGCGCTGCAGCAGCACCTGGTTGACGATCAGCGTGGTCGTCATGCCGAGCACGGCGACCGTGCCGAGCACGAACACCGCGGTGAAGCCCGCGACGAACAGCAGCGCCGACCCGGTGACCCGCAGTCGTTCCCGGCCGCGGGTGGCCAGCCCGGCCCCGCCGGCACCCGATACCGCCCCGCCGGATGCTGCCCCGCCGGACACTGCGGCGCCGGGCCGGTCCTCGACGCCGACGACGGCGGCCAGGTACGACAGGTAGCCGGGCACCAGCGGCACCACGCACGGCGAGGCGAACGAGATCAGCCCGGCCAGCACGCACACCCCGAGGGCGAGCAGCACCGGACCGTTGGCGGCGAGTTCGGTGGCCCAGGTCATGGCTTGCCGGCCCAACGCGTCCCGGCCGGCCCCGGCTCGGCGGCGAGCTGTTCGACCACCGGTTGCAGGTCGCTGGCCAGCAGTTCGCGCAGGAACACCGCGGCCACCCGATGCTCCCGGTCGAGCACGATGGTCGCCGGCGTGGTGGTGGTCGGGTACTTGCCGCCGAACGCGATCAGGGTGCGCAGCGCCGGGTCGTAGATGGACGGGAAGGTGATGTTGCGGTCGGTGATGAAGTCCACCGCGGCGTCGCGGTTGTAGTCGCGGACGTTGATGCCCAGGAACGCCACGCCGAGGTCCCGGGTGGCCTGGTAGACCTGCTGCAGGTCGGTGATCTCGGTGCGGCACGGCCCGCACCACTGGCCCCACACATTGAGCACCACGACCTCGCCGGGGAAGTCCTCGACGCCGATGGTGCGGTCCGGGTCCAGCAGGTCCGGTCCGGAGATCTTGCCGGGCGCGCCGCGCTCCGACGGCGGGTCGTAGCGGATGTCGGTCTTGCCGCCGGGGGCGACGAACTCGAAGGTGCCGCCCTGGGCGACGGCGTCGTCACCGGTCGAGCAGCCGGCCACCAGCACCGTCAGCAGGGCCGCCGCCAGCCCCGCCACCAGACGAGACAGCACCGGTCGGGACTGGGCGCTCACCGTCCGGCCGGCTCCGCGTAACCCCAGCCGACCAGCACGTCGCCCTCGTAGGCGAAGCTGGTCAGCGACGCCAGGTTGCACTTGCGGTGGGTCGGAAAGTGCGCCAGCCGCTTGCCCGTCGTGACCCGGCGCAGCGTCTCCACCGGCAGCTGGTGGCTGACGACGACGGCCTCGTGGCCGGCGGCCGCCCGTCGGGCGCGGTCCAGGGCGCCCTGCATCCGGGCCGCGATCTGCCGGTAGGGCTCGCCCCAGGACGGGGTGATCGGGTCGCGCAGGTGCTTCCAGTTGCGCGGATCGCGCAGCGCGCCGTCGCCCGGGGAGACCCGCTTGCCCTCGAATACGTTCGCCGACTCGATCAGCTCGTCGTCGGTGGTCACGGTGAGGCCGTGCGCGGCGGCGATCGGCGCGGCGGTCTCCTGCGCGCGCTGCAGCGGGGAGGCGATCACCGCGGTGATGTCGTTGCCGGCCAGCCAGCCGGCCACCGCCTCGGCCTGGCCGCGGCCCCGGTCGGACAGCCGGTAGCCGGGCAGCCGGCCGTAGAGGATCTGCTCCGGGTTGTGCACCTCGCCGTGCCGCATCACGTGCACGATCGTCTTCTCAGCCATGGGCCTCTTTCGGGTCGGTGGCCGCGGCGGCGGCGCGGGCCGCCGCGGGCAGCGCCGCGGCGATGGTGCCGAAGGCGTCGTCGTCCAGCGCCGCCGAGACGAACCACGCCTCGTAGGCGCTGCACGGCGGGTACACCCCGGCGTCGAGCAGGGCGTGGAAGAACGGCGCGAACCGCCAGGTCTGGGTGGCCTGGACCTCGTCGAAGTTCGTCACCGGCGCATCCGGTGCGGAGTCCGGCAGGAAGAAGACGCTGAGCATGTTGCCGGCGCGCGCCACGGTGTGCCCGACGCCCTCGGCGCTCAGCGCGGCGGTGAGCAGCCCGGCCAGCCGGTCGGCGTTGGCATCCAGCGCGGCGTAGACCGCGTCGTCGGCGGCCCGCAGGGTGGCCAGGCCGGCGGCCACCGCGACCGGGTTCCCGGACAGCGTGCCGGCCTGGTAGACCGGGCCGAGCGGGGCGAGCCGCTCCATCACCTCGGCGCGGCCGCCGAACGCCGCGGCGGGCAGGCCACCGCTCATCACCTTGCCGAAGGTGAACAGGTCGGCCTGCACCGGCTGCACGCCGAACCAGCCGCTGCGGCTGACCCGGAAGCCGGTCATCACCTCGTCGAGGATCAGCAGCGCGCCGTGTTCGGCGGTGATCCGGCGCAGCGCGGCGTTGAAGCCGGGCAGCGGCGGCACGCAGCCCATGTTTCCCGGGCTGGCCTCGGTGATGACGGCGGCGATCTCGTGCCCGCAGCGGTCGAAGGCCTCCTCGACGGCGGCCACATCGTTGTAGGGCAGCACGATGGTGTCGGCGGCGCTGGCCCCGGTGACCCCGGGCGAGGTGGGCAGGCCCAGGGTGGCCACCCCGGATCCGGCGGCGGCCAGCAGCGCGTCGACGTGGCCGTGGTAGCAGCCGGCGAACTTCACCACCTTGGCCCGGCCGGTGTAGCCGCGGGCCAGCCGCAGCGCGCTCATGGTGGCCTCGGTGCCGGAGTTGACCAGCCGCAGCCGCTGCACCGGCTCGACCCGGCCGATGATCTCGCGGGCCAGTTCGGACTCACTGGCCGTCGGCGCCCCGAAGGACAGCCCGTCGACGGCGGCCCGGGTGACGGCCGCCACGACCGCCGGGTGGGCGTGGCCCAGGATCATCGGGCCCCAGGAACACACCAGGTCGACGTAGTTGTTGCCGTCGGCGTCGGTCAGCCGGGCACCGCTGGCGGAGCTGATGAACCGCGGGGTGCCGCCGACCGACTGGAAGGCCCGGACCGGCGAGTTCACCCCGCCGGGGATCACCCGGGAGGCTTCGGCGAACAGGGCGGCCGACAGGTCGGTCTTGCTCATGCCGACCAGTCTCCCAGGAGCGCAGGTGGGCGCCTAATCGCGGCCCGGCTCGGCGTAGGTGACGACGATGACCTCGGCGGGCTCCGCGCCGACCCGGCGCAGCGCGTGCGGCGCGGCGGCGTCGAAGTAGGCGCAGTCACCGGCCTCCAGCGCGGTGACCCGGCCGTCGTGGTTCAACTCGACGCTGCCGCGGTGCACGAAGATGAATTCCTGCCCGGGGTGGGTGGCCTGGTCCAGGGTGGCGAACTGGCGGCCGGGCCGGACCAGGAACGGTGCCATCGCCTTGCCCAGCATGGTCGCGGCGATCGGGTGGCTGCGGCCGCCGGCGTGCTCGGCGGCGCGTTCGACGGTCAGCGACGCGGCGGCCGGGTCGTCGGTGAACAGCCGGGCGACGTCGACCTCGAGCGCCCGGGCGATCTTCATCGCCGCCGAGATCGACGGCGTGCTGCGGGCCCGCTCGACCTTGGACAGGTAGCTCTTGGTCAGGCCGGTGGCGGCGGCCAGGTCCGCCAGGGTCAGGGCCCGCTGCCGTCGCACGGTGCGCATCAGCGCCGTCATTGCCGGTTCCTCCGTTTTCCGCCGTCGGCGTCAGACTACCGGCCCAGAGGCAACTTCATTGACGATATGACACAGAGTGTCTTAGGGTGGGCTATCGCACCGAGAGGACGCCCGATGAGCACCTTCCACGACAGCAAGTCCGACCTGATGCGGCGCGCCCTGGACCGACTGTCCGGGCAGGTGGCCGACTCGACCCTGAGCACCCGGGCGAAGATCGCGCTGACCTGCCGGGCGCTGTTCGACGCCGGCCACGACTCCGGGCTGGCCGGGCAGATCACCGCCCGCGCCGAGCGGCCCGGCACCTATCACACCCAGCAGCTCGGGCTCGGTTTCGACGAGATCACCGAGGACAACCTGCTGCTGGTCGATGAGGACCTCAACGTGCTGGAGGGCACCGGGATGGCCAACCCGGCCAACCGTTTTCACTCCTGGATCTACCGGGCCCGTCCGGACGTCAACTGCATCGTGCACACCCACCCGTTCCACGTCGCGGCGCTGTCGATGCTGGAGGTCCCGCTGATCGTCTCGCACATGGACGTCACCCCGCTCTACGACGACTGCGCGTTCCTGGCGGACTGGCCCGGGGTGCCGGTCGGCAACGAGGAAGGCGAGATCATCACCGCCGCACTGGGCGACAAGAAGGCGATCCTGCTGGCGCACCACGGGCACGTCATCGCCGGCGCCAGCGTCGAGGAGGCCTGCTCGCTGGCGATCCTGATCGAGCGGGCCGCCAAACTGCAGCTGGCCGCGATGGCCGCCGGCACCGTCGCCGAGCTGCCGCCGGCGCTGGCCCGGGAGGCGCACGACTGGACGCTGACCCCCAAGCGCAGCCAGGCCAACTTCGCCTACTACGCCCGGCGCGCGCTGGCCCGGCACCCCGACGCGCTGTCGCACTGATCGATCCGCACCGACCGAGAGGACCCGCCCCCGTGAGCACCGAGATCCACGGCATCATCGCCTACCCCGTCACCCCGTTCGGCGCCGACGGCGGGATCGACACCGCCGCGCTGACCGGCCTGGTCGACACCCTGGTCAACACCGGGGCGCACGCCATCGCCCCGCTGGGCAGCACCGGGGAGGCCGCCTACCTCAGCGAGGACGAGTTCGACACCGTCGTCGAGGCCACCGTGGACGCGGTCGGCGGCCGGGTGCCGGTCATCGTCGGGGCCGGGGACCTGACCACCGCCAACACCATCCGCCGGGCCCGCAAGGCCGAGCAGGCCGGGGCCACCGCGGTGATGGTGCTGCCGGTGTCCTACTGGAAACTCAACGACCGGGAGATCGCCACCCACTACGCGGCGATCGGCGCGGCCATCGGCATCCCGATCATGGCCTACAACAACCCCGCGACCAGCGGCGTCGACATGTCTCCGGAGCTGCTGGTGCAGATGTTCGGCGACGTGGACAACCTCACCATGGTCAAGGAGTCCACCGGTGACCTGAACCGCATGCTGGCGCTCAGGGAACTCTCCGGCGGGCAGCTGCCGTACTACAACGGCAGCAACCCGCTGGTGCTCGACGCGCTGACGGCCGGTGCGACGGGCTGGTGCACGGCGGCGCCGAACCTGCGCCCGCAGCCGTGCCTGGACCTGTACGCGGCGGTGCGCGCCGGGGACACCGAGCGGGCCCGGGTGATCTACGACGAGCTGGCCCCGCTGCTGCGTTTCATCGTCGCCGGCGGGCTGCCCAGCACCGTCAAGGCCGGCCTGGAGCTGCTCGGCCGCGGCGTCGGGGATCCGCGCCGCCCGCTGCTGCCGCTGGACGACGCCGGCCGCGCCGAGTTGCGCGGGCTGCTGGGCTGAGCCGGCCGCGCCGAGTTGCGCGGGCTGCCGGGCTGAGCCGGTTCAGTCCGGCTCGCCGGCCCCCGGGGCCGCGCCGGCCTGGTGGGCGGTCAGCCAGCCCTGCCCGGCGCGGGCGGCCCGGGCCAGCGCGCCGTGCTCACCGAAGTAGCTCGCGATCCAGCCGATCCCGGGCAGCATCGCCGTCCACCGGTACCACCTGGTGGGCTGCGGACGCTTGCCCGCCTCCTCGAAGATCGCCCGCAGGATGCCGGCCAGCTGCCACATCGTCCGGGTCACCTGCACCGGCATCGAGGAGGTGATCGCGCTCAGCGGTTTCCAGCCGGTCGGCGGCGCCTGCGGCAATGGCTCTGGCCGGGGCGGCTCGGCCGGCTGGGCGCCGTCGGGCAGGGTGCCGTCGGGCAGGGTGCGCCGGCACAGCACCTCGGCGAGCAGCCGGACCTGCTGGGACTGATCGGTCACCCCGTACTCGCGGGCCACCGCGCACAGGATGACGGCCTGGTTGACGAACCCGGCGAGGTCGGCGACCGGCACAAAGCGGGCCAGCGCGCCGAACGCCCCGGGAGAGGCGACCACCAGGTTGTCCAGCGCGCCGACCCGGTTCACCCACCAGTGCACCCGCTCGTCGCGGTCCATCCGCTGCCAGGACGCGGTGCCGGGCAGATCGGCGGCGTCGAGCACCCGGGCACCGGCGTTGCGGGCCCGGTCGGCGCTGCTCGGCGCCCGGCCGGCCTTGGCGCGGCGCCGCCGCAGCCGGTACCTGCGGATGCGGTCGCGCAGCCGGCGCGGCGGCCGCAGCAGGCGGTGGGTGCGCCCACGCAGCCCGGTCGCGTCGGTCTCGGCCAGCAGGTCGAGCAGCGGATTGATCACCGCGACGGCGCGCCCCAAACCGTCGGCGACCTCGGCGTCACCGAGCGTGGCGCGCGGCTTCGGCAGGATTCCCATGGCGTTGATTGTGGCCCGCCGGCCAGTCCCCGGCGGCCGGTCCCCCGGCCCCGCCGCCAGCGGTCCCCCCGCCCCGCCGCCAGCGCTCACTCCGGTACACACTTCCGCGCGTGTCGCGTACCCCGTTGCGCGCTGGGCAAGAAGGGGCCCATCCCTCCGCCGCCAGCGCTCACTCCGGTACACATTTCCCCGCGCGCCGCGTACACCACTGCGCGCTGGGCCAGAAGGGGCCCATCCCTCCATCGCCAGCGCTCACTCCGGTACACATTTCCCCGCGTGTCGCGTACACCACTGCGCGCTGGGCCAGAACGGGCCAGTCCCCCGTCGCCCCGCCGCCAGCGCTCACTCCGGTACACAGTTCCCCGCGTGTCGCGTACACCACTGCGCGCTGGGCCAGGACGACGGGCCAGTCGGAGTGGAACACTGAACAGATGCGACTTCCCCAGCGACTGGCCCGGTTCAACCGGCACGTCACCAACCCCATTCAGCGGCTGTGGGCCGGGCGGGCCCCGTCGTTCGGCATCCTGGAGCACGTCGGGCGAAAGTCCGGCAAGACCTACCGCACCCCGCTGACGGTGTTCAGCACCGACGAGGGGGTGGCGATCCTGCTGACCTACGGCCCGGACCGGGACTGGCTAAAGAACCTCGTCGCCGACGGCGGCGCGCTGATGACCCGGCACGGCAAGACCTTCCGGGTGGTCGACCCGCGGGTCGTCGACAAGGCCGCGGCGGCCCCGCACGTCACCGGCGCGGCCCGCGTCGTGTTCCCGCGGCTGCCGTTCGAGCAGGCCGTGCTGCTGCGCCGGGCCGACTGACCGGCGCCCCACCGACTCGGGCCGGCCGACCGGCCCGGCTCAGCGGAACCGGCGCAGCCGCAGGCTGTTGCCGACGACGAACACGCTGGACAGCGCCATCGCGGCGCCGGCGAGCATCGGGTTGAGCAGCCCCGCCGCGGCCAGCGGGATGGCCGCCACGTTGTAGGCGAACGCCCAGAACAGGTTGCCCTTGATGGTGCCCAGCGTCTTGCGGGACAGCCGGATGGCATCGACCACGCTGCCCAGGTCGGCGCGCACCAGGGTGATGTCGGCGGCCTCGATGGCGGCGTCGGTGCCGGTGCCCATCGCCAGGCCCAGGTCGGCGGTGGCCAGCGCGGGGGCGTCGTTGACCCCGTCGCCGACCATCGCGATGACCTTGCCGCGGGCCTGCAACCCGGCCACCACCTCGACCTTCTCGGCGGGCAGCACCTCGGCGATCACCTCGTCGATGCCAACCTCGGTGGCCACCCGGGCGGCCACCGCGGCGTTGTCGCCGGTCAGCAGCACCGGGTGCAGGCCGAGCCCGCGCAGCCGGGCGACGGCGTCGGCGCTGTCGGGTTTGACGGCGTCGGCGACCACCAGCAGGCCGCGGGCGGCGCCGTCCCAGCCGGCCACCACGACGGTCTGACCCCGGGCCTCGGCCGCGGCCTTCGCCTGGGCCAACTCCGGGCCGATCGGCGCATCGGCCAGCAGCGACTCGCGGCCGACGACCACCGAGCGGTCCTCGACGATCCCGCGCACGCCCCGGCCCCGCACGTTGGCGAAGTCCCGCGCCGCCGGCAGCGCGCCGACCCGGTCCGCGGCGGCGGCCGCGATGGCCGCCCCGATCGGATGCTCGGAGGCGTCCTCCAGCGCACCGGCCAGCCGCAGCAGCTCGTCGCGGTCGGTGCCGGGTGCGGCGACGACGTCGACCAGCGTCATCCGCCCGGTGGTGACGGTGCCGGTCTTGTCCAGCACCACGGTGTCGACCCGGCGGGTGGATTCGAGCACCTCCGGGCCCCGGATCAGCACGCCGAGTTGGGCGCCGCGACCGGTGCCGACCAGCAGCGCGGTCGGCGTGGCCAGTCCCAGCGCGCACGGGCAGGCGATCACCAGCACCGCGACGGCGGCGGTGAACGCCGCGGCCGCCGGGTAGCCGGCGACCAGCCAGCCGATCAGGGTGCCGACGGCGATGACGATGACGATCGGGACGAACACCCCGGAGATCCGGTCGGCCAGCCGCTGGACCTGGGCCTTGCCGGTCTGGGCGTCCTCGACCAGCCGGGCCATCTGGGCCAGCTGGGTGTCGGCGCCGACCCGAGTGGCCCGCACCACCAGCCGGCCACCGGCATTGATGCAGGCCCCGGCGACCCGGTCGCCCACCCCGACCTCGACGGGTACCGATTCGCCGGTCAGCATGGACGCGTCGATGGCCGAGCTGCCCGCGACGACCTCGCCGTCGGTGGCGATCTTCTCCCCCGGCCGCACCACGAACTCGTCGCCGACGGCCAGCTCCTCGATCGGGATCTGCCGCTCGACGCCGCCGCGGAGCACCGCGACGTCCTTGGCGCCGAGCTCCAGCAGCGCGCGCAGTGCCGCGCCGGCCCGGCGTTTGGCCCGCCGCTCGAAGTACTTGCCGGCCAGGATGAACATGGTGACCCCGGCGCCGACCTCCAGGTAGATGTTGGCCGCGCCGTCGGAGCGCTGCAGGGTCAGGTCAAAACCGTGCCGCATCCCGGGCTCGCCGGCGGTGCCGAGGAACAGCGCGTAGAGCGACCAGCCGAACGCGGCGAGCGTCCCGATCGAGATCAGCGTGTCCATGGTGGCGGTGCCGCGGCGCAGGTTCGCCCAGGCCGCCCGGTGGAACGGCCAGGCGCCCCACACGATGACCGGCGCGGCCAGCGTCAGCGACGCCCACTGCCAGTAGGTGAACTGCAGCGCGGGCACCATCGCGAGCGCGATCACCGGCACGGTCAGCGCGGTGCTGACGAGCAGCCGGGTCCGCAGCGCGGCCAGCTCGGGGTCGGCGTCCTGATCGGCCGGGGCGCCCGGGGCGGCGTCCGGCTGCTCGGGCAGGGTGGCCGAATACCCGGTGTTCTGCACCGATTCGATCAACCGGGCCGGGTCGTAGCCGTCGGGCACCCGCACCTTGGCCTTCTCGGTGGCGTAGTTGACCGTGGCGGTGACGCCGTCGAGCCGGTTCAGGTTGCGTTCGATGCGGTTTGCGCACGACGCGCAGGTCATGCCGCCGATCCGCAGCTCAATGGCCGCCGAGGAGGCCGCGGGGTTCATGGCAACCGGACGGCCGAGTACCCGGCCTCGGCCACCGCGGCCAGCACCGCGGCGTCGTCGACGGCGTCGGCGGTGACGACCAGGCGCCCGGTCTGCGCGCTGACCTCGATGTTCGCCACGCCGGGCAGGCCGCCGACCTCGTCGCGCACCGCCTTCTCGCAGTGCCCGCAGGACATTCCGCTGACCTGGTATTCGCTGCTGGCCATCTTCAACCTCATTCTGTCAGGTACCCCCATGGGGTATAGGGAAATAATATACCCCATGGGGGTATCCGCCAAGGCCTGGGTGACCGGTTGCTCAGCCGCGCGCGGCGCACACCCGCCCGGCCACGCCGAGCACCACCGCGATGCCGGCGGCCGCGGCCGCAAGCAGCGACAGTGCCAGCCACTGCGGGTCATAGACCACCGTCACGGTGGCCGGCGCGCCCTCGATCACCGGCGCGACGTCGACGCTGCGCTGCGCGGTGGACCAGGCGATCACACACGCCACCGCGGACAGCGCCGCGATGGCGAACCAGACCGCCGGGCGCGCCCGCGTGCGGGCCGGGCTCATCGGCCCGACTCCGCGCGCTGCTCCAGCAGCGCGGTCAGCGCCGCCCGCAACCGGCGATGATTACGCGCCCAGGCCTGCACGGTGCGCGGCCCGGCCATCTGCAACCCGATCCCGGTGCGGCCCTTGGGCACCCCGGTCAGCTCGCCCAGCGCCGGCGCGGCCTGCCACTTCTCCGCCAGCTTGGCGGCGTCGTCAAGCTCGGGCTCGGGCTCGTCCTCCAGGTCCACCCCGGCCCGGCGCAGCGCCCGGGCGGTCAGCGGGTTCATCGCCACCGGCCCGGACGTCGCCGAGCGCACCGGCGCCTCCGGGTACAGCCCGAGGATCTCCGACACCGGGGTGATCTGGGTGCCCTGGCGCAGCTCGTCGGCGGTCAACTGCACCGAGGTGTGCACCCGGGCGGCGAACACCATGATCCCGACGAAGAAGGTCACCAGCACGAAGAAGACCGTGGGGACCAGCCAGTTGATCGGCGCGCCGCTGGTGAACTGGATGTAGACCATCATTCCCGCGGCGGCCGGGCCGGACAGCAGCCACAGCAGGCTGGAACCGCTCTCGGCGAACAACACCGGGGTCTGCGGATCGCGCTCGGTCATCGCACGCCTCTCGTTCCTCCGGCCGGCCGGATCAGCCGCCCAGCCAGCCGGCCGCCTCGGCGGCCCAATAGCTCAGCACAATATCGGCGCCGGCCCGGCGGATGCACAGCAGCGACTCCAACGCCGCCGCCCGGCCGTCCAGCCAGCCGTTGGCCGCCGCCGCCGCGATCATCGCGTACTCGCCGGAGACCTGGTAGGCCGCGACCGGCACCGTCGACACCTCGGCGGCCGCGCGCAGCACGTCCAGGTAGGCCAGCGCGGGCTTGACCATCACCAGGTCGGCGCCCTCGGCGAGGTCCAGCTCGATCTCGCGCAGCGACTCCCGGATGTTGGCGCTGTCCTGCTGATAGGTACGACGGTCCCCGGTCAGGCTGGACCCGACCGCCTCCCGGAACGGCCCGTAGAACGCCGAGGCGTACTTCGCGGCGTAGGCCAGGATCGCCACGTCGGCGTGCCCGGCGTCGTCCAGGCCGGCACGGATGGCGGCGACCTGGCCGTCCATCATGCCGCTGGGCGCCACCACCTGCGCGCCGGCCGCGGCCTGGGCCAGCGCCAGCGCCACGTAGCGGTCATTGGTGGCGTCGTTGTCGACCCGGCCCCGGGCGTCGAGCACCCCGCAGTGGCCGTGGTCGGTGAATTCGTCGAGGCAGGTGTCGGCCATCAGCACGGTGGCCTCACCCAGGTCGGCGGCCAGATCCGCCAGCGCGACGTTGAGGATGCCGTCGGCGTCGGTGCCCACCGAGCCGCAGCCGTCCTTGTCCTGTTCGCGCGGCACCCCGAACAGCATCAGCCCGCCGACCCCGGCGGCGACCGCCGATTCGGCGGCCGCCCGCAGCGAGTCCCGGGTGTGCTGGACGACGCCGGGCATCGAGGCGATCGGCCGCGGCTCGTCGATGCCGTCGGCGACGAACATCGGCAGCACCAGCTGCCGCGGTTCCAGCGAGGTCTCGGCGACCAGCCGGCGCATCGCGGCCGTGCCGCGCAGCCGGCGGGGCCGGTGCCGGGGATACATGTTCGGGAACCGACCCGGTTACCGGCGCCGGCTCTTCTTGCGCGGCGGGGGCAGTGCGCCCTCGGCGCGCAGCCGGGCGGCGTGCTCGGCCAGCGCGTCGACCAGCGGCCCGATCGCGGCGGTCTCCGGTTGCACGTCGACCCGCAGCCCGAACTCGGCGGCCGTCTCGGCCGTCTTCGGGCCGATGCAGGCGACGATGGTGCGCGCGTGCGGCTTGCCGGCGATGCCGACCAGGTTGCGCACCGTCGAGCTGGAGGTGAAGCACACGGCGTCGAACCCGCCGGTCTTGATCATCTCCCGGGTCTGCGCCGGCGGCGGCGCCGCCCGCACGGTCCGGTAGGCGGTGACGTCCTCGATCTCCCAGCCGCGTTCCCGCAGCCCCTCGGCCAGCGTCTCGGTGGCGATGTCGGCGCGCGGCAGCAGCACCCGGTTCACCGGGTCGAAGATGTCGTCGTAGGGCGGGAACTCGTCGAGCAGCCCCAGCGAGGACTGCTCACCGGCGGGCACCAGCTCGGGGCTGATGCCGAAGGCCCGCACCCGCTCGGCGGTCGCCTCGCCCACGCAGGCGATCTTGACCCCGGAGAACGCCCGGGCGTCCAGGCCGAACTCGGCGAACTTCTCCCACACCGCGCGCACGGCGTTGGTCGAGGTGAACACCACCCACTGGTAGCGGCCGTCGACCAGGCCCTTGACCGCGCGCTCCATCTGGGCGGGGCTGCGCGGCGGCTCGACGGCGATGGTCGGCACCTCCATCGGCACCGCGCCGTGGCAGACCAGCCGGTCGCTCATCTCGCCGGCCTGGTCCTTGGTGCGCGGCACCAGCACGGTCCAGCCGTACAGGGCGCGGCTCTCCCACCAGTTCAGCCGCGCCCGGTGCGACACCGTGCGGCCGATGGTCACCACCAGCGGGCCGGTCAGCGGGCCGGCCGGGTCGGTGCCGCCGAGGGCGGCCCGGTCGGTCAGGCCACCGAGGGTGGTCTCCACCGAACGCTGCTGGCAGGTGGTGCCCTGCGCGGTCACCACGCAGGCGGTGTTCTCGGCCAGGCCGTACTCGATCAGGGTGCGGGCGGCGTCGGCGAGGTGCTCGGGGCCGGCCTGCAGGATCAGCGGGCCGGGCGCGGCGGCCAGCGCCGCCCAGTCCACGTCGCCGCGGACGTCGGCGACGGTGTGCGAGGAGCCCAGCGGCAGGCCGCCGTAGGTGGGCACCGCGGTGGTCGCCGGCAGCCCGGGCACGATCTCGAAGCCGACCTGAGTCTTGGCGACGGCGTTGACCTCGGCGAGCACCGGGTCCAGCGACAGCGGGTCACCGAAGACCAGGCGCACCACGTCGTGACCGCGGCGAGCCTCGGCCACCATCGTCTTGGCCACCTCGGCCGGATCGCCGAGGGCCGGGCGCACGTCGGCGTCACCGGACAGCACGGCCGGGTTCGCCGCGGCGGTGGCCTTCTCGTCACCCTCGGGGGCGCGCGCGGGCCCGACGGCCGGCGGCAGTTCGGCGCCGACCAGGCGCAGCACGGACTCGGGCACGTCGGGGTCGGTGAATACCAGCGCCGCGTGACCCAACACCGCCTTCGCCCGCATCGTCAGCAGCCCCGGATCACCGGGCCCCGAGCCCACGAACGTGATGAGGCCCGGCTTGGCCTTACGCACTCGCGTGGTCATCTATCACACCCACTGCTTTCCGGACGCCCCGCTAGCGCGAGGCGGCCATCAGTTCACGCGCACCCAGCTCGAAGAGCTCCGCAGCCACCGAACGTCCCAGTTCGGCGGCCCGTTCGGGAGACCCGATGCCGGACGCGCGGATCACGTCGGATCCGTCGACCGCCGCCACGCACGCGCGCAGCGACAGTTCCTCGAAAACGTTGCCGTCCTCATCGATCGACTCGACCACCTCGGCGATCGCCCCGACCGGTGCGGAACAGCCCGCCTCCAGTTCGGCGAGCAGGATTCGCTCCGCGGTGACGGCTGCGTGCGTGTCGGCGTCGTTCAACTTCGCCAACAGTTCGATCAGCTCGGTGTCACCGGCACGGCATTCGAGCGCGAGCGCCCCCTGAGCCGGGGCCGGCAGCATCTGTACCGGCTCCAGCGTCTCGGTGATCGCATCCACCCGCCCGATGCGGGTGAGCCCCGCTCGGGCAACCACGATGGCGTCGAGTTCGCCGCTGCTTACCCTGTTCAACCTGGTATCTAGGTTGCCTCGTAGGGGGCGGATTTCCAAACCGAGACCCAGTGCTCTAAGCTGCGCGGCCCGGCGCACCGACGAGGTGCCCAGCAGCGAGCCGACCGGCAACTCCCCCAGCACCAGCCCGTCGCGGGCCACCAGGGCATCGCGCGGGTCCACCCGGGCCGGGGTGGCGGGGACCGCCAGCCGCGGGTCGACGGCCGTCGGCAGGTCCTTGTAGGAGTGCACGGCGATGTCGACGCGGTCGTCGGCGATCGCCTCGCGCAGCTCCGCGGTGAACACCCCGACGCCGAGTTCGGCGATCGGCGCGCCGGAGCGGTCGCCCTTGGTGGAGATGATGACCAGCTCGGCGGGATACCCCAGGGCGATGATCGCGTCCCGGATGGTGCCGGCCTGGGTGGTGGCCAGCTGACTTCCGCGGGTACCCACCCGGACCGGGTTGTCCCCGGTGAATCGTGCAGTGCTCAAGGGACTACTCGGTGCTCTCGCCGAACGCGGAGCCCGCGCCGAACGCGGTGCTCGGATCAAAAGCGGTGCCCTCGCCGAGCGCGTCGACGGCGGGCAGCTCACCGGCGGTGGCGACGGCGTCGACGGCGGTGGGGTCGAGCTCGAACAGCTCGCGCAGCGCCTCGGCGTAGCTGTCGCCGCCGGGCGCGCCGGCCAGCTGCTTGACCCGCACGGTCGGGGCGTGCAGCAGCTTGTCCACCACTCGCTTGACGGTCTTGGCGACCTCATGGCGGTGGGTGGAGTCCAGCTCCGGCAGCCGGTTGTCCAGCCGCAGCAACTCGGCCTCGATGACGTCGGCGGCGCGCTGGCGCAGCGCGGTGACGGTCGGGGTGACCTCGGCCATCCGCTGCCGGGCCAGGTAGGTGGCGACCTCGGTGGCGACGATGGTGCGGGCCGCGTCGGCGTCCCCGGCGGCCGCCCGGGCGGCCGGCTCACGCTGAATGCGGTCCATGTCGACGACGACGACCCCGGGCAGCCCGCTGACCGCCGGATCGACGTCGCGGGGCATACCCAGATCGCAGATCACCAGCGGGCGGTCCTGCTCGGCCGCCGAACGCTGGGCCAGCGCGTGGTGCACGTCGGCCAGCGACACCACCGGCCGGACCGCACCGGTGCTGGAGATCACCACGTCGGCACCGACCAGCGCGCCCGCGACGTCGTCGAGCGATACCGCGGTCGCCAGCACGCCCTGCTCGCACAGGTTCTCCGCGAGCCGACGGGCCCGCGGCATGGACCGGTTGACCACGTAGGCCCGGCCGATGCCGGCCCGGGCCAGGTGCGCGCCGCTGAGAGCGCCCATCGATCCGGCCCCGACGATGACGGCGGTCCGCCCGGCCAGGCCGCTCAGCGGCGCCTCGGCCATGCCGAGCGCGACCGACACCACCGAGGCGCCGGCGGCGTCGATGCCGGTCTCGGTGTGCACCCGCTTGCCGACCGACAGTGCCCGCTGGGACAGCTCGTGCAGGGTGCGCCCGACGGTTCGGTTGGCCTCGGCGGCGGCGTAGGCGCGCCGCACCTGGCCGAGCACCTGCTGTTCGCCGATCACCGCCGAATCCAGGCCCGCGGACACCGAGAACAGGTGCTCGACGGCCGCCTCGGCGTAGCGCACGTAGGCGTATTTGGTCAGGTCCCCCAGCGACATGCCGGACCGTTCGGCGAGTACCTGGCCGATCACCGACAGGCCGCCGTGGAAGGCGTCGACCACCGCGTAGACCTCGACCCGGTTGCAGGTCGCCAGCACCATCGCCTCGGTGACCAGGGCGGACTGCAGCAGCTGATCGATGATCTTGGCCTGGTCGGCCTCGTCGGTGGAGAGCTGTTCGAGCACCGACACCGGTGCGCTGCGATGTGAAACGCCGAACAGCAGCACACTCACCGCGTCACCTCGGAGGACATCACCCTGCCCGCTCCCTTGCCGTCGCCGGTGAACACCCGTAAAGAAAACTTCGATCCACGGTAGACGTTGACGGCGCGGCCCACCAAATTATTCGCGTTTGAGTTCGAATTCCCTGGTCAGCCGGGCTGGTCGGGTCCGCGGCGGGCGGCCAGGTCGGCGCGCAGTCGCGGCTCGTCGAGATCCCAGTAGCTGTGCTCGACGTCATCGAGCAGCACCACCGGCAGCCGATCGCCGTATTCGGCCCGCAGCGCCGGACGCCCGGCGGCGGCTTCGTCGTCGACATCGGTGACGACCAGCCCGAAGCCCAGCTCACCGGCCAGTTCGGTCAGTCGTCCGGCCAGCCGGGTGCACAGGGTGCAGCCGGCCCGGCTCAACAGTTCGATCCGCGCGGGTTCCATCGGCCACCAGTGTGGCGCAGCGACGCGGGCGGTGCGGCGACGGGTGTCCGGAATGTGCGGTCCCCGGGTGATCGTTAAGGTTGATGTCCGACGCCTGCAACCAGGGGGAGTAATGACCGACGACACCTTTTCGGCTGGCGCCGGCGAGGCGAGCGCCGAGCGCGCCGTCGCGGACCTGGACGCCGCCGCCGAGGCGGCGCAGGCCGAGGCGGCGCAGGCCGAGGCAGCGCCCGCCGAGGGAGAACCCGCCGAGCGGCCGGCCCCGCCGGCCGACCTGACCGCGGCCGCCTTCTTCGACGTCGACAACACGCTGGTGCAGGGCTCGTCGCTGGTGCACTTCGCCCGCGGGCTGGCGGCCCGCGATTACTTCACCTATCTCGACGTCGCGAAGTTCGTCTACGCCCAGGCCAAGTTCCAGCTGACCGGCCGGGAGAACAGCGAGGATGTCGCCGAGGGCCGACGCAAGGCGCTGTCCTTCATCGAGGGTCGGCCGACCGCCGAGCTCAGCGCGCTGGGCGAGGAGATCTACGACGAGATCCTGGCGGACAAGATCTGGCCGGGCACCCGGGATCTGGCGCAGATGCACCTGGACGCCGGCCAGCAGGTCTGGCTGGTCACCGCTACCCCCTACGAGCTGGCCGAGACGATCGCCAAGCGGCTGGGGCTGACCGGCGCGCTGGGCACCGTCGCCGAATCCGTCGACGGGGTGTTCACCGGCCGACTGGTCGGCGAGATCCTGCACGGCCCCGGCAAGGCGCACGCGGTGCGCGCGCTGGCCATCCGGGAGGGGCTGAACCTGCGGCGCTGCACGGCCTACTCCGACAGCTACAACGACGTGCCGATGCTCACCCTGGTCGGCACCGCGGTGGCGATCAATCCGGACGGGGACCTGCGCGAGGTGGCCCGCGAGCGGGGCTGGGAGATCCGCGATTTCCGCACCGCGCGCAAGGCCGCCCGGATCGGGGTGCCCTCGGCGCTGGCCCTGGGCGCGGCAGGCGGCGCACTCGCGGCGCTGGCCTCCCGCCGTCACGACAAGGGCTGAGCGACGCCGCGGCAGGGCTCGACGGTGGGGCACCGCCGTGGGGCACCGCCGTGGGACACGGCCGTGGGACACCGCCGATCCGCCCAGGCTTGATAGGCTGCGCCCGCTGAGCGCCGATTGCATTTCACACCCGGCACCCGACGTCGACCAGGGGAACGAGCACCGTCATGACCATCGCCGAGGAGATCATCGGTTCGCACTACCGCTACCCCGATTACTTCGAGGTCGGCAGGCAGAAGATCGGCGAGTTCGCCCGGGCGGTCAAGGACGAGCATCCCGCGCACCGCAGCTACGAGGCGTCCGCCGAGCTGGGCTACGACACCGTCATCGCGCCGCTGACCTTCGTCGCGGTGGCCGGCCGGCAGGTCCAGCTGGAGATGTTCAAGCAGTTCGATGTCGGCATCAACCTGGCCCGGATCATCCACCGCGACCAGAAGCTGGAGTTTCACCGCCCGCTCAAGACCGGCGACAAGCTGTACTTCGACTCCTACCTGGACTCGATGATCGAGTCGCACGGCACCGTCATCGTCGAGCTGCGCGCCGAGGTCAGCGACGAGGCGGGCCAGCCGGTCATCACCAGCATCGTCACCATGATCGGTGAGGCCGCCAGCGACAGCGAGGCCGACGAGCAGGTCGCGGCCATCGCCGCCCGGCTCGGTCTGTAGCCGGGCGGCTCAGCCCGGGGCCGTCAGCCCAGGAAGGTGTTCCGGCGGTTGCTCAGCAGCTGGTAGAGCGTCTGCTGGATGGTCTCGCGGACCTGGTCGGTGAGCTCGAAGGTGACCATCGGGTCATCGGCCGCGGTGTCGTCGTAGCCGGCCGTTTCGATCGGGGTGCCGAAGGCGATGTGCCACTTCGACGGCAGCGGGATCAATCCGGCCGGTCCGGCCAGCGGGAACAGCGGCGTGACCGGGAAATACGGCAGCCCCAACAGCCGCGCCAGCAGCTTCAGGTCGGCCACCATCGGGTAGATCTCCTCGGAGCCGACGATCGAGCACGGGATGATCGGGGCTCCGGTCCGCAGCGCCGCCGCGACGAACCCGCCGCGGCCGAACCGCTGCAGCTTGTAGCGATCCCGGAAGTGCTTGCCCAGGCCCTTGTAGCCCTCGGGGAAGACCGCGGTCAGCTCGCCACCGGCCAGCAGCCGGTGCGCGTCGGCGGCGCAGGCCATGGTGTGCCCGGCCTTGCGGGCCAACTGCCCCAGCATTGGGGTGTCGAACACCAGATCCGCTGCCAGCAGTCGCAGGTCCCGCCCGCTGGGATGGTGATCGTGCACCGCGACCGAGGCCATCAGGCCGTCCAGCGGCAGCACCCCGGCGTGGTTGGCCACCACCAGCCCGGCGCCGCTGACCGGCAGGTTCTCGATCCCGCTGACCTCGACCCGGAACCAGTTGTTGAACAGCACCCGCATCATCGGCAGCAGCACGGCGTCGTTCAGATGCCGGTCGAAGCCGAAGCCGTCGACGACGTAGTCACCGGTCAGCCGCTTGCGCAGGAACTCCGACACCGCGCTGATCCGCGCGGCCAACTCGTTGGGGCCGGGTTCGCCCGCCGACCGCTGCGCGTCGATCTCCAGCACCACCGCGGCCATCTCCTCGGCGGTGGCGCGTTGATCGGGATTGGAGAGCAGCGACGGATGTCGGCGCGCTGCCTCCGCGCGCTGCGCACCGCGCCGGAGCGCCGCCGCCGTCCTGTTCGAATTACCATGCAGCGGAATAACATTCGCTTCAGAATTAGTCGCCACGTCTCACCTACTCCCCACTTCTCACGTGCAAATCTCGGGCCACCGGCAACGCTGCCGGTCAGTTCCCCCAGTGTCGCGCCAACGCCACGGCGTGCCTCTCCGCAGAGCGTACCCACTGCGGATCAAAGATGGCTGTCAGCCCGCGTCCGCGAACGTAGTCGTCGAACGCCTCCAGCGTCGTCCAGTTCGGCTCAAACCCCAGCTCGGCGCGCATCCGGGTGGTGTCCATCACCCGCCCGAAGGTCATGTAATCCAGTTGATCCTCAGTGATCTCGCCGCCGCCGGTGGCGCGCACCACCGAATCCATCAACCGCACCCCGATCGACGGCAGCGGCAGCGCCAGCCGACCGGACCGCCGCACCGCCTGGGACATCATGATGATGCCGTCGGCGCCGATGTTGAAGGTGCCCGGTTTGGGGTGCACCGTGGCGTGCTCCAGCGCGCCGAGCGCGTCCTGCTCGTGCAGCAGCTGCAGCCGGGCGTCGCGACCGGCGACCGTCGGGACCACCGGCCCGGCCAGGTAGCGCGACAGCCCGGTGTCCATCGCCGGGCCGATCATGTTGGCCAGCCGCAGAATGGTCACCGCGATGTCGGGCCTGCGCCGGCCCAGCCCGCGGGCGTAGCTCTCGATGTCGGTGCTGTCCCGGGCGAACCCCTCCCGCGACGGCCGGCGCGCGCTGCTGTCCTCGGTGAAGGCCACCGGATCGAACGCGCTGGATCCGTAGATCTCCGAGGTGGACTTCAGCACCACCCGGCGCACCAGCGGGGCCTTCTGGCAGCACGCGAACAGCTGCATGGCGCCCATCACGTTGAGTTCCTTCAACGCGGCCCGGCCCCCGGACCGGGGCACGTAGGAGGCGGCCGCGGCGTGCACGACGGTGTCCACGTCGCCGTTGCGGATCACCTTGCCGATGAACGGGTTGCGGATGTCGGCCCGGACGAACTCGGCCCGGCCCATCCGCCGGAGCATGTCCTTGCTCGGGGCGACCGCGTCGACCGCGATCACCTTTTCGATGTCCTTGTTCTGCGCGAGCCGCGCGGTCAGGTAGCCGCCGAGGAATCGGCAGGCACCGGTGACCAGCACCACCCTGGGCCGCTCCGCGGCCGTCCCGTCCGTCTGATCGCCACCCCGTCCGGAATCCATCCCGACAGGCTACCGACCGGGTGGACCGACGGCGCCAACGCATCGGTCGACACCGGCGCCGACCAGGAGGCAGCCGGCCGGGGCAGCAAGCCCCGGTCCGGCGCGCGGACTACTTACCGAGTTTTCTGCGCTGCACCCGGGTGCGGCGGAGCAGCTTGCGATGCTTCTTCTTCGACATCCGCTTGCGCCGCTTCTTGATGACTGAACCCATGAACTCCGCTGACTACGCACGCGACGCCGAGCGCCGCACCTGACACAACCCGGTCACCTTACCGAAGGACCGGCCTCAACTCGAAAACGGGCCGCAGGCCCCGCCACACCGGACCGACCGGCGGACGCCACGACGGAGCCCGGTGCAGACATCACAGCCGCCGCACCGGCACGCCGAGAACGCCGGCCCCTGAGCCCCGGGCCTGACCCGCGTCGAAGGCCCCGGGCTAACCTGCGTCGAAGTAAGACTTCTCCAGCAGATCGTGGACGGCCTTGGCGTGCACCCGGAACGAACGGCCGACCCGAACCGCGGGCAGCTCGCCGTTGTGCACCAGCCGGTACACCGTCATCTTGGAGACCCGCATCAGCGCGGCCACCTCGGCCACGGTGAGAAACTGCGTCGCCGTCACCGACTGACCGTCGGCAGCTCCCTCGTTCGCGCCCTTGGCGCCACCCGACGGCCCGTTCATAGAGGTCATTGCAACCCATTCCTTCAGGCACGGCCAGCCCCAGCGGCTTCCCCACCGCTGGCACGAACACGTGCTTCCACGAGGAGAATAGCGGGACTGATGGGGTTCCTGCGACGGGTGTGGGGTAATCAGTCGAAAATTCTCGAACTACTCCGGTGTGATTCCCAGCTGCTCAGACCGGGTTTTCGCGGATTCGACGGCCGCGGCGACCGCCGCCCGCAAACCCCCCTTTTCGAGTTCCCGCAGGCCCGCAGCGGTGGTACCCCCCGGCGAGGTAACCGTCGCACGCAGCTGGGCGGCGGTGGTGTCGATGCCACCGGGCAGCGCGCCGTCGGCCCCGCGGCGGTCCCGGTCCATCCGCTCCAGCAGCATCGCCGCCGAGCCCGCCATGGTCTGCACGGCCAGATCGGTGGCCACCGAGCGGGTCAGGCCCGCGGCCACGCCGGCGTCGACGAGCGCCTCAACCATCAGGAAGAAGTACGCCGGGCCCGACCCGGACACCGCCGTAACGGCGTCCAGCTGCGCCTCAGGAACCTCCTCAACCGATCCGACGGCCTCGAACAGCGCGGCCACCTCCCGCAGCTGCTCGGGGGTGGCAAAGCGGCCGCGGGCCAGCGCGGTGACGCCGGCACCGACCAGCGCGGGCGCGTTCGGCATCGCCCGGACCACCGCCGCGCCCGCGGGCAGGCTCGACTCGTAGAAGGCGGTGGACACCCCGGCGGCGACCGAGACGAACACCTGCTCGGCGATGCCGTCGTCGCCCTTGACCGACGCCGCGGCGATCTCGGTGACCACCTGCGCCACGTCGGTCGGTTTGACCGCGACCACCACGTAGCCGGCGTGGCCGGCCGCATCGGCGATGTCGGAGGTCACCTGAACCGCGTAGGTCGTCGACAGCTGCCGGGCCCGGGCCGGGGCCTTTTCCACCACCACCAGGTCCTTGACCTGGCGCCCGCTGCGCAGCAGCCCCGCCAGGATCGCCTCGCCCATACTTCCGCCGCCGATGATCGCGATTCTTGCCATGGCGAGCAACCCTAGCCGCACCGCGTGGCGGTCAGCGCAGAAGATGGGTGCGGGCGAACTGCAGCGACTCGGCCAGCAGCGCGGTCCGTTCGGCGTCATCGCGGGCGTCGGAGGTGGTGACCTCCAGCACGACGTGGCCGTTGAAATCGGAGGCCGCCAGGTTCTGGCACACCTCGGCGGTGGGCTGGGTGCCGCGGCCCGGCACCAGATGCTCGTCGGCGGCCGCCCCGTTGCCGTCGCACAGGTGCAGGTGCACCAGCCCGTCGCCCATCCGGGCGGCCATCTCCAGCGCGTCGGTGCCCGCGGTGGCGGTGTGCGACAGGTCCAGCGTGTAATGCGCGTGGTTGCCGTCCAGCGGATCGTAGGACGGCGCGAACGCCGAGATGCCGGCCCCGGGATGGCCACCGCGACGACGCATCCGCTCGATCGACGGCGCCCCGGTGCCGAAGATCCGGTCGGCGCGGAACGGGAACATGTTCTCCACCGCCACCAGCACGTCGCTGCGCGACTCCAGCTCGGCGACCTGGTCGCTGAATCCGGCGGCGTAGCGGCGCTGCCAGCGAAACGGCGGATGGACCACGACGGTCTGCGCGCCGAGTTGCTCCGCGGCGTGCACGCTGCGCTCCAGCTTGGCGATCGGGTTGGCGCCCCACACCCGCTGGGAGATCAGCAGGCACGGCGCGTGCACCGACAGCACCGGAACGCGGTACTTCCGCGACAGTGCCGCCACCGCGGCGACGTCCTGGCTGACCGATTCGGCCCACACCATCAGCTCGACGCCGTCGTAGCCGAGCCGGGCGGCGTACTCGAACGCGGCCTCGGCCCGCAGCGGGTACACCGAGGCGGTGGACAAGCCCACCTGGATCGCCGGTCGCACGGTTGCGGCTGCTTCGCTCAGACCGATTGCAGCATGGCCAACGGCCCGAGCGTCACCAACGCTCCGACCGCGACGGCGATCAGCGTGCTGGCGATGTCCTCGGTCTTGCGGACGACCCGCACACCGATCACCAGGCCGAGGATCACCAGCACCGAAAGCACCAGGGCAATGATGCTGTTCCACTGCCAGAGCCGGTCGAAGGCCAGGAACAGCCCGGCGCCGAACGCCACCGCGACGACGGACTGCAGCGCGATCGCCGCGCCGTACATCAGCCGGTGCCCGCCGCCGCCGGTGGCCGGGGCCGACCGCAACGCGACCGGTTCGGGCTCGCCGTCGTCGTCGCCGTCGTCCTCGGCGGCCTCGGCACCGGCGGCGACCTCGGCGGCCACCCGGCGGCGGGCCAGTTCGTCGGCGACGCTGTCGCCGCCGAACAGTGCGTCGTCGGCCTCGGCCTCCAGTTCCAGGTCGATGATCGCGACCGATTCGGCGTCGTCGACCAGATCCGGGCTCATCGCCTCGGCGGCCTCGAGGTCCTCGGCGGCGCTGGCGGCGTCATCGACGTCCTCGGTGGCCCTGGCGGGGCCGCGGCCCAGCACCGGGCCGCGGGAACTGCGGCGCACCGGCCGCGGGTCCGGACTGCGCTCTGGGCCCGGCGACCGCCCGCGCCGCGGCGCCGGACGCGACGAACGCTGCGGCGGCAGCTCGGCCAGCCCGGCGGCCTCGGGCGTGAGCTCGGCGGGCGCGGGCGTGGCGGGTGCGGGCGTGGGCTTGGCGGGTGCTTCGGCGGTCTTGGTGGCCGCCTCACGGCCGGCCTGACGGGCCGCGGCGCGCTTGGCCTCGGCGGCCCGGCGGCGGGCCTGCTCGGCCTCGCGGGCCTCCCGGGCCTGCTTCAGCTCTTCGGCCCGGCGCTCGGCCGCGGCCTCAGCCTCGGCCGCCTCTTCCGCGGTCTGGGTGTCGCCGGCCGGATCAGCCGGGGCGGTCTCGGCCGGCTCGGCGGCCGGTTCGGTGGCCGGTTTCTTGGCCTGCTCGGCGGCCTCGGCGTCGCGCAGATCCTGCTCGGTGACCACCGGGAACGATCCGGTGCGGATGACCGGGATCTCACCGGTCAGCTCGGCGACGGTCACCGCGTCGGCGTTGCCGCGCCGCCGCCGGCGCCGGCCGCCGGCCGGCGGCGAGCCGATGGTGCCGTTCTTCGCCAGCAACTCGGCCACCGAGACCGGCCGGGTGCTGGTCTCCTCAGAGTTCGTCATCGCTTCCCGCCCTTCGACTGCTCGGCACGCGGTTCCGCGGTACGTGGTCCAGCATCCCCCACCGGTGTCTCAACCAAGGCCGTTCCATCCGCTTCGGCGTCGAGTTTGCGCAGAATCAGGCCCTCCCGCAGGGCCCACGGGCAAATATCGACGGTTTCTATTGACAACGCACGCATGCTCGCCTCGGCCACCAGAGCACCCGCCACAATCTGCGGCGCGCGCTCGGAGCTCACTCCCTCCAACTCGGCACGATCTGCCGTGGTCATCCTAGAGATGAACGATATGAGCTGTCTGAGACCGCTGGCCGTCAGCGTCCGCTTCACCCGGGGTCCGGCCCCCGACGGCGCGGCCCCGGTCAGCCGGGCCAGCGACCGGAAGGTCTTCGACGACGCCACCGTGAGGTCCGGTGCGCCCGCGGCCAGCACCTCCTTGGCCGGGCCGGCCAGCTCGTTGTCCAGCCAATCGCGCAGTACCCCGACCCGGCGCCGGCCGGGCGGATCCTCGCTGAGCCACTCCCGGGTCAGCCGGCCCGCGCCCAGCGGCAGCGACAACGCGATCTCGGGTTCCTCGTCGAGGCCGCTGGACAGCTCCAGCGACCCGCCGCCGATGTCGAGGTCGATGATCCGGCCGGCGCTCCAGCCGTACCAGCGCCGCACCGCCAGGAAGGTCAGCCGGGACTCGTCGCGCCCGGACAGCACCTGCAGCCGCACCCCGGTCTCGTTGAACACCCGGGCCAGCACGTCCTCGGTGTTGGTGGCGTCGCGCACCGCGGAGGTGGCGAACGCCAGCAGCTCACTGCAGCCGGAGCTGCCGGCGATCTTGGCGAAGTCACCGACGGTGGCGATCAGCTTGTCGGCACCCTTGCGGGTCAGTTTGCCCGAGTCGTCGATCGCCTCGGCCAGCCGCAGCGCCTCCTTCGTCGAACTCATCGGCGTGGGATGGCCGCCGCGGCGGGCATCCACCACCAGCAGATGCACCGTGTTGCTACCCACATCGAGTACGCCCAATCGCACGCACACAAACTAGTCCGATATCCGCCGTCGTGCCGCGAGTGGGGCGGCGTTTCCTCCGCCCGGGGCGAACCGGCCGCGGCCCGGCCCCGGGCGTGGCTTCCTTTGCCAGCCGCGTGCATTACCGTGGCAGCCGTGAATGCCCGGTCCCCCGACCACCCCCGCGAGGTGGCCCTGGATTTCCCCCGCGAGTGGGTGGAATTCCTCGACCCGGACAACGCCGAGCATCTGATCTCCGCCGACCTGACCTGGTTGCTGTCGAGGTGGAGCTGCGCGTTCGGCACCCCGGCCTGCCTGGGCACCGTTGCCGGTCGCCCCGATGACGGCTGCTGCAGCCACGGCGCCTTCCTGTCCGACGACGACGACCGGGCCCGGCTCGACGACGCCGTCGCCCAACTCACCGACGAGGACTGGCAGTTCCGCGACCGGGGCCTGGGCCGCAAGGGCTACCTCGAGGAGGACGAGTACGACGGCGAACCGCAGCTGCGGACCCGCAAGTACAAGGGTGCCTGCATCTTCCTGAACCGGCCCGGCTTCGCCGGCGGCATCGGCTGCGCGCTGCACTCCAAGGCGATGCGGCTGGGCGTCGAGCCGCTGACCATGAAGCCCGAGGTGTGCTGGCAGCTGCCGCTGCGACGCAGTCAGGAGTGGGTCAGCCGGCCCGACGGGTCGGAGATCCTCAAGACCACCCTCACCGAATACGACCGCCGCGGCTGGGGTTCGGGCGGGGCGGACCTGCACTGGTACTGCACCGGCGATCCCGCGGTGCACACCGGGGCGCGGGCGGTCTATGAGACCTACGCCCCGGAGCTGACCGAGCTGATCGGCGCCAACGCCTACGCCGAGCTGGCCGCGCTGTGCCGTCGGCGCGCCGAGCTGGGCATCGTGGCGGTGCATCCGGCGACGGCAGAGGCTCAGGCCCAGGCGGACCAGCAGGCTCAGCCCTCCAGCTTGTAGCCCAGGCCGCGGACGGTGACCAGGTGCACCGGGCTGGCCGGGTCGGCCTCGATCTTCGAGCGCAGCCGCTTGACGTGCACGTCGAGGGTCTTGGTGTCCCCGACGTAGTCCGCGCCCCACACCCGGTCGATCAGCTGGCCACGGGTCAGCACCCGGCCGCTGTTGCGCATCAGGTACTCCAGCAGGTCGAACTCCTTGAGCGGCAGGGTGATCGGTGCGCCGTTGACGCTGACCACGTGCCGCTCGACATCCATCCGCACCGGACCGGCCTGCAGGATCCCGTCGGCCAGCGCGGGGTCGGCGTCGGCCCCGCGGCGCAGCACCGCCCGGATCCGGGCGATCAGCTCGCGCGCCGAATACGGCTTGGTGACGTAGTCGTCGGCACCCAGCTCCAGGCCCACCACCTTGTCGATCTCACTGTCGCGGGCGGTGACCATGATCACCGGCACCGCGGAGCGGGCCCGCAACTGCTTGCACACGTCGGTGCCGCTCATCCCGGGCAGCATCAGGTCCAGCAGCACGATGTCGGCGCCGCTGCGGTCGAACTCGGCCAGCGCCGACGGGCCGTCGGCGGCGATGGTCGTCTCGAACCCCTCCTTGCGCAGCAGGAAGGCCAGCGGGTCGGCCAGCGACTCTTCGTCCTCGACGATCAGCACGGTGGTCATCAGTTGTCATCTCTTTCTTCGGGATCCTCGACGGTGTCCGGCCAGGCCGGAATCGACAGGGTGAAGGTGGATCCGGTGCCGAGTTGGCTCCACAACCGGATCGATCCGTTGTGATTGGCGGCGACGTGCTTGACGATGGCCAGCCCGAGGCCGGTGCCGCCGGTGGCCCGGGACCGGGCCGGGTCGACGCGGAAGAACCGCTCGAAGACACGCTGCTGGTCCTGGCGCGCGATGCCGATGCCGCGGTCGGTGACGGCGATCTCGATGTTGTCCCCGCGGCGCTGCCGGGAGATCGACACCGGCGAGTTCTCCGGCGAATAGGCGATGGCATTGCCGATCAGGTTGGCCACCGCGGTGGCCAGCAGCGCCGGGTCCCCGAGCACGCTGCGGCCACTCGGCTCGTCGGTGACGACCGCGATGCCGGCGTTCTCCGCGGCCACCTTGGTCCGCGACACCGCCTCGGCCACCACCGCGTCGACGTCGACCTCGGCCAGATCGGGCAGCGGCTCGGCGCCCTGCAACCGGGACAGCTCGATCAGTTCCCCGACCATGTTGCCCAGCCGGGTGGATTCGGCCAGCACCTTCGCCCCGAAGTGCGCGACGACCTCGGGGTCGTCGACGGACTCCAGCAGCGCCTCGGCCAGCACGCTCATCGCGCCGACCGGGGTCTTGAGCTCGTGGCTGACGTTGGCGACGAAGTCACGCCGGGTGGCCTCCATCCGGGCCTGCTCGGACTGGTCGTCGGCGTAGACCAGCACGAACCGGCGATCCACCCCGGTCATCAGCCGGGCCTGGCCCCGCACCGCCAGCCCGGAGCGGCCCGGGGCCGCGCGGCGCGGCGCCGAAAGTTCCAGCGGCCCGTCGTTGCCGGTGGCGAAGATGCGCTGCACGACCTGCCAGACCCGCTCGTCGAGCAGCCGGTCCCGCACCAGGCCGAGTTCGGTGGCCCGCTCATTGAAGTAGACGACGTCGCGGAACCGGTCGACGACGACGACCGCCATCGGCGCCCCGGCGACCACGTGCGAGAGCAACTGCGCCATCGTCAGGCCGGATTGCTCGGCGACCGCGGCGCGGCGCCGCTGCACCACCCGCGGGGCCAGCAACGCGCCGAGGGCGATGCCGCCCAGCGCGGCGATGCCCGCGAGCAGCACTGCCGCCACGACACTCACGTGCCAGATCGTACGCATGCGGTGAACGCCATCCCAGCAGCGTGCGGCCGATCACGGCACACATCACAGCCGCTGAACCAGGAGTTTTACCCGCGTTCACCGGGGTTCACCGACCGTTCAACCGGGGTTGTCCGGGGGTGGGCGCTCCCTGCCGGGGGCTACTCGGCGGGGGCTACTTGTCGTTGGGCTACTTGGCGTTGGGCTACTTGGCGTTGCCCTGGTTGGCGACGGCGGCGGCACCGGCGGCGGCCGCCTCCGGGTCCAGGTAGGTGCCCCCGGCCACGATCGGCTTGAGGTTCTCGTCCAGGTCGTAGCGCAGCGGGATGCCGGTCGGGATGTTCAGGCCGGTGATCTCGTCGTCGGACATGCCGTCGAGGTACTTCACCAGCGCGCGCAGCGAGTTGCCGTGCGCGGCGATCAGCACCGTCTTGCCGGCCCGCAGGTCCGGCACGATGGTCTCCTCGAAGTAGGGCACCAGCCGGGCCACCACGTCGGCGAGGCATTCGGTCAGCGGCCCGCCACCGATCGCCGCGTAGCGCGGGTCGGCGTCCTGGCTGAACTCGCTGCCCTTCTCGATCGCCGGCGGCGGGGTGTCGTAGCTGCGGCGCCAGGCCATGAACTGCTCGTCGCCGTAGCGTTCCTTGGTGGCGGCCTTGTCCAGCCCCTGCAGCGCGCCGTAGTGCCGCTCGTTGAGCCGCCAGTCCCGGTGTACCGGGATCCAGTGCCGGTCGGCGGCGTCCAGCGCCAGGTTCGCGGTGGTGATCGCCCGGCGCAGCAGCGAGGTGTACAGCACATCGGGCAGCAGGCCTTCGGCGGCCATCAGTTCACCGCCGCGGACCGCCTCGCGGCGGCCCTGCTCGGTCAGGTGGACGTCCACCCAGCCGGTGAACTGGTTCAGCGCGTTCCATTCGCTCTGGCCGTGCCGGAGCAGCACCAACGTCGAGGTTCCCATGCCGGGCATCCTCTCACGACGACTCGGTGGTCACGTCCTGGTCCTCGATCAGATGGGAGAACGCGCGCAGGTTCTTCAGCGATTCCCCGCGCTCCACCCGCCACGCCCACTCCTTGCGGATCGAGTTGGCGAAGCCGAGTTCCAGCAGGGTGTTGAAATCGGCGTCGACGGCCTCGAGCACCTGGCCGAGAATCCGGTCGATCTCGTCGGCGGTCACCGACTCCAGCGCGATCAGCCCGACCAGGTAAATGTCGCCTACATTGTCCAGGGTGTAGGCCACCCCGTAGAGCCGCCGGTTGCGCCGCAGCAGGAACCGGTAGACGCCCTCGTGGTTCTCGTCGGGCCGCCGGCAGACGAACGCCTCGACCCGCACCGAGTGCCCGCCGATCGACAAGATGGTGTTGGTCTTGAGCCGGCGTTCACCGGGCAGCTCGACGACCAGGGCCGGCAGTTCCCCGTCGGTGCCGGGCACCCGGTGGTAGGTCAGCTCGCGGTCGTCCAGCGCGGCGGTGATCAGCGCTTCGGCATTCATCGGGACTCCGTCGGTACTCATCGGGACTCCGTCGCTACGTTGCGGACCACGCCGCGGCGCATGGTCCAGCGCCGGCCGGCCCGCCGCGCGATCAGCGCCCGGCCGGCGGCCGGCGGCCGGGCCCGGCCGTAGTCGGCGATCGCCCGGCGGTAGGACTCCAGCAGCGCGTCGGCGGTGTGCCCCCAGGAAAAGCCGGCGGCGTGCGCCACGGCGTTGCGGCCCAGCCGCTCGAGCAGTTCGGGGCCGCCGTCGAGCAGGTCGCCGATCGCCGCGGCCCAGCGCGCCGGATCGTGGCCGTCGACCAGCACCCCGGTGACCCCGTCGCGCACCGCGACCGGCAGGCCGCCGACCCGGGCGGCGACCACCGGTGTGCCGCAGGCCTGCGCCTCCACCGCGACCAGCCCGAAGGACTCCGAGTAGCTGGGCACCGCGACCAGGTCGGCGGCGCGCAGCAGGGTGACCAGGTCGGGGCGGGACTGCGGCGGCAGGAAATGCACCCGCTCGGCGATGTCGAGATCCTGCGCCAGCCGGGCCAGGCCGTCGGGCGCGGACAGCCCGGAGCCCGACGGGCCGCCGGCCACCACCACCTGCACCCCGGGGCGGAGCGCGATCGCCCGCAGCAGCACGTCGGGGGCCTTGAGCGGCTGGATCCGGCCGACGAACGCCGCCAGCGGCCCGTCCCCCAGGCCCAGCGCCGCGCGGGCCTGCGCCCGGTCGCCGGGGGTGAACATGTCCAGGTCGACGCCGGGATGCACGACGTCGATGCGGGCCGGGTCGGCCCGGTGGTGCGCCACCAGCTCGGCGGCCTCGGTGTCGGTGTTGACGATCAGCCGGTCCGCCTCGTCGACGACCTGCTGCTCGCCGACCGCACGCAGCGGCGGCTCGGGGGTGTCGCCGTCGGCCAGCGCGGCGTTCTTCACCGCGGCGAGGGTGTGCGCGGTGTGCACCAGCGGCACCGCCCAGCGGTCCGCGGCCAGCCAGCCCACCTGCCCGGACAGCCAGTAGTGCGAGTGCACGACGTCGTAGTAGCCGGGCTCCTGGACCGCCTCGGCCCGCAGCACCGCGGCGGCGAACGCGCACAGCTGGGTGGGCAGGTCGTATTTGTCCAAGCCCTCGAACGGGCCGGCGACCACGTTGCGGACCGTCACCCCGGGCGCGACCGACACCATCGCCGGGTCCGCGGAGCTGGTGGCCCGGGTGAAGATGTCGACGGCCACCCCGCGGCGGGCCAGGTTCAGCGCACTCTGCAGCACATAGACGTTCAGGCCACCGGCATCACCGTTGCCGGGCTGGGCCAGCGGTGAGGTGTGGACCGAGATCACGGCAACGCGCACACTCCCATACTTGCACGGTCGGGATCGGCTCAGCCGACCCGGCGCAGCGCCCGCAGCGGGTCGGTGTACAGGGCACCCAGCGAAACAATGCCGGCGCCGGCCTCCTGCACCCGGGCCCCGAACGCGCTGACCCGGATCTCCCGCGGGCCCGGCGCACCGCGCCCGGCATAGGCCTCGGCGAGCGCGGCAAGGCCCTCCGGGTAGTCGGTGAACGCCTGCCCACCGACGATCAGCTCGTCGGGGTTGAGCAGGTCGCTCAGCAGCCCGATCGCCCGCCCCAGCACCCGGGCCCGTTCCTGCAGCAAACTCGTCGCGGTGTCGTCACCGGCGCGGGCGGCGGCCAGCAGCGGGGCCAGCACCGCGCCGGGGCCCGCCGCGGCGGGCAGCGTGACCCCGGCCCGCCGGGCGGCCGCCAGCACCGCCTCGTCGATGACGGTGGATGCCAGGGTTCCGTTGCCGCCCAGCAGTTCCGAGGTGACCGGCAGGGTGGCGATGGTCCCGGGACCGCCGGCCGGGCTGTGCACCCGGCCGCCGATCACCAGTGCGTAGCCGACGGTGTCGCGGGCGTAGACGTAGAGCCGGGTGTCCGACTCCGACGGCGCGGCGCGCTGCCCCAGCAACAGCTCCGCGGCGGCCATCGCGTCGACGTGGGTGGCCACCGACACCGGCAGGCCCAGCGCCTCGGCCAGCACCGGTCCGACCGGCGCCTGAGTCCAGCCCAGCCGCGGATGGTCGACGTAGCCGGCGGCGCTGTCGACCGACCCGCCGATCGTCACCCCGACCGCCAGCGTGCGGCGCCGCCGCCAGCGGCTCAGGTAGCGCCGGGCGCTGGCCGCCACGGCGGCCAGCGCGGCCCGCTGATCGCCGTGCGGGGTCGGGATCTCCACGGTGTCCAGGGCCCGTCCGCGCAGGTCGGTGGCGACGATGCTGGTGGCCCGGACGCCGATGTGGATGCCCAGGGTCAGGTACGGCTCGTGGTTGACCTCGACCGGGATGCGCGGCCGGCCGATCGCACCGGCGGCGGCCAGATCGGCGCGTTCGCGCAGCAGTTCGGCCTCCAGCAGCGCCGCGACCTGGCGGTTGACCGTCGCGGCGGACAGCCCGGTGGCCCGGGCGATGTCGTCGCGGCCGATCGGGCCGCGGGCCCGGGCCGCGCCGAACACCACGGCGGTGGCCGACGAGGCGACCCGCAGCGAGGGCGTGACGATCCGGTGCCGCGACCGCGGCGGGTGCAGCCGGATCGGGGAAGCGGGAGTGGAAACGGGAGAAAGAATGGCGGTGCGCACGGCGGTGGTCCTTGGGATGTCGGGGCGGGGAGACCGGTCCGCACCGACAGACAGAGCCCGTCAGGCGCGGCAGAAACCGGGACAACAACTGCCGGCGTGCACCGCGGCAAAGGTTCCCGTCACCATGGCGGTGAATCTAACACGCTGACTAAAGTTGCCCCAATGACCAGTTCCGCCGCCGGTTCGCCGGATCAGGCCCGGCCCGCACCGATCGCCGTCGTCACCGGGGCCAGCTCCGGGATCGGTGAGGCCACCGCGAAAACCCTCGCCGCGCAGGGCTTTCACGTCGTCGTCGCGGCCCGCCGCGGTGACCGGCTGCAGGCGCTGGCCGCCGAGATCGGCGGCACCGCCGTGGTGGTCGACGTCACCGACCCGGACCGGGTCGACGCGCTGGCGGCCGCGGTCGCCGCGCTGCCCGGCCCGGTGCGGGTGCTGGTCAACAACGCCGGCGGGGCACGCGGCCTGGCGCCGGTCGCCGAGGCCGACATCGAGCACTGGCGGTGGATGTGGGAGACCAATGTGCTGGGGACCCTGCGGGTCACCCGGGCGCTGCTGTCCGCGCTGATCGACTCCGGTGACGGGCTGATCGTGACGGTCACCTCGGTCGCCGCGTTCGAGCTCTACCAGGGCGGCGCCGGCTACACCTCGGCCAAGCACGCCGAGAGCGCGTTGCACGGCACGCTGCGCCGGGAACTGCTCGGCAAACCGGTGCGGTTCACCGAGATTGCGCCGGGAGCGGTCGAAACCGAGTTCTCCCTGGTGCGCTTCGACGGGGACCGGCAGCGCGCCGACGCGGTGTACGCGGAGATGACGCCGCTGACCGCCGGCGACATCGCCGAGGTGATCGGCTTCGTGGCGTCACGCCCGGCGCACGTCTGCCTGGATCGGGTGGTGATCCGGCCGCGCGACCAGTCGCCGCGCTGAGCCTCAGCCCGGCGGCTCGGCGCCGTCGCCGGGCGGGGTGGTCGCCGGCCGGGTGGTTGTCGTGGCGGGCGGGGTGGTTGTCGGGGTGCCCGAGAGCGTCGGCGCGTTCGACGGGGTGGCCGGCGCGCGCGACGGCAGGTTCATCGTGGAGGCCGAATCCGCCAGCGCCGACATGGATTTCCACTCGTCCCAGTCCACCGCCCAGTCCCAGATGTCGCCGTCGGCGTAGGACAGCTCGATCGAGGTGCCGGTGACCTCCACCGGGTCGCCGTAGATCGCGGTGTAGAAGTACTGCTCGGCGTCGCCGGTGGACAGGTTGATGCAGCCGTTGGTGACGTTGGTGTTGCCCTGGGCGTCGGCGCTGTTGGGGTTGGCGTGGATGAACTCGCCGTTGTTGGAGATCCGCACCGCCCAGCGCTCGTGCACGTTGGTGTAGCCGGCGGCCGGGTTGGACATCCAGAAGTCGGCGTACTTCTCGGTGACGACGTGGATGCCGCTGCGGGTGACGTTGCGCGGCAGGTCCCCCTCGCCGTAGCTGCACGGGAAGTCGAACAGCACGCCGTCGTCGGTGAGCACCCGGATCCGGTGGCTCGGCGCGTCGGCCTGGACCAGCTGGCGGCGACCGATGCTGAAGTCCAGGGTGGAGTCGGCGCCGCCGAAGTTCCCCTCGCCGAAGTCGACGCCGTACAGCGGGGCGGTCACCCGCACCGTGGTGCCGGCCGGGAAGTAGTCGCGGCTGCGCCAGTGCACCCGCGAGCCCGCGGCCTCGTCGGGCAGCCAGGCCCAGCTGCCCTCGACCGCCGGCTCGGTGTGCACCGCCAGGGCGCGCTCGACGGCGGCCTTGTCGGCGATCGGCGCGTCGAACTGCAGGATGATCGGCGCGGCCACCCCGACGGTCTGGCCGTCGGCGAGCTGGAACTGCCCGTTGACCACGGCGGCCGGGGCGATGGTGCGAAACGTCGCGGCCACCTCGACCGGGTTGCCGTCCTGCCCGACCACCGACCCGCTCCAGGTGTAGGTCTGCGCGTAGCCCAGCGGCTCGGTCACGGTGAACGCGGTGCGGTCCCGATTGAGCACCCCGGCGACCACCTTGCCGTCGGCGTTGATCAGCGCGGCCCGCTGCAGCCAGCCGTCGGTGACCGCCAGCCGCACCGGGGTGCGCGGGTTGACCTCGACGGCCGCGTCGGCGGGGCTGAAGTTCAGCGTCGGCGACGGCGGCGGGCCCGCGGACTGCGGGCCGTCAGACCCGGACCGGCAGGCCGCCAGCGCCCCCGACGCGGCGACACCGAGCGCCAGCGCGCTCAGCGCCCGGCGCCTGGTCATCGGCGCAGCTGTCGGGGTATTGCGGTCCGGATTCACTGGGGCCAAGGATACGGACCGGTCACGATCGGGGCGACATCCGCACCGGGGCGGCAGCTCAGAGTTCGGCGCCGACCAGCACCGGTTCGGGCACCAGCTCGACGCCGAACCGATCGCGCACCCCGTCGCGCACGGTGCGGGCCAGCCGCAGGATGTCGGCGGTGCGGGCGTCGCCGCGGTTGGTCAGCGCCAGGGCGTGCTTGGTGGACAGCCGGGCCGGGGCGTCCGGGCCCGGGAAGCCCTTGCCGAAGCCGGCCTGCTCGACCAGCCAGCCGGCGGCCAGCTTGACCCCGTCGGGGGCCGGGTAGTGCGGCACCGGGCCGGGCACCGCCGCGCACAGCCGGGTGTACACCGCTTCGGGCACCACCGGGTTGGTGAAGAACGAGCCGACGCTCCAGGTGTCGTGATCCTCGGCGTCGAGCACCATGCCCTTGCCCCGGCGCAGCGCGAGCACCGCCGCGCGCACCCGGGCCGGGTCGGCGCGCTCCCCCGGCGCCACACCCAGGGTGCTGCCGAGTTCGCCGTAGCGCAGCGGCGCGCTGCGCCCGGTGTCGTCCAGGTCGAACTCCAGTTCCAGCACGACGGCGTGATCGGAGCCCTTCAGCACGCTGGTGCGGTAGCCGAAGCCCAGCCGCTCGGCGGGCACCCAGTCGACCGCACCGGTGTGGCGGTCCAGCAGTCGCACCCGGGTCAGCAGGTCGGCGACCTCGACCCCGTAGGCGCCGACGTTCTGCACCGGGGTGGCGCCGGCCGAGCCGGGGATGCCGGACAGGCATTCCAGGCCGCCGAGGCCGGCGTCCAGCGCCGCGGCCACCACGTCGTCGAACACCGCGCCCGCCTCGACCCGCACCCGGGGGCCCTCGACGGTGATCGCCGCGGCGGCCAGCCGCAGCACGGTCAGGTCGGCGATGTCGTCGGCGATCACCACGTTGGAGCCGCCGGCCAGCAGCAGCGGCCGGGCCCCCTCGGCATCGAGTTCACCGACCGCGGCGACGATCTGCGCGACGCTGCCCGCGGTGATCACCCGGGCAGCCACCGGCCCGGTGCGCAGCGTGGTCAACGACGCCAGCGGCACCTGCTCGGCCACCACCGCGCCTGCGTACCGTTCACCGACCACGGGGCGTAACGGTAGCCTGACCAGCCATGGCGCGCTCATTCGACATGTCCGCCGACTACGCAGGCAGCGTCGAGGCGGTGTTGGGGGCCTTCGCCGACGAACGGTACTGGCTGGCCCGGCTGGCCCAGTCCGGCGCCGACGAGGCGTTGCTCGAGGAGCTGGCGGTGTCGCCGTCGGGGGCGGTGACGGTGGCGACCACCCAGGTGCTGTACCGCGACAAGCTGCCCGGCGTCGTCGCCCAGTTCCATCGCGGCAACCTGCGCATCACCCGCCGCGAGCAGTGGGAGCCGATCGCCGACGGGCGTTCGGCGGCGACGGTCAGCGGCGCGGTGCCCGGGGCGCCGGTGACGCTGACCGGGGACGCCCGGCTGCAACCCGCCACCACCGCGGACGCGTCCCGGGCGACGCTGCGGCTGGCCGTCGAGGTGCGGGTGCCGCTGGTCGGCGGCAAGATCGAGGAGATGCTCGGCGGCCGGCTGCGGGAGCTGATCCGCATCGAGGGCGACTTCACCAACGGCTGGATCGCCGGGCCGCACTGATGGCCAAGCCGCTGGGCGTGATCACCCGCGGCACCACCGGCCGCAACCGGCTCCGGCGCTGCGACCGCTGGCTGGTGCATTCGCCGCGGGTGCGCCGGGCGCTGACCGCCGCGGCCGATCCGCTGGTCGTCGACCTCGGTTTCGGGGCGATGCCGGTCACGACGCTGGAGCTGGCGGCCCGGCTGCACGCGGTGCGCCCGGACATCCGGCTGGTCGGGCTGGAGATCGACCCCGGGCGGGTGGCCGCGGCGGCGCCCGCGGCGATCCCCGGGGTCAGTTTCGCTCTCGGCGGTTTCGAGCTGGCCGGCCTGCGCCCGGTGCTGGTGCGGGCCTTCAACGTGCTGCGGCAGTACCCGGTCGAGGCGGTTCCCCGGGTGTGGGAACGGCTGCGCGGGCAGCTGGCCGACGGCGGTCTGATCATCGACGGCACCTGCGACGAGCTGGGCCGGCGCTGCGCCTGGGTGCTGCTGGACGCCGACGGGCCGATCAGCCTGACGCTGGCCTGCGACCCGCACCGCATCGACCGGCCGTCGGATCTGGCCGAGCGGCTGCCCAAGGCACTCATCCACCACAATGTGCCGAGCCAGCCGATTCACGACCTGCTGGCCGCCGCGGACCGGCACTGGGCGGCGGCCGCCGGGCACGGGGTGTTCGGGCCGCGGGTGCGCTGGCGGGCGATGCTGGCGGGGCTGGCCGACGACGGCTGCCCGGTCGCGCCGCAGCGGCGCCGGCTGCGCGACGCGGTGCTCACCGTGCCGTGGGCCGCGGTCGCGCCCGCCGGCGCGGACCCGACCGGCCTACCCTGAGGATCATGCGGATCGCCTTGGCCCAGATCACCAGCGGCACCGACCCGGCCGCCAACCTGGCGACGCTGACCGAGTACACCCGCCGGGCCGCCGACACGGGGGCGGCGCTGGTGGTGTTTCCGGAGGCCACCATGTGCCGGTTCGGGGTGCCGCTGCGCGGCGTCGCCGAGCCGATCGACGGCCGCTGGGCCGACGGGGTGCGCCGGGCCGCCGGCCAGGCCGGGATCACCGTGGTGGCCGGGATGTTCTGCCCGGCCGACGGGCACCGGGTCACCAACACCCTGCTGGCCACCGGCCCGGACACCGAGGCCCGCTACGACAAGATCCACCTCTACGACGCGTTCGGGTTCGCCGAGTCCAAGACCGTCGCCCCCGGCGCCACCCCCACCCTGATCAGCGTCGACGGCGTCCGGGTCGGGCTGAGCACCTGCTATGACATCCGCTTCCCCGAGCTATACGTCGAGCTGGCCCGCCGCGGCGCCGAACTGATCACCGTCAGCGCGTCGTGGGGCGCCGGTCCGGGCAAGGCCGAGCAGTGGAACCTGCTGGCCCGGGCCCGGGCGCTGGACGTCGCCGGTTACGTCGCGGCCGTCGACCAGGCCTACCCCGGCGACCAGATCGCCGGCACCGGGCCGACCGGGGTGGGCGGCAGCCTGCTCGCCTCGCCGCTGGGCGAGCAGATCGTGGCGGCCGGCGCTGATCCGGCGCTGCTGATCGCCGATGTTGACCCCGACCGGGTGCGCTCGGCCCGCGGCACCCTGGCGGTGCTCTCCAACCGTCGCTCGGGCGGCACTCAGTTCGATAGGGCAGAATCGCGCGGGTGACGTATCCGCCGCAGGGCCCGCCCGCTCCCGGAGGCCGGCCAGACCCGTCCGCACACTCCCCCGGTGACCCGTCCGAGTGGTCCCAGTCCGGCGAGGTGCCCCCGACCGAGCAGATCCCGCGGCCCGACGCCGCCACCACTGCGATTCCGGCGCCTCCGGTCAGCGCGGCGCCGCCGCCGGTGTCCGGGGACGTCCCCGCCGCGCCGCACGGCGACCGGCCCGGGTCGGAAGCCGGCAAGCCGCGGGGCCGGTTCGGTGACCTGCTGCGAGATCCACTGTCGGTGACGCTGGTGTTGATCATCGTGGTCGCGCTTGGCCTGGCCGGGGTGATCGGCGGCGAACTGTTCGCCCGCAACCGCGCCGACAGCGTGGTCGCCGGGGTGGTGCAGTGCGTGGTCCAGGACAGCGCCACTGCCTCCTTCGGGATGCTGCCGCCGTTCCTGTGGCAGCACGCGACCAAGCGGTACTCCAGCATCTCGATCCAGACCGCGGGCAACAACGTCCGCGATGCCAAGGAGATGTCGCTGGACATCCAGATCCGCGACGTCGCGCTGGCCGAGACCGCGGACGCGGCGGGCACCATCGGCTCGCTGGTGGCGACGGTGAACTGGACGGCCGAGGGCATCAAGCAGACCCTGCAGGGCGTGCTTCCGCTGGTCGGGTCGCTGATCTCGTCGGTGACGCCCAATCCCGCCGACGGCACGATCACCGTCGACGCCGGGCTGTCGACCATCGTGGCGGAGCCGACGGTGTCCGACGGCGGGGTGTCGCTGCGGGTGCTCAGCCTGACCGGGCTGGGCTTCACCCTGCCGCGCGAGACCATTCAGCCGATCCTGGACAGCGCCACCGACAAGCTCACCAAGGATTACCCGATGGGCATCAAGGCGGACAGCGTGACCGTCACCAAGGACGGCGTGCAGAGCGTGTTCTCCACCCGCAACGCCAGCATCCCGAAGGCCAACGAGGATCCCTGCTTCGCCGCACTGTGACGGTGCGACGGCTCAGAACGGTTCTTCGGCGTCACCGGGGTTGCAGCCGGCCAGCAGCAGCCGGTCGGCGCTGACCACCGGGCGCCACGGTTCCAGGTTCCAGCTGGCCTTGCCGGGTTCGGCGAACTCGGCCCAGTCCCAGTGGCAGTCGAACTGGGCGCGCATGCCGGGGCTGCCGGCCTCAGGCGCCAGCGCCAGCACCTCCGACCAGGCCCGATCGGCCAGCGCCCGGCCGCCGGGCCCGGTCACCGCGGCCCGGGCCGCAGCGCTCGGGTACACCCGCAGGCTGGGCCGGCCCTGCCAGCTGGCCCACTCGGTGTGATCGATGTAGGCCGTCATCTCGGCGGGCGGCGCCTCGGCGGGCGGCTTCTCGTCGGCCGGCCTCTCCTCAATCGGCGCTGCGGCAGCCGGTGCGGCACCGCCGCCGGCCAGCCCGCCGAGCAGCCCGGCGGCGACCAGCCCCGCGGCGGCCGGCGCCCCGAACCGCCCCGCGCGCATCAGCGCGACTTCCCCTGCACCTCGAGCAGCCGGGGACGCACGTCGGCCAGGTACACCCCGGCGGCGGCCGCGGCGATCGCGGTGCCCATCACCGACAGCCAACCCGTCACCGCCAGCAGGATCGCCAGCCCGAGGATGGCCAGCCAGATCGGCTTGGTCTGCTTGCCGGTCGCGGTGTAGGCGTCCGGGCGCTGCATCGCGGCGTTGACGAACGCGTACACGCAGACCGCGAACACACCCACCGCGATCACCAGCAGGATGTTGGCCATCAGGCCGTAGAGATGCATGCCCATAGCGTAGAACGACGACAGGGCCGACCTTTTCGGCCGGCCCTGTCGGGTTCTTGATATTTACTTCTGGGTGACCTTGGCGGCCGGGGCCTTCTTGGCCGGAGCAGCCTTCTTGGCCGGAGCAGCCTTCTTGGCCGGGGCGGCCTTCTTGGCCGGGGCCTTCTTGACGGCCTTGGCGGCGTCCTCGACCTTGACCTCGGCGTCCAGCACGGCGTCATCGACCTTCTTGGGCAGCTCGACGCCGACCAGCTTGGCGGCACGCTCGCCGACCGCGCGGGTCTGGCTGGCCACGTTGCCCAGCGCCTCCTGGGTCAGCTCGACGGCCTGGTCGACGTAGCTCTCGGCCCGCTCGGCAGCCTCTTCGACGGCGGGCTGGTTGCGCAGCCGCTCCAGGGCGGCCTCGCCGCGCTCGATCAGCTTGCTGTAGGTGGCCTGGGCGCTCTCGGCGTAACCCTCGGCGACCTTGCGCAGCTCGTCGGAGGACAGCTTCTCGCGCAGCTCCCCGATCTGCTCGGGCAGCTCATCCTGCAGCTTGGCGATGTCGTCCTGCAGCTTGTTCAGCCGGCCGCGGGCCTCTTCGCGACGCGCGGTGGCGTCGGTGCGGGCCTCGCCGGCGCGCTCGCGCAGGGTGGCGACGATCTCGTTGACGGTGGCCAGCGCCAGATCGGCGGCGCCGACGGCGGCAAGCAGCGGGGCCTTCAGGTCCTCGACAGTGTTCTCAGCCATTTTCTCTTCTCCCTTTCGTGGTACGTACTTCGTGGTCAGTTCCCGGGTTTACCCGGGATTCGGATCGGACAATCAATCAGTGCTGGGCTCTTCGGCGGTCGCCTCCGGTGGCGGCTGCGCCTGCGCGGCGTTCTGCTGCAGGAACGATGTGTAGATGTCGAGCAGTGAGCGCTTCTGCCGTTCGGTGATGGCCGAATCGTTGATCACCGCGTCGCGTACCGCGCTGCCCTCGCCCGGCTCCAGGATCCCGGCGCGAACGTAGAGCACCTCGGCGGACACCGTCAGCGCCTTGGCGATCTGTCCGAGTACCTCGGCCGACGGGTTGCGCAGCCCCCGCTCGATCTGGCTGAGGTAGGGGTTGCTGACGCCGGCTCGGGCGGCCAGTTGCCGGATCGACACCTGGGCGCCCTCGCGCTGCGCCTTGATGAAGGCACCGATGTCGGATGCGGCATGGGTGACCACCGTGGCAATGTTTTCGTCCTGCGACATCGGCAGCGGCCTCCCCTCGTCATCAATCGCTACTGCTTGGTAACAACCAGGCTACGCGAGGGTGCTAACTTTTGCAAGCGCCTGCTAGCGCAGGTCAGAATATGATCTGCGCCACGGTGTAGATCACCAGCCCGGCCAGCGCGCCGACCACGGTGCCGTTGATCCGGATGAACTGCAGGTCCCGGCCGACGTGCAATTCGATGCGCCGGCTGGCGTCCTCGGCGTCCCAGCGCTCGATCGTCTCGGTGATGATCGAGGTGATCTCCACCCCATACTGGGCGACCAGATGTTTGCCACCGCGGACAATCCAGCCCTCCACCTTGGCGCGCAACTCGGCGTCCGTGCGCAACGACTCACCGATGCCCATCACCGAGTCCGCAACCCGCAGCCGCAGCGTGCTGGCCGGATCGTCGGCACCCTCCAGCAGCAGGTTCTTCAGCGTCTTCCACGCCGTCTCGGCCGCCCGGGTGACCTCGTCGCGGGCCATCAGCTCACCCTTGACCACCTCGGCCTTGGCGATGGTGGCCGGATCGGTCTGCAGATCGTTGGCAAACTCGAACAGGAAACGGGTCGCCGAGCGGCGCAGCTCATGGTTCGGGTCGCGGCGGACCTTGTCGGTGAAGTCCATCAGCTCGCGGTGGATCCGATCCCCGACCAGCTGGTCGACGAACCGCGGCGTCCACCCCGGGGAGTCCCGGGTGACCACCCGCTCGATGGTGTCCCCGGCGGCCAGCGCCCACTCGAAGGCCCGGTCGCACAACAGCTGCAGCAGCGCCTCCTGGCGGTGCTCGGCGAGCAGCGAGGCCAGCACCCGGCCGACCGGCGGTCCCCACTGCGGCTCGCCGAGCCGGCGCACGATGACCCGGTCGATGACCTGCTGGATGTCGTCGTCGTTGAGCAGTTCGACCGCCACCCGCATGACCGTCGCGGTCTCGGTGGCCACCCGCATGGCGTGCGCCGGGTCGGCCAGCCAGTCCCCGAGCCGCGCCGGGATGTCCGCGCCGCGGATCTTCGCCTCGACCACCTCCGGGGACAGGAAGTTCTCCCGCACGAAGCTGCCCAGCCCCGCGCCGAGCTGGTCCTTCTTGCGCCGGATGATCGCGGTGTGCGGGATCGGCAGCCCGAGCGGGTGCTTGAACAGCGCGGTGACCGCGAACCAGTCGGCCAGTGCGCCCACCATGCCGGCCTCGGCGGAGGCCCGCAGGTAGCCCACCCAGCCGGGGGCGTCGCCGTCGCGCTGCGCCCAGGTGCAGACCAGGAAGACCACCGTCGCGGCGACCAGGAAGCCCGCGGCGACCAGTTTCATCCGGCGCAGCCCGCGGCGCCGCTCGTCGTCGGCGGCGACCAGGGACGCCGCCAGCGAGTCGGTCAGCGTGCTGCGGCGGGCCGGCAGCCGGTGCCGGCCGGACGCGGCCACGGCGATCTCCCGACGCGCGATGTCCGGGGCGGGCGAGGCGGGCGGCTGCGTCACCCCTCCATCATGGGCCATCCCGGCCGGCGGCGCCGGGACACCGAGCCCGCCCAGTTACTGTGACCGCCCCGGTGGGTGCGACCCGGCCCACACCCGGCCGGGCCGTAGAATCGGCGCAACTGATGGAACGGAAACCTGTGACAGTGCCTCAGCAAAGCCCGGCCGAACCGCCGAAGGTCGATGGCCGAAAACGCCGTTGGCATCAGCACAAGGTGGAGCGCCGCAACGAGCTCGTCGACGGCACCCTGGACGCCATCCGGCAGCGCGGCCGCGACGTCAGCATGGACGAGATAGCGGCCGAAATCGGGGTTTCCAAGACCGTTCTGTACCGCTATTTCGTCGACAAGAACGACCTGACGACCGCCGTCATGATGCGCTTCGCGCAGACCACCCTGATCCCGAATATGGCGGCGGCGCTGTCGACCAAACTGGACGGCTACGACCTGGCCCGGGAGATCATCCGGGTGTACGTGGAGACCGTCGCCGCGGAGCCGGAAATCTACCCGTTTGTCTTCGCCAACAGCTCCGCCAGCAAAAGCAAGGTGATCGCCGACAGCGAACGGATCATCGCCGGAATGCTGACCGTGATGTTCCGCAGGCGGATGCAGGACTCCGGGATGGACACCAAGGGCGTCGAGCCGTGGGCCTACATGATCGTCGGCGGCGTGCAGCTGGCGACGCACTCCTGGATGTCGCACCGGCGGATGAGTTCCGACGAGCTGATCGACTACCTGAGCATGATGGCGTGGAGCGCGCTGTGCGGCATCGTCGAGGTCGGCGGCTCACTGGAGGTGTTCCGCAGCAATCCGCACCCGTCCCCGGAGTTGCCCCGGAAGATCACCCCGGCCTGACCGGCGCACCCTTAGGGTGAGCGTCATGTCAGCGCTGCCCGAGCTGTGGACCCACCAACCGCGGTCCGTCCTGGCCTTCCGGCCCGGCCGGCGGGTCGCCGACATCGACACCAACGCCACCCCGGGGTTCCGCGGGGAGAAGGCCGGCGCGCCGGAACTGCAGGCCGAGCGCAACGCCGCCTTCGCCGAGCTGCAGGAAATGCTGTACGCCAACGGCAAGGCCGCCGGCGACCACCGCTCGGTGCTGCTGGTGCTGCAGGGCATGGACACCGCGGGCAAGGGCGGCATCGTCGAGCACGTGGTCGGGGCGGGCAGCCCGATGGGCATCCGCTACCGGGCGTTCGGGGTGCCGACCGCCGAGGAACGCAGCCACCACTACCTGTGGCGGATCCGCAACGCGCTGCCGCCGGCCGGGCTGCTGGGGGTGTTCGACCGCTCGCACTACGAGGACGTGCTGGTGGTTCGGGTGCACAACCTGGTCGAGCCGGCCGTCTGGGCGCCGCGCTACGACGAGATCAACGCCTTCGAGAAGGAGCTGGTCGACGCCGGCACCACGATCGTCAAGGTGGCCATGTTCGTGTCGCTGGACGAGCAGAAGAAGCGGCTGGCCGAGCGGCTGGAGCGGCCGGACAAGCACTGGAAGTACAACCCGGGCGACCTCGACGAACGCCAGCTCTGGCCGCAGTACCAGCAGGCCTACCAGGACCTGCTGGACAAGACCTCCACCGAGCACGCGCCGTGGCATGTGCTGCCGTGCGACCGCAAGTGGTACGCCCGGCTGGCGGTGACCGAGCTGCTCATCGAGGCGCTCACCGCGATGCGACTGTCCTGGCCGCCGGCCGACTTCGACGTCGAGGCCGAGCGGGCCCGGCTGCGGGCGCTGTGATCCCTACGCAACGATCCCTACCCAGCCCTGACTAGTACTCGGCCCCGTACTCAGCCCTTGGCCAGGGTGAACTGCCCGACGTTGGTGATGCCGCGGTGGAAGAAGTCCGCGCAGCCGGTCAGGTAGTGCATGTACTTGTCGTAGATCTCTTCGCTCTGCATGGCGATCGCCGCGTCCCGGTTCGCCGTCAGGTTCTCCGCCCAGATGTCCAGGGTCTTGGCGTAGTGCGGCTGCAGCAGGTGCACCCGCTCCAGGGTGAAGTTGCTGTCGGCGGCGAGCTTCTCGATGCCTTCCACCGCGGGCAGCTGCCCGCCGGGGAAGATCTCCTCGCCGATGAACTTCATGAACTTCAGGTCGCTGATGGTCAGCTTGATGCCGTTGTCCCGGAAGAACTTCTGGGTGTGCGCCAAGATGGTGTGCAGCAGCATCCGGCCGTCCGCGGGCAGCACGTCGTAGGCCTTGGCGAAGAACGCCGGGTAACGCTCGGCCTTGAAGGCCTCGAACGCGCCGATGGACACGATGCGGTCCACCTTGTCGTCGAATTCCTCCCAGCCCTGCATCCGCACCTCGACGGTGCGCTGGGTGTCCAGGCCGGACAGCAGTTTGCGGCTGTAGGCGCTCTGGTTCTTGCTGAGCGTGATGCCGATGACGTTGACGTCGAACTTCTCCACCGCGCGCCGCAGCGCACCGCCCCAGCCGCAGCCGATGTCCAGCAGCGTCATGCCGGGTTCCAGGTTGAGCTTGCCCAGCGCCAGGTCGAACTTGGCGTTCTGCGCCTCCTCCAGCGACATGTCGTCGCGCTCGAAGTACGCGCAGGTGTACCCCATCGTCGAGTCGAGGAACAGTGCGAAGAACTCATCGGAGACGTCGTAAATCGACTGAGACTCCTCGTAGTAGGGCTCGAGTCCCGATTCTGCCTGTGCCATCTCTATTCACACCTAACTCAACATCGACTACGGCGAACTAAACAAACACCATAGAACAGCTACCTGCGATCTTCCGATTCGCGGCGATCCATTCAGTATGTGTAAAAGCCCCGGCCAGCCTTTTTGCCCAACATTCCGGCCTCCACCATCCGCTCCAGCAACGGCGGCGAGCCGTAGTGCGGCTCCTTGAACTCATCGTACATTTTGTCCGCGATCAGCTTGAGCGTATCGAGGCCGACCAGATCGGACAGCCGCAGCGGACCCATCGGGTGCGACAGCCCGGCCACCACGGCCTTGTCGACGTCCTCGACGGTGGCAAAGCCGGCCTCGACCATCCGGATCGCCGAGAGCAGATACGGCACCAGCAGCGCGTTGACGACGAAGCCGGAGCGGTCCGAGCAGCGCACCACCTGCTTGCCGAGCACACTGCCGGCGAACTCCTCGGCGCGGGCCAGCGCGGCCTCGCCGGTGACCAGGGTGCTGACCAACTCGACCAGCGGCAGCACCGGCACCGGGTTGAAGAAGTGCAGGCCGATCACCCGCTGCGGGTTCTTGGTGGCCGCGGCGATCTTCATGATCGGGATGCTGGAGGTGTTCGACGCCAGGATGGCGTCCGGGTCGTCGATGACGGCGTCGAGCTCGGCGAAGATCTTCGCCTTGACCTGCTCGTCCTCGATGACGGCCTCGATGACCAGCTGGCGGTCGGCCAGATCCTTGAGGTCGGTGGTGAACGACAGGCCGTCCAGGGCCCGGTCCCGCTCCCGCTCGGTGATCTTGCCCGCGCTGACCCCGCGCTCCAGGGACTTCACCATCCGGTTGCGTCCGGCGGTGACCAGCGCGTCGGAATTCTCGAACACCAGCACGTTGACCCCGGCCCGGGCACACACCTCGGCGATACCGGCACCCATCTGGCCGGCACCGACCACACCCACTCGCTCGATCGCTTGCGTTGTCACGTCTTTCACTTCTTTCCGCGGTTGAGGTCTTCGCCGGCGACACAACCGGCAGTTACGCCCAAGGCCCCGCCCAGAACGGGCCGGGCGGGGCCAGGGTCATTCGATTCTCAGTGGCTCGGTTCGCGAGCTGACTTGATCGTCAGCCTCAGTGGAACTGGCCCTCTTCGGTCGAGCCGGACAGCGCGGTGGTCGAGCTGTTCGGGTCGACGGTGGTGGCGATCTTGTCGAAGTAGCCGGCACCGACCTCGCGCTGGTGCTTGGTGGCGGTGTAGCCCCGCTCCTCGGCGGCGAACTCGCGCTCCTGCAGCTCGACGTAGGCCTTCATCTGCTCGCGGGCGTAGCCGTAGGCCAGGTCGAACATCGAGTAGTTCAGCGCGTGGAAGCCGGCCAGCGTGATGAACTGGAACTTGAAGCCCATCGCGCCCAGCTCGCGCTGGAACTTGGCGATGGTGTCGTCGTCGAGGTGCTGCTTCCAGTTGAACGACGGCGAGCAGTTGTAGGCCAGCATCTGGTCCGGGAACTCGCTCTTGACGCCCTCGGCGAACTTCTTGGCCAGCGCCAGGTCCGGGGTGCCCGTCTCCATCCAGATCAGGTCGGAGTACGGCGCGTAGGCCTTGGCGCGGGCGATGCACGGCTCCAGGCCGTTCTTGAGGTGGTAGAAGCCCTCGGCGGTGCGCTCACCGGTGATGAACGGACGGTCGCGCTCGTCGACGTCGCTGGTGATCAGGGTGGCGGCCTCGGCGTCGGTGCGGGCGATGACCACGGTCGGGACGTCGGCGACGTCGGCGGCCAGCCGGGCGGAGGTCAGGGTGCGGATGTGCTGCTGGGTCGGGATCAGCACCTTGCCACCGAGGTGGCCACACTTCTTCTCCGAGGCCAGCTGGTCCTCCCAGTGCGAACCGGCGACACCGGCGGCGATCATCGCCTTCTGCAGCTCGTAGACGTTCAGCGCGCCACCGAAGCCGGCCTCACCGTCGGCCACGATCGGGGCCAGCCAGTTCTCCACCGAGGTGTCGCCCTCGACCTTGGCGATCTCGTCGGCGCGCAGCAGCGCGTTGTTGATCCGGCGGACCACCTGCGGCACCGAGTTGGCCGGGTAGAGGCTCTGGTCGGGGTAGGTGTGGCCGGACAGGTTGGCGTCGCCGGCGACCTGCCACCCGGACAGGTAGATGGCCTTCAGGCCGGCGCGGACCTGCTGCACGGCCATGTTGCCGGTCAGCGCGCCGAGCGCGTTGACGAAGTCCATGTCATGCAGCTGCGCCCAGAGCACCTCGGCGCCGCGACGGGCCAGGGTGGCCTCCTCGACGACGGTGCCCTGCAGGGCCACGACGTCGGCCGGGGTGTACGTACGGGTGATGCCCTTCCAGCGGGGGTTGTGATCCCAGTCGTGCTGGATCTGTTCGGCGGACTTGGGGGTGCCAACGGTGGACACTGTGGACTCCATTCGACGAGACGGTGCTTGCAGGCTGCAAGTTGCCTCGGTGCTACCGGGATCGCCGGCTTGCTAACACCGCCGCAACTTCGCTGATGCGCTCCCAAGAGCGTGCCACGCGACATATGCGCAGGTCCACCCCATTCCGCTGCCAATTTTGGCAAGTTCAGCAACCGTCTCGCTAACTTTGCGAAGAAAGCTCTGCACTGAACCGGTTCAGCTGTTACGCGCCGGTAACATGTCCGCGCAGGTCAGCCCGGAAAAATACCGGACAACCGTACTGTTAGAGCGCGAACAGCGCCGCGACGGCCTTCACGTCGTTGCCGACGACGTATGTGAGCGTTATTACATCCCGATCGGTCAGGTCCGCCCCGAATTTGTCGGTGGACCCGGCCGGATAGACGTGCGTGAGGATCTCCAACTCGTCGCCACCGGCCACCGCAGCGTCGTGCTCGATGGTCACCCGCAGCGGCCCGGCCAGCAGCTCCGGGTGCCGATCCAGGTAGTCCTCGATGACCGTCCAGTACACCGAGTTGTTCATGTGATCCCACATGTCGATGTCGGTGACCCGCAGCGGATACGGCCGGATCTCCAGGGCGTCGTCCCGCGACCCCGCGGTGAGGTAGGCCTTCCAGCGCAACCGGTCGACGTCGGTGGTGGCCTGCAGGCCGCGCAGGAAGTCGTCGGAGATCCGGGCCGGGGTCCCGGTGTCCTTGTTGGCGTTGATCCAGAACGCCTCGGACTCCACCAGTCCACCCTTGCGGCCGTCGATGCGCACCCGCATCTCGCACCACCGGTTCGAGGTGCCCGAGCACCAGCGCCGCAGCCGCAGGATGTCGGAGAATTCGATCGGCCGGATCAGGTCGACCATGGTGCGCCGCACGATCCAGGCCGGGTGGGTGTCCTCCTGCCCCAGCTCGCGCAGATGGTCCTGCCCGACGTCCTGGATATGCCGGCAGGCGGCGTCGAACCGCAGTCGGCCGGTGCGCTCGATGTCGCCGACTCGCAGCGGCCACTCGCGTTCGAACACATCCGGATGCCCCTCGGGCACCGGCATCAGAATCTTGCCCAGTCCAGACACGGCACGCGTAGCGGTGTTGTTCTCCACGAACGCCGATCATGCCAAACCGCGCCGTAGCGCACCTCGGACCGCGCGGATTCGACCGGGCCGCGGCGGTTGCCAATGCTGCGAATTCATCGTTAACACGCAGGTAGGCTGGCCGGGTGTCCAAGACGTACGTCGGTGCGCGGGTACGCCAGCTGCGCAGCGAACGCGGCTACAGCCAGGCCGCACTCGCCCAGCAGCTGCAGATCTCGCCGAGCTATCTCAACCAGATCGAACACGATGTCCGGCCACTGACCGTCTCGGTGCTGCTGCGCATCACCGAGGCCTTCGGGGTGGACGCCACCTTCTTCTCCACCCAGGACGACACCCGGCTGATCGCCGAGCTTCGGGAGGCGACGCTGGACCGCGATCTCGGCATCGACGTCGACGTGTCCGAGGTCGCCGACATGGTGCACGCGCACCCGGCACTGGCCAAGGCGATGGTCAACCTGCACCGGCGCTACCGGCTCACCACCGCCCGGCTGGCCGCCGCCACCGAGGCCCGGTTCAACCTGAACACCGGCGGCAGCGGCACCGGGTCGATCTCGATGCCGCACGAGGAGGTCCGCGACTACTTCTACGAGCGGCAGAACTACCTGCACGAACTCGACACCGCGGCGGAGGATCTCACCGTCCGGATGCGCATGCACCGCGGCGATCTGGCCGGCGATCTGTCCCAGCGGCTCATCCAGAAGCACGGGGTGCGCATCGCCCGCCGGATCGACCTCGGCGACGACGTGCTGCACCGCTACGACCCGGACACCAAGACCCTGGAGATCAGCGGCCACCTGACCCGCGGCCAGCAGGTCTTCAAACTGGCCACCGAGCTGGGCTATCTGGAGTACGGCACACTGATCGACGCGCTGGTCGCCGAGGGCAGCTTCACCAGCGAGGAATCCCAGACCCTGGCCCGGCTCGGGCTGGCCAACTACTTCGCGGCCGCGGCGATGCTGCCCTACCGGCAGTTCCACGACGTCGCCGAGAACTTCCGCTACGACATCGAGCGGCTGTCGACGTTCTACCAGGTGTCCTACGAGACGGTCTGCCACCGGCTGTCCACCCTGCAGCGGCCGTCCATGCGGGGGGTGCCGTTCTCCTTCGTCCGGGTCGACCGGGCCGGCAACATGTCCAAACGCCAGTCCGCGACCGGATTCCACTTCTCCTCCACCGGCGGCACCTGCCCGCTGTGGAACGTCTACGAGACGTTCGCCAACCCGGGCAAGGTGCTGGTGCAGATCGCCCAGATGCCCGACGGCCGCAACTACATGTGGGTGGCCCGCACCATCGAGCGGCGCACCTCGCGCTACGGCCAGCCCGGCAAGACCTTCGCCATCGGGCTGGGCTGCGAGCTGCGGCACGCGCACCGGCTGGTGTATTCCGAGGGCCTGGATCTGTCCGGCGACCTGTCCGCCGTCGCCACCCCGATCGGGGCCGGCTGCCGGGTGTGCGAACGCGACAACTGCACCCAGCGGGCCTTCCCGGCGCTGGGCCGGGCGCTGGACCTCGACGCGCACCGGTCCACCGTCTCGCCGTACCTGGTGCGGCCCTGACCGCACACCACCCGGGCACCGATAACCGTCGGCACGCGGCTCCCGCCGGACCACGGCGCCCGCTGCGCTGTGCCACACTCGACCCTCATGAGCGACATCGAGCCCGCCCGCGTCCCGGTGAGCTCCGGCGTCCGCGACATCGGGCCGATCAACTGGCTGATCTGCCGGCTCGGCGCCCGCGGCATCCGGGCCCCGCAGTTCCACCTGTTCAACGCGCTGTCCCGGCACAGCCTGGCGTTCTGGAGCTGGCTGCCGTTCTCCGGGGTGCTGCTGTATTGGGGCCGACTGTCCCGCCAGGACGCCGAGCTGGTGATCCTGCGGGTCGGGCATCTGCGCGACTGCGAATACGAGCTGCAGCAGCACCGCCGGCTGGCCCGCTCCCGCGGCGTCGACGACGAGTTGCAGCAGCAGATCTTCGCCGGCCCGGACGCCGCCGGGCTGACCGACCGGCAGCGCGCCCTGCTGCGGGCCACCGACGAGTTCGTCATGGACCGCGGGGTGTCGGCGCCGACCTGGGCGGCCCTGGCCGGCCACCTGGATTCCCGCCAGCAGATCGAATTCTGCCTGCTGGCCGCCCAATACGACGGCCTGGCCGCCAGCATGAACACCCTCAAGCTGCCGCTGGACTTCCCGGACTAATCGCCCCGGTCCGCGGTCTCGGCGTAGCGGGCCAGCGCCTCCCGCCGTTCCTCGGCGTGGTCGACGATCGGCTCCGGGTAGCCCGGCGGCCGCCCGTCGGCCAACCGGTGCACCCGCTTGCCGGCGACCCCGCGCAGCTCGGGCACCCACCGCCGGACGTAGTCGCCGTCAGGGTCGAACTTCTCGCCCTGGCCGATCGGGTTGAACACCCGGAAGTATGGCGCAGCGTCGGTGCCCGATCCCGCGGTCCACTGCCAGCCATGCTGGTTGGAGGCCAGGTCGCCGTCGACGAGGTGCCGCATGAAGTGCCGGGCGCCCCAGCGCCACGGCAGGTGCAGATCCTTGGTCAGAAACGACGCCACGATCATCCGCACCCGGTTGTGCATCCAGCCCTGCGCCAGCAGCTGACGCATCCCGGCGTCCACGATCGGGAACCCGGTGCGGCCCTGCGCCCACGCCTCGAACAGCCGCTGGGCATCCGGGCCGGTGTCGTGGCGGATCCGGTCGAAGCGCGGGTTGTAGTTGCGCTGCGCGGTGTCCGGGCGGTCGTGGAGGACGTCGGCGTAGAAGTCCCGCCAGCACAGTTCGCTGCGCAGGGTGGCGGCGGCGTCGTCGCCGCGACCGCGCAGATCCTGCAGCACGGTGCGCGGGTGCAGGCAGCCGAACTTCAGGTACGGCGACAGCCCGGTGGTGCCGGACAGGTCGGGCCGGTCCCGATCGCGGTGGTAGCGGTCCAGACCGTCGGCCAGGAAGCTGTGCCACCGGGCCGCGGCGGCGGCCTCCCCGGCCGCGGGCAGCGCGACGGCGCCGTCGTCGGTCGGGATCGGCACCCGCATGCCGAGTCCGGCCGGGTCCAGCCAGCGCACCGTGTCCGGGCCGGTGCGGGCCGGTGCCCGCCAGCCGTGCTCCAGCCAGGCCCGCCGAAACGGGGTGAACACCCGGTAGGCGGTCCCGTCGGATTTGCGGATCCGCCCGGGTGCGACGACGTACGGCGAGCCGCTGGGCAGCAGCGGGACCGCGCCGAGCGCGGCCGCCACCGCCCGGTCGCGGCGCGACCCGTACGGGCCGAAGTCGGCCGAGATGTGCACCGCGCCGGCGCCGAGCTCGCGGGCCAGCGCCGGGATCACCGCGACCGGGTCGCCACGGGTCACCAGCAGCCGGCCGGCCAGGGCTTCGTCGAGGCGGCGCAGGCAGTCGAACAGGAAACTGCGCCGCGGCCCGGGCCGCAGCAGCACGTCGTCCAGCACGAACACCGCGGCCGCGGTGTCGGCAACGGCCAGCAGCGTCGGCAGATCCGCCAGCCGAAGGTCGCGGCGGAACCAGACCAGGTCAATCGCGCTCATGGCGCCGGTGCGCGGCCGACCGGCTAGAAGTTGATCATGTGCCCGGCCAGCCCGTGGAAGCATTCCTGCAGCGCCTCGGACAGCGTCGGGTGGGTGTGCACGTTGCGGGCGCACTCGTTGACGGTGAGATCCCACTTCTGCGCCAGCGTCAGCTCCGGCAGCAGTTCGGAGACGTCCGGCCCGATCAGGTGGCCGCCGATCAGTTCACCGTGCTTACCGTCGGCGATCAGCTTGACGAACCCGGTCGGGTCGGCCAGCCCGTGCGCCTTGCCGTTGGCGGTGAACGGGAACTTGGCCACCCGCACGTCGTAGCCCTCGTCGCGGGCCTGGGCCTCGGTCAGCCCGAAGCTGGCCACCTGCGGCTGGCAGAACGTCGCCCGCGGCATCATCCGGTAGTCACCGAGGGTCATCGTCTCGGCCCCGGCGATGGTCTCGGCGGCGACCACCGCCTGCGCCTCCGCGACGTGCGCCAGCTGCAACTTGGCGGTGACGTCACCGATGGCGTAGATGTTGGCGATATTGGTGCGCATGTAGTCGTCGACGGCGATGGCGCGACGGTCGGTCAGCGCGACGCCGATGTTCTCCAGGCCGTAGCCCTCGACGTTGGGGGCGAAGCCGATGGCCTGCAGCACCTTGTCGGCGCGCAGTTCCTCGGTGTTGCCGTCCTTGCTGACCACGACGGTGACCGCGGACCCGTCGTCGGTGATGGACTCGACCTTGGTGCCGGTGCGGATCTTCACCCCGAGCTTCTTGTACTGCTTCTCGATCTCCTTGGAGACCTCGGCGTCCTCGTTGGGCAACGCGCGGGGCAGGAACTCGACGATGGTGACCTCGACGCCGTAGTTCTTCAGCACGTAGGCGAACTCCATGCCGATCGCGCCGGCCCCGGCGATGATGATCGAGCCGGGCAGCTCGCGGGTCAGGATCTGCTTCTCGTAGGTGACGACGTTCTCGCTCAGCGCGGTGCCGGGCACCAGCCGGGTGCTGCTGCCGGTGGCGATGATGGCGTTGCCGAAGGTGACGGTCTCGGTGCCGCCGTCGTTGAGGGCGACGCTCACGGTGCCGGCATCGACGAAGGTTCCGTAGCCGTGGATCTCGGTGATCTTGTTCTTCTTCATCAGGTAGTGCACGCCGGCGGTGCGGCCCTCCGACACCTTGCGGCTGCGGTCGAAGGCGGCCCCGAAGTCGAAGCTGACCTGCCCGCTGATCCCGAAGGTCTTGGCCTCGGAGTTGAAGATGTGCGCCAGCTCGGCGTTGCGCAGCAACGCCTTTGACGGGATACAGCCCACGTTCAGGCAGACCCCGCCCCAGTATTTGGGTTCGATGATGGCGGTCTTGAGCCCCAGCTGGGCTGCGCGAATGGCGGCGACATAACCGCCGGGGCCGGCTCCGAGAACGACGACGTCATAGTGGGTCACGTCCCTCAGCCTATCGGCAGACCGGGCGTCGCGAACAGCGATCTCGGACGCACCGGCACCGCGAATTCGGCTACGGGGTCAGCCACTTGAACACGTACATGCCATACAGCGCGGCGGCACCGATTCCGGAGGCGAACGGCGCGGTCATCAGCGCCACCGCCAGCCCGGCGATCAGCGGCCTGCGCTGCTCGACCAGCGAGGTCAGCAGCGCCGCGACCGCGGCGACCACCACATAGCACAGCACCGCGAAGTCCGGCCAGATCTTGTCCGCCGCGAGGAACCACCAGCGGTAGGCGCCGACGCCGATCGCCGCCGCCACCAGCCACACCCCCGCCAGCAGCAGCCCGAACTGCCACAGCTTCACGCTCTGGTAGGCCCCCGGCACCACCATCGGCTGCGCCGGGCCGGGGTGGCGTCCCCGTCGCCCCGGCATCGCGTGCCGCGGACCGGCGGCCGACGGCTCGGGCGCCGGGTTGTCCGGGTCCGCGGTGAGACTGTCGGCGTCCAGGTCCAAGATGTTGAGGTTCTCGGTGTGGCCGTCGTCCTCGACGTCGCCGGGTGCGGCCGGCGCGACGGCGCCGGGCTCGGCGGCCTCGGGCACCGGGTCCGGTGTCCGCCACTGCAGCTGCTCGTCGGAGAACGCCCAGGCCGACACCACCGGCGCGGGTTCCTCGGCGAGGTCGGCGGGAAGCTCGGCGGCGTCTTGGGCGGCGCCCTTCGCTGGGTCCTCAGCTGCGGCTTTGGCTGAGTCCTCAGCTGAGTCCTTGGCCGCGGGCTTGGTCGCGGGCTTCCCGGCCGCGGTGTCCCCGGTCAACGGCTCGGGGTGCGGGCCGGTGTCGAAGATCGGCGCGGGGTGCGGCTCGGTGTAGGGCATCGAATCCATATCCACTGCGGGTTTGGCCGGCCGTCGGGCGGCGAGTTCCTCGGCGGTGTCGATCGGGCTATCCGGCACCGTTGACCACCTGTGCCAGCACCAGCACGGCGAACCAGCCGGGTGCCACCGAGACCAGGAACGCACCGGTGGCGGTCACCCACCGTCGGCCCGCCACCAGCACCGTGAGCACCCCGAGCACCGACGGCACCCCGAGCACCAGCCCCATCACCAGGTCGGGGCGCACCGGTGACTCGACCAATACGGCTCCGAGCACCCCGGCCAGCACGCCCGCAGCGAGGCCGAGCAGCATCACGGCGGTCAGGATGGGCGCCCGCGGCAGCGGAATCATGCCTCGACCATACGTCGCGCGGGCGGCTGCACCGCGGAACCGCGCGGCGCGCCCCGGGGACCGGCTGACCGCCAGCCGCGGCCCGGCAGCCAGAATGGCGGCATGGCCGAACACACCCCGACCGCCGCGCCCGACGATCCGCACCTGTGGCTGGAGGACATCAGCGGCGAGGCCGCGCTGGACTGGGTCCGCGCGCACAACGAACCCACCCTGGAGGAGTTCTGCGACGACGAGTTCGAGTCGCTGCGCACCGAGGCGCTGGAGGTGCTCGACACCGACGCCCGCATCCCGTACGTCCGTCGCCGCGGTGAGCTGCTGTACAACTTCTGGCGCGACGGGTCCAACCCGCGCGGGCTGTGGCGCCGCACCACGCTGGAGTCCTACCGCGGCGACGCCCCGGACTGGGACGTGCTGATCGACCTCGACGCGCTGGCGACCACCGAGGACGAGAACTGGGTGTGGGCCGGCGCCGACGTCATCGAGCCGGAGCTGACCCGCGCCCTGGTCTGCCTGTCCCGGGGCGGGTCGGACGCCGTCGTCGTCCGCGAGTTCGACATGGCCACCCGGGAGTTTGTGCCCGACGGCTTCGTCGTGCCCGAGGCCAAGACCGACATCAGCTGGGAGGACCCGGACACCGTGCTGATCGGCACGGACTTCGGCCCCGAGTCGCTGACCGACTCCGGCTATCCGCGGATGGTCAAGCGGTGGCGCCGCGGCGAGCCGCTGGAGCAGGCCGAGACGCTGTTCAGCGGGGCCGCCACCGACGTCAGCGTGGGCGCCGGCGTCGACCGCACCCCGGGCTTCGAACGCACCCTGGTGGTGCGGGCACTGGACTTTCACAACGCCGAGCGCTACGAGCTGGCCGACCGCGACTACGGCCCCAAGCTGATCCGGATCGACGTGCCGACCGACGCCTCCATCTCGCTGCACCGGCAGTGGCTGCTGATCCGGCCGCGCACCGACTGGGCGATCGGCGAGCGGACCTACCCGGCCGGGTCCCTGCTGGCCGCCGACTACGCCGAGTTCCACTCCGGCACCGTCGAGCTGCAGGTGGTGTTCACCCCCGACGAGCACACCTTCCTGGACAGCTACGCCTGGACCCGGGACCGGCTGGTGCTGGTGACGCTGTCGGACGTGACCAGCCGAGTGGAGATCGTCACCCCCGGCGACTGGTCCCGGCGCCCGGTGCCCGGGCTGGCCGACAACACCACCACCGCGATCGTCACGGCCGACGACCAGAGCGACGAGATCTTCCTGGATTCCAGCGGATTCACCAGTCCGTCCCGGCTGCTGTGCGGGTCGGTGGACGGCGAGCTCACCGAGGTCAAGAGCGCCCCGGCGATGTTCGACGCCGACAACCTCGCCGTCGAGCAGCACTTCGCCATCTCCGCAGACGGCACCCGGATCCCCTACTTCGTGGTGGCACCGCGGGATTCGACCGGCCCGAGCAAGACCCTGCTGGGCGGCTACGGCGGCTTCGAGGTGTCCTCTCTGCCGGGCTACGGCGGGGTGCTGGGCCGGTTGTGGCTGAGCCGGGGCGGCACCTACGTGCTGGCCAACATCCGCGGCGGCGGCGAGTACGGCCCCACCTGGCACACCCAGGCCACCCGGCAGGGCCGGCACCTGGTCGCCGAGGACTTCGCGGCCGTCGCCGCCGACCTCGTCGAGCGCGGGGTGACCACCGTCGGGCAGCTCGGCGCCCAGGGCGGATCCAACGGCGGCCTGCTGATGGGCATCATGCTGACCCGCTACCCGCAGCTGTTCGGCGCGCTGGTGTGCAGCGTGCCGCTGCTGGACATGCGGCGCTATCACACGCTGCTGGCCGGGGCGTCCTGGATGGCCGAGTACGGCGACCCGGACAATCCCGACGATTGGGCGTTCATCTCCGAGTACTCGCCATACCAGAACATTTCCGCCGACGCGCAGTACCCGGCACTGCTGATGACCACCTCCACCCGCGACGACCGGGTGCATCCGGGGCACGCCAGGAAGATGACCGCGGCGCTGGAGGCCGTCGGGCACCGGGTGCGCTACTACGAGAACATCGAGGGCGGTCACGCCGGCGCGGCGGACAACTCGCAGGCGGCGTTCAAGGCGGCGCTGACCTACACGTTCCTGCACCGGTTGCTGGGGTGACCCTGCGTCCGGACTGACCCGGCGTCCGGGCTGACCCGGCGTCCGGGCTGACCCGGCGCCCGGCCTGTGGATAACTGGCCCTCGGTGAGGTAACCCAACCGCCCGTCGGCCGCACAATCGGCGGATGGACGAGATCCCCGAGCGCGCCGCGGCGGAGCTGCCGTTCTCCCGCTGCCAGGCGCTGCTGGACGCCCGGATCACCCCCGGCGCGCTGCGCGGCCCGAACTACCAGCGGCTCTACCGCGGGGTGTACCTGTCGGCCGAAGTCACCCCGACGGCGGCGATCCGGGCCCGGGCGGCCTGGCTGTCCACCGGCGCGACGCTGGTCTGCGTGTCGGCCGCCGCCATGCACGGCACCAAATGGCTCAACGCCGACTGGCCCGCGCAGATCAGCCGCCGATCGCATCGCAACCAGCCGGGCCTGATCGCCTACTCCTGGCTTCCGCTGCCGCAGGAGGTGATGACCGTCGACGGTTTGCCGGTCACCACCGCGGCGCGCACCGCCTTCGACCTGGGCCGACTGCTGCCCGCCGAACGCAGTGTCGCCCTGCTCGACGCGCTGATGAACGCCACCGGGATCACCCCCGCGGAGGTGCTGCCGTTGCTCGACCGGCATCCGCGGCTGCGTGGACGGCGCCGGCTGCGGACCGCCCTGGCGCTGTGCGACCCCGGCGCGGAGTCCCCACCGGAAACCCGGCTGCGGTTGACCCTGTGCACCGCCGGGCTGCCCGTCCCGCAGACCCAGATCGAGCTGCCCTACCAACCCGGTGCACCGATTCGGCTCGACCTGGGCTGGCCGCAGTGGCGGGTCGCCGTCGAGTACGACGGCGCGCAGCACTGGGACGACCCGCGTCAACGGGCATGGGACATCGAACGCGCCGAACTGATCGAGGCGGCGGGCTGGACGGTGATCCGGGTGAGCGCGGCGATGCTGGAGCGGCCGAACGAGATCGTCAAGCGGGTGCGCGACAAGCTGCGGGCCGCGGGCTGCCCGATCTGACCCCGGCGTTTCGCGACGGTGACACTTTTGGCGGGTCCGGTGCGCGGCGGTGGCACTTCCGTCGGGCCCGGTTCGCGACGGTGACACTTTTGGCGGGTCCAGCGCGCGACGGTGACACTTCCGTTGGACCCGTTTTGCGACGGTGACACTTTTGGTCGTCAAAATCAGCGACGGTGACACTTCCGTCGGACCCGGTTCGCGACGGTGACACTTTTGGTCGTCAAAATCAGCGACGGTGACACTTCCGTTCGGCCAGCCCCGCGACGGTGACACTTTTGGTAGGAGAATCGCATTCTCACTACCAAAGACGTCACCGTCACGCAGGGCCGGAGCAAGAAGTGTCACCGTCGCGCAAAACAACAGCCAAAAGTGTCACCGTCGCTGAAGCGGGCCACCCTGGCCTGCGCGACGGTGACACTTCTTGCAGTTCAGGGGCGCCGAACCGGGCTCACGGGCGCCCAATCGGGGTCACGGGACCGCCGAACCGGGCACGCGGCCGCCAAACCGGGCTCCGACGCCGCCAAACCGAGCGCACGGGACCGCCAAATCGGGTACAGGACCGCAAAACCGAGCTCCGCCGCCGCCAAACAAGCCGGCCCGACGCCGTCAAACCGGATGCACGGCGTCCAGCCCGGCACGGAACTCACCCGCACCCTCAAACCGCCAGACAAACCGAGCTCCGCCGCCGCAAAACCGGATGCACGCCAGCCAAAACGGCCGGCCAAAACGCCCGCCCGACACCCGCCCGCCCGACGCCCCCCTCAGCTGGCCCGGCGCAGTCCGCTCAGCAGCGTGACGATCACCCCGACGATGACCAGTCCCCCGCCGACCGCGAGGGTCACGTTGAGCCAGCCGTGCAGGCTGGACTGGACGGTGACGACGACGGCGTCGGCGGCCGCCCGGATGTCGGTGGACATCGGGGCCAGCGCGTCCTTGAGTCGACCGCGGCCGACCTCGAGTCCGGCCCAGCCGGCCGCCCCGACCAGCAACCCCGAGACGCCGAGGGCGGTCAGGCCCCGGCCGAACCGTCGCGCCGACCACAGCGTCGCGATGGCCCCAGCCGCGGCCAGCACCGCCGCCGCGATCGCGATCCACGGACCCCACACCGCGGCCGGACGCAGCACCCCGGGTCGCAGCCCGTTCGGGGCGGCCTCGGTCAGCGGGATCGGCAACGTCGACGGCACCGTGACACCCAGATCGGACAGGGTCTCCTGGAACGCGGCGTCCGACAGCATCGGGGCCACGTCGATCACCCAGCGGCCCTGCGGATCCACGTCGGAGCGGATGGCGTCGGTGAACATCCAGCGGTGCGCGTAGCGGTTGGCCTGGGCGAACTGCCCGGGGAACTCCGGGCTACGGACATAGGCACCGGCCACCGCGCGGATCACCGCGGGCGTCGCGGTGGCGTCCTCCCGACCGGCCAGCGCGTTGATCTGACTGCTCAGCTCGCCGGCGACGGCCTGCTGCAGGCTCCGGTCGGCGGCGGCGCGCTGTGCCAGCGCGGCGTAACCGTCGGCGCGGACCAGGTTCTGCTGGGCCCAGCCGACCGGCACCGCGACGGCCAGCAGCGCCGTCGTCAGCAACCACAGCAACGCCGTCAGAATGAACCGCACGCGTCGTTCCTCCACCCGATGATCTGTTTGGGACACGCCAGTGTGGCACGCGATCGGGTGTGACCTGCGTCAGCTACCCGCGAGTGGCCGGCAGCCGGGCGGCGGACAGCCGGCCAGTACCGCCGCCGCGGCGACGATCGCGCTGCCCAGCAGCAACCCGCCGACGGTGTCGGTGAAGTAGTGGTAGGTCAACGATTGACCGAGCATCCCCCACACCGTCAGCACCCCGGCGGCGATCACCGCCCAGGTTTTCCAGGCGGCCAGCAGCACCAGCATCCCGAGGACCACCACCAGCACGGTGGTGTGACCGCTGGGATAGGCCCAGGTCCCGCCCTTGGTGCGGCCGAAGAGTTGCTTGCAGGCCGGCACCAGCAGCGTCGTCACCGGGACGGTGACCAGGGCGACCAGTGCCAGCCGGGTGCGCTGCTGCCACAGCGCGATGCCGACACCGACGGCCCAGGCCACCGTCACCACCCGGGCGTCGGAGACGAACAGCAGCACCAGCCGCCAGTCGTAGATCGCGGTGTTGTCCCGCAGGAAGTACCGGTCCACCCGGGTCGAGCCGGTCCCGACGACGCGGGCCAGCCCCGCCATGGCGAGCAGACCGAGCACCGGCCACCAGCGAAAGAGCAGCTGCAGGGGCCGCCACGCCGCCGACGCACGTTGGGCCAAGGGGGTCAGCCGTCGATCAGGCCGCGCAGGTAGGCGGCCTGCCCGAGATGCTGCGCGCAGTCGTCGATGATGCTGACCAGCCGCACCGACGCGGTCACCGGCGGGGTCCACCGGGTGTCGACGATGCGGGACAGTTCCTCGGTGGTCACCGAGGCGATGTACTCCAGGGTGACCCGGTGCACCGCGCGGTAGTAGCCGGCCAGCAGCTCCGCGGACGCGCGCACCTTGCCGGCGTCCTCCGGGCTCTGCCCGTAGCCGGTCTCCTCGGGCGCCAGGCCCAGGGCGAAGCGGTCCACCCAGCCGTCGCGCAGCCAGACCTGCTCGATCCCGGCGATGTCGCAGAGCTGGACGTCCTGCACCCGGGCGCTGTGCCAGATCAGCCAGGCGATGCTGTTGGCCCGCGGGCCCGGCCGGTGCGCGGCCTGCTCGTCGGACAGGCCGTCGGTCAGGGCGTCCACGTGCTCGATCAGGCGGGTGAATGCGTCGCGCAGGATCTCCCGGGCGGCCTGGGCTTGCGACATGGCGCCGACGCTACACCGGTCACCCGATCGGCAACCCCGGACAGCCGGGAAGGTAGCCGATGTCCGGGGACACCCACTCATCCCACTGCTCCCTGCTCATATTTATGGTGAGCTTGTCGCACAGCGCCCGCGGCGCGGCGGTCATCGGCCAGGACCGCACGGTGCCGTCGTCGGATGCCGACAACAGCGCCCCGCCGTTGGGGGTGAAGGCGACCGTCGTCACCCGACCCCGATGTCCGACAAGGGGATCCATCAGCGCGGTGGCCGTGCTGACATCCCACACCCGCACCGTGCCGTCGGCGCCGCCGGAGGCCAGCAGTTCACCGTCGGGGCTGAAGGCGACGCTCCAGATCAGGCCGGTACGACCGAAGACCGGGCCCGGTTCTGCACTGTCCACATCCCAGGTCTGCACCATGCCGTTCATCCCGGCCCCGACGACCGTGCGGCCATCCGGGCTGAAACCGACCGCCAGCGAGTTCTCCTGGGTGAACGGGCCCACCAACGGTTCGCCGACCGGCTCCGCGGTCTCGGCGTCCCAGAGCCGCTCCGAACCGTCGAAGCCGGTCGAGGCCAGGAGCCCCCCATCGGGACTGAAGGCCAGCGCGGTGACCGTGCTGGGGTGAGCGGGGAAGGCATGCAACCGTTTCGGTGCATCGCGGACATCCCAGATCTCGATGAACCCGGCCGCCCCGGCGGCGGCGATGAGGTCGCCGCCGGGGCTGAAGACCGCCGCCCACAACGGCTTCCCGGGCCGGGGCGGCAGGGTCTGGACCGCGCCGTCGGCCGCATCCCAGATCCGGAAGGAGCCGTCGAAACCGGCCGCCGCGATCCGATGACCATCGGGCGAAAACGACAGCTCACCCACCTCTTTGGTGTGTCCGGTCAGCGCGGGACCCACCCGATTCCCCTCGGCGTCCCAGCGCGCCACGATGCCATCGCCGGCCCCGGTCACCAGCTGCTCACCATCGGGGCTGATCGCCAGGGCGGTCAGCGGGACCTCGGCGCGGATGATCGGCGACGTTGCGCGCGGATTCCAGATCCGGATCGACATGTCGTCGGCGCCGCTGACCAGGCGGCCGTCCGGCAGGAATGCCAGAGCCCGCACGGTGGCGGTGTGGCCGGCCATCGGCTCACCCAACGGTTGCTGCGTTGCGGTGTCCCAACGGTGCACCAGATGGTCCTCGCCGGCAACGGCGAGTGACGCACCATCGGGGCCGAAGGCAACGCTGGTCAGCATCTCCGGCCCGGAGGTCATCGGCTCACCGATCGGGGCTCCGGTGGTGCCGTCCCACAACCGGACCGTGCCGGCACCGCCGGCGCTCGCCAGCCGATCGCCGTCGGGGCCGAACGCCAACCCATCACCGGCTCCCCACCGTTGCCGGTGTCGGCCAGCGGGTTGAGGTCGCGGTCCCAGATGCGGATGACGCCGTCGGTACCGGCGGCGGCCAGCCGGCGCCGGTCCGGGCTGAACACCACGGCCCGCACCACCGGGGCACCGGTGCGGGCGGCGCGGAGCTGCCTCCCGGTCTCGGCGTCCCACAGCCGCAGCTCGCCGTCGGAGTCGCCGGTGGCCAGCCTGCGGCCGTCGGGGCTGTAGGTCACGCTGATGACCTGGGCGTTGACGGCCAGCAGCGGGTCGGCCGGCAGTTCGCCGGAGTCCGCGTCGACGATCCGCACGGTCCCGTCGGCACCGCTGCTGGCGATCCGGCGCCCATCGGGCCCGAAGGCGACCGATCCGATCGCCTTGGCGTGCTCGGCCACCGGTGGCGCCACCGGATCTCCGGTGGCGGTATCCCAGACCCGCAGTTGCCCCGCGCTGTCACCGACGGCCAGCCGGCGCCCGTCCGGACTGACCGCGACGGCGTTGACCGCGGGGCATTCGCAGAAGATGAGCTTCTCGGTGTCGGCCCGACGGGCCAGCGCGTTGCGGGTCGGCCCGGTCGAGGTCTGCGGATCGAGGTTTTCGGCGGCCAGGATCTGTTGGAAGGCACGGAAATCCGAGCCGGGCAGAGTGCCGGCCAGCATGCCCTGGGCCTCGGCGGTCAGCTTCCGGGCGACGGCCACCCGCATGTTGTGCTCGGCCTGGCGCTGGGCGAGGGCCGCGATACCCGCGGCGACCGTGGCCGCCACCGTCAGCATCGCCAGCCCGGCGACCGCGGCCCGGCGCAGGCGCCGGAACCGACGCTGCTCACGCAGGTCTTCCCCGGCCAACTCGTATTTCGATCTGCCGTGGATGGGGGCCGCCAGATCGGTCAGCCGGTCCCGGAATCCGGCCTCGGCGGGATCCCACGGCGCGTCGCCGGACAGGTCGACGAACAGCGGTTCGGCCCCCAGCGTCGCGGCCCGGGTGAGTATCGGCAGTGCCGCATCGGAGGCCTCCGGGTCGAAGCGGCCGGTGGACTCGTCCCACACCAGGGTGCCGCCGACCAACGCGAAGATGATCTGCGCCGGGCCGCGTCGGTCCAACCAGTACTCGACCTCGCGACTGACCCAGTGCGAGGTGACCGCCCGCGGAGACAGCAGCACGACCAGGTAGCGCGCGGAGTCCATCGCCTCGCGCACCCGGCCCCACAGGTCCGGGTTGGCGCTCAGGTCGGTGGCGTCGCGGAACACCCGCAGTGCATGCAACCGGCCCGCCCGCCGCCCGATCCGGTGCAGTCCGCGCTGGATGCCCGCGGCCGCGGCGGCATCGGCATGACTGTAGGACAGAAATGCGTCGTAGGCATCGGCCACCGGTTCACCCCCGAAACCAGGTTCGCCCCGCGCGTGCGGTTGCGCACGAAAATCGAAAAAACCCGGCCTGCCGAAGCAGACCGGGTTTCCTCGAGTTCGAACTCAGAAGTCCATGCCACCCATGCCACCGGTCGGGTCGCCGACGGGAGCGGCGGCCTTCTCCGGCTTGTCGGCCACGACGGCCTCGGTGGTCAGGAACAGCGCGGCGATGGAGGCCGCGTTCTGCAGGGCAGAACGGGTCACCTTCACCGGGTCGGCAACGCCGGCCTTCAGCAGGTCCTCGTACTCGCCGGTGGCGGCGTTGAGGCCGGTGCCCGCCGCCGAGTTGGTGACCTTCTCGGCGACAACGCCCGGCTCCAGGCCGGCGTTGAAGGCGATCTGCTTGAGCGGGGCCGACAGCGCAACACGCACGATGTTGGCGCCGGTGGCCTCGTCACCGGTCAGCGACAGCTCGTCGAGCGCCGGAGCCGACTGCAGCAGAGCCACGCCACCACCGGCGACGATGCCCTCCTCGACGGCGGCCTTGGCGTTACGCACGGCATCCTCGATGCGGTGCTTGCGCTCCTTGAGCTCCACCTCGGTGGCAGCGCCGGCCTTGATCACCGCAACACCGCCGGCCAGCTTGGCCAGGCGCTCCTGCAGCTTCTCGCGGTCGTAGTCGGAGTCGCTGTTCTCGATCTCGGTGCGGATCTGGGCCACCCGGCCGGCGATGGCGTCGGAATCACCGGCACCCTCGACGATGGTGGTCTCATCCTTGGTCACCACGACCTTGCGGGCGGTGCCCAGCAGCGCGACGTCGGCGGTCTCCAGGGACAGCCCGACCTCTTCGCTGATGACCTGGCCACCGGTGAGGATCGCCATGTCCTGCAGCATCGCCTTGCGGCGGTCACCGAAGCCCGGGGCCTTGACGGCGACGGACTTGAAGGTGCCGCGGATCTTGTTGACCACCAGGGTCGACAGGGCCTCGCCCTCGACGTCCTCGGCGATGATCAGCAGCGGCTTGCCGGCCTGGATGACCTTCTCCAGCAGCGGCAGCAGGTCCTTGACGGTCGAGATCTTGGAGCTGACCAGAAGGATGTAGGGATCCTCCAGGACGGCTTCCTGACGCTCGGCGTCGGTGACGAAGTAGCCCGAGATGTAGCCCTTGTCGAAGCGCATGCCCTCGGTGAGCTCCAGCTGCAGCCCGAAGGTGTTGGACTCCTCGACGGTGATGACACCCTCGTTGCCGACCTTGTCCATCGCCTCGGCGATCAGGTCACCGATGGTCTGGTCGCCCGCGGAGATCCCGGCGGTGGCAGCGATCTGCTCCTTGGTCTCGACCTCCTTGGCCGAGGCCAGCAGGGTCGAAGAGACCTTCTCGACGGCCTTCTCGATGCCGCGCTTCAGGCCGAGCGGGTTGGCGCCGGCCGCGACGTTGCGCAGGCCCTCACGAACCAAGGCCTGAGCCAGCACGGTGGCGGTGGTGGTGCCGTCGCCCGCGACGTCGTCGGTCTTCTTGGCGACTTCCTTGACCAGCTCGGCGCCGATCTTCTCGTACGGGTCCTCCAGCTCGATCTCCTTGGCGATGGACACACCATCGTTGGTGATCGTGGGGGCGCCCCACTTCTTCTCCAGGACGACGTTGCGGCCCTTGGGCCCCAGCGTCACCTTTACCGCGTCGGCGAGGGCGTTCAGGCCCCGCTCGAGACCGCGACGGGCCTCTTCGTCGTACGCAATTTGCTTGGCCATTGCGAAGTATTCCTCCGGATTGGGGGTGACTCGTTACTTACGCTGGCCGGGTGCAGTGCCCGCGACGGACGGCCGTGGGCTAACGGAAGCCCTGCCTCACCGTCCCGACCTGGCACTCACCGGTCGTGAGTGCCAACAGCATTCTTAGCACTCGACATAAGAGAGTGCAAGGTCGTGCCGTCGGGTGGGCGCCGGTTTCCCTCACAGCGATACCGGGCGGCCGCCGATGCCGCCGCCGCGCTCCGTGCCCGCCGTCGAGCTCCGCTCAGTGCCCGTTCGAGCTGCGCTCAGTGCCCGCCGTCGAGCTCCGCTCAGTGCCCGTTCGAGAACACCAGCAGCTCGACGCGCTGCCCGGTGTCCACCACCAGCAGTGACTCGGCGTCGGTCGGGGTGCCGTGCGCGGTCGTCGCCGGCAGGGGGGACGAGCCGGCATGCGCAGTGGTCGCGGCCAGCCGGGTGGTCGGGGTGCAGTTCAGGCCGGCATTCTCGACGAAGCTCTCCACGACCTCGTCGGCGCAGCTCACCGGCCGCAGCGGCGGAAAGTCCGGGTTGGCGGCGGCCACCGCGGCCGAGGTCGCGTCGAAGTCGGCCGGGGCGCCGTAGCGGACCCAGTAGCTGTCGGCGCCGGTGAACACCAGGTAGCCGGTCGCGTCGGCGAACTCAAAACCGTCCGGGACGGTGACGCCGCGGCGTTCCAGCGCCGTCGCGGCGTCCTGCCGGTCCATCGGCTGAAAGCCCCTGTCCTCGGTGCCGCCGAAACCCGCCAGCACCCCCCAGGCGAACAGCCCGATGACCGCCACCCCGGCCAGCGCCGTCACCCCGGCCACCGCGATCAGCGCGATCTGCCACCAGCGCAGCCGTGTCCTCATGGTCTCCAGGCTAGGTGGACCCGGCGGTGGTCGGGCACGGGAATTCCGGTGTCATAGCGACGAATCCCGGCCAAACGGACCCCGAGCGCACCCTTCCGACACGCCGCATCCGGGCGTACCGTTCTGCACATCCGGAGATCGCGTCGAGAGTCCCGGGCGGCCGGTCCCGGGCGGAACGGCGTCAAGGAGACCGGCATGTTCGGTACCCGCACACTCATCCCCGCGGCGCTCGCCGCGGCCCTGCTGGTACCGCTCGCCCCGGCCGGTCACGCCGAGCAGGCCGTGCTGATCCCGGGGGCGACGGTGCTCAAACCGATCAACCCGCTGTACCCGCTCGTCGCCACCAGCTACCCGGCGATCGGCCTGCACTTCCACAGCGATCCGGACCCCCAACTGGTCGACTACTCCCAGGAGGCGCTGGCCGCCGATTTCGCGCTGCGCGACGGCCTGGCCCGGTCCAACGCCACGCTGCGCCAGGCCCGCAGCACCGCAGCCGAGACCGACGGCAAGGTGGTGGTCATCGGCGAATCGATGGGCTCGATGGTCGCCGCGAGGTTGGCTGCCGACCTGGAGCACCAACCCGACGCCCCCGACCCGGCGGACATCCGGTTCGTCCTGATCGCCCCGCCGGAGGCCGGTGTCGCCGAGTACTTCCCGGCGGGCACCTTCATTCCGGTGCTGAACTACCGGGTCAGTCGCATTCCGGAGACGCCCTACGACACCACCCTGGTCATCGGGGAGTACGACGGCTGGTCCGATCCGCCCGATCGGCCATGGAATCTGCTGGCTTCGGCCAACGCGCTGCTGGGCATTGCCTACGTGCACGGCCCCCCGGTGGCGGCGACCGACCTGTCGACCGTGCCCGCCGACCACATCAGCACCGCGACCAACACCAAGGGCGGCACGGTCACCACGGTTCTCGCGCCGACGCGCAACCTCCCGCTGACCCAACCGCTGCGCGACCTCGGGGTGCCCGGGGCGCTGGTGGACCGGGCCGATCGGGTGCTGCGCCCGGTCATCGACTCCGGCTACCGCCGCCACGACCGGCCCGGCGACACTCGCCCGTACCTGTACGACGGTCAGATCCGCCGCGACGCCGCGGCGACGAACCCGCTTCGGCAGCTACGCTCAGCCACCGACGATCCGGCCGCCGACAAGCAAGCCGCCGAACCGGCCGCCGAACCCCGCGCGCTGGTCCGGCGCATCCGGGCCGGGCTGCGCGAGAAGGTCACCGCCGGCCTTCAGCCGTCGCCCCGCAAACCCGCCGGACCGCAGCCGGCGAGCCGGCCGGCCGACGGCGGCGACGGCACGCCGTCCTGACGCCGCTTCGACGCTCCCGGGTTCCCGCAGGACACGCCGCGACGATATGCGTGCGGCCAAATCGCTGCCCTAGACTGCAACCCGATCGATTGGAGTCTTCGGGTGCCGGCTGACATAGCGCCCAGCACCCAGAGTCTGCGGGGCTGGCAGCGACGGGCGCTGGTCAAATACCTGGCCGCCAAGCCACGTGATTTCCTGGCCGTGGCGACCCCCGGCGCAGGTAAGACCACCTTCGCCCTGCGGATCGCCGCCGAACTGCTGGCCGAGCGGACCGTCGAGACCGTCACCATCGTGGTGCCCACCGAACACCTGAAGGTGCAGTGGGCACAAGCCGCGGCCCGGATGGGCATCGCGCTGGACCCGCGGTTCTCCAACTCGAACTCGCAGACCTCCTCGGACTACCACGGCGTCGTCGTCACCTACGCCCAGGTCGCCAGCCATCCGGCCCGGCACCGGGTGCGCACCGAGAACCGCAAGACCCTGGTCATCTTCGACGAGATCCACCACGGCGGGGACGCCAAGAGCTGGGGCGAGGCGATCCGGGAGGCCTTCGACGACGCCGCCCGCCGGCTGGCCCTGACCGGTACCCCGTTCCGCAGCGACGACAGCCCGATCCCGTTCGTCGACTACGAACCCGACAACGCCGGGTTCCTGCGGTCCAAGGCCGACCACGTCTACGGCTACTCCGACGCGCTGGCCGACGGGGTGGTCCGCCCGGTGGTGTTCCTGGCGTACTCCGGGGAGGCCCGCTGGCGGGACTCGGCCGGCGAGGAGTACGCCGCCCGGCTCGGCGAGCCGCTGAGCGCCGAGCACACCGCGCGGGCCTGGCGCACCGCGCTGGACCCGGCCGGCCAGTGGATGCCGGCGGTGATCGCCGCCGCCGACCGCCGGCTAACCCAGAAGCGCGAACACGTGCCCGATGCTGGCGGGATGATCCTGGCCTCGGACCAGACCGCCGCCCGGGCCTACGCGGAGTTGCTGCGCACCATCACCGGTGAGCCGCCCGCCGTCGTGCTCTCCGACGACCCGACCGCCTCCGACCGGATCAGCGCGTTCTCCGACTCGACGTCGAAGTGGCTGGTCGCGGTGCGGATGGTGTCCGAGGGGGTGGACGTGCCCCGGCTGTCGGTCGGCGTCTACGCCACCAGCGCCTCGACGCCACTGTTCTTCGCCCAGGCGATCGGCCGGTTCGTCCGGTCCCGGCGCCAGGGCGAGACGGCCAGCATCTTCCTGCCGTCGGTGCCGAACCTGCTGCAGCTGGCCAGCGAACTGGAGGAGCAGCGCAACCACGTCCTGGGCAAGCCGCACCGCGAATCCACCGGCGACGACGAGGATCCGCTGGACGCCGAGCTGGCCGCGCAGCGCCGCGAGGAGAAGGCCGAGGAGGAGAAGGGCTTTGAGTCCCTCGGCGCCGACGCCGAGCTCGACCAGGTGATCTTCGACGGCTCGTCGTTCGGCACCGCGACCCCCGCGGGCAGCGACGAGGAGGCCGACTACCTCGGCATCCCGGGCCTGCTGGACGCCGGCCAGATGCGCGACCTGCTGTCCCGGCGCCAGGACGAGCAGCTGCAGAAGCGCACCGCCTCCGGGGAGCTGCCGAAGCTGGCGTCCACCCACGGGCAGCTGCGGGAACTGCGCCGCGAGCTCAACGCGCTGGTGTCGGCGACGCACCACAAGTCCGGCAAGCCGCACGGCTGGATCCACAACGAGCTGCGCCGGCGCTGCGGCGGACCGCCGGTGGCCGCGGCCTCCCGGGACCAGCTGGCCGCCCGGATCGAGCAGATCCGGATCCTGCACCGCGAGCTGTAACCCGCCCGCCGGGGCGGGTCAGGCCGGGATCCGCACCGGGAACAGTTCGTGCTCGCCCCGGATGCCCTTGAGCTCGACGACCCGCGGGGCCCCCAGCTCGATGTCCGGGTCGTCGACGACGGCGTCGCGGACCTCCTCGCTGATCAGGATCTCCCCGCCGGCGGCCGCCGCCGCGACCCGGGCGGCCATCGCCACATTGCGGCCGAACAGGTCGTCGCCGCGGCGCACCGAACTGCCCCGGTGCATCCCGATCCGGACCCGGATGGGTTGGCCCCGGTCCGGCTTGGCCAGCGCCCGCTGGATGTCGATGCCGCAGGCCACCGCCTGCCCCGGGTCGGCGAACGCGATCATGAAGCCGTCGCCCTGGTTCTTCACCACGTGCCCGCGGTGCTCCTCGACCAGCCTGCTGACCAGCTTGTTGTGCCGGTCCAGGACCCTCACCCAGTCCCGGTCACCGAGGGATTCGTTGAGTTCGGTCGAGCCCTCGATGTCGGAGAACGCGATCACCACCTCACCGTCGGCGGTCAGCCGGGCCAGGTCCGGCCGCTCCACCCGGGCCCACCCGGCCAGGTCCTCGATCGAGTTGCGCACCGTCGCCCCGATGCCCTTGGTGAGCAGCGAATCGGCGGTCTGCCACACCGTCTTGACCGCCAGCGGGGCGATCCCGATCCGACGGCGACGACGGCGGCCCGCCGCCTCGTGGAGCTCGGTCAGCTCGGCGCGCGCGGCGGCCAACTGCCGTCGGGACACCGCCAGCAGCACCGCCAGAGTGATGATCGCGGCCAGCGCCAGCACCCCGGCCGCCGCCGCCAGCACGATTCGCTCGTCCACGCCCCGACCCTAGGCGGTACCCGCGGTCCCGGTCCGTATGTTGAGTGCCATGAACCGCAACTGGAGCGAGGCCGACGTCCCCGAGCAGGCCGGCCGGGTCGCCATCGTCACCGGATCCAACACCGGGCTGGGCTATGAGACCGCGCGGGTGCTGGCCGGCCGCGGGGCCACCGTGGTGCTGGCCGTGCGGGACACCGCCAAGGGCGAACAGGCCGCCGAGGAGATCCGCGCGCTGAGCCCGGCCGGGGCGGTGTCGGTGCAGCGCCTCGACCTGGGTTCGCTGGAATCGGTGCACACCGCCGCGACCGAGCTCAAGGCCGCCCACCCCCGCATCGACCTGCTGATCAACAACGCCGGGGTGATGTACCCGTCGCCGCGGCAGACCACCTCCGACGGCTTCGAGCTGCAGTTCGGCACCAATCACCTGGGCCATTTCGCGCTGACCGGCCTGCTGCTGGAGAACCTGCTGCCGGTGCCCGACTCCCGGGTGGTGGTGGTCGCCTCGGTGGCGCACCGGATCCGGGCGGGCATCCACTTCGACGATCTGCAGTGGACCCGCGGCTACGACCGGGTCGCGGCGTACGGCCAATCCAAGCTGGCGAATCTGATGTTCGCCTACGAGCTGCAGCGCCGGCTGTCGGCCGACGACGCCGACACCATCGCGGTGGCCGCCCACCCCGGCATCTCCGACACCGAGCTGATGCGTCACCTGCCCGCCCTGATCCGGCCGGGCTTCAAGGCGATCGCGCCGGTCGTCGTGCAGAACGCGGCCGCCGGTGCGCTGCCCACCCTGCGCGCGGCCACCGACCCGGCGGTGATCGGCGGGCAGTACTACGGTCCCGACGGCCTCGGGGAGCTGCGTGGGCGGCCCAGGCCGGTCGGATCGTCGCGGGAGTCCCGCGACCCGGCCGTCGCGCAACGGCTGTGGGAGGTCTCCGAGAAGCTGACCGGCGTCACCTTCCCGCTCTGACCGGCCGGCGGCACCGTCACCGCGGCACCGCCACCGCGGCACCGCCACCCGGCCCGGTTGCCCCGGCCCGCACATAGCGCGCCGCGCCCCCGGCGGCCTTCTCTAGACTGGCGCGGTGGCCCGACGCCCCCGAACGTCCGAAACAGCGCACCTGCTCGGACTGATCCGCTCCCAGATCCCTCCCATGCACCGCGCCGGTGTGCCGTTCGTCGGCGCCGGACTCGCGGTCGCCGCCCTCGGCTACCGGCGCCGCTGGGTGCGGACGGCGGGCCTGGCCGCCGCCGCCGCCAACGCCGCGTTCTTCCGGGAACCGACCCGGGTGCCGCCGACCCGGCCCGGCGTCATCGTCGCCCCCGCCGACGGCCAGGTCTGCCTGATCGAGCACGTCGCGCCGCCGCCGGAACTCGGCCTCGGTGACGAGCCGCGGCTGCGGATCTCGATCTTCCTGTCGGTGCTCGACGCGCACGTGCAGCGCGCGCCGGTCGGCGGCGAGGTGATCGCCGCCGTGCACCAGCCCGGACGGTTCCTGTCCGCCGACCTGCCCGAGGCCTCCGACGCCAACGAACGCAACAGCGTCGTCATCCGCACCGCCGACGGGCACGAGGTGATCGCGGTGCAGATCGCCGGGCTGATCGCCCGGCGGATCGTCTGCGACGTCGGCGCCGGGGACCACCTGGAGATCGGCGCCACCTACGGCCTGATCCGGTTCGGGTCCCGGCTGGACACCTACCTGCCGGCCGGTGCGGTGCCGCAGGTCGCCCTCGGCCAGCGCGCCGTCGGCGCCGAGACCGTGCTGGCGGAGCTTCCGCGGTGAAACCCCGGATCAAACCCCAATCCGGGTTGCGCATCCTGCCGTCGGCGATGACCGTCGCGGCGATCTGCTTCGGGCTGTCGGCGGTCAAGCTGTGCCTGGACGCCCTGAACCACCCCGATCCGGAAAGCCGCTACACGGTGGCGATGGCGTTCCTGGCGGTCGCGGCGATCCTGGACGCGCTCGACGGCCGGGCCGCCCGGATGCTGGGCGCCACCTCCCGGATGGGTGAGGAGATCGACTCGCTGGCCGATGCCGTCAACTTCGGCGTCGCCCCGGCGTTCATCGTCTACCTGAGCCTGTTCCACAACACACCGCTGGCCCAGACCGGCTGGGTGGTCGCCCTGCTGTACGCGGTCTGCATCGTGCTGCGGCTGGCCCGGTTCAACGCCCGCCTGCACGGCGACGGGCCGGCCTACGAGCAGCAGTTCTTCACCGGGATGCCGGCCCCGGCGGGCGCCATCGGCGCGATCGGCCCGCTGGCCGCCAAGCTGCAGTTCCCCGACACCTCCTGGTGGGACACCATCGCCGCGCAGTGGGTGGTGATCGGCTGGATGGTCGGGGTGTCGCTGCTGGTGGTCAGCACCATCCCGATGCGCAAGATCCACACCTTCACCGTGCCGAAGAAGATGGCGGTGCCGCTGCTGGCGGTGCTGGCGCTGTTCATCGCGGCCGCCATCCAGCAGGGCTACCTGGTGATCCTGATGATCATCGCCGCCTACGTGATCCACATCCCGTTCGCGGTGCGCTCCCGGGCCTGGCTGGCCGGCCACCCCGAGGTGTGGGACGACAAACCCAAGCAGCAGCGTCAGGCCCGGCGGGAGATCCGCCGCGCCGCGCACCCCAACCGAAAGGTGATGCGCCGCTCGGCCGCCCGGCTGGGACTGCGCAAACCCGGCGGAAAGTGATCGGCGTGGCCCCGCAGCTGACCCTGACCGCGCGGTTGAACACCGCCGCGCTGGACTCCCGCCGCGGTGTGGTCCGGCTGCACCCGGAGGCCATCGCCGCGCTCGGCCTGCGCGAATGGGACGCGGTGTCGCTGACCGGGTCGCGCAGCACCGCCGCCGTCGTCGGGGCGGCCGGGCCGGGAGTGCCGACCGGCACCGCGCTGCTCGACGACGTGACGCTGTCCAACGCCGGGCTGCGCGAGGACGCGACCGTCGTGATCGCCCCGGTCACCGTGTACGGCGCCCGGTCGGTGACGGTCACCGGGTCGGCGCTGGCCGCCGGCTCGGTATCGCCGGCCACGCTGCGCCGGGCACTGCTGGGCAAGGTGATGACCGTCGGCGACACCGTGTCGCTGCTGCCGCGGGACCTCGGCCCCGGCACCTCGACGTCGGCGGCCAGCTCGGCGCTGGCCGCGGCGGTCGGCATCACCTGGACCTCCGAGCTGCTGACGGTGTCGGCGGTCGATCCGGCCGGACCGGTCAGCGTGCAGCCCAACTCGGTGGTGACCTGGTCCGACGGCGCCGCCCCGGCCCCCACCGCTACCCCGGACCCAACCGCACCGCGCCGCCCGGCGGTGCCGTTCGACGACCTCAAGGGCTGCCACCTCCCGGCGGCCAAGCTGGCCGAATGGCTCAAGCTGTCCCTGGACCAGCCCGAGCTGCTGGCCACCCTCGGCGCCGAAAGCAACCTCGGGGTGCTGGTCACCGGGCCGGCCGGGGTCGGCAAGGCCACCCTGGTGCGCAGCGTGTGCGCCGAGCGGCAGCTCGTCGAACTCGACGGCCCGGAGATCGGCGCGCTGGCCGCCGAGGACCGGCTGGCCGCGGTCCGCGACGCCGCCGCGGCGGTGCGCCGCACCGGCGGGGTGCTGCTGATCGCCGACGTCGACGCGCTGCTGCCGGCCCCCGGCGAGCGCCCCACCGAGCCGGTGTCGAACCTGATCCTGGCCGAGCTGCGCGACCTGGTCGCGGCCGACGGCGCGGCGTTCATCGCGACCTCCGCGCTGCCCGACGGGCTGGACCCGCGGCTGCGCGCCCCCGAACTGTGCGACCGCGAGCTCGGGCTGAGCCTGCCCGACGGCACCACCCGCCGCCAGCTGCTGGAGGTGCTGCTGCGCGACGTGCCCGCCGGCGAGCTGGACCTGGCCGCGATCGCCGACCGGACCCCGGGGTTCGTGGCCGCCGACCTGGCCGCGCTGATCCGGGAGGCCGCGCTGCGGGCCGCGGCCCGGGCCAGCGCCGACGGCGGCGCGCCGCGGCTGGACCAGGACGACCTGGCCGGCGCGTTGACGGTGATCCGGCCGCTGTCCCGATCGGCCACCGAGGAGGTGGCGGTCGGCTCGGTCACCCTCGACGACGTCGGGGACATGGTCGAGACCAAGCAGGCGCTGACCGAGGCGGTGCTGTGGCCGCTGCAGCACCCCGACACCTTCGCCCGGCTCGGCGTCGACCCGCCGCGCGGGGTGCTGCTGTACGGGCCGCCCGGCTGCGGCAAGACCTTCCTGGTGCGGGCACTGGCCAGCTCGGGCCGGCTGTCGGTGCACGCCGTCAAGGGCGCCGAGCTGATGGACAAGTGGGTCGGCGCCAGCGAACGCGCGGTGCGCGACCTGTTCCGGCGGGCCCGCGATTCGGCGCCGTCGCTGGTGTTCCTCGACGAGATCGACGCGCTGGCCCCGCGGCGCGGGCAGAGCACCGATTCGGGGGTGACCGATCGGGTGGTCGCCGCGCTGCTGACCGAGCTCGACGGCATCGACCCGCTGCGCGACGTGGTGGTGCTCGGCGCCACCAACCGCCCCGACCTGATCGACCCGGCGCTGCTGCGGCCGGGCCGGCTGGAGAAGCTGGTGTTCGTCGCCCCGCCGGACGCCGACGCCCGCCGGGAGATCCTGCGCACCGCGGCCCGCTCGGTGCCGCTGGCCGACGGCGTCGACCTCGATGCGCTGGCCGCCGACCTGGACGGCTACAGCGCCGCGGACTGTGTGGCGCTGCTGCGGGAGGCCGCGCTGACCGCGATGCGCCGCTCGATCGACGCCGCCGACGTGACCGCCGCCGACATCGACACCGCCCGGGCGAAGGTGCGGCCGTCGCTGGATCCGGCGCAGGTGGCCGCGCTGCAGGCGTTCGCCGCGGGCCGCTGACCCTGCGGCGTCCCGGCCCCGCCGTCGCACCGAGCCAACTGCCCCGCCGGGCCCGACCACCAGTAAAGTTGCACAAGCCCTAGCCGTTTCCGGCTGACACCCCGAACGCCGGCGTCTCCGCGCCGAGAGGTAGGAGTGCCGTGCTCGCCGTCCTGTTCGCGCATGCGATCGCCGCTGTGCTGGCGCCGCTGCTGGTGAACCGGTGGGGACGACGGGCCTTCTACCCGCTGGCGCTGGTGCCGCTGGCGTCGCTGGGCTGGGTGGCCGGCAACTGGCCGTCGAACGGTCACGCCGCGACCCTGCACATCCAGTGGGTGCCGGAGCTGTCGATGGACATCGACCTGCGCTTCGACTCGCTGGCCGCGATGATGAGCGTGCTGGTGCTCGGCATCGGCGCGCTGGTGCTGTGCTACTGCGCCGAGTACTTCCACCACCACGACGAGCACACCGAGAAGCGGCTGCCGAGCTTCGCCGCCGAACTCGTGGCGTTCTCCGGCACCATGTTCGGCCTGGTGGTCAGCGACAACATGCTGGTGCTGTACGTGTTCTGGGAACTGACCTCGGTGCTGTCGTTCCTGCTGGTCGGGCACTACGCCGAACGCGCAACCAGCCGCCGCGCCGCCACCCAGGCGCTGCTGGTCACCACCTTCGGCGGGCTGGCCATGCTGGTCGGCATCATCATCGTCGGCCAGGCCGCGGGCAGCTTCCTGCTCTCCGACGTCGTCACCCACCCACCGGCCGGGACCGCCGTCAGCGTCGCGCTGGCGCTCATCCTGATCGGTGCGCTGAGCAAGTCGGCCATCGTCCCGATGCACTTCTGGCTGCCCGGCGCGATGGCCGCCCCCACCCCGGTCAGCGCCTACCTGCACGCGGCGGCCATGGTGAAGGCCGGGGTCTACCTGATCGCCCGGCTGGCGCCCGGCTTCGCCGACGCCGCACCCTGGCGGCCGATGATCGTCGGGCTCGGCGTGCTGACGGTGCTGCTGGCCGGCTGGCGCGCGGTCCGCGAATACGACCTCAAACTGATCCTGGCGTTCGGCACGGTCAGCCAGCTCGGCCTGATCGCGGTGCTGGTCGGCGTCGGCGACGGCGACACCATGCTGGCCGGGCTGGCCATGCTGTGCGCGCACGCGATGTTCAAGGCGACGCTGTTCATGGTGGTCGGGGTGATCGACCATGCCACCGGCACCCGGGACATCCGCAAGCTGGCCTGGCTCGGATCCCGGGCACCGGTGCTGCTCGCCATCGCCGCCGCGGCCACCGCCAGCATGGCCGCCGTCCCACCGTTCCTCGGGTTCGTCGCCAAGGAGGCCGCGTTCCAGACGCTGCTGTCCACCGCGGCGCTCGGCGGCTGGGGTCCCTGGGTGCTCGGCGCGCTGGTCGTCGGCGCGACGTTCACCACCATCTACAGCCTGCGGTTCCTGTGGGGCGCGTTCGGCCGCAAGGGTCTGCGGGAACCGTCCATGCGAGTGCGCGAACTGCACCGGCCGCCGCCGTCGTTCCTGGCCGCCCCGGCGGTGCTGGCCGCCGCCGGGCTGCTGCTCGGGCTGTTCCCCGGCGCGCTGGAGCGGCTGATCGGCGGCTACCCGGGCAGCTTGGCCGGCCGCACCGGCTACCACCTGGGCCTGTGGCACGGCCTCGGGCTGCCGGTGCTGCTGTCGGCGCTGGTGCTGACCGTCGGCGCCGTCGCGTTCGTCGCCCGGGCCCGGTTGCACGATTTCCGGCTGGGCACCCCGCCGCTGGGCAACGCCGACCGGATCTACGACGCCACCCTGCGCGGCCTGGAGTTCGCCGCGCTGCGACTGACCGCGGCGACCCAGCGCGGTTCGCTGCCGTTCACCCAGTCGGTGATCCTGGCGACCCTGGTGGTGCTGCCCTCCACGGTGCTGTTCCTCGGCTCCCGCAACGCCCCGGAGCTGGCGCTGTGGGACACCCCGATCCAGTCCTGGATCGGGATGCTGATGCTGGCGGCGGCGGTCGGGGCGATCGTGATGCGCAACCGACTGGCCGCGGTGCTGCTGGTCGGGCTGACCGGCTACGGCTGCGGCACCATTTTCGCCTTCCACGGCGCCCCCGACCTGGCGCTGACCCAGTACCTGGTGGAGACCCTGACGCTGGTCTTCTTCGTGCTGGTGCTGCGCGCGCTGCCCGCCGAAACCGATGTCCGCAGCCGGCGGCACGTGCTGCCGCGGGCGGTGCTGGCGCTGGCCGTCGGGGCGGCGGTCAGCGTGGCGGCCGCCTTCGCGATCGCCGCGCGCAGCGGACGCAGCGTTGCCGAACTGCTGCCCGACGCGGCCTACCTGCGCGGCCACGGCGCCAACACCGTCAACGTGATCCTGGTCGACGTCCGGGCCTGGGACACCCTCGGCGAGATCTCGGTGCTGCTGGTGGCCGCCACCGGGGTGGCCTCGCTGGTGTTCCGGCATCACCGGTTCGGCACCGCGCCCCGGGTGGCCGACGCCAACCCGATGCCCGACGTCACGCCGGTGCCCTACAGCCCCGCCGTCGGCGACATCACCTGGCTGCGCGGCAGCGACTACCGCGACCCGCGCTATCGCTCGCTGGTCCTGGAGATCGCCACCCGGTTCATCTTCCCGCTGATCATGGTGGCCTCGGTGTACTTCTTCTTCGCCGGGCACAACACCCCCGGCGGCGGATTCGCCGGGGGTCTGACCGCCGGGCTGGCCCTGGTGCTGCGCTACCTGGCCGGTGGCCGCTACGAGCTCGGCGAAACCCTGCCGCTGGACGCCGGCAAGATCCTCGGGGTGGGCCTTGGCCTGTCCGCGGGCACCGCGGTCGCCTCGCTGCTGGCCGGCGCGCCCGCACTGTCCTCGGCGCTGATCGAGTTCGACGTCCCGGTGTTGGGGCACGTGAAGATGGTCACCGCGCTGTTCTTCGACCTCGGGGTGTACCTGATCGTCGTCGGCCTGGTGCTCGACGTGCTGCGCAGCCTCGGCGCCCGGCTGGACACCGAGATCGGCGAATCCGGCACCACCCCCAACGCGGCGGTCAGCGGATGACCGTCTACCTGTTCCCCCTGCTGCTGATCGGCGCGCTGACCTCCTGCGGGGTGTACCTGCTGCTGGAGCGCAACCTGACCCGCATCCTGCTGGGCCTGTTCCTGATCAGCAACGCGCTGAACCTGCTGCTCCTGGTCGCGGGCGGACCGTCCGGCAACCCGCCGATCCGCGGCTACAGCAGTGCCGATCAGACCGGCACCGCCGACCCGCTGGCCCAGGCGATGATCCTGACCTCCATCGTCATCACCATGGGCGTGGCCGCGTTCGTGCTGGCGCTGACCTATCGGTCCTACCGATTGACCACCGCCGACGACGTCGCCGACGACGACGAGGACACCCGGGTCTCCCGGGAGGCCGAGGAGGGCCCGCCGGCGGAAATCGATGAGGACGAGCCGGTCACCCACCCCGACACCGACGAGCCCGACGAACTGGACGCCCTACCCGGCCCCGCGGAGGACCGATGATGTCCTGGCCGCAGCTGGCGCAGCTGCTGATCCCGCTGCCGGTGCTGATCCCGATGGTGGCCGCGGCGCTGACGCTGTTCGGCAGTCGGCGCCCGCGCGGGCAGCGGCTGATCACCCTGGCCGCGCTGGCCCTGGTCACCGCGGTGTGCGGGGTGCTGCTGTACCTGACCGACCGGCACGGCACGCTGGTGCTGCAGGTCGGCGGCTGGGGGTCGCCCGCCGAGGCGGGCTACGGCCCGCTGGGCATCAGCCTGGTGGTGGACCGGCTGTCGGCGCTGATGCTGGTGGTGTCCTCGATCGTGCTGCTGGCGGTGGTGTTCTACGCCATCGGGCAGGGCGTGCGCGACGGCGACGACCGCCAGCCGGTGTCGATCTTCCTGCCCACCTACCTGGTGCTGTCGGCCGGTGTCTGCAACGCCTTCCTGGCCGGTGACCTGTTCAACCTGTTCGTCGGGTTCGAGGTGCTGCTGACCGCCAGCTTCGTGCTGCTGACCATCGGCGCCAGCCGCACCCGGGTGCGGGCGGGCATCTCCTACGTGATGGTGTCGATGGTGTCGTCGCTGATCTTCCTGTTCGGGATCGCGCTGGCCTATGCCGCCACCGGCACGCTGAACATGGCCGAGCTGGCGCTGCGACTGGACCACGTCGAATCCGGTACCCGCACCGCCATCTACGCGGTGCTGCTGGTGGCGTTCGGGATCAAGGCCGCGGTGTTCCCGCTGTCCACCTGGCTGCCCGACTCCTACCCCACCGCTCCGGCCCCGGTGACCGCGGTGTTCGCCGGCCTGCTCACCAAGGTCGGCGTGTACGCCATCATCCGCTCGCACGCCCTGCTGTTCCCCGGCGGCAGCCTGGACACGGTGCTGATGGTGGCCGGGTTGCTGACCATGATCGTCGGCATCCTCGGCGCGGTCGCCCAGAGCGACATCAAGCGGCTGTTGTCGTTCACGCTGGTCAGCCATATCGGCTACATGGTGTTCGGCATCGCGCTGTCCACCGGGCTGGGCATGGCCGGCGCCATCTACTACGTGGCGCACCACATCATCGTGCAGACCACGCTGTTCCTGGTGGTCGGGCTGATCGAACGGCAGGCCGGCGCCTCGACGCTGCGCCGGCTCGGCGGGCTGGCGGCGGCCAGCCCGCTGCTGGCGCTGGTCTTCGCGGTGCCCGCGCTCAACCTGGGCGGCATCCCGCCGTTCTCCGGGTTCATCGGGAAGGTGGCGCTGCTGGAGGCCGGCGGCCGGGAGGGGTCGGTGCTGGCCTGGCTGCTGGTCGCGGGAGCGGTGCTGACCAGCCTGCTGACCCTGTGGGTGGTCACCCGGATCTGGACCAAGGCGTTCTGGCGGGCCCGGGCCGACGCGCCGGAGGGCGCGCTGGCGATGGCGGCACCGTCGGCGCTGCTCGACGAGGCCGACGACATCGAGTTCGCCGACCGTGACGACGTCGGCCGGATGCCGGTGTCCATGCTGATCCCGACCATGGCGCTGATCGCCGTCGGGCTGGCGCTGACGGTGTTCGCCGGGCCGATCTTCGGCTACGCCGAGCGGGCGGCGACCCAGGTGATCGACCGCGGCGAGTACATCTCGGCGGTGCTGGGGACCGGCTCATGACCCGGCCGGGCCTGCGTCAGCGGGCGGTGCGGCTGGCCATGCTGGCCTGGCTGGTCGCGGTGTGGATGCTGCTGTGGGGCGACGTGTCCTGGGCGAACCTGCTCTCCGGCCTGGTGCTCGCGCTGCTGATCACCTTCGCGTTGCCGCTGCCACCGGTGCCGGTGCAGAGCCGGGTCCGCCCGCTGGGGGTGCTGCGGCTGGTCGGCTACCTGGCGGTGAACCTGGTGGTGTCCAGTCTGCAGACCGCGTGGCTGGCGATCCGGCCCGGACCGCCACCGCTGACCGCGGTGCTGCGCGCGCAGCTGGCGATCCGCTCGGACCTGATGCTGGCGCTGGCCGTCAACATCATCAACCTGACCCCGGGCACCATCGTGCTGGAGATCGACCAGGTCCGCCGGATCGTCTACATCCACGTGCTCGACGTGGGCTCGCAGCGGGCCGTCGCCAAGTTCTACGCGCAGGTCCAGCAGGTGGAGCGGCTGGTCAATGCGGCCTTCCCGCCGATCGAGGACGCGCAGTCGGGAGCCCTGTCATGAGCGCGGTCTTCGTCGTCGCCGGGACGCTGCTGATGCTGGCCGCCGCGATCACCATGTATCGGCTGCTGGCCGGGCCCAGCACGCTGGACCGCCTGGTCGCGCTGGACACCCTGGTCGCGGTCACCATGTGCGGGGTGGGCGCCTGGGCGGCGTTCAGCCTGGACACCTCGGTGACCTACAGCCTGGCGGCGCTGGCGCTGATCAGTTTCGTCGGCTCGGTCAGCATCGCCCGGTTCCGGGTGCCCGACACCGACACCCCCAACGACCCGGAGCGCCGATCCTGATGAGCATCTCCGACATCGTCGCCGCAACGCTGATCCTGGCCGGGTCGGCGCTGGCGCTGACCGCCGCGATGGGCGTGGTCCGGTTCCCCGACACCCTCTCACGCATGCACGCCGCCACCAAGCCGCAGGTGCTCGGGCTGCTGCTGGTGCTGGCCGGGGCGGCGATCCGGCTGCGCGGCAACGTCGACGTCGGCATGCTGATCCTGACCGGGATGTTCACCCTGATCACCGCGCCGGTGGTGGCCCAGCGGGTGGGCCAGCTGGCCTACCGGGAGCAGAACCTCACCGAGCGGCTCGCCGTCGACGAGTTTGAGGACTGAACGAGTCCGCGGTGTAGCGACACTGCGCCGCGATCAGCGCAGCCGCCAGGACTCATAGGAGCGGGGATCCTCGGCCGGCTCCAGGTGAATGATCGGGACCAGGCCGTCGACGGCCAACCGAAGCTGCTGCTCGACGGCCTCGCCCAGGTCGTGGCCGCGCTGCACCGGCCAGTCGCCGGGGACCAGCATGTGCAGCTGCAGAAAGCGTTGCCGCCCGGAGACTCGGCTGCGCAGATCGTGGAAGCTCACCTCGCCGCCGCGGAAACCGTCGAGCACCTGCTGCACCGCCGCCAGCTCCGCATCGGGCATCGCCACATCCATCAGCCCGGACAGCGACCGCCGGACCAGCAGGAATCCCACCACCAGGATGTTGATCGCGACGCCGATGGCGACCAGCGCGTCCAGCGGCAGCCAGCCGGTCAGCGCGACCAGCCCCACCCCGACCACCACGCCCGCGGTGGTCCACACGTCGGTCAGCAGGTGTTTGCCGTCGGCCTCCAGCGCCAGCGACCGATGCGTCCGGCCGACCCGCAGCAGCAGCGTGCCGACCACCCCGTTAACCCCGGCCGCAACCACCGAGATGAGCAGGCCGACGCCGAGGTTCTGCAACGGCTGCGGGTTGCGCAGCCGCTCCACGGCGCTGATCAGGATGACCGTGGCGGCCGCCGCGATCAGCAGCCCCTCCAGCACCGCGGAGAGGTATTCGACCTTGGAGTGGCCGAAGTTGTGCCGCCGGTCCGGCGGCCGGGCCGCGACCCGCAACGCCATGAAGGTGACGACGGCGGCGATCAGGTTGACGACGGATTCCGCGGCGTCGGAGAGCAGGCCGACCGATCCGGTCAGCGCCCAAGCGCCCGTCTTGAGGGTGATCGTCGCGATCGCGGCGGCGATACTCAGCAGCCCCCACCGGCTCAGGTCGTGCGCCGAGGTCTGCATCCGCTCATCGTCTCCCGTCGGGCCCGCCCGGCCGGACCCAGGCTGCCCTCACCGTTGGCTCTCGAAGGCCAGCAGCGCCGCCGCGGTCGCCACCGCATCACGCAGCGCCGCCATCCGCGGCACCGGGCCGGGCGCGGCGAGCACCGCGTACTTGTCGGCCGGCCCGATCGGCACCCCGGCGGCCAGCGCGAACAGCCGCGGACCGTCCTGCTCGGGCAGGCCGGCGAACACCTCGTCGCGGGCCGGCAAGGTCAGCCCGCGGGCGGCGGCGAGATCGCCGAGCAGCGCCCAGATCTCGTCCTGCAACGCCAGCATGTCCGACGGCACCACCTCGCCGGGCTCGTCCGGCCAGGGGTCGATCTCGGCGCGCGGATAGGGATCGTCGGGCAGCCAGCGGCGCACCCGGATCCGCTCGGCCATCACGGCCCGCAGCTGATAGCGGCCGCCGCCGACGGCGGTGTGCTCGACAATCCGGGCCAGCGCCCCCACCTCGCAGCGGCTGTCCCCGCCGCCGACCTCCCGCCCGCGGGAGATCAGCACCACCCCGAACACCGGGTCCGCGGCGGCCAGGCAGTCGGCGACCAGCGCCGAATAGCGTGGCTCGAAGATCCGCAGCGGCAGCAGCTCGCCGGGCAGCAGCGCCGACTGCAGCGGGAACATCGGCGTGGCGGTCACCGGCTCAGACGTCCAGCTCGCCGATCAGCGAATCGACCACCGCGCGCAGGTCACCCTCGTGCTCCTCGGCGACCCGGCGCTGCCGCTGGTACGACGCGCCCTCGCGCGGGATGTCGGCCACCGCGCGCAGGTCGTCGGCGCAGTCCAGCGAGCGGGCGACCGGCTCCAGCCGGTTCAGCAGCTCGTCGAGGTCCTCGGTGACGAGCCGCTCATTGCTGTCGGAGTCCAGGATGATGACGGCGTCCAGGCCGTAGCGGGCCGCGCGCCACTTGTTCTCCTGCACGTGCCACGGCGGCATGGTGGGCAGTTCCTCGCCGGCGTCCAGCCGCCGGTCCAGATCAACGATCAGGCAGTGCGTCAGCGCCACCAGCGCGGCGAGCTCGCGCAGGTTGGACACCCCGTCGAAGACCCGCACCTCGATGGTGCCCAGGTGCGGCGACGGCCTGATGTCCCACCGGATCTCGTTGATGTGGTCGATGATGCCGGTCTTCTTCTGGTCGTAGACGAAGCCCTCGAACTCGTTCCAGGTCTGGAACTGGAACGGCAGGCCCGCCGTCGGCAGCTGCTGGAACATCATCGCCCGGTTGCTGGCGTAGCCGGTGTCGCCGCCCTCCCACCAGGGCGAGGACGCCGACAGCGCCAGCAGGTGCGGGTACTGGTTGAGCAGCGAGGAGATGATCGGCATCACCTTGTGCGCCGAAGACACCCCGACGTGCACGTGCACGCCCCAGATCAGCATCTGGCGGCCCCACCACTGGGTGCGGTTGATCAGCTCGGCGTAGCGCTGCCCCTCGGTCAGCTGCTGGGCATGCCATTCGGCGAACGGGTGGGTGCCCGCGCAGAACAGCTCCATGCCGCGGGCGTGCACCACGTCGCGCACCGAGCCGAGGGTGCCGCGCAGGTCCGCCATCGCGGCGACGGAGTTCTCGCAGATGCCGGTCACCACCTCGATGGTGTTGCGCAGCATCTCCTTGTGCACCCGCGGGTTCTCGCCGACCTCGGCGATCACCGAGGACGCCTCGTTGGACAGGTCGCGGGTGTCGGCGTCGACGAGAGCGAACTCCCACTCGACGCCGACCGTCGGCCGGGCTGACCCGGCGAATCGGATCCGCTCGCTGTTACTCGGCGCCGATGACACCGCAGGCAACCCGCTGCCCCGCGTCGCCGGTGGCGATGGTGTTCGCGTCCGGCCCGGCGACGCCGTCGGCCTGGTAGCGCTCCGGGATGTTGGCGAAGTTGTCCGAATCCTGGTGGATCATCAGCGCGGTCTTCGCGCCGGCGAGCAGGTCTTCCTCGGTGAAGGCGTCGGTGGTGGTCACCAGCAGCGCCGAGCCGTCCTCGCGGACCTGCAGCGAGCTCAGGTCGCCGCTGCTCGGGTGGCCGCTGTGGCCGGGGGCCTGGAAGTGCCCGCCGGCGGACAGGAACGCGCCGGGCGCGCCGCCGGCCGGGGCCACCGAGTTGGCCTCGCACTTGCCGACCGAATGCACGTGCACGCCGTGGAAGCCGGGGGTCAGCTTGCCGGTGCCGGTGCTCTCCACGGTGATCTTGACGTAGCCGGGGTTGAACTCCAGGGTGGCGGTCGCGACCTCGGCGCCCTCGACATTGCGCATCGGGACGATCAGCGAGTTGGCACCCGGGGCGTTCTCGGCGGGGGTGGCGTGCTCGGTGGCCGTCCCGTGGCCGGTGGCGGTGCCCGGGTCGGGCGCGCCCGTCCAGATCGACGGGGTGGTTCCCGGGCTGTCCGAGGGAACCTCCCCGGGCGGGGCGCACGCGCTCAGCAGCGCGACCGGTGCGGCGAACAGGACTGCGACGGCTGTTTTACCCCACAGCTGTGGGCGAGCGGGCTTGACCATGGGTGAGAGCCTATCCGGTGACCACGACGATTACGCCGGGTGGCTGGTGTGCAATTTCGGGAGTTCGTTCGGCGACCGGCGCGTGCAGCAGTTCACCGATCTGCTCGGCGGCCTGCTGCTCGCCCTCGGTGGGGCCCCAGTACACGGTGTCCACCGTCACCCCGGGCAGTTCCGGCGGGCCTTCCGGGCCCACCAGTTCGGCCAGGTTGCCGGTCTCGGTCACCGTCCAATGCTGCTCGGTGAGCAGGTCGGAGACCCGGGCGGCGGCACCCGCGACCTCGGAGATGTTGTAGACCCGGACGTCCGCCTTGGGGGCCGGCTCGGCCGAGGTGCTGGGGGCCTCGGAGGTCGCGGTGGCAGAGGACGACGTCGTGGTGGCGGCGGCCTGGTCGCCGGAGCCACCGTCGGAGGCCATGTTCTGGATGGCGACCAGCAGGAAGATGCCGCCGAGGAACAACAACACCATCACCATGGCCCGCAGCGGGAGCCCGGAGGAATCTGGTACGCGCTCGTTCATCGCGCCCACTGTATCGGTGGGCCCGGCCAAAGCAGCAATTGTCAGCTCAGTTCGAAACCAAGCCGACGCGCGGCCTTTGCCTTCTGCCGGGTCGCCCGGACCCGGCGCAGCCGCTTGACCAGCATCGGGTCGGCGGCCAGCGCCTCCGGGCGGTCGACCAGCGCATTGAGCACCTGGTAGTAGCGGGTGGCGGACATGGAGAACAGCTCCTTGATGGCCTCTTCCTTGGCGCCGGCGTACTTCCACCACTGCCGCTCAAAGGCCAGGATGTCGTGTTCGCGGCGGCTCAGCCCGTCGGCGGGTTCGGCGTCGGCGTCCAGCGGGCCGTTCTGCACAGGTCCCGCATTCGACACGGCGCCACCCCTCATCTCAACCGGCCCTTTCGACTCACCAAATGCCATCGGTGTAGTTCCGGCGCTCATTCAATCACGGCGGCGTCGCTCGGGATGCCACCGCTGCCCGCGCGTCACGGGTTCGCCCGGAAACCGCGGCGACGGGCCCGTCGCGGCGACCTTTAAGCTCTGCAGACCATGGCCGTGAGACCGATCGTCGTCGTGGGTGACCCCGTTCTGCACAATCCGACCGTCCCGGTCCGGATCGGCGACGACGGCGCCCTGCCGGCGGAGCTGGCGGAGCTGATCGCCGACATGTACGAGACCATGGACGCCGCGCACGGCGTCGGCCTGGCCGCCAACCAGATCGGTGTGGCGCTGCGGGTGTTCGTCTACGACTGCGCCGACGACCGTGGCCAGACCGCCCGTCGCCGCGGCGTGGTGATCAACCCGGTGCTGGAAACCTCGGAGGTCCCCGAGACGATGCCCGACCCGGACCACGACGACGAGGGCTGCCTGTCGGTGCCCGGCGAGTCGTTCCCGACCGGCCGGGCCGACTGGGCGAAGGTGACCGGGCTGGATGCCGACGGCAACCCCGTCGAGTTGGAGGGCACCGGCCTGTTCGCCCGGATGCTGCAGCACGAGACCGGTCACCTCGACGGGTTCCTCTACCTGGACCGGCTGGTCGGCCGCAACGCCCGGGCGGCGAAGAAGACCGTCAAGCGCAACGGCTGGGGGGTGCCGGGGCTGTCCTGGATGCCCGGCGACGTACCCGATCCGTTCGGCCACTGAGCCGGCCGTGCGCCTGCCGTCGGTGGGAAGCCGGGTCAGCCTGCGCTACCGGCTGCCCGCGGGGTCCGAGCCGCCGCTGACCGAGGCGGTGGGGCACCTGGAGGCGGTGGCCCCGCAGCTGCGGCTGCGCACCCGCTCCGGCGAGCTGGTGACGGTCGAGCCGGCCGATCTGCTCAACATCAAGGAGATCTCGGTCCGCCCGGTGCGGACCTCGCAGATCCGGGCCCTGGAGCACGCGGCGGCGCTGGCCCGGCCGTGCCCGCAGCAGGACTGGGTCGACGGCTGGCTGGTCCGCGCCGGCAGCTCGGAGCCGCTGCTGAACACCGCTGTGCCGCTGGAGGTTTCGGCCCAAATCAGCGGGCTGGCCGGGGTGGCGCGATGGTACGACGAGCGCGGCCTGGCTGCGCTGCTGGCGCTGCCGGAGCGGTTGCTGCCGCTGCGCAGCTCGGCGGCGGCGCCGGAGAAGGTGCTGGTCCGCGACCTCACCGACATGCTCGACATCCCGGGCGGCGAACCGGTGGAGTTGACCGACGGGCCGGGCGCGGCGGCAGACGGCGCGCTGACCGTCGCGCGGCTGCCGGGCGCCGCCGTCGCGCAGGCCGCGGTCACCACCGCGCCGGACGGGTCGAGCTGGCTCGGCATCTTCGGGCTGCGGGTCGACCCGGCGCACCGGCGCACCGGCCTGGCCGGCCGGGTCTGCGCGACGCTGCTGGACTGGGCCGCCGGCCACGGCGCGACCCGGGCGTATCTGCGGGTCCCGGCCGACGACGAGGCGGCGCTCGGGTTCGCCGAATCGCTGGATTTCCGATTGCATCACCGCTGCCGCTATGTCGAGGCCCAGGCGCTGCTGGGCGGCCCGCCACCTACCATCTAGGCCATGCGACTGGCGACCTGGAACGTCAACTCGATCCGGACCCGAGTGGAACGGGTGACCGACTGGCTGGCGCGCGCCGACGTCGACGTGCTGGCCATGCAGGAAACCAAGTGCACCGACGCGCAGTTCCCGGCGCTGGCGTTCGAGGCCCTGGGCTACGAGGTCGCCCACGTCGGCTACAACCAGTGGAACGGGGTGGCGATCGCCTCCCGGGTCGGGCTGGCCGAGGTGACCGTCGGCTTCGACGGTCAGCCCGGTTTCGGCAAGGACGACGCGCCCGCCGAGCAGGAGGCCCGCGCCCTCGGCGCGACCTGCGCCGGGGTCCGGGTGTGGAGCCTGTACGTGCCCAACGGCCGGACCCTGACCGACCCGCACCTGGCCTACAAGCTGGATTGGCTTGCCGCGCTGCGGGATAACGCCGCGGGGTGGCTGGCCCAGGATCCGGACGCCCCGATCGCCCTGGTCGGCGACTGGAACATCGTGCCGCGCGACGACGACGTCTGGGACATCGCCGCGTTCGAGGGTAAGACGCATGTGTCGGCGCCCGAGCGGGCGGCGTTCGAGGCGATGATCGACGCCGGCTTCGCCGACGTGGTGCGGCCGTTCACCCCGGGCCCGGGCGTGTACACCTACTGGGATTACACCCAGCTGGCGTTCCAGAAGCGCCGCGGCATGCGGATCGACTTCATCCTGGGCTCACCCGGTTTGGCGGCGCGGGTGACCGGCGCCGAGATCGTCAAGGACGAGCGCCGGCCGAAGAAGGGCACCACCGCGCCCAGTGATCACGCGCCGGTCGTCGTCGAACTGAACTGAGCCCGGCGCGGCCGGGTCAGCGGTGCACGCACCAGCGCTGGGTGGCGGGCAGCCGCGTCGCCACCGCAGCGGCAATCGGCACCAGCAGCGGCAGCACGGTCCACAGGATCCACGCGCCGGCTTCGCCGACGCCGTCCTCGCCGTCCACGTCACCGAGGTACCACCAGCCGGCCGACAGCGCGACGGCGGCCGGCACCGCGACGGCGAGGCCGACGAGCACCAGGGTGGGCCCCCGCCGGCGGCCCCGCCCAATCTGGAACGCGGCCAGCCCGAACAGCACGCTCGCCGCGAGAAACCCGAGAATGGCCGCCGCCCCGGCCAGCATCGGCATCAACGCGGGGAGTTCCTGGCTTCGGTCCACCGCGGCGAAGCCGATCTGCACGATCAGCGCAAGCACCATGGCCACGGTCCCGAGCCCCGCCAATACCGCCAGCCCCGCTGCGACGGCGCCGGACAGCGCGGTCAGCACCACCGTCGCCATCGGCCGCATCGCGCTCCCCTGCCGTCACCAAAAGATGTCGGGTTCGACGCTAACGCAGCCGGGGCCCCGGTGCGCGCGGCAAATCACCCGGCGGAAACTCGCTCGACCGACACTCGCTCGGCGCCGTAGCGGCCCGCGCTGAACATCGAGGCGATCGCGCCGACCACCATCATTGCCGCGGCCGCGCCGAACACCACGATCAGCCCGGCGTGGAACGGTCCGGTGATCAGCTCGGGGAAGAAGCTCTGGCCGGTGCGGGTGGGCCGAGTCCGGACCGGGCCGCGGCCGGGTGCGTCGCGATGGCCATAGAAAAATATGTGTCAGCTATTCAAAGTTTTTTCCGTCAGTCCTCAACCGGGCGGCCCTCAACCACGCGGCGGCGCCAACCGTCGGCTAGATTGGCCGGGTACCCACGGGAGCGCAACCGAAGGCGCTGAGAGGACGGCTGGGGCCGTCGACCGTATGAACCTGACCGGGTAATTCCGGCGTAGGAAGAGGATGTCGAATGACTGTTTCTGTTGACCCCACCGTCACCACCGGACCGATCGCCGGTTCCACCAAGGTCTACCGCGAGGTCGACGGGCTGCGGGTGCCGTTCCGCCGGGTGCACCTGACCAACGGTGAGCACCTGGATCTCTACGACACCTCGGGCCCCTACACCGACGACGCCGTCGAGATCGACCTGGACCGCGGCCTGGCCCGCCGCCCGGGCATCGTCACCGACCGCGGCACCCAGCTGCAGCGGGCCCGGGCCGGGGAGATCACCGCCGAAATGTCCTATATCGCGGTGCGCGAAGGGGTTTCGGCCGAACTGGTCCGCGACGAGGTGGCCCGCGGTCGCGCCGTCATCCCGGCCAACCACAATCACCCCGAGGCCGAACCGATGATCATCGGCAAGGCGTTCGCGGTGAAGGTCAACGCCAACATCGGCAACTCGGCGGTGACCTCCTCGATCGCCGAGGAGGTCGACAAGATGGTGTGGGCGACCCGCTGGGGTTCGGACACCATCATGGACCTGTCCACCGGCGCCGACATCCACCAGACCCGGGAGTGGATCCTGCGCAACTCGCCGGTCCCGGTCGGCACCGTGCCGATCTACCAGGCGCTGGAGAAGACCAACGGCGACGCCACCGCGCTGACCTGGGAGCTCTACCGCGACACCGTGATTGAGCAGTGCGAGCAGGGCGTGGACTACATGACCGTGCACGCCGGTGTGCTGCTGCGCTACATCCCGCTGACCGCAAACCGGGTGACCGGCATCGTCAGCCGCGGCGGGTCGATCATGGCCGCCTGGTGCCTGGCGCACCACACCGAATCGTTCCTGTACACCCACTTCGCCGAACTCTGCGAGATCCTGGCCCGCTACGACGTCACCTTCTCCCTCGGCGACGGGCTGCGCCCGGGCAGCATCGCCGACGCCAACGACGCCGCTCAGTTCGCCGAGCTGCGCACCCTCGGCGAACTCACCGCAATCGCCAAATCCCATGGCGTGCAGGTGATGATCGAGGGGCCGGGGCACGTCCCGATGCACAAGATCGTGGAGAACGTGCGACTGGAAGAGGAACTCTGCGAGGAAGCCCCGTTCTATACCCTCGGGCCGCTGACCACCGACATCGCGCCCGGCTACGACCACATCACCTCGGCGATCGGCGCGGCGATCATCGCCCAGGCCGGCACCGCGATGCTCTGCTACGTGACCCCCAAGGAGCACCTGGGGCTGCCCGACCGCAAGGACGTCAAGGACGGCGTCATCGCCTACAAGATCGCCGCGCACGCCGGCGATCTCGCCAAGGGCCACCCGCACGCCCAGGCCCGCGACGACGCGCTGAGCCGGGCCCGCTTCGAGTTCCGCTGGCACGATCAGTTCGCACTGTCCCTGGACCCGGACACCGCGCGGTCCTTCCACGACGAAACCCTGCCCGCCGAGCCCGCCAAGACCGCGCACTTCTGCTCGATGTGCGGGCCGAAGTTCTGCTCGATGCGGATCACCCAGGACATCCGGGCCGCCTATGGCGATGGCCGGCAGATCGTCGAGGCCTCCGACGCCGACCTGATCGCCGCCGGGATGGCCGCCAAGTCCGCCGAGTTCGCCGAACACGGCAACCAGGTGTATCTGCCGATCGAGACGGTCGAGCGCTAGCCGCTCTGCCAGGATGAACAGCGTGAACCTGCTGCCGTTGACCCCGCCCGGCCAGACCCCGGTCCGGGTGCTGACCATCGCCGGCTCGGACTCCGGCGGCGGCGCCGGCATTCAGGCCGACCTGCGCACCTTCGCCATGCTCGGGGTGCACGGCTGCGTCGCCGTCGTCGCGGTAACCGTGCAGAACTCGGTGGGGGTCAAGGCCTTTCACGAGGTGCCGGTGCCGATCATCGCCGGCCAGATCGAGGCGGTGACCTCCGACATCGGCATCCTGGCGGCGAAGACCGGGATGCTGGCATCGGCCGAGATCATCGAGACGGTGGCGGCCACCTGGCGGGCTCAGGGACTGGACGGCACTCCCCTGGTCGTCGACCCGGTGTGCGCCTCCATGCACGGCGACCCGCTGCTGCACCACAGTGCGCTGGATTCGTTGCGCAACACGCTGTTCCCGCTGGCCACCCTGGTCACCCCGAACCTTGACGAGGTCCGGCTGCTGGTGGACGTCGACGTCGTCGACGAGGCCTCCCAGCGCGACGCCGCCCGGGCACTGCACGCCCTGGGCCCGCGCTGGGTGCTGGTCAAGGGCGGGCATCTGCGCGGGGCGGCCGAGAGCCCCGACCTGCTCTACGACGGCACCGATTTCCACCAGTTCAGCGCCCCCCGGATCGACACCGGCCACGACCACGGGGCCGGCGACACCCTCGCCGCGGCCACCACCTGCGCTCTGGCGCACGGCTATTCGGTGCCCGAGGCGGTGGCGTTCGCCAAGGGCTGGGTGACCGAGTGCCTGCGCGCGGCCTACCCGCTGGGGCAGGGCCACGGCCCGGTGAACGCGCTGTTCCGGCTGCAGGGCCGATGACGGCAGAGGGCCTGGCCACCCAGATCGCCGGCGTCGTACACGCCCCCGGCGGCACACCCCGGGGCATCGTGCTGCTCACCCACGGCGCCGGCGGCAACCGGGACGCGCCGCTGCTGGTCGCGCTGTGCGACGAGTGGGCGGCCCGCGGCTGGCTGGCCATCCGGTACAACCTGCCCTACCGCCGCCGCAGGCCCACCGGTCCGCCGTCGAACTCGGCGGCCGCCGATCAGGCCGGGATCGCCGAGGCGATCGCAACCGCGCGCACCCTGGTCGACGGCCCGGTGATCGCCGGCGGGCACTCCTATGGCGGCCGGATGACCTCGATGGTCGCCGCCGCAGGCACCAACCTGGACGTGCTGGCGCTGAGCTCCTATCCGCTGCACCCGCCGGGCAAACCCGAGCGGGCCCGCACCGAGCACCTGCCCGACATCACCGCGCCGACGGTGTTCACCCACGGCGCCCGAGACCCGTTCGGCAGCCTCGACGAGCTGACCGCGGCGGCCGCGTTGCTCGGCGCCCCGACCGAAATCGTCGCGATCGCCAACGCCGGGCACGACCTGGTGCCGCGGCGGCCGCGGTCCGGGCCGGCTGGTCCGCTGCCGCAGGTCCCGGCGCTGGCCGTGGACGCCGCGCTGCGGTTGCTGACCGCGCCGCGGTAGCCCCGCCCCGAGACCGCACAGTTCCCGGTACCTGCGGTACCGTCGGGGCATGGGAAGCTCACCCGAGGCCGTCATCATCGGAGCCGGATTCGGCGGCATCGGCGCCGCCATCGCGCTGCACCGGGTCGGCATCACCGACCTGGCCATCCTGGAACGCGAGGACGACCTCGGCGGCACCTGGCACGTCAACCGCTACCCCGGGCTGGCCGTCGACATTCCCAGCACCACCTACAGCTACTCCTTCGAACCGAATCCGAACTGGACGCGGCTGTTCGCCCCCGGCGCCGAGCTCAAGCGGTACGCCGACCACGTCGCCGACAAGTACAGCGTCCGCCGGTTCATCCGGTTCGGCGTCGCCGTGCAGAGCGCTCAGTGGGACGAGGAGCAGCAACGCTGGCGGGTCACCCTCGACGACGGCAGCACCCTGACGCCGCGCTACCTGATCGCCGCCACCGGCTTCCTGTCCCAGCCGCACACCCCCGACATCCCCGGCATCACCGAGTTCGCCGGCACCGTGGTGCACACCACCGCCTGGGACGACGACCACGACTTCACCGGCAAGCGGGTGGCGATCATCGGCACCGGCGCGACCGCGGTGCAGCTCATCCCGGAGCTGGCCAAGCGCGCCGGGCGCCTGACGGTGTTCCAGCGCACCCCGATCTGGGTGGTGCCCAAGATCGACTTCCCGATCCCGTCCCCGGTGCGCCGGCTGTTCGGCCGGGTTCCCGCGGCGCAGCGGGCCGTCCGCCGGGTCACCGACGCGATCTACGAGGTCATCATGATCGCCGGGGTGCTGCACTTCCGGCAGCTCAACCCGCTCAACCGCGGGGTCGCGCAACTGGGCAACGCGTTCCGCACCGTCAGCGTGAAGGACCCCAAGACCCGCGCCGCGCTGGCCCCGGACTACGACTTCGGCTGCAAGCGCCCGACCTACTCCAACGAGTACTACCGCAGCTTCAACCGCCCCAACGTCGAGCTGCAGGCCGGCGGTATCGAACGGATCACCGCTGAGGGCATCGTCACCGCCGACGGCACCGCGATCGACGTCGACACCCTGGTGCTGGCCACCGGCTTCGACCTGTGGGACGCCAACTTCCCGGCCATCGAGATCATCGGCCGCGACGGCCGGAACCTGGGAAAGTGGTGGCGGGACAACCGGTTCCAGGCCTACCAGGGCATCTCGATGCCGATGTTCCCGAATCTGTTCAACCTGGCCGGCCCGTACTCCTACAGCGGGCTGTCCTACTTCACCACCATCGAATGCGAGATGATCCACCTGCAGCGGGTGCTCGGTGAGGCGCTGCGCCGGGACGCCACCGTGGTGGAGGTGACCGAGCGCGCCAACGACGCCTTCCTCGCGGCGATGACCGAGCGGCTCGACGACACGGTGTTCAACGCGGGCGATTGCGCCTCCTCCCGGTCCTACTATTTCAACCACGCGGGTGAAGCCACCCTGCTGCGCCCGACGTCGACCGCCAACGCCTTCCGCGACGCCGAGACGTTCCCGCTGACCGACTACGACTACGCCTGAACCGACGAAGGGATCCCCGTCACGTGTCCGAAGAATCCAAGACCCGCTCGCTGGCCGGCTACGCCGGAGTCGTGCTCGCCGCCGCCGGGGTCTCGCACTTCGTCAAGCCCGGCATCTACGAGCCGGCCACCACGGCGGCCTTCCCGGACAACACCCGTCGGCACGTCTACACCAACGGCGGCATCGAGACGCTGCTCGGGCTGTCCCTGATCGCGCCGCGCACCCGCCGAATCGGCCTGGCCGGCATCGTCGCCTACCTGGCCTACCTCGGCGGAAACCTGCTGCGCGGCAAGAGCTGACGGGCTAAGGTTTCCGCGTCGAGGGGAGCAACGGTGGACGTGCTGCGCGGGCTGCTCAAACACCAATTCACCGTCGCTGAGTTGATCGGCCTTGCGGTCCTGCTGGCCACCCCGTATCTGGTGATCGGCGTGCTGTGGGTGGCCACCCACACCGACCGGCTGCCACCGGCCGGCGGTGTACGACTGGTGTTTTCGGTGCTCGCCTCGGTGCTGGCCTGGCCGGTACTGCTGCTCTCGCACGCGTGCCCGGTATGAGCACGTTCACCCGGATCTCGATCCGCCGGCGCACCCCACGCTGGGACGACGAGCCGGCCACCGCCGCCGATGCGCTGGACCTGTGGTCCTTCGGCGCCGCGGCCGCCAACGTCGTCATGCAACTCGCCGCGCCGCCGGTGGGCCACGGCGTGCTGGAGAGCACCGTGGAGTCCGGCCAGCTGATGCGGCACCCGTGGAAACGCGCCCGCACCACGCTCAGCTACATCAGCGTGGCGCTGCTGGGTTCGGACGCCGACCGGGGGAGCTACCGCGAGGCCGTCGACACCGCGCACCGCCCGGTGCATTCGGGCCCGGACAGCCCGGTGCAGTACAACGCCTTCGACCCGGACCTGCAATTGTGGGTGGCCGCCGCGATTTTCGTCGGGCTGGAGGACTGCTATCAGCTGCTGCGCGGGGAGCTCTCCGCGGAGGCCGCCGAGGTCTTCTACCGGTCCGCCTTTCCGCTGGGCACCACCCTGCAGGTCCGCGAGGAGCAGTGGCCACCGACCCGCGCGGACTTCGACCGGTACTGGGACCAGGCCTGCGCGTCGATCCAGATCGACGAACCGGTCCGCGATTATCTGCAGGATCTGATCGCGCTGCGGATGCTGCCCTGGGTGCTGCGGCCGGGCTGGGCGCAGTTGCTGCGGTTTCTGACCACCGGGTTCCTGGCGCCGGTGTTCCGCGACGCGCTGGGGCTGGCGTGGTCGGCGCGCAGGCAGTGGCGCTTCGAGCGGCTGTTCCTGCTGGTGGCGCTCGGGAATCGGTTTCTGCCGAAGTTCATCCGGCAGGCGCCCGGCTACCTGCTGCTGTTCGACGTGAAGCTGCGGCTGCGCCGCGGCGCGCCGCTGATCTGAATCAGCGGCCCCGGGCCAGCGGGCTGCGGTGCCGCTTGTCCCGGGCCGGCACCCCGTTGACGCCCTCGATCGAGCTGGCGTAGCTGCCGACGGCGAACCCGACCCCGGGCCCGGCGATCGCCAGCGCATCCCGGTTCACCGCGGTCAGCACGTCCCGGGGGCTGTGGTAGTTCGGGTCGAAGGGCGCGCCGGCCTTGCCGCCCCACAGCCGGGCCTGCGTCTTGGTCTTGAGTTCGGCTGCCCCGGTGGTGATTCCGCCGACCGGAACCCCGGCGGCCAGGAACGCCCGAGGGTCCGAGCGCTGGTCCAGCGGCGCGTCGGCGGGCCGCTTGCCGGCCAGGTTGAGGTAGCCGGCCAGCGCGCGTTCGATACCCGCCGAACCGATCGGCACCGTGTCGGGGTCCGGGTTGCCCGCCGCCGGGCCGGACAGGTCACCGTCGTAGGTGAAGTAGCCGGCGTTCGGCGAGCCGAGCATGTCGAAGTTCAGGTACAGCGCGATGTCGTTGAGCGCGTCGCGGTCCAGGCCCACCAGGTAGTCCATCGCCCCGGCGAGCTGGCGCTCCTCACCGCCCCAGAACGCGAACCGCACCGCGTTGCTGACGTCGGGTTCGGGGCCCAGCGCCAGCGCCGTGGCCAGCACCGCCGCCACCCCGGTGCCGTTGTCGTTGAGGCCCGGTCCGGTGCGGATGCTGTCCAGGTGGGCGCCGACCAGCACCACATCACGGGTCGACCCGGTCCTGGTCTGCGCCAGCAGGTTTCGTGAGGTCACCGTGACGGTCTTGCCGTCCAGCAGCACCCGGACCGGGGTCTTGGATCGGCGCATCGCGGCGCCGCCCTGGCTGCCGATCACCCCGACCGGGATCGGCAGGTCGTGGTAGTAGCCGTGCGGGAACAGGCCCTTCGGGCTGCCGTTGCGGCCACCGTCGCTGACCACCACCAGCGCGTCCGCGCCGCGCGCGGCCGCCGCGCGGGCCTTGTCCCCGACCCCGCAGCCGGTGTCGTCGACGATCGCGATGGCGTCCTTGACGTTGCCGCGGTAGTCCGCGGCCGCGCAGCCCGCCGGTTTCACCGGGGCCCGCACCGCCCCGGTGATGCCGCCGGCCGGCGTCGGCAGCAGCAGTGAGGCCTGGTCGACCTGGTAGTCGCGGCCGGCCACGGTGACCGTCGGGTTGCCCGGTTTGATCGTCTCCAGCCGGCTGAACTCCGGGGTGTCGACCTCGAAGCCCGCCTCGCGCAACGCCGCCGCCGCGTAGTCCAGGCCGGCCCGATAGCCGGGGCTGCCGTCGGCGCGGTTGCCGCCGTTGGCCCGGGCGGCCTCGGCAAGCGCCTCCAGGTGCGGCCACATGCCGTCGGCGGTGACCGCGGCGGCCAGCGTGTCGGCCAGCGGGCGGACCGGTTCGGGCGCGGGTTGCGGCGCCGGGCTGCACCCGGACAGCACACCGAGCGCGCACACCAGGGCCAGCGCCCGCCCACGTTTCACCCGCTCAGGCTACGGTCCTGGCGCATCGGTGAGATCACGGTCAGGAACCCAGATGGCACCGGCATCACTCCGGCTTCACCACGTGCCTGGTCCGGTCCTCGCGGACCGGCACCCCGTTGCGGCCGCCGAGATCGAGCGCGTAGCGGCCGACGGCGTATCCGACGCCGGGGCCATGGATGCCCAGGGCGGTGCGGTTGATGTGCTCCAGGGTGTCGGTCTTCTGGTGGTAGTTCGGGTCGAACGGCGCGTCGGCGACGCCGTCCCACAACTGCGCCTCCTCGCCGGTCATCTTGGCCTCCGCGCCGGCGAACAGTCCGCCCGCCGGGATGCCGGCCAGGGTGAACCCGTCGTAGTCGGAGCGGCCGTCGAAGGCGGTGTCGCGCCCGGGTTTTCCGGCCCCGTCCAGGTAGTCGACGAACAGCCGCTCGATGCCCGCGGAGCCCTCCGGCACCCGGGGCACCAGCTGGCCGCGCGGGATGCCGGTGGACTGGTCCCCGTCGTAGGTGAAGTAGCCGGCGTTCGGTGAGGCGAGCATGTCGAAGTTCAGGTACAGCGCGATGTCGCGCAGCGCCTCCTCATCGAGGGATTCGATGTAGCGCTGGCTGCCCATCAGGCCCACCTCCTCGGCGCCCCAGAACGCGAACCGCACCGCGTTGGTGACCTCCGGTTCGGCGCCCAGTTGCAGCGCGGTCTCCAGCACCGCGGCCACCCCCGAGCCGTTGTCGTTCATACCGGGGCCCTCGGGCACCGAGTCCAGGTGCGCGCCCGCCATCACCACGTCGACGTGTGAGCCGGTCTTGGTGTCGGCGATCACGTTGCGTCCCTTGATGTTCCGCACGGTGGCCGCCACCTTGACGGTGACCGGGCCGGGGTGCTCGCGCAGCCGGGCGCCGTCGTCCTTGCCGACCGAGACCACCGGGATGGTGACGTCGGTGGCCGTGCCCAGGGTGCCGCCCATCTGCGGCTGCTCGACGGTGTCGGCGATCACCACGGCCGCGGCGCCGCGCTTGGCCGCCGCGGCCAGCTTGTCGGCGAACGGGCATTTGCCGCGATTGACCAGCACCACCGCGCCGGTGGCGGCTACCCCGTCGTAGTCGTCCTCGGTGCAGCCGGGGCTGTCATCGTCGGCGCGCAGCGCGACCAGCGGGCCGGACACCCCGTCGGCCGGGGTACCGATGCTGAACTTCAGCGCGTGCGCGGTGAACGACGCGTCACCGGCGGACACCGTGCCGGGTTCGGATTCGCTGACCCGGACATCGAATTCCGGGGTGCTGACCTCGAAGCCGTGCTCGCGCAGCAGGCCGGCGACGTAGTCGATGCTGGCGTCGTAGCCGGGGGTGCCGACGGCCCGGTTGCCGCCATTGGCCTCGGCGATGTCCTGGAGTTTCTGCAGGTGCACGAACATCGCGTCGGTGCTGATCTTGGCCTGCAGGTCGCGGGCGAACTGCTCGGCTCCGGCCGCGTCGAGGTCGCTGGCCTGCGGCGCCGGCGTCGACGAGGTGCACCCGCCGACGGTCAACGCGGCGGTCAGCGCAGCGACGGCGCCGAGCAGAACGGGGCCGCGGCGAGCGCGGTCGGAGATGATGCCCATGGGAATCCACCGTAATGGTTGCCCGCCGGGCTCCCCGACGCCCGATTCCCCACCGCAAGCGCATTCCTCACCGCGAGCGCATGCCCCACCGCGAGCGCACCCCTCACCGCGAACCCCTTCCTCACGGCGAGCGCGCAACCAGGTACGCAACACGCCGCGGCGGGTGTCCCCCGTTGAGCGCTCGGCACTCCGGGAGCGACACCGGCGCCCTCGGGGAGCGACACCGGCGCCCTCGGGGAGCGGCGCAGCGCTGCTCAGGCGTCCCGGCGGACGATCACCACCAAACCGGCGCCGAACACCACCGCCACCACCGCGGTCAGGTAGGCCAGCGAGCCGAGCCGATCCCACGCCATTGCGTACGGGCCGGCGAACATCCGCGTCCCGGTGAACGCCAGCCCGTTGGCGAACGGCAGATACGGCCCCACCCGGTCCGAGATCGACGGCAGCGTGCCGAGCACCGTCTCGATCACCAGCGGCCACATCAGCAGCACCGCGACCGCCGCGGCGGCCTCCCGAACCAGCGCGCCCACCCCGACCGCGAGCACCGCCGCCAGCGCCGCGAACACCGCGACCGCGCCGGCGGTCTGCCAGCTCGCCGCGGCGGTCGGGTTCAGCCCGACCGCCGCGCCCGGGGCCGCCACCGCCCCGGCCGCCAGCACCGCCAGCACCGTCGCAACGCCGGCGACGACGGCGGAGAACACCGCAGCGACAACGGCCTTGGCGCACAGCACCATTGCCCGGTTCGGCGTGGCCAGGAAGGTGGTGCGGATCAGGCCCGAGCGGTACTCCCCGGTCACCGTCATCGACGCCGCCGCCATCAGCGCGGGCACTCCGAGCAGCGCCACCCCGGTGGCCGCCTTGTCCGGGAACATCGGGCTCAACGGGTAGGCGGTGTAGCCCAGCGCCAGCGCGACCGCCAGCCCCAGCAGCGTCACCGCGACCGCCGTCCACACCGGCATCCGGGTGCTGGTCAGCTTCAGCCATTCGGCGGCCACCGCGCGGATCATCACGACGCCCCCGATCGGTAGTCGGTCACCGCGTCGGTGACCTGCAGGTAGGCCTGCTCCAGCGACGGCGCCCGGGCGCTCAGCTCATGCAGCACCAGGCCGCGGGCGGCGGCGAGTTCACCGACGGTGTCGGTGTCGGCGCCGGTGACCAGCAGCGCATCCCCCTCGTCGGCGACCCCGATCCCGGCCTCGGTCAGCGCGGCGCGCAGCCGGTCGCGCTGCGGGCTGCGGACCCGCACCGCCGCCCCGGCGGCGCCCGCGACGAAGTCGGCGACCGAGGTCGCCGCCACCAGCCGGCCGCGGCCGATGACCAGCAGCGCGTCGGCGGTGTCGGCCATCTCCGCGAGCAGATGCGAGGACACCAGCACGGTGCGGCCCTGCCCGGCCAGCTCGCGCATCAGGGTGCGCACCCAACGGATGCCCTCCGGGTCCAGGCCGTTGACCGGCTCGTCGAACAGCAGCACCGGCGGGTCGCCGAGCAGCGCGGCGGCGATCCCGAGCCGCTGGCACATGCCCAGCGACAGCGTCCCGGCGCGGCGGTCGGCGACGCCGTCGAGCCCGACCTGCCCGAGCACCGCCTCGACCCGGGACCGGGCGATGCCGTTGGCCGCGGCGATCCAGCGCAGGTGCGCGCGCACCGACCGGGACGGCGCGAGCGCCCGGGCGTCCAGCAGCGCACCGACCTGGTGCAGCGGCCGGCGCAGGCTGCGGTAGGCCCGGCCGTCGATGGTGGCGGTGCCCGCGGTGGGCCGGTCCAGCCCGAGGATCAGCCGCATGGTCGTCGACTTGCCCGCACCGTTGGGGCCCAGGAAGCCGGTGACCACACCGGGGGCCACGGTCGCGGTGAGGTCGTCGACCGCGGCGGTGGCGCCGTAGCGCTTGGTCAGGCCGCGCAGCTCGATCATCGGGCACCGCCGGCCAGGCGGCCCGGCAACCCGCGGCCCGGCAACCCACGGCGTAGCGCAAGGGTGCAACGCAGCGGGCGCACCTAGGATTCGCAGCCGGTCGCGGTCCAGGACGCCACCGAGCCGGTCGGCGAGGAGGCCTGCGCCCAGAACCGTTTCGGGATCCGCCCGGCGTTCCGGGCCAGTTCCCCGGCGGTGACGGCGGCGGCCATCGCGGCGGCCATCGCCGGCGGGTCGGCGGCCCGGGTGACGGCGCTGGCCAGCAGCACCCCGGAGCAGCCCAGCTCCATGGCCAGCGCGGCGTCGCTGGCGGTGCCGATCCCCGCATCGAGGATCACCGGGACGCCGGCGGCGGCGACGATCATCTCGATGTGGTGCGGATTGGAGATGCCCAGCCCGGTGCCGATCGGCGAGCCCAGCGGCATGACGGCCGCGCAGCCGGCGTCCTCCAGCCGGCGGGCCAGCACCGGGTCATCGTTGGTGTAGGGCAGCACCACGAAGCCGTCGTCGACGAGTTCCTCTGCGGCGCGCAGCAATTCGACGCCGTCGGGCAGCAGGGTGCGCTCGTCGGCGATGACCTCCAGCTTGACCCAGTTGTTGTCCAGCGCTTCCCGGGCCAGCCGGGCGGTGAGCACCGCCTCGGCGGCGCTGCGGCAGCCGGCGGTGTTCGGCAACGCCGCGATACCCAGCCGGTTCAGCAAATCCAGCAGGCCCGTACCGGTCTGCGCGTCGATCCGGCGCATCGCGACGGTGGTCAGCTCGGTGCCCGAGGCGATCAGCGCCTCCTCCAGCGCGGTGAGGCTGGTCGCGCCGCCGGTGCCCAGGATCAGCCGGGACCCGAAGGTGCGCCCGGCGATCGTCAGGCTGCCCGGGGCGGCGTCCGCCGGCGCCGCCGCGCCCGGCTCAGCCACCCTGCACCGCCGTCAGGACCTCGACCCGCGCCCCGTCGGTCAGCGGCCGGTCCCACTCCGATCGCGGCGCCACCGCCCAGTCCACCGCGACCGCGACGCCCTTGTCGGGCACCCCGAGCCGGTCCAGCACCGCGGCGACGGTGGCCGAGTCGTCGACCTCCATCTCCTCGTCGTTGACAATCAGCTTCATTGCCTCATCCCTCCAGTTCCTCGGCGATCCGCTGGGCCGCCCACGGCGCCAGCAGAAAACCGTTGCGGCCGAGTCCGGTGGCCGCCAGTGTCGTCGCATCGAGCCTGCCGACCACCGGCAGGTTGTCCGGGGTCATCGGCCGCAGCCCGGCCGCCGCCTCGGCGAACTCGTAGTCACCGAGCCCGGGCATCACCGTGCAGGCGTCCTCCAGCAGGTCGCGCACCCCGCTCACGGCCGGCGCGGTGTCCCGGCCGTGCTCGTACTGGGTGGCTCCGATCACCACGCCGTCGGCGCGCGGCACCAGGTACAGCGGCCGGCCGTGCACCCGGGCGCGGACCACCCGGGTGGGCACCGCCATGCTGCCGGGCCTGCGCCGCAGCCGCAGCACCTCGCCCTTGACCGGCCGGATCGGCAGGCCCGGCCACAGCGCGGGGGCGTCGATGCCGTTGGCGATCACCCGCTGGTCGGCATCGGCGGTGTCGGACAGTTCGGCGACCGGCGGCGCCCAAAGCACCCCGAGTCGTTCGCAGTCGGCGGCCAGTGCCGCGACGACGCCGCGGTTGTCGACGGCCAGTTCGGTGCCGGCCAGGAAGCCGTGCCGAATGTGCCGGGCCAGCATCGGTTCCAGGTCGCGGGCGGCGGTGGTGGCGGCCACCGGCTGGCCCTGGTCGGCCAGCCACTGCCGCACGGTGGCGAGGTCGGCGACATCGGCCGGGTCGACGGCGACCACCAGGGATTCGTGCGCGGTGACGATCTCGGCGGGCAGCCCGTCGCGGTAGCTGCCGGGGCCCTCGGCGCGCCACAGCGCCAGCGATTCCAGGCCGATCCGCAGCTGCTGGTCCTCACCGGGCCAGCCCTCGCTGTGCGGAGCGAGCATGCCGCCGGCGACCCAGGACGCACCGGGCGCCTCGGTGCGGTGCACCCGCACCGCCCAGCCCAGCCGCAGCGCCTGCCGCGCCACCGAAAGTCCGATCACCCCGCCGCCGATCACGGCCAGCGTCGGCGTCCCGACCATGGTGTGAACTCCCTTCCGCAGGCTGCCGATTCAGCCTACTTCGTGCAACCGACCACCCCGGCGACGGCCGCGGGCCACCGGCGGACCGCGGTTTTGCCGCCCGCCGCCCGCGGCAACCGCCGGTAGGTTCTCCCCCGTGCGGCAACGAATTCTCGCCCTGACGATGCTGGTGCTGGCCGGGATCGCCGGCTGGCTGGCCACCCGGACCAACCCGCACTACGCCGAGCCCGTGGCGGGGCTGCCGTCCCGCGGCACACTGCTGCCCCTGGCCGGGGTGCTCGTCGCGCTGGCCGGGGTCTGCCTGGCCGCGGCGCTCGGCGCCCGCCGGCGCCCGGCCCCCGCCGGTTTCCCGGCCGAGCCCGGTGCTGGCTAGGGTCGACGGCGTGCCGCATTCGACGATCCGCGAGCTGGGCCGGCTGTACCTGTGCACCGACGCCCGGCGGGAGCGCGGCGATCTGGCCGAGTTCGCCGACGCCGCGCTGGCCGGCGGAGTGGACATCATTCAGCTGCGCGACAAGGGCTCGCCCGGTGAGCAGCGGTTCGGTCCGCTGGAGGCCCGCGCCGAACTCGACGCGCTGGCGGTGCTGGCCGAGGCGGCCCGCCGGCACGGCCGGCTGCTGGCCGTCAACGACCGCGCCGACATCGCCCGGGCGGCCGGCGCCGACGTGCTGCACCTGGGCCAGGACGACCTGCCGCTGGCGGTGGCCCGCGACATCGTCGGCGACGGCGTGCTGATCGGCCGGTCCACCCACGACGAGGCGCAGGTGCGGACCGCCGCGGCCGAGGCCGTCGACTACTTCTGCGCCGGGCCGTGCTGGCCGACCCCGACCAAGCCGGGCCGCCCGGCGCCCGGGCTGGACCTGGTCCGGTTCGCCGCCGACCTGGGCACCGACAAGCCGTGGTTCGCCATCGGCGGCGTCGACGAGCAGCGGCTGCCGCAGGTGCTGGCGGCCGGTGCCCGCCGGATCGTGGTGGTCCGGGCGATCACCGCCGCCGAGGATCCCGGCGCGGCGGCTAGTCGGCTGGCGGCTGCGTTGCGCGCAGCGGCATAGCGGCGATCAGTTCCCGCAGCCGCGGCCAACTGGCCGCGAACGCCGGGTGCAGCCGCAGTTCGGTGACCGCGGCCTCGGCCACCCAGCGCAGCTCGGCGCTCTCCCGGTTGGCGACGGTGTCCAGCAGCGCGGCTGCGTCGGCGATCACCGTGGTGTAGCTCCAGCTGCCGCCACCGACGGCGGCCACCTCGGCGGTCACCAGGGTGTGGCGCACGTGCACCGCCTCGGCCGGCAGCCCGGCCTCCTCGTGGGCCTCCCGGACCGCGGCCTGCTCCGGGGTTTCGTGGCTGTCCAGCGCGCCGCCGGGCAGGCCCCAGGTGCCGCCCTGGTGACTCCACGGCGCCCGGTGCTGCAGCAGCACCGCGGCCCCGCCGCCCGGTTGCGGCGCCCGCAGCAGCAACCCGGCCGCGCCGTGGCGGCCCCAATGGTGGCTACCTGACTCCGCAATCACCCAGCCGTCACCGTCACCACGCACCCGTTCAGGATAAGCAGCAGGACTTCCCCGGCGATCCTTACCCACCCGTCACAAATTGCTCTTAGACTTTGCTTAAGAGGACCGGCTTCGGAAGGCAGGCGCAACAGGTGACGGTTGAGGTGGCGCATCCGTCGACCGAGCCGTTGGCGTCGCGTACCCGCAATGATCCGGCCCATCCCCGCTGGTGGTTCATGTGGACGACGCCGGGCCGGATCCTGGCGATCGGATTCACCCTGGCGATGCTGGGGGTGCTCACCGCGTTCGCCACCTCCACCACCGTCTCCAACCGCCAGGACGCGCTGACCACCGTGCTCGACCACACCGAGCCGCTGTCGTTCGCGGCCGGGCAGATCTACACCAAGCTGTCGGTGGCCGACGCGGCGGCGGCCACCGCGTTCATCTCCGGCACCGAACCGCAGCCGGTCCGGCAGCGCTACGAGCAGTCGATCACCGACGCGACGGTCGCGGTGACCCAGGCGTCCTCCGGGCTGACCGACGAGAAGATGCGGGAGGTCCTCGGCCGGATCAACGCCCGGGTCGCGGTCTACACCGGGCTGATCGAGACCGCCCGCACCAACAACCGGGCCGGGAACCCGGTCGGCTCGTCGTACCTGTCGGAGGCCTCCGCGCTGATGCAGGACAACATCCTGGTCGACGCCCAACGGCTCTACGAGCAGACCGCGGCCGGCGTCGACGCGGAGACCTCGGCGTCCACCCGGGTACCCGCCCCGGTGATCCTGGTGGTGGGTTCGACGATCGTGTTCGGGCTGTTCGCGCACCGCTGGCTGGCCCGGCGGACCCGCCGGCGGGTCAACCTCGGGCTGGTGGCCGGCGGGCTGGCGATCGCCGTCATGGTGATCTGGGTGGGCACCGCGGTGGTCATCTCGACGGCAGGCAGCAGGCAGGCCAAGGACACCTCGGCCGAATCGCTGCGGGTGATCACCAACGTGGCGATCACCGCCCAGCAGGCCCGCGCTGACGAGACGTTGTCGCTGATCCGGCGCGGCGACGAGGACGCCCGCAAGAAGAGCTACTACCAGCGGATGGACACCATGGCCGAGCAGCTCGACGCCTACCTGTCCCGCAAGGGCGCCGTCGACAAGGACGATCTGGCCAACGCCGCGCAGCTGCTGGCCAAGTGGCGCGCCGCCGATGAGCGGATCAACGCCTACATCGCCGTCGGCAATTATCAGGCCGCCACCCAGGTGGCGCTCGGCACCGGCGAGGACGACTCCACCCCGGCTTTCGACAACCTGGAGCGGGCCCTGTCGGACGGGCTGAAGGCCAGCCGCACCCAGCTGCGCACCGACATCGCCTCGGCGCGGCGGGTGCTCTCGGGCACCACGGTCGGCGGGGTGGCGCTGTCGCTGAGCGCGGCGGTCGCGGTGGCACTGGGCCTGTGGCCCCGACTGAATGAGTACCGATGACCGGCCGGGGCGGGGTGCGCGGGTGGGCCGCGGTGGCGGTGCTGCTGGTGACCGTGCTGTTGGTGGTGACGGGCTGCGGCAGCACCAGTTCGCCGTCCGGGCCGCCCGGGCTGACGCTGGCCCCGCCGACCCCGGCCGGGATGACCGAGCTGCCCCCGCAGCGCGCGCCGGCACCCGAACCCACCGAGGACTGCGACCTGACCGCCAGCCTGCGGCCGTTCCCGACCCGCGCCGAGGCCGAGGCCGCGGTCGCCGACATCCGGGCGCGCGGCCGGCTGATCGTCGGGCTGGACGTCGGCAGCAACCTGTTCAGCTTCCGCGACCCGGTCACCGGGCAGATCACCGGTTTCGACGTCGACCTGGCCGCCGAGGTCGCCCGCGACATCTTCGGCAACCCCAATCAGGTCGAGTACCGGATCCTGTCGTCGGCCGACCGGATCGCCGCGCTGCAGAAGAAGAGCGTGGACATCGTCGTCAAAACCATGACGATCACCTGCCCGCGCCGCAAGCTGGTCAATTTCTCCACGGTGTACCTGTACGCGTACCAGCGGATCCTGGCGCCGCGCAACTCCCCGATCCGGCAGAGCTCGGACCTGGCCGGTCGGCGGGTCTGCGCGGCCCGCGGCACCACCAGCCTGGAGCGGCTCCAGCAGATCTCCCCGACGCCGATCATCGTGTCGGTGGTGACCTGGGCGGACTGCCTGGTCGCGCTGCAGCAGCGGCAGGTCGAGGCGGTGTCCACCGACGACACCATCCTGGCCGGGCTGATGACCCAGGACCCGTACCTGCACATCGTCGGGCCCAGCATGAACCAGGAGCCCTACGGCATCGGAATCAACCTGCACAACACCGGGCTGGTCCGGTTCGTCAACGGCACGCTGGCCCGGATCCGCTCCGACGGGACCTGGAACACGCTGTACCGCAAGTGGTTGACGCTGCTGGGCCCCATCCCGTCCCCGCCGGCACCGAGGTATCTGGACTGATGCGCGACGACGAGATCGACACCTGCGACGAGGGCCCCGGCACCCAGCGCGCCGACCCCTTCGCCGACGACGACCAGCCGGATTCGGGCCCCGGCACCCAGCGCGCCGACGTACTGGTCGACACCGCGGCCGGCGGCCGGCCGATGGCGACCCAGGCGGTGTACCGGCCCAACTTCGCCGACGACGACGAGGACGACGACGCCTTCAGCGTCGACTCCGAGCAGGCCACCTCGGCCCCGACCCGGGCGGTCGCCCCGATCCGGCAGGTCGGCGGCGGGCTGGTCGAGATCCCGGCGATACCCGAACTCGATCCGCTGGCCGCCCTGATGGTCGATCCGGTGGTGATGGAGGCCAAGCGGTTCTGCTGGAACTGCGGCAAGCCGGTCGGCCGCGGCCGCGGGAATACACCGGGGCCGGTGGCGGGCACCTGCCCGCACTGCGGCAGCGAGTATTCGTTCCTGCCGCAGCTGGGACCCGGTGACATGGTTGCCGACCAATACGAGATCAAGGGCTGCATCGCCCACGGCGGGCTGGGCTGGATCTACCTGGCCGTCGACCACAACGTCAACGAGCGCCCGGTGGTGCTCAAGGGCCTGGTGCATTCCGGGGACGCCGAGGCGCAGGCGATCGCGATGGCCGAGCGGCGGTTCCTCGCCGAGGTGGCGCACCCGTCGATCGTCAAGATCTACAACTTCGTCGAGCATCCGGACAGCCGCGGCGAACCGGTCGGCTTCATCGTGATGGAGTACGTCGGCGGCAGGTCGCTCAAGCAGCGCGGCGAGCAGCGGCTGTCGGTGCCGCAGGCGATCGCCTACATGCTGGAGATCCTGCCCGCGCTGGGCTACCTGCATTCAATTGGGTTGTGCTACAACGACCTCAAGCCGGACAACATCATGCTGACCGGCGATCAGCTCAAGCTGATCGACCTCGGCGCGGTGTCGCGGATCAACTCCTTCGGCTTCCTCTACGGCACCCCGGGGTATCAGGCGCCGGAGATCGTCCGGACCGGCCCGACGGTACTCAGTGACCTCTACACGGTGGGCCGGACCCTGGCCGCACTCACCCTGCGGCTGCCCGCCAAGAAGGGCCGCTACCTCGACGGGCTGCCCGCCGACGATCCGGTGCTGGCCCGCTACGACAGCTTCGCCCGGCTGCTGCTGCGGGCCACCGACCCCGATCCGCGGCGGCGGTTCGGCAGCGCCGAGGAGATGTCGGCGCAGCTGCTCGGGGTGCTGCGCGAGGTGGTCGCCCAGGACACCGGCATCCCGCGGCCCGGGCTGTCCACCGTGTTCAGCCCGTCGCGCTCGACGTTCGGGGTGGAGCTGCTGGTCGCACACACCGACGTGTACCTGGACGGCAAACCGCACTCGGAGAAGCTGACCGCGGCCGAGATCATCACCGCGCTGCCGGTGCCGCTGGTGGATCCGACCGACGTCGGGGCGAAGGTGCTCTCCGCGACGCTGCTGTCCCAGCCGGTGCAGGCCCTCGATTCGCTGCGCGCGGCCCGGCACGGCCGGCTCGACACCGAGGGAGTGAACCTGCGGGACTCGGTGGAGCTGCCGCTGATGGAGATCCGGGCGCTACTGGACCTCGGCGATGTCAGCAAGGCCACCCGCAAGCTCGACGAGCTGTCCGGCCGGGTCGGCCGGGCCTGGCGGCTGGTCTGGTTTCGGGCCGTCTCGGAGCTGCTGACCGCCGACTACGAGTCCGCGACCAGGCATTTCACCGAGGTGCTCAACACCCTGCCCGGCGAACTCGCGCCCAAACTGGCGCTGGGGGCGACCGCCGAGCTTTCCGGCAGCGCCGGCGAAGAACGCCACTACCGCACCGTCTGGCAGACCGACAACGGGGTGATCGCCGCCGGGTTCGGGCTGGCCCGCGCGCAGTCGGTGGCCGGCGAGCGCGACGCCGCGGTGCGCACCCTGGACGAGGTGCCCGCCACCTCCCGGCACTTCGCCACCGCGCGGCTGACCAGCGCGATGACGCTGTTGTCCGGCCGGTCGATCAGCGAGGTCACCGAGGAGCAGATCCGGGAAGCGGCCCGGCGGGTGGACGCCCTGCCCGAATCCGAGCCGCGGGTGCCGCAGATCCGGGCGCTGGTGCTGGGCACCGCGCTGGACTGGATCGCCGACAACACCGCCGACCCGCACCACATCCTGGGCTTCCCGTTCACCGAGTCCGGGCTGCAGCTGGGCGTGGAGGCCTCGCTGCGGGCGCTGGCCCGGCTGGCGCCCAGCCAGCAACACCGCTACGCCCTGGTCGACATGGCCAACACGGTGCGCCCGATGACGACGTTCTGACCGGCCCCGCTCAGCCCTCCGGCCCGGCTCAGCCCTCCAGTACCGCGACGACGTCGCGGGCGATGGCCAGTTCCTCATCGGTGGGCACCACCAGCACGGTGATCGCGGAGTCGTCGGCGGAGATCACCCGCGCCTGCCGGCTCCGGGCGGTGTTGCGCTCGGTGTCGATCCGGATGCCCAGCGGCTCAAGGCCACTGAGCGCATCGGCGCGCACCGCGGCGTCGTTCTCGCCGACCCCGGCGGTGAACGAGATGACGTCGGTGCGGCCCAGCACCGCCAGGTAGGCGCCGACATACTTGCGCAGCCGGTGCACGTAGACGTCGTAGGCCAGCCGGGCGTCGGCGTCGCCGGCGTCGATCAGCCGGTGCACTTCGCGGAAGTCGATCTCCCCGCCCAGCCCGAACATCCCGGACCGGCGGTTGAGCATCGTCTCGATGTCCGCCGGGCTCATCCCGGCGGCGCGCGCCAGGTAGAAGATGATCCCGGCGTCGATGTCCCCGCAGCGGGTGCCCATCACCAGCCCCTCCAGCGGCGTCATGCCCATCGAGGTGTCCACCGCGCGGCCGCCGGCGATCGCCGAGGCCGACGCCCCGTTGCCCAGGTGCAGCACGATCTGGTTGACCTCCGCGGTGGGCCGGCCCAGCAGCGCGGCGGCCTGCTCGCTGACATAGCGGTGCGAGGTGCCGTGGAAGCCGTAGCGGCGGACCTGCCAGGCCTCGGCCACCTCCCGATCGATGGCGTAGCTGGCCGCCGCGGCGGGCAGGTCGTGGAAGAACGCGGTGTCGAAGACCCCGACGTGCGGCAGGTCCGGCAGGATCCGGCGGGCGACCTCGATGCCGAGCAGCCCGGGCGGATTGTGCAGCGGCGCCAGCGGGGCCAGTTCGGCGATGACGGCGACCACGTCGTCGTCAAGCCGGGTGGGCGCGAAGATCCGCTGCCCGCCGTGCACCATCCGGTGCCCGACGGCGACCAGCCCGAGGTCGGCCAGGTCCGCGCCGGCCTCCAGGAACATCGCGAACGCCACCCGCAGCGCGGCGTCGTGGTCGGCGACCCGGCAGTCCCGGGTGAAGGTGCGACCGCCGAAGGAAAGTTTCGCCGCGGACTCCGCCTCACCGACCCGCTCGACGATGCCGTCGGCCAGCGAGATCCCGGCATCGGGGTCAACCAGGCTGAACTTCACCGACGATGATCCCGAATTGACCACCAGCACAGTGCGTTTCATCTGTCACTCCCCCTGCGCCTGAACGGCGGTGATCGCCACCGTGTTGACGATGTCGGCGACCAGTGCGCCCCGGGACAGGTCGTTGACCGGCTTGTTGAGCCCCTGCAGCACCGGGCCGACGGCGATCGCGCCCGCGCTGCGCTGCACCGCCTTGTAGGTGTTGTTGCCGGTGTTGAGGTCGGGGAAGATCAGCACGGTGGCCCGCCCGGCCACCGGCGAGTCCGGCATCTTCTGCGCGGCGACGGTCGGTTCGACGGCCGCGTCGTACTGGATCGGGCCCTCGACCAGGATCTCCGGCGCCCGCCCGCGCACCAGTTCCGTTGCGGCACGGACCTTGTCGACATCGGCTCCGGCGCCGGAGGTGCCGGTGGAGTAGGACAGCATCGCCACCCGCGGGTCGATGCCGAACTGGGCGGCGGTGCGCGCCGAGCTGATCGCGATGTCGGCCAGCTGTTCGGCCGTGGGGTCCGGCACGATGGCGCAGTCGCCGTAAGCCAGCACCTCGTCGGCCAGGCACATCAGGAAGATGCTCGACACGGTGGAGATGCCCGGGGCGGTGCGGATGATCTCCAGTGCCGGGCGCACGGTGTGCGCGGTGGTGTGCCTGGCCCCGGACACCATCCCGTCGACCAGCCCGGCGTCGACCAGCATGGTGCCGAAATACGCTCCGTCGCGCATGATTTCGCGGGCCTGCTCGTGGGTGACGCCCTTGTGCTTGCGCAGTTCGGCGTAGCGGGCGGCGAACCCGTCGCGCAGCGGGCTGGCCTTCGGGTCGATCACGGTGGCCGCCGCGAGGTCCAGTCCGAGCTCGGCGGCCCGCAGCCGGACCGCGGTCTCGTCGCCCAGGATGGTCAGGTCGGCCACCGAGCGGCGCAGCAGCCGGCCCGCCGCCCGCAGGATCCGGTCGTCGTCGCCCTCGGGCAGCACGATGTGCTTGCGGTCGGCGCGGGCCCGCTCCAGCAGCTCGTACTCGAACATCTGCGGGGTGACCACGTTGGGGATCGGCAGCGACAACGCCGCCACCAGGTCATCGATGTCGACGTGGCGTTCCATCAGTTCCAGCGCGGTGTCGATCTTGCGCTGCGAGTCGACAGTGACCCGGCCGCGGGCGTGGGCGACCGCGCTGGCGGTGTGGTAGGTGCCCAGCTCGGTGGCGATCACCGGCAGTCGCAGCCGCAGCCCGTCGACCAGCGCCTTGATCGCCGGGTGCAGCTCCAGGCCACCGTTGAGGATCACCGCCGACAGTGATGGGAAGCCGGCGGCGGCGTGCGCGCTCATCACCGCGAGCACCACGTCGGAGCGATCCCCGGGGGTGATCACCGCGAGGCCCTCGGTGAGCCGTTCCAGCACGTGCTCGGCGGTCATCCCGGCGACCATCACCCCGAGCGCCTCGCGGCCCATCAGCGCCTCGTCGCCGTTGATCAGCGTGCCGCCGACCGCGGTCAGCAGTTCCGACACCGATGGCGCCACCAGCATCGGCTCGTCGGGCAGCACATAGGAGTTCGGCCCCAGCGGCGCCAGCGCCGCGGCGACGTCGGCCAGCTGATCGGGGGCGCAGCGGTTGGCCACGATGGCGGCGGTATGGGCGTGCTGGGCGGCGATGTCGGTCAGGCAGACCCGGGCCACGTCGGCGACCTCGGCGGGCGTGCGGCCGGCGGCGCGCACCGCCAGCACCACCGGGGCGCCGAGATTGGCGGCGATCCGGGCGTTGACGGACAGCTCGCTGGGGGTGGCGACGTCGGTGTAGTCGCTGCCGACGATCAGCACCGCATCGCAGCGGTCGGCCACCGCGTGGTAGCGGTCCACGATGGTCACCAGCGCGGTGTCGGGATCCTCGTGCAGCTGCTGGTAGCTGACCCCGACGGATTCCTCGTAGCACAGACCCGCGGTGGTCTGGGCCAGCAGCAGCTCGGCGATGTAGTCCCGGGACTCCCCCACCCGGGTGATCGGCCGGAAGATCCCGACCCGCGGCACGGTGGCACACAGCCGGTTGAGGATGCCCATGGCGATCGTCGATTTACCGGTGTCGCCCTCGGGCGCGGCGATGTAGATGGCGGTGGTGCGGCTGTCGGAATCGGACACGGCCTACAGCTTGCCAGCCCCCGCCCCGTCGGCTCAGCCCAATGCGCGCAGCCGCGGGGCGAGATCGCGTTCGAACAGCTCCAGGAACCGGCGCTGATCGTGCCCGGGGGCGTGGAAGACCAGGTGGTTGAGCCCCCACCGCACGTAGTCGGCGACCTTCTCGACGGCCTCGTCGGGATCGGATGCCACGATCCAGCGCTTGGCGACCTGCTCGATCGGCAGGGCGTCGGCGGCGGCCTCCATCTCGATCGGATCGTCGATCGAATGCTTCTGCTCGGCCGTCAGCGACAGCGGCGCCCAGAACCGGGTGTTCTCCAGCGCCAGCTGCGGATCCGGGTCGTAGGAGATCTTGATCTCGATCATCTTGTCGATGTCGGCGACGTCGCGGCCGGCCGCGGCCGCTCCCTCGGCGACCGCGGGCAGCAGCTTGTCGGCGTAGAGCTCCTCGCCCTTGCCGGAGGTGCAAATGAACCCGTCGCCGGCGCGCCCGGCGTACTTGGCGACGACCGGCCCGCCCGCGGCGATGTAGATCGGCACGCCACCCTCGGGCACGTCGTAGATCGAGGCGCCCTTGAGGTGGTAGTAGTCGCCGTCGAAGTCGACCCGGTCCCCGCCCCACAGTTCCCGCATCAGCCGCACCGATTCACGCAGCCGGGCGAAGCGTTCCTTGAACTCCGGCCAGGTGCCGGTGAAGCCGGTGGCGATCTCGTTGAGCGCCTCCCCGGTGCCGACCCCGAGGAACACCCGGCTCGGGTACAGGCAGGCCATCGTCGCGAATGCCTGCGCGATGACGGCCGGGTTGTATCGGAACGTCGGGGTGAGCACCGAGGTGCCCAGCTGCAGTCGTTCGGTGCGTTCGCCGACCGCGGTCAGCCAGGCCAGCGAGAACGGCGCGTGGCCGCCCCGGTGCCGCCACGGCTGGAAGTGGTCACTCACGGTGGCGCTGTCCATGCCGTGTGCCTCGGCCAGCACCGCCAGCTCGACGAGTTCCCGCGGGGCGAACTGTTCCGCCGACGCCTTGTATCCGAGTTTGAGTTCAGCCACGCCCTTGTTTCTACTCCAGGGCGGGTCCGCCGCGCAGGTCGCCCTACGCTCGAGCGATGGCCGCCGCCGGAACCCGCCTCGTCCGCGTCACCGACGCCGTGTACGCGGCCGTCACCGGGCACGTCAATTGGACGCTGGTCACCGGTGACGACGACCGGGTGCTGCTGATCGACGCCGGGTACCCCGGGGACCGCGCGGCGGTGCTGGGCACCCTGGCCGAGCTCGGCCGTCGGCCCGAGGACGTGGCGGCGATCCTGCTGACCCACGCCCACGTCGATCATTTCGGCACCGCAATCTGGTTCGCCGCCGAGCACCGCACCCCGGTGTACTGCCACGCCGACGAGGTCGGGCACGCCCGCCGGGACTACCTGGAGCAGGTGTCCGCGGCCCAATTGGCCCGGCACGCCTGGCGGCCGCGCTGGCTGCGCTGGTCGGCGCAGATCGCCGCGCTCGGCGCGCTGACCCGGGCGGGCATTCCGACCGCGGCGGCGCTGACGGCGGAGTTGGCCGCGACGCTGCCCGGGGCGCCCCGGCCGGTGCCCACCCCCGGGCACACCGGCGGGCACTGCTCCTATCTGGTGGACGCGGTGCTGGTCAGCGGCGACGCGCTGATCACCGGGCATCCGGTCAGCGACCGCGTCGGCCCGCAGCTGTTGCCGTCGGTGTTCAACCACGACCAGGCCCGCTGCCGGGCCAGCCTGGCGACGCTGGCCGCCGTCGACGCCGAGCTGCTGGTACCCGGTCACGGCGACGTCTGGCACGCCCCCATCCGGGACCTCGCCGCCCAGGCCTAGCGGGCCCCCTCCTGCGCGCATCCTGGTGCGGGGTCCCCTCCTGTGCGCACCCTGGCGTGGGGTCCCCTCCTTTGCCGAGCGCTCACCCTTGGACACGACACGCCGATGACGGTGTACAGGAGTGCGCGCTGGCGCCAACCCCCTACGCCCAGCGCTCAAGCAGGGACACGACACTCCGACGCAGGCGTACACGGTTGCGCGCTCGCCGCAAAGGGGGTGCCACCGCAAAGGGAGCGCCGCAAAGGGCGTCAGCCCAGGGCCCGGTCCAGGTCGGCGATCAGGTCCTCGGTGTCCTCCAGGCCGATGGAGATCCGCACCGCCCCGTCGCCGAGCCCGATCGCGGCCCGCCCCTCCGGCCCCATCGCCCGGTGCGTGGTGGTGGCCGGATGGGTGATCAGCGTCTTGGCGTCACCGAGATTGTTGGAGATGTCGACCAACTCCAGCCCGTTGAGCAGGTCGAACGCCCGCCGCTTGCCCTCGCCCTCGGGGGCCTCCAGCTCGAAGGTGATGACGGTGCCGCCGCCGGACATCTGCCTGCGGGCCAGCTCGTACTGCGGATGCGAGGCCAAAAACGGGTAGCGCACCCAGCGCACCGCCGGATGCCCCTCCAGGAACTCGGCGATCCGCTGCGCGGAGCGGTTGGCGTAGTCCACCCGGATCGCCATCGTCTCCAGGCCCTTGAGCAGGGTCCAGGCGTTGAACGGACTCAGCGCCGGCCCGGTGTGGCGCATCAGGTTCTGCACCGGCCCGTCGATGTACTCCTTGCCGCCCAGGATCGCCCCGCCCAGCACCCGGCCCTGGCCGTCGATGTGCTTGGTGCCGGAGTAGACGACGACGTCGGCGCCCAGCGGCATCCCGCGCTGCAGCAGCGGGGTGGCGAACACGTTGTCCAGCACCACCTGCGCGCCGGCCGCGTGCGCCAGGTCGGCCACCGCGGCGATGTCGACCAGCGACTGCATCGGGTTCGACGGCGTCTCGAAGAACACCGCCTTGGTGGGCACCGACAGGGCCTGCTCCCACTGGTCGAGGTCCTCGCCGTCGACGAACACCGTCTCCACACCCCAGCGCGGCAGGATCTCGTTGCACACCACAAAGCAGGAGCCGAACAGGCTGCGCGCGGCGACCAGCCGGTCACCGGCGCTCAGCAGCGCCCCCAGCGCGGTGAACACCGCTGCCATGCCGCTGGCCGTCGCGAACGCCGCCTCGGCGCCTTCGATCAGCCGCAGCCGCTCCTCGAACATCGACACCGTGGGGTTGCCGTAGCGCGAGTAGACGAACCGGTCGATCTCCCCGGTGAACGACTTCTCGGCGTCCTCGGCGGATTCGAAGACGTAGCCGGAGTTCAGGTACAGCGCCTCGGAGGTCTCGTCGAAACCCGAGCGCAGCAGGCCGCCGCGCACCCCGATGGTGGCCTGGCCGACGCCGGGCGGCAGCGCCGCCGGGATCCGGACCGACGGGATCTCCGGCGTGCTCACGACTGCCGCCACGGCAGGCCGGCGGACTTCCAGCCGTCCGCGCCGCGGTGCGAGTGCGCGTCGAGTTCGCCCTCGAAGCCGTCGAGCAGGTTGTACGACGGGCCGATGCCGGCCGCGGTGGCCAGCTCGGCGGCCGCCACTGACCGGCCGCCGGAGCGGCACAGGAAGATCACCGGACGCTCACCGGGGGTGATGCCCGCGGCGGCCAGATCGGCGAGGAAGTTGTCGTTGTGGGTGCCGTCGGAACGGTTCCACTGCACGAACACCACGTCGCGGTCCAACTCGCTGACATCGGGCACCCCGACGAAGCTCCACTCCGCGGCGGTGCGGACGTCGACCAGCGCGGCGTCGGGATTTTCCTGCAACAGCTTCCAGGACTGTTCGGGGCTGAGGTCTCCGGCGTAGCTCACGCCTGCGAGTTTCCCACACCGCCACCGCGGGCCGCGGGCCGCGCCGACTCAGCTGGGTCCGGAACTGCACACCTGCCAGCGCCCGTCGCGCTTCTCGAAGACGGTGGGCGCGTCGACCTTCTCGTCCTTGTCGCTGTCGAAGTAGTAGACGACGGTGGCGGTGGCCCGCTCGCCGTTGACGGCGATGTTGTTGATGGTCTCCAGGTACCGCGCCCCGCGCGCCTGCACCGAGTTCTTCTGCCGCAGCGCCAGGTCGTCGGCGCTGCCGGCCAGCGCCGGGCAGGTGTAGTCGGCGTACGCCGGATAGTCGACGCGCTGCAGGGCGTCGTTCTGGCCGATCGCCGCGCGAATGATCTGCTCCTGATCGGAATTGCGCTCGGCGGAGAACATGTTCGTCAGCCCGATACCGACCAGCACCAGCACCACGACCACCAGCGCAATCATGAACGGCGCGGCGCTGGAGCCGCTGTTGCCCTCATCGCCGCCGCCGAACCATCGTCGCGTCATTGCCGTCCTCCCGGGTGAGTGCGCCAACTGGTGTGCAGCGCGGTGGTCGCCCGACGGACCCGATCGCGGGCGGTGGTCACGTCCGCAGCGGTGGCCAGTGCCAGGCCCAGCCGGCGCCGCGGCACCCGACTCGGACCGCCGAATACTCGCACGTCGCTCTCCGGCACCCGCAGGGCGGTGGCCAGCTCGGCCGGGCCGGGGCCCGGGACCGCGCCGTCGCCGTAGGTCAGTTCGGCGGCCGCCGGGGAGATCATGATGGTGTCCAGCGGCAGGCCCAGCACCGCTCGGGCGTGCAGGTCGAACACCGACAGCCGCTGCGAGCGCAGGGTGACCAGTCCCGCGTCGGTGGGCCAGGCGTTGACGTCGGAGAAGTACACCTCGTCGCCGGCGACCAGCAGTTCCACCCCGAACAGCCCGCGCCCGCCGAGGGCGTTGACGATCCGGGCGGCGATCGAGTGCGCGGTCTCCAGCGCGACCCGGCTCATCCGCTGCGGCTGCCAGGACTCCAGCACCGTCTGGCCGGCGAACCCCTCGACCTGGCAGTGCCCGATCGGTTCGCAGAACACCAGCCCATCGGCGCTGCCGAGGGTGAGCAGGGTCAGCTCGTGGTCGATCTCCACGACGGTCTCGGCCAGCACCCGCGGGTGGCTGATCCGGCCGGCCACCGACACCGCGCGCCGCCACGCCGGTTCGACGTCCTCGGCCCGCAGCAGCACCGACTGCCCGTCGCTGGGCAGCGTCACCAGCGGTTTGACCACCATCGGGAAGCCGGCGTGCGCGGCGATCGCGGCCAGTTCGGCGGCCGAACTGGCAAACCAGAACGGCGCGGTCGGCAGGCCCAGCCGGTCCGCGGCCAGCCGGCGCAGGCCCTCGCGGTCCAGTGCCATCCGCACGTTGCGGGCGCTGGGCACCACGGTCGCCTCGCCCTCGAAGGCGGCCAGCGCGTTGGCGGCCACCCGGTCGGTCGCGGTGACGATCACCTCCGGCGCCAGTCGGCGCAGCGCCGCGGTCAGCGCCACCGGGTCGGTCAGCGTCACCGTTTCGGCGGCGTGCGCGACCCGGGCGGCCGGGCCGCCGGGCACCGAATCGACGGCGATCACCTCCGCCCCCAACCGGGCGAAGGCCGTAACGTGATCGGCACCCAGTTCGCCGGAGCCCAGCAGCGCAATCCGCATCTGACCCAGGATAGGGGCAGGCGAGGATCGGAGGTTCGGGCTTTGTCCGCGGAGATACTCGCCACGCTGGTGACCGCCGTGCTGGTCGCGGCCCTGGCCCGGCGATTCGGCCTGCCCTCCCCGCTGGTGCTGGTGGTCGCCGGACTGGCCGCCACCGCGATCCCGGGCCTGCCGGTGCTGGTGCTCGACCCCGAGGTCGTGCTGTTCGTGATCCTGCCGCCGCTGCTGTGGTCGGCGGGGCTGGAGAGTTCCTACCTGGGGCTACGCAAGAACTTCACCCCGATCGCCCTGCTGGCGGTGGGCCTGCCGCTGGTCACCGCCGCCGCCGTCGGGCTGGTCGCCTACTACGCGGTGCCGCAGTTGACCCTGTCCGCGGCGCTGGTGCTTGGCGCCATCGTCGCCCCACCGGACGCGGTGTCGGCGACGGCGATCGGCCGCCGGCTGGGGTTGCCGCGCCGGCTGATGACGATGCTCGGCGGCGAGAGCCTGCTCAACGACGCCACCTCGCTGACCGCCTACCGGGTCGCGCTGGCCGCGGCGGTCGGGATCACCGAAACCTGGGGTCACGCCACCGCGGTGTTCGGCTGGGCCGTGGTCGGAGGGGTGCTGGTCGGCGTGCTGCTCGGCCGGATCATCATCGCGATCCGGCGCCGGCTCGACGATCCGCTGGCCGAGAGCGCGATCGGCCTGCTCGCCCCGTTCGTCTGCTACCTGCTCGGCGAGCAGGTACACGCGTCCGGGGTGCTGGCCGTGGTGGTGGCGGCGCTGATGCTCGGTCAGCGCGCCACCGACGCCGGGTACGCCACCCGGCTGCAGGACGACGCGGTGTGGCGGTCGGTGCAGCTGGTGCTGGAGTCGTTTGCGTTCCTGCTGATCGGGTTGCAGTTGCCGCAGGTGGTCAATGACCTGACCGGGATTCCCACAATGATGTTGGTGTCCTCGTCGGCGGCCGTGTTCGCCACGGTGCTGCTCACCCGGATCGTGTGGGTGTTCGGCACCGCCTACCTGACGCCGTCGCGGCCCGGCGCCGGACGCGGCGGCACCCGGCCGCCGCCGGCGCACCTGTTCGTGGTCGCCTGGGCCGGGATGCGCGGCGTGGTGTCACTGGCCGCGGCGTTCGCGGTGCCGTTGACGACGCTGTCCGGCGACCCGTTCCCGGGCCGGTCCTACATCGTGTTCCTGACGTTCGTCGTGGTGATCGGCACCCTGCTGCTGCACGGCCTGACGCTGCCGTGGATCATCCGGCGCCTCGACGTGCACGGTGACCGGCGCGCCGACCGGCTGGCCATCGTGGCCACCCGGACCCGGGCCGCCGACGCCGCCGAACACCGGCTCACCGAACTGATGATGCAGGCCCGCGCCTCGGGGCGGCCGATGGAGAACTACGAGGCGGCCGCGCGGCCGCTGCGGGAGTGGAACAGGCACCGCCGCGATGAGGCCTGGGCGGCCGAGCTGGAACACAGCGAGGACGAGCTCGCGGCGGCGCCCGCGGCGGTGTACCGCCGGCTGCGGCTGCAGATGCTGGCCGCCGAGCGCGAGGCGGTGATCGCCGAACGCGACGCCGACCGGATTGACGACGAGACGCTGCGCGCCCTGACCTACGACCTGGACCTGTGGGAGGCCACCCTCAACCGGTGATCAGGGCTGGCCGGGCAGCAGCCGCAGCATCAGGCCGTTCGCCTCGGCCAGCAGGTTGCCGTCCGGGTCGCGCAGTTCGGCGGTGACGAACGCCTTGCGCCCCTGCTCCTCGGTGATCCGGCCGGTGGCGGTCAGCTCCACGTCGATCGGGGTGACCTTGCGGTAGTCGACGTGCAGGTAGGCGGTGCGGCTGATCGGGCGCCCGGCGGCGTGGATGACCATGCCGAACACCGAGTCGAACAGCAGCGGCAGCACCCCGCCGTGCACGGCGTAGTTGCCGCCGACGTGGTACCGGCTGAACGTCACGGCCAGCTCGACGCCGTCGGGCTCGAAACGCACGACCCGCCACGGCGGCATCAGCAGGTGACCCGCCCCGGGCAGCTCCGGGACCCGCCCCGCCGGGCCGACGCCCTCGGCGACGGCGAACGGCTCCAGCATCCGCACCAGCTCGGCGACCCCCGCCGCGGCCCGCGCCCAGGTGTCGGTGTCCGGGTCGGCGGACACCGCCAGGTCCTGCAGTCGGCGCATGCCGGTCAGGAAGTCGGCGAAGCCGGGGCTCGGCCGGGCCGGTTCGTAGACGGGGAAACCGCCGTGCTGCTCGTGGTCGAAGGCCTCGGGCACCGGGTCGGGCACTAGCGGGCCGCCAGCACGTCGCGGCGCACGATGGTCTGCTCCCGGCCCGGGCCGACCCCGATGCAGGAGACCGGCGCCCCGGCCAGTTCCTCCAGCCGCAGCACATAGTCGCGCGCCCTGGCCGGCAGCTCGTCGAACTCGCGCGCCGCGGAGATGTCCTCCCACCAGCCGGGCATCTCCTCGTACACCGGCTCGGCGCGGGCGATGTCGGCCTGGGTCATCGGCATCTCGTCGGTGCGTTTGCCGTCGACGGTGTAACCGACGCAGATCGGCACGGTCTCCAGCGAGGACAGCACATCGAGCTTGGTCAGGAAGTAGTCGGTGATGCCGTTGACCCGGGTGGCGTAGCGGGCGATGACGGCGTCGAACCAGCCGCAGCGCCGGGCCCGGCCGGTGGTGACACCGACCTCGCCGCCGGTCTTGGCCAGGTAAGCGCCGTGCTCGTCGAACAGTTCGGTCGGGAACGGGCCGGAGCCGACCCGGGTGGTGTAGGCCTTCAGGATGCCCAGCACGGTGGTGATCCGGGTGGGTCCGATCCCCGAGCCCACGGCCGCGCCGCCGGAGGTCGGGTTGCTGGAGGTGACGAACGGGTAGGTGCCGTGGTCGACGTCGAGCAGGGTGCCCTGGGAGCCCTCCAGCAGCACGGTGTCGCCGGACTCCAGCGCCCGGGCCAGCAGCAGCCGGGTGTCGGCGATCCGGTGCCGGAAGCCCTGGGCCTGCTCCAGCAGCGCGTCGACGATCTCCTGCGGATCCAGCGCCTTGCGGTTGTAGATCTTGACCAGCACCTGGTTCTTGAACTCGCAGGCGGCCTCGACCTTGGCGGTCAGCGAGCCCTCGTCGAGCACGTCGGCCGCGCGGATGCCGATCCGGGCGATCTTGTCCTGGTAGCAGGGCCCGATGCCGCGGCCGGTGGTGCCGATCTTGCGGCTGCCCATGTAGCGCTCGGTGACCTTGTCGATGGCGACGTGGTAGGGCATCAGCAGGTGCGCGTCGGCGGAGATCAGCAGCCGATCGGTGTCGACGTCGCGGTCCTCCAGCCCACGCAGCTCGGTGAGCAGCACCCCCGGGTCGATCACGACGCCGTTGCCGATCACGTTAGTCACCCCCGGGGTGAGGATGCCCGATGGGATCAGGTGCAGCGCAAAGTTCTCCCCGGTCGGCAGCACGACGGTGTGCCCGGCGTTGTTACCGCCCTGGTACCGCACGACCCACTGCACTCGCCCACCGAGCAGATCGGTGGCCTTACCCTTGCCTTCGTCGCCCCACTGGGCGCCGATGAGGACGATTGCCGGCATGGCACAAATCTCCTGCTCATGTCGCCGGATACCGCATCCAGCCGGTGAGTAACCTTATCCGACCGAAGACCTCCATCCGGCAAAAGGAGCCGCGTTGACCGTCGTGCTGCGATTCGGTGACCGCCGGATCCCCCGCCCGCTGCGCCGGCTGGCGGTGCACGACGTCACCGAGCCGGCCGATGTCGACGCGGTCACCGAGACCGCCCAGCGGGTCGTCGTGCTGGGCGGGAACGCCGACCTGGCGACCGTCCTGACTCGTTTGCTGCGCACCGAACGACTCGGCGTCGAGGTGGCTCCGGTGACCCGCCCGTGGCGAGCCCGCCGGGCCCGCTCGGGCACCGCGCGCCGGGTGCCGCTGATCCGCGACGAGACCGGATCTGCCCTGTTCGGCACCGCATTGTGGCGACCTGCCGAGGATGCCGCGGCGATCGAGGGCGAGGCCGTCGTCGATGACACCGTGCTGTTCGACGGGCACGCGCCGGGCCTGCGGGTGCAGCCGCTTGACCGGGTACCGGGTTTGCGGGCCTGCGTCGACCGGGGGCCGTGGCGGCGCCGCCGCTGGGTTGCCGGGCGGGCCGCCCAGCTGGGCACCACCGCGGCGACGGTGCTGCGCGACGGGGTGCCCGCGCCGCGGCCGGTGCGGCGCTCGACGTTCTACCGCAATACCGAGGGCTGGCTTCGTGTCGGCTGAGGCCGTGCGGGTGCGGCCCAGCCCGATCTTCCTGGCGATCCTGGCCATCGCCGCCGGCGGCGGCGCGCTGGCCTACTCGGCCGGGTCCGCCGGCACCGACAACTCGCCGGCCGGCTACGCCGGGGTGTTCATCCTGGTCATCGCCGGCTGGGTGGTGTCACTGAGCCTGCACGAGTTCGGCCACGCGTTCACCGCCTGGCGCTTCGGCGACCGCGAGGTCGCGGCCCGGGGCTACCTGACGCTGAACCCGCTCAAGTACGCCAACCCGGGATTGTCGCTGCTGCTGCCGGTGCTGTTCATCCTGATCGGCGGCATCGGCCTGCCCGGCGGCGCGGTCTGGGTGCGCACCGACTTCATGACCAAACGCCAGCGCACGCTGGTCAGCCTGGCCGGGCCGGCGGCCAACCTGGCGCTGGCGGTGCTGCTGCTCGGCGCGATCTGGCTCGGCTACTCCAACGACCACAGCGTGTTCTGGTCCGGCCTGGCGTTCCTGGCCCTGCTGCAGGTGATGGCGCTGGTGCTCAACCTGCTGCCGATCCCGGGCCTGGACGGCTACGGCGCGCTGGAGCCGCACCTCGGCGCGGCGGCCCGCCGGGCGATGGAACCGCTGCGCACCTGGGGCTTCCTGATCCTGCTGGTGGTGCTGGTGACCCCGCCGCTCAACGGCTGGTTCTTCGAGTTGGTGTTCGGCCTGTACCGGTGGCTCGGCGGGTACGACTGGCTGGCCGGCATCGGCTACAGCCTCACCCTGTTCTGGCGCTGAGCGGGGCGGTCCGCCGCCGAGCCGGGGCGGTCCGGCGCCGAGTCGGGGCGGCCCGCTTTAGGTGACGCCGAGCTCGGTGCGGGCGGCCGGATCGCAGTCGTCGAGCAGGTCCAGGCAGCGCCGGTACTCGTCGGTCTCGCCGATCGCGGCGGCGGCCCGCGCCAGCACCGCCACGCAGCGCAGGAAGCCCTGGTTGGGTTCGTGCGCGAACGGCACCGGGCCGAAACCCTTCCAGCCGTTGCGGCGCAGCTGATCGAGCCCGCGGTGGTAGCCGGTCCGGGCATAGGCGTAGGCGGTGACCACCTTGTCGTCGGCCATCGCATGTTCGGCCAGCGACGCCCAGGCCACCGACGCCGACGGATGCCCGGCGGCAACCTCGACGGCGCGGCGGCCGTCGGACAGTTCCTGTTCGGCCTCCGGGTCGCCCGGCAGCAGGACGGGTTGCGGACCCAGCAGATCACCCATGTGCGTCATGACGCCCATTCTGCCGTGCCGGGTGCCGCGCGACCGGAGGGCCTCTGAGGCCGTAGGCTCAGGGCACTGCACGATCTCAACGGGAGGACCGCAGCACCGATGTCGACAGGCCCGGGTCCCGGTCGGGACAACACCGAGGACGAAACCGACGTCGTCGACGTCGACGCCGCCACCGCCGAGCCCGCGACGGAGATCTTCGCGCCCGCCGACCCGACCGAGATGTTCGCCCCGGTCGAGGAGCCCGCCGAGGACCAGCGGCGGTTCACCGCGCCGTCGGCGTTCGACAGTTCCACCCAGATCATCGGGGCCGCCCCGGCCGATCCGGCCACCGAGATCCTCGACCTGCCCGGCGCCGAGGAACCCGCCGCACCGCGGACCGCGGGCCCGCAGGCCATCCCGGCCCGCGGCGAGGTGCCCGCCGTGCCGTCGCCGCGGCGCCGCAGCTGGGGCTGGGTGATCGCGCTGGTGCTGGTGATCGCCGCGCTGGTGGCGGTCGCGGTGCTGGTGACGGTGCTGCTGACCCGCGGCGGCTCGCCGAGTGACCAGGTCCGCTCGGCGATCGAGAGCTACACCACCGCCGTGCAGAACGGCGACCTGGCCACGCTGCGCAGCATCACCTGCGGCGACTACGACGCCTTCGAGGATCAGCAGTGGCAGGAACTGCACGCCAAGATGGTGGCGAACAAGGAAGTCCCGGTGATGTCGAGCATCGACGCGGTGGTCGTCGACGGGGACCGCGCCGAGGCGAACGTGACGACCTACCGGCCGGCGGACCCGGGCGCGCTGTCCACCCGCAGCTTCGATCTGCGCCGGGTCGGCGACACCTGGAAGGTCTGCGAGGGCACCGAGTAGCTCCGCCCGCGAGTGCGGCGGTGCGGCCCGCGGGCGTCCTCGCCCACGGACCGCACCGGCGGCAAACTCAGCCCTTGGCGGACACGCTGCGACCGGCGCTGTGCAGGTCGTTGCACGCCTCGATGACCCGCTCGGTCATCGACGCCTCGGCCTTCTTCAGGTAGCTGCGCGGGTCGTAGACCTTCTTGTTGCCGACCTCGCCGTCGATCTTCAGCACGCCGTCGTAGTTGGCGAACATGTGCCCGGCGACCGGCCGAGTGAACGCGTACTGGGTGTCGGTGTCCACGTTCATCTTCACCACGCCGTAGCGCAGCGAGTCCTCGATCTCCGACTTCAGCGAGCCCGAGCCGCCGTGGAAGACGAAGTCGAACGGCTTGGCGTCGGCACCGAGGCCGAGCTTGGCGGCGGCGACCCGCTGCCCCTCCGCCAGCACTTCGGGCTTGAGCACGACGTTGCCCGGCTTGTACACCCCGTGCACGTTGCCGAAGGTCGCGGCCAGCAGGTACTGGCCCTTGTCCCCGGCGCCGAGGGCGTCGATGGTTTTCTCGAAGTCCTCGGAGGTGGTGTACAGCTTGTCGTTGATCTCGGCCTCGACGCCGTCCTCCTCGCCGCCGACCACGCCGATCTCCACCTCGAGGATGATCTTGGCGGCCACCGCCTTGGCCAGCAGTTCCTGCGCGATGGTCAGGTTCTCCCCGATCGGCACGGCCGAGCCGTCCCACATGTGCGACTGGAACAGCGGGTTGCGGCCCGCGGCGACCCGCTCGGCGGAGATCGCCAGCAGCGGCCGGACGAAGGTGTCCAGCTTGTCCTTGGGGCAGTGGTCGGTGTGCAGCGCGACGGTGATGTCGTACCGCTCGGCGATGACGTGGGCGAACTCAGCCAGCGCGACCGCGCCGGTCACCATGTTCTTGACGCCGAGTCCGGAACCGAATTCCGCGCCGCCGGTGGAGAACTGGATGATGCCGTCACTGCCGGCGTCGGCGAAACCCTTGATGGCGGCGTTGATGGTTTCCGAGGAGGTGCAGTTGATGGCCGGGAAGGCGAAGGAGTTCTCCTTGGCGCGGCTCAGCATCTCGGCGTAGACCTCGGGCGTCGCGATGGGCATGGGAAATCTCCTCCTGGCTGGATTACCTGCGGGGTTGGACTCCCGGTCAGTATCGCAGAGCGCCGGGACAACAGCAGCCGTGCCCGAAGATCTCCCGGGTACCCTTGACCGTCGTGACCGCAAATGTTCCCCTCGAGGCCACCACCTACCTGGCGCTGATGCCGGACTTCCTGGACCCGCTGCACCTGCTGAACTCGTTCGGCACTTTGGCGCTGGCCGGGCTGCTGCTGGTGATCTTCATCGAGTCGGGCGTGCTGTTCCCGATCCTGCCCGGCGATTCGCTGCTGTTCGTGGCGGGCATGCTGGCGGCCACCTCGGCCGCCGGGGCGGCCGAGGCGGGGGCGGGGCAGGCCAATTTCCAGCTGTGGCAGCTGCTGGTGTTCATCCCGATCGCGGCGGTGCTGGGCGGCCAGGTCGGCTACTTCATCGGCCGGTTCATCGGGGTGGAGATGTTCAAGCCCGACGCCCGGTTCCTCAAGCAGAAGTATCTCGACGAGGCGCACGCGTTCTTCGAGAAGCGCGGCCCGATCGCGATCGTGATCGCCCGGTTCGTGCCGATCGTGCGGACCCTGGCCCCGCTGTCGGCCGGCGCGGCCCGAATGAACTACGCGGTGTTCAGCATCTACAACATCGTCGGCGCGCTGGTGTGGGGCATCGGCCTGACCCTGCTGGGCTACTGGCTGGGCGGCTTCCCGATCATCCAGAAGCTGCTGGAGCCGATCTTCGTGGCGATCGTGCTGGCCTCGCTGGCGCCGATGTTCATCGAGTGGTGGCGCCGGCGCAAGGCCGCCAAGACCGCCGGCACCGACGACGGGGCCGCCGAGGCCGCCGCCGAGCAGGCCTGAGCCGCACCCGTCACCTGGCGCCGCGGCCCGGCCCGGTTTATCTTCTAGCGGTACACATCCGACCGGGCAGTGCCATCCGGCTGCCGGATCGGTCGCTGAGGCAGGGAGCGGCGATGAAGCTGACGGGTTTTGCCGCTGCGCCGGTGGTCGCGCTGGCCGCCTTCGGCGCGGTCGTCGCCGGTGCGCCGACCGCGGCCGCCGACTGCGTGAACAGCGGCGGGACCACCATCTGTTCGCAGGGCGATGTGCGCGGCGCCGATTCCAGCGGCTCAGGCACGTATGCGCCGTACCCCTGCGAGTACGACTGGTACTGCTATGACGGCGGGGGCGTCGGTGTCGTGTTCGGCGCCGGCGACGGCGATGTGGGCCTGCCCGGCACCCCCGGCAACCGGCCCGAGGTGAGTCCGCACCGGGGACCGTCCCGCGACGGCGGCGGGCGCGGGCGACGCTGACGAACCCGGGCCGGATTCCGGCCCGGCCGACCATCATCCAACGAGGAGCGGCCATGTCTTTTCTGATCCGATCCGGCGTCGCCGGCCTGGCGGTGGGCGCCGCGCTGTTCGGTGCGGCCGGGCTGGCTGCCGCAGACGACACCCCGGCGCCGCCGAACTGCACGGCCGCCGACCTGGCCGGGGTGATGGGCGGGGTCAACATCGCCACCTCCGCCTACCTGCACACCCACCCGCAGGTCAACGACTTCCTCACCAGCCTCAAGGGCCTGCCGCGCGAGGAGGTCGCCACCCGGATGCGGGAGTTCGGCGAGAGCCACCCGCAGGAACGCGACGAGCTCAAGGGCATCCGCCAGCCCGCCGCGGACTTCCACGACCGGTGCGGCTGAGCGCTCAGGCCAGGTAGATCCCGAAGACCGCGCCAAGCAGCACGATCAGCCACACCTCGGTCCCGATCCGCAGCCAGCGCGGCGACGAGCGCACCTCCATGAAGTACCGCAGGATCACCCGGGCCTTGATGTAGGTCAGCACCAGCACCAGTGCGGTGACGCCGGTGCTGGCCACCACGGTGTCGGTGAAATGCGCCGGGGCCAGTCGCCAGGACGCCACGGTGATGACGACGAGCACCACCCAGGCCCAGCCCAGGGTGCGCGCGGTGGTTTCGGTCTTTTCGGTCGTGCCGGTGGTTGCTGCCATGGTCACCTCATTACGTAGAGCAGGCCGAAGATGATCACCCAGAGCAGGTCGACCATGTGCCAGTAGGTGGCGCCGGTTTCGACCATCCAGGTGCGCCGCCGGCCCGGGTTCTGCAGTTCGCGAACCACCACGCCCAGCACGATCAGACCGATCAGCACGTGCACCAGGTGTACGCCGGTGATCACGTAATAGAACGAGAAGAACATGTCCGAATTGGTGTGCCCGGCACTGATTTTGGCGGCCCACTCATAGCCCTTGAGGACCATGAAGAGCACGCCGCAGCCGCCGGCGGCGTAGACGAACCCGATGGCCTGCCGGTGCGCGCCGGCCCGGGCGGACAGCACCGAGCGGGCGACGAACAACGAGCTGGTCAGCAGCACCACGGTGTTGATCGACCCGATGTTGATGTCGAGGTGCTGCTGGGCCCGCAGGAAGGACTCCGGGTCCATGCTGCGGTAGATCAGGTAGATGAGGAAGTAGCTGGAGAAGACGATCAGGTCGCCCAGCACCATCACCCACATGTGGACATCGCCGGGCAGCCTGCCGTCGGGCACCGCGACGGTCTCGGTATCCGGTTGTTGCACAGTCACTTTCCCCATCGCCTCAGTCCATATCCGGTTCGTCGGCCGGCTCGGCCGCGGCGGCGTTGCGCAGGATCACGATGAGCGCGCCCAGCCAGACCGAGAACACCACCACCGCGACCCAGAACGAGATCGAGCCGTTCCAGGCGAACGGCCCGGAGTAGAAGACGACCATCTGGCTGGCGATCACCTCGGTGACGATCTGCCAGACCGAGATGTAGGCGAACCACTTCGGGAAGATGTTGTTGCGGTCGTAGAGCACCGCGATCGCCAACACCAGGTACGCGGCGGTGAAGCAGCCCAATGAGGCGTTGTAGGACAGCATTCCGAGGTCGTAGAGCAGTCCGATGAGCTCGGGGTCGCGGTCGGGGCGCAGCGTCGCGGTCAGGAAGCAGACGCCGACCAGCAGGAAGCCCGGCAGTGCGCCGACACTCATGCCGGCCAGGTAGCCGTAGGCCAGCACCGAGCCGGTGGACATCCGTTTCATCTGGTAGGCGACCAGACCGTTGGTCATCGCCGCACCGCCGAGCAACACCAGCAGCACGACGAAGCCGAGCTGGATGGTCAGCCCGTTCTGGCTGAAGAATGCGACCTTGTCGGCGGTGCTGACATCCGGCCGCGGCGGCGGGGTGACCCGGGCCAGCAGGCAGATGATGATGCCGAACAGGCCGTACCAGAGCGGGAAGAACCACGTCATGATCCGGACGTCGGGTTTACCGGCCGGCCGCCCGTCGGCGGTGGTGACGTACCCGTCGGGGGTCAGTGCCCGCACTGGACTCACCCGGCCACCACGCCGTCGGCGATCGCCTGGCGCAGCACGGCCCGTCGCAGCACGAAGAACATCACCACCACGAAGGCGGCCAGCGCCCCGTTGCGCACCCAGAACGACAGCAGTCCGTCCCAGGCCAGCGGCCCGGTCTGGAACACCGCGGCGGCGGCCGACGGGACGATCGCCACCCCGGTGGCCAGCGAGTACCAGCCGACCCAGGGCGGGAACACCGGGTCGGGTCCGTTGTCGAACCGCACCGCCAGGGCCAGCAGCACGAACTGGGACAGCAGCATCCCGATCGGCGCGATGAACACGATCCAGGCCAGGTCGTTGAGCAGTTGGATCAGGTCGGGGCTGCGGTCCGGGCGGAAGGCCGCGACCAGGAAGAACACGTTCGACAGCGCGAAGAAGGTGGCGCCGCTGACCACCGCGGTCAGGTAGCAGTAGGCGAACACGTGACTTTGGCCCCGCATCCGCTTCATCTGCACGACGATCACCATGAAGAACGGCACCACCAGGATGCCGCACAGGTTGAAGGTGACCTGGCCGAACCGGATCCAGGCGGTGTGCTCGGCGTAGAACCGGGCGACCTCCTCGGCGGGCAGCGTCGGGGACATCGGCGGCCAGAACCCGGGGAAGGCCGCCGCGGCGATCAGCAGCACGAGTCCCACCGCGGGCCCGGACCACAGGCAGACCCACTGGGCCTTGATGTTGCCGGCATTCGGCAGGTCCTGGACCCGCTCGAGAATCTGCACCGTACCTCCTGTTTATGACTTGAGTCAGTAGATCGACGACGCCGTCGATCCCGGTTGCCCCACGTGCACGCTAGCGTTCGCGGCCAGGAACGGAAAGGGGTTTTCTGATTTAAGTCAGTTTTGTATGGCCTAGACTGGCCCCATGACGAAGCCGGCCGCAACCGTGCGGGGCCGCAAGGGCCACCAGACCCGGGAGCGACTGCTGGGCGCCGCCATCGCGGAGTTCCGCCGCGCCGGGATGGCCGCCGCCGAGATCGGCCCGATCGTGTCGGCCGCGGGCGTCGCGCACGGCACCTTCTTCTTCCACTTCCCCACCAAGGAACACGTGCTGATCGAGTTGGAGCGACGCGAGGAGGACCGGATGGCCACCGAGCTCACCCGGATCTACGCCGAGCCGCACGACGTGCGCACCACCTTGACCCAGGCCGTCGCCGCGCTGCAGAAGCTCAAGAGCCGGCTGGGCCGGCACCTGTTCAAAGACTTTCTGGCGCTGCACTTCTCCTCGACGCGGCCGCCGACCGACGAATGGACCACGCACCCGCTGATCGTCGCGGTGGTCGAGGATCTGCAGCACGCCCGCGACCGCGGGGAGATCCCGGCCGACGTCGACGTGATGCACAACGGCATCTCGTTTCTGGTCGGGCTTTACGCCCTGCTGATCACCATCCCCGAGCCGATCCGGGAACCGTTCCTCGACGAGTACCTGGACACCTATCTGCGCGGGCTGCGGGTACTCGCCTGACCGGCGGGCGCCGGGCCGGCTACCGTCCCAGACCCAGCTCGGCGGCCAGCGCCCGCAGCGCCGGGCGCGGATCCATCCCGGGACCGTCCCCGAGCACCTGCACCACCACGTGGTCGGCCCCGGCGTCCAGGTGCGCGGTCAGCGAGGCCGCGGCGTCGCTGACCCCACCCATCCCGACCAGCGCGCGGGCCAGCCGGTCGGACCCGCCGCGCACCACGTCGGACTCGTCAAAGCCCTGGCGCAGCCACGAGTTTCGGTAATTGGGCAGCAACGAGTACATGTCCAGGTGCTGGTGCGCGAAGGCCAGCTGCTCGGCGTCCTCGCCACCCACCACGACGGCCTGCTCGGACACCACCCAGCGGTCGGCGCCCACGATCTCCCGGGTGACCCGGGTCTGCTCCGGGGTCACCAGGTACGGGTGCGCGCCGTCGGCGTGCGTGCCGGACAGCTCGATCATCTTCGGGCCGAGCGCCGCGAGCAGCCGCGGCGGCCGGCCGACGCCCGGCTCGATCTGCGCCGGCACCGCCGCCATCGCCTCCAGATAGCCGCGCATGGTGGCCAGCGGCTTGGTGTAGCTGCCGCCGATCGCGTCGACCAGCGGCCCGTGGCTGACCCCCAGCCCGAGCACGAACCGACCCGGATACAGCGCGGTCAGGGTGCGCGCCCCGGCCTCGGCGGCCGAGGGCACCCGGTAGTGGATGTTGGCGATCCCGGTGCCGACCACCAGCCGGTCGGTGGCCGCCAGGAACGCCGCCGACTGGGTCAGGCACTCCTTGCCGAACGCCTCGGGCAGAAACAGCGAACCGAATCCCAGCGCCTCGATCTCCCGGGCCACCTGCTGGGCGTCGGGCATCGACCAGGTGTCGCTGCCCCACCACACGCCGATGCGGGAACCGAAGTCGATGTGGGCGCGCGCCGAGGAGGTCATGGTCACGATCGTAGGCACTGCGCCGTCCGGCCCGGCGGGCCCGGTGGTTCCCCCAGCGCCGGGCGGCGACGACGCGGCACGCCCCCGCCGTCAGACCATACGTGTAGGTTTCTTAACGTATGGTCTACGTGACCGACGTCTCACCTACCGGGAAGGACCCCGATGACCAGTACCCTCGGCTGCCCATTCAGCTCGCGGCCCGACGGCATCGACTTCGTCGACCCCGACGTGCTCGGCCAGGGCGTGCCGCTGCGCGAATTCGCCGAACTGCGCCGCAACGCGCCGGTGTGGTGGAACGCCCAGGAGCCGGGCACCGGCGGCTTCACCGACGGCGGATTCTGGGTGATCAGCCGGCACGCCGACATCAAGGCCATCTCCCGCGACCCGGACACCTGGTCGGCCAACCGCAAGGGTGTGGTGATCAGCTTCTTCGAGGGCATGGATGAGGAGAAGATCGAGCTCACCAAGGCCCTGCTGATCAACCACGATCCGCCCGAGCACACCCGGCTGCGCCGGATCGTCTCCCGGCTGTTCGCCCCGCGCGCGGTCGCCGAACTGGAGGAGAAGCTGCGCATCGCGGCCCGGCGCATTGTGGCCGAGGCCGCCGAGTCCGAGTCCGGCGACTTCGTCGCCGACATCGCCGCCAAGCTGCCGCTGCAGGCCATCGCCGACCTGATCGGTGTCCCCGCGGAGGACCACCAGAAGGTGTTCCACTGGGCGAACTCGGTGATCAACCTGGAGGACCCCGACGCCGGGCTGGACGACCCGACCGTCGCCAACGCCCAGCTGCTGGCCTACGCCTACGGCATGGCCGACGAGCGCAGGCGCTGCCCGGCCGACGACATCGTCACCAAGCTGGTGCACGCCGACCTCGACGGCGAATGGATGACCCAGGAGGAGTTCGGCTTCTTCGTGGTGCTGCTGGCGGTGGCCGGCAACGAGACCACCCGCAACGCGATCACCCACGGGCTCAACGCCTTCCTGGACCATCCCGAGCAGTGGGAGATCTACCGGCGGGATCGCCCGGAGACCGCGGCCGACGAGATCGTGCGCTGGTCCACCCCGGTGTACGCGTTCCAGCGCACCGCCACCCGCGACGTGCAGCTCGGCGGCGCGGCGATCGCCGCCGGCGACCGGGTCGGGCTGTTCTACGCCTCGGCCAACTTCGACGACGAGGTGTTCGAGAACCCGCACGAGTTCAACGTGCTGCGCAATCCCAACCCGCACCTGGGCTTCGGCGGCCAGGGTACGCACTTCTGCCTGGGCGCCAACCTGGCCCGCACCGAAATCAACCTGATGTTCAACGCGATCGCCGACGTGCTGCCCGACATCACCAAGCTCGGCGAGCCGCGGCGGCTGCGCTCGGCGTGGCTCAACGGGGTCAAGAGCTTCGACGTGCGCTACCGCTGAACCGGTTGGGCCGCAACGGCCGAACCCACCCAGCGGGTCAGATACCGGCGCAGCTCGGCACCGGCGCGCGGCGGGTCGCCCGGGTCGGTCACGAAGGTCTGCACCGTCCGCAGCACGAACTCGACCAGATCCTCCAGCGCCGCGTCGTCGTAACCGTGCGACGCCCAATCCACCTCGAACCGCGCCAGCATGGAGCGGCCGAAGCTCCGGGCCTGCGTCGAGGTGATGGCCGGCAGGAACCGGTTGGTGTGCGACGGGGTCAGCAGCAGCCCCAGATGCGGGGTCCGCGGCAGCGTCTCCAGCACGTAGGCCAGGCCCTCGCACACCGCCGCCGCCGGCTCGGTCAGCCCGCGGGTCTGCGCCTCGATGCGGTCCAGGAAGGCGCCGACCGAGGCCACCGCGGCCGCGGTCATCAGCGCCTCGGCGTTCGGGAAGTACCGGTACACGGTCTGCCGGATCACCCCGAGCGAGCGCGCCACATCGGCGATGCTGATCTCCGCACCGGTCTCGTCGATGACCGCGATCGCCGCGCCGACGATCCGGGCCACCGCCTCCTCATCGGTTCCCGGCGGGTCCCCCGCCCAGCCGTGCCTGCGCGCCATCGCTCAGCGTCGGACGTATTCGGTGAAGCCGTCGAGCAGCCCCGGATCGTCCACCGCGGCAGCGGAAACCACCTGCGCCGGTGCCGCGCCGAGCAGGATCCGCTTGATCGGGATCTCCAGGCGCTTGCCGGTCATGGTGCGCGGAATGCCCGGCACCGCCAGGATGTCGTCGGGCACATGCCGCGGCGACGCGCTGCCGCGGATGGCCGCGGTGATCTCGGCGCGCAGCGCATCGTCGAGCACCGCGCCGTCGGCCAGCGCGACGAACAGCGGCATCCAGTAGCCTCCGTCGGCCAACTCCACCCCGACCACCAGGCAGTCCCGGATCGCCGGCATGCTCTCGACCGCGTTGTAGATCTCCGCGCTGCCCATCCGGATGCCGCCGCGGTTCAGCGTGGCATCCGAACGGCCATGCACCACAACCGATCCGCGTTCGGTGATGGTGATCCAGTCGCCGTGACACCAGACCTCGGGGTACTTGGCGAAGTAGGCGTCGCGGTAGCGGGCACCGTCGGGGTCGTTCCAGAAGAACACCGGCATCGACGGCATCGGCTTGGTGATCACGAGTTCCCCGGCCACCCCGATGACCGGCTGCCCGTCGTCCCACGCCTCGATCGCCGCACCCAGCGACAGGCAGCCCAGCTCCCCGGCGCGGATCGGCACGGTGGGCGCGCTGCCGATGAACGCGGTCACCACGTCGGTGCCGCCGCTGCAGGACTGCACCGGCACCGCCCGGCCCAGCCCGCGCTGCACCCAGGCGAACCCCTCGGCGGGCAGCGGCGAGCCGGTGGACCCGACGCCGCGCAGCCGGGACAGGTCATAGCGCTGCCCGGGCAGCAGGCCCTCCTTGGCACACGCCAGCAGGTAGCCGGCCCCCGCACCGAACACCGACACCCGATGGTCGGCCAGCACCCGCCACATGCCGTCGGTGTCCGGGTGGGTGGGGCTGCCGTCGTACAGCACGATCGTCGCGCCCACCAGCAGCCCGGCGACCTGGAAGTTCCACATCATCCAACTGGTGGTGGTGTACCAGCAGAACCGTTCCTCGGGACGCAGATCCAGTTGCAGGCCAAGGTATTTGACGTGCTCGAAGACCACCCCGCCGTGCCCGTGCACGATGCCCTTCGGGGTGCCGGTGGTGCCCGAGGAGAACAGCACCCACAGCGGATGGTCGAAGGCCACCGGTTCGGACTGCAGGTCGCCACCGACCGCGATCGCCTCGGCCCAGCCGGTCACCTCGCCGAGCTCGGCGAGGTCCAGGCCCAGCCGGGGCACCACCACGGTGGACCGCAGCCCCGGCAGCGCCGCCCGCAGCGCGGCGATCTCGGCGCGCTTGTCGTGGCGTTTGCCGCCGTAAACGGTGCCGTCGGCCGCGATCAGCACCGTCGGCTCCAGTTGGCCGAGCCGGGCGACCACGCCGTCGACGGCCAGGTCGGGGTTGCACACCGCCCACACCGCGCCGATGCTGGCCGCCGCCAGGAACGCCACCACCGTCTCGCCGATATTGGGCAGGTAACCGACCACCCGGTCCCCGGGCCGCACGCCCAGCCCGCGCAGGTAGTTCGCGAAGCCGGCGGTCTCCGATTCCAGCCGCTGCCAAGACCATTCGGCCGCACCGTCCTCGCCGGCCACCACCATGGCGGGGCGCTCGGGATCGGCGTGCCGAAACACCTGGTCGACGTAGTTCAGCCGGCCACCCGGAAACCATTGCGCGCCAGGCATTTCCGCTGAGCCCAGGATCTCGGTGGGCGCAGCGCGCAGCGGGATCTCGAAGAACCGCCAGACCGCCTCCCAGAACCAGGCCACGTCGCTGACCGACGCCCGCCACAGTTGCTGGTAGTCGGCGAAGTCGCCGTTGTCGTTGGCGCGCAGCCAGTCGCAGAACTCGGTGATCCGGGCGTGTGCGACAGTCCTCACGTCGGGAGTCCACCCCCCGGGCTCGGGGGCCGAACCAGCGGGGTCAGTCGTCATCGGCGTCCCATTCGAATTCCCGTTCCTCATCGGCGATCTCGCCGTGCAGCGGCTCCACGGCGCCGGCCGTGACGGTGTGCGCGGCCTCCATCAACATCCAGCCGGACAGCTGCACCGACAGGTCCCGCTCGGGCACCTCGGAGGGGTTGACCGCGCCGTCCACCTTGTCCGCCGCCCCGGAAACGGCCGTCGGGATCACCGCGTTTTCGTCCCAGGACGGGCCGAACAGCGGCAGCCCGTCGACGTTCTGGCGGTAGTCCCAGGCCGACTGCGCCGAGGCCAGCACGATCGCGGCGGCGGTGTCGCGGGCGGTTTGGGCGGCGTCGTCCTCGCCGGGCAGCGCGGTGGCGACCAGCGCCAGGTAGCGGGCGGTGATGCCGGGGAACAGTCCGCCGTCGCCGCCGCCCCCGCCGCGCAGCACCTTCTCGTCGGTCATCTCCTCGGCGACCGCCGCCACCAGCCGGGCCACCCGGTGGCGGTGCCGCTCCTCACCGCTGCGCACCGCCAACTCGGTCTCCAGGCCCAGCACCACGCCCTGGCAGTAGGTGTACTGGGCGCGCACCAGCGAGCCGCCCTTGATCCCGTCGAACACCAGGTGGGTGTCCGGGTCGATCAGGGTGTCCTCGATCCAGTCGGCCATCTGGGTGGCGCGGCGGACCCGGCCGTAGCGGGCCAGGAAGATCCCGGCCGGCCCGTTGGCCGGGGCGTTGAAGAACTGATCGGATTTGCGCCACGGGATGCCGCCGCCGTCCTCGGGCACCCAGGCGTCGACAAACTGGGTGGCCAGCTTGTCCAGCGCCCGCGGCTTGTCGATCGCCAGCGAGCGTCCGGCGCGCTGCAGCGCCAGGGCCAGCCAGGCCATGTCGTCGTAGTAACTGTTGGTCCAGCCCGGGTTGCGCAGCCAGTGCCCGCGGATCTGGCGCCGGATCAGCTGCAACCGCTCCGGGTTCGGGGCGCGCAGCTGCGCGTCGATCAGGCAGTCCAGCAGGTGCGCCTGCCACCAGTAGTGCCAGGTCCCGAAGTAGCGTTCCCGCCGGACCGGCGGCCAACCCACCACCCCGAGTCGGGTACCCGGCAGGCCCCACAGCTTTCTCAGGTGCCGGGTACTGATCGCGATTTCGGCGGTTCCGGCGCGATTAGCCCATACCTGGTCCATGGCAGTTCATCCTGCCACCCGCCGAACTACCAGGCGTGGGCGAGTTCCGCATGCCGGCGGATCCAGGCGTGCATCGCGATGCCCGCCGCCACCGACGCGTTGATGCTGCGGGTGGAGCCGAACTGGGCGATCGACACCAGCAGGTCCGCGCCGGCGCGGGCGTCGTCGGTGATGCCGGGTCCCTCCTGGCCGAAGATCAGCAGCGCGTTGCGGGGCAGCTCGGCGGTCTCCAGCCGCACCGAGCCGGGCACATTGTCGACGGCAACCACGCTCAGCCCGGCGCCGGCGGCAAACGCCAGCAGCTCGGCGGTGCTGTCGTGGTGGCGCAGCCGCTGGTACCGGTCGGTGACCATGGCACCGCGCCGGTTCCACCGGCGCCGGCCGACGATGTGCACGGTGTCGACGGCGAACGCGTTGGCGGTGCGCACCACCCCGCCGATGTTGGCGTCGTTGCCGAAGTTTTCGATGGCGATGTGCAGCGGATGCCGCCGGGTGTCGATGTCGGCGATGATCGCCTCCCGCGACCAATACCGGTAGGCGTCCACCACGTTGCGGGTGTCGCCGTCGCGCAGCAGCTCGGGGTCATAGCGCGGGTCGACGGGGGTCGGGCCGTCGTGCTCGTCGACCCAGGGGCCGACGCCGGTGCCGGCCCCACCGCCGGAACCGGTGGCCCATTCGGTGGGTCCGGGTTCCTCCCGCAAGGTCACTTCGTCGTCCACAGCGCCGCGTGGGTGCCGATCACCGACACCGTCGGGTACAGCACGGCCTGGTTGATCTCGCCCTGCGTGCACAGCGACACGTCGAGCACCACCGAGTCCAGGGTCGCGTCGGGCAGCACCAGCGTCGAGGCGCCGTAGGCGTTGCACGCCGGATTGACCCCCGGCGGCGGCCGGGTGGGGGCGACCACGATCATCAGCGGCCCGCCGCGGGCGGCGGCGTCGTCGCGGTACTGGGCGGCGACCGCCTCGGCGCGCAGGCCCAGCAGCATGGCTCCGTCGCCGGTGAAGGCGACCGGGTCGCCGAGCGCGGCCGGGGTCAGCGGCATCCCGTCGGCGCGCCAGGCCTCGGCGCTGGTGCTGGCCATGATCAGGCCGGTGTCGGCGACGCCGGTGCGCGGCAGCCCGAGCGGAAACGCCGCCGGGTAGGCGACGGTCGTCTCCGGGATGCGTTCGCGCGGGGAGTACAGGTAGATGCCGCGGACCTGGGACTGCGCCCGGGACGGGCCGAGGCAGACGGTGCCGCTGATCCGGTCGCCGTCCTGCACCCGCAGCATTGCGGCGGGGGCCTCGGCGCCGGTCATCGACTCACAGCTGCCGATTCCGGTCGCCTCGATCGGGTGCGCGAGCGCGCCGTACAGGCCGAAACGCAGGTCGCCCGGGTCGGCGCGGGGGGCGTCGGGGTCCTCGGAGGACGGGGCGGCGGTGACGTCGACGAGCACCCGGTCGTCGGCGAAGCGCAGGTTGGCCACCGCGATGTTCCAGCCGAGGATGGCCTGGGTGTCACCGATCGCCGCGGTGTGCGCGCCGTAGACGGTGTTGTCGGATCCGCAGCCACCCAGCAGCAGCGCCAGCGCCGCCATCACGGCCAGGACCGCACCCGAGGATCTCCGCACCGCGCGCACCGTGCCGCTCAGGCGTCGGGCAGCCCGAGATCGGCCAGGCCCAGCACGCTGCGGTAGGCCAGGCCCTCGGCCTCGATGATCTCGGCGGCGCCGGTGGCCCGGTCGACGACGGTGGCCACCCCGACCACCTCACCGCCGGCCTCCCGGACCGCCCGTACCGCGGCCAGCGGCGAGGCCCCGGTGGTCGAGGTGTCCTCGACGACCAGCACCCGCTGCCCGGCCACGTCGAACCCCTCGATGAGGCGCTGCATGCCGTGGGTCTTCGCGGATTTGCGGACGACGAACGCGTCGATCGGCCGGCCGGGGGCGTGCATGATCGCGGTGGCGACCGGGTCGGCGCCCAGGGTCAGCCCGCCCGCGGCGGCGTAGTCCCAGTCCGCGGTGAGTTCACGCATCAGCACCCCGATCAGCCGGGACGCCCGGTGCTGCAGGGTGGCGCGGCGCAGGTCGACGTAGTAGTCGGATTCCTTGCCGGAGGACAGCGTCACCCGGCCGTGCACGACGGCCAGCGCGCGCACCAACTCGGCCAGCTCGGCCCGGGGGTCAGTCACGGCTCAGGGCTGCAGATTCGAGGTCTGGCGGCCACCGCGCGGCACACCGCGGTGCAGCGGCTCGGGCCGCGTCGACCGGGCCTCGGTGCGGATCGCGCCGGGCTCCTGGCTGCGGCCGGTCGGCAGTTCGGCCGGGGCGGGAGCCACCGGGCGGCCCGGTTCGCCGCGCCGGGACGCGGCGCCGAGGGCGCGCTGTACGGGCGGCAGCACCCGCAACAGGTCGTTGAACTGGCGCACGGTCCGCAGGCCCTCGTCCCACTCGGCGCGGGCACTGCTGATCGGCATGCTGATCAGGGTCCAGTTCTGCTCGTTCCACATCACCTCGGCGCAGTCCGGGGCGGTGTGGGCGAAGGTGACCATCCGGCGGTCGCAGGCGCGACGGGCGGCGTCGAGGTTGGTGGAGTACACCATCCGCGGGCCGATCGCGCCGAGCAGCCAGATGTCGCTCTCGCGGGGCTCCTTGAGGCCCTTGAGGCGCAGGTCGACGACGACGTTGGTGCCGACCTTGCGGTGCAGCGCGATGATGGTGGACACGTCGTCGAGGTCGAAGATGAACACGGCCTCACCGCGGATCTGGCCCAGCACGACGTTGCGCGCGGACACGTCGCCGACGGTGGACATCACGCCGCGCTTCCACTTCTCCAGAATCTCGTTGGAGACCGGCTCGTAGTCGAAGCCATGCGAGCGCGCCCACGCCTTGCGCCGGCGGCCGAGCCCTCGGCGCCGGTCGTAGTCGACGTACAACAGAACCGCCGCACCCACAAAACAGAGTGCGGACAGCGTGAACCAAAACGGGACCATCGCCCACAGCCTAATCGCTGGCCCGAGATTTCGAGAATCCGATCGGGTTACAACCCGGTCACCGTGGCGGATGTCTCGTCGTCGGGCAGAATCGGGTGCCGTCATAGTTGCCCCGGCCATGAGGAGCCGACTTTGTTAGCCATCACCATCGCCGCGGTCGGCTTCGTACTGGCGGTCATCGCCGTGTTCGGTGTGGTCGCGTTCAACTCGCTGCGCAACCTGGACGTCGGCGCCCAGGAAGCCCTCGGCGGCATCGACGTCCAGCTCACCCGGCGCGCCGACCTGGTGCCCAACCTGGTCAACGCCGTCAAGGGCTACGCCCAACACGAGAAGGCGCTGTTCGAAGAGGTCACTGCCGCCCGCACCGGCGCCGCGCAGGCCGCCGCCTCCAACAACGTCGACGAAAAGGCCACCGCCCAGGCCCGACTGGACCGCGCGATCGGCAACGTCATGGTCGTCGCGGAGAACTACCCGGACCTCAAGGCTTCGGCGAACTTCCTGCATCTCCAGCAGCAACTGGCCGACACCGAGAACCAGCTGGCCTTCGCCCGTCAGTACTACAACGACGCGACCGCCCAGCTGAACAAGAAGGTCGTCACCATCCCCTGGATGTTCTTCACCGGCCTGGCCAAGGTCGGCAAGCGCGACTTCTACAAGGCCCCCGAGGGGCAGCAGGCCCCGCCGCAGGTCAGCTTCTGAGGACCGGAAACGCCGATCGCCCCGACTCGCAAGAGTCGGGGCGATCTGCGTTTCTCGGTCCTTCGTCGTCAGCGCTGTTTATTCGGCCGACTCCTCAGACCTCAGCCGAGCACCAGCCCGTCGCCGTCGGCGTTCAGGTTCACCGGCACGACGTCTCCGTCGTGGATCTGACCGGCCAGCAGCAGCTTGGCCAGTTGGTCGCCGATGGCCTGCTGCACCAGCCGGCGCAGCGGCCGGGCGCCGTAGAGCGGGTCGAAGCCCCGCTCGGCCAGCCACTGCTTGGCATCCAGCGAAACCTCCAGCGTGAGCCGCCGCTGCGACAGCCGCTTGGCCAGCTGCTCCAGCTGGATGTCGACGATCCGGACCAGCTCGTCCTCCTGCAGGTGGTCGAACATCAGCACATCGTCAAGGCGGTTGATGAACTCGGGCTTGAAGGCCGCCCGCACCGCCGCCATCACCTGCTCCTCGGAGCCACCGGCCCCCAGGTTCGACGTCAGGATCAAGATGGTGTTGCGGAAGTCGACCGTGCGGCCCTGCCCGTCGGTCAGCCGGCCCTCATCGAGGACCTGCAGCAGCACGTCGAACACGTCCGGGTGCGCCTTCTCCACCTCGTCGAACAGCACCACGGTGTAGGGCCGACGGCGGACCGCCTCGGTCAGCTGACCGCCCTGGTCGTAGCCGATGTAGCCCGGAGGGGCACCCACCAGCCGCGCGACCGAGTGCTTCTCGCCGTACTCGCTCATGTCGATGCGGGTCATGGCGCGCTCGTCGTCGAACAGGAAGTCCGCCAGCGCCTTGGCCAGCTCGGTCTTGCCGACCCCGGTCGGGCCGAGGAACAGGAACGAGCCGGTGGGCCGGTTCGGGTCGGCGACCCCGGCGCGGGCGCGGCGCACCGCATCCGACACCGCGGCAACGGCCTTGCGCTGGCCGATGACCCGCTTGCCGAGTTCGTCCTCCATCCGCAGCAGCTTGGCGGTCTCGCCCTCCATCAGCCGGCCGGCCGGAATACCGGTCCAGGCCGCCACCACGTCGGCGACGTCGTCGGGCCCGACCTCCTCCTTGAGCATGAGGTCTTCCTGCGCCCGGGCCGCCGGAACCGCGGCGTCGAGCTGCTTCTCCACCTCCGGGATGCGGCCGTAGCGCAGCTCGGCCGCCTTGGCCAGATCGCCGTCGCGTTCGGCCCGGTCGGCCTCCCCGCGCAGCTGGTCCAGCTGCTCCTTGAAGTCACGCACCACGTCAATGGCGTTCTTCTCGTTCTGCCACCGCGCGGTCAGCTCGGCGAGCTTCTCCTTGCGGTCGGCCAGCTCCGAACGCAGCTTCTCCAGCCGGTCCTTGGAGGCGTCGTCCTCCTCCTTCTCCAGCGCCATCTCCTCGATCTCCAGGCGCCGCACGATCCGCTCCACCTCGTCGATCTCGACGGGCCGGGAGTCGATCTCCATCCGCAGCCGGGACGCCGCCTCGTCGACCAGGTCGATGGCCTTGTCCGGCAGGAACCGGCTGGTGATGTAGCGGTCGGACAGCGTGGCGGCGCTGACCAGCGCCGAGTCGGTGATCCGGACGCCGTGGTGCACCTCGTAGCGGTCCTTGAGGCCGCGCAGGATGCCGATGGTGTCCTCCACCGTCGGCTCCCCGACGTAGACCTGCTGGAACCGGCGTTCCAGCGCGGCGTCCTTCTCGATGTACTTGCGGTACTCCTCCAGCGTGGTCGCGCCGACCAGCCGCAGCTCGCCGCGGGCCAGCATCGGCTTGATCATGTTGCCGGCGTCCATCGCGCCCTCGCCGGTGCCGCCGGCCCCGACGATGGTGTGCAGTTCGTCGATGAACGTGATGATCTGCCCGGCGGAGTTCTTGATGTCGTCGAGGACGGCCTTGAGCCGCTCCTCGAACTCACCGCGATACTTGGCGCCGGCCACCATCGAGCCCAGGTCCAGCGAGACGACGGTCTTGTCGCGCAGCGATTCCGGCACGTCGCCGGCCACGATCCGCTGAGCCAGGCCCTCGACGATCGCGGTCTTGCCGACGCCGGGTTCGCCGATCAGCACCGGGTTGTTCTTGGTGCGCCGGGACAGCACCTGAATGACGCGGCGGATCTCGGTGTCACGGCCGATGACCGGGTCGAGCTTGCCTTCCTTGGCCCGCGCGGTCAGGTCGGTGGAGTACTTCTCCAGCGCCTGGTAGCTGCCCTCGGGGTCCGGGCTGGTCACCCGGGCGCTGCCGCGGACCTTGACGAACGCCTCGCGCAGCGCGTCCGGGGTGGCACCGTGGCCGGCCAGGCTCGCGGCCACATCGGTGTCACCGCCGGCCAGGCCGTAGAGCAGGTGCTCGGTCGAGACGTACTCGTCGTCCATCTCGGTGGCCAGATGCTGGGCGGCGGTGATCGCCGCGATGGACGGCGGGCTCAACTGCGGTGTCGAGCTCGATCCGGTGGCGCTGGGCAACCGGTCGATGATGCGCTGGGTTTCGGTGCGGATGAGGGCGGGATCGACTCCGACCGCCTCCAACAGCGGCGCGGCGATGCCGTCGTTCTGCGTCAGCAGCGCCATCAGCAGGTGGGCAGGGGTGATCTGCGGGTTGCCTGCGGCGGTGGCCGCCTGCATCGCCGAGGTCAGCGCTGCCTGGGTCTTCGTGGTCGGATTGAACGAGTCCACGACACCTCCATTTCTCTTTCAGGCACGGGCAAGGGCATGCCCGGCAAATGCTTGTCGTAGAGTCCAACCTCATCAGGGTTGAGCCTATTCCGCTCAACCCTGATGGTGGGTGCGACCGTCGTCACAGTTCGATCATCCGTCGGCGGGCGGACACAACTCGGGGCGCATCCGGCCCACGCTACGTCGGCCGGCGTCGCGGCGATGACCGCTTCGACATCCCGGTCACGACGGGCCGGATATCCGCCGGGGAACCCCGCGGAGAACACATAAGCTGGGCGCGCGGCGTGCGCTTCGCCGCAGAAGAGGACGGCGGCGTGCAGTTCGCCGCAGAGAGGGCCGCGGCGTGCAGTTCGCCGCAGAGAGGGCACTGTGACTGCACCGGACCGACTGACCGCACTGTCCGCGCGGGTCAGTGCGCTGACCGGGCAGCAACTGCGCCCGGACCAACTCGACACCGTCGTTGCGCGCGCCTTCCAGCACGGCATCGATCTCCAGGACGACGGGCAACTGCGCGCGCTGGTCGGCGGGCTCGCCGCCGGATTCACCGCACCGGTCAGCACCCCGCCGCTCCACCAGGCACCCACACCGCAGCCGCACTACCCGTACTACCCACCGGCCGGCCACCCGCAGCCCACCCAGGGCTGGCCGGCACCCGCCACACCGACCCGACGGCCGGCCGGGTTCATGGCGGCGGGCATCCTCATCGTGCTGGGAGCGATGGTTGGAGCCGCGGGAGGCGTCCTGATCCACCTCCGCGGTATCGCCCTGCCGTCGGCGAGCTCACTGGCGCTTGCCGCGGCGTTTCTGCTGATCGCCCTGAGTGCGACGTCCGGGGCCACCAAGGCGATCGCCGCCGTCGCCGCGGTATCCGCCGGTGCGGGTCTGGCGGTGGCCATCGCAGCGCAACCGCTCTACCACATGCTGCCGTTTCCCCGGTTGCTGTTTGCGCTGCCGGGGATCGCCCTGGCCGTCGCCGTCCTGGTGCTCGGCATCACCGGGCGCTCGCATTTCGGCACCTTCGGGATGGTCGCCGGGATCGGCTACGCCGTCGTCGACGCCGTGGGATCGGTGCTCAACCTCATCGGCATGAGCTACAGCGCCTGGATAATCCCCTCTCTGATCGCCCTGCTGTTCCTGGTGCTGTTCGGCATCGCCGTCCTGCTCGGCCGCGTCCCCGCAGAGGAACCAGCGTGAGCGCCCCGGATCCGCTGACCGCCCTCGGCCAGCGCGTCACCGCCCTGACCGGCCGCGACCTGCGCCGCGACCAGCTGGAAACGGTGATCACCCGCGCCTTCGAGCACGACCTCAACCTCGGCGACGACGCCCAGCTACGCGCCCTGGTGGCCGGGCTGCCGGCCGGTGACTCCGCGCAGCCGCCGATCTCCCATGCGCCGCCACCCCCGGCCTGGGGCCACCCGAATCCCACGCCGGCCCACCCGCAGCCCGGCTACCCGCAGCCCGGCTGCCCGCAGCCGGCCCACCCGGCCCAACCCTGGGCCGGGCATCCCCCGGCCCCGGCCCCGCCAGTAACGCCGATGCGACGCCCGGCGGCGTTCCCCGTGGCCGGGCCGCTGCTCGCGGCGGGCGTCATCGCCGCGCTGACCGCGAGCGACGGAGCGCTGAACTACCGCAACGGTCATCTCGTCCTCGACCACCTGATGCTGTTCGGGCTGAGCTTTCTGCTGCCGGCCGCCGCGTTTGCGCTGGTCGCCTACGGTGCGCGCCCCGCCGGGCAGGGCCTGGCCAGGCGGGCCGCGCTGGTGGCCGCGGCGGCAATACTGGTCACCCTGGCGACGATGTTCGCATCGTTCCTCATCCCGAACAGCCCTACGATCGTCCTGCCCGCGGTGCTGCCGGGCATCGCCAACCTGGTATTCGCGGTCACCCTGGTGGTGTTCGCCGCCCGTTGCCGGCCGATCTTCCGGATGATCGGGGTGCTCACCGGAACCGTCGCGGGCATCCTCGGGCTGGGCCTGCCGATCCTGCTGCTCGTGGCCGCATGGCAGTACAGCCTGCTACCTCCGGTGCTCTTCAATGTGCTGGTGGGGTCCTGGCTGGTCGCCCAGCTGTTTCTGCTGATCTTCGCGATCACGGTCACCCGCGGCCGGCTGCCGCGCCACGCCGATCCGGCCCGGCCCGGCCCAGCATGATCTCCAGACTGCTCGGCGAGCTCGCCCCGCTGGCGCTGGTGATCGCCCTGTCGCCGCTGTCGATCATCCCGGCGGTCCTGGTGCTGCACGGTCCGCAACCCCGGGCCCGCGGCCTGGCGTTCCTGTCCGGCTGGCTCGTCGGCCTCACCGCGCTGACCGCGGCGGCCATCGGGGCCTCGGGCCTGCTCGGCGGGTTGCACGAGGAGCCGCCGGCCTGGGCGTCCTGGGTCCGCATCGGGGTGGGCGCCGCGCTGATCGCCTTCGGCCTGTTCCGCTGGTTCACCCGGCACCGCCGGCCACACCAGCTGCCCGGCCTTCGGCACCTGAACGATTCCTCGCCGGTGCGGCTCGCCGGCATCGGGGCGCTGCTGACCGTCGCCAACGTCAAGGTGCTGTTCATCTGCGCCGCGGCGGGTTTGGCGATCGGCAGTGCGGGCCCGGACATCGACATCGTCGTCGCCGCGGCGGCGTTCGTGGCGGTCGCGTCGTCCACCGTCGCGGTGCCGATCCTGGGCTACGCACTGTCCGGCAAGCGGCTGGACCCGTCGCTGACTCTGCTGCGGGAGCGGATGGAACGGCACAGCGCGGCGCTGGTCGCGGTCATCCTGATCGTCATCGGCGCCATGCTGCTCTACAAGGGACTGCACGGCCGGTAGCCCGCGCCGCGCAACCCGTGCCGCTACCGCGTCCGAGGTGCCGGCGCGGTGGTGGTTCGCCACGATCGGGGCAATCCCCGGTCGCTACCATCACCGGGTGGGACTCGATGACCGGAATGCGCTGGCGACCCTGCGTGCGGCGTTCACCGGCCCGGACAGCGACGAGGTGATCGGCCGGATCTTCACCTGCTGGTTCGCCCTGGACCCCGAGATCCGTGATCTGTTCGGCGCCGACATGACCGACCAGCGCCGCACCTTCGGCCGGGTGCTGGATTGGCTGCTCGGCGAGTTCATCGCCCAGCGCGCCGACGAACCGGTGTCGCTGCTGGCCCAGCTCGGCCGGGACCACCGCAAGTACGGGGCGACCAAACAGCATTACGAGACGATCGCCCACGCGTTGTTCGCGACCTGGGCCGCCGAGCTCGGCGAGCTGTGGACCGGCCCGGTCGAGGAGACCGCCCGCGACGTGGTGAACCTGATCGCCGGCGTGATGATCGGCGCCGCCGACGCCGAGGGCGGCCCCGCCTGGTGGGAGGGCACCGTGGTCGAGCTGCACCGGGTGTCCCGCGACATCGCGGTGGTCCGGCTGATCCTGGACCGGCCGCTGGACTATCAGCCCGGCCAGTACGTCAACGTGCAGGTCCCCCAGGTGCCGCGCAGCTGGCGCTACCTGTCACCGGCGATGCCGCCGGACCCCGAGGGCCGCATCGAGTTCCACATCCGTTCGGTCTCCGGCGGGATGGTCAGCAACGCGATCGTCGACGAGACCCAGATCGGCGACCGCTGGCGGATATCCAGCGCGCACGGCGGCCTGGAAGTGGACCGCGACGGCGGTGACGTGCTGATGGTCGCCGGCAGCACCGGGCTGGCCCCGCTGCGGGCGATCATCATGGACCTGTGCCGATTCGGCGAAAACCCTCGGGTGCACCTGTTTTTCGGCGGCCGCTACCCGTGCGAGCTCTACGATCTGCGCACCCTGTGGGAGCTGGCCGCCGCCAACCCGTGGCTGTCGGTGACCCCGGTCTCGGAGTACAACACCGATCCGCCGTGGGCCGCGGACTATCCCGACGTGGCCCCGCCGCGGGGACTGCACGTGCGACAGAAGGGGCTGCTGCCGGAGGTGGTCAGCAGCTACGGCGGTTGGGGTGATCGGCAGATCCTGATCAGCGGCAGCCGCGCGATGATCGCGGCGACCCGGGAGGCACTGATCGCCAAGGGTGCCGCGGCGCAGCGGATCCAGCACGACCCGGTCTGATCACGACGTCCTGCGGTCCCGCGGCTTCCAGACCACCAGCGCGGTGCCCGGGCCCGACGCGCGGCGAACCGACCGTGCGGCCTCGAGCTCGGCGGCCATCTCGCGCAGCCGATCCTGCAGTGCCTCAACCTGGTTGGTCAGTTCGATGATTCGCTTGATCCCGGCCAGGTTGACACCGTCGCGCTGGGACAGTCGCTGCACTTCGCGCAGCAGCTCCACGTCGCGCTCCGAATAGCGGCGGCCGCCGCCGGAACTGCGTTGCGGCCGAACCAAACCCAGCCGGTCATAGGTGCGCAGGGTCTGCGCGTGCATGCCGGCCAGTTCGGCGGCCACCGAGATCAGGAAGGTACGGGTTTCACCACGAGATTCCGGATTGGTCATCGCCCGTCACATCCTGTTCCCGGCCCATCCCGCGCGCGGGTCGAACCCGCTGGCCTTCTCCGCGGCGGCATAGGCCTCCAGCGCCTCAAGCGCCTCGCCCTCCAGGTTGGTCGGCACCGCGACCTTCACCGTCACCAGCAGGTCACCGCATCCGCCGCTGCGCTTGGGCACGCCGCGGCCACGGACCCGCAGGATCCGGCCGTCCGCGGTGCCCTTGGGCACCCGGACACCGACCCGGCCGTCCAGGGTGGGCACCGAAAGCGTGGTGCCCAGCGCGAGTTCGGCGAAGCCGACCGGGATGGTGAGCTTCAGGTCGTCGCCGTCGCGGCTGAACACCTTGTCCTGGCGCACGTGCACCGTGACATACAGGTCACCCGACGGCGCGCCGCGCAGGCCCGCCTCGCCCTGGCCGGCCAGCCGAATCCGCTGACCGTTCTCGACACCCGGGGGGATCCGGACGTTGATGGTCCGGGTCCGAGTGGTGACCCCGCTGCCGTGGCACTCACCGCACGGGTTCTCGATGATGGAACCGCTGCCGCGGCAATCGGTGCACGGTTCGGAAAATCCGAACGCGCCCTGATTGTGGTTGACGACGCCGGCGCCGTTGCAGGAGGCGCACACCTTCGGGCTGGTACCCGGCCGGGCACCGCTGCCGTGGCAGTTGGTGCACGGCGCCGGACTGGTCAGCCGCAGCGGCATGGCCACACCCTTGGCGGCCTCGACGAAGTCCAGTTCGGTCTCGGTCTCCAGGTCCTTGCCGCGGCGGGGCCGGCTCGGGCGCGGCTGGGCACCGCGGCCGAACAGCCCGCCGAACAGATCCCCGATGTTGGCGCCGCCGGACTCACCGGCCGCGTTGAACAGATCACCGAGGTCGAATTCGGCTCCGTCGGAACCGAATCCGCCACCGAACCGTCCCCCGCCAGCACCGCCGTTGAACCGGCGCCCAAAGCCGCCGCCCCCACCGGCGAACAGCCGTCGGGTCTCGTCGTACTCCTTGCGCTTGGCCGGATCGGTCAGCACGTCCTTGGCCTCGGAGGCGGCCTTGTACTTCTCCTCGGCCGCGGCGTTCCCGGGATTGCGGTCCGGGTGGTGCTCGGCGAGGACCTTGCGGGCGGCCCGCTTGATGTCGTCCTGGGTGGCGTCGGAGGCGACGCCCAATTCGGAGTAGAAGTCCTTCTCAACCCATTCACGCTGGGCCATCGGGCGTCACCTCCTTACCTGTCTTCATCTGAATGTTCGTCTCTCGCTTATGAATCCGCGGGCGCATCGGCACCCGATTCCGGGGTGTCACCGCCGACGGCGTCGACGACGGCGACCATCGCGTGCCGCAGCAGCTGCTCGCCGAGCTTGTAGCCCTTGCGCATCACGGTGCCCAGCACCGGGGCCAAACCATCGCCCTCGTGCTGAACCGCCTCGTGCAGCTCCGGATCGAACTCGTCGCCCTGCTCGCCGAATTCACTGAGGCCCAACCCCTTCAGGGTCGAGACCAGCTTGTCGCCGACGGCCTTGAGCGGCCCGGACTCCAGGTCCCCGTGCTCGCGGGCCCGGTCCAGGTCGTCGATGATCGGCAGCAGCTGGGCGACGACGACGGCCTTGGCCCGGTCGATCGCCACCTGCTGGTCACGCAGCGAGCGCTTGCGGTAGTTGGCGAAGTCGGCCTGCACGCGCTGCAGGTCGGCCAGCAGCTCGGCTGCCGCATCGTTCGGCGTCTCCTCGGCGGCCGCCTCCGGCTCCGGCCCACTGGGGGCCGGGCCGGAGGCTGCCTCGCGAGATTCCCCGGTCTGGGGATCGATACGCCGCTTGTCGGTGATGGTCACCGGCTCGTGCGAATCGTTCTCACTCACTTGTTCTCCTGGTCATCCTCGACAACCTCGGCGTCAACAACGTCATCGGCGCCCGCACCCGGGGCTCCGGCGTCACCGCCACCGGCGGCCTGCTCGGCCTGAGCGGCCGCGTAGATCGCCTCACCCACGGCCTGGCTCTGCTCGCCCAGGGCCTCCATCGCGGACTTGATCGCCGCCAGGTCGGTGCCGGCCAGCGCGGTCTTGGCATCGGCGATGGCCGCGTCGACCTTGCCCAGCATCTCCTCGGGCACCTTCGAACCGCCCTCGGCGCCACGCTGCTCACCGACGAACTTCTCGGTCTGGTAGACCAGCGACTCGGCCTGGTTGCGAACGTCGGCCTCCTCGCGACGCTGACGATCCTCGTCGGCGTGCGCCTCGGCGTCCTTGATCATCCGGTCGATCTCCTCCTTGGACAGGCCGGAGCCCTCCTGGATCTTGATCGTGTTCTCCTTGCCGGTGCCCTTGTCCTTGGCGGTGACGTGCACGATGCCGTTGGCGTCGATGTCGAAGGTGACCTCGATCTGCGGCACACCGCGCGGGGCCGGCGGGATGCCGGTCAGCTCGAAGCTGCCGAGCAGCTTGTTGTGCGCGGCGATCTCGCGCTCACCCTGGAAGACCTGGATCTGCACCGACGGCTGGTTGTCGTCGGCGGTGGTGAAGGTCTCCGACCGCTTGGTCGGGATGGTGGTGTTGCGCTCGATCAGCTTGGTCATCACCCCGCCCTTGGTCTCGATGCCCAGGCTCAGCGGCGTGACATCGAGCAGCAGGACGTCCTTGACCTCGCCCTTGAGCACACCGGCCTGCAGCGCGGCGCCGGCCGCGACGACCTCGTCGGGGTTGACGCCCTTGTTGGGCTCCTTACCGCCGGTGAGTTCCTTGACCAGATCGGTCACCGCGGGCATCCGGGTGGAGCCACCGACCAGCACGACGTGATCGATGTCGCCAACGGCGATGCCGGCGTCGGCGATCACCTGCTGGAACGGCTTGCGGCTGCGGTCCAGCAGATCCTGGGTGATCTTCTGGAACTCGGCGCGGGTCAGCTGCTCGTCGAGGAACAGCGGGTTCTTGTCCGCGTCGACGGTGATGTAGGGCAGGTTGATCGAGGTGGACTGGCTCGAGCTGAGCTCGATCTTGGCCTTCTCGGCGGCCTCGCGCAGTCGCTGCATGGCCATCTTGTCCTTGGTCAGGTCGATGCCCGAGGTGGTCTTGAACTTCTCGACCAGCCACTCGACGATCCGGTCGTCCCAGTCGTCGCCACCGAGGTGGTTGTCACCGGAGGTGGCCCGCACCTCGACCACGCCGTCGCCGATTTCCAGCAGCGAGACGTCGAAGGTGCCGCCGCCGAGGTCGAAGACCAGGATGGTCTGTTCCTTGCTGCCCTTGTCCAGACCGTAGGCCAGCGCGGCAGCGGTGGGCTCGTTGACGATCCGCAGCACGTTGAGCCCGGCGACCTGACCGGCCTCCTTGGTGGCCTGGCGCTGGGCGTCGTTGAAGTACGCCGGCACGGTGATGACCGCGTCGGTGATGTCCTCGCCCAGGTAGCTCTCGGCGTCACGCTTGAGCTTCATCAGCACGCGCGCGCTGATCTCCTGGGGGGTGTAGTTCTTGCCGTCGATCTCCACGGACCAGTCGGTGCCCATATGCCGCTTGACCGAACGAATGGTCCGGTCGACGTTGGTCACCGCCTGGTTCTTGGCGGGCTGGCCGACCAGCACCTCGCCGTTGCGCGCAAACGCGACAACCGACGGGGTGGTCCGGGAGCCCTCGGAGTTCGTGACGACGACGGGGTCGCCACCCTCCAGAACCGCGACGACGGAGTTGGTGGTCCCGAGGTCGATGCCGACCGCACGAGCCATAGTTACTGCCTCCTGAATAGCATGGGTGGATCTGAGTGAACCGCACTCAAGACTGCTCCCGGATCGGCCGGTTGTCAAACCAGAGTTGAGCCGATATCACTCATGTTGTCATGGGGGTCAACCGTGGGGTTTGCGGATTCATTCCCGGTTCCGGCGAAAATTCTCCCGACCGGCGGCACGGCCGCCGCCTCACGACTTGATAAACAACACTCGCCCCACCCGCCTCAACCGTCACGGGCCGGGTAACCTGGCGGCAAGGTCCAAGGAGAGCCGTCAGGTGCGCACATTCAACTCCCGGCTGGCGCTGGCCGGCGTCAGCGTCGTCGTCGCCGCGCTGACCGGCTGCAGCACCGTCATCGACGGCACCCCGAGCTGCCCGGGCTGCGGCATCAACGCCGAACCGGAATTCCGCACCCCACGCCCGTCGGCCACCCCGCCGCCGGTCACCGCCGCGCCGTCCAGCGCGGTCCCCTCGCCGGCGCCCGGACCGACCGCACCGGCCCCCGGCGCCCAGACCCTGCCCGCCGACGAGTCCGGCTACGTGTTCATCCAGACCAAATCCGGCCAGACCCGCTGCCAGCTGAACGCGACCGAGGTCGGCTGCGAATCGCAGTTCTCCAACGCCCCCACCGTCGAGGGCGGCCAGGCCAACGGCGTCAGCGTCACCAGCGGCGGCGCGCTGCGCTGGGTGCTGGGCAACCTGGGCGCGATCCCCGCCGTCACCCTCGACTACGCCACCTACCGTGCGGTGGGCTGGACGATCGTCGCCGATTCCACCGGCACCCGGTTCACCAACGACGGCACCGGCCGCGGCATGACCGTCTCCACCGAGGGTGCCGAGGCCTTCTGAGCGTCGCCGCGGCCCCTAAGCTGACCGGGTGGACTTCCGGGTATTCGTCGAACCGCAGCAGGGTGCCGGCTATTCCGACCAACTCGCCGTCGCGCAGGCCGCCGAATCACTGGGCTACTCGGCCTTCTTCCGCTCCGATCACTACGTTGCGATGAGCGGCGACGGGCTGCCCGGCCCGACCGATTCCTGGATCACCCTGGGTGCGCTGGCCCGCGAGACCACCCGGATCCGGCTGGGCACCATGGTCACCTCCGCCACCTTCCGGCACCCCGGCCCGCTGGCCATCTCGGTGGCCCAGGTCGACCAGATGAGCGACGGCCGGGTGGAGTTCGGCATCGGCGCCGGCTGGTTCGAACGCGAACACCAGGCCTACGCCATCCCGTTCCCGCCGCTGGGCGAGCGCTTCGACCGGCTGCAGGAGCAGCTCGACATCGTCACCGGGCTGTGGGACACCCCCACCGGGTCGACGTTCGACTACTCCGGTCGGCACTACTCGATCCTCGACTCCCCCGCGCTGCCCAAGCCCGCGCAGCGGCCGCGCCCGCCGATCATCATCGGCGGCACCGGCCCCCGGCGCACGCCCGCGCTGGCCGCCCGCTACGCCGACGAGTTCAACGTGCCCTTCGACACCGTCGAGACGATCAGCACCCAGTTCGGCCGGGTCGCCGACGCGGTGGCCGCGGCCGGCCGCGAGCCCGACTCGATGACCTATTCGGCCTGCTTCGTGGTGGCCGCGGGCCGCGACGACGCCGAGGTCGCCCGGCGCGCCGCCGCGATCGGGCGCGACCTGGACGAACTGCGCAGCAACACCCCGCTGGTCGGCACCCCCGCCGAGATCGTCGACCGGCTGGCGCCGTTCGCCGAGGCCGGCGTGCAGCGGGTGTATCTACAGGTCCTCGACCTGGCCGACCTGGACCACCTGGCGCTGTTCTACGACGGGGTGGCCGCCCAGCTGCGCTGAGCTAGGGCAGGTCGACCTTCTCTGCCAGCCAGCGACCCTCGACGTTGCGCATGGTGATCTTCAACCGGGAGCGGTCCAGCCGGGGATCGGGCGAGTTTTTGCCGGAGACGGCCTGGTCGACGAACAGCAGCACCACCCCGACGTCGCCGTCGAAGGACTGCACGGCGGAATCGACGACGTTGCCGCGCGAGGTGGAATTGTTGTCGATGAGCAGCTGACGCAGCTGTCCGCTCGTCTCGCCGTACATGTCCTTGAACTCGCCGGTCGAGCCGTCCAGTATCTGGGCGATATCACTGTCCAGGTTCTTGGCGTCGATACTGGTCAGCAGCACGGCGAACGCCTCGGCCGCCGATTGCATCTCCTTGGCGGCGCGCTGGTCGGCGGCGGCCTGGTCGCCGGCCTCGACCGCAACGACCGCCTTGCGCCATTGCGCGCCCAGCACACCCGCACCGATCGCGGTACCGAGCAGCAGCACCGCCAGCACACCGGCCAGGATCCGCGCGCCCCGACCGGACTTGGCGGGCTCCGGGGCCGGGCGCGACCAGCCGGGCGGGGCGCCGGGCAGGGCGCCGGGCAGGTTGCCGGCGTCCGGGTACGGCCGCGGGTACGGCGGCGCCTGCGCGACGGACGGGGCGATGGGCGCGGGGGACGTGTGGGGCGCAGACGTGTGGGGCGCAGCGGCGTACGGCACGGCCTGCACCAGGGCCGTGACAAACTCCGCGCAGCTGGCGAACCGGGCGGCCGGATCCTTGCTCAGCGCCCGGGCCAGCACCGGATCCAACGCTTCCAGCCACCGGTGCGTGGCGGCCAACCGGGGCGGCGGGGCGTTCAGCTGCCGGCCGATCACCACCGCGGGGTCGGCATCGTGGAACGGCGCGGCACCGGTCAACAGGAAATAGCAGGTGGCCGCCAGCGAGTACTGGTCGGCGCGGCCGTCCACGGCCTGGCCCAGCAGTTGCTCGGGCGCGGCGAAGTCGACCGCGCCGACGGTGACGTCGGCCGCCGCCAGTCCGGACCCGCCGTCAAGTCGACGCGCAATGCCGAAGTCGGTCAACAGGATTCGCTGATTCCGCGCATCCTCGGAGGTGATCATGATGTTTCCGGGTCGGACGTCGCGGTGCAGCAGCCCCTTGCCGTGCGCGTAGTCCAGCGCCGAGGCGACCGCTCCAACGACGGCGACCACCCGCTCCAGCGGCAGCCCGCCCGGGTGCTGTTCGACCATCCGGCCGGTGTCCTCACCCCGCACGTAATCCATCGCGATCCACAGCCGGCCGTCCTGCTCACCGCGGTCATGCACGCCGACGATGTGCGGATGCCACAGCCCGGCCGCCCGATCCGCCGCGCTGCGGAATCGGTCCCGGAACTGCGGGTCGGCCGACACCGACTCGGACAGCACCTTCAGCGCGTCCTCGCGGGGCAGTCGGGGATGCCGCGCGAGATACACCTGGCCCGTCTCACCGCCGCCCAACAGGCCGACGATGGTGTACCCGGCGAAAACCTGACCAGCCCCCAACTGCATGGTGGCAATCCTAGGCGGCCGCCGCGGGGGTCCAACGCGGATGATCAGACCGCCGCGCGGGTTCCCAGCGACGCTCGACGCAGCCACGCCCGGCACCGAGGTCACATCCCGGTCGCAGCCCCGCGGATACTTGGTCACGGTCGGCCGGTGACGCCGAGGCCCGCCGCCGGGGCGGTTAGCATCGGGTGCCGTGGCTAACGGACGACCGGACGACCCCTATAACGAGCCCACCCAGTACGGCGGCTTCAGCGACCCGACGCAGGCGGCGAACTACGGCGGCGGCGCGGGCAACACCGGCGGCCAGGCCTACAGCGAGTACGAGGGCCCCGAGTACTCCGACTACGGCGCACCCACCGAGCAGGTCGGCGCGCCGGCCGCTCCCGAACCGCCGACCCCGTGGTTCCGCAAATCCGCGGTGATGGTCGCGGTCGGCGCGATCGCCGCGCTGGTGCTCGCCCTGGCGATCTACGGCATTGTGTCGCTGACCAGCGATTCGTCGACCTCCGGTGAGGAGACGACCACCGCGCCGAGGACCACCAGCGCCGTCGAAACCACCAGCACCACCGCGCCGGGCACCGAGAGCCCCACCAGCGCGGCGGTTCCGCCGCCCGTCTCGTCCGAGGCCCCGGTCCAGGAGACCACCACCGAGGTCACCGAGACCACCGAGGAACCGACCACCACGGAAACCACCACCGAGGCCCCGTCCACGACGGAGACCACGACGGAGACCACGGCCGAGACCACCACCGAGGCGCCGTCCACGGTGACGGTCACCGAGACCGCCAGCCCGTCGAGCACCCGGCCGGCGATCACCATCCCCATCCCGACGCTGCCGCGCGGCAACGGGTAGCGGTCAGCGCCGGTTGGCGTAGCCGGCGACCATCGCCTCGGCGCTGCGCACCGCGGCCCGGCAGGCCCGGGTGGTGAACGGATCATTGAGCGGATGCTCGGCCCGGCGCCGCCAGCGCTGCGCGGCGGCGAACGCCGCACGCGGACCGTCGTAGGGCTGCTCGGCGGTCAGACCCAGCCGGCTGGCCGCGTCGGTTCCCGAACCGCCGATGATGCGGCGCAGCGAGGCCACCTCGTCCTCGGTCAACGTGGTTGGCCGGGAACGCAATTGACTCAGCAGTCGCAGCTCCTCGAAGGCGTGCGAATCGGCCAGCAGCGGATCGATGTCGGCGATCACGTACGGGGTGGCGCGAATCGGATTGTCCGACACCAGCCGTCGCAACGCCAGCAGCGCGGTGTGCGCCTTGAGCAGCTCGGAACGCTGGGCGAACTGCTGGTCGATCACGTCGCGCAACGCCACCAGGCCGCTGCGTTCGAGCAGCTCGTCGGCCAGCGCCACCGAGTCGGTGATCCCCGAACGCAGCAGCGTGATGGAGATCCGGATGCCGAACATGCCGAACCGGTCCAGCAGCGCCGCCCGGGTCGGGGCGTCAACCGGGATCGAATCATCTTCGCGGACAAAGCGATCCACCGACAGCATGACCTTGTTCAGCTCCGCGGGGTCCATCCCGGCGAGCTTCTCCAGCGCGATGAACTCACCCTGCCGCAGGGTGCGCGCGGTCAGCGCCAACAGACCCGAGACCGGAACGACGGCCTGACAGATGCCGGTCTTCTCCATCTCCGCGGTGAACCGGCCGGCGACCTCACGGGCGGACAGCATCGCGTCGATGCGCCCGGCGCCGATCTCGTCGGCCCGCGACGCCACACCGATCACCCCAAGCGCGCCTGCCGAGCCGCCGACCAGCTCGCCGATCTGCGCCAGCAGCGCGATGTCGGCGGCGTTGAGGGTGCGCAGCAGGAACACCACGGCGTCCACCCGGGGCACCCCGTCGTCGGGCACCAGCAGTCGCAGGGTCCGCTCGGAGACGTCGCGGGACAGCGACGAGGTGCCGGGGGTGTCGATGATGGTGGCACCGATCAGCTCGGTGGCCGGCCACGCGACGTCCAGGAAGGACACCGCGCGCGCGTCGAGGTCGGCGAAGTCGAAGGTCAGCCCGTCGGCCCGGACGATCGGGACGTTGCTGCGCCGGCCCCGGTGATCGACGGCGGTGACCTTCGGCGTCGGCCCGTGCCGGAACCAGGTGACGATGCGGGTGGCCTCGGTGGCGTCGGTCGGGGCGATGTTCTCCCCCACCAGCGCGTTGACCAGCGTCGACTTGCCGGCCTTGAGGCTGCCGGCCAGCGCGATCCGGATCGGCTCGTTGAGTTGGCGGCCAATCCGGTTGAGCTGTTCGAAGACGTCGGCGCGTCCCCGATAGCCGGGTTCGCCCTGGTAGGCGCGGATTGTCGCGGCCAGGATGGCCCGCACCTGATCGCTGGTACTCATCGGCGCCCCAGTTTACGGCGAGCCGACTAGGATCGGCGCACGTGACCGACGACGAGGAACCCTGGTACCGGACACAGACGGCCATCTTCGCCGCCGGCGGCCTGGGGCTGGTCCTGGTCGTGACGCTGTTCGCCATGGTGGTGCGGATGTCCGGCGAGTGGGAGAACCCGACGCCGACCACACCGCGGGTGACCGCGTCGTACCCGTCGGAAACCGAGACCTCGATCCTGACCCCGTCCTCGTCGACCACGACGTACACCACCAGTGTGCCGCTGTCGACCTCGGAGATCCCCGGCGAGCCGCTGCCCTCGGAGACCTCGGAGACCTCCGAGTCCGAGGACCCCGACGAGACCACGACCGAGACGACCACCGGAACCGGCGCCGAGACGACGACCACCACGTCGTCGTCCGGACCGGTGACGACCACCGACGAGCAGGACTACGACGCCGAGGAAACCACCACCACGCGCAACCGGCCGCGGTTCAACGAGACCCGAACTGTGTACCCGGCGCCCTGAGTGTCAGCGCGGCTTGCTCACCCGCCTCAGCGCAGCTTGTTCGCCCGCCTCAGCGCAGCTTGTTCACATTGTCGGTGACCTGCGTCAGGATGTTGTCCTGACGCTGCAGCTCGGTCACCCGGCCGACCCGGTCGCTCTCCTGCAGCCGGGCCGCGGCCAGGGTGGCCTGCAGCGACTCGTTCAGTGACCGGGTCGCCCGGTTGGCGATCTCCCGGTAGTGGTCGCGCAGCTGGCGCTGGATCGTCTTGAGCCGGTCCCGGGATTCCTTGCCGACCACGAAGGACACGTCGTCGGCGAATCGCCGCAGGTTGGTCTTGGCCTCGCCGCGCACCCGCAGCATCCGGGCGTCCATGTCCTCCCGGTAGGCCTTGCGGCCCAGCAGCAGCCCCGCCCCCAGCGACAGCGGGTTGAACATGCCCAGCCCGGCGACCGTGGTCAGCATGCCGAACATCAGCACGCCGCCGTAGGAGCCGCGCATGCTGGTCACCGCCTTGTGCCCGAGGCCGATCGGCTTGGACTCCAGCCGGGCGATGCCGCGCAGCCCACCGAACGCGGCGCCCATCTGCGCGGCGCTGACCTCGGGCAGGTCGACGGCGTCCATCCCGTTGGACAGGAAGGTGCGGGCCACCTCGGCGGCCAGCGCCTCGGCCCGCTGGAACGCCCAGACGAAGTTGTCGCCGACCGCGGTGGCGATGGCGTTTTCGGCCTCGGTGCCGATCTCGGCCCAGTGCAGGGTGGGATCGCAGCCGTCGACCACCGATTCGAGGTGGTTGACGATCGACCGGAACCGGGCCCGCAGGTCGTGGTCGACGTCGCCGGTCAGGTCCGCGATGCCGTCATTGAGCACCTGCTGCCACAGCGCGGTGTTGGCCAGCGCGTCGGCGGCCTCCTGCTTGCGGCGTTCCAGGTCGTCGGTGAGCCGGCGGACGTCGTCGGGGTCGTTGATGGCGTCCAACTCGGCGCGCACCGCCAGGGTCAGATGCTCGGCGGCGGCGGCGATCTCGTCGAGCACCTGATCGCGGACCCGATCGGTCTCCCGGGTCAGCACTCGCTCGGACAGGAACTTCACCAGGGCCGGGAAGTTGGACTCCTCGTTGAGTTCGGCGTCGTTGCTGGTCACCGCGTGGCTGCGCAGCAGCGACGACACCGGGATCAACGCCAGATCGAGCCGGGCCCGCTGCAGGTGCGCGGCGTTGGCGGCGACGATCGCCCGCCAGTGCGGGTACAGGTCGGTCTTGGTGGCGACGATCGCGCCGACCGGGCAGATGTCATGGGCCTGCCGGATGAACCGCAGCTCGGGTTCGGTGAACTCCTGACTGGTGTCGCTGATCATCAGCATGGCGTCGGCATCGGGCAGCAGACCCAGCGTCGCCGACAGGTGCGGCTGGCCGTGCCCGCCGACGCCCGGGGTGTCGATGAAGGTCAGGCCGCCGCGCAGCAGCGGGCTGGGGGCGCCGACCTCCACCCGCAGCACCTCCCGGCCGCGGGCCGCCGGGGCGCGGCGCAGGTCCGCCCGGATGTCCTCGACCGGGATGTCGATGAACTCCGGTTCGCTGCCGCCGGGGGCGGGGGCGACCACCAGCCGGGCCGACGGGGTGTCGGCATAGCCGACGACGGTGATCAGCGCGGTGGTCTCGTCGTCGCCGACCCGGGCGACCGGCAGGTTCAGCAGCGAGTTGAGCAGTTGGCTCTTGCCCTGCTTGAGCTGGCCGGCGATCACCACGCGCAGCTGCGGATCGGTGATCCGCTGCCGGGCCGCCGCCAGCCGGGCGCACAGGTCGCCGCGGTCGTAGAGCTCGGCGATCCGGGTGCTGTGGTCGATCAGTTCGACGATCACCTTCACCCGGCGCGGGTCCTCCGGTTGGGTCACGGTCTTCGTCCTCCTGGGTTCTCACACACGGTAGGACGCGAACGTGGCGGGGACCCGTACAGGTCCCCGCCACGCCGCGTCGGGGGGTTCGGCCGCCGGCTCAGAAGCCGAACGGGCTGTGGTGCTCGGCCGGGGCGCCGACCGCCACGTGCTCACCGCCGGCCACCGACTGGTCGCCGCCGAACAGCGACTGGGACCCACCGGTGTTGCCGAACAGCGACTGGTCGCCGCCGAACAGCGAGTTGGAGCCGCCGCTGTTGCCCAGCAGCGAGTGATTGCCACTGTTGTCGACCAGGGTGTGCTCGGTGGTGGTGCTGGTCACCGTGCTGGTGTGGGTCGGGTTCAGCGAGTGGTCGATCACCGTGTTGCCCGACGACGAGTTGTCGTCGATCACCGAGGAGGTGGTGGTCTCCGAGACCGTGTGGGTGCTGGAGCTGGTGGTGTTGCCGGTGTCCTTGCTGACCACGGTGATGCCACCGCCGCCCGCGTTGCCGCCGGAGCTGCTGTTGCCGATGCCGACGCCGAGCAGCCCGCCGCCGTGTCCGCCGGCCGCGCCGCCGCCGTTGCCGCCGCTGGCGTCGACGTCCTGGAACACCGGGGCATCGTTGTCGCGGATCACCGAGCCGCTGCCGGTGCTGGTGGTGTTGCCGGTGGTGTGCACGACGCCGTGGCCCTGGGCGACGCTGGCGCCCGCCCCGGCGATGGTGTCGCCGTTGGAGACGTCGTTGTTGTTGCCCAGCACCGCGCCGTCGCCGCTGACGATGTCGCCGTCGTTCTCGCCGCCGACCACCACGCCGTTGCCGCTGGCGGTGTTGGAGGTCTTGTCGCCGAGGGTGATGTCACCGAAGCCCAGGTTGAACCCGCCCTGCTGGGCGTTGGCGCCGGCGCCGCCCTGATTGGGGCTCATGATCGGCGTCTGGTTGTGGCTGGCCAGGTCGGTCTGGTTGTGCGAGGCCAGATCGGTCTGCGGGGTGAAAGTGTTCTGCGGCGCCCAGCTCGGCGACAGCAGGCTCGGGGAGGCCACGTTCGGCGAGTACTCGTAGCCGGGGGCGTAGTTGCTGGAGTACGGGGTGTAGTCGTTGTAGCCGTAGTGGTTGGCCACCGCGCGCTGCAGGCCGCCGACCGGGTCGCTGGCGCTGGCGAGCATCAGTTCCGGCATCGCGGTGCTGGCGACCGCGGTCAGCTGGGCCGGGGAAACCCCGGACAGGCCGGCATCACGCAGCGACTGATCGGGCGCCAGCACGAAGGCGCGGGCCGCGGCGTCGTTGTTGAAGAGGTTCAGGAGCCAGTCGATGATGTTCAACATCTCGGTGCCTTTCGCGTTATCCGCCGGACTGCCCGGCGATCTGAAATACACGTTATGGCCGCCGCAAGCCCCCGGAAACGGGGTTGTTTCCCGTCGTCAAAGCCAAACCCCTAGGGGTGTTTCACCCCCCAACGTTAGGGGATTAGGGGGCGGCTAGGGGTGTTTGCCGGAAACGAAAAACCGCCCGGCAGCGCGATCGGCTGCCGGGCGGTCTGGGGACAGGTTTCAGACCAGGAAGTCGAACCCCGGGTGCTGCGGGTCGACGTGCTGGACGTCCTCGGCCCGGTGGATCCAGTCGGACACCGGGAACGTCGGGTCGAGATGCTGCTCGACCGGCAGATCCGGCAGCACCGGATCGAGCGGGGCGAACACCTCGGCGGCGGGAGCGACGAGGTCCGGGACCGCCGCCAGCTCCCCGATCGTCGATCCAGCCTGGATGACCGCGGCCGCCGGATCGTGCACAACCGGCAGGTCCAGGCCGCCGGGCAGGTTCGGTGCGCCGGCATCGAAGGCCTCGAAGGCGGCGTGCGCGGCGCCCGAGGACCACACGTTGTCCAGGTTCACGTTGTCCAGCACGGCGCCGGCCGGACCGTCCAGCGACGGCGTGGTGGGACCGAACCCGGGGGTGGACATCGACACCGAGTCCGACACCATCGGGATCAGGTTGTCGACGTCGACGCTGGTCACCCCGGTCAGGTGGGCGTCGGCGATGGCCCTGGCGGGGTCGGCGGCGTAGCTGGCCGCCGCGGCCGGATCCCGCACCAGGCCCATCACGAAGTCCAGGAGTTCATTTGCCATGACGCCCCGCCTTCCGAGTTTCCGGGCCCACCGTGGGCCTCGCTGTGCCATGTTAGGCGGCCGCACCGGCGGGACGGATCGGGTCACACCCCCAGCCTGCCAAATCTCCCTTAGGGGATTGCCTATTAGGGGATTGTCGCGGCTAGGGGGCGGAAGTAATGTGGCGGGCACACAAACGAGCGGATGAGGTGCGCATGGACTCGCTGGGCCTGTCGATCGGGGCGACCAACATGGTGGCCGTGCGGGCCGGGCAACCGCCGGTCCGCCGCCGCTCGGTGCTGACGGTGTTCCCGCACCGGCCCGCCGAGGTCGGACTGCCCGGCGAGAACCCGGACCTCACCGAGTCCGGGCTGGTGCTGTGGGGGTTTGCCGATCGGGTCGGCGACCCGGTGCCGATCGTCGCGCCCGACGGCTCCTCGCACCGCGCCGAACTGCTGGCGGCCGAGGCGCTGGCGGCGCTGGCCCGTGCCGCGGGGGCCGCCGGCCCGCAGCGGCTGGCGATCACCGTGCCCGCGCACTGGGGTCCGGCCGCCGTCGACGCGCTGCGTGCGGCGGTGCGCGCCCGCCCCGAACTGTCCTCCGAGGGGGCCGCCCCCGAGCTGATCCCCGACACCACCGCCGCGCTGACCGCGCTGGCCGCCGATCCCGGCCTGCCCACCCGAGGTGTGCTGGCGCTGCTCGACTTCGGCGGCACCGGGACGACCGTCGCGCTGGTCGACGCCGGAGCCGGGCTGCGCCCGATCGGCGCGCCGGTGCGCTCGACGGAACTCTCCGGCGAACTGATCGACCAGGCGATCCTCAATCATGTGCTGGCGGGTCTGACCTCCGCCGGCGGCGCCGACCCGGCCGGGACCGCGGCCGTCGGCGTGCTGGGCCGGTTGCGCAACGAATGCCGGCGCGCCAAGGAGCAGCTGTCCGCCGACACCGTCGCGGTCATCCCGGTCGAGCAGGGCGGTACCTCCACCGACGTGCGGCTGACCCGCGCCGAGCTGGAATCGCTGCTGGCCGGCCCGCTGGGCGCCGTCCTCGACACCGTCGGCGACCTGCTGGAACGCAATCGGATCCCGGCCGCGAACCTGTCCGCGGTGGCCACGGTGGGCGGCGGTGCGGCCATCCCGCTGTTCACCGAGCGGCTGTCGCAGCAACTGCGGGTCCCGGTCGTCACGGTGGCCGACCCCGGTGCCGCCGCGGCCACCGGGGTACGCCTGCTGGCCGAGCGCGGTCCGTCGGCCGACGCCATGACCGGGATGGCCCCGACCGGGCTGGCGATGGCCGCGGGCGCTGCGGGCGCCGCCCCCGACGCCCCGACCGGGCTGGCCCCGGCCGCCGACGACCCCAACGCCCCGACCGGGCTGGCGCCGGCGGCCGGCGATGCGACCGGCATGGCGCCGGCGTCGTGGGCCACCCACGGCGATCCCGGCGGCGAGGGCTCCCCCGACGCCACCTCCCGCGGGCTGGCCTGGTCCGAGGGTGCCACGGGTGCCGAACCGGTGCCCTACACCGGCCCGGAGTACGCGGCGCCGCCGCAGGGCGCGACCGCGGCCCGCCCGCCGGTGGAGTTCGACGCCGAAACCGAGCAGTACGACGCGGCGGCCACCCCGCTGCCCTGGTACCGCCGCCCGCCGCTGCTGTTCGGCATCGCCGCGGTGGCCGCGCTGGCCTCCGCCGGCGGGCTGGCCGTCACGCTGTCCAGCAGTGACGCCGACTCCACCCCGGTCACCACAACGATCACGCTGCCCAACGGAGAGGTGATCACCACCGCACTGCCGCCGTCGCAAAGCGCGACGGTGACCTACACCGGGGACAACGGTGAGGTCACCAGCTCGATGGTGCCGCCGCCGACCACCACCGCCCCGACCACCACCACCGAGTCGAGCACCACCGAGGAGTCCTCGGCGACGACCACCACCACCGAGTCGACCACCGGCACGACCACCACCGCGCCGACCACCACCACGACGCAGCCGACCACCACCCAACCCACCACGACCCAGCCCACCACCACGCAGCCCACCAGCGCCCCACCGACGACGACCGAGGCTCCGCCGACCACCACCCAGGCTCCGCCCACCACCACCCAGGCTCCGCCACCGACCACCCAGCCGCCGACGCAGCAGCCGACGCTGACCCAGGAGGCCCCCGCAGTCGACGAGCCCGCCGAGCCGTGACCACTCCGCCGGCCGGGCTGCCCGCCGACCTGCTCCGCGCGCTGGAGCAGGTGCCGGAGACGCCGCTGAAGCTGGCGATCAGCGGCGGGCTCGACAGCGGCAAGAGCGTGGCGGCCGCCGCCGCGCGCGACACCCTGCGCGCCGTCGGGCTGACGGTGCGGACCCTGCCCGGCCCGGCCGACGGGGCGGCCTTCGTGATCGACGACGCCGACGCGCTGTCCGACGCCGAGCTGGCCGCGCTGACCGCGATCGCCGCCGATCCAGCGGCCACCGTGGTGGTGGCGACCCAGCCGCTGCGGCACCGCGCGGCGCTGCGCGAGCTGCTGGAGACACTCGGCCGGGAGCGCGCGGTACTGCGGTTGACCGCGCACCCCGAGGTCGATCCGGCTCGGCTCGCCGCGCGGCTGCGCGGGCTCGACGAGCCGCTGCTGGACACCCTGGCCGTGCTGAGCCTCGACGACGCGCTGGGGCCCGCCGACGTCGCCGCCGCGCTGGGAGTTCCCGCGGAAGTCGCTCGCGACCTGGTCGATCGCGGCCACGCCACCGGCCTGCTGGAGCCCGGCGCGGGCGGCCCGGCGCGCGCGCTCGCCCATGAGGCGGTGGCCCGGGCCGTCGGCGCGGTACGGCACCGTGAGATCGAGGCCGCACTGCTGGACTCCCAGCTGGCCGCCGACACCCTGGGCGTCCGGCTGGCGCTGACGCTGGCCGAGCACGGCATCGACGACCCGCGGCTGGCCGACCGGCTGGCCGCCGCCGCCGACGCCGCCGACCCGGCCGCGGCGGCCCGGTTGTATCGCGCCGCGCTGGCCGCGGGCACCGGGACGCCGGCGGATTCGCTGCGGTTCGCCGACGCGCTGGCGCTGGCCGCCGACTGTCCGTCGGCCGCCCGGGTGGCCGACGGCCTGCTGTCCGCCCCAGACCCGACGGTGCGGGCCGCCGCCGTGCGCATCGCGGCCAGCGTCGCCTGCCACGACGGCAACACCGCGCAGGCCGCCGAGCTGTTCGGCTGGCTGGCCGGCGCACACGACGACGACGCGGATGCCGACCCGGCCACCGGTGCGGCGGCGGCGATCGTGGCGATCGCCGCCGGGGAGCCGGCCGCCGCCCGCGCCGCGGTGGCCCGCCCGGCCGCCGGCCCGCCGACCACCGCGGCCCGCGCCGCCCGCAACCTGGCCGAGGGCCTGCTGGGCACCGTCGCCCCCGGCGCCGACCCCGGATCAGCCGTCGCCCGGCTCGGCCAGTCCCTCGGTCCTGCGCCCGCGGTGGCGATGCCCGACGACGCCGCGGCGCTGGTGGCGCTGACCGCCCTGCACACCGGGGATCCGGTGCGGGTCCGCAGCGTGCTCGGCCGGGCGCTGCGCGAGGACGCCGGACGCCCGGCGCAGACCCTGTTCACCCACCGACATGTGCTGCTGCACGCCTGGACGCTGATGTCCGACGGGCAGCTGACCGGCGCTACGGCCGCCGCTGCGACGGTGCCGCAGGCCGGTCTGCACGCCCGCGACGCGCTGTGGTCGGCGGCACTGCAGACCGGCATCGCCCGGCGCGCCGGTGACACCGGGGCGCTGCACCGGCACTGGTACGCGGCGATGGAGGTGCTCGCCGAGTACTCGGTGGACCTGTTCTCCCTGCTGCCGCTGGGCGAACTGTGGGTGGCCGCCGCGCGGATGCGCCAGCTCGACCGGTTGGCTCACCCGCTCAGCAGCGCGTTTGCCCTGCTCGCCGGGTTCGGTGACCCGCCGTGCTGGTCGCTGCCGTTGCACTGGGCGGGGGTGCACGCGGCGATCCTGGCCAATGCCCCGGAGGCGATGGCCCCGCACGGGGCGGCGCTGACCGCCGCGGCCGGTCACAGCGACTACGCCCGGGTGCTGGCCACCGGCGGCCGGGCCTGGCTGCGGGTGCTGGCCAACCAGGTCGATCCCGACGAGGTGGCCGGCGCGGCCCGCGGGCTGGCCCGGTTCGGGTTGACCTGGGATGCCACCCGGCTGACCGGGCAGGCCGCCCTGCAGACCGCCGACTCGCGGGTCTCGGCGCTGATGCTGGCGCTGGCCCGCGACCTGAAGCTGGCCGCCGGGCCGCCCGAGGCGCCGCCGGAGGCCGCCGCCGACGGGCCCGCGCCCGCCCCGGCCGTCGCTGCGGCGCCGCGGGGGGTCGCGGCACCTGGGGCGGCGGCACGTGGGTCGGCATCATTACGTGGGTCGGCATCATTACGTGGGTCGGCATCATCACGTGGGGCGGCACTGTCGGAGCGCGAGCGGGAGGTCGCCGAGTTGCTGTTGCTCGGCCTGCCCTACCGCGACATCGGCGCGCAACTGTTCATCTCGGCCAAGACCGTCGAGCATCACGTCGCCCGGATTCGGCGCCGGATCGGAGCCGGATCGCGGACCGAAATGATGTCCATGTTGCGGGCGATGCTCGCGCCGACCGCCTGACGCGGTGCGGCCGGCGGTCGAGATCCGCACCACATCTCCACCGAACTTAGGCAAGCCTCGGTAGCGGTAAGAATCGGCAAAATGTCAGTATGAGCTGAACGAAGCCATGTTACCCACGGGTAACTATGCTCAAGTTACTAGCCAGTAACTCGCGATACGGAGGCGTTTCTGTGGATCTCGAACACACCCTGTTCCTGTGGCGAGGGATCATCATCGCGATCGCCACGGTCATCGTGGTCGCCTTCGCCGCCAAACGGGTGCTGTGGCTGACCCGGCTGATCAGCTCCGGCCAGAAGGTCGGCGACGAGCGCGGCCGCAAGGACCACCTGCTCCAACGCTTCCTGAACCAGAACAAGGAAGTCTTCGCCCAGTCCAAGCTGCTGAAGTGGTCGATCCCCGGCCTCGCGCACTTCTTCACCATGTGGGGCTTCTTCGTCCTGGCGACGGTGTACCTGGAAGCCTTCGGCGTGCTGTTCACCCCCACCTTCCACCTCCCGTTCGTCGGGCGCTGGCCGGCGCTGGGCTTCCTGCAGGACTTCTTCGCCGTCGCCGTGCTGGCCGGCATCATCGTCTTCGGGATCATCCGCATCATCCGCGATCCGAAGAAGCTGGGCCGCGAGTCGCGCTTCTACGGTTCGCACAACGGTGGCGCCTGGGAGATCCTGATCATGATCTTCTTCGTCATCGCGACCTACGCGGTGTTCCGCGGTGCCGCCGCCAACGTCCTGGAAGAGGACTTCCCCTACCAGTCCGGAGCGTTCTTCTCGCACTGGATGGCGGGGCTGCTGCACCCGCTCGGCCACACCGCCAACGTCTGGCTGGAGACCATCGCACTGCTGGCACACCTGGGCGTCATGCTGGCCTTCCTGCTGATCGTGCTGCACTCCAAGCACCTGCACATCGGCCTGGCCCCGGTCAACGTCACCTTCAAGCGGCTGCCCAACGGCCTGGGCCCGCTGCTGCCGATGGAGTACAAGGGCGAGCTGATCGACTTCGAAGATCCCGCCGAGGATGCGGTGTTCGGCCGCGGCAAGATCGAGGACTTCACCTGGAAGGGCAACCTCGACATGGCCACCTGCACCGAGTGCGGGCGATGCCAGTCGCAGTGTCCGGCCTGGAACACCGGCAAGCCGCTGTCGCCGAAGCTGCTGATCATGGACCTGCGCGACCACCTGTTCGCCAAGGCCCCGTACATCATCGAGGGCAAGCCGATGCCCGCCGAGGGCTCGGTGGACTTCGCCCACGACGAGTTCGAGCACGGCCACGGCGTGCCCGAATCCGGCTTTGAGCGGATCGTCGGGTCCGGCCCGGGCCAGGCGCTGCGCCCGCTGGTCGGCACCGCCGAGGCCGGCGGCGTCATCGATCCCGACGTGCTGTGGAGCTGCACCAACTGCGGCGCCTGCGTCGAGCAGTGCCCGGTGGACATCGAGCACATCGACCACATCGTGGATATGCGCCGCTACCAGGTCATGGTCGAGTCGGAGTTCCCCTCCGAGCTGAGCGTGCTGTTCAAGAACCTGGAGACCAAGGGCAACCCGTGGGGCCAGAACGCCAAGGACCGCACCACCTGGATCGACGAGGTCGACTTCGACGTGCCGGTCTACGGCCAGGACGTGGAGTCCTTCGACGGTTTCGAGTACCTGTTCTGGGTGGGATGCGCGGGCGCCTATGAGGACCGCGCCAAGAAGACCACCAAGGCCGTCGCCGAACTGCTGGCCGCCGCCGGGGTGAAGTTCCTGGTGCTGGGCACCGGCGAGACCTGCACCGGCGACTCGGCCCGGCGCTCCGGCAACGAGTTCCTGTTCCAGCAGCTCGCCGGCCAGAACGTGGAGACCCTCAACGAGCTGTTCGACGGCGTCGAGGCGGTCAACCGCAAGATCGTCACCACTTGCCCGCACTGCTTCAACACCGTCGGCCGCGAGTACCGGCAGCTGGGCGCCGAGTACACCGTGCTGCACCACACCCAGCTGCTCAACAAGCTGGTTCGGGACAAGAAGCTGATCCCGGTGTCGCCGGTGTCCCAGGAGGTCACCTACCACGATCCGTGCTTCCTGGGCCGGCACAACAAGGTCTACGAGCCGCCGCGTGAGCTGATCGGCGCGGCCGGCGCGCAGCTGACCGAGATGCCGCGGCACGGCGAGCGGGGCTTCTGCTGCGGTGCCGGTGGCGCCCGGATGTGGATGGAAGAGCACATCGGCAAGCGGGTCAACACCGACCGCACCGAGGAGGCCATCGACACCGGGGCCGCGCAGATCGCCACCGGCTGCCCGTTCTGCCGGGTGATGATCACCGACGGCGTCGACGAGGTCGCCGCGGCACGCGAGACCGAGGACAAGGTCGAGGTGCTCGACGTGGCCCAGCTGCTGCTGGCCTCACTGGACATGGACGCCATCGCGCTGCCGGCCAAGGGCACCGCCGCCGAGGAGGCGGCCGCCCGCGAGGCCGCCAAGCCGAAGCCCGCGCCGGAACCGGAGCCGGTGCCGGCTCAGGCCGCCGCCGCGCCCGCCGAAGCCAAGCCCGCCGAAGCCAAGCCCGCCGCCGAGGCCAAGTCGGCCGCGCCGGTCAAGGGCCTGGGCATGGCCGGTGCCGCTAAGCGCCCCGGTGCCAAGAAGGCCGCACCCGCGGCTGCAGCGGCTGCCCCGGCCGCCGAGGCTGCCGCCCCCGCGGCACCCGCGGCGCCGGTGAAGGGTCTGGGCATGGCCGGTGGCGCCAAGCGTCCGGGCGCCAAGAAGGCCGCTCCGGCAGCTCCCGCCGCCGAGGCGCCGGCTGCTGCGGCCGCTGAGGCTCCGGCCGCCGAGGCCGCACCCGCGGCCCCCGCGGTGCCGGTCAAGGGACTCGGGATGGCCACCGGGGCGCGTCGCCCCGGCGCCAAGAAGGCCGCGGCGGCTCCGGCTCCCGCACCGGCGGCCGAGCCCGCCCCGGCCGCCGAGGCTGAGGCACCCGCCGCCGAGTCGTCGACCCCGGCCGTTCCGGTCAAGGGCCTGGGCATGGCCCCGGGTGCCCGCCGACCGGGCACCAAGCGCTAAAGCGCAGTACGAGAAGGGGCGGGACCGGAAACGGTCCCGCCCCTTTCTCGTTGGCTGGGGTGACGGCGTCGGCGCAACCGCCCCAGCACCCAGAGGCCGCCGTATTCAAACGTACCGATCGGTGCGCAAGTGACCGCCGTGGCCAGAGTGGCACTGAAACCCCGAGAGGCCTTCCGAACGGTACGTCCGGCTACGGCCGGCCGGTCGGGCTCAGCGGACCTTGTGAAACTTGAACGGTGTCTGATTGATCACGCCGCCCGGGCAGTCGCCGTTCGAGTCGGCCGACATCACCCCGCTCATGGTGTCCGGGTTGACCGTGTAGTGCACGGTCACCGGGGCCAGGGTGCGGTCCGGGCAGAGCTGCCCGTCGGGCCGGCTGTAGTGGAAGGACCACAGTCCGTCGGACTCGGTGGCCTGACTGACCCAGCCGACGTTGCTGGACACCACCCGCACGCACCCGTAGGCCCCGCACTGGGTGGACACCGTCACCTCGCTGATGCCGTCGCCGCCGTCCATGGCGTACACCCCGTCGGCCAGCGGCGCGGCCTGGGCGATGCCGGCGCTGCCCAGCACCGCGGCGAACGCCAGCAGCGCGCCCGCACCGAACTTCCGCGAATTGATCACGGCGCGAACGTACCGCCAACATTCAGCAACTTCCCAGCTCAACGCGCGAATGCGCCATGTTGTGTCCGGGTCGCAACCAAACCGAACCCGAACCGCGCCGCACTCCTCGAGCCCACCGCGCCCGGAAAACCCGGTGGACAACCGTGGGAGAATAATTCCCGTGACCACTCACCAGCTGCCCGGCCAGACCTCGGGCAATCCGCATCACCGGCAACGGGTGTTCATGCAATCGACCAAATTGCAGAACGTCCTCTACGAGATCCGTGGGCCGATCCACGATCACGCCGCGCGACTGGAGGCTGAGGGACACCGGATCCTCAAGCTCAACATCGGCAACCCCGCCACGTTCGGATTCGAGGCGCCGGACGTGATCATGCGCGACATGATCCAGGCGCTGCCGTATGCGCAGGGCTACTCCGATTCCAAGGGCATCGTCAGCGCGCGACGGGCGGTGTTCACCCGGTACGAGCTGATCGAGGACTTCCCGAAGTTCGACATCGAGGACGTATACCTCGGCAACGGGGTGTCCGAGCTGATCACCATGACCCTGCAGGCGCTGCTGGACAACGGCGACGAGGTGCTCATCCCGGCCCCGGACTACCCGCTGTGGACCGCCTCGACGGCGCTGGCCGGCGGCACCCCGGTGCACTACCTGTGCGACGAGACCCAGGGCTGGCAGCCCGACATCGCCGACCTGGAGTCCAAGATCACCGACCGCACCAAGGCGCTGGTGGTGATCAACCCGAACAACCCGACCGGCGCGGTGTACAGCCGCGAGGTGCTGACCCAGCTGGTGGAGCTGGCCCGCCGCCACCAGCTGATGATTCTGGCCGACGAGATCTACGACAAGATCCTCTACGACGACGCCGAGCACATCAGCATCGCCACCCTCGCCCCGGACGTGTTGACGCTGACCTTCAACGGGCTGTCCAAGGCCTACCGGGTGGCCGGCTACCGGTCCGGCTGGCTGGTCATCACCGGCCCGAAGGAGTACGCGTCCAGTTTCATCGAGGGCCTGAGCCTGCTGGCCAACATGCGGCTGTGCCCGAATGTGCCTGCCCAGCACGCGATTCAGGTCGCGCTCGGCGGCCACCAGAGCATCGAGGAACTGGTGCTGCCGGGCGGCCGGCTGCTGGAGCAGCGCGACGTGGCCTGGGAGAGCCTCAACGAGATTCCCGGGGTGTCCTGCGTCAAGCCGCGCGGCGCGCTGTACGCGTTCCCGCGGCTGGACCCGGAGGTCTACGACGTCGACAACGACGAACAGCTGGTGCTCGACCTGCTGCTGCAGGAGAAGATCCTGGTCACCCAGGGCACCGGGTTCAACTGGCCCAGCCCCGATCACCTGCGGGTCGTGACCCTGCCGTGGGCGCGGGACCTGGAGGCCGCCATCGAGCGACTGGGCAACTTCCTGGTCAGCTACCGCCGCTGAGCCCGGGCCGAACGACCCGGTGACGCACTCACACTCGCATTCGCACTCACTGTCCGGCCCGTCGCCGTTGGGGCCGGTGGCGGCCCGCATTGTCGTCGGCCTGCTGGTGGCCATCGCCGCGCTGGTCGCCGTCGGGGCGGTGGCGCTGTGGCCCAGCGGGCAGCAGGTTGATATTCCGCTGCCGTTTCAGAATGCCAGCGGCGGCGCGGTCAGCACCGAGGCCGGCCGGGTGGTGTCCACCACGATGGCCGATTGCGGCAGCCCGTCCTCGGGCAGGGTGCTCAGCGGCCCGGCGCAGGCCGGCCAGCCCGGCGCCGGGGACTGCGTGCAGGCGTTGATCGCCATCGATTCCGGCCCAAACCGCGGCGCGACCACCATGCTGGAGTTCACTCCGGGCCCGGGCCAGCCGAATCTCGCCGCCGGAGAGCACGTTCGGGTGATCCGGGCGGTCGACGAGGCCGGTGCCACCGGCTACGGGTTCTACGACTACGAACGCGGTCTGCCGCTCACGCTGCTCGCGCTGACGTTCGCAGTGGTGATCGTCGCGGTGGCCCGCTGGCGCGGGTTGCGAGCGCTGATCGGGATCGGCGTGGCGTTCGGGGTGCTGGTGGTCTACCTGCTGCCGGCGCTGCGCGACGGGGCGCCTGCGGTACCGGTGGCCCTGGTCGCCTCGGCGGGCATCCTCTACGCCGTCATCTACCTAGCGCACGGGGTCAGCCTGCGCACCAGCGCCGCGCTGCTGGGCACCCTGACCTCACTGCTGGTGGCCGCCGGACTGTCCTGGGCGGCAATCGAACTGGCGCACCTGACCGGACTCTCGGAGGACCAGAACAACGAGGTCGCCGCGTATCTGGGGCACGTGTCGATCACCGGGCTGCTGCTAGCCGGGTTCATCATCGGGTCGCTCGGCGTGCTCAACGACGTCACCATCACCCAGGCGTCGACGGCCTTTGAGCTCGCCGCGGCGTCCGAAACCGGCTCGCGGCGCGAGGTTTTCGTCGGCGCGATGCGGGTGGGCCGCGATCACATCGCCTCCACGGTGTACACGCTGGTGCTGGCCTACGCGGGTTCCTCGCTGCCGCTGCTGCTGCTGTTCAGCGTGGCCAACCGGTCCCTCGGTGACGTATTGACCTCGGAGGCGGTCGCCATCGAGATCGCCCGCTCGGCGGTCGGCGGCATCGCGCTGGCGCTGTCGGTGCCGTTGACGACGGCGATCGCCGCCGCGCTGGCCACCCCACCGAAGCGCCCTCGCCAAGCCCAGGCGGCATAGATAGCAGAATTGCTATACTCGAAGGATGCGTGGGATTGGCAACGACTTGGTCCGCGAAGCGCGCAAGCGCGCTGGCCTGACCCAACGCGAACTGGCCGCGTTGGCGGGTACGACGCAGAGCGCCCTCGCGAGAGTCGAGTCCGGACGCACCGCACCGAGTTTCGATCAGGTGCTACGACTCATCCGGCTGTGCGGACTCGATCTCGACATCATGCTGGTCGAACGCGATGATTCTGACTACGCACAGGCGTCACGGCTTGCCGAGCTCACGGCCGAGCAACGGTGGACGCGCGCCACACAGGTCGCTGATCAAATGCGACAGTTCCGCAACGCCAGGAGTCGAAGTGCCTGAGCCCTGGCAACCTGGCCCCCTGCTCGAGGTGCTTCTTCGCCGCGGCGTCCGCTTTGTGCTGATCGGCGGCTTCGCCGCCATCGCCTACGGTTCCCCGTTTCCCACTGAGGACGTCGACATCACCCCCGAGGCCTCGACGGCCAATCTGAAGCGACTGTCCGATGCGCTGCACGAACTCAAAGCGAAGATCCGCACGGAAGGCGTCGATGACGGTTTGCCTTTTGATCCCGATGCAGCCTCGCTCGCCGCGGCCAGGATGTGGAACCTGACCACCTGTTACGGCGATCTGGATATATCAATGGCTCCCAGCGGGACCACGGGATACGCCGACCTCATCAAGGATTCCGTCGACCACGCAGCCTTTGGCCTTTTGATTCCCACCGCGTCCCTCGCCGACATCATTCGAAGCAAGCAGGCGGCCAACCGACCAAAAGACCAGCGGGTGTTGCCGGTACTGCGCGAACTGCTCGCGTCACGCCACGACCAGCACACCGACGACGACTGACATCGGCTACTGCTCCAACAGCCCCAAAAGGTAAGTGCCGTAACCAGATTTGCGCAGGGCCTCCCCGCGCGCGGCCACCTGCTCGTCGTCGATGAAGCCCATCCGCCAGGCGACCTCCTCGGGGATGGAGATCTTCAGTCCCTGACGCCGCTCGATGGTGCGGACGAAATCGCTGGCGTCCAGCAGTGAGTCGAAGGTTCCGGTGTCCAGCCACGCGGTGCCCCGGGCCAGGGTCTCGACGTGCAGCCGCCCGGCACGCAGGTAGGCCTGGTTGACCTCGGTGATCTCGTATTCGCCTCGCGCGGAGGGACGCAGCGACCGGGCGATCTCCACCACGTCGCTGTCGTAGAAGTACAGACCGGGAACGGCGTAGTGCGACTTGGGGTTCTGCGGCTTCTCCTCCAGCGAGACCGCGCGGCCGTCGGCGTCGAACTCGACCACCCCGTAGGCGCTCGGGTCGGCGACCCGGTAGGCGAAGATCGCGCCGCCGTCGACGTCGGCGAATCGGCGCAGGCTGCTGCCAAGACCGGGTCCGTAGAAGATGTTGTCGCCCAACGCCAATGCCACCCGGTCGCTGCCGATGTGGTCGGCGCCGATGACGAACGCCTGCGCCAGCCCGTCCGGACTGTCCTGGGTGGCGTAGCTGATCGCGATGCCCAGCTCGGAGCCGTCGCCGAGCAGCCGCTGAAACGCCTGCGCGTCCTGGCTGGTGGTGATGAGCAGGATGTCGCGGATGCCGGCCATCATCAGGGTGGACAGCGGGTAATAGATCAGCGGCTTGTCGTACACCGGCAGCAACTGCTTGCTGGTGCCCATGGTGATGGGGTACAGCCGTGTGCCCGAACCGCCGGCCAGGATGATCCCGCGCATACCTGCAGCCTATGCCGCCGAGCCGGCTGATCGTCGGACGGTCCGGGTGATTCGCGGCTGCTACCGTCAACGCTGCCAGCTATCACCGCGCTGACGGTGGCCCCACTGGGCATCGTCTTCGGGCACATCGCGCTGTCGGAGATCAACCGGACCGGCCAGGACGGCCGGGCCTTCGCTGTCGCCGGACTGGTGCTCGGCTGCGTCGGGCTGGTGACCCGGATCGTCGCCGCCATCGTCTGGATTGCGGTACTCAACGGCGCCATCTCCTGACGCCGCGGTGGCCTGACTGCGCGGTGTCCTGACGGCGCGGTGTCCGAGCCCCGGAGTCACCGCCCGGCGCCCGGGCGGGTCAGTCGTCGCGCAGGTCGGCCTCGGTCATATCGGTGGCGGCCAACGCCTCCTCCAGGCTCCGGTGCCGGAACACCGAGGTCACCTGGTCGCGCACCACCCGGAACCCGCTGGCCTGCACCGTGCCGTCGGACAGCAGCTCCTCGGCGACCACCGCGCCGTCGTGCACAAACAGCCGCCCGACGCTGACCTCTCGGTGCGCGCGCTGGGCCCAGTCGCGCATCGCGGCCAGGCCCTGCGTCGCCCCCTCCGGCTCGCCGATCTTGATGTCGTCGCTGGACAGCTGCACCAACGTGTCCAGATCCCCGGCGTTGAGGGCGTCGTGCCAGGCCAGGACGGTCGCGATCTCCGAAACAGTCATACCGGCAAATCTATCGCCTCAGAACTTCATCCCGTCGAGCCAGGTCGCCAGCAGTTCCTCGTCGCCGAAGATCTCCACCGCGGCCTCCACGGGCGGGCGACGACGGGTGGTGACCAGCATCAGCTCCCGCACCGGCCCGCGCAGCGCCACATCCCCGGAACTGTGCCCGTGCGTCCAGGTGCCGTCGGCGATCGTCCACTCCCCCAGATCCCCCAGGTCGGCCTCTGCGGCGTGCAGATGCACCCGCCCCGGCAGCCCGGGATTCAGCGCGCTGGTCAGGTCCAGCCACTCGTCGATGCAGTCCGCGGCCAAGTCCGGACGCACCTCAAAGTCCAGCCCGCCGGCGAACGCGGCGTCGACGCGGTGCACCAGCACCTCGTGCAGCCGGCGGCGCAGCCACCAGGCCGCGGGCCGCTGCCCCAGAAACGTCCACACCGATCCGTCGGTGCCGTCCTCGGCGATGATCCGGTCGACACTGTCGACGAGCAGTCGGGCGCCGTCGTCGAGCCAGGCCAGCGCGCCGTCGAGGTCTGCCGGCGGGCGACCGTCGGGTACCTGGGCGGGGTCGGCGGCCCCGGTGGCGCGCTCGGCGACCATTTGGGCCGCCCAGCGGTTACCGCGGCCGACGTGCCGGAACAATTGCTTGACGGTCCAACCCGGGCAGGTCGGCACCGGCGCGTCCTGGTCGCATCGGGCCACCGCGGCACCGAAGGCCCGGTTCTGGTCGAGTAGCTCTGCGCCGAAATCCACGGCCTCAGCGTACGAGGCGACCCAGGCAGTGCACCTGCCAATCCGCGGACTGCCACCGCGCCACGTCCAAACAGTTGCGCCCGTCGACGATCACCTTCGCCCGCACGAGGCCGTCGAGGTCGGCCGGCTCAAGGTCGACGAACTCTCGCCACTCGGTCAGCACCAGCACCGCGTCGGCCTTCTCGCAGGCCTCGCCGATCGAGGTGGCGTAGTTCAGCGTCGGGAACACCCGCCGGGAATTCTCCAGCGCCTTGGGGTCATACACCTGCACGGTCGCGCCGTTGAGCTGCAGCAGCCCAGCCACGTTGAGCGCCGGGGAATCGCGCACGTCGTCGGACTCCGGTTTGAACGCCGCGCCAAGCACCGCGATGTTGGCGCCCAGCAGCGATCCGCCGCAGGCCCGGGTGGCCAGCTCCACCATCCGGGTGCGGCGCCGCATGTTGATGCTGTCCACCTCGCGCAGGAAGGTCAGCGCGTGGCTGGCACCGAGCTCGCCGGCGCGGGCCATGAAGGCCCGAATGTCCTTGGGCAGGCAGCCACCACCAAATCCCAGGCCGGCGTTAAGAAATCGCCGGCCGATGCGCGGGTCATGGCCCAGCGCATCGGCCAGCACAGTCACGTCTGCGTCCGCGGCCTCGCATACCTCCGAGATCGCGTTGATGAAGGAAATCTTGGTCGCCAGAAAGGCGTTCGCCGAGACCTTGACCAGCTCGGCGGTCTGCAGGTCGGTGACCAGGAAGGGCACGTCCTCGGCGAGCATCGGCGCGTACAGTTCACGCAGCACCGCCTCGGCCCGCACCGAATCCTGCTGCACGCCAACCACAATGCGATCCGGGTGCAGGGTGTCCCCGACGGCGAAACCCTCCCGCAGGAACTCCGGGTTCCACGCGACCTCGACGTCGATCTCGGCCAGATTCCTGACCCGGCGCGCCAATTCGGTGGCGGTGCCGACCGGAACCGTGGATTTACCGACGATCACCGCGGGCCGGCTCAGTCGGGGCAGCAGCTCGTCGATCACCGCGTGCACGTGGCGCAGGTCGGCGCCGAGCTCGCCCTTCTTCTGCGGGGTTCCGACGCCGAGGAAATGCACGTCGGCGAAGTCGGCGGCCAGCTGGTAGTCAGTGCTGAACCGCAGCCGTCCGGCCGCCAGGTTCTCCCGCAGCATCCGGGCCAATCCGGGCTCGTAGAAAGGGATTTCGCCGGCGGCCAGCTTGGCCACCTTGCCCGGGTCGATGTCGACACCGATCACCTCGTGGCCGAGCTCGGCCATCCCGGCGGCGTGAGTGGCGCCCAGGTAACCCGTTCCGAATACCGCGCATCGCATACCGACATGTCTAGGCCGTCGATGTGAAACGACGGCGGCGTCACCGCGAGCGGAAGGCGAACGCCAGGTGACCAGTCAGCTCAGCGGTTGCCGAACGGCCAGGGCAAAAACGGCAGCCTCGGGCTGTGGTCGCGCTTGCTGCGCCCGTTGGAGCCGCGGTCGAAGTCGTAGTCACCGCGGCGCGGGTACTGCTGCTGGGGGTACTGCTGCTGGGGGTACTGCTGCTGGGGGTACTGCGGATATTGCTGCTGCGGGTACTGCGGGTACTGCTGCCGCGGGCGCTCGTCGTCCCCCGGGTTGAAGGTGCCCAGTTGCGGGCTCTGCCCGGGGAAGAACCCGATCGGCGGGGACGACTGCACCGGAACCGCCGCGGGCACCGGCGCCTCGGGGACGACCGCCGGGACCGGGGCCGGGGCGATCGGCGCCTCGGGGACCACCACCGGGACCACCACCGGCGGCTCGGGAACCACCACCGGCACCGGGGCGGGAGCCGGCGCCGCGGGTGCGGGAGCCTCGACCCGGACCGGGGCCGGCGGCTTGGCCTGCACGGGCTGGACGACCGGCGCGGGCGCCGCCGGGACGGGGGCGGGCGCAGCGGGGGCGGGCGCGGCGGGCGGCTTGACCTCGGGTGCGGCGGGCCGGGGTGCCGGAACCGCGGCGGCCGGCTCGGCCGCCTGCATCTGCTGCGCCGGCACGACGACGGCGTCGTTCTGCTCGGGCCGCTGCTGCGCGGTCGGACGGATGGTGACCGCCAGCGAGATCGCCAGCGCGGCGATGCCGACCACGAACACCGTCGTCAACGCGCTGCCCACCAGCAGGAACGGCTTGCGCTCGGCGCCCTCGGGCTGGTCGGCGTCGGTGAGTTCGGCCTCCGCGGCCGCCAGTTCCGCGGCGAAGGCGTCGTCGTCGACGTCGTCGTCGACCGCGCTGTAGGCCAGCTGCGACGATCCACCGTATTCCGCCCCGGCCACCTGGGTGACCGCCGCCGCGAGGCTCGCGGCAAAGGGGGAACCGGCCGTCGCGCCCTCCTCCGCCGCCAGCGCATAGGCCAGCCCGGCGGTGGTCGCCTCGAACAGCGGGGCCTGGGTTCCGGCCAGCGCCGCGCCGCGGGCCAGCGCCAGGTCCGCCTCGCCCGGCGCGATCACCGGCAGTGCGGTCGCGGACTCCAGCTGCAGCTTGATCGCCGCGACATTGACCCCGGAACCGACCACGAACACCCCGTCGGGCGGGGCGGGCAGATCTTCGAGGCCGGCCAGCATCGCGCCGAGCTCGGCGACCGCGTCCTCGCTGTGCAGTTCCCGGCGCTGGACCTTGACGATGGAGCCGTCGGAATTGTCGACCACCGACAGCGTCGCGATGTCGCGCTCCAGGAACATCAGCCCGGTGCGCTGGTATTCCATCGCGCCGCCGGCCGCGGTGGCCAGCGCGCCCGCGGCGTGCAGCTCCGAGACCAGCAGGACGTCGTCGATGTTGTTGGCCTTGACCGCGTCGCGCAGCGCCGCTGCGCTGACGTGATCGCTCCAGGTCACGCCGGTGGAGACCAGCCGGTGACCGCTTTCCAGCGCGCTTTCCCGGGTGCCGAGGATGGCCGCGATCACCTGCGCGGGGGCATCTTGCCCCTCGGCGATGGTGAACACGTCATGGTCGACCGTGACGCCGTCCGCGTTCTCGCCCTCGACGAGTACCATCCGGACGGACGTGGGGGTCATCGACACACCAAGAACGATGTCCACTGCCCCTCCAAGTCTCGTTGCGTACGGTTGCGTTCTGTTCTGGGCTTCTGGCTTGGTTCTTTGCCTATGGCTGTTGCGCCGAGTCCACGGCGGCTGGTGGTTTATCGCCAATTCCGTCGGCGGCGTTACCCGCGGCGGTGCGCTCCGCGGCCGGACTCGACACGGACCACCCTACGCCCGTGACGCGCGTCGGTGATCGGTCAGTCCTTGCGGAAGTTCAGGTAGGACCGCGACGGGGTGGGGCCGCGCTGGCCCTGGTACTTGGACCCGGCCTTGTCGCTGCCGTAGGGGTGCTCGGCGGGGCTGGTCAGCCGCAGCAGGCAGAGCTGCCCGATCTTCATGCCCGGCCACAGCGTGATCGGCAGGTTCGCCACGTTCGACAGTTCCAGGGTGATGTGCCCGGAGAAGCCCGGATCGATGAACCCGGCGGTCGAATGGGTCAGCAGGCCCAGCCGGCCGAGGGACGATTTGCCCTCCAACCGGCCGGCCAAGTCGTCGGGCAGGCTGCAGCGTTCGAGCGTCGCACCCAGCACGAACTCGCCCGGATGCAGCACGAACGGCTCGCCCTCCTTGGGTTCGACCAAGGAGGTCAGGTCGTCCTGGCGCTCTGCGGGGTCGATGTGGGTGTAGCGGGTGTTGTTGAAGACCCGGAACAGGTTGTCCAACCGGACGTCGACACTCGAGGGCTGCAGCAGGGAATCGTCAAACGGATCGATCGAGAGTCGGCCGGAGGTCAATTCTGCGCGGATATCGCGGTCAGAGAGCAGCACCACAGGAGCGTATCGGCTCCCCGAGATGGGGTGCCCGGCAGATGCGTGCACAGATGTCCGCCAGGAGCGCCGCGAGATGGATTATCCACATGGCACCCCTGATTTCACCCCATTTGTGCAGACCATCCCCAGGCACCCCCGTGCTGAACAGCGCACCGGGGAGGTTTCGCCGACACTGACGCCATGGACGACCCCGGCGTGCACCCCTATCGGGAGTGGATCCGGCTCGGGGTGAGCCGGGGTGATCTCGCTCGGGGCCTCAAGGACGGCCGCTACCGGCGGCTCAGGCGCGGGTGGTACGGGCGCGAGGGCGCCGATGCGGACATCGTCACCGCGGTCACCAAGGGCGGCGCGCTCAGTTGCGTCTCGGCCTTGCGCCGCCGCGGCGTCTGGGTGCCGCCGCAATTCGGCAAGGTCCACATCCGGGGCGACAAACACGCCGGCGACGCCCACCCGAAACGGTTCTGCCGACAGGTCGGCGGTCCGCAGCCGGTGCTCGCGGCGGTCGACGAACCGTTGCTGGCGCTGCGGCACGCGCTGCACTGCCTGGACCACGAGGGCATCACGGTGGTCTGCGATTCGCTGCTCAACACCGCGCGCCGGGCCCTGGCGGACGAACCGGTGCTCGCTATCCTCACCCGGACCGAGGTGGAATCGGCCTTCGAGGATGCTCCCGCTGCCGTCCGGGACTGCCTAGACCGCTGCGATGACCGCGCAGCGTCCGGAACCGAGACGATGGTCCGGCTGCGACTGCGGAGCAAAGGAGTGCAGGTTCAGGTTCAGGCTCCGATCGAGGGACTCGGCCATGTCGACCTATTGGTCGGCGAGCGGCTGATCATCGAGGTCGACAGCGTCAAACACCACACCGGGGTGCAGCAGTATCGCGAGGACCGCAGGCGCGACCAGGTGGCGGCCACGCTGGGACTGCTGCGCATGCGGTTGACCTACGAGAACGTCGTCGATGAGTGGGACGACACCCTGAACACCATCCTGTCGGTGGTCCGCCAGGGCCTGCACCGGGCACCGAGGCATCGCGAGAAGCCCGTTTGATAGCCTGTCTCCCGCACCACGCCGATGTAGTTCAATGGCAGAACATCAGCTTCCCAAGCTGAATACGCGGGTTCGATTCCCGTCATCGGCTCAACGATCACCTGGGCATATCGGCCCGACTGCGACACCGGCCAGGTGTCCTCACCCCGGCTCAGCACCGGACGATTTGCCGCCCGATGCGAACGCAAGTTTGGCAAGCAGCGGGCGCGAGCGCCGGACTCGCCGATTGACCCCAATCGAATTCGGAGCGATCATGACCACACCGGCCAGGCCGGCCGCGTGATCGAACCGGGGCCCGATTGTGCAGCAAACCCGGTGAGGGCCGCAAAAATCCGGCCGCGAACCGCAGCCGGCAGTGCACAAAGGGGGCAAAGCTATGCGACTCGTCGATTCATCAGACCCTGGGGCCGTCGCCAGGTACGACATCGAAGTGCACTACACCCAACGGCTCGTGCTGACCGCTGGAGTCTGCCAAGAACTCAGACGCAGCAGCGACCACCTGGGAGCCATGCGGCCCCAGAACGCGCTTTCCCTGCTTGCGCAATGGATGCGGGCCTCTTACGAACTGCCGAAGAACCGCGACGTCGACTACATGCACGACCTCACCAATCCACTTCTGCGAGAAACGGTTCCGCAGCTTGAGGACGAATTGGTAGCTGGTTCTGAGGTGTGTGCGGCTCTGGCCTTCTCGTACACGGCCGACCATTCTTGGGAACTGGAGAAAGATCAGAGGAAGGTTCGCGGCCTCCTCCGAGGCTATCTCACCGAGTTCGACCCCCACCCCGGCGCCGTGCGCTGACGAAAAGCAGGATGCCCGCTCACTGCGGGTTCCCGGTCGCTGGCGCCGGGCGCGGTCGCTGGCGCCGGGCGCGGTCGTGACGTCGGGCGCGGTCTTCACCGGGCACGGCGATCCGACCGCACTCGAAGACACCATCAGCGTCTGACCCGGCTACTGGAAGTAGACCTCGGAGCCGGTCGGGTAGCCGCCACCCTTGGTGGTGACGTGCACATGGTCGTAATGGCCGTAACCGCCGGGCTGCGCGCCGCCCGGGGTGTAGTAGGTGTCGCGCCAAATGCAGTCCTGCAGCGCGAAGCGATCGGCATTTCGCATGGCGAACGCCACGATCTCGTTACCGAGCGCGATGCCCTCCGCCGAATTCGGGTCGCCGATCATCACATCCAGCGCCAGGCCGTTGGGATGCCAGCGCAGCGAATCGGGCCGCACCCCGCCGATGGAGAGAATCTCTGGGAAGGCGGCGCTGATCGCGCGGGCGGCCAGGATCGTCTTGACCTGCAGGCCGGACTCGGCGGCGACGCCGACGGGCAGTGCCTGCACCACGGGCTCGGCCTCCACCGCGCGCCACTGCGCCGTGTCGACCGGCGCGATTCCCGCCGCCACCAGGGTGGCGGGGCTCGCAGCACGTTCGATGACGGGCGCGGTGTCCTGGGCAACCGGGCTGACTCCGCCGCCGGCGGTCATGGCGGCGGCGACCGGCACGGCCATCACGGCGAGCGCAATCGGCGACCATCGGCGACGCTGCCGGGCTAATTCATGCCTACCCACCCAAGCACGATAACTGTTCGGTAACGGCTAGCCAAAGGAATGGCCACAATTGAGACACAGCGAACATGCCCGAATTGAAATTCGCCCCCGGGCAGTGCGTCCGGACAATGGCGCATTGCGGTCGCGATCCGCAATGCGGGCGGTGTCAGTTCTTCGCCGCCTGGGCGGGTCTACCCGGGCTTGGCAGTTCTATCCGGCCCGGGCTGGGTCTATGCCGCCTGGCCGGGTCTATGCCGCCTTGGCGTTCTATGCAGCCGGCGGGTCTATGCCGCCTTGGCGGGCCGGACCTTGCGCTTCTCGCCGCAGCGCCAGCAGTTGTAGCCGGTGTCCGCCTCGGGGATGTCGCTCTCGGCGCCGCAGCGCGGGCAGACGAACCGCCGACGGCCGTCGGCAACCTTGCGCGGCTCCGGTTCGGGGGCGACGTCGGGGCGAGCGACCAGCGCGAACCCGGGCCCGACGGGCCCCAGGAAGAACAGCGTCACCAGGAAGAACACCAGCGGATTGCGGCCACGCTGGTGCGCGATCACCGCGGTCACCGCGGCGGCGATCACCCAGATCAGCATCACGCTCAACACCGACGCGAGTCCAAAGCTGCCGTTCATGTTCTCCTCCCACCGCCGGTCGACGCCGCGACCGTGCACCGCGTGATCGCCACCATTGTGTACGACTGGGGCGCCGGGCCATCGACCGGCCGACGGGCATCGCTCAGTTGGAGCCGAAGATGCTCCCGCCGCCGAGGCTGGGGAGTTCGAGGATTGGGCTGCGCGACGACGGCTCCTGCACCGGTGCTTGCACGGGCGCGCGCTGAACCGGCGCCTGAACGGGCGCCTGCACCGGAGCTTGAACGGGCGCTTGCACCGGCGCCTGAACAGGCGCTTGCACCGGAGCCTGCAGCACGGGCTCCTGGACCGGGGCCTGGACGGGCGCTTGAACGGGAGCCTCGATGGGCGCCTGCTGCACCGGTGCCTGTTGCACCGGTGACTGAACGGGCGCCTGCTGCACCGGCGCCTGGATGGGCACCTGTGGCGCGGGCCGTTCGACCGATACCGGCGCCTCCGGCGCGGATCCGCCCGGCGTCCCGTCGTCCTGGCCGGCCTCGGGCGCCGACGGACTGCCCGCGCCGGTCTCGGGCTTTTTCGGCGTAGCACCCGGGCTCGGCTGGAGCGGCGGTTCCGCCGGCTTCTGCGGCTTCGGGGATTCCCCGGGCACCTTCAAGGTGCCCGACGGGATGACCTCGTCGCTCTGGTCGGCGGGGTTCGACGGGGTGTCGGCGCCGGTCTCGGGCTCCTTCGGCGTGCCGACGGTGCCGTCCCCGGGGGTCGATTCCCCCGGCGTCTTGTCGCCGGATCCGCCGGGCGAATCGGATCCGCCGGGCTGATCGGATCCGCCGGGCTGATCGGACCCCGGCTCGGTGCCCGGCTTGGTGCCATCGCCCGTGTCGGTGCCGTTGCCCGTGTCGGTGCCATTGCCCGGCTGGGTGCCATCACCGGTCCCGGTCCCGGTCCCGGTGCCGTTCCCGCCCTCGGTCCCGCCCTCAGTCCCGGTCCCGCCCTCGGTCCCGGTCCCGTCCTCGGACGGTTTCGTGCTTTCCGGCTTGGTCTTGTCGAAGAAGTCCTTCCACGGGTTGCTGCCGGGAGTCGCCGGGTTGACCTGCACGACGTCGCGCAGCACCGCACCGAGCAGCAGCGGGTTCAGCATCGACTGCCCCAGGCCCGGGTTGAAGCCGGGGGTGAACCCCGGTGTGACGCCCGGGATCGGAGCGGTGGGGCCGATCACCGGCGCGACCGGCGACGGGATCGGGGCGGCATTGCCGACCGACACCGCTCCGTCGGGGAAGACCCGCACGGTCTGCGCACCGGTGTCGCGCAGCGCCGAGTTGGCCCGGCCCACCGCCAGCGGCTCAAAGGTGCGCACCGGCGTCGTCGCACCGGGGGGCGGCAACTGCTCGACCATCGTCCAGGCATCACCGTCGCGCTGCACGCCCTGGCCGGGCGCGGCGGGAAAGTACTTGCCCGGCACCGCGTCCTGCTGCAGCCGCAGCGCCTGCTGGGACGCGGCCGGGCGGACCGCGACGGCGACGCTGACCGCCAGCGACGCCACCCCGACGATGAGCACCGCCGCCACCGAGGAGCCCACCAGCAGCGGCAGCCGGGATCGGTCGTCCTCCTCGTCCTCGGCGGGGGTGCCGCCGTAGACGGCCGACGACGGGTCGTAGTAGTCCTCGGCGTACTCCTCGGGCTCGGGGTACTCCTCCGGCCCGGACTCCTCCTGGGAGTAGGCCAGCTGGTTGCGCTCGGTGTCGAGTTTCGCGTCGGATCCGGCGGGCACGGCGGAGGTCGCGTCGCCGTCGAGCGCGGGGGCACGACCGGTCGGCGCCCAGTCCGGCGCGTCGGCGACCGGTGCGAGGCCGGTGGCCGCGGCAGCTTCGGCCGCGGTGATCGGGGCCAACCCCGTCGCGTCCGGGTCGACGGCAGACACCGCCCCGGTCTCGGACGTCGCGGCCGGCGCCCAGCCGGTCGCCTCCGGGTCCACGACGGGTGCCAAGCCGGTGGCCGCGGTGGCTTCGGCAATCGCCTGCGAGCCGATCGCGCCGGTCAGCGCCGCGCCGAGCGCCAGGTCAGCTCCGCCGACTGCGCCGGCCTCCCCGGGGGCCACCGCCGCGACGTTGGACAGTCCGGCGGTGTCGAGGTCCTCGACCAGCCGGCCGGCCAGGTCGGCGTCCGCGCTGCACAGCCGGGTGGCCACCAGCCGGTGGCCGGCCGCAGCGAGCTCGCGGTGGGTGGCGATGACCCGGGCAACCAGCACCGACTCCGGGGCTCCGGCCCCCTCGACATCGGCCCGGTCGATCACCGCGTGGCGGTCGGACGCGTCGAGCAGCGCGATCTGCCCTCGGCCGCCGTCCACCGAAACCCCCAGCATGACTTCCATGCAGCACGTCCCTCGAATTGAACCGCGTTGCGCGATAACAATTTTGTCTCAGCCTCGCCCACGCGGCAAGGAATAAACCTGTCGTCTTGCCTGGATCTTCGCAACCCGCGCGCCGCTCGTTACCCACCCCGGCCACTACTGTGGGCCGGGCAACGTCAGGCGGAAGGCACCGGATCCATCATGGCCCCACCCTCGGAACCCGCGCCGCAGCGGTGTTCGCGCTGCGGCGCCGGATTCGCCGAGGAAGACCCGTACTGCCCGTCGTGTGGGGCCGATGCGGCAACCACCCTGCTGCCCGCGCCGACGACGGGTGTCCGGTACGCCGGCCGGTCGGTGCGCTGCGCCGCCTACCTGATGGACGTCGCGGTGATGATCGTTCCGGCGTTCCCGCTGTCGATCGCCGGGATCCTGCTCGGGGTGTCCGCCGTCATCACCGTGGTGGTGCCGCTGGCCTTCCTGGCGGTCTGGCTGTGGCTGCAGATCTGCCTGGCGCTGACCGGCCAATCCCTGGGCAAATCGATGCTCGGGCTGCGCCTGGTCAACCTGGACCATCGGCCGCCCGGGTTCGGACCGACGGTGCTGCGCAGCCTGGTGTTCGTCGCGACGCTCGGCCTGGCGGCCCTGCCGCTGCCCGGGCTGCACGACCGGGTGAGCGGGCTGCGCGTCATCGACGTGGCCGCCGGGGCGAATCCGCTCGGTCCGCCGACCCGGGCCAAACTGCGGCGGGCCCACCCGTGAACGGGCCGGATCCGATCATCAACCCGCGGACCCCGGGGATCCTGGCGTTGTCCGCGCTGACCTTGACGGTGCTGGTGCTGACCGCCCTGGTCACCGTGGTGCTGGCCGACGATCCCGACCGGCCGCCGGCCGCCCCGGCCACCCCCGAGGTGCTGCTGGTCGGGCCGAACGCCGTCGTGCAACCGTTCACCAATTCGATTCTGACCGCGCCGGTTGTCGTCGCCGAGCCGACCGCGCGCAGCGCCGACACCGCGATGTGGCGACTGCCGGTGTCGCCGACCCGCGGCGTGCGTACGGTGTCCGGTCGGGCGCCGGAACTGTACGGCGGCACCGCCACCGGCCACCCGTGCGACGTCGTCGCGCTGGCCAACTACCTGGACGCGCACGCCGACCTCGCGCAGCGGTGGGCCTCGGTGCAGGGGCTGAGCACCGAGCAGATCCCGTACTACCTGAACACCCTGACGCCGGTGGTGCTGCTCAACGACACCTGGGTGACGCTGCACAACACCGATGGGGCCGAGCACGCGGTGCTGGCCGCGGACACCGCGGTGCTGATCGACCGGGTCGGGGTGCCGCGCACGCACTGCGCCTCCGGTGCCCCGCTGAGCCCGCCGGCCGACGCCGACCTCGGCCGGTTCGAGTTGCGGGGCACGCCGTGGCCGTATTTCTCCCGGACCACGGTGCTGGCGCTCAACTATGCCGCCGGCGACCGGCCCGGCCTGGCCGACGAGTTCGTTCTGCTCGACATCGCCGACGCGGATCGGCTGACCCGGGTGACCGGAGGGATCATCGAACTCGGCGGTGCGACGGTGCCGCTGCCCGATCCCGCCGCGGCCAATGTTCCCGCGACCGGTCTCCCGGTGCCGGGCTGATCGTTACGCCGGGTTCCGGGCCGGCGGCGGTGTTAGGTTCGACCCCGGACTCACTCCGACGTCGAGAGGGACCCGCCATGCCCGACTCCGGCACCCAATCCCCGCTCCATCCGCCCGCCCCAGGCCCGTCCGCGCAAAGCCTGCAGGCTTCAATGCCCCTGCCCCGCGCCGACGCCGTGCGCGACGGCATCGGCGCGGCGCTGGTGCTGATCGCGCTGGTGCTGCCGTGGAACATTCAGTTCGGGCTCGGCGTCCCCGGCAACTACGGCTGGCTGTTCGCGCTGCTGTTCCTCGGCTCGCTGGGCCCGTGGGCCGCGGTGGCACTGACCCGACGGCGGCTGGCCGACCCGGCGGCGGCACCGGAAAGCGTGACCAGGATGCGGCTGCTGCTGAACCTGCCCTACCTGGCGCTGGTCGCCGCGACGGTGGTGTTCGCGGTGATCGGCGCGATCGTGCTCGGCGGTACCGGCGACCCCGCCCCCGGCGTCGGCCCGGGCGCCTGGTTCGGCCTGGCCGGGGCACTGCTGTGCGCGCAGCCGGTGTTCGGCATCGGCACCAGTTCCGGGCACCGGGCCCGCGGCTGCCGGCTGGTCACCAACGTCTTCGTCGGCCTGGCGGTGCTGGCCGCGCTGTTCAACGTGTTCTGGCGGGTGCGGTTCGTGGTGCCCGGCATCTTCGACGGCGACGCCGTCGGGCAGAACCTGACCGTGGTGGCGGCGGCGGTGCTGTACGCCGCCGCGGCGCTGACGCCGATCCTGCTGGTCGCGCGCTGGCTGCGCACCGACGCCGAGCCCGACCGGCTGGCCACGCTGCTGCTGGGCGGCGCGACCCTGATCGCCGGCGCGCTGGTGTGGCTGCTGCCGGCCGGCCGGCAGATCGACGGCTTCCACGGCATCGCGCAGAACACCGGGACCGCCGGCGTCGGCTACGAGGGCTACCTGGCCTGGGTCGCGGTCGCCGCGATCGCCGGACCGCTGGCGATGCTGCGGGCCGGCAGCTGGCGGGCGCCGGATGCGGCGGCCTGGCGGGGCGCGGTGCGCCGGTCGCTGCAACTGATCGCGGCCTGGGCCGCGGTGTCGGCGGTGCTGCGGATCACCGACCTGGTGTTGGCCGGGGTGCTGGAGGTGCCGGAGCTGCCGTATGTGAAGACCGCACTGATGGCCGTCGACGTGCTGACCGCGGTGCTGGCCGGCTGGCTGGTGCTCAACGGGTTCGCCCGGCTGCCGAAGATGGCGGCTCGGGTGCTGCTGTTCGGCCTGGTCGCGCTGACGGTGTGCCGGGTCGCCCTCGGGGTGCGGCTGTCGCCGCGGGTCGACGCGCTGGTGACGCCGGAACGCACGGCGGTGTTCGGCAACGACCAGTTCCAGCAGATCACCTCGACGTTCGACGTGGTGCTGTGCGTGCTGGCGGCGGCCGTGGCGGTGACGGCTCTGACGGTGCTCGACCGCCGGCCGCCGGCGCTGCCTGTCGATCCCGCCGTCGCGGCCGACCGGACCGAGGGGACTCACGGGGTCCAGGCCGAACTGAGCCAGGCCGACGAGGTCCAGGCCGACGCCGCACGGCCCGCCGGCGCGGCCCCGAAGATCGCCGCGGCACCGCCGGCGACGCCGAGGATCGCCGCCGCACCCGCCGATACCGGCGCCACCCCGGAAGACGCCGCCCCGGAGGACCCCGCATAGACAATCCGGAGCAGCGCTACGGTTTAACTTGCACCGCTACGGTTTCTCTGTCATAGTTACCTCATGCCCGCTATGAAACCGTAGCGGAAGGAGATGAGGAGACCACCATGAGCGGCACCGCCACCCTCGCCAAGAACACCGTCACCACCAGCGTCGACACCGGCAATCCGGAGTTCCGCGTCGAGCTGGTCCGGCGCGTCGGGGTCGGCCTCACCGCCCTGACCGTGCGCTACGACTTCACCGGCAGCTACCGGCAGTGCCGCGACGAGATCGACCGGGCGCAGCAGCAGAACCGTCGCATCGGCCGCTGGGATCTGGGCGCGCTGCTGCCCGGCAACCGGGCGGCGCTGGCCGCCAACGACACCGCCCGCGCCGATCTGGCCCGCCGGGCCGCCCGCGCCTTCGGTCACCCGTGCGCCTGGGTTCCCGCGAGCGACGCCGCCACGACCGCCGCCTGAGCCGACTCAGCCTGAGCCCGGCTCCCGCAGAATCCGTTCCGCGCGAACCCGTTCCGCCGGACCCCGTTCAGTCGGCCAGCGCCAGCACCTCGGCGAACCCCTCGACCAGGCAGCGGTGGAATACCGCCGGGTCGGGGATCGCCCCGACATCGATGTCGATGCCGAACGCGCAGGTGTCCACGTAGGTCAGCAGGGTGACATTGACGGCCGCGCCGATGGTCGGGCCGAACGCGTACTGCTCGACCACCCGGGCACCGCCGAGGAACACCGGAACCGGGATCCCCGGCACGTCGCTGGCCAGGAAGTCCACCCGGGTCAGCACCGACCCCAGCACCTCGCGCGGCACCAGGTTCAGCGCGCCGGCGATCAACTGGGTGTAGGGCAGCGATTTTTCCGAGCGCACCCGGCGGACCCGGCGGTGGATTCGCTCGATCCGGGTGGCCGGATCCAGCTCACCGGCGGGCACATCGAAGCGCATCAGGGTGATGTGGTTGCCGCCCATCGCGTCGGCCTCGGTGCGCAGGCTGATCGGCATGGTCAGGTGCAGCTCGTCGATCTGCGACCCGTGCTGCTCGTGATAGCGGCGCAGCCCGCCGGTGACCCCGGCCAGGAACGCATCGTTGAGCGCCGCGCCGCGGGCGTTGGCCACCGCGCGCAGCTGCGCCATCGGCACCGAGTAGGTGGACAGATCGCGAATCAGGGTGCGTTCCTTCATCAATGGCGATCCGGTCCGGCTGATCGGCCGCACCGTCCGGTACACCGACGCGGCCGTCTCGGCGACCTCGACGACCGCGCCGCGCGGATCCCGCAGGCCGTCGTAGAACAGTCGCGGGGCGGCGGTCAGCGCACCGGTCACCGCCGAGCCCAGCAGCCCCGCCCCGTAGCGCAGCGCGGCCCGGTACTCATCCCAGCGATCGGCCACGGCGCCGCCGGGCGGGTCCGGCAACTCCGGGGTGGGCGCCTCCGGTTGCAGGTCGAACAGCGTCATCCCGATCTGAATGCCGCCGATGCCGTCGGTCAGCGCGTGATGAACCTTGCTGATCATCGCGGCCCGGCCGTCGGCCAACCCGTCGACCAGCGTGACGTGCCACAGCGGCCGGGCGGTGTCGAAGGATTCCATCGCCGCGACCCGGCACAGCTCCAGCAGCGCGTCGGTGTCCGCGGGGGGCGGGGCGGCGATCCGTCGCACGTGGTAGTCGAGATCGAAATCCGGGTCGTACTCCCAGCGCGGCGGGGCCAGCACCGGCGAGGCCACCACCCGCTGCCGGAACACCGGCAGCACCCGCGACAGCCGGTCGAAGCGGTGGGTCACCGCATCCCAGTCCGGGCGCTCATCGAGGATCAGCAGGCTCACGATCGTCGATCGCAGCCGCGGATCCGCCTCCATCGCCCAGGTGAAGGCGTCGCTGTTACTCATGAATTCGGCCATGTGCACTCCCGCGCCTCAACCTACGGTGACGACGGTGATCCGGGCGGGTTTTGCCTGGTGTCGACGGCTACTGCGGCGGCTGCTGCTCGGGCACCGGGATCGGAATCGGCGGCAGCCCGGGGATATTCAGGTGCGTGGTGGTCATCCGCGGCGGGGTGGTCGTCGTGGTCGGGGTGCTGGTGGTCGTCGGCGGCGTCGTTGTCGTGGTTGTCGTCGTCGGCTCGGTCGTCGTCGTCGTGGTGGTGGTCGTCGTGGTGGTGGTCGTCGTGGTCGTCGTGGTGGTGGTCACCGGCGGTTCGGTGGTCGTCGTCGGCGTCCACTCCGGGGTCGTGGTCACCGGCGGCGGGGGCGGGGGCGGCGGCGGTTCGGGTGTCTGTTCGACGGGCGAGGGCTCCGGCGGCGGCGGCGGCAGCTTCGCCTTCGTGGTCACCGGCTCGGTGACGCTCGGGGCCGACTCGATCGGCTTGGCGTCGTTGGCCAGGTTGTAGATGACCGACCCGAAGGCGAACAGCGCGATCAGGCCCGCGCCGGCCACCGCCAGCCCGGGCAGCCGACTGCGCCGCGGGCGCGGCGCGGCAATCGGGTCCGCGTCGTCGTACTCCACCCGCGGGCGCGGGCCGTCGGGCCGATACGGGTTCTCGGCGCTGCCGAAATCGGCGGCACCGAAATCCGCGCTGCCGAAATCGATCTCGCCGCCCTGATAGGGCAGCGGATCGGCGACCGCGTCGGCGGCCTCAGACCAGGCCAGCCCGCCGCCGTCGGTGCCGGCTCCGGCGGCCGGGTTCCGGGCGGTGTCGGGCTCGCCGACCGCCGGGGCCAGCCCGGTCGCGGCCGACGCGGTCGCCGCGGACATCCCGGTCGCGGCGTCGGCGTCCGGGCCGCGGGCCGACAGCAGCGCCGCACCGATCGCCCCGCCCTGCCCCGACCACGCGGTGGTCAGCACCGGCGCCTGGGACAACTGCGAAAGCCGTTGCGTGACAAGGGGGATCGCCGCTCCCCCACCCACCGTCGCGACGGCGGAGATCCGCGCCCACGGAATCCGGCCGCGGTCCAGCAGCTGCTGCAGGGCGTCGAGCACACCGCCGAGCCCGCCGACCATCAGCGCGTCGAGCTCGGCGCGGGTGAACCGCACCTCCACCCGGCCGGCGCCCTCGGGCAGCTCCAGCGGCAGCGTCGTGACGGTCTGTGCCGACAACCGTTCCTTGGCCCGACGGGCCTCGCCGCGCAAGGTCGCCAGCGAGCCGACGGCGGCGGTGGCCGCCGGGTCCAGGTCCCCGCGCGCCTCCAGATCGGCCAGCACCGCCGCGAGCACCGCGGCATCGATCTGGTCCCCGGAGAAGTCCGGATACCGGACGGTCTCGCCGAGCTGGGCGAACCCGGCGTCGGCGTCGAACAGGGTCATGCTGGTGCCGCTGGCACCGAAGTCCAGCACCGCGATGACACCGTGGCCGGGCAGCCCGGGATCGGTCTGCAACGCGGTCAGCGCGGCGGTGGCGTCGGGCACCAGCCGCGGTGCCACCCCACCCGGGCTCAGCCGGGCGTCGGCGCGCACCGCATTTTCCAGGGCCCGGCGCACGCCCGGACCCCAGTACGACGGCACCGCGAGTGTCACCGCACCCCCGGCGCCGCCGACCGCGCCGACCATCGAGGCCAGCGCCGCGGCCAGCAGCCGGTCGGCCGGATGCGCGGAGCCGTCGGGGGCGACCAGCGGAATCGGGTCGCCGACCCGCTCGACGAAGCCGCGCAGCACCAGGCCGGGCTCGGCGGCGGCAAGTACGGGATTGTCGGCGGGTGTGCCCACCTCGGGCGGTCGCTGCCGGAACAGCGTCAGCACGGATCGGCGGGTCACCGGCGGTGCGCCCACCCGCGCCGCAACCAGGTGCATGGCGCCGATCGACAGCCCGGTCGGGTCAGTCACCCGGCCACCATATCGGTCGGGCGCCGTCGCTCCGGCCTCCGACACCCCTACCCGAGGGCTTGGCCGCCGGGCCGGTGGCCGCTACAGGACGGTCAGCGGCAGCGATTCGCGCGGCGCGAAGACGAACGCCGCCCCGCCGCTGACCTTGACCACCGCGACCTCCCCGGATTCCCGCAGCGGCCGCTCACGGTGCCCCAGGGTCATGGTCCAGTCGTCGGCGGTGCCGTCGATCTCGACCGCCAGGTGGGGGTCGATTGCGGTGGCGATGGCCTGCAGCGCCTCGGTGTGGCCGGGGCCGCACAGCGTGATCCAGGCGCCGTCGTCGTGCGCGGCGCTGCGGCGCACCCGCATCCGGCCGTCGCCGAACTCGGCGTCGACGTAGCCGGCCGGGTTGACCAGCGGGTGCAGTTCCAGGGTCCGAAGCACGCCCTCGGACCCGCCGGGCAGCCGCAGCGCGCGGTGGATCCGCTCGGCGGCCACCCCGGCCAGCCCGGTGAGCTGCTTGGTGCAGATCTCGGTGAGCTGGGCGGCGTCGGCGGCGCGCAGCTGCACGGCCAGCACGAACGACAGGTGCAGCAACTGCATCTGCAGGCACACCTCGTCGGCGATGCGGACCAGCGCCGAATGCGAGTAGGCGGCGAAGTCGAAGTCCGACAGCAGCTCGCCGGAGTAGTCCGCCCGGCCCTGGTCGGCCGGGTCGATGTCGGCGAGTTCCCAGCTCGCGGCCCGGGTCGCCTCGATGATCGCCAGCGGCGGCAGACCGGTGACCTCCGGGTTGTCCTCGTCGATATTGACCGTCCAGTGACAGTGCGGGGACCGGTCGGCCGGGGTGCGGGGCGGGCGGTGAATCGGGCGGACCTGCGCCTTCGGGTTGGTCGCCACCGCGGTGGCGTCGAAGGTCGGGTCCTCGATGTCATGGCACATGCCGGTGACGTAGTCCTCGCCCATCGGTTCGACGTCGAGCAGCGCGCCGCAGTGGTCGAGGTAGAACTCACCGTGCCAGCGGTCGTGGACGATGTAGCGGAAGTCCATGAACTGCGGCGGGGCGCCGATGTCGAGCTGCAGGCCCTTGAAGATGGTGTAGATGTCGGTGCCCTCGTACTTCAGCGCCTTCTGCATCCGCCGGGTGTAGACCGGGCTGGCGCCGGACCACTCCTCGATAGCGATCTGCAGCATCTCCTCGCGGCCGAAGTTGACGATGCACCACGCCATCCCGGACCGGTCGATGAGCTGGCCGATGAGCAGCAGCTCCGGCACGAGGGTGGCAAGTTCCTCGCGGGACAGGCTGGCGAAGCGGCTGGGGGTGGGGCTGGGCTTTACCGTCACCAACTAAACATAGAGTTGACAATGTTATTAAGTCAACAATGCTATAAAGAAGACGATGACGAACCGCTCGACGGCACCCACCCGCCGCACCCAGGCGCCGCGCCGGCGCGGCGACCAGACGCGGGCCAAGATCATCGACGAGACGGTGCGCTGCATCCTCGAGGAGGGTTTCGGCGCCGCCACCGCCAAGCACGTCGCCGAACGCGCCGGGGTCACCTGGGGAGTCATCCAGTACCACTTCGGCGACCGCAACGGCCTGCTGATGGCCGTGGTGTCCGACGGGGTCGCCCGGCTCATCGAGCGGCTGTCCGGCGCCCGGGTCGCCGACCTGCCAACCCGCCGGCGGCTGGAGACCGTCATCGACATCGCCTGGGAGTGCTACAGCAGCCCGACGTCGATGGCCGCCCTGGAGATCCTGCAGGCCACCCGAGGCGGCGATCCGCAGCACCGACACCTGGCCGAGATGAACACCGCCACCCAGGCGCTCGGCCGGCTGATCTCCGACGACCCCGCCGATCACCCGGTCGCCGAGGTGATCTGGGCGGCGCTGCGCGGCATGGTGCTCGCGCAGTTGATCGTCGGGCAACCGCTGGACTGGCGCGCCGAACGGGCCACGCTCACCGAGATGGCCGCCCGAACCCTGGCCGGCGGGCAATAATCGCGGGCATGGACGAGCTGCGGGACGACGATCTGCGAAACATCGAGGCGCTCAAGTACCGCTATCTGCGGGCCCTGGACACCAAGGACTGGGACACCTTCACCGACACCCTGACCGAGGACGTCGTCGGCAACTACGGTTCGGCGCCCGACGGTGTGCCGCTGCGGTTCACCGACCGCGCCTCGCTGGTCGGCTACCTGCGCACCGCGATGCCGGCCGCGGTGATCACCGAGCACCGGGTCGGGCACCCCGAGATCACCGTGACCGGCGACGAGGCCACCGGCCGCTGGTACCTGCAGGACCGGGTGATCCTCGCCGAGGCGAACTTCATGCTGATCGGCGCGGCGTTCTACGCCGACACCTACCGGCGCACCCCGGACGGCTGGCGGATCTGCGCCACCGGCTACGAGCGCACCTACGAGGCGACGATGTCGTTGCAGGGCTTGTCATTTCACCTCACCCCGGGTCCCGCCCTGCACGGTTGACCCGCTATTTCGAGATGGCGATCAGCGCACCCGGGCGCAGCCAGCCGATGATCTTGGTGAGCATGCCCGGATCGATCGCGACGCACCCGGCGGTCGGCCCGCCGTCGGTGTCGTGCAGGAAGAACGCGCTGCCCTTGCCCGGCGTCCGGGCGGCGTTGACGCCCATCACCACCGCCTGCGCGTACACCGGGATGTCCAGGTTCTCCGTCGGCGCGGCGGTGCTGAACGGGCAGTCCGCCGGCGCGCAGACCGCCATGGTGTTGTACAGCGGGCTGTTGACGTCACCGACCCACCAGTGCTGGGGGCCGACCTGTACGTAGGGCAACCCGGAGCCCGGATTGGGTTTGGTGCCGAACGCCGAGTTAAGGGTGAAGATGCCCATCGGCGTCGCCCCGGAACCCTCAAAGGTGTTGCGCGAGATGCCCTGCCCACCGACCTTCGCCGGGATCCCGGCACCCACCGGCGCCCAGCCGGCCGGGCCGCGCTGCCAGAGGTCCACGGTGGCGTTCGAGCCGCCGGTGCCGACCACCGAGATGACCTGGGTGGCATTGCCGACCTGCCCGCCGAACCACGGTCCGGCGGCGTACCCGGGGGCGACGACGACCAGCGCGATGACCAGCGCACCGGCCACCGCGCAGCACAGATCGACCAGCCGGCGCATCCAGCCATCGTCACGACCGGCTGCCGCCGGGGTCAAGTCAAGCTTTGGTCACGGCGCAGGGTCATTCGCTGGAAAAGTCAGTCGCCGGGAAAAGTGAATACCGCCGCCGCCGGCCCGGAACTACCCTGGAGCGATGGCGCCGACCATCAACGCCGAGGCGGTCCGGTACCTCGAGCTGCTGGGGCTGCCGCCACCACCACCGATCCCGTCGGATCCGGTGCTGGCCGGCACGGTGCTGACCGAGTGGTGGGCCCAGGTGCTGCAACTCGCCGCGAACTGGGGTGATCCCGCCGACGCCGAGCGGGTCGCCCGGGAGCAGGCCGAGCGCGAGCTCAAGGCCGCCGACGCCGCGGCCAAGTTCCCCGCCAACGAGGAGGCCTCCGCCCGGCAGTTGGCCGCGGTCGACCCGGGCGGCCAGGGCGATCAGTTCGCCCAGCAGATCCCGCAGTTGATCAGCGGCCTGGTCGGCGGCCTGACCGGTGGTCTCGGCGGGCTGGTGGCGCCGCTGAGCCAACTGCCCGCCCAGGCCGGTCAGCTCGGCCAGCAGCTCGCCGAGCAGCTGTCCTCGGCCGCCGGTCAGGCCGAGCCGCCCGTCGAGGACTGGCTCGACGACCCGCTGGGCGACGAATTCCTTTCCGGCGCGGACGGATTCGGCTCGGATGGATCCGGCGGCGCGGGTCCCGGCGGTGCGGACGCACCCGGGTCCGGGCCGACCACCCCCGCCACCCTGCTCGGCCCGCCGCCGGCCCCGTCGGGCGCCACGGTGCCGACGTCGGGCCGCAGCGTGCCCGTCGTCCCGGCACTGCCCGCACCGCACGCAGCGCCGATCGCGCCGGGGGTTGGCGGGATGCCGATGATGCCGGCCGCACCGTTGGCCGGCGCGCCCGCCGGTGGCGGCGGGGCCGAGCCGACCGGCACCCGGCGGGTTTCGGTGCCCACGGTGCGCAACGGCGCCCCGGTGCAGGGCCGGATCGATGCCCCGCCGGCCGCGCCCGCGGTCACCAAGCGGGTCGAGGGCCGGGTCACCGCGACGCGGCGGATCATCGTCGAACCCCGCGGGGGCGACCGGGCCGATTAAGGTGTCCGGATGGCCCGATCATTGCCCGGCAGCCGCGGATTCCAGGAGATCACCGAGGGACTGAGCACGCTGGACCGGGAGGTGTTCGACGCCGTCGCCGGCACCGAGACACCGCTGCTGGACGCCATCCTGCCGCCGCTGACCCGCGCCGCCGACCACTCCAAACTGTGGATGGGCATCGCCGCGCTGCTGGCCGCCACCGGCAACCCGTCGCTGCGCCGGGGCGCGGTGCGCGGGCTGCTCACCCTCGGGGTCACCAGCCTGGTCACCAACCAGGTCGCCAAGCGGATCTGGCGCCGGGAACGCCCCGGGCACACCGCGGTCCCGCTGCTGCGGCGCATCCACCGCTACCCGCGGTCGAACTCCTTCCCGTCCGGGCATTCGGCCAGCGCCGCGGCGTTCGCCGTCGGCGTCGGGATGGAATCCGCGCCGGCCGGGCTGGCGCTGGCCGGGCTGGCCAGCCTGGTCGGACTGTCCCGGGTCTACACCGGTGCGCACTACCCCGGCGATGTGCTGGCCGGGTTCGGCATCGGCGCGGCGGTCGCGGTGGCCGGCGCCCGGCTGGTGCCGCCGGTCGTCGATACCAAGCTGCCGCCGACCGAGCCGCTGACCGTCGACACCCCACCCCGGGTCGACGGCGCCGGCCTGGTGGTGGTGATCAACCCGGCCTCCGGCAGCGGCACCGGAACCCGCGTGCTGCAGCAGATCCGCCAGGAGCTGCCGGCCGCCGAGATCGTCGAGCTGACCTCCGACGACGACGTCGCGCAGGTGCTGCGCAGCGCGGCCGGCCGCGCCGAGGTGCTCGGCATCGCCGGCGGGGACGGCACCGTCGGCACCGCGGCGGCGGTCGCGCTGGACACCGGCCTCCCGCTGGCGGTGTTCCCGGCCGGCACCTTCAACCACTTCGCCAAGGACATCGGCTGCCCAACCCCGGCCAAGACCATCGCGGCAGTGCGGAACGGCACCGTCAGCCGGGTCGACCTGATCCGGCTCAACCAGACCCATATCGTCGTCAACACCGCCAGCATCGGCGCCTACCCGCAGTTCGTCGCCACCCGGGAGCGTTACGAGAAGCGGATCGGCAAGCCGCTGGCCGGCGGCTACGCACTGTGGAAGACGCTGCGGGGCGAGCGGTCGGTGCGGATCCGCTACGACAACACCACCATCGAGACGTCGCTGTTCTTCCTCGGCAACTCCATCTACCTGCCGGCCGGGTTCGCCCCGGCCCGCCGCACCCGGATGGACGACGGCCTGATCGACGTCCGGATCCTGGAGGTCGGCCGGCGGTTTGCCCGGCTGCGGATCCTGTCCGCGCTGGCGCTGGGCCGGCTGACCCGCAGCCCGCTGTATCACGAGCTGCAGGTGCCGGAGTTCTCCTTCACCGCCGTCGACGGCCCCACCCCGCTCGCGCACGACGGGGAGGTCAGCCCGCCGCTGACCCAGGCGTCGTTCGCCTCGCTGTATCGGGCGCTGCCGGTGTTCCGTCCGCCACGCTGAACGGCGGGCACACCCACCGGCAGAACGCGAAGTAGAGGTATCCCAGCGCCCACCCGGCCAGCACGTCGGAGGGGTGGTGCACGTTCAGCACCACCCGGCCGACGCCGGTCGCCACCACCAGCGCCACCCCCGCCCACAGCGCCGGGGCGCGCCAGCCGGCCGGCAGGTCGCGCAGGTACACCGTCAGCAGCGCGGCCACGATGACCAGCAGCCCCAGCGCGTGGCCGGACGGGAACGACAGCCCGTGCGCGTACACCAGCGCGGTGTCCGGGCGGGCCCGGCCGGCCAGCCACTTGGCCAATTCGGTCACCGCGGCGCTGAGTTCGACGCTCAGCAGCAGGAATGTCGCCACCCGCGCCCGGCGGCGGACGAACTCGACGATGATCAGCACCGCGACCAACCCCCGCAGCACCACGGTGCCCAAGACCGTGCAGAACACGTCCCAGCCGGTGACCCAGCCCGGCCGGCCGACCGCGAAGTCGTAGCAGTGCCGCAGCGCCCAGTCGTCGGCGACCCGCAGCCAGGACCAGTCGGCGGCGAAACCCACCCACATCAGCAGGTAGACGGCGGCCGCGGCGACCGAGAGGGCGAGGGTCAGCCGGTGACGGGTCATGCGTTCACGACTACCACACCGACACCGGGGTTAACATCGACAGCCGTGGGCGTAACTCCGCAGACCGAAGACCCGCTGGACCCGCCGCTGCCGGTGCCGGACATGCCCGGCGGCGAAGCCGGTCCGCGCGGCCTGCCCGCCCGCGCCGACCTGACCTGGGCGCAGCGCGCGGTGGTGGACGCCTCGGCGGCCGCCGACTTCGGGTTGCGCACCGCGATCTCCTCGCTGGTGGGCGCGGCGTTGCTGCCGCCGATGGTCACCGGGCTGCTGCGCGGCAGCGAGACGATCGCCGAGCGGCGCAATCTGGCGTTCTACGCCGAGCTGGCCGCCGCGCGCAGCGTCGCCACCTCCTTCCCCGCGCCGACCGACCCGCCGAAGGTCAGCACCCGCCCGGCCGGGCCGGTCGCCCAGTGGGTGGCGCACGGCCGGGTCGAGCAGGTCCGGTTCGCCAGCGGCTTCCGGCCGCTGAACCCGGAGCTGCGCGGGCTGTGGGCCGGGTTCGAGCACAACAACACCGTGCACGCCCAGCACTGGCGCCACGATGACGGGCCGCGGCCGACGCTGTGCGTCATCCACGGTTTCCTTGGCTCGCCGTATCTGTTCAACGGGCTGTTCTTCTCGCTGCCGTGGTTCTTCAAGTCCGGCTACGACATCGTGCTGTACACCCTGCCGTTCCACGGCCCGCGCGCCGAAAAGGGTTCCCCGTTCAGCGGTTACGGCATCTTCGCCAACGGGATGGCCGGCTTCGCCGAGACCATGGGGCAGGCCGTCTACGACTTCCGCTCGCTGATGGACTACCTGGAGTTCACCGGGGTGGACCGGATCGCGCTGACCGGGATGAGCCTCGGCGGGTACACCTCGGCGCTGATCGCCAGCACCGATCACCGGCTGCGCGCGGTCATCCCCAATGTCCCGGTGGTGGAGCCCGAGGCGATGTTCGACTCCTGGTTCCCAGCCAACAAGCTGGTGGCGCTGTCCCGGCTCGGCGGCGGGGTCAGCCGCGCCGACGCGCGCGCCGCCTCGGCGTATCACTCGCCGCTGAACTACCGGCCGCTGGTGCCGCGGGAACGCCGGCTGATCATCACCGGCCTCGGCGACCGGCTGGCGCCGCCGGAGCAGTCCGAGGCGCTCTGGCGGCACTGGGACCGCTGCGCGCTGCACTGGTTCCCGGGCAACCACATCCTGCACGTCAGCCAACCCGACTACCTGCGCCGGATGACCCGGTTCCTGGCGCCGGTGATGTTCTGATCCCGTTCAGAACCGGCCGGGCTCAGCCCGCGGCGACCCGTTCGTCGAGCACCGCGGGCCAGGACAGTTCGCCGAGCACCTCGACCGAACCCGGCCGGGCCAGCACCGGATCGGTGGACATCGGGTGCAGCGCGGCCAGCGCCGCACGCTGACGCCCGCGCACCGCGGTCAGGGTCGGCAGCGGCCCGTCGGGGGCCGGGGTGTCCGCGCTGCGCACCGCCGCGGCGACGGCCAGGCCCGCCGCGCTGATCTCGGCAACCGTCCAGATCTCCGCGGACTCCAGCGCCCACAGTTCGGCCAGGGTGTCGGGCAGCTCGTCGTCGACGGTGACGGCGTAGCCGCTGACGAAGCCGGTGGACCCGTCGGCCACGGTGCGCCACCGCTCGGCGGCGGCCGGGCCGAGCAGCTCGGGCACCTCCAGCTGGCCGGTGACCGCGGTGGCCTCCCAGCCCAGCTCGCGCAGCGCGTCGGCGAGCCGGCGGGCCACCGTCTCGGCGGTCCGGCGCAGCGGAATGTCGGGGCCGCGGCCTTGCAGCGCAACAAGATTCGGGGTGGCGGCGACCGTCAGCCCGATGAAGGTGCTGCGCCGGTCCGGGGTGTCGCGGCTGGCGATCCGGACCGATTCGCAGCGGATCCCGTATCGGTCGAGGTAGCCGGCGATCAGCGGCAGCGGCAGTTCCTGCGGCACGTCGTCCTCGTCGTGGACGGCGGCCGCGGGCCGAACCTGCAGCACCGCGGTGGTGCGGGCCTGCGTCGGGGTGTGCTCCAGCAGCTCGGGCGCGCCGGGCTCGCGGCGCCGCCGCGCCAGCATGGCGATCCGCCGGCCCGCCATGGTGCTCAGGTGCGCGCCGCGCCACCACGGCAGCAGCAGCACCGCGACGGCCACCCCGACGCCGAGCACCCAACGCTGCCCCACGGTGTGCCACGGGTAGGCCATCGCCGCGGGCACCGCGCACAGCGCCACCAGGGTGAGCCGGCCCGGCCCGGGCCAGACCATCGTCGGTCGTCGCATGCTCAGTGTTCCTTTCCTGGCCCGGCCGCGGCGAGGCGGTCGGGGTGGTCCTGGTCGCGGCGGCGCACCGCGACCGCGGTGCCCGCCACCACCAGCGCCAACACCCCGGTGACGGCGAAGGCGATGTTGCGGGCGGTGTGATCGGGTGCCGGCGCCGGGATCGGCGCGGCGATGGCGGTGGTCTGCGGCCCCCGGGCGGTGGCGGGCAGCTCCCAGGTCAGCGCGGCGACCGGGTCGACGGTGCCGGCGCCGACCAGGTTCGACGGGGCCCGGGCACCGTTGTGCGCGGTGCCGGTCAGGCGCTCCACCACCTGGCCGGCGGACAGCTGCGGGAAGCGGCTGCGGACCAGGGCGGCCACCCCGGAGACGTAGGCCGTCGCGTAGCTGGTGCCGCTCAGTGCCCGCAGCTTGCCCTTGTCGTCGGGGGTGCCGTCGGCCAGGCCGCCGTCGGGGGCGTTGGACACCGACAGGATGTTCTCCCCGGGCGCGGAGATGCCCAGCCACGGCCCGGGCATGCTGAACGACGACGGCGCCCCGGCCGGGCCGAGCGCGCCGACCGACACCACGTACGGCTGCCACCAGGACGGCACCGACACCGAGGTGACCCCCGACCAGTCCCGCGGATCGGCCGGATTACCCAGCCCGCCAAGCGGATTCGGTGCGCAGCTGCCGATGTTCGCGGCGCCGGAGCCGGCATTGCCCGCGGCCGCCACGATGACGGCATCCTTGTCGACGGCGGCGTAGCGCAGCGCCGCCCCGAGCGCGTCCTGGTCCAGGGTGTTGTCCGCGGGCAGGCAGGTGGTGACCGAAATGTTGATCACCCGGGCGCCGCGGTCGGCGGCCCGCACGATGGACTGGGCCAGCGAGGCGATGTCGGCGCGGGCCCGCTCCAGGGCGGGGTCGGCGCCGGGGGTGTTCGGCGAGAAGCGCGGGGAGGCCTGCCGGATCGAGATCAGCCGGGCCGCCGGGGCCACCCCGGAGAAGCCGCCATCGGGCTGGCCGGCGATGATGCCGGCGACCAGGGTGCCGTGCCCGTCGCAGTCGGTCAGGCCATCGCCGCTGCCGAGGAAGTCGCCGCCGCCCTCGACGTTGGGCAGCAGCCGGCCCGGCTGCACGCCGGTGTCGATGACGGCCACCGTCTGGCCCTCCCCGCGGGAGAACCGCCAGGCGCCGTCGAGGTTGAGCAGTTGCGCCGCGGCCGGTACCGCGGCCGGGTCCGCACCGGCCCGCAGGCCGGTGGTCACGCAGGCGTTGCGCTGGGTCATCGGCACGCCGCCGCCGGACGGCGGGGCCGCGGAGTCGGGAACGGTCGGCGGGGTGATCGCCGAGGCCGGCGGGCAGGACGCCGCGACGGCGGCGACCGCGGCCAGCGTTGCCAGCCCGGCTCGGCCCGCACCGGTGCGCCGTCGGGTCACCGCTGCAGCACCAGCGCGAAGATCCCGACCAGGTAGGCGATCACCGGGATCAGCGAGGCGTCCACGCCGGCCGACAGGAAGCCCACCAGCCGGCGGATCGGCAGCGAGTAGCCGTCCGGGTCGGCCAGCCTCGGGTTGCCGGCGACGATCAGCCAGCCGCCGGTCAGCACGGCCAACGCGACCAGGGTCCACAACGCCGAGGCGTAGTCGGCCTGCCAGACGAACAGTCCCAGCAGCGCCACGGCCAGCAGGAACGGCTGGGACAGCAGCCAGGTCTTGCAGACCGCGGAGTCCCACACCCGGGCCCGCAGCACCGAGGCCAGCGAGGTGCCGCCCACCAGGTACCAGGCCCAAACCCCGGCCGGAGCCTGGCCGGCCACCGGGACGACGACGGCCAGCGAGCCCAGCACGGTGAGCGCCACCGCGGCGGCCAGCAGGCCGCTCTGGTGGGCGTCGGCCCGCTCGACCCGGCGCGGCAGGTCGGCCAGCACCGAGCGGCTGGGCGCGGCGGGAACCGGATCGCCGGGGGCGGGGATGACCGGCAGCGGCAGCCGCGCCCACACCGCCGACAGGCCGGCGGCCTGCACGGTGACCAGCAGCGCGGCCAGGATCAGCCCGGCACCCAGGGTGGCCAGCGGCAGACCGGGCCACAGCACGGCGATGCCCGCGGTGACCGACAGCGCGGCACCGACCACCGCGACGGCGGTGAACAGCGCGGTCCGGCGCGCCGACAGGATGACGTTGATCGCCGCCCACGCGGTGACGCCTGCGGCGCCGAGCAGCAGCTGGGCGGCGCCGAACTCGCCGGGCACCGCCAGGGTGAAGGCCGCCGCGATCGGGACCAGGGCGGCCACCGCCGGGACGTCCCGGCGGTCGCGCAGCGTCAGCGCGGTCAGCACGGCGATCGCGGCGGCCGCGCTCACCACGTACAGGCCGGTCACCGAGCCGGCCGAGAGCCGGTAGGCCACCCCGACGCCGGTCACCGCGAGCAGCAGCAGCACCGCCGCGGCCCGGGCCAGGGTGCGGATCCGGTCGATGCCCCAGCCGGTCAGCCGGGAGCGGGAGAAGATGACCGCCGCGTCGGCGATGTCCTCGACGACGCCGGGTGCGGCGGGGCCGGCCGGGACCGGCACCAGGGCCAGCAGGTCGCCGTCGACCACGCCGACGGTGTCCAGGCTGGCGTCCAGGCTGTACGGCGCGCCGCCGATCGGAGCCAGGCTGCGCCGGCGCGCGGTCGGCGCGGCGGTCTCGGCGGACTCGGCGGACTCGGCGGAGTCGTCGTCCAGGTGCACCAACCGCTCGACCGCGGGCATCACCTCGCGCAGCGGAACCTCGGTCGGCAGGGCGATCTCGACGATCCGGCGCTCGGCCAGGACGGCGACGCGGACGATGGGCAGCACCGGGGCCGGCAACACCGGGTTGTCCAGGGTCTGGGTCATGCGTGGGTCTTCTCTCTGCTGGGTGGGTCTCGTACTGAAGTTGTGGTCGCGGTCAGACCGCGAAATCCCGGGTGAGCCGGGCTTTTTCGAACCAGTGGCCGGTGGCCAGGGTGGCGGTCAGTTCGTCGAGCGCCCGCGCGATCGCCAGCGGGGTGCCCGGGGTGAAGGTGGACACCCACTGGCCGTCGTTGGCGCGGGTTGGGGTGACCAGGATCCGGCCCTGGGCGGAGTCGACGATGCCCAGCCCGACCTCGGTGGTCGCCTCGGTGCCCTCCCCGCGGCCGCCCGCGACGATCTCGGCGTAGCTGCGCTGGCCGGTGTACACCGCGGCAACGACGTCGCGGGCCCCGCGCGGGATGCCGAGTTCGGCCACCACCTCGGTCACCGGCGCGCCGCGGCGCAACCGCTCGTCGGCACGCGCCCCGGCGCGGGCGGGCAGCGCGAACTCGGGGAACCGGGCCGGCGCCGCACCGGGCAGGCCGGCGGTGACCACCGGCACCAGCCCGGCCGGGTCGACGATGTCCATCGCGCTCAGGGTGATCAGCCCGCCGCTGCGCAGCGCCACCACCACCCGGCCGTCGCGCTGTGCGACCACCCCGCGCAGCACGTCGTCGGCGTGCCCGGACCGGCCGACGAACCGCAGTTCCAGCCAGCGCTGCGGGAAGCAGACCGCGGACACCCAGCGCGCGACGGACGCCGAGATCGTGCCGTCGGCGCCGATGACCTGCAGCCGGCGCAGTTGCTCGCGCTGCCGCTCGGCGAACGCGCCGCGCTCGGCGTCGTCGGTGAACGGCACGGTGATGGCCAGCACCCAGGGGAAGGAACCGGCCCCCACCTCGTCCGCGATGAACCAGGCCGCCTCGGTCGTCAGCTCGACGGCGTTAGCGGCGGCCACCGGTCAGACCCACTTGGAGCCCTCGGCCTGATCGCGGGCCATCATCGACATGGTGTTCTGCTCGTGGGTGCCGGCCATCGCGCGGTAGGCGCGCACCAGCTCATCCATGGCGGTGTTCCACTGCGCCTGCCAGGCCTGGTAGGTCAGCCCGGTGTCACCCTGCCAGGAGGCGTGCAGGGCGGCCTGCTCGGCGGCGATGTCGGCACCGACGCCGGCCAGCGTGCCGGAGTAGCCACTCATTTCGGCGGCGGTACCCAGCATCGCCGGGTAGTTGTACATGATCTGTCCCATGGCGAATGTTCCTCTCTAGCTGTTGTTTTGGGCGGTCAGTTTCTGGGCGATCAGAAGGTGCCGTAGCTGCCGGCGGCCGCGCCGTCCTGCGCGACGTAGGAGGCGCCGGCGTCGCCGAGGTTGATCTGCGCGACGTCGAGCAGCAGGTTGACCTTGGCGGCCACCTCCAGGAACCGGGCGTGCGCGGCCTGGAACGCGGCCGAGGACTCGCCGCGGTGGAAGGCCTGGGCGGACAGCGCGGACTGCTCGGCGCCGTTGATGGTGGCGCGCATCAGGCCGGCCTTCACGCCGAAGTTCGCCTCCGAGGCGACCAGCTGCGGGATGTGGGCGTCCAGAAAGCTCATGGTGATTCTCCGATCGGGGTTGTTGTGCCGGGCCGGTTTTCAGGGCCGGGGTGGATGGGAACTGCGGTGCGGCGGGCCGCGTCAGCGTTCAGGTTCAGCCGGCGGCCCCCCTTCGTTTCCGGGCGGTGCGTCGCGCCAGCCGCCGGGCAGCAGCGGACCGGCGGGCCCGGTGCCGTAACCGTCGTCGGGCAGCGCGGTCAGCCCGGTGGCGGTCTCGGTCTGCGCCGGTGTGGTCCCGGAGAACGCGCCGGCCGCGCCGACGGTGCCCGCCCCGGGCCCGGCGGCCCGGGTGGTGGCGGCCGGGGCGGGGCGCCCGGCCGGCTCGGCGGCCGGCGGCGGAGTGCCGAGGTCGTCGTCAAGGGTCAGGTACTCGTCGCGGTTGCCCTGGTCCTTGATGGCGGCGCCGCGGCGGCGCCGGGCCCGGCGCTTGGCGGCCGCGGCGGCGGCGATCGCGGCGGCGGCCGCCGGTGCCGCCAGCCCCTGCGCCGGTGCCTGCGCGCCGGTCCGGTCGGTCAGCGTCGGTCCGACGCCCTGCTCGGGATCCATCCGCACCGCGTAGCCGATCATCGCCGCGGGCGCGGCCGGGGCGGGCGCGGCGGGGGCGGCCGGTGCCGCGGGGGCCGCCGGGGCGGCGGGCGCGGGGGGCGCCCCGGCCGGGGTACTCGGGGCGACGGTGGTGGCCGGGTAGTGCTGCTCGGCGCCGGGGGTGCGCTGCTGGCCGGGCTCCTCGCCGGGCTGCTCCATCCCCTCGGGGCCCAGGTCCAGCTGGCTCAGCACGCCGCCGACGACGCCGAGCCCGGCCGCGGCGATCAACGGCAGCCACAGCGGGGCGGTCAGCATCGTTCCCCAGAACCCCCAGCCGAACACCTGGAAGAACGCCTGGTAGCCGACGACCAGCAGGAACGGCAGCGCGGCCGCCGGGTTGGCGATCATCCAGCTGAGGGTGTCCAGCGGGTACTGCAGCAGCCGGGCCAGCTCGGCGCCGCCGGGCATCGTCGGGTTGTCCAGGTAGCTCGCCAGCGCCTTGATCAGCGCGTTCTCGCTCCACCAGTCGGGGGTGAGGTTGCCGCCGGATTCGCCGGCCTGGGCGGCCGCGGCGGCCTGCGACGGTGCGGCGGCCAGCGCGGCGACCTCGCCGCCGGGGGCCATCACCATCGGCGCCGGGGTGGTCGGCGGCGTCGCGGCCACCATCGAGCTGGCCACCGCGTCGTAGCCGGCCATCGCGGTGGCGGCCTGGATCCACATCCGCACGTAGTCGGCCTCGTTGACGGCGATCGGGATGGTGTTGATGCCCAGGAAGTTGGTGGCCAGCAGCACCCCGTGGATGACGTGGTTGGCGGCCAGTTCCGGCAGCGTCGGCATCATCGCCAACGCCGCGGTGTACGCGCCCGCGGTGGTCTCCTGGGCCAGCGCGGTCGCGGCGGCGTCCACCCCGGCCTGCTCCAGCCAGGCCAGGTACGGGCCGTGCGCGGCCGCGTACTGCGCGGCGCTGGGGCCCTGCCAGGATCCGGCGTTGACCGCGCCCAGGATTGCGGTGAGTTCGGCTGCCGTCGTGACGTATTCGGCGCCCAGACCGGTCCAGGCACCGGCGGAGGCCAGCAGCGCCGCCGGGCCGGGCCCGGCCGACAGCAACGCCGAATGCACCTCCGGCGGGGAGGCCAACCACACCGGCGCGGTCATCAGAGCCCGCGGGCGATCAGGTAGGTGCCGGCGGCCTGCAGGTCACCGGTGCTGTAGCTGACGCCGGACTCGCCGACGCCCATCCCGGCGCGGCCCAGTTCGGTGACACCCTCGCCGGCCAGCGCGGTGTGCTGGGCGCCCTTGGCGCTGAACCCGACGGCGGAGCGCAGCGAGACCGGGTCGGCGGCCGGCGGGATCACCGCGCTGATGGCCGGGGCGGCCGCGGCGTGCACGGCGGCCAGCCGGGCGGTGAGTCCCTCCACCGCGGCTCCGGCGGCGGCGAGCCCTTCGGGCAGCACACGAAGTGTCATGATCCGAACTCCTCTCTCTTATCCATCGATGTACTGGAACGGGTTGCGCTGGAAGCGGATTCGACGGGCTGCGGGTTGATCAGCTGCAGATGCGTCGGGCTGTCGCCGTGGTCGAGCAGCATGCCGCGGCCGGCGGGCAGCCGCGCGAATCGGTGGCCGCGGATCTTGCCGCCCTCGGCCGGATTGCCCGACAGCATGATCGTGGTGGCCTGCAGATCGTTGAGCCGGCGCAGCAGCGGGCTGGTCATCAGCAGATGCCCGGAGCCGGTGGCCCGCGCGGTGACGATCACCCGCAGGCCCAGGTCGCCGGCCTCGGCCAGCAGCCCGACCAGCGGGGTCCACGGCCGCTGCCCGACGTATGGGCCCGACAGCGCCGGGCTGTCCGGAATGGCGTCGACGTCGTCGATGATCAGGTAGTGGACCCGGTCGTCCGCGCCGCCGCGGAACGACCAGTCGGCCAGTTCCGCCGGGCTGAGCCCGGCCGGCGGACGACGGCCCTCGATCAGCCCCGCCAGGCCGAGCATGGCCGGGGTGATCCGGTCGATGTTGGCGGTGTACTCGCTGTCGCCGAACAACGGCTCGTCGACCAGGTGCAGCCGCCGGTCGATGACGGTGAAGCCCACCGCCGCCGGGCCGGCGTCCTCGCGCAGCGTCCGGATCAGCTGGCGCAGCAGCGTGGTCTTGCCGGTCCGGGTGTCGCCGAACACCATCACCAGCGGGTTCTGGGCAAAGTCCAGCGCGACCGGGGCCAGGTCCAGCTCGCGCTGGCCGATCACCACGCGCTCCGGGGCGCTGAACAGCGGGGCCACCGTGGCCGGTGCCAGGTAGGTCGGCAGCAGTCGCACCGCGGGCGCCCGGCGGCCCGGGTGCCGGGCGTTGAGCTCGGCGACCATCCCGGCCTGCGGGGCGGCGAACAGGAAATGCTCGGCGGCCATGGTCAGGCCGCGGCCGGGCTGGTCGATCGGCACCGATTCGGCCGGCCGGCGGATCGCCCCGACCACCCGGACGTTGCTGTCCCGCACGTCGGGCAGCCGCAGCTCCAGCCGCAGACCCAGACCGTCGCGCATGGCCAGCGGCACCTCCAGCCAGTTCGGCGTGCTGATCACCAGGTGGATGCCGTAGGCCAGGCCGGAGTTGGCCAGCTCGGTCACCTTGGCCAGCAACGGGTTTCGGGTGTTGAACTGGTCGGTGTTGTCCCGGGAGAAGCCGTAGAGGTTGTCGATGACCAGGAACACCTCGCCGTAGCCGTCGTCGTACCCGCCGCCGGCCCGGGCACCGCCGGCCTGCCGGGACTCCAGCAGCGTCTCCAGCTCGCCGAAGGTGCGCCGGATCCGCTCCGGCTCCAGCGGGGAGGCCACCGAGCCGACGTGCGCGAGCCCGGCCAACTCGGCCAGCTTCCCGCCGCCGTAGTCCAGGCAGTAGAAGCTGACCTCGCCGGGGGCGTGCAGCGCGGCCGCCGACAGCATGAAGGTCTGCAGCGCGGTGGACTTGCCGGCCTTCGGGCCGCCGTGGATCAGCAGGTTCGCCGCACCGGAGGTGGCGTCGAAGATCAGCGGGTCGCGGCGCATCTCGAAGGGCCGGTCGATCTCGCCGAGCGGCCAGCGCCGGCCGCCGTGTGCCAACGGCGTTTCGGCCAGCAGCGTGGTCAGCGCGATCGGCTCGTCCAGCGGCGGCAGCCACAGCGCGGGCGCGGTCGGGCCGTAGCCGGCGAGCTGCTCACCGATGGTGGCGATCAGCTTGCGCGGCGGGCCGAGCGGCTCGTCGGCGCCGGGCAGTTCGATGATGTCCTGGTCGGCGTCCACCGCGCCGGCGCTGAACCGTCGGGGCCGCGGAACCGTCGGCACCACCATGGTTCTGGCCGCCCGGGGCGGCTCGTAGATGCCGTCGACGTAGGTCGCGCGGAACTTCACCGGGGTGGAGCCGGGGGCGGGCACCAGGAAGCCCTCGCCCTTGTGCTGCTTACCGGATTCGATGTGGTACGCGTCGTCGACGCCGATGATCTGCCGGGAGATCGCCGGGCTGGCCACCTTCAGGCCGATCCGGTAGGAGGTGTTCTTGTCGATGTCCTTGATCTTGCCGACGTCTAGGGTCTGCGACGCGAACAGCAGGTGGATCCGGAACGAACGGCCCTTGCGCGCAACGTAATCGAACAGTTCGGCGTACTCCGGGTGGTCGGCGAGCATCAGGGTGAACTCGTCGGCGACCACCAGCAGGGTGGGCAGCGGGTCCAGATCGTGGCCGGCGTCGATCGCGGCCTCGTATTCGGCGACCGAGTTGAACGCGCTGCCCTGGATCGCCCGGCCGGTCTCGCGCAGCAGGTTCTCCCGCCGGGCCACCTCGCCGCGCAGCGTGTCGGCGAACCGGTCGGCCAGCGACTTCTTCTCGGCCATGTTGGAGATGACGGCGACGACCTGCGGGAAGTTGCGGAAGATGTCGGCGCCGGCCTCGCCCTTGAAGTCGGCGTAGATGACGATCAGCCGCTCGGCGGAGTGGGTCGTCAACAGCGACAACAGGATTGACATCAGGGTCTGCGACTTGCCGGAGCCGGTCATGCCGATCATCAGGCCGTGCGGGCCCATGCCGCCCTCGGCCTCGTCCTTGAGGTCGAAGTACAGCGGTTCACCGGTGGCGGTGACGCCGATCGGCACCCGCAGCTCGTCCTCGCGGCGGCGCGGGGCCCACAGCGTCGGCACGTCCAGCGCCGAGGCGTCGGCGATGTCGAGCAGGGTGTTGAAGGTGGCGCCGTTGGTGGCGGCCGAGCGCAGCCCGGCGTGGGTGGGGTTGGAGTCCCAGCGGGCCAGCGCGCGGGCCAGGTGGGCGGCCTCGGCCACCGCCAGCGTGTCGGCGGCGTCGATCTCGGGTTCCCAGCCCGAGGACTGCCAGCGGTCGATCCGGCCGTCGGTGACCCGCAGGATCGGCCGCTGCGGATCCGGGTACTGGTCGCGGCCGGGTTCGATGTCCCCGGCGATGCTGATCACGGTCACCCCGGCCAGCCCCTCGGACAGCACCGAGGCGGACAGCTCGTAGCCCGGATCGTCGACGACGATGATCAGGTGCCGAAGGCCGTGCTCGTCGGCGCCGTCGAACAGCGGGCGGGCGGCCAGCGCCGGGCCGATCGCGGCGATCAGCCCGTCGGCGCTCGGGCTCAGGTAGCGAGCCGGCCCGAGGCCGTCCACCGCGCCCGGGACATCCACGTGCGCAACCCATTTCAGCCAGGACCAGTCGGCGGTCTCCAGCCCGGGGCTGGCCAGCGCGACGCCGAGCACGGTTGGGTCGTGCCAGGTGACGGCCTGGGCGATCCAGGCGCGCACCGCGGCGCGGGCCACGGCGGGGTCACCGGCCACGGTCACCTGGGAGATCCGGCCCAGCTTCAGACCCGACGGCGCGTCGGGCAGGGTGCGCTGGGCGGCCAACAGGGCGCGCAGCGCGGTGTGCGAAACCGGCTCCAGGTCGACCTCGTCGGCGGCGTCGGTGACCTTGAGGGTGGCGTCGAGGGCGACCTCGGACAGCCCGGTGCGCAGCAGCAGGAAGTCCGAGTCGTCGGGGTCGCGTTCCCACTGCCTGCGGGTGCCGGCGAACGCGGCGAGCTCACCGGGGGCCGGGTGCGACCAGTTCAGCGCGGCCCGCTGCTCGCCGGCCTGGGCGCGGATGTTGTCGCGGACCACCGACAGGTAGCGCAGGTAGTCGGCGCGCTCCATGTCGACTTCCTCGGTGCGCATCCGGCCGTCGTTGCCGCGGTAGAGCGCGGTGGCCGCCAGCAGCAGCACGAACGGGAAGAACAGCATCTGCGGGGACAGCACCCGCATGCCGCTGGCGAACAGCGCCACCACCATGCCGACGATCAGCGCGACGATCAGGTACGGCAGCACCCGGCGCAGCAGCGAGGCCGGCACCACCCGGGGCAGCTCCGGCGGCGCCTGGATGACGATGTTGCCGCGGCGGGTGGCCGGGCGCGGCAACCGGCGGCGGCTCTCGAAGATGAGTCTGCTCATGGTTACCGGTTCTCCGTGAAGGTGGATGCGACCAGCGCATCGGTGGGTGCGAGCGCGGGGCCGGCCGCCAGCAGCGACAGCATCGACCACGGGATCGGCAGCGGCGGCTCGGTCAGCCCGAGCGCTGCGGCGGTCTTGACGGCCTCCTCGGCGCCGGCGGCCTCAATGCCGTAGCGCATTCCGGTGTCGGACACCCAGAACAGCGAACCGTCCGCGGGTGCGGCCGGCGCGGAGCCGACGGTCTGCACCAGGTAGCCGCGGCCCGGGGCGATGGCGACCCGGGCGGCGGCCCCGCCGACCTGGGTGACGGCCCGCGCGGCGTCCTGGACCGGCAGCGTCGCGCCGCTGCGCAGGGTCAGCGTGCTGGTCGCGGCGCCGTCGGCCTTGGCCCAGCTCACGCAGGTGATCGGGGCGCCGGCCGGGTCGACCAGCTTGAGCCGGGTCTGCGGGTAGCCGGCGGTGTCCAGCAGCCGGGACACCGGCAGCCGGCTGATCTCGTCGGAGCCCAGCCGCGGCGGCTGGGTCAGCCCGTGCGAGTCGGTGTTGCGCAGGATCGCCGCCAGCACGCCGGAGACCGGTTGCAGGCCGTCGGGCAGCACCGCGAAGTGGTTGATGGTGTTGTCGGTGCTGTAGGACACCAGCACCGCGCCGACCGGTGCGTCGACCGACAACTCGAAGCCGGGCTTGTCGCCGGCGCCGGGGATCACCGGGGCACGCAGCGCGGCGGCCTCGGGCACCGCGTTGAACAGCGCGACCGACACCGGACGGGGGACGGGTTGCTGGTCGCCCCAGCCGAGCGCGGCGGTCACCGCCTGGTCGCGCAGGTCGATCGGGCTGCGCCGGCCGTCCCACAGCAGCCAGGTTCCGGTGCCGTTGTCGACGAGCACCGCGGCGCCGGGGGCCAGCGCGGCGGCCCGCTCACCGCCGGCGGCCGGCGGGCCGGCGATGACGGTGACCCCGGCGGCGGCGCTGCTGGGCGGGCCGTCGCACACCGTCCAGTCGGCGTCGCGGGCGGTGTGCTGCACCATCCGCTCCGGCGCCCCGGGGATGCCGATCAGCGGGCCGCGGTCGAACCGGTCGAGTTCCTTGGCCGAGACCGCCTTGGGGTTGACCGGCTTGCCGGCGATCAGCCGGGCCGAGGCCAGGTTCAGCACCGGGTGCAGCTCGTCGTTGACCCGGACGTAGAGCGCCGAGGTCTCCCGATCGGCGAGCACCACGTCGTTGCCGGCCACCCCGCCGGGGCGCAGCAGCGAGAAGATGAAGCAGCCGATCAGCCCGGCGACCACCACCAGCACGCCGGTGGTCAGGGCGCGGGACTGGCTGCGCAGCGGGTCGACCAGCATCCGGGCGTCGTGCAGCGCCACGCCGGAGGCGATCCGGCGCATCAGGAACCGCCAGCCGGTCACCTGGTGCTTGGTGACGAAGCCGCGCCGGTAGGACACCCGGTCGGGGTTCTCGTTGACCGGGCTGCGGGAACTGAAGCCGCGGCGGTCGTCGTCGTTGGGACTGGTCACGCCGGGACCGCCAGTCCGAGGCCGCGCAGCAGCGGGGTGACGGAGTTGCGGACGTCTTGGGCGGTGATGGTCATCAGGGCCTCATCGGTGAAGTCGTCGGTGCCGGCGAGCTCGGAGTGATCCAGCCGGAATTCGCGCTCCTCCTCGGAGCGCTCCACCACGTTGCGGACGAACCGGCCGTTGCCGGCGATGTCCAGGCTGCGCCGCGAGACGCCCTGGGAGTCCGGGGCGCTGGCGGCGGCCAGCTCGGCGAACAGTGCCTGCAGGGTGTCCAGGGCGGCCTGCTCGAACACGCTGTCGCGCTGGGCGGCCATCGAGGTGGCGATCTCCACCAGTTCGGCGGCGCTGTAGGACGGGAAGTCGATGCTGCGGGTGAACCGCGAGCGCAGCCCCTCGTTGGTGTCCAGGAACCGGTCCAGGTCGGCGCGGTAGCCGGCGATGATGACCACCAGCCGGTCCCGGTCGTTCTCCATCCGGGCCAGCAGGGTGTCGATGGCGACCAGCCCGAAGTCGTTCTTGGCGCCGGTGGCGACCAGCGCGTAGGCCTCGTCGAGGAACAGCACGCCGTCCAGGGCGCTGTCGATGATCGCGTTGGTCTTGGCCTCTGTCTCACCGATGTGCTGGCCGATCAGGTCGGCCCGGTGGACCTCCTTGACGTTCTCCCGCTTGAGCAGCCCCAGCCCGCAGTAGATCTTGGCGACGACGCGGGCGATGGTGGTCTTGCCGGTGCCGGGCGGTCCGGCGAACACCAGGTGGTGGCTGCGCTGGGCGACGGCCAGGCCGCGTTCCTGGCGCAGCAGTCCCATCGCCACCGAGCTCTTGAGCCGGGCCACCTGCGTCTTGACCTCGTCCAGGCCGATGAAGTGAGTCAGTTCCTCCTCGGCCTCGGCCAGCAGCTGCGCCTTGCGCTCGTGCGCACCGGGGTCGATGAAGTCGTCCTCGCTGGGTTCGGTGCCCGGGTCCCACGGGTCGGTGCGGGCGTCGATGCGGGCCGCGGTGGTGGTGACGATGCCGTACGTCGGGTCCGACAGCGCGGCCTCGACCTCGGCCTTCTCCGGGTTGGCGGCGTACAGGTCGGCCAGCACGTCGGCGGCCTCGCCGTCCTCGCCGTGGCCGCGCAGCGCCAGCGCCTTGGCCAGCGCGCCGTCGACGGCGGCGACCGGCACCGGGCCCTCGGGCTCCTCCAGGTGCGACAGCGCGGGGGCGAACATGCCGAGCCGGGCCAGCGCGGTGCCCAGCGCCATCCGGGCGGCGTGGGCGAACAGCGCGTCGAGCCGGGGATCGTTGACGACGGGGGTGAGCAGCCGCACCACGTCGGCCCAGCGGTGCGCCCGGTAGTGGACGGCCGCCGACACCCAGCGGGCCTCGGGCCAGTCCGGCCGGTGCGCCAGCACCGCGGCGACCCGTTCGTCGGCCTCGGCGAACCGGCCGGTGCCGGCCAGTGCGGCGGCGTAGGCGAGCTGGTATTCGTCGGCGGTGGCGGCCCGGAACTGCAGGTAGAGCCCGGTCTCGTAGTCGAAGCCGAGGGCGCGGGGGGCCAATTCGGCGCGCCGGGACAGCAGCCCGGCGGTGCCGGCGGTGCGGGCGGCGGCCTGCAGCACGTCGGTCGATCGGTCCCCGGCGGCGGCCAGCCCGACCCAGGCGTCGCACTGTTCGTGGGCGACCCGGGTCAGCGCGGCGAAACCGGTGCGGGCCGCGGCCAGGTCGGCCGGCCGGCGCCGGTCGTAGACCGTCAGCCCCAGCGCTTTGCAGCAGGTGGCGAACCTGCTGACCACCTCGGCGTCGGCGCGCAGCTCGCGCACCGATCCGACTTCACTGCCGTTTGTCATGGCTACCCGTGTGGGCGCGCGCGGCGGCGCGACCCACCAACCCCTTCAGATAGATATGCCTAAGCTAACTTGCGGAAGTTAGCATTGCATAAGCTAACTGTCGAGGGGTGTCCAGCACCGCCCGAGACGTCCGAATTCCTCACGTCGAGTTGGTCGCACCAAACTGACCTGCGGTTCCCGGCACAACTGTGTCGCAGCTAACGTTTCACGCCGGCCGCGCCCGGATGGCTCAGCCCTTGGTGGCGACCACCAGGGTGGTGCGGGCAACCATGTCGCCGCCCTCGGACTCCGGCGGCACCGGGCGTCCCGATGCCCGCAGGTACTCCGCCAGCGGGGTCGCGGTCGCATCCCAGCCGTGCTCGCCGAACCAGTCCTGCGACGGCTGGTGCTGCTCGTTGTAGATCAGGTGGAAGAACTCGCTGGTCGGCCCCGCCGGGGTGACGGCCCGCGCGGCGGCGAACTCCTGCTCCGGCATCGGGCTGCCGTCCTCCACCGCGACCCAGCTGCCCGGGGCGGCCAGCGCGTCGATGCCCTCGCACAGCCGGCGCTGGGCGGCGGCGGTCAGGTAGATCAGCAGCCCCTCGGCGATGAAGGCGGCCGGACGGCCCGGATCGAAGCCCTGCGCGCGCAGTGCCGCCGGCCAGTCCTCGCGCAGGTCGACGGCCACCTCGACCCGCCGGGCGGTCGGCTGCGCGGACGCGGCGGCCAGCACCTCGTCCTTGAACGCCAGCACCGAGGGCAGATCGAGCTCGTAGACCACGGTGTCCGCCGGCCAGTCCAGCCGGTAGGCGCGGGAGTCCAGGCCCGCGGCCAGGATCACCACCTGGCGCACTCGCGCGCCCGCCGCCCTGCCGAAGTAGTCGTCGAAGAACCGGGTGCGGGCACCCTGGAAGTTGACGAAGGCGGCACCGAAATCACTGGTTTCCAGGGGCGATTCGGGATCCTGGCCGGTCGCCATCGCCGGCCACGGGCCGCCGGCCGCGCGGCAGAACGCCTCGGCGAACCGGTCCCGGGACAGCGGCGCGGGTTTGGCGCCCTCCCGGGCTCGGGCAGCCGCGACGAACAGGGCCGTCGAGCCGACGCTGGTGGTGATGTCCCAGGAATCTCCGTCACTGCGCACCCTCGCGACGTTACGCCGGATCGCCGGCCCGGGAACCGAACGGCACCGCGCCCCGACTATCACCCCGACACAGCTACTACGCCCAGTAGGAGAAAGGGGGTCGGGTTGTCCGCCCCGATCTGGATGGCATCGCCGCCCGAGGTGCATGCGGCGCTGCTGACCAGTGGCCCCGGTCCGGGGTCGCTGCTGGCCGCCGCCGCGCAGTGGTCCTTGCTCAGCGGCGAGTACGGCGCGGTCGCCGCCGAGCTGTCGGCGGTGCTGGCCGAGGTGGCCGCCACCGCCTGGCAGGGACCCAGCGGCGCCGAATATCTTGCCGCGCACGGCCCCTACCTGGCCTGGCTGGAACAGGCCGCAATCGACAGCGCGGCCACCGCCGCGCAGCACGAGATCACCGCGGCGGCCTACAGCACCGCCCTGGCGACCATGCCCACGGTGGCCGAGCTGGCCGCCAACAAGCTGTCCCACGGACTGCTGCTGGCCACCAACTTCCTGGGCATCAACACCATCCCGATCGCCGTCAACGAGGCGGACTACCTGCGGATGTGGATCCAGGCCGCGGTGACGATGACCGCCTACCAGAGCGTCGCCGAGGCGGCGGTGGCCGCGGCCCCCAGCGCCCCGGCCGCCCCGCGGATCCTCACCGCCGACGCGCCGGCGGCCCAGCGTCAGGATCTGACCGGCCGGCTGGAGCAGGTCTTCGGCGACATTTCGGATTTCATCGCCGACCCGTACTCGCACTTCCTGGAGTTCTTCACCCAGCAGGGCCTGAGCCCCGAGACCGCGATCGTGCTGGCCGGCATCGCGCTGCTGGCCTACGACGTGTTGTGGTGGCCGTACTACGCCTCCTATTCGCTGCTGTTGTTGCCGTTCTTCGCCCCGGCGCTCAGCGCGCTGAGCGCCCTGAGCGCGCTCGGGCTGCTGCTGAACACCCCCGGCGGCCCGCTGCCGGCCGACGCGGCGAGCACCGATGCCGGGACCGGGCGCGCCGCCGACACCGAGCCCGCCGCCGCTGCGGTCCCGGCGCCGACCGCCGGCGGGGCGTCCGCGGGCACCGGCGCCCCGTCCGCGCCGGCCACCTCCGCGGCCGGGGCGGGCGCGCCGTCGTCGGCGCCGCCGGGCCCGTTCTACGCGGTGGGCGGGCTGACCCCGCCGCGGATCGGTGCGGGGCCGCGAACCGGCACCCGCGCCGTCGAGGAGGCCGCCGCCGAACTGGCCGACACCGCCGCCGCCAGCGCCGCACTGCGCACCCGAACCCGGGCTCGGCGCACCGCGCGGGGCCGCTCCCCCGCCCGCGGCGACCGCCGCGAAAAGCTCGACGTGACAGCGGATGCCGACATGACGGCGACCACGGCCATGACCGGGGGCACTGTGCCGGTCGACGCCGCGCCCGCAACCACCGCTGCAGCCACGGTCGGTGCGGCGGCCGCCGGCCGGATGGGCGCCGGTGGCGTCCGGCCGGTCGAGGCGGCGCCGCTGCCCGCCGGCCTGACCACCCTGCCCGACGGCGGGCACACCGAATCCCTGCCGCTGCTGCCGTCCAGCTGGGCCGAGGCCACCGATCCCGAACCCGGTGGAACTATCCGGGGCGCCGGCCCGACCCTGTCAACGGAACCACCGAAGTGAACAGAGGACTGCGAACATGCCGCTGAACGTCAAGGGCGACGGGCTGGGGGCCCAGGTGACCGGGATCGACCCCGACCACCTGGAGGATCTCACCGGGACCGAGCTCCGCGAGCTCGTCTACACCCACAAACTGATCGTCCTCAAGGACGTCCATCCCAGCCCGCGGCAGTTCCTCGAGCTGGGCCGCATCCTCGGCGAGGTCGTCACCTACTACGAGCCGATCTACCACCACCACGATTACCCGGAGATCTTCGTCTCCTCCACCGAGCAGGGCCAGGGGGTGCCCCGGACCGGGGCGTTCTGGCACATCGACTACATGTTCATGCCGGAGCCGTTCGCGTTCTCCATGGTGGTTCCGCTGGCGGTCCCCGGCACCGACCGCGGCACCTACTTCATCGATCTGGCGAAGGTCTGGGCGGCGCTGCCGGATGAGCGGCAAGCACCGGTCCGCGGCACCTTCGCCACCCACGACCCGCGCCGGCACATCAAGATCCGCCCCGACGACGTCTACCGCCCGATCGGCGAGGTGTGGGACGAAATCACCCGCACCACACCGCCGATCAGCTGGCCGACGGTGATCCGCCATCCCCGCACCGGCGAGGAGATCCTCTACATCTGTTCCTCCGGGACCACCCGGATCACCGACCGGGACGGCAACCCGCTGGACCCGGCGCTGCTGGCCGAACTGCTGGACCACAGCGGACAGCTGGACCCCGACTTCACTTCGCCGTTCATCCACACCCAGCACTACGAGGTCGGCGACATCGTGCTGTGGGACAACCGCGTGCTGATGCACCGCGCCAAGCACGGCACCGCGGCCGGCGCCCTGATCACCCATCGGCTGACCATGCTGGACGGCCTCGAGACACCTGGATACCCGGTATGACCACAACCGAACTGAGCCCCGCCGCCCAGGCCCACCTGAACACCTCGGACATCGCCCCGATCACCGAGGATCTGCTCACCCGGGTGCTGGAGCCGTACTCGCACAAGGGCTGCCGATACCTGCGCACCGCGAGCTACAAGGCCACCGAGACCTCGATGTTTTCGCTGGGCACCTTCGCCATCGCGGAGTCGTCCTACATTCGCTCCACCGGACACTTCAACGCCGCGGAGATGATGGTGTGCTTCAACCAGATCGCCTACAGCGCGTTCGCGCCGGCGATCCTCAACGAGCAGATCCCGCCGTTCCGCGGCTGGTCGATCGAGGACTACTTCGACCACCAACTGCCCAGCATGCTGATCAAGAACTTCTCCGCCCGGTTCAGCAGGCCGATCAACGCCGCGGGTTTCTCGGCCCGGCTGTGGTGCGAGGACTTCGAGGTGGTGGACCGGACCTGGCGCTACCTGCGTATCCCCTGCACCATCGAATTCTGGGATGCCGACGGCGGTTTCGCCTCCGGTGAGGTCGAGCTCGCCGCGCTGAACATCCCGTAAGACTCCCGAAACTGACAACGAGGAAGCTCTGATCACCATGCTCACTGTGTGGCAGCGGGTCGCGGCCGAGGCGGCCCGCCGACCCGGCGACGTCGCGCTGCGGCGCGCCGACGGTTCCGGCACCCTCCGATACGGCCGGCTGGATCCGCTGACCCGCCGGATCGCCGCGGACTTCGCCGGCGCCGGGGTCGGTCCGGGAGACCGCGTGCTGATCTTCTCCGACAACGGGCCCGAGACCTACCTGGGTGTGCTGGCCTGCGCCCGCACCGGCGCGATCGCGGTGCTCGTCGACGGCGCGCTGCCGCCCGCCACCGTCGCGCGGTTCGCCGAGATCACCACACCGTCGGCCATCGCCCTCGCGCCGGGCGCCGCGCTCACCGAAGACGCCCGCCCCGGCGGGCTGCCCGTCATCGACATCGGAATCGATTCCCCGACCGATGATTCCGGGCTCATCGCGGACCCCGGCGTGGTCTCGGCTCCCGACGATCCGCTGGCGATGATCTTCACCAGCGGCACCACCGGCGAACCGAAGGCGGTGCTGCTGGCGCACCGCACGTTCTACGCCGTCGCCGACATCCTGGCGGCCGAGGGACTGGACTGGATCGACTGGGCGCCGGGCCAGAGCACCTACTCCCCGCTGCCGGCCACCCACATCGGCGGGCTGTGGTGGATCCTCAACTGCCTCATGCACGGCAACCTCTGCATCACCGGCGGTGAGCACGGCGCGTCCACCCTGGAGGTGCTCACCACCCACGCGGTGACGACCTGCTGCCTGGTGCCGACCCTGATCGGCCGACTGGTCGCCGAGCTGCGCAGCACGGGTGCGACATTGCCGGCCGCGTTGCGGTTCGTCGGCTACGGCGGCTCCCGGGCCGTGGCCGCCGACATCGACGTGCTGGAGGCGGCCGGGGTGCGCACCGCACAGGTCTACGGATTGAGCGAAACCGGCTGCACCGCACTGTGCCTGCCGACGGCCGCCGGGTCGTTGACCCGGATCGCCGCGGGGGCGGTGGGCCGCCCGTATCCCGGGGTGCTGACCCGGCTGGATGAGACGGGCGCGCTGTGGGTGAACTCGCCGGCCAACATGCTCGGCTACTGGAACAACCCGGCCAAGACCGCCGAGACTCTGGTCGACGGCTGGGTGAACACCGGTGACCTGCTGGACCTCGGCGACGACGGGTACTTCTACATCCGCGGCCGGGCCTCGGAGATGATCATTTCCGGCGGCGTCAACATCGCCCCCGACGAGATCGATCGGATCGCCGAAGGGGTCGACGGGGTCCGGGAAGCGGCCTGCTTCGAGATCCCCGATCCCGAGTTCGGTGCGCTGGTCGGGCTGGCCGTGGTGCCCACCGGACCGCTCGATGCCGCCCAGACCCGCGGGCTCAAGCGGGACCTCGCCGCGCGGTTCCGGCGGGAGTCCGAAGCCATCGCGCGCCCGGCGCGGATCATCACCGTCGCGGCGATCCCCCGAACCCCGTCCTCCGGCAAGGTGATTCGCGCCGAGCTGGCCCGGACCGCGGCCGGGGGCCGGTCCGATGACTGAACCGCTGCGCGACCGGATCCTGGCCGCGCTGGCCGAGGTGCTCTACGTCGAGGGCCCCGACTTCACCGACGGGGACGACACCGATCTGCGTGACCTCGGGCTCGATTCGGTTCGCTTCGTGCTGCTGATGACCGAGCTCGGCGTGGACCGCGAGTCCGCGCTGCCGCAGCGGCTGGCCGATGACCTCACGGTGGCCGGCTGGGTCCGCGAACTGGCCGACCCGTGACTCCCGTTCGCCTCCCGCTGAGTCGCTCGCAGCGCAACATCTACAACGGCGTTGCGCAGGACAACGATCCGGCCCTGTACCTGATCGGCCGGCGCTACCGGTTCCATCCGGTGGACCTGCCGGTGCTGCTGTCCGCGCTGGAGGCGACCATCCGGGCCAGCCCGGTGCAGCTGTGCGTGTTGGCCGAGGATCCCGGAGCCGACTATCCGGTGCTGGTGCCCACGCTGGCCGCCCAGGACCTGGTTCGGGTGTGCGCCGACGACGCCGCGGACACCGCCGGGCAACTGGCGGACAGCTGGGCGGGCGGCCTGCTCGGTGTTCCGCTGGCGCGCTATGTGGTGCGCACCGATGACGCCGGCGCCGTCGCCGGCCTGGACGCCTACTGTCACCACCTGCTGCTCGACGGCGGCGGGACCGCGATCTTCGAGGACCGGCTCGGACGACGGCTGGCCGGCGACACCGAATCCATCTGCGTCGAAGACGGATTGCATGCGCTGGCGCGGGCACACCGGCACGAGGCCGCCCGGATCGACGAGTCGCTGGAGCGGCTGAGCACCGTCACCGCAGCCGAGCTCACCGCCGAGGCGACCGGCCATCGCCCCGGCTCCCCGAACGTCCCCGGGCACGCCGTCCGCGGGGTGCCGGCCGGGTCAATCACGATCTGCGGCGCCGACTTCGATGCGCTCCAGGATGTCTGCACCGAGCACCGGGTGCCGCTCAACGTGCTGGTGGCCGCGGCGGCGGTCGCCGTCGACGCGGGCGCCGCGGGCAGCACCGACGCGCTGCTGGTACACACCATCGATCCCCGGTTCGGCGAGCCCGACCTCGATGTCGCCTCCTGCCTGGTCAATTCGGTGGCCCAGCCGGTCCGGTTCGCCCCGTTCGCCTCGGCCGGCGATCTGGTCCGGTCGATGGACCGCGGCTACGTCCGGGCGCTGCGGCGCCGGTGGCTGCGCGAGGAGCGTTATCGCCGAATGTATCTGGCGATCAACCGCACCACCGGGGTGGCGGCCCTGACCCTGAACTTCCTGCCGCAGCCGTGCGCCCCCGCGCTGCAACCGTTTCTGACCGACCCGCCGACGACCACCGACATCGGGCCGATCGAGGGCAACACCGTCGCCGCGGTCGCCGACCAGGCGCAGCGCCGACTGCAGATCTCGATCTGGGCCCGGGCCGACACCCCGCCGGACGCGGTGACGGCCGGGATGGCCGCGCGGATCGGCGCGGCGCTGAACTCCTTTGCCGCCCACTGGGACCGGCCGGTCGCCGCGGCCGTCGGCGCCTGGCAGGTGATCACCGCCGACGGCACCCTGGCCCCCGGCACCGACGCCATCCCCGAGCGCCGCGGCGCCCCGGCCTGGTTCACCCCCGCGCCGGCCGGCCTGGACCGGCGGCCGCAGCTGCGGTCCTGGCTGGCCTGGCTCGAGGCGAACGACGTAGCGGCCGGCGAGGTGCTGGTCATCACCGACGACGGCACCGACCGCACCGTCGACCTGCTGCTGGCCGGTCACCTCGCCGGCTGCCCCTACAGTCCCTGCGACAGCGCGCAGCAGGCCGAGGCGCGGGCACAGCGGATCGCCGAGGCCGGCTTCGCGGTCCGGATCGTCGACCCGGCGACCGTCTCGCTGCCCGCCGAGATCGACGCCGGCACCGGCGCGCGCATCGACACCCGGCTGGCCGCGGTGGCCGCCGACCCCGGCCTGCGCGCCCGCACCGCCTACCTGATGCCGACCTCGGGAACCACCGGCGAACCCAAACTCGTTGAGATCAGCCACGGTTCGCTGGCCGCGTTCTGCGCCGGCATCGCCGACGCCTACCGCTGGGCGCCGCCGGACACCGTCCTGCAGTGCGCGCCGCTGACCTCCGACATCAGCGTCGAGGAGATCTTCGGCGCGGTGTGCGCCGGGGCGACGCTGATCCGGTCCACCGCGACCCGCACCGGCGACCTGGCGGCCCTGGCCCGCGACGTGGCCGGCAGCGGCGCGACCGTGCTGGATCTGCCCACCGCGCTGTGGCAGCTGCTGGGCGCGGACCCCGACGCGCTGGACGCCGTCGGCAACTCCCGACTGCGGCAGGTCATCATCGGCGGGGAACCGGTGCGCAGCGGCGCCGTCGACCGCTGGTCCGAATCGCCTGCCACCCGGGCGATCTCGCTGATCTCCAGCTACGGCCCCACCGAGACGACGGTGATCGTCAGCCGGCTGACCCTGGCCCGCGCCGGGGTGGCGATCGAACCGGCGGCCCGCCCGCGGGTCGGGCGGCCACTGCTGGCCGGCACGGTGTTCGTGGCGTTCGGCGAGATCGTCGTGGTGGGCGACCTGGTCGCGGCCGGCTACCTCGGCGGCCCGGCGGAGTCCTTCGGTTCGGTGCTGCTGGCCGACGGTATCGCCCGGCCGGCGTTCGCCACCGGCGACCGCGTCGCGGTCAGCAATGGTCATCCGGTGTTCGCCGGGCGCCGGGATGCGCTGGTGAAGATCGGCGGCCGGCGGATCGACACCGCCGCGCTGACCCGCCGAATCGGCGCCGACACCGCCATCGTCGATCTGGCCGTAGAGGCCACCGACGGCGCGCTGGGCGTCTGGTTCTGCACGCACCGGACCCGCGCCGGGCACGACGATCCGGCCGCCGCCGGGGGAATCCGCGCCGTCCTCGCGGCCGCGGGGGTGCCGTCGTACTTCGTCACCGGGGTGCCCGGCATCGCGCGCAAGGCCGGCGGCAAGGTGGACCGCGCCGCACTGCCGCAGCCCGCCGAACCGAGCGAACATCCCGACCGCGGCGACCGCGCCGACGCCCTGGCCGCGCTGTGGAGCGCGGCACTGGGCCGGCCCATCGGCACCGAGTCCTCGCTGCTGGCCGAGGGCGTCGGCTCCCTCGACCTGATCAAGATCCTGCCGCCGACCCGCCGGATCCTCGGCTGGAGTCTGTCCATCTTCGACCTGATCAGCGCCGACACCGCGGCGAACCTGGCCGCCGCGGTGCCCCCGGAGTCCACCGCGCTGGACCCGGTGACCGTCGCCGAGATCGATGCCGACATGCGCGCGGCGAAACTCGTCCGCGCCCCCCAACCCCTGCCGGGCGCACCGGTGGCCGGCCACACCGACACCATCGTCGTGCTCGGCGCCTCCGGCATCCTCGGCCGGGGGTTCGCCGAGGCGGTGCTGGCCGCCCGCCGCGCCGGCACCCCGCTGCCCGAGGTGGTGCTGGCGATGCGTTCGGCACTGCCCGACGAACAGCCGTGGGCCGCACTGGCCCGCTGCCCGGGTGTCCGGTTGGAGCGGCTGCGGGCGGGTTTCGGGCCCGACGAGATCGACGCGCTGCTGCGGGAGACCGGCGCGGCGACCCTGATCAACTGCATCGGCAGCGCGAACATGCTGGTGCCGTATGCGCAACTGCGGCCGGCCAACCTCGACATCGTGCCGGTCACCGTGCAGGCCTGCCTGCGCCGGTCGGTGCGCCTGGTGCACCTGTCCACCTCGGTGGTTGTCAACGACGTCGGCGCGGCGCACGTCGTCGATCCCCGCTGGGCGCCCTACCCGTACGCGGCGGTCAAGGCGCTGGCCGAGATCGTGGTGGCGGGTTCCCCCGAAGCGCTGGACTTCACCATGGTGCGGCTGCCGCGGATCCTCGGCGAGCCCGATCAGCTCACCGAATCCACCGACATCCTGGTTTCGATGGTCGATGCCTGCGCCGCGTTGGGTGCCCGCCCTGCGCTGGCGGTGTCCGAGGAGGTGACCACCGGTCACGCTGCGGCACAGGCGATCCTGGGCCGGTTGCCCGGCGCCGGCGGCGCGGGGAGGCTGGGCCGCGGCATCACCGCGCTGCGCGGAACGGTCGTCGACTATCCGATGTTTCTCGCGGATTTCGCGCCCCGGGAGGTCGACGCGGCGGTGTGGAAACAGCAGCTCGACGACAGCAACTGGGCCCGCGCCCATCCCGGCCGCTGGTCGATCATCGACGCCTGGCTGTCGCTGGGCGCGCGGCTCGACGGGCGGAGCTACGGCGAGTTCCTGGCCGGGCTGCCGTCGGTCGGCCTCGACGTCGGGGCGGCAACGCACATCGATGCGCCGGCCGAGAACCTGCGGGAACTTTGCGGCGCGGTTCCCCGACTGATAGCTCGGGTGCCCGTCGGGTGAGCAGTGCCCGGCGGACCGATGGAGAAGGGACCACGACGTGACGGATCTGGCAGAGCAGCAGCACATCCGGGCCACCCGGCGCATCGAACTCGACGTGACCGGAATGACGTGCATGATGTGCGCGCGCCGGGTGGAGAAGGCCCTGAACAAGGTCGACGGCGTGCAGGCGTCGGTGAAGATCGCCACCAAGATCGCCACCGTCGACGCCGCCCCGGGGGTGACCGTCGAGCAGCTGTGTGCGGTTGTCGAGCAGGCCGGCTATCAGGCCACCGAGCACGTGCCGGGTGCGGCCGCCGCCGAGGACACCGGCGCGGACGACGCCGCATCCGACACCGAGCCGGCGGCCCGCGGCTGGTGGGCGAAGCTGCGCGCCCGGTTCACCCGCAACCGAGCGGAATGAGCGGGGCGCCTGGTCGCACTGCATGCAGCGCAAGGCCGGTCGACTTCTCCTGGTGCAACGCGCGTGGTTGACCGGCTGACCTCATAGGATCATGTCCATCGACACGCTCGGGGGAGGACACCATGACGCAGCCACCACAGCCGCCCGGAATGGGTGCGCAGGCAGCGGCGCTGCCTCCGCCTCCGATCCCCCCGGGGTATCGGATGCCTCCGGGAGCCGTGCCGCCGGGGCCGAACGCAAAGAAGCACACCGGATGGAAGGTGGCCGCTGGCGCTCTCGCCACGACCGCGGTCTTCGGTCTCGGATTCCTCGCCGCACAAGCGATTCCGCGGAGTGGAGACGACGCCAGCGCAGAAGCCCCCGCAGCGGTGTCAGAACCCGCACCGACTGTGGACAGCACCACCCAGACCCAGCAACTGTGCACCACCTACGCACTCGCCCGGGGAAGCACACCTAAGGAGGTGCAGACCGCAGTCGATTTCCTCTCGATCGCAACGGCACTTCGGCTAGGACTGCTGGAGAATCCCGGAGCCGACCCTGAAGTGCGTGCAGCCATCACCGAGCTAGCCGAGGTTTATGAGGGCTGGATTGCCCAGAAAATTAACCTCGCGACGGGCGAGCTCGTACAGCCGCCCCCGTGGACTAGGCCTCGATCGAGCGCCGCATTTTTTCAGGCAGCTACTGTCTGCCAGCTGAGCTAGGGGGTAATCCCCAGGGACGCTGATCAAGAATCGGTCACCCGTCTCACGACAACGAGCCGGCGGCGCGAGGCTACTGCGCAAAGCTGCGCGCGGCGGTGCATGCCGCCTGCGCGTCGTGCTTGTGCTCGAAGCACTGATCCACCCCCGGCCCCTCCGCAAACCATTCGCCGGTATCAAGCTGGCCGACGAGGTACCCGCCAGAACGGTAAAGGCCCGGCTTGACGCGCTTCCAGGTCATTGGGCCGGCCGCGTTCCGCAGCCAGCCGGCGAGCGCCCGCACCGGGCTGTTGCCGTTCTCGTCAGCCAATACCGCGATCGGAGTGGCCTCCCCGCCGTCGATCAGGTATGCCGTCATCATCCAGCCCAGGTCGTCCACTTCGACCACGAACAGCAAGTCGCCGGATCGCACCGCGTCCGCATCGTCGAGGCGCCACGGCTCGCCGAGGCCGCCGCTGGCGTCAATGGCATCGCGAACGATCCCAGCGGCACTGGTGGCTAGCGCGCGGCCGGGAGGCACGTCGCGTCGTCGCTGTCGAATTCAGTGCCGCGCTCGGAGTTTGTCGGCTCCCGCCGAAACGCCTCGATCACCTGGTGGATCGACCCCAAAGCACTGTCCCCTCAATGAACCCCGGCACCCGCGCGCAGCGGCGCGCGGGCTGTCCCGGTGACGATAGTCTCCGGCCGAGGTATTAGCGGGCGGTTGGGCGCCGAGGGGGTCTGCGCGGCGGATCAACCGCCGAGTTCCAGCGAGAAGTGGTGCGACGAGATCCGCAGGTGGTTCCGCATGTACAGCCGATGCGCCGCCGCCCGGTCGCTGCCCACGCCCGAATCCAGATGAATCTCTTCGCATCCAAGGCGCTCGGCCTCGGCGATCACCCACCGCAGCAGTTCGTCGGCAAATCCCTTGCCCCGCGCCGTTTCCAGCGTGCTGACGTCGTCGACATAGAGGTAATGCCCCCACGCCGTCGACCACACCTCACGGAACCCCAGCACCGACACGGCCGAGTCCGAGGACTCCTCGAACGCCCCGACCAACCGATAGCCGGCCGGCCGCAACCGATCATCGATGAGGTCGACGACGGCGCCGGCAGTGCGCCAGCGGGGCCGGAGCAACAGCATCGCCTCGGCGGCGCTGCCGGTCTCGCCCGCCCTGATCTCCCGGATCTCGGTCATGCTCCGAAGCTCACCACGGGCGGCGGCAAACGATCAACGGAATTTCTGCGGTCGTGCCCGCCGGCATCGGTGCCGTCAGCAGTGAACGCCGGTGTCCCGCTGTTCGTCGGCGCCCACCCCACCTCGCCCCCGAAATCGCCCGAGTCCCCCCAACCCGTCCGGGTAGGCTCGCAACGGTCAACCCGGACCGACCAGTTGGTAGACCTACAGAAGGGTGCTCCATGCCGATCGCGATCGCCGAAGAACACCTCGCCCTGGCCGACTCGGTCCGGGCCCTGGTCGCCAAGGTGGCGCCCGCCGAGGTGCTGCACGAGGCGCTGGAAACCCCGCTGGACAACCCGCCGCCGTACTGGCGGGCCGCCGCCGAGCAGGGCCTGACCGGCGTGCACCTGGCCGAGTCGGTCGGCGGGCAGGGCTTCGGCATCCTGGAGCTGGCGGTCGTGCTGGCCGAGTTCGGCTACGGCGCGGTACCCGGCCCATTCGTGCCGTCGGCCATTGCCAGTGCGCTGATCGCCGCGCACGACCCCGACTACCCGCTGCTGGCCGAGCTGGCCGCCGGCACCTCCATCGCCGCCTACGCCATCGACTCGGGGCTGACCGCCACCCGGCTCGGCGAGGTGCTGGTGATCCGCGGCGAGGCCCGCGCGGTGCCGGCCGCCGGGCAGGCCGACGTGCTGGTGCTGCCGGTCGCGATCGACAGCGGCGAGGAATGGGTGGTGCTCAACGCCGCCGACCTGGAGATCGAGCCGCGGGTCAGCGTCGACCCGGCCCGGCCGATCGCCGACGTGCGGGCCAACGCCATCGAGATCGGCGACGACCGGGTGCTGACCACGCTGTCCCGGGCCCGCGCCCGCGCGCTGATGTCGACGCTGCTGTCGGCCGAGGCCGTCGGGGTGGCCCGCTGGTGCACCGACTCGGCCTCCGGCTACGCCAAGATCCGCGAGCAGTTCGGCCGGCCGATCGGCCAGTTCCAGGCCGTCAAGCACAAGTGCGCCGAGATGATCGCCACCACCGAGCGGGCCACCGCCGCGGTGTGGGACGCCGCCCGCGCGCTCGACGAGGCGACCGCCGGGGACCCGGCCGCCACCCAGCACGAGTTCGCCGCCGCCGTCGCCGCCACCCTGGCGCCGGTCGCCGCCCAGCACTGCGCCCAGGACTGCATCCAGGTGCACGGCGGCATCGGTTTCACCTGGGAGCACGACACCAACGTCTACTACCGCCGGGCACTGGCCCTGGTGGCCTGCTTCGGCCGGGCCGCGGACTACCCGCAGCTCGTCGTCGACGCCGCCACCAGCACCGGGATGCGCGGCATCGACATCGACCTGGATCCGCAGACCGAGAAGCTGCGCGGCGAGATCCGCGCCGAGGTCGACGCCCTCAAGGCCCTGCCCGGCGGCCCGGAGCGCAACGCCGCGATCGCCGAGGGCGGCTGGGTGCAGCCGCACCTGCCCCGGCCGTGGGGCCGCGCGGCCAGCCCGATCGAGCAGGTGATCATCGCCCAGGAGTTCAGCGCGGGCCGGGTCAAGCGGCCGCCGATGGGCATCGCCGCCTGGCTGATCCCGTCGATCGTGGCCTACGGCACCGAGGCCCAGCAGCAGCGCTTCCTGCCGGCCACCTTCCGCGGCGAGATGATCTGGTGCCAGCTGTTCTCCGAGCCGGGCGCCGGCAGTGACCTGGCCAGCCTGACCAGCAAGGCCACCAAGGTCGACGGCGGCTGGCGGATCACCGGGCAGAAGATCTGGACCACCGGCGCCCAGTACTCGGCGTGGGGCGCGCTGCTGGCCCGCACCGATCCGAGTGCGCCCAAGCATCAGGGCATCACCTACTTCCTGCTGGACATGACCGCCCCCGGGGTGGAGGTCAAGCCGCTGCGGGAGCTGACCGGCAACGCCATGTTCAACACGGTGTTCATCGACGACGTGTTCGTGCCCGACGACATGGTGCTCGGCGAGGTGAACCGGGGCTGGGAGGTCAGCCGCAACACCCTGACCAACGAGCGGGTCTCGATCGGCAGCAGCGAACCGGCGTTCCTGGCGAACCTGGACCTGTTCGTGGAGTTCCTGGCCGACGGCCAGTTCGACCAGATCGAGCAGAATCACGCCGGCCGGCTGATCGCCGAGGGGCACGCCGCCAAGCTGCTGAACCTGCGCTCCACCCTGCTCACCCTGGCTGGCGGCGACGCCATGCCGTCGGCGGCGATCTCCAAGCTGCTGTCGATGCGCACCGGCCAGGGCTACGCCGAGTTCGCGGTGGCGTCCTTCGGCACCGACGGCATCGTCGGTGACCCGGACACCCCGTCGGGCAGGTGGGCCGAGTACCTGATGGGCAGCCGCGCCACCACCATCTACGGCGGCACCTCCGAGGTGCAGCTGAACATCATCGCCGAGCGGCTGCTGGGCCTGCCCCGGGATCCGTAGCCCGCCGGGCCGCGGGATCCGTGGCCGGGCCCGCCGGGGCCTACTTCGGGTCGTCGCCCCCGTCAGGGTGCAGGACGTCGGCGATCTTCTCGGAGAGGTTGGCCACGGTGTCCTCGACGGTGGCCACCCCCTCGCCGATGTCGCGCAGCACCCGCTTGAGGATCTTGCCGGTCGGGTTGCGCGGCAACTCGTCGATGAACACCACCTCGCGGGGCACCTTGTAGCGGGCCAGGTTGTCCCGGACGTAGGCCTTGACGGCGTCCTCGTCGATCTCGGCGCCCTCGGCCTTGACGACGAACGCCCGCAGCCGTGATCCCCATTCCTTGTCGTCGACGCCCAGCGCCGTCGCCTCGACGATCTCCGGGTGCCCGGACAGCAGGTCCTCGATTTCGGCGGGGAAGACGTTCTCGCCGCCGCAGATGATCATCTCGTCGTCGCGGCCGCTGACGTAGAGCAGGCCGTCGGCGTCGAAGTAGCCGACGTCACCGGAGGACATCAGGCCGTCGATGACCTGCTTGCCGCCACCGCCGGTGTAGCCCTCGAACGGGAAGGTGTTGCCGACGAAGATCCGGCCCACCTGCCCCTGGGGCACCTCGTTGCCGTCGTCGTCGACGATCTTGATCCGCACGCCCTTGACCACCGGCCCGACGGTGGCCGCGTCCTTCTGCAGGTCCTGCGGCCGGGCGATGGTGGCGAACGCGATCTCGGTGGAGCCGTACAGGTTGTAGACGACCGGGCCCAGATCCTTCATCGCCCGGGTGGCCAGCTCGGCGCCCAGCTGGGACCCGGACACGAAGACGATCCGCAGGCTGGAGGTGTCCGGCTTGGTCTCCAGGGTGTCGCGGTAGTCCAGGATCCGCGAGAGCATCACCGGCACCACCACCATGGCGGTGACCCGGTGCTCCTCGATGTCGGCCAGCACGGTGGCTGGCTTGAAGCGGCGCCGCAGCACCAGGGTGTTGCCCAGCATCATCGCGATGGTGCAGTGCAGGAAGCCCAGCGCGTGGAACATCGGCGCCGGCAGCGAGGTCACCTCACCGCTGCGGAACGGCACGGCCGACAGGATGCCGCCGATCGGCGCCAGCGACGGCGGGGCGGCCCGGTTCGCGCCCTTGGGGGTGCCGGTGGTTCCGCTGGTCAGGATGATGATCTTGGCCTGCTTGGTGGCCCGGGGCGCCGGCCGGTCGTCGCCGCCGGCGATCAGGTCGGCCAGCGTCTGGGCGGTGCTGCCCGACGGGGTGTCGGAGTCCGGGTTGGTGGGCAGCGCCCGCAGTTTGCCCAGCGGCGGGTCGGCCTCGGCAACCGCGGCGGTGTATTCGTCGTCGTGGATGATCAGCTGGGCGCCCTCGCGCTCGGAGACCTCCTTGATCTGCGGGCCGGAGAATTCGCTGTTGAGCAGGATCATCCGAGCGCCGACCCGGGCCGCGCCGTAGAGCGCGATGAGGAACCACCGGTGGTTGCGGATCAGCAGCGCCACCCCGTCGCCGTCGCTGACGCCCCGGGCCCGCAGCGCGTTGGCCACCGCGTGCGCGGCGGCGTCGAGCTCGGCGAAGGTGAGCTGGCCGTCGTCGTCGATGATGGCGATGCCGTTCGGGTTCCGCCGCGCGTTGAGCGCCGGGATCATCCCGATCTCACCCCAGCGGGCGATGTCGGCCAGCAGGTTGGCAAAGGTCAACGGGTCCATCTTCAGCGCCCCGGCCTCGAACATCTTTCGGGCGTAATGCAATTCGGCCGCGCCGCGTTCGGCGTACTTCGACACGGATTCACCCAGGGCACCGGCGGTCTGGAGGGCCAGATCTGTCAGCTTCGACATGGCTCAAGCCTAGGGCGGTCGGGGGTGTTTCGGCGTGGATTAGTGGCGATCGGGTTGCCTATCCTCTGTTTCAGCGGCCACAACGGAGGAGAACGCAGATGGCGGGAGCACCCGAGCAGCCGACGGCAACGGAACCGGCGGACACCGCCGCGCCCGCGCGCAATCTGTCGGTCGACTACTACCGGGTCTCCGGGGTGGCCCTGATCGTCTTCGGGCACTGGCTGCTGTCCAGCATCACCTACCGCAACGGTGAGTTCGGTCTGGAGCAACCGCTGGTCGACATCCCGTGGACGCAGTGGCTGGTCTGGCTGATGCAGGCGGTGCCGGTGTTCTTCGTCGCCGCCGGCTACGCCACCGCGGTGTCCTGGGCGCACTGGCGCGACACCGGCCGGATGAGCCGGCAGGACTGGGTCCGGCGCCGGTTGAGCGCCGCGCTCGGACCGACCGGCGCCTACCTGGCCTTCATCTGGACGCTGATGATCATCGCGAAGCTGGTCGGCGCGCCGGGTGCGGTGCTGGACTACGCGGGCTGGGCGGTGGCCATGCAGCTGTGGTTCCTGGCGGTCTACGCCCTGGTGGTCTACCTGACCCCGGTCGTCGTGGCCGCGTTCCGGCGCTGGGGGCTGTGGGTGCCGGCGACCCTCGGGCTCGGCGTTGCGGTGGTCGACCTGCTCAGCATCGTCGGCAAGGTGCCCTACCTGCACTGGGCGAACTACCTGCTGTGTTGGGGGGCGATGTACACCATCGGCATCGCCTGGCACGCCGGCCGGTTCGACGAGCGGTGTAGTTCCGCGAGTAAGAGACCGGCCGGCAACAACGCCGGCCGGTTCTCGGCCGGTTCGACGAGCGGTGTAGTTCCGCGAGGAAGAGGCCGGCCGCGGGGCATGAACGAGCGGCGTAGGCCGCTGCTCATGCTGGGGGTCTCCGCGGTGATGCTCGCGGTGCTGATCGGCTGGGGTCCCTATCCGGTTTGCATGATCGACATTCCCGGCCAGCCGATCCAGAACTCCTCGCCGCCGTCGCTGGCGATGTTCTTCTTCGGCTGCGCGCAGGCCGGCATCGCGATCTCGCTGGGCACGCTGGTCACCCGGGCGATGAGCGGCCGGCGCACCCGGCGGTTCCTGTCGGTGGCCAACACCAACGTGATGGCGCTGTACCTGTGGCACATGGTCCCCGTCGTGGTGGTGGCCGCGATCGCCTACCCGCTCGGGCTGCTGCCGCAGTACCCGGAGGACAGCGGCCCGTGGTGGGCGATGCGGGGCGTGTGGGTGCTGATCCTGGCGGTGGTGACGGCCGGGCTGATGCTGACCCTGTTCAAGCTGCGGCGGATCTTCGCCGCGTCGCTGCCCGAGATCCGGGTGGGCTGGTCACCGCGCTGGACGGACCTGACCCTGTTCGCCGGGGTGGCGCTGGCGGCCTACGGCATCACGGTGGTCTCGGCGGCCGGGTTCGCCCCCCACGGCGTCATTCCCTGGCATTCGGTGATCGCGTTCGCGGTGGGCGCGGTGCTGGTGGCCGTGCAACCTCGCCGGGAGTCTTGACCCGCACCCGCGGCGGGTGCTAAGCAGGTGCTCAGCATTGTGGCGTGACGTGCGCCACGCACCCGAGGAGGATTCCGTTGTCGCTGAGTGCCGTCGCCAGTTCGGTCATCGATGATCTTGCCGCCCGTCCCGGCACCGGCGAGGCCATCGCCGTCGTCGACCCGTCCACCGAGGAGCGGATCACCGAGTTCCCCGACGCCGGGCCCGAGGCCGTCAACACCGCCGTCGCCGCCGCCAAGGCCAGCTACGACTCCGGGGTGTGGACCGACATTCCGGGCCGCCAGCGCGCCAAGGCGCTGTGGCGCCTGGGCGACCTGATCGACGAGCACGCCAAGGCGTTCGCCGAGTTGGAGTCGCTGGATGCCGGGATGCCGCCGATGCAGGCCGAGATGATCGTGTCGACCTGCGCGGAGTTCTTCCGCTACTACGCCGGCTGGTGCACCAAGATCAACGGCAGCAGCTACCAGGTGCAGATGGAGGGCGGCGTCAACAGCACGCACGCCAACTTCCACGCCTACACCCAGAAGGAGCCCTACGGCGTCGTCGGGCTGATCTACCCGTGGAACGGGCCGCTGTTCAACGCCTGCGCCAAGATCGCCCCGGCGCTGGCGGCGGGCTGCTCGGCCGTGGTCAAGCCGGCCGAGGAGACCCCGCTGTCGGCGGTGCTGCTGGAGCGGCTGATCGCCGAGGCCGGCATCCCCGAGGGGGTGGCCAACTTCGTCATCGGCTACGGCGCCACCGCGGGCGCGGCGATCACCGCCCACCCGGACGTGGAGAAGGTCGCCTTCACCGGCTCGACCGAGGTCGGCAAGCAGATCATGCGCGAGTCGGCGGACAACCTGAAGAAGGTCACCCTCGAGCTCGGCGGTAAGTCCCCGGTGCTGATCTACGAGGACGCCGACCTGGACATGGCCATCATGATGGCCTCGATGGGCATCTTCGTGCACTCCGGCCAGGGCTGCGTGTGCGGTTCCCGGGTGTTCGTGCAGCGCAGTGTCTACGACCGGGTGGTGGCCGGGATCTCGATGATCGGCGAGAACCTGGTGCTGGGCGGGCCGCAGGACGAGGGCGCCATGATCAGCCCGCTGGTCAGCCAAAAGCAGCTCGACCGGGTAATGGGCTACATCGATCAGGGCAAGCGCGACGGCGCCGAGATCGTCAGCGGCGGCTACCGGCTGGACCGCAAGGGCTACTTCATCAAGCCCACCGTGGTCACCGGCGTCGACCCGGAGACCAGCAGCCTCTACAAGGAGGAGATCTTCGGCCCGGTCGTCACCATCTTGCCGTTCGACGACGACGACGAGGCCATCGCGATGGCCAACGACACCAACTACGGCCTGGCCGCCACCGCCTGGACCACCAACCTGGCCCGCGCGCACAACCTGGGCAAGCGGCTCAACGCCGGCATGGTGGGGCTGAACTGCCAGCTGACCTTCGACCACAACGTGCCGTTCGGTGGCTACAAGCACTCCGGCGTCGGCAAGGAGTTCGGCTACGAGGGCATCGACGGCTACCTGAAGACCAAGTCGATCTGGGCCGCCCTCTGAGCGACCCGGTCGCTCACCGTGTTCCGGCCGGCCGATAACCCTCGGTCAGCCGGAACACGGTGCGCTCCAACGCCGGCAGGATGTCGGCGATACCGATCTCGCCGGCCACGAACCGGCCCAGCAGGCCGTAGATGACGTTGGAGACGACGATGTCCAGGTCGGCGACGAACTCCGGGTCCACCCCGGCGAGCACCTCGCGGCTGGCCGGCAGCACCTCGTCGAACCCGCGGCGCACCAGCGCGTCGCCGCCCGGGGCCGAGCGCGCCCGGTAGTAGGCCTTGAGCATGCCGGGGTGCCGCTCCCACGGCTCGAAGATGGTGCGCAGCATCCGCATCTCGCCCTCATACAGCGACTCCTCGGCATCGCCGGGACCTTGCCGCAGGCCGGCCCAGCGGTGCTCGTCCATCCACCGGGACAGCGCCGCCCGGATCAGGTCGTCGCGGGTGGGGTAGCGCTTGTAGATGGTGGCCAGCGAGGTGCGGGCCCGGCGCGCGACGGTGCGCAGCGCGACGGCGTCGTAGCCGTCGGACTCCAGGATCTCCGCGACGATCCGCAGCACCCGGTCGTCGGCGGCGTCCGGCCCGTCGGCGCCCCGACGGTCGGCATCGACAATGGCCATCCTCACCCCCTTGTCCGCGTGATGTAACGCCGTTACGCTACCGCAGTAACACGGTTACACCCGATCGGAAAGTGAGGCCCCATGCCAGCCCTCGACGGGAAAGTCGCCTTCATCACCGGGGTGGCCCGCGGCCAGGGCCGCAGCCACGCGCTGCGGCTGGCCGCCGACGGCGCCGCCATCATCGGCGTGGACAGCTGCGCGGACATCGCCACCAACTGCTACCCGATGGCCAGCCGCGCCGAACTCGACGAGACCGTCGAACTGGTGCGCGCCGCCGGCGGCCGGATGCACGCCTCGGTCGCCGACGTCCGGGACTACCCGGCGCTGGCGGCCGCGCTGCAGGCCGGGGTCGACGAGTTCGGCCGGCTCGACATCGTCTGCGCCAACGCCGGCATCGCCGGGATGGCCTTTCGGGAACTGTCCGTCGAGGAAGACCTGCAGACCTGGACCGACGTCATCGACGTCAACCTGGTCGGCTCGTTCCACACCGCCAAGGCCGCCATCGGGCACCTGATCGCCGGCGGCCGCGGCGGCTCCATCGTGTTCACCAGCTCGACGGCCGGGCTGAAGGGCTTCGGCGGGCTCGGCGGCGGCGGGCTGGGCTACGCGGCGTCCAAGCACGGCATCGTCGGGCTGATGCGCACCCTGGCCAACGCCCTTGCCCCGCACAGCATCCGGGTCAACACCGTGCACCCCACCGCGGTCAACACCATGATGGCGGTCAACCCGGAGATGACCGCGTTCCTGGAGAACTACCCCGGTGGCGGCCCGCACCTGCAGAACCCGATGCCGGTGCAGATGCTGGAACCGGCCGACATCAGCGCGGCGATCGCCTTCCTGGCCTCCGACGCCGCCCAGTACGTCACCGGGGTCACCTTCCCCGTCGACGCCGGCTTCTGCAACAAGCTGTGAACGGGCGCGTAGCGGGCAAGCGGGTGCTGGTCACCGGCGCCGCCCGGGGAATGGGCCGCAGTCACGCGGTGCGACTGGCCGAGGAGGGCGCCGACCTCATCCTGGTCGACATCTGCGCGTCGCTGCCCGACATCGACTACCCGCTGGCCGCGACCGAGGACCTCGCCGAGACCGCGCGACTGGTCGAGGAGCAGGGCCGCCGCGCCATCACCCACGTGGTGGACGTGCGCGACGCCGCCGCGCTGACCGCCGCGGTCGACGACGGGGTGACCCGGCTCGGCGGACTGGACGCCTCGGTTGCCAACGCCGGGGTGATCACCGGCGGCACCTGGGACACCACCACCGCCGAGCAGTGGCGCACCGTCGTCGACGTCAACCTGATCGGCACCTGGAACACCTGCGCGGCGGCGCTGCCGCACCTGGTCGACCACGGCGGCAGCCTGGTCAACATCAGTTCGGTGGCCGGCCTCAAGGGCAGCCCGCTGCACACCCCCTACACCGCCTCCAAGCACGGCGTCGTCGGGATGAGCCGCGCGCTGGCCAATGAGCTCGCCGCGGTCAACGTCCGGGTCAACACCGTGCACCCCACCGGGGTCGACACCGGGATGCGGCCCGATGCGCTGCACGCGCTGCTGCACGGCGAGCGCGCCGATTTGGGCCCGATCTTCCAGAACGCGCTGCCGATCGTGATGACCGAGGCCCGCGACGTCAGCAACGCCGTGCTGTTCCTGGTCTCCGACGAGTCCCGGCACGTCACCGGCCTGGAGTTCAAGGTCGACGCCGGGGTGACGCTGCGATGACCGACCGGGGAGCCGCGATGTACGCGGAGGTGATGACGGTGCCCGCGCCGCAGCCCGTCGCACCCACCGAGCGCGCCCTGCTCGATGTCGTGTTCGGGCAGGTGTGGACGCGCCCCGGGCTGAGCCGACGCGACCGGCGGTTCATCACGCTGGCCTGCGTGGCCGCCGCCGACGCCGAGGGCCCGCTGCGCGAGCACGTCTACGCCGCGCTGCGCAGCGGCGACCTGAGCATCACCGAGATCCAGGAGGCCGCGCTGCACTTCGCGGTGTACAGCGGCTGGCCCAAGGCGTCCCGGCTGAACATGATGATCGACGAGCAGTGGGCCCGCATCCACGCCGAACGCGGCACCCCGGTGCCGCCGCCGGAACCGCTGCTGCCGCTGCCCACCCCCAGCGATCCGGAGGCCCGGCTGGCCACCGGCGAGCAGGCGTTCATCGACGTCAACTGCCTGCCGTTCGTGCCGACCCGGGACAACCCGTACTCCGGGGCGGGCATCCTGAACTTCGTCTTCGGCGAGGTCTGGCTGCGCCCGGGGCTGGGCCGGCGGGAACGACGGCTGCTCACGGTGGCCTGCGTGGGCTTCCAGGACGCGCCCTACCCGATCATGAGCCACGTCTACGCCGCGCTGCGCAGCCGGGATCTGTCCTTCGACGAAATGGACGAGCTGATCCTGCAGTTCGCCGCCTACTACGGCTGGGCCAAGGCGGCCACCCTCCAGGCCGTCGCCCACGAGCAGCAACAGCGGGTCCGCCAGGAGTTGTCGGGGCAGGACTTTGCGGTTCCCAAGTGACCAAAGTAGTTGAATAGGACACAATGGGCGTCATGCCCGACAGCGAGCCCGGTCCCGGTCTGCGCGAGCGGAAGAAGATCCGCACCCGGGAAACCCTCCGGCGCGAGGCCCTGCGCCTGATCGCCGAGCAGGGCTTTGCCGCCACCACCATCGAGCAGATCGCGGCGGCCTCGGAGGTGTCCCCCAGCACGTTCTTCCGCTACTTCCCCAACAAGTCCGCGCTGCTGGTGCCCGACCAGCTGATGGACCCCATCATCGACGTTTTTCTGCAGGCGCCGGCCGAGCTGTCCCCGATCGCGGCCTACCGCTACGCCGTCGAACAGGTCTTCGGCCAGTTCAGCGACCCGGAGTGGGCCGAAGAAGCCGGCCGCCAGGCGTTGATGTACACCCTCCCGGAGGCCGCAGGCCCGCTCTACCGGCAGTACATCTTCACCATCGGGCGGATCACCGAGGCACTCGCGGTGCGGCTGAGCCGCCCCGCCGACGATCCCGAGCTGCGGATCGCCGCCGGCGCCATGACCGGGGTGATGATGCAGGCGCTGCACGGCACCCCGATGCAGCCCGAGATGATCTACCGGGCGCTAGATTTCCTCGATGCGGGGCTTCCGCTGATCTGAGCCGCCCCCGACCACCCGGAAAGGGCGCCATGGGCAAGAGCGTTTTCATCACCGGGGCGGCCGCCGGCATCGGCCGGGCCACCGCCCGCCGGTTCGCCGAACTCGGCTACACCGTCGGCGGCTACGACCTCGACGAGGCCGGCCTGGCGACCCTGGCCACCGAGATCACCGCGCTCGGCGGCACCCCGGTCACCGGCCACCTCGACGTCACCGACTACGCCGAGCTGAGCCAGCGGATCACCGAGTTCACCGCGGCGACCGGCGGCCGGCTGGATCTGCTGATCAACAATGCCGGGATCCTGCGCAGCGGGCGCTTCCCGGACATCGACATCACCGCCCAGCAGCGAATGATCGACATCAACTGCAAGGGCGTGACCAACGGCTGCCACGCGGCGTACCCGGCACTGCGCGACACCCCCGGCGCGACGGTGATCAACCTGTGCTCGGCATCGGCGATCTACGGCCAGCCCGAGCTCGCGGTCTACAGCGCCAGCAAGTTCTTCGTCCGCGGCCTGACCGAGGCGCTGGACCTGGAGTGGGGCGCCGACGACATCCGGGTGATCGCGATGTGGCCGCTGTACGTGCAGACCGCGATGACCGACGGCGTGCACACCGGCACCACCGCCTCGCTGGGGGTGAACCTGACCGCCGAGGACGTGGTCGCCGCGATCGTCGCGGCGGCCGAGCCCGGGCCGCTGCAGCGGTTGCTGCACGTGGTGCACTTCCCGGTCGGCCGGCAGACCGCGCTGATGGCCGGCGCGGTGCGGTTCTCCCCGGCCTGGCTGACCCGGCTGGTCAACAAGCGGCTGGCCCGGCTGTGACCGCGCCGACCCCCACCGGACCCACCCGCCGCGGCTTCCTGGCGCTGGCCGCCGCGGCCGGTGTCACCGCCGTCGCCGCCGGCTGCGGGTCCGAACAATCAGGCTCCGAGGGCGCCGACGGCGGCGCGGTCACCGTCACGCACGCGTTCGGCGAGACCACCGTCGCGGCCCCGCCGACCCGGGTGGTCAGCGCCGGGTTCACCGAGGCCGACGACCTGCTGGCGGTGGGCATCGTGCCGATCGCCACCACCGACTGGTGGGGCGAGCAGCCCTACGGGGTGTGGCCGTGGGCCCGCTCGGCGCTGGGCCCGGCCCAACCCGAGCTGCTCAGCCTCGCCGACGGCATCCAGGTCGAGCGGATCGCCGCGCTGCGGCCCGACCTGATCGTGGCGATCAACGCCGGCGTGGACGCCGAGACCTACCGGCGGCTCTCCGAGATCGCCCCGACCATCCCGCAGGCCGGCCGCGCCGCGTTCTTCGAGCCCTGGCGCGAGCAGGCCAGCACCATCGGCGCGGTCGCGTTCCAGGGCCCGCGGATGACCGAGCTGATCAAGACCGTCGATGAGGGCTTCAGCGCCGCCGGGACCGCGCACCCGTCGTTCACCGGCACCAAGGCGCTGCTGCTCGGCGGCAGCACCGACTGGGAGAACAGCGTCCGGGTCAGCACCGAGGGCTGGCGCACCGAGTTCCTCACCCGGCTGGGCTTTCACATTCCCAAGGTCGACGGCACCCCGGCCGGCGACGGCCGGGTGCTGGTGCCGCTGGACCGGATCGACGGGGCGCTCGACGGCGCCGATGTGCTGATCTGGACCACCGAGAGCGACGAGGAACGCGACCGGCTGCTGGCGGTGCCGCAGATCGCCGCGCTGGCCGCCACCAAGGCAGGCCGCAACGTCTTCACCGACCGGGAGCTGGCCGGGGCCATCGCGTACTCCTCGGTGCTGTCGTTGCCGGTGGTCGCCGACCGGCTGCCCCCACTGCTGGCCGCCGCGCTGGGATGAGCTTGGATTGACGCCGTGACCGGCCCCGACCGCTTCCGCCCCGGCCCCGGGTCGACGCCGGGGTTCGCCGCGGTCGGGTCCCGCTACTACCCGGGCCTGGTCGCGGCCTTCACCGCGCTGGTGATCATCTCCAACGTCACCGCCACCAAGGGGGTGGCGTTCGGCCCGATCATCACCGACGGCGGCTTCATCGTGTTCCCGCTGACCTACGTGATCGGCGACGTGCTCTCCGAGGTCTACGGCTTCAAGGCCGCCAGTCGGGCGATCCTGCTCGGCTTTGCGATGAACATCCTTGCCGCGCTGGCCTTCTGGGCGACGGTCTACCTGCCCGCCGCCGACTTCTACCAGAATCAGCAGCATCTGGAGAACGTCGTGCAGGCCTACACCCAGCTGATCGCCGCGGGGCTGGCGGGCTTCCTAGTCGGCCAGACCCTCAACGCCTGGAGCCTGGTCGCGATCAAGGCCCGGACCCGGGAGAAGCATCTGTGGGCCCGGCTGGTCGGCTCCACCGTCGTCGGCCAACTCGGCGACACCGTGGTGTTCTGCACCATCGCCGCCGGCGCCATCGGCATCCGCACGGTGCGCGACTTCCTGGTGTACACCGCGCTGGGCCTGGTCTACAAGACCACCGTCGAGGTGCTGTTGCTGCCGGTCACCTATCGGGTGATCGCGTTCCTCAAGCGCCGGGAACCGAGCTACCAGTACCTGCCGTGAAGATCCGCGACTACGGCGACACCGCGCTGCTGCTGGAATTCAGCGGCACCGCCGAGGTGCTCGCGGCCGCCGACGCGGTGCGCGCGGCCGCGCTGCCCGGCGTCCTCGACATCGTCCCGGCCGCCCGCACGGTGCTGCTGACACTGTCCGGCGCCACCGTCCGCGATCGGGTGCGGGATCGGTTGTCCGGACTGCCTTTCGGCGCCGCCGGCGATGCGCTGCGCCCGCCGCCGGGCCGGCCCGACGTCGTCGTCGACGTGGTGTACGACGGCCCCGACCTCGACGAGGTGGCCGAGCACACCGGCCTGACCCGCCAGGACGTCGTCGCGGCGCACACCGGCCGGCCGTGGCGGGTCGCGTTCGCCGGCTTCGCGCCCGGCTTCGGCTACCTGATCGGCGGCGACCCGCGGCTGGCGGTGCCCCGCCGCGCCGAACCCCGCACCCGGGTGCCGGCCGGGGCGGTGGCGCTCGCCGGGGAGTTCAGCGGCGTGTACCCGCGGGACTCCCCGGGCGGCTGGCAGCTGATCGGACGCACCGACGCGGTGCTGTGGGACATCGACCGCGACCCGCCGGCCCTGCTGACCCCCGGCCGGTGGGTCGGGTTCCGGGCGGTGCCGGGCCGATGAGGCGACTGCAGATCGTGCGCACCGGAGCACTGGCGCTGATCGAGGACCTCGGCCGGCCCGGGCTGGCCGCCCTCGGGGTGGGCGCGGGCGGGGCCGCCGACCGCGGCGCGCACGCGCTGGCCAACCGGCTGCTGGCCAACCCCGCCGGGGCGGCCACCGTCGAAGTCACCCTCGGCGGGTTCGCCGCCCGGGTGCTCGGCGGCGACGTCGAGATCGCGGTGACCGGCGCCGACGCCGGCGCGACCGTCGACGGCACCGGCTTCGCCGTCAACACCGTGCAGCCGGTGCGCGCCGGTCAGTTGCTGGAACTGTCCGCCCCGAGCGCCGGGGTGCGCAGCTACCTGGCGGTGCGCGGAGGCATCGCGGTGGCACCGGTGCTCGGCTCGCGCAGCCGCGATCTGCTGTCCGGGATCGGCCCGGCGCCACTGCGGGCCGGGGACCTGCTGCCGATCGGGGCGCCCGGAGCCCAGCATCCGCCGGTGCGGCTGGCACCGGTCCCGGCGGTCGGGGCGGGCCCGGTCGAACTTCGGGTGCTGCCCGGCCCGCGGCGCGACTGGTTCACCGATCCCGACGCTTTGCTGCGCACCGCCTGGACGGTCGGCGAGCGCGCCGACCGGGTCGGGATCCGGTTGGTCGGGGCACCGCTGCGGCTTCGCGAGCCGGGCCGTCAGCTGCCGCCGGAGGGCCTGATTCGGGGCGCGATCCAGGTGCCGCCGAACGGGCTGCCGGTGATCCTCGGCGCCGACCACCCGGTGACCGGGGGTTATCCGGTGATCGGGGTGATTGCCGACGCCGACACCGATCGGCTCGCCCAGCTGCGGCCGGGTCAGCCGCTGCGGCTGTGCCCAGCCGCCGGGCTCAGATACAGCCGCTGACGCTGATCCGCCGGCCGAGGCTCGCGCAGACGTTGACGTCGGGGGCCGGTGGGGGCGGCGGGGGCGGCTGCTGGAAGTCCTCGGGCATCGGCGCGTACTCCGACGGCGGCGCCACCCAGGGCGCGACGGCGTCGGCGATGCTGCCGCAACTGCTGACCGAAACATGCCCGCGCCGGCCCCCGACGCTGCCGCAGACGTCGGCGTGCGCGTCGGCCGGACCGGCCAGCACCACCACCCCCTGCAGGCCGAACAGCATCGCGGCGATCGCCGTCCCCAGCAGCACCGGTCGTAGAAACCTCGGCATGTCGGGCTCCTCTCCGCAGAGAAATTGTGCTGGTGAAGATATCCCGGATCAGCGACCCGCGCAGCCGCGCGGCCAATTTCTCGCCACGCCCACCGATCGGGTTAAACGTGATGCAGGTCACCCTCGGATCCAGATGTGGCTAGCATCGAGACCCGTACTGTGATTTACGACACCTTCAGCCCAAGGAGGTCATCTTGTCCACCACAACGGAATTGGCGGAGCTCTTCGAACTCGCCGGCCGACTGCGCCACACCGTGATGGCACTGCGTGCCCGGCACGCCGCCACCCCCGCGATGCGCCGCATTCTGCTGGACGCCGACCGGATCCTCGGCGACCTGGACCTGCTCGACGCCGACGCCCAGGAACTCGGCCTGTCGCGCTACACCCCGCCGTCGTCCGGAGAAAAGATCCAGGTGCCGCACGCCGGCTACGGCGACGACTTCTGGCGTGACGTCGACGACGAGGGTGTGGGCGGCCAGCCTCGCTGACCCACGCCGACGATGCCCGGCACCCGGCCGGATGACAGACGAAGGGACCCCACCAATTGAGTGCACCCGCCGCCCAGCGTCCAGGCCGGGGAACCGGCATCTTCTCCCCCACCCGCGCGGCCATCGCCGCGCGCACCCTGCGGACCGATCGGTGGTGGAAGGCGCCGCTGCTGACCGATCTCGGCCTGGCGGTGTTCATCGTCTATGCCACCGTGCGGGCGTTCTGGGGCAGCGCCTATTGGGTACCGGAGTACCACTATCTGACGCCGTTCTACTCGCCGTGCGTCAGCACCGCCTGCGCACCGGGTTCCAGCCACCTCGGCCAGTGGGTCGGCGCGCTGCCCTGGTTCATCCCAATGGCGTTCATCAGCCTGCCGTTCCTGCTGCTGTTCCGGCTCACCTGCTACTACTACCGCAAGGCCTACTACCGGTCGGTCTGGCAGTCCCCGACCGCCTGCGCGGTCGCCGAACCACGAGGCAACTACACCGGTGAAACCCGGCTGCCGCTGATCATCCAGAACTCGCACCGCTACTTCTTCTATGTGGCCGTGCTGATTTCGACGCTCAACACCTACGACGCGGTGGTGGCCTTCCATTCCGACGAGACCGCGAGCGGTTTCGGCTTCGGCCTGGGCAACCTGATCCTGGTCGGCAACGTCACCCTGCTGTGGATCTACACGGTGAGCTGCCACTCCTGCCGGCACGCGACCGGCGGCCGGCTCAAGCATTTCTCCAAACATCCGGTGCGCTACTGGATCTGGACGCAGGTCTCCCGGCTGAACACCCGGCACATGGAGTTCGCCTGGATCACCCTGGGCACCCTGATGCTGACCGACTTCTACATCATGCTGGTCGCCAGCGGCACCATCACCGACCTGAGATTCATTGGCTGACAACCGCTTCATTGGCTGGCGACGACTCATTGGCCGACGACACCGCCGGCGGAACTACCCAGAAGGAAGTACATGGCTGAGCTGGAACGGCATCAGTACGACGTCGTCGTGATCGGTGCCGGCGGCGCCGGACTGCGCGCGGTGATCGCGGCGCGCGAGGCCGGCCTGCGGGTCGCGGTGGTGTGCAAGTCACTGTTCGGCAAGGCCCACACCGTGATGGCCGAGGGCGGCTGCGCCGCGGCCATGCGCAACGTGAACACCAAGGACTCCTGGCAGGTGCACTTCGGCGACACCATGCGCGGGGGCAAGTTCCTGAACAACTGGCGGATGGCCGAGCTGCACGCCAGGGAGGCCCCCGACCGGGTCTGGGAGCTGGAGAGCTACGGCGCGCTGTTCGACCGCACCGCCGACGGCCGGATCAACCAGCGCAACTTCGGCGGCCACACCTACCCGCGGCTGGCACACGTCGGCGACCGCACCGGCCTGGAGATCATCCGCACCCTGCAACAGAAGATCGTCTCGCTGCAGCAGGACGACCTGCGCGACCTCGGCGACTACGAGGCGCGGATCAAGATCTTCCACGAGTGCACCATCACCGACCTGCCGATGGACAACGGCCGGATCGCCGGTGCGTTCGGCTACTACCGGGACTCCGGCGATTTCGTGCTGTTCGAGGCACCGGCGGTGGTGCTGGCCACCGGCGGCATCGGCAAGTCGTTCAAGGTGTCGTCGAACTCCTGGGAATACACCGGCGACGGCCTGGCGCTGGCGCTGCGGGCCGGCTCGTCGCTGATCAACATGGAGTTCATCCAGTTCCACCCGACCGGGATGGTGTGGCCGCTGTCGGTCAAGGGCATCCTGGTCACCGAGGGGGTGCGCGGCGACGGCGGCGTGCTGAAGAACTCCGACGGCAAGCGCTTCATGTTCGACTACATTCCCGCGGTGTTCGCCGGGCAGTACGCCGAGACCGAGGAAGAGGCCGATCAGTGGTTGCGGGACAACGACTCCGCGCGCCGCACCCCCGATCTGCTGCCCCGCGACGAGGTCGCCCGGGCGATCAACTCCGAGGTGAAGGCCGGCCGCGGCTCGCCGCACGGCGGGGTGTACCTGGACATCGCCTCGCGCATGACGCCCGAGGAGATCAAGCGCCGGCTGCCGTCGATGTACCACCAGTTCCTTGAGCTGGCCGAGGTGGACATCACCCGCCACGAGATGGAGGTCGGCCCGACCTGCCACTACGTGATGGGCGGCATCGAGGTCGATCCGGACACCGGCGCCGCCGCCACCCCGGGGCTGTTCGCCGCCGGGGAGTGCTCCGGCGGGATGCACGGCTCCAACCGGCTGGGCGGCAACTCGCTGAGCGACCTGCTGGTGTTCGGCCGCCGGGCCGGGCTCGGCGCGGCGGAGTACGTGCAGTCGCTGCCGGCGCGGCCGGCGGTCAGCGAGAGCGCGCTGGCCGCCGCGGAGGCCACCGCACTCTCCCCGTTCGAGCCGCACGCTGACCCGGAGAACCCCTACGACCTGCACCACGAGCTGCAGGAGTCGATGAACGACCTGGTCGGCATCATCCGCAGGCACGACGAGATCGAGGCCGCGCTGGCCAAGCTCAACGAGCTGCGGGCCCGGGTGCACCGGGTCACCGTCCAGGGCGGGCGGGTGTTCAACCCGGGCTGGCACCTGGCCGTCGACCTGCGCAACATGCTGCTGGTCAGCGAGTGCGTGGCCCGCGCGGCGCTGGCCCGCCAGGAGAGCCGCGGCGGGCACACCCGCGACGACTTCCCGGAGATGGACGCCGACTGGCGCAACACCCTGCTGGTTTGCCGGACCGACGGCGGGGACCCACTGGTGCCCGACGTCGCGGTCACCTCGGAGGCGCAGCTGCCGATGCGCCCCGACCTGCTGGCCACCTTCGAACTGTCCGAGCTGAAGAAGTACTACACCGCCGCCGAACTTGCCGAGCACCCGGAACAGAGAGGCTGAACATGGCCCAGTCCATTGGCACCTACGACGCCCGGTTGCGGGTCTGGCGCGGCGACGACGACGGCGGCGAGCTGCACGACTACACCGTGGCCGTCAACGACGGCGAGGTGGTGCTCGACATCATCCACCGATTGCAGGCCACCCAGGCCCCGGACCTGGCGGTGCGGTGGAACTGCAAGGCCGGCAAGTGCGGATCGTGTTCGGCGGAGATCAACGGCATGCCCAAGCTGCTGTGCATGACCCGGATGTCGACCTTCTCCCCCGACGAGACGGTCACCATCACCCCGATGCGCACCTTCCCGATCAAGCGGGATCTGGTCACCGACGTGTCCTTCAACTACCAGAAGGCGCGCCAGATCCCGTCGTTCACCCCGCCGCCGGACCTGAAGCCCGGCGAATACCGGATGCAGCAGGAGGACGTCAACCGCAGCCAGGAGTTCCGCAAGTGCATTGAGTGCTTCCTGTGCCAGGACGTCTGCCACGTGCTGCGCGACCACGAGGACAACAAGGAGGCGTTCGCCGGCCCGCGCTTCCACATCCGCATCGCCGAACTGGACATGCATCCGCTGGACACCGTGGATCGCAAGAAGATGGCCCAGGACGAGTTCGGTCTGGGCTACTGCAACATCACCAAGTGCTGCACCGAGGTCTGCCCGGAACACATCAAGATCACCGACAATGCGCTGATACCGATGAAGGAACGGGTGGTCGACCGCAAATACGACCCGATCGTCTGGCTGGGCAACAAGCTGTTCCGCCGGGGCTAGCCGTCCCGGCGGCGAACCCCGCTCGTCAGCTGCGCGAGCATGGCGGCGAAGACCAGCGCCCACACCGCCAGCGCGATCCAGATTTCTACGGCGCCGACCCCGGCGACGATCGGCAGGCCGTCGGCGTGGCCAAGGAAGATCGACCCGACCCCGTACATGCCCAGCGGGAACACCATGCTCCACAGCGTGGGCTCGTAGCGCAGCGGGATGCGGTGCACGACGTGCCGCCACACCCCGGTGGCCAGCAGCGGGATGACCAACCAGGTCCCGAACCCCCAGAACAGCACCGAGGTCCCGCCGATCAGACCGCGGGTGGCGGCGACCATCGGCGCATCGGCCATCTCCACGATGCTCGCGCCGGCCACCACGGTGATCGCGGTGGCGCCCATCGCCACCCAGTAGGGCGGGGTGAGGTCCTCGGCTTTGACCGGGTACAACATCAGCCGCAGCGCGACGAGCACCCCGACCGCGCCGTACAGGAACACCCCGACCGACCAGGAGAACACCGCCAGCACGGCGAGCTCGCGACGACCGAACTCCGGTTGCAGCGCGGCGGCCAGCACCGCGACCGACTGACTGGCGACCACCCAGGTGAACCAGCTGCCGTTGGCGGCGGTGAGCACCGGCCGCACCGCGCGGCCGAACAGCGCCGTCCAGGGCACCACGTAGCCGAGGATCAGCCAGGCCACCCAGCCGACGGTCAGCAGGATCCCGGCGTAGAGGTAGTGCCGGTCGACCGCGAGCCGGGTGCCCAGCACATCGGTGGCCGCGACGAAGGTGAAGGTGGCGAAGCCGCGGCGCGGGTCGGTCAGGTCGGCGACGAACTCCCGGCGGAAGGCGACGACGCGAGCGACGGTCGCGACCAGCAGCACGGCGTAGCTGAGCACCCCGATCCACAGCAGCGCCACCGACAGCGCGTGGGCCCCCTGGTACCGCATGCCGATCGAGACGATGCCGGTCGCCATGACCAGCGCGAAGTAGCCCGGGTGCAGGGTGCGCACCGCGTCCCGCACGACGGGTGCTTACCCTCCGAGCCGGCGGAAGGTGCTGCGGTGGAAAACGATCGGCGCGACCTCGTCGTGCACGGTCAGGGCGTTGACCCGCAGCAAGACGATGGTGTGATCGCCGGCGGTGACCAGCTGCTCGATCTCGGTCTCCAGCCAGACGCTGGTGCCGTGGATGAAAACCGCACCGTTGTTGGACACCGTCTCCAGGCCGGCAAACCGGTCCCCGGTCTTGGCGGCCAGGGTGCGGGCGGCCGCGTCGTGCGCCTCGCCGAGCACACTGATCCCCAGCGCCGGGCGGCCCTGGAGCCGGGGCCAGGTCGACGACGAGTTCTGCACACAGAACGACACCAGCGGCGGGTCCAGCGAGACCGGGACGAACGTGCTGGCCGCCAGGCCCACCCGTTCCCCGTCGATCTCGGCCGCAATGGCGATCACGCCGGACGGAAAGTGGCCGAACGCCTCCCGCAACGAGGTGGGATTCAGTTCCACTGCGCTCATAACCAAGCATCCTGACATGCGCGCGAAGCCGGTGCTGCGCCCGGGTGCACCGACCTCGGCGGCACCGCGCCGGCCGCAGCGGCCGCGGCGCCCACGCTCACCTCCGGTTTACCGGGCTGACCTGCGACGGCCTCACCAAACCCACCGGTGGGTTGAATGGATCACAGGGCTTGCTTTTGCGGCAGAACTGGGTTTAAATTGTAGTTACTGGTGGGTAACTTAGATCGATGCCCAACCTTGTAACAACAAGTTCAAGTGGCAATTTCTCATCGAGGAGGATTGACGTGGGCCACTACAAGTCCAACGTACGCGACCAGGAATTCAACCTGTTCGAGGTTTTCGGCATCGACAAGGCGCTCGGCAAGGGCAAGTTCGCCGACATCGACGTCGACACCGCCCGCGAAATGCTTGCGGAGATGGCCCGTCTGGCCGAAGGCCCGATCGCCGACTCCTTCGAGGACGGCGATCGCCATCCCCCGGTCTTCGATCCCGAAGCCCACACCGTCACCCTGCCGGAGTCCTTCAAGGCCTCCGTGCGCGCCGCCATCGAGGGCGGCTGGAACAAGGTCAGCCTCGATGAGGAGCTCGGCGGCATGCCGGCTCCCCGCGCGCTGCTCTGGGCCCTCAACGAGCACATCCTCGGCGCCAACCCGGCCGTCTGGATGTACGCCGGCGGCGCTGCGTTCGCAAAGATCTTCTACGACAACGGCACCGAAGAGCAGAAGAAGTGGGCCGTCCTGGCCGCCGAGCGGGACTGGGGCGCCACCATGGTGCTGACCGAGCCGGACGCCGGCTCCGACGTCGGCGCCGGCCGCACCAAGGCCATCGAACAGCCCGACGGCTCCTGGCACATCGACGGGGTGAAGCGGTTCATCACCTCCGCGGAGTCCGACGACCTGTTCGAGAACATCTTCCACCTGGTGCTGGCCCGCCCCGAGGGCGCAGGCCCCGGCACCAAGGGCCTGTCGCTGTTCTTCGTGCCGAAGTACCTGTTCGACTTCGAGACCGGTGAGCCGGGCGAGCGCAACGGCGCCTTCGTCACCAACGTCGAGCACAAGATGGGCCTGAAGGTCTCGGCCACCTGTGAGCTGACCTTCGGCCAGCACGGCATCCCGGCCAAGGGCTGGCTCGTCGGCGAGGTGCACTCCGGCATTGCGCAGATGTTCGAGGTCATCGAGCAGGCCCGAATGATGGTGGGCACCAAGGCCATCGCCACCCTGTCGACCGGCTACCTCAACGCGCTGGAGTACGCCAAGGAGCGCGTGCAGGGTGCAGACCTGACCCAGATGATGGACAAGGCCGCCCCGCGCGTCACCATCACCCATCACCCCGACGTCCGTCGCAGCCTGATGACCCAGAAGGCCTACGCCGAGGGCATGCGAGCGGTCTACCTGTACACCGCCTCGTTCCAGGACCGAGAGGTCGCCGAGGCCGTGCACGGCATCGACGCGGACCTGGCCTTCAAGATCAACGATCTGCTGCTGCCGATCGTCAAGGGCTGCGGTTCCGAGCGGGCCTTCGTGCTGCTGGGCCAGGAGTCGCTGCAGACCTTCGGCGGCTCCGGCTTCCTGCAGGACTACCCGATCGAGCAGTACGTCCGCGACTCGAAGATCGACTCGCTGTATGAGGGCACCACCGCCATCCAGGCGCAGGACTTCTTCTTCCGGAAGATCATCCGGGACAAGGGCCAGGCGCTGGGATGGGTGGCCGGCCAGATCGACGAGTTCATCAAGAACGAGACCGGCAACGGCCGGCTGAAGGCCGAGCGCGCCGCGCTGGCCACCGCGCTGGCCGATGTGCAGGGCATGGCCGCCTCGCTGACCGGCTACCTGATGGCCGCCCAGGAGGACGCCCCGAGCGTCTACAAGGTGGGCCTTGGCTCGGTGCGATTCCTGATGGCCGTCGGCGATCTGCTGGTCGGCTGGCTACTGGCCCGCCAGGCCGCGGTGGCGATCGAGAAGCTCGACGCCGGCGTCACCGGCGCGGACAAGTCGTTCTACGAGGGCAAGGTCGCCGCGGCGTCCTTCTTCGCCAAGAACATGCTGCCGCTGCTGACCTCCACCCGCACCGTCGTCGAGAACCTCGACAACGACGTGATGGAGCTCGACGAAGCCGCCTTCTGATCCGCTGAATCACCTCTGTCACCGAAACGCTCGGCTGGGACTTCCCAGCCGAGCGTTTCGCTTTGCTGGCCGCCGCGCCGTAGTCAGACGTACCGTTTGGTACCAGAGTGACCGGCGAGACGAAAGTGCCACCGAAATCCCGAGAGGCTCGCGGATCGGTACGTTCGGCTACGGCAGCCCGACCGGTACCTCAGGCCGGACCCGGCGCCCCCAGGATGTATGCACCGGTGTCCGGGTGGTGGTACCAGCCGCCGGCCGCACTCGTCCCGCCGTCGACGTGGATGGTCTGCCCGGTCACGTAGGCGCTCAGTTCGGTCGCCAGAAACACTGCCGCCCCGCCCATTTCGTCCACATGCCCGGCCCGGCCGACCGGGATGTTGTTCGCCGCATTGGCCATCGACTCGACCGCGCCGATGCGTTCCAGTCCCTCGGTGAGGGTGAAATCGGGGGCCAGGCAGTTGACCCGGATTCGGTGCGGCGCCAATTCCAGGGCGGCGGTCTTGGTGAAGTTGATGACGCCGGCCTTGGCCGCGGCGTAGGCCGCGTAGCCGGGGGCGGCGCGGGTGCCCTCGATGCTGCTGATGTTGATGATGCTGCCCGCGCTGCCGCGGTCCACCAGGGTCCGCGCCAGCCGCTGGGTGCACAGCAGCACCTGCGTCAGGTTCGCCCGGATCAGGCTGTCCCAGCCGTTGACCGAGGTGTCCAGAAACGGCGACTTGAAGGTCCCGCCGGCATTGTTCACCAGCACGGTCGGCACGCCGAGTTGGTCAACGGTGCGGGCCAGCGCCGCGTCCACCTGATCGGGATCCCGGACGTCGATGACGCAGGCCAGCCCGCCGATCTCGGCGGCGACCGCCTCCGCGGTCTCGGCGTCGCGTTCCCAGATCGCCACGGTTGCGCCGTACTCGGCGAAGGCCTGCGCGATGCCGCGGCCGATACCCGCGCCGCCCCCGGTGACGACGGCGACCCGGCCGTCCAGCGCGGCGGCGTTCCTGGACAGTGCCATCGGGATCCTCCTGGGGCGATCTGCGGTCAGCCGGTGCTCAGCACCGGCTCGCGGTGTTCGGTGAATACCACAGCGCACCACACCCTCGGGGTCACCACGGTCGACACCCCCGGGATCACCTCGGTCGACACCCTCGGGGTCACCAGGATCGTCGGCCCGGCGTCGGGCCCGGAGAGAAATGCGCCCCGGACCCGAGGCCACCGGACTCCCCTCGGGTCCGCCGGCGACGCGCCCGGGGCTGCATAAGGGGCCCCGCGTTGCCGTCGGGTCGGGGGGGTCGGACGACAACACGGGGCTGTGCGGGGTATCGCTGCCCGCCCGCCCGGCGTTACACCGGCGCTCAGGCCTCCATGATGGCGGTGACGCCCTGACCGCCGGCGGCGCAGATCGAGATCAGCCCGCGCACCGGCTTGCCGGTCGCCGCCTTCTTCTCGGCCAGCTGCTTGGCCAGCTGCGCGATGATCCGCCCGCCGGTCGCGGCGAACGGGTGCCCGGCCGCCAGCGATGAGCCGTTGACGTTCAGCTTGGACCGGTCGATGGCGCCCAGCGGCGCGTCCAGGCCGAGCTTCACGCTGCAGTACTCCGCGGACTCCCAGGCCGCCAGGGTGGCCAACACCACCGAGGCGAACGCCTCGTGGATCTCGTAGTAGTCGAAGTCGGCCAGCGTCAGGCCGTTGCGGGCCAGCAGTCGCGGCACCGCGTAGGTCGGCGCCATCAGCAGGCCGTCGGCGCCGCTGACGAAGTCCACCGCCGCGGTCTCGCCGTCGACCAGGTAGGCCAGCGGCTCGTGACCGTGCTCGGCGGCCCAGTCCTCGCTGGCCAGCAGCGCCACCGAGGCGCCGTCGGTCAGCGGGGTGGAGTTGCCTGCGGTCATGGTGGCGTCGCCGAGGCGCACGCCGAACACCGGGCGCAGCGTGGCCAGCTTCTCCACCGACGAGTTCGGCCGCAGGTTGTCGTCGCGGTACAGGCCCAGGAACGGGGTGACCAGGTCGTCGAAGAAGCCCCGGTCATAGGCGGCGGCCATGTTGCGGTGGCTGGCGGCGGCCAGTTCGTCCTGGTCGACGCGCTTGACGCCCATCTGCTTGGCGGTGATCGCGGCGTGCTCGCCCATCGACAGACCGGTGCGGACCTCGGAGTTGGCCGGGGCGTCCAGTCCCAGGGTGGCGGGCAGCCTGCCGGCCAGCTTGAGCCGGTCGACGTTCGATTTGGCCCGCCGGATCGACAGCATGGTGCGGCGCATCTCGTCACCGAAGGCGATCGGGGCGTCGGAGGTGGTGTCCACACCGCCGGCGGCGACGACCTCGTAGCGGCCAAGGGCAATGCCGTCGGCGCCGATCAGCGCGGACTGCAGGCCGGTGCCGCAGGCCTGCTGAACGTCGAAGCCCGGGGTGTAGGGCGACAGCCGGCTGCCCAGCACCGACTCGCGGATCAGGTTGAAGTCGCGGCTGTGCTTGAGCACGGCGCCGCCGATCACCATGGACAGTCGCTGACCGTCGAGGCCGAACCGCTCCACCAGCCCGTCCAGCGCCGCGGTGAACATGTCCTGGTTGGAGGCGTGGGCGTAGGCACCGTCGGACCGCGCGAACGGAATGCGGTTGCCGCCGAGCACGGCGACCCGGCGCCGGCCGGCCTGGCTTCCGGTGGATGCCTTGCTTCCGGCGGAAGCCTTGCTTGCTGAGGTAGCCACGAGATCTCTCCCTAAATTCGGCGTAAGTGGCGAGCGTCACCGCCCTGTCGGGCAGCAATACTACCCACTATTCTTACTCTGGAGTAAGTTAGTGTCCGACCGCATACCCACTGCGATATGAGAGGCAGCCTCCGTGGCCCCCAAGCTCCCAACCGACCTGTACTCGACCGTCTTCGGCTCCGGCCTCGGATCGCTGCTGGCCAAGCAGCTCGGCGTCCCGCAGGCGGAGACCCTGCGTCGCTACCGCGCCGGCGAACCCGCGCTGGCCGGGCCGCTGCTGATCGGCGGCGAGGGCCGGATCGTCGAGCCGATGCGCGCCGCGCTGGCCGACGACTACGACATCGTCGGCAACAACATCGGCGGCCGCTGGGCGGACCGATTCGGCGGCCTGCTGTTCGACGCCACCGGCATCACCGACGGCGCCGGCCTGAAGGCCCTGCACGACTTCTTCACCCCGCTGCTGCGCAACGTCGCCCCGTCCGGCCGCGTCGTCGTCGTCGGCACCACCCCGGAGCTGACCGGCAGCGTCGACGAGCGGATCGCCCAGCGCGCGCTGGAGGGCTTCACCCGATCGCTGGCCAAGGAGATGCTGCGCGGCGCCACCGTGCAGCTGGTCTACCTCTCCCCCGACGCCGCCCCCGGCGCCAGTGGCCTGGAATCGACCCTGCGCTTCCTGCTCTCGGGCCGTTCGGCCTACGTCGACGGCCAGGTGATCTACGTCGGCGCCGACGACGCCGTCGCCCCCGCCGACTGGGACAAGCCGCTGGCCGGCAAGGTCGCCATCATCACCGGCGCGGCCCGCGGGATCGGCGCGACGATCGCCGAGGTGTTCGCCCGTGACGGGGCCAAGGTCGTGGCGATCGACGTCGACGCCGCCGCCGACGCGCTGGCCGAGACCGCCGCCAAGGTGGGCGGCACCGCGCTGCCGCTGGACGTCACCGCCGAGGACGCCGTCGCCAAGATCACCGCGCATCTGGCCGAGCACTACAACGGCAAGGCTGACGTGCTGGTCAACAACGCCGGCATCACCCGCGACAAGCTGCTGGCCAACATGGACGACGCCCGCTGGGACGCGGTGATCGCGGTGAACCTGCTGGCCCCGCAGCGCCTGGCCGAGGGCCTGGTGGCCGGCGGTGCGATCGGCTCCGGCGGCCGGATCATCGGGCTGTCCTCGATGGCCGGCATCGCAGGCAACCGCGGTCAGACCAACTACGCGGCCACCAAGGCCGGCATGATCGGCCTGACCGACGCGCTGGCCCCGGGGCTGGCCAAGCAGGGCATCACCATCAACGCGGTGGCGCCGGGCTTCATCGAGACCAAGATGACCGAGGCCATCCCTTTCGCCACTCGCGAGGTCGGCCGCCGGCTGAACTCGCTGTTCCAGGGCGGCGAGCCGGTCGACGTCGCCGAGGCCATCGCCTACTTCGCCAGCCCCGCCTCCAACGCCGTCACCGGAAACACCATCCGGGTCTGCGGCCAGGCGATGCTGGGGGCCTAGCACCATGACCGAGCAGCCCAACAACCTCGCGAACATGCTGCGCGCCGCCGTCGGCGCACTGCCGGTGATCCCGCGCGGCGACGCCCTGCCGTCGCGCACCGTGGAACTCGACGACATCACCATCGACCCGGAGAACGTCGCGGAGTACGCCGCGGTGACCGGCCTGCGGTTCACCGACGCGGTGCCGCTGACCTACCCGTTCGTGCTGACCTTCCCGGCGGTGATGGCACTGGCCACCGGGTTCGACTTCCCGTTCCCCGCAATGGGTTCGGTGCACACCGAGAACCACATCACCCGGTACCGGCCGATCTCGGTGACCGACACACTGGGCATCACGGTGAACGCGGAGAACCTGCGCGAGCACCGCAAGGGCCTGCTGGTGGATCTGGTGTCGAAGGTCAGCGTCGGCAATGAGCTGGCCTGGCACCAGGTGACGACGTTCCTGCACCAGCAGCGCACCAGCCTGTCCGGCGAACCCAAGCCGGAGCCGACCAAGCAGCCGAAACTGCCGCCGCCCAACGCGATCCTGCGGATGACCGGTGGCCAGATCCGTCGCTACGCTTCGGTCGGCGGTGACCACAACCCGATCCACACCAGTTCGATCGGCGCCAAGCTGTTCGGCTTCCCAACCGCGATCGCGCACGGGATGTTCAGCGCGGCAGCGGTTCTGGGCAACATCGAGGCCCAGCTGCCCGATGCGGTGCGCTATTCGGTCCGGTTCGGCAAGCCGATCCTGCTGCCGGCGTCGGTGGGCCTGTACACCGACCGGGTCGACGACGGCTGGGACCTGAGCCTGCGCAACCTGAAGAAGGGCTACCCGCACCTGACCGGAACGCTTCGCGGCTAGGGCTTGGGGGCACTGGGGGACGCTGGTGCAGCGCACGGGGGCAGCGCTGCACCGCAAGAAGTGTCACCGTCGCGGAAACTTTTCCGCGGCGGTGACACTTTTTACCTTTCGCGGCGCGGAGATCACCACCGGGTCGCGGCAACAGGCCGTCGGCGCATCGAGTGGGAACTCAGGGACGTTAGTGAGAACTTTGGCCGGGTGCGCTCATCGAGTGAGAACGCAGGGACGCTGGTGAGAACTTCTGCAGGCCGGGTTCATCGAGTGAGAAACCAGGGCGCTTGGTGAGAACCCAGGGACGTTAGTGAGAACCCAGGACGGCGCTCGTCATCGAAAGAGAAACCTGGGATGCGTTGATCGAGTAGACCCAGCCACAATGTCTCACTCGATGAAAACCCCCGCCCTCGGTTCTCACCAACGTCCCTCCGTTCTCACTAACGTCCCTGAGTTCTCACTCGATTTCGGGCCCCGCCACAATGTCTCACTAAGCTCCCAGGGTCCTCACTCGATGCCGAGCCCCGGCAGAACTTCTCACCAGCGTCCCTGCGTTCTCACTCGATGAGCGCGGGCACCGACCGGAACCGCGCGGCCGCCAAAAGCGTCCCTGGTTTCTCACTCGATGACGGGGGCCACCAAGGAGTTCGCACTCGAGGCCCGCGAAACCGCCCGCGCCGCAAGCAGAAGCCCCGCAGTCCGCGCTCGCAACAAAGTCAGGTCGGAAGATTTTCCGGCTTGCCCTTCAGGCCCCGCCAGAACAGGTTGATCAGCAACTCGGCGGCATCGTCGACGTCGACGTCGCCGACACTGACCTGGTTCGCCACCGCCTCACCGGCGCCGACCAGCGCGACGGCGATCAGCTGAAAGTCGATGTCCGGGTCGGGATTTCGAGTGCCCGCCGACAACAGCCGGGCGACCATCTCGATGACCCGCTCGCGGCCCTCGCGCACGGTGTGGGCAAACGCCTGCGAACTGGTCGCCTGGGTGTACAGCACGATCCAGGACGCCCGGTTGGTGTCGATGTACTTCAGGTACGCACCGATGGTGTTGCGCAGCATGTCCCGCGCCGGCAGCGTGAAGTCGACCTCGGCGCCGACGGCCTCGATGAACCGGCCCAGTTCCCGATCCAGCACCGCGCCGAACAGGTCCTCCTTGGAGCCGTAGTACAGGTACAACATCGGTTTGGAGATCTCCGCGCGCGCGGCGATCGCGTCCATCGACGTCTCGTGGTAGCCGCTGACCGAGAACTCCTGGACCGCGGCGTCGAGCATCTGCTGTTCGCGCACCGCGCGCGGCAGCCGCTTCGTTCCGCCGGCCATCTGTCACCTCCCGATCCGAATCCGGACACAGAGTATGCGGCCGATCAGCAGGGCAGCGCCCCGCCCTTCATCGCCACCGCACGGCGCAGCGCCTCGTCGACCCGGGCCTGCGGCAGCTCACCGGAGTTCACCGCGGCCTCCAACCGGTCCAGCACCGCGGGCACCTCGGCGGTGGTCACCCACAGCGCGACATCAGCACCGGCGGCCAGCGCCTTGAGCACCGCCTCCGGCACCGGGTAGACATCGCTGATCGCCTGCATCGAGGACAGGTCGTCGGTGAACACCGCACCGCCGAAGCCCATCTGGCGCAGCAGCCCGTAGGCCGCCGGGCTCAGCGAGGACTGCTGGCCGCCGGTCAGCCCGGGCACCGCCATGTGGCCGACCATCACCGCGGCCGGCCCGGCCCCGATCAGCGCCCGGTACGGCACCAGGTCGCTGGTCTCCAGATCGGCCAGCGGCGGGGTGGTCACGCCGCCGGTGTGCGAGTCTCCGGAGGCCCGGCCGTGACCGGGGAAGTGCTTGTAGACCGGCAGCAGTCCGCCGTCGCGCAGCCCGGCTGCATAGGCGCCGGCGTACTCGGTGACGACGTTCGGGTCGCCGCTGAAGGAGCGGTCACCGATCGCGCCGTCGGCGTCGCCGGCGGTGACGTCGAGCACCGGGGCGAAGTCAATGGTGATGCCCAGCCCGGACATCTTGCGGGCCCGCTCGGCGGCGATCGCCCGGACCTGCTCGGGGGTGTTGTTCGCGGCCAGCTCGCGCGGCGACGGCTGGGCGCCGATGACCGACTTCAGCCGGGACACCCGGCCGCCTTCCTCGTCGACGCTGACGGCCAGCGGGATCGCGCCGGCGGCGGCCTTGACCTCGGCCAGCGGGCCGCCCAGCATCGACAGGTCGGTCCAGCTGCCGATGAAGATGCCGCCGACGTGATGTTCGGTGACCACGGCCCGGGCGTCGGCGGCGTTGCGCACCCCGACCATCAGCAGCTGGGCCAGCTGATCGCGCAGCGACAGGGTGCCGCAGACCGGGGCCTTCGGCGCCGGGGCCAGCGTGCGGGCGGCCGGTGTGACCGGGGGCGCGGCGTGCGCGACACCCACACCGCCGTCGGAACCGGCACGGACCTGCAGCCCGATCACCACCGCGGCGACCATCGCCACAACGGCCAGGAAACTGAGGATGATGGTGCGCGGGCGGGTGGCTACGCGGGCGGCGTTGCCCTTCTTCGGGGACGTCGACATGGCCGGAATCCTAACCCGCGCGCCCCGCAGAACCCGCTTCGCCGCCGGACCCAGGTGATAGTCATGAGGGATGACCGTCGTCGTCATCGCCTACGACGGCACCCCGAACGCGCGGCGTGCCGTGGGCTTCGCCGCACGCTTTCTCGCCCCGCACCGCACCGTCGTGCTGACCGTCTGGCAGCCGCTGCGGCAGCCGACCGAGCAGGCCAGCTACGACCTCGACGGCCCGCCGGACCCGCGCGACCCCGACGACGTGGACATCGCCCTGGCCGACGCCCAGCGCACCAACGACGAGGGCATCGCGCTGGCCCGCAGCTCCGGTCTGCCCGCCGAGCCACTGTGCGTGGCGGTCCGCTCCACGGTGTGGCGCACCATCATCGACACCGCCGACCGGCTCGACGCCGACCTGATCATCACCGGCACCCGCGGCACCACCGGATTCCGGGCCCTGCTGCAGTCCAGCATCGCCGACCGGGTGCTGCGCCGCGGCCGCCGACCGGTGCTCATCATTCCGCCCGGGCCCGCGTCCTGACCGGGGCGCAACGGGTGTCATCTGCTAGGTTGGCGGGCGACTCAACCATCCGTCGTCCCCGCCGAGGAGAGCCCACATGACCCGGTTCGTGGTGCCGGCCGCCGCCAGCATCGTGGTCGGCCTGCTGCTCGGCGCGGCCGGTGTGTTCGGCGTGACGCTGATGGTGCAGCAGGACACCAAGCCCCCGGTGTCCGCCGGCAACCCGGATTCGGCCGTGCTCAACCGCGTCGAATACGGCGAGCGGAAATAACCGCAGGCACCGCCGCATCACCGACCCTTCGGGGCGGGTCGGACCCGGGTGCACCGCGGCCCGGCCTGTCCCGACGCTGGTTGTGGCTGGTCGGCGCGCTCGCGCTGATCCTGACCTTCGCGCAGTCCCCCGGCCTGATCTCCCCGGACACCAAGCTCGACCTGACCGCCAACCCGCTGCAGTTCCTGGGCCGGGCGGCGAACCTGTGGAACTCCGACCTGCCGTTCGGGCAGACCCAGAACCAGTCCTACGGCTACCTGTTCCCGCACGGCACCTTCTTCGCGCTCGGTGATTTGCTCGGCCTGCCCGGCTGGGTCACCCAGCGGCTGTGGTGGGCACTGCTGCTGGCCGCCGGGTTCTGGGGGCTGCTGCGGTTGGCCGAGGCACTCGGCATCGGCACCACCTCCTCGCGGGTGGTCGCCGCGACCGCGTTCGCGTTGTCGCCGCGGGCGCTGACCACGCTGGGCTCCATCTCCTCGGAGACGCTGCCGATGCTGCTGGCACCGTGGGTGCTGCTGCCGGTGGTGCTGGCGTTCCGCGGCGACGGCACCACGCCGCGGGTGCTGGCCGCCCGGTCCGCCGTCGCGCTGGCCCTGATGGGCGCGGTCAACGCGGTCGCGACGCTGACCGCCTGCCTGCCCGCGCTGATCTGGTGGGCCGCGCACCGCCCCAATCGACGCTGGTGGCGGTTCTCCGGCTGGTGGCTGGCCGCCAGCGCACTGGCCGTCACCTGGTGGCTGATCCCGCTGCTGCTGCTCGGCCGGATCAGCCCGCCGTTCCTGGACTTCATCGAATCCTCCGGGGTGACCACCCGGTGGGCGTCGCTGACCGAGGTGCTGCGCGGCACCGACAGCTGGACCCCGTTCGTCGCACCGGACGCCACCGCGGGCAGCTCCCTGGTCACCGGGTCGGTCGCGGTGCTGGCCACCACCCTGGTCGCCGCCGGCGGGCTGGCCGGGCTGGCCCTGCGCAGCATGCCGGCCCGCGGCCGGCTGATCACCATGCTGCTGATCGGGGTGGCGCTGCTGGCCGCCGGGTACGCCGGCGGGCTGGGCTCCCCGATCGCCGAGCAGGTGCAGAACTTCCTGGACGGGCCCGGGGCCCCGCTGCGCAACGTGCACAAGCTGGAACCGGTGATCCGGATCCCGATCGTGCTGGGCATCGCCCACCTGCTCGGCCGCATCCCACTGCCCGGCGCCGCCCCCACCGCGGTGTGGCGGCGGGCCTTCACCCATCCCGAGGAGGACCGCCGGGTCGCGGTCGGGATCGTGGTACTGGCCGCGCTGGCCGCGGCGACGTCGCTGGCCTGGACCGGCCGGCTGCTGCCGCCCGGCGGGTTCACCGCCATCCCCGACCACTGGCAGCAGGCCGCCGACTGGATCACCGGGCACAACACCGGCGACCCCCTGGCATCCCGGGTGCTGGTGGTGCCCGGCGCCCCGTTCGCCAACCAGACCTGGGGCAACAGTCACGACGAACCGCTGCAGGTGCTGGCCACCACGCCGTGGGGGGTCCGCGACTCCATCCCGCTGAACCCGCCGCAGACCATCCGGGCGCTGGACTCGGTGCAGCGGCTGCTGGCCGCGGGCCGGCCGTCGGCCGGACTGGCCGACACGCTGGCCCGGCAGGGAATCGGCTACCTGGTGGTCCGCAACGACCTGGACCCCGACGCCTCCCGGTCGGCGCGGCCGATCCTGGTACACCGCGCCGTCGACGGCTCCCCCGGCCTGGAGAAGGTCGCCGAGTTCGGCGAGCAGGTCGGTCCCGGCCTGCTGGAGGGCTTCATCACCGACAGCGGGCTGCGGCCGCACTACCCGGCCGTCCAGATCTACCGGGTCACCGGCGCCGGCAACGCGATGTCGCCCTACCTGGCCGACATCGCCGCGATGCCCCGCATCGACGGCGGGCCCGAGGCGCTCGCCCGACTCGACGAACGCCGCCGGCTGCGGCACCGACCGCCGCTGGGGCCGGTGCTGCTGACCCAGGACGCGGTCGCCGCCGGGCTGCCCACCCCGCTGGTCACCGTCACCGACACCCCGGTGGACCGGGAGACCGACTACGGCCGGGTCGACGACCATTCCTCGGCCGCCCGCGCCGACGGCGACGCCCGGCACACCCACAATCGGTCCAAGGACTACCCGGCGCCCGGGGCGGCGCCGGTGCACGCCGGCTGGACCGGCGGCCGGCTGACCGTCTCCAGCTCCGCGGCGGATTCCACCGCGCTGCCCGTCGTCGCACCGTCGACCGGGGCACCGGCGGCGATCGACGGGGACAGCGCGACCGCCTGGGTGTCCAACTCGCTGCAGGCCGCGGTCGGCCAGTGGCTGCAGGTCGACTTCGACCATCCGGTCACCAACGCCACCGTGTCGATCACCCCGAGCGCCACCGCCGTCGGCGCCCAGGTCCGCCGGATCGAGATCTCCACCAGCAACGGCACCACCTCGCTGCGGTTCGACGAGCCCGGCCGGCCGCTGATCGTCGCGCTGCCCTACGGCGAGACCCCGTGGGTCCGGATCACCGCCACCGGCACCGACGACGGCAGTTCCGGCGTGCAGTTCGGCATCACCGACCTGTCCGTCACCCAGTACGACGCGTCCGGGTTCGCCCACCCGGTGAACCTGCGGCACACCCTGCTGGTGCCCGGCCCGCCGGCCGGCGCCGCGGTCGCCGACTGGGACCTGGGCCAGGAGCTGCTCGGCCGGCCCGGCTGCGCGGCGGGCACCGACGCCGTGCACTGCGCGGCCGCGATGGCGGTGGCACCGGAGGAACCGGTGAACCTCAGCCGCACCCTGACCGTGCCCGAGCCGACCACGGTGGTCCCGACGGTGTGGGTCCGCCCGCGCCAGGGCCCCACGCTGGCCGACCTGATCCGCGCGCCAGGCGCCAGCTACGCCGAGGGCGACTCCGATGCCGTCGACGTGGCGGGCTCGGCGTACGCCGCCACCGACGGCGACCCGCGCACCTCCTGGACCGCGCCGCAACACTTCGTGCCCGGCCACGGCAGCCCGACGCTGACGGTGCGGCTGCCGGCGGCCACCGAGGTCGGCGGGCTGCGGCTGACGCCGAGCGCCGCGACGCTGCCGACCCACCCGAGCCTGGTCGCCGTCGACCTCGGCACCGGCCCGCAGGTGCGATCCCTGCAGACCGACGGGCCGACCACGCTCACGCTGACCCCGCACCGCACCGACACCATCCGGATCAGCCTGCTGGACTGGACCGACGTGATCGACCGCACCGCGCTGGGCTTCGACCAGCTCAAACCGCCCGGCCTGGCCGAGCTGGTGGCGCTGACCCCCGGCGGCACCGCCATCGCGCCCGCCGACACCGCCGTCAACGCCGACCGGGTGGTGACGCTGGCCTGCGGCCGGGGCCCGGTGATCGGCCTGGCCGGGCAGTTCGTGCAGACCTCGGTGCGCACCACCGTCGGCGCGCTGCTGGCCGGCGAACCCATTCCGGCGCGGCCGTGCCGCACCGCGCCGATCGCGCTGCCGGCCGGCCCGCAGGAGCTGATCATCAGCCCCGGGCAGGCGTTCGTCGTCGACGGCGCCGAACTGGCCACCCCGCTGGCCGCCCGGGTGCCGACCGCGCACGCCGAGCCGGCGCCGACCGGGGCGTGGTCCACCGACCGTCGCGAGGTGCGGGTGTCCGCGGCGCCGGGCGAGCGGGCCCTGGTGGTGCCCGAGAGCGTCAGCCCCGGCTGGACCGCCCGCGGCCCGGACGGGTCGGTGCTGCGGCCGCTGATCGTCAACGGCTGGCAGCAGGGCTGGGTGGTGCCGGCCGGCGCCGACGGCACGGTCACGCTGAGCTTCGGCTCCAACACCGCCTACCGGGCCGGGCTGGCCGGCGGCCTGGCGCTGCTGCCGCTGTTGCTGCTGCTGGCCCTATGGCCGGCCCGGCGGACCGAGCGGGGCGCGCCGCCTGCCCCCTGGGCCCCGCCGCCCGCGGTGGCGACCGCCGGGATGCTGGTGGCCGGGACCCTGATCTCCGGGCCGGCCGGGCTGGCGGTGTTCGCCGGCGCCGCCGGGCTGCGGTATCTGCTGGCCGATCGCCCGCGGGCGACCCGGTGGGTGACCCTCGGCGGGGTGCCGGCCGGGCTGATCCTGGCCGGCTGCGTGCTGTCGCGGTATCCGTGGCGCTCGGTGGACGGCTACGTCGGGCATTCCGCCGGGGTGCAGCTGCTGGCGCTGATCTCGGTCGCGCTGCTGGCCGCCTCCGTCCTGCCGTACTCGCCGAGGGCAGCTCGGCAGTAAGCAACCTCAGTGCGCGACGGCGGGCTCCGGGGTCTCGGTGACCGAACTGTCCAGCGGCGGCACCCGCCCGGAGCGGCGTTCCCAGTTCCGCAGCGCCTGCCGGCAGGGCTGCTCGACCAGCGCGTAGCTGACCGCGGCCATCGCGAAGCCGAAGATCAGCGTCAGGATCAGGATGATCACCATGTCGCCGTTGAAGACGAACCGGCCGACCACCGGGAACACCAAGGTCAGCGCCGCCAGATGCCAGACGAACAGGCCGTAGGACCAGCGGCCCAGGGTCACCATCAGCGGGCTGCCGAGCAGCCGGTGGCTGGTGTCGGGGCGGTCCAGCACCAGCGGGGCCAGCAGGCCGAACGCGATGATCGCGCCCATCGCGGTGCGCACGACGAACTGGTCCAGGGTCGCCGGCGTGAGCCCCTCCGGGCCGGCCACCGGGGAGGCCGACACCGCGTAGGCGACCAGCACGATCACCGCCATCAGGATCCGCCGGCGGGCCAGCCGGTGCACCCAGCCGATCGGGGTGACGGTCCACTCGGCCAGCAGCATCCCGGCGGCGAACCACGACCCGTAGGCCGGCGGCCAGTTCAGGAAGTTGACCCCGTCGGAGGTCTCGATCGGCAGCAGGCCCCAGGCCAGGCTGGCCGCGCCGACGGCGGCGATCACCGGGATCCGGGCCCGCACCGGCAGCCGGGCCGCGAAGAACGCCAGCAGCGGCAGCACCAGATAGAAGGTGACCTCCACCGACAGGCTCCACATCTGGGTCAGCCCGGGCGTCAGGGTCAGCGGCACATAGATCTGGGTCAGCGTCAGGTTCGCCAGCCACACCGTCGGGCTGGCGCCCCAGGCGTCGGGCAGCAGCAGCAGGATGATGACGACGGCGACCAGGTAACCGGGCATGATCCGGACCAGCCGGGAGCGCAGGTAGTGCACGGTCGGCGGCTTTCTGCGCAGCCCGCGGGCCGCGGCGGCGTGGCCGCGCCACAGCAAAAAGCCCGACAGCGCGAAGAACACCGCCACCGCCAGGTCGAACCGGCCCAGCAGCCGGCCCAGCGGCCCGGAGGACACCGCGGTCTGAAACGACACGTGGGTGATCACCACGCCGATCGCCGCCCAGGCCCGCAGCCCCTCCACCGCGGGCAGGAAGCCGCGGGTGCCGCCGACCTGCTGGTCCTCTGTTCGCTGCGTCACACCCGCTCCGGTCGTCGGTCCTGCCCGCCCCCATATTGCCCGCCGCCGGCACCGGCGGTGCCAGTGCCGACGGCACGGGCGGCGGCACGGCGATTGACACCGCTAATGGCACGGGGAATCGGTGGCCGGGCGATGGGCCGTTACCCTATCTGCTGTTAGGGTCCAATGGCCGGAGGGTCGGGCGCTGCCCGCTGCCGCCGCAACCCGGATCCGGAAGGAAGGTACTGCAACGTGAATCGTGCAGTTCTGTTGCGCATCGCGGCATGCGGCCTGCTTGGCCTGGGGTCCGGGCTGTTGATCGCCGCGCTGCTGTTGTCGACCTACACCTCGAGCCGGGTCCGCCAGATCCCGCTGGACCTGGACACCACGCTGGTCAGCAACGGCACCGGAACCGCGCTGGATCCCGCCTCGCTGCTCGGCGAGCGGTTCATCATCAGCAACGACGTGCCGCTGGTTTCCCAGCAGGCCCTCAGCGTCGAGCAGCCGTCCAACGCCGACGTCGTCACGCTGCAGGTCGGCACCTCGGTCAAGCGCACCGATCAGCAGCAGGACAAGGGCCTGCTGCTGGCCATGGTCGACACCGTGACGCTGGACCGCAGCACCGCGATGGCGGTGTCCGACGACAACCATCCCGGCGGCTCGATGCAGAAGCCGCGCACCATCGAGGACACCAAGCCGGCGACCAACATCGCGCTGCCGCACGAGGGCCTGTCCTACCGGTTCCCGTTCGACACCGAGAAGAAGACCTACCAGGTGTTCGACCCGATCGCGCAGCAGGCGTTCGACGCCAACTACGTCAACGAGGAAGACGTCAACGGCCTGACCACGCTGCGGTTCCAGCAGAACGTCGGCTACAACGCCGAGGGCAAGCTGGTCGAGCCGATCCGGTACGCCTCGCTGTACGAGAACGACGAGGACGGCGAGGTCACCGCCCGCGCCGAACTGTGGGGCATCGAGGGGGTCGACCCGCAGGAACCGATCACCATGACCCGCTACTACGCCGCGCAGCGGACGTTCTGGGTGGATCCGGTCTCCGGCACCATCGTCAAGTCCCAGGAACACGCGAACCACTACTACGCCCGCGAGGCGCTGCACCCGGAGGCCAGCCTGGCCGACTACAAGGTGACCTCCACCGAGAGCACCGTCGAGTCGCAGGTGGCGGCCGCCCGCTCCGAGCGCGACCGGATCGGCCTGTGGACCCGGGTGCTGCCGATCAGCTTCACCGCCGCCGGGTTGATCGCGTTGATCGCCGGCGCGCTGCTCGGCTCGTTCGGGCTGCGCACCGACGCCGCGCTGATCGACCCGGGCCTGGACAACCGGGGCGGGCTGTTCAGCCGCCGCCCCGCCGACACCGGGCCGATGCCCGCCGCGCAGGCCGAGACCGAGAAGCTGCCCGCGCTGCGACCGGACCTGCATCCCGACGAGTAGCCCGATGCTGCGGCGGGCCGCGGCGCGGGCCGCGGTGCCCGGCTACTGCCTGGCGCTCAGCCTGCTGATCTGCGCCCCGCTGCTGGGGGCCGGCTATCTGCTGCTGCGCGACGCCGTCTCCACCCCGCGGTCCTGGCTGACCGACGCCGCACTCGGGCTGTCCGAGTCCGCGGCCCGCGCGGTCCCGCAGGATTTCGCCGTCGCACTGGCCTCGGGGTTCCTCGACGGCGGTGTACTGGTCACGGTGCTGCTGGTGGCCGGGTTGTGGCTGGCCGGCTGGGGCGCGGCCCGGCTGGTGGCGACGGTGGCCGGCGCTGTTATGTCCGGCGCGGCGGCGGGCGGCCAGTTGCTGGCGGCCACCCTGGCGGTGTGGAACCCGTACGTGGCCGAGCGGCTGCTGCAGGGGCACTGGAGCCTGTTGCTGGGCTATGGCTGCCTGCCCTGGGTGGCGCTGACGGTGCTGCGGCTGCGGGGCGGCGCCGGCGGCCGGGACTGGTTTGCGCTGGCCTTTTGGATCGCGCTGGCCGGGCTGACCCCGACCGGGCTGCTGCTGGCCGCGGTGGTCGGCGGGGTCTGCCTGCTGGCGCCGGGCGGACGACGGTGGCCGGGCGCCGCGGCGCTGCTGGGCCTGTCGGTGGCCGCGGCGCTGCCCTGGCTGGTGGCCTCGGCCGGTGGCTCGCTGGGCGCCTACCGGGCGTCCGGGGCGCCGGGCTTCGATGCGTTCGCCGCCCGCGCCGAACCCGGCCTGGGCACCCTGGGCAGCCTGGCCGGGCTGGCCGGGATCTGGAATTCCGATGCCGTCCCGCCGTCGCGGGTCGGCTGGTTCGCGACGGTGGCCACGATCGTGCTGGTCGCGCTGGTGCTGACCGGGCTGCGCGCAGCCTGGCGGCGGCCGGCGGCCCGGCCGCTGCTGGTGCTGGCCGCGGTGGCGGTGCTGGCGCCCGCGCTGGCGGCCACCGGGGTGGGCCGGGCGCTGCTGCAGGCCGGCGCGGAGTCCTTCGGCGGGCTCGGGGTGCTGCGCGACGGGCAGAAGTGGGTGGCGCTGGCGATGCCGGGCTACGCGCTGGCGGTCGCCGAGGTGCCCGGGGTGCTGGCCGCGCGGTGGCCGCGGCTGCGCCCGGCGGCGGTGTCCGCGGTGGGTGTCGCACTGCTGATCGCGACGCTGCCGGACCTGGTGTTCGGGGTCGGCGGGCGGGTGCACGCGGTGCACTATCCGCCCGGGTTCGCCGCCGTCGCCGCCCGGATCAACGCCGACCCGGCGCCGGTGGCGGTGCTGCCGGCCGACGGCATGCGGCGGTTCGGCTGGGCCGGGCCGGCCCCGGTGCTCGACCCGCTGCCGCGCTGGGTGGCCGCCGAGGTGCTCTCCACCGGCGACCTGACCATCGCCGGGCAGACCATCGCCGGCGAGGGCGACCGGGCCCGCGCGGTGCAGCGGCTGCTGCTCGACGGCGCCGACGCCGCGCAGCTGTCCCGCGCCGGGGTGGGCTGGCTGGTGCTGGAGGCCGGGTCGGCCGGGGAGCTGGGGGCCTCGGCCCGCACGCTGGCGCCGCTGACCCCGGTCTACGCCGACGACGAACTGCGGCTCTACCGACTGGCTGAGGGACCCGGGCCCGCGCCGTCGCCGCGGCGCCCGGCGCTGATCGCCGCGCACCTGAGCTGGCTGGCGGTGCTGCTGGTCGGTGGCGCAGGGGCGGTGGCCGCCGGGCTCAGACGACGCCGCCGAGACGCCGACCGGCGTTGACCTCGGCCAGCACGGTCCCCATCGCCGCGGCGCTCTGCGCCCAGGAGAACTCGCCGGCCCGGGCGGCGGCCTTGCGGCCCAGCTCGGTGCGCAGCACCTCGTCGGAGAGCAGCTCGTCGAGCCGGGCGACAAGTTCACCGTGATCGCCGACCAGCATCCCGGTCACCCCGTCGACGATCGAGTCGCACAGACCGCCGGCGCTGCGATAACCGATCGTCGGCACCTCGTGCTGGGCGGCCTCGATCACCGCCAGGCCCCAGCCCTCCTTGCGCGACGGCAGCAGCGCCACCCAGGCGCGCTGCACCAGCCGGTGCTTGGTGAGCTCGTCGACGTGGCCGTGGAAGGTGACCGCGTCGGTGATGCCGAGGCGACGGGCCTCCTCGACCAGCCGGTCGCGCCACCAGCCGCCACCCACCACGTCCAGCTGCAGCTCCGGGTACGACGGGCGCAGCGCGGCGACGGCGGCCAGCGCATCCTCGATCTGCTTGTGCGGCACCAGCCGGGACAGCACCACCACCCGCGGGGTCGCCGACCGCGGCACGGCCGGGCCGGACACCGGCGGCTCATCGACGCCGTTGCGCACCACCGCGATCCGGTCCGGGCTCACCCCGAGGTCAACGAGTTCACGCATGGACGGCAGCGACACCGTGACGTACTGGTTGCGCCGGTGCAGCCGCGGCGACAGCCGGGATTCGACGAACCAGCCGATCCGGGCCAGCCGACGTCCGGCGACCGGCCACTGCTCGCGGTGGCAGTGATGCACCAGCAGTACCACCCGGCGGCCATACGCCAACCGGGCCAGGAACGGCAGCCCGTTCTGCGAGTCGATCACCACGTCGGGCCGCACCCGGCGCAGCGGGCCAAGACCGATCCGGGCGGCAACCATGGCCAGCCCGGCCCGGATGTACACCGTGTAGGGCCCGCCGCCGCGGCTGATCTGCACCCCGTCGATCTCCCCGCGCCGCGGCGCGCCCGGGTAGCGGGCGGTGCGCAAGGTGACGGCGGCACCGGAGGCCGCCAGCTGCGCGCCGATGCGCTGCAGGTAGGCCTCACTGCCGCCGCCCTGCGGGTGCCCGGTGTCGCGCCAACACAGCAGCAGCACCGAACGGACGGGGTGATCGGACATCGGTTCCAAGCGTAAAGCAACGACATAAGGTGGCCCGGTGGCCATCACCGACGCCCTCGCCCGTCGGGCGACGCTGCGCCGGTCGGTGCGGCTGCTCGGCGAGTTCCGCTTCGAGCAGCGCGACCCGGCCCGGTTCTACGGCGCGCTGGCCGACGACACCGCCGCGATGGTCGACGAGCTGTGGTCCGGCCGGCATCCGGGCGCCGGGCTGGCCGGCACCACCGTGCTCGACGTCGGCGGCGGACCCGGCTACTTCGCCGACGCCTTCGCCGGCCTCGGGGCCCGCTACATCGGCGTGGAGCCGGACGCCGCGGAGATGCACGCCGGCCCGGTGCCGCCGGCCGGCGGCGCCGGCGCCTTCGTGCGGGCCTCCGGCATGGCGCTGCCGTTCGCCGACGACAGCGTCGAGGTCTGCCTGTCCTCCAACGTCGCCGAGCACGTCCGGCACCCGTGGCGGCTCGGCGCGGAGATGCTCCGCGTCACCCGGCCGGGCGGGCTGGCGATCCTGTCCTACACGGTGTGGCTGGGCCCGTTCGGCGGCCACGAAATGGGCCTGACGCACTACCTCGGCGGGGCGCGGGCGGCGGCCCGCTACACCCGCAAACACGGCCATCCGCCGAAGAACAACTATGGCTCGTCGTTGTTCGCGGTGTCGGCCGCCGACGGCCTGGACTGGGCCCGCAGCACCGGCACCCTGGTCGCCGCATTCCCGCGCTACCACCCGCGATGGGCGTGGGGCATGACGGCGCTGCCGGGGCTGCGGGAGTTGCTGGTGAGCAATTTGGTGCTGGTTCTTTCCCCACCGGTCCCGTCAGACTGAAACAGGTTCTTGTTTTGCCGCATTGTTGAGTAAGGTGTGTCCCATGACACAGACCACCGAGCCCGGCTACCGCACCGATTTCGACAAGCTGTTCATCGGCGGCCAGTGGGTCGCCCCCGCCAGCAGCGACGTCATCGAGGTGTTCTCACCCGCCACCGGCGAGAAGGTCGGCCAGGTGCCGCTGGCCACCGCCGCCGACGTCGACGCCGCCTGCGCCGCCGCGCGCCGGGCGTTCGACGAGGGCCCCTGGCCCCGGATGACCCCGCACGAGCGCCAGGCCGTGATCGCCAAGGCCGTCGAGCTGATCACCGCCCGCGCCGACGAGTTCAAGCACCTGCTGACGCTGGAGACCGGCCAGCCCGCCACCATCGTCGACATCATGCAGTTCGGCGCCGGCGTGACCGGCCTGCAGTACTACGCGGGCGCGGCCGACAAGTTCAGCTGGCGCGACATCCGCGACGGCATCTACGGCCAGACCCTGGTGCTGCGCGAGCCGATCGGCGTGGTCGGCGCCGTCGTCGCCTGGAACGTGCCGTTCTTCCTGGCCTGCAACAAGCTGGGCCCGGCGCTGCTGGCCGGCTGCACGATGGTGCTCAAGCCCGCCGCCGAGACCCCGCTGTCGACGAACCTGCTGGCCGAGGTGTTCACCGAGGCCGGGCTGCCCGAGGGCGTGCTGTCGGTGGTGCCGGGCGGGCCGGAGACCGGCCGCGCGCTGACCGCCAACCCGAACCTGGACAAGTTCACCTTCACCGGCTCCTCGGGCGTCGGCAAGGAGATCGGCAAGATCGCCGCCGAGAAGCTCAAGCCGTGCACGCTGGAGCTCGGCGGCAAGTCCGCGGCGATCATCCTGGAGGACGCCGATCTGGATTCGACGCTGCCGATGCTGATCTTCTCCGGCCTGATGAACTGCGGCCAGGCCTGCGTCGGGCAGACCCGCATCCTGGCCCCGCGGTCCCGCTACGAGGAGATCGTGGAGAAGATCGGCGCGGCGGTCGCCGCGATGCCGGTCGGCCGCCCCGACGATCCGGCGGCCGCGATCGGCCCGCTGATCTCGGAGAAGCAGCGCGAGCGGGTCGAGGGCTACATCCGCACCGGCATCGAAGAGGGCGCCCGGGTGGTGACCGGCGGCGGCCGACCCGAGGGCCTGGACACCGGCTGGTTCGTGCAGCCGACGGTGTTCGCCGACGTGGACAACTCGATGACGATCGCCCAGGAGGAGATCTTCGGGCCGGTGCTGGCGGTGATCGCCTACGACACCGAGGACGACGCGGTGCGCATCGCCAACGACTCCGATTACGGCCTGGCCGGTTCGGTGTGGACCACCAACAACGACAAGGCCATCGAGATCGCCGCGAAGATCCGCACCGGCACCTACGCGGTGAACATGTACGCCTTCGACCCGGGCGCACCGTTCGGCGGCTACAAGAACTCCGGCATCGGCCGGGAGAACGGCCCGGAGGGTATCGAGGCCTACTGCCAGGCCAAGAGCGTGCTGCTGCCGTTCGGCTACACCCCGGCGACCTAGTCCGCGAATCGGGCGCCCCGGCCTGCGGGCCGGGGCGCCCGTCCGCCGGGGGGCTCAGTCCACCTGGTAGATGACCACCGCGGGCGCCGCGGCGCCGGCGGCAGCCGCCTCGGGACTGCTCGCCAGGCGTTCCGATTCGGCCTGGACCATCGCGATGACGAGTTGCACCGTGTTGGCCGAGGCGTACAGCGTGGTCTGCGCACCGGGCGCAGCCGGCCCGACCACCGGCGCCGGATCGGTGACCGAACGTTTGGGGGCGGTGTCCAGCGAGGCCGCCGCCCACTCCAGAAATGCGTCGACCTCGTCCTCGTGGTAACCGCGCTTCCCGAAGCCGGGCTTGCCGAACAGCGTCTCTCGGATGACGGCCCCGCTGAGTTGGCCAGACGCCGACGGGTGCTGTTCACGACGGGTCAGTTCCGCCTCGATCAGATCGAGCAGATCATCAACCTGCTGGACGTTGTAGCCACGCTTGCCGATCGGCGGCGTGCCGAACCTGATCTGGCGCACATCGTTTGCGGTCATCTGCACAACCACCAGTATCGGCGTGCGGGTCCCCAGGTCTCGGGATCGGGCCGCGGCGGGTCGGCACCGATACACTGCGTCGGCCCGGCATATTCCGTTGGTTTGGGCCCGCTCACCGTCCGGCGATGCGCATGACACGAGGAGTTCCCATGGCGGTATCGGTTGATCTGGCCAAGTCCCTGGACAAGGCCTACGAAGAAAAGTCCCTCAAGGAGATCCTGGACGCGTCTCCGGCCGCGCTGGCCGGCGTGACCGACCAGGACGCCGAGTTGCTGCAGCAGGCGTTCAACATCAAGACCGTCCGCCAACTCGGTTCCAACAAGTTCTTCGCCGTCGCGCAGGCGCTGGCGGCCCTGGAAAACGCGGGCTGACCTCCGCTTCTCCCCCGAGCGTGAGTGTCCCCGGTGCCTGTCGCACCGGGGACACGCGCGCTCGCGTTATATTGCCCTGCGGTGACCGGTTTGCCGACCGTCCACCGCGTTACGGTATTCTTTGATTTTGTAAACCATACCCGGCCTTCGGAGAACCCCATGACCGCTAAGAGCAAGGCCGCCATCATCGCGGCCGCCCGCAGTGCCATCGGCACCGCCCGCAAGGGCACCCTGGCCAACATGCCGGCCATCGAGGTGGCCAAGCCCATCGTCACCGCCGCCGTCGAACGGTCCGGCCTGGACCCGAGCGCCTTCGAGGACCTGATCCTGGCCGAAAGCCTGCAGGGCGGCGGCGACAGCGCCCGCTACATCGCCGTCGACCTCGGCTACGACTCGATCCCGGGTGCCGCGGTGAACCGGCAGTGCGCCTCCAGCCTGGCCGCCATCGCGTTCGGCGCCGGCCAGATCGCCGCGGGCATGAGCAGCCACCTGCTGGCCGGCGGCATGGAGTCGCTGTCGACCATGCCGCAGTTCCTCAAGCGCAAGGCGTTCAGCACCGGCAAGGAGGCGACCGACTGGGAGCGCTTCGCCCCGGCCGCCAACCCGGTGGACACCCCGGACGCCCCGCCCTATGACATGTCCATCACCGTCGCGCACAACTGCGCGGTCGAGTACGGGCTGACCCGCGAGGACCAGGACGCCTGGGCGCTGCGCAGCCACCAGCGCGCCGTCAAGGCCATCGACGCCGGCTCGTTCGTCGACGAGATCGTCCCGATCAGCGTGCCGCAGGCCGACGGGTCGACGATCACCTTCGCCGTCGATGAGCATCCGCGCCGGGAGACCTCGCTGGAGACGCTGGCCGGCCTGAAGGTGCTGCACCCGGAGATCGACGGCTTCACCGTGACCGCGGGCAACTCCTCGGGTACCAACGACGCGGCCGCCGTCGTCGCGCTGGCCTCCCCGGAGACCGGGCAGAACGTGCTGGCCAACATCCTGAGCTGGGCGCAGATCGGCCTGCCGGCCAAGCGCACCGGCAGCGGCCCGATCTACGCCATCCCGAAGGCCCTCGAGCTGGCCGGGCTGACCATCGCCGATGTGACGCTGTTCGAGATCAATGAGGCGTTCGCCGCGCAGGCGGTGGCCTGCACCCGGCAGCTGGGCCTGGACGAGGAGAAGGTCAACGTCTACGGCTCCGGCATCAGCCTGGGCCACCCGATCGCGGCCACCGGCGCCCGGATGGTCACCTCGGCGATCTACGAGCTGCGTCGCCGCGGCGGCGGCATCGGCGTGCTGTCGATGTGTGCCGGCGGCGGCATGGGCGCGGCGATGGTGATCGAGGTCGGCTGAGCCGCACCGCCCCGTAGTACCTGCAAAACGCTCGACCGGGATTTCCCGGTCGAGCGTTTTGCGTCGTCGGCCGGTCCGGTGCCGCGCCCGGGCACAGTCGTCGCAGGTGGCAGGTGGCATGGTGGCGATGGTCGCCGGCACCGGTGCTCCAGCCGGCGGGACAACTCCTTGGCGCTAGTCGGAGGTGGTGGACGCCAGTGGATGCTGCTCCGCGAAGGCCACCGCGCGAAGCGATGTGGTGGCCTGTTCGAACTGCGAGACAATCTCGGTGAGGGTCGGTGCGACCGGCGACTTATGCGCGTTGAACGACTCATGCCTGTTGAAGAGCGCCAGGAGCTGCTCGCGCGCCACGGTCGATGACGGCAGACCACGCTGCTGCGCGATCCGCTCGATCGCCTCGAATTCCGCGGGACTCAGTCTCACCTGCAGCACCTTGGATCGCGTCTGGTTTGGCCGGCTGACCTTGACGTGCGGGGGGATGGGGCGGTCGGTCTGGTCAGCTTCGCCAGCCTCAGCTTCGGCGCCGAGGCGGACCAGTCGATCATCGAGCGTTTCCTTCATTGCGGCCTCCGTGCTTGTAGTAGTTGCGGTCGCGAGGGTTTGACCGCCAAGCGTTGACGCCGTACACGGCGCCTTCGTGTTCAACGGTGATGACCGTGAGCACGTCGCCGCAGCTGGGCGATTCGCCGATGGTTCGGACGCTCTCGCCGGAGTCGCTGTTGTAGTCGGGGTCGAACACGATGGCGGCGGGGTCGGCGAGAGCTTCCTCTGCGTGATCGGCGGTTACGCCGCGCTTTCGGACGATGTACTCGTGTCGCTTACTCCAGTCGACCACACCATCAGTGTAATACAACTGTATTACACTGATGAAGGGCTGTTGAGGCAGCAATCTTCTCCCCGCCGCGGCTACCGTGACCGATGAGGCAATACCGTGACCGATGACTGGACACGGGGTCGGCACCCGACGAGTGCGCATCATGAGGGAGAACCACTGCCATGCACGACGAGATCGGCCTCCCCGAGATCGGCCTCCCCGACATCGACCTCACCGACCTGGATCGCTTCACCGCCGGGTTCCCGCACCGGGTGTTCGACGTGCTGCGCCGCGACGCCCCGGTCTGGTTCCACCCGGCCACCGCCCACACCCCCGGCGGCGAGGGCTTCTGGGTGCTCAGCCGCTACGCCGACATCGTCGCCGCGGCCACCGACGACGCCACCTTCTCCTCGGCGACCGGCGGGAACCGCGACGGCGGCGGCACCACGCTGGAAGACATGCCGATGGGTTTCGCCGTCGGCGCACTGCTGAACATGATGGACGATCCGCGGCACGCCAAGATCCGCAGACTGCTCGCCCCCGCCACCACCCCGCGCGCCCTGGCCGCCATCGAGGCGGGCCTGCGCTCCCGCGCCGTCGCCATCGTCGAGGCGGCGCTGGCCAAGCGGGACTGCGATTTCCTGGTCGACGTCGCCGCCGAGCTGCCGCTGCAGGCGGTGGCCGAGCTGGCCGGCGTGCCGCAGGAGGATCGCCACGAGCTGATGAACTGGGCCAACGTCACGCTGGACTACGACGACCGGGAAATCGGCGAGGTGAACGACCGGGTCGTCCAGGCCCAAGCCCGGATGTTCGCCTACGGCAGCGATCTGCTGGAGCGCAAACGCGCCAGGCCTGCCGCCGATCTGCTGTCGATCGTGACGCACGCCGAGGTCGACGGCGAACCGCTCAGCCAGCATGAGCAGCAGTTGTTTCTGAGCCTGATCGTCGCCGCGGGCAGTGAAACGACGCGCAACTCGATCGCCATCGGGATGTCGGCGCTCGGTGCGCGCCCGCAGGACTGGGAACGCCTGCGCGCCGACCGCACCCTGCTGCACGCCGCGGTGGAGGAGATCCTGCGGTGGGCGTCGTCCACTCCGTACAACCGGCGGACCGCCACCCGCGACGTCGAGCTGCACGGCCAGCGCATCGCCGCCGGGGACAAGGTCACCCTGTGGTGGGCCTCGGCCAACCGCGATGACACCGTCTTCGCCGACCCGCACACCTTCCAGCTGGCCCGAAACCCCAACCCGCACCTGGCGTTCGGCCGCGGCGTGCACTTCTGCCTGGGTGCCTCACTGGCCCGGATGGAGATCCGGGTGCTGCTGGAGGTGCTGCTGGACCGGGTCGGCACCATCACCCCGACCGGGCCGATCGAGTACGTCCGCAGCAACAAGCACACCGGGGTGCGGCACATGCCGGTGACCGTCGAGGCACGTTAGGACGCCTCACCGCGCTGAGCGCGGGGCACCGCCGTGCGGGCGGGCGCCCGGCCGGTGCTCAGTCGCTGGCGGGCAGCGGCTTGGCCTCCTTGAGGCTCAGCGCGGTGGCCCCGATGCTCAGGGTGCCCTGCCCGGCCTTGGTGACCAGCAGCTCCGCCCCGCTGTCGTCGACGTAGCGCTTGCCCATCAGGGTGCCCTCGGCAAACCCCGGGTCGACCGCGCCGCCGGAGCGCTCGGCGTCCAGTGCCACCATCGGCGCCCCGCCGCAGCGCAGGTCGTCGAGGCTGTCGGCGGTCTTGACGACGATCACCTGGGTGTCGTCGACCTGGCTCTGCAGGCGGGTGCCGTTCTTCACCATCGGATGGTCCCTTCGGGTTCTGGTGTGGTCAGTCGGTGGCGGTCAGTCGGTGGCAAGCCCGGCGACGATCTCGCGCCGCAGCACCTTGCCGGTGGCGTTGGTGGGCAGCTCGTCGCGGAACACCACCCGGTCCGGGGTGCGCGATCCGCGCAGCGCCTTGCGCACATGGTTGCGCAATTCCTCGGGGTCCGGGTCGATTCCGGCGACCGGAACGACGACGGCGACGATGATCTGGCCCCACTGGGCGTCCTCGGCGCCGACCACGGCGACCTGGTGGACGTCGGGGTGCTCGATCAGCACGTCCTCCAGCTCGGCCGGGGCGATGTTCTCCCCGCCGCGGATGATGGTGTCGTCGCTGCGCCCGGAGATGAACAGGTAGCCGCCCTCGTCGAGGCTGGCGATGTCGCGGGTGGGGAACCAGCCCTGCTCGTCGAGCACCGAGCCGATGCCGGTGTAGCGGCCGGAGACCTGCTCGCCTCGGACGAACAGTTCGCCGGTCTCGCCGGGGCCGAGCACGGTGCCTGCCTCGTCGCGGATCTGCACCTCGATGCCCGGCACCGGCCGGCCGACCGAGCCGAGCCGGCGGGCCAGCGATTTGTCGTCGTGGCCGTGCGCGAGGCGGTGGTCCTCGGGGCCCAGCACCGCGATGGTGGAGCTGGTCTCGGTCAGTCCGTAGGCGTTGACGAAGCCGACGTGCGACAGCAGCGACAGCGCCCGGCGGACCAGCGGCAGCCCGACCTTGGAGCCGCCGTAGGCCAGCGTCTTCAGGCTCGGCAGCCGGTCCCCGCCGGCCTCCAGCACCGCGACGATCCGGTCCAGCATGGTGGGCACCACGGTGGCCGAGGTGACCGCCTCCTGCTGCACCAGGGCGACCCAGCGCTCGGCGTCAAAGTTGGGCAGATACACCATCTTTCGGCCCGCGTACAGGTTGGACAGCGCCGCGGACACCCCGGCGATGTGATACGGCGGCACGCAGATCAGCGCGGCGTCGCCCGGTTCGGCGGCGCCGTACTCGACGGTGCCGGTGATGTAGGACGTCAGGTTGTTGTGGGTGAGTTCGACGGCCTTGGGGGCGCTGGTGGTGCCGGAGGTGAACAGCACCACCCCGACGTCGTCGGGGTCGGCGAACTCGGCGACCGGTTCGGCGGTGCGGGCGGCGGCGAGGAACTCCGCGGACTCCAGCACCGCCAGGCCGGCGTCGCCGACCATGTCGCGGTAGCGGGGGTCGACGATCACCAGTGGGTTGGGCAACCGCTCGATCAGCGCCTGGATGCCCTCGGCGGACAGCCGGTAGTTGATCGGGGTGAAGGCCCGGGCGGCCCGCGCCGAGGAGAACAGCAGCAGCGGCAGCAGCGCGCCGCCGGCGCCGACGTAGACGACGTGCTCGGCGCCGGAGCCGGCGATGACGCCGGCGCCGCCGTCGGCCAGGTCGGACAGTTCCTGGGTGGTCAGTCGCATGTCGTCGGAAACCACCGCGGTCCGCTCCGGATCACCCGAAACGGCCATCTCCAGCAGAAGCGAGATACTCACCGACACCGCCCAAGATTGCCATTATCCGAAAGGAAGAACATGATTCTCCGATTAAACCACAGCCAGGCATTTCACTTCACCGAAGCGCAGCGCATCGGATGGTTAGGATCCCCCGCATGGCCGAGAACGAGCGCCCCCAGCCCAGCGACGTCGACGCCGGGCGCACCGGCGCCGAGGTGACCGGCGCCCGGGTGGCCGCGCCGGCGACATCTCCGCGGCTGACCGGCGCCGGCCACAGCTGGATCCTGCCGATGACGCTGGTGCTCTCGATGGCCGCGCTGGCCATCTCTATCTTCGTCGCGCTGAACCGCGATGACGAGCCGCACACCGGCGGGGCCCACACCGAATCGGTCGAGTCGGCAAAGGACCGCACCTGCGCGGCCGCGCAGGTCGTACAAACCGCGGTCGGTCTGCAGACCAAGACCGAGCTCGGCACCGAACCCGTCGCCAAGCATGCGGTGGCCGCCAACGCCCGGCTGGCCACCCTCGGCGGCGGACACTACCTGCTCGACGAGGTCACCGCCGCCACCCCGCCCGACCTTGCCGAACAGGCGCGCGCCCTGGGCAACGCCCTGGTCGGGTTAGGGATCCATCAGCTCGCCGGCGAGACCGACGACGACCCGGCCCAGGCCGTCCGGCTGCAGGCCGCCGAGACCGCGTCGGCCCGGCTCGCCGCGCTCTGCCGGTAGCCGCTCAGCTACCGGTCCACTGCGGGGCACGCTTCTCGGCGAACGCGACGGCACCCTCGCGGGCGTCCTTCGACAGGAACACCGGCGCCAGGATCTGCATCTGCTCGGTCCACTGCTCCTGCTCGCCCCAGTACCGCGACGCCACGATGATCTTCTTGGTGGCGGCGACGGCCAGCGGGCCGTTGGCGCAGATCTTCTCGGCCAGCGCCAGCGCGCCCGCCAGCGCCCCGCCCGGCTCGGTCAGCGTGGTGACCAGGCCCAGCTCATTGGCCCGCGCCGCGGACAGGTTGTCACCGGTCAGCGCCAGTTCCATGGCGATGGCGTACGGAATGCGCTGCGGCAGCCGCAGCAGCCCGCCGCCGCCGGCGACCAGGCCGCGCTTGACCTCCGGGATGCCGAACGCGGAGTCGTTCGCCGCGACGATCAGGTCGCACGACAGCGCCACCTCGGTGCCGCCGGCCAGCGCGTAGCCCTCGACCGCCGCGATCAGCGGCTTGGCCGGCGGGCACTGGGTGAAGCCAAGGCCGCGGCCGTCGATGTCGCAGCGCTCGCCGCGGGCAAACGCCTTGAGGTCCATGCCCGCGCAGAACGAGCCGCCCGCGCCGGTCAGCACGCCCACCGACAGGCCCGGATCGGCGTCCAGCCGGTCCATCGCGTCGGCCAGCCCCTGGCTGACCGCCAGGTTGACGGCGTTCTTGGCGTTCGGACGGTTGATCGTGATGAGCAGAATGCGGTCACGCTGCTCGACGAGGACGGCGGGTTCGGTGGCGGAGTCATCGCTCATGCCGCCGACGATAGAGGATACCGAAAGCATTACCGGAGCGGCCCCCGGCGATCCTCGGCCGTCGCCCCGGGGCCGGTGAGTACCGGCCGGTACCATGACCGGTGACCTGAAGGGAGCCCATCGGACGTGGCCACCAACGATCCCTCCCCGGTGCCGCGGGCTCCCGGCGCCGACTGGAACCCGGACCGGGTCCGCCGGTACGTCTCGACGATGGGCCCGCTGATCCGGGCCTACCACCGCGCCGAGGTCCACGGCCTGGACGCGTTCCCCGACGGCGCGGCGCTGGTGGTGGCGAATCACTCCGGCGGGATGCTGGCGATGGACCTGCCGGTGTTCGCCAACGCCTTCTACCGCCGGTTCGGGTATCGCCGGCCGCTGTTCACGCTGAGCTTCGACCTGCTGTTCGCCAGCCCGCTGGGCGACGTCTTCCGCAGCTTCGGCTTCATCCCGGCCAACCCGGGCAACGCCGCGGCCGCGCTGCGCGACGGCGGCGTGGTGGTGGTCTTCCCCGGCGGGGACTACGACGTGTACCGGCCGTTCACCGCCCGCAACACCATCGACTTCGACGGCCGCACCGGCTATGTCCGGACCGCGCTGGACGCCGGCGTGCCGATCGTGCCCGTCGTGCAGATCGGCGGGCAGGAGACCCAGCTGTTCCTGTCCCGCGGCACCGCGCTGGCCCGAATGCTGGGGCTGCACCGGCTAGTGCGGGCCCGGATCCTGCCCATCTCGGTGGGCTTTCCGTTCGGGCTGTCGGTGGTGCTGCCGATCAACGCGCCGCTGCCGTCGAAGATCGTGATGCAGGCCCTCGAGCCGATCGACCTGACCGAGACGTTCGGCCCCGACCCCGACATCGACGAGGTCGACACCCACGTGCGCGCCGTCATGCAGGCGGCGCTGGACCGGCTCGCCGCGCAACGACGACTCCCGGTCATCGGCTGAAAGGTTCCACGACACATGCCACGCACCCGCTCGCCGCGGCGCACCCTGATCCGGGCCGCCGCGGAACTGGCCAACGCCGCCAACGCCGTTCGGCCGGTCACCCGGGACGGCTACGGCGCCATCTGGTCGTTCTCCTTCGGCTGGCCGGCCGGCGAGCTGGCCCCCTGGCTGGGTACCGCCTCGGTGATCGACGCCGCGCGGCGCTGGCGCCGCGGCGACTTCGGCGGCCGCTCCGGGATGCTGGCCCTGCTGCTGACCGCGGCGTCCTGGGTGCTGCTGGCCGGGGTGCATCAACGCAACCTGCGCTCCTCCCCGTACTTCGAGGAGCCGCTGCGCGAGGAGCTCGGACCCAGCTACACCGAGGTGGTCCGGCCCAGCCGGATCCGGTTGGCGGCCGGGCTGTTCCGCGCCGGCTCGGCCCGCCGCCGCTACGTGGAGCGCGCCGACGTCGTCCGCTACGGCCCGCACCGGGCCAACCGCGCCGACATCTGGCGCCGCCACGACATGAAGCCCAACGCCAAGGCGCCGGTGCTGGTCAACATCCCCGGCGGCGCCTGGGTGATCGGCATGCGCCGGCCGCAGGCCTACCCACTGCTGGGGCACCTGGCCGACGAGGGCTGGGTCTGCGTGTCGATCGGCTACCGGGTCAGCCCGCTGCACACCTGGCCCAACCAGATCGTCGACGTCAAGCGCGCGCTGGCCTGGGTGCACGAGCACATCGCCGAATACGGCGGTGACCCCGACTTCATCGCGGTCAGCGGCGGCTCGGCGGGCGGGCACATGTGCGCGCTGGCCGCGCTGACGGCCAACGATCCGGCCTGGCAGCCCGGCTTCGCCGACGCGGACACCTCGGTGGCCGCCGCGGTGCCGGTGTACGGCCGCTACGACATGCTGTCCACCGAGGGCGTCGGGCGCGGGCTGTTCGTCAAGATGCTGCTGCGGTGGCTGGTGATGAAGAAGGACTACCGGACCCACCCGGAGATCTACGCCGACGCCTCCCCGATCAACCACGTGCACGCCGACGCGCCGCCGTTCTTCGTGCTGCACGGCAGCAACGATTCGCTGATCCCGGTGGAGGAGGCCCGCGACTTCGTGGCCGCGCTGACCCCGGCCTCGACCGCGCCGGTGGTGTACGCCGAGATCCCGGGCGCCCAGCACGCGTTCGACCTGTTCGGTTCCTCGCACGGCCACTACACCGCGGTGGCGATCGCCCGGTTCCTGGACTGGGTGCGCGGGATGCGCGAGCAGGGCCTGCCACTGCTGGGTTCCGACGATCGGGCCCGCGCGCAATTAACGGGCCGCCCGGAGTGATCCGGCCCGGCGGCGGCCGTCGGCTACGGTGGCCCAGGTGACCCTCGCCGAAATTCATCCGGAGCTGCGCAACATCGCCCGGGTACTGCCCCGCCAGCCGATCCGGCCGCTGACCCTGCGGCTGTTCCGGGCCGCCACCGGCCTGCTGGAGCGCCGCACCCCGCGCAACGTCTCCGTGCTGACCACCGCCGGCGGTGTGGGCATCCGGCTGTTCCGGCCGCCGAACCAGACCGCGCCCGCGCCCGCGGTGCTGTGGATCCACGGCGGCGGCTACCTGATCGGCAGCCCGGCCCAGGACGACGCGCTGTGCCGGCAGCTCGCCGACCGACTCGGTGCGGTGGTGGCCGCGGTCGACTACCGGCTGGCCCCCGAACATCCCTACCCGGCGCCGCTGGAGGACTGCCATGCGGCGCTGAGCTGGCTCGCCGCGCTGCCCGGGGTCGACCCGACCCGGCTGGTGGTGGCCGGGGCCAGCGCCGGGGGCGGGCTGGCCGCCGCGCTGGCGCTGCTGGCCCGCGACCGGGGTGCCCCGAAGCTGGCCGCGCAGGTGCTGGTCTACCCGATGCTCGATGACCGCACCTCCTATGACGGCAACGAGGACAAAGCGACGTTCCGGTTGTGGGGCCGCCGCAGCAATGCGTACGGCTGGCGGTCCTACCTCGGTGACACCGACCCGAACCTCGCGGTGCCGGCCCGCCGGACCGACCTGGCCGGCCTGCCGCCGGCCTGGATCGGGGTGGGCACCCACGACCTGTTCCACGACGAGGACCTGGCCTACGCCGACGCGCTCAGCGCGGCGGGGGTGCCCACCGAGGTGCTGGTGGTGCCGGGCGCGTTCCACGGTTTCGATCAGCTGGCCCCCAAGACCAAGGTCAGCCGGGACTGGTTCGACGGGCAGATCTCCTGGCTGACCCGGACGCTGGACTCCGCGGCCGACTGAGCCGCGCGGGGCGGGCACTGCCGGGCGCCGCGCTCAGCGCCGCCAGGCCACCCGGCCGCCGATGATCGTGGCCGCGACCCGGCCGGAATCCGGTTCGGCGAGCGCCTCGACCGGGTTTCCGGCGAGCACGCAGATGTCCCCGGGCTGCCCGGGTGCGATCCGCCGCGGCCGGGCCGGGTCCTGCGGGCGGCCCAGCAGCATCCGCAGCGCCACCGCCGCCGAGACCCGCTCGTCGGCGCCGAGCAGCCGCCCGGACGGGGTGCGCCGGTGTGCGGCCGCGGCGACGACGCGCCACGGGTCGGCATCGCCGAACGGCAGGTCGGTGGACAACGCCAGCGGGATCCCGGCGCTCCGCAGGCTGGCGACCCGCCACAGCCGGTGCCGGTCGGCCGCGGGCACCTCGGCCAGGTACTCATCGCCCCGCTCGGCGACGAAGTTCGGCTGGGTGACGACGGTGACACCCAGTTCGGCGAGCTGGGCGACGCAGTCGTCGGGCACCAGCGCGGCGTGCTCGATCCGATCGCCGGGGTGCCGCCCCGCCTCGCGCAGCGCCGCCATCGTCACCACCAGCTGGGCGTCGGTCACGCAGTGCACGGCCACCGGATGATCGAGGCGGTGACTGTCGGCGATCCAGTCGCTCACCCGGTCCAGGTCCAGGTCGGTGTCATCGAGGATGAGTTTCGCCGGGCCGAGGGTGATGCCGGCGACGGCGGCGGTGCCGGCCGGGGCCATCGCGTGCAGGCGCTGGGCGATCTCGCCGGATTGTGCTGCGGCGGCAAGGTTTTCCAGGTCCGCCGGGCGCTGGCCGGGGGTGGCGTCGGTGAGCCCGGTGACGCCGTGGCTCAGCAGCCTTGTGCTCAGCGCCGCCGCAGAGGGGGCCCGCCCGGGCAGCTGCAGCGCCTCGGTGTCGCGGTGGAAGCGGCCGTCGGGATGGCCGGTGCGGCCCAGGACGGCCAGCCCGGCGGAGTTGACGATCCACAGGGCGCCGCTGCGGTGCTGCACCCGGACCGGGAGGTTTTCGACGACGGCGTCGAGGGCGGCGGCGTCCAGCGGGCCCGCCACGCTGTCGTGGTAGCCCACCGCCCGGATCCAGCCGTCGGCCCCGGGGGCGGCGGTGCGCAGCGCGTGCCGGAACTCGGCGGGGCCGGCCACCTGCGGCGGGCCGACCCGGACCGAGTCGTGCGCGGCGACCGCCGCCCGCAGGTGCACGTGGTGATCGTGCAGCCCGGGCAGCACCAGCGCGCCGGCGGCGTCCAGAACGTCCTCGCCGGCAACGGGTTTGAGCCGCGCGGCGACCGCGGTGATGGTGTCGCCGACCCGGATGTCGACGGTGCCCCCGCCGCCGGGTTCCGCACCGCCCGGGTCTGCGCCGTCGAGCAGCACCGCCCGGGTGATCAGCACCGCGGGCTCCGGTCGGCGACCAGCCGGTCCACCGCGGCGGTGTCGGCACCGAGGGCGGCGGCCGGTGCCGACGGCGGCGGTGCGACCGGGGGCCGCGCCTGCGGCGGATGCCCGGGCGAGATCACCGGCAGCGCAGCGTAGTTCGCCGCGACGGCGGCCATCGACAGCTCGATCAGTTCGCCGCCCCCGCGGGTCAACGACTCGATCACCGCGGCGGCGGCGGCGATACCGGTCAGCGGGTCGGCGATGGCGTCGCCGCAGAACACCGGCGTTCCCCCGCCGGCGCCGACCAGGCCGCCGCCGACGGCGGCGTCGTCGCCGAACGCGACCCGCCCGGATTCCGCGCCGTGGCCGGTGACCCGCAGCCACACCCGCCCCGGCGGGCCGGCGACGTCGCCGGGGCCAAGCCCCCGGCGGGTCAGCGCCGCGGGCCGGGAGCCCTCCAGCACCACGTCGGCGGCCCCGATCAGGGCGCGCAGCCGATCGGCGTCGACGTCGAAATCCGCCGCGTAGGAGAGCTTTCCGGTGTTGATCCAGTCGAAGAACCGGCGGTCCCCGGCCCGGGTGCCGTCCGGGCGGCGGGGGCTTTCCACCTTGACGACGGTGGCCCCGGCGTCGGCGAGCAGCCGCCCGCACAGCGGCCCGGCCCACATCGAGGTGAGGTCGGCGACCAGCAGCCCGGCCGGCGACCGGGGTGCGGCGCTCGGGCCGAGGCGGTGCACCCGCGGCGCGGCGGGCGCGGTCTCGCCGAGGGCGGCGACCGGCAGGTCCAGCAGCACCGCCCGCTCCACGATCTCGGCGGCGGGCCGGGTGGCCGCCCAGCCGGTCAGCGCCGGCCACGGGTCGGCGCCCAGCCCATCACGGCGCAGCAGCGCCGGGACCGCATCGAGGTCGTCGGGCCGGGACAGCGTCAGGGCGATCCAGCCGTCGGCGGCGGGCAGCAGCCGGGTCGCGCCGCCGGCGCTGACCGTGCCGCGCCGGGTCAGCCCGAGCAGCCCGGCCCGCCCGGTCAGCAGCAGGCCGGCATCGGGGCGGGCGTCGGTGGCGGCGGCCAACACGGCGGCCCGGCCGAAGTCCGGGGGGCCGTCGGCGTGGCCGGTCAGGGCCGCCAGTCCACCGGCCGCCCAGCGCGCCGCCGCATCGTTCACACCGGCCATTGTTCCGCAACCCGTTTCCCGGCGGTGTGACGATCCGGGTGCCCGGGTGCGCTGGCCCCGGCCTGCGGGCGCACCCGCGCTCAGAACATCAGCGCGGTGTAGCGCCAGTCCAGCACCGGCCGGGGTTCCTCGGCGCCGGCGGCGTAGACCAGCGAGCGCAGCGTCAGCACCCCATTGGGCGCGGCGGCCTCGATGTGCAGCTCACTGTGCAGCACATCGCCCTCGTGCACGGGTCCGGTGTGATCGCAGGACTGCCAAGCCAATACGGTCACCAGGTTCGGCAGCAGCCGGCAGGCCTGGGCCAGTGCCAGGCCGATGGTGTGGCCGCCGTAGACCAGCCGCCGGGCGCCGTGGTGGGCGGCGGCGATGTTCAGGGTCAGCCGGGCGAGTTCGGGTGCGCTGCTGACCACGTCGGGGGTGCTGGTCAGCACCGCACCGGCCACGGCGGGATCGAAGTGCGGGCCGGGCACCCGGCGGCGGTACGCGTCGGCGTCCCAGCCGCCGGTGGGATCGGCGGCCGCGCCGTCGTTGTCGCCGATTCCGGACAGGTCATCGGCATGCCCGGTGGCCAGCTCCGCGCTCAGCGGCAACATCGCGCAGCGGTGGAAGTCCAGCACCAGCCGGCCGTCCTGGTCGACCGTCGTCATCCGCAGTGCGGCCAGGCCGGTCGCGGGCCGGTCGGGCCGGATCGAATTCTGTTTGAGGCCAACCACTTCGGTTCGGGTGGCCAGGGTGTCGCCGATCATCGGCAGCCGGTGAAACCGCAGGCCGCGGTAGAACAGGTTGGCCTTGACCCGCTGGGTGACCAGGGTGGATTGGCCGATCGCGACGTCGCAGACCAGTCCGGGGTGGGCGATCCGGCCGCCGGTGACCGCGCGGGACAGCTCGGCGTCCAGCGGCAGCCGCATCCGGTCGCCGAGGATCGACTGGTGCACGGCGGCCACCCCGTCGGTCAGCGTCATCGACGGCGCCCAGTCGAAGCGCTGACCGCGGGTCAGGTCATCGAAGTAGGGCCCGCCCGCGCGGATCGTGTTCACGCTCATCGCCTTTCGCTCAGCTCGTCGACCAGCCCCCAGGCCAGCGCGGTGGTCGCGTCGATGGTGTGCCCGGAGAGCACCAGGTAGCCGGTGCGCCAGCGCCCGATCCGCCGGGTGATGCTGACGGTGCCGCCGGCCCCCGGCAGCAGCCCCAGGCTCAGCTCGGGCAGACCCAACACGGCGGCCGGATCGCAGACCACGGTGCCGCAGTAGCAGGCCATCTCCAGCCCGCTGCCCAGCACCCGGCCGTGGATTTCGGCGCGGGCGGCGGTGCCCAGCCGGGCGGTGACCGCGTCCAGTGCCAGCGCCGGGCTGTGCCGGGTGCGGGCCAGGTGCGCCGACGACGGGTCGGCGAAGGTGCCGAATTCGCCGAGGTCACCGCCGCTGCAGAAGGACGGACCGTTGCCGGTGAAGATCAGTTCGGTGACGTCGGGATCCAGCAGCACCACCCGCAGGCCGTCGAGCAGCGCGGCGCGGGCTGGAGTGGAGAAGGCATTGTGCCGCTGCGGGCGGTTGAACCGGATGACGACGGTGTTCCCGGTGCGTTCGACGAGCACCGGGTCGGCGCTCTCGGGCACCCGGGCCGGGCCCCGCTCGGCGAGCCAGCGGGCGAACTCCGGGCCGGCCTGCAGCGTCGAGTAGGCCAGCGATTCGGTGATGACCCCGGACCGCGCGGGTGCCTGCGGGTCCAGCGCGCGCAGCACGTCGTCGCAGACCGCGGCAGCCTGCGGCCAGCGCGCCACCCGCTCGGCCAGCTCGGCGACCGCGGCGTCCACCGAATCCACCGCGATCGCTCGGCGGTCGCCGATGTCGCCGGGCAGCAGGGTGAAGGTGGCTGCCTGCAGCCAGTACTGCGCGTTCGGCGCGGCCGGGTCACCGACCGCGACGATCACCTCCCCGACGGTGCTGGGATCCGCGTCGTCCGGGTCGTCGGCCAGGTCGACGACCCGCAGCGGCCCGGTCACCGGGAGTACTTGTCGATCAGCGACTGCTTGTAGAGCTTGCCGGCATCGGTGCGCGGCAGCGCCGGCTCAAAGACGATCGATCGCGGACACTTGAAGTGCGACAGGTGATCTCGCAGCCAGTCCAGCAGCTCGTCCGCGAAGTCCGCGGTGGCGTCGGCCGGGTCGACGGTCTGCACGACGGCCTGCACGCTCTGGCCCATCTCGTCGTCGGGGATGCCGAACACCGCGGCGTCGGCCACCTTCGGGTGGCTGACGAGCATGTTCTCGGTCTCCTGCGGGTAGATGTTCACGCCGCCGGAGATGATCATGTGGTGCCGGCGGTCGGTCAGGTAGAGGAACCCGTCCTCGTCGAGGTAGCCGACGTCGCCGCAGGTGCGCCAGCCGTGCCGGTCCCGCGATGACGCGGTCTTGGCCGCATCGCCGAGGTACTCGAAATCCCTTCCGCCCTCGAAATAGATCTCGCCCGGGGATCCGGGGGGCAGTTCCTCGCCGTCTTCACCGAGGATGTGAATGGTCGCCAGCGCGGATTTGCCGACCGAGCCGGGGTGGGTCAGCCAGTCCTCGGCGGTGATCATGGTGGCGCCGATGGCCTCGGAGGACGCGTAGTACTCGTCCACGATCGGCCCCCACCAATCCATCATCTGCTTCTTGATCGGCACCGGGCACGGGGCCGCGGCGTGAATGACCCGCTGCAGGCTGGACACGTCGTAGGAATCCCGCACGGCGGCGGGCAATTTCAGCATTCGGGTGAACATCACCGGGACGAACTGACCGTGGGTGACCCGGTGCCGGGCGATGGCGTCCAGGCAGCCCTCGGCGTCGAACCGTTCCATCACCACCGTGGTGATGCCACCGGCCTGCGCCTGCATGCTCCAGACCGACGGCGCGGTGTGGTACAGCGGCGCCGGGCTGAGGTAGACCGCGTCGGGCTGCATCCAGAACGCGATCAACGCGGCCATCGGGCCGGGCGTCTGCGCCGGATGCACGTGCGGCAGTTCCCGTTTGATGCCCTTGGGCTGACCGGTGGTGCCCGAGGAGTACTGCAGCAGGTCGCCCTCGATCTCGTCGTCGATCGGCTGCTCGGGTTGGTCGGCGACGCACTGCGGGTAGCGCAGCCAGCCCTCGGGTGCCGGTCCGGCGCCGGCCACCAGCAGCAGTTCCGGCATCCCGTCGGGCAGCTCGGCGGGCAGCTGCGCCAGCACGTCGGCCAGCGCGGTGGATCCGATGACCGCCCGGGCACCGCTGTTGGCGATGATGTAGGCCGCCTCCGCCGCGGCCAGGTGGGTGTTGATCGGCACGTAGTACAGCCCGGCGCGCCGCGCCGCCCACATCACCGCGTGGTAGTGCTCGTTGTTCTCCATCAGGATCGCGACCGCGTCGCCCTCGGACAGCCCGCGGGACCGGAAGAAGTGCGCCAGCCGGTTGGCCCGGGCCTCCAGCTCCCGGAAGCTGACCTCGGTGCCCGACGGGTACATCACGATGGCGGGCTTGTCGCCCGCGCCGGGACCGGTGTGCTCGCGGATCTGCATGCGATGACTCTACTTCGACGAAGTTGACAGGTGTCAAGTACTAATCGAGGCGCGGCCGCGCCGGAAGAAACTTTACACAAGCACTCACTTTTGTCACTGCCGTGGACGCCCGCGCCGGGGTCAGGACCGCCCGCCCCCGGACCGCACCGCCGTGGGCACACCCGCGAACGCACCCTCGGACGCCGCACCCTCGGACGGCACCGCCCCGGACGACGCTCCCTCGGCTTCGGCCACCGCGCCGAACGGCGCCCGCAGCGTCGCCAGGATCTCCCGGCGGTTGATCACCAGCCCGGCCACCGCCAGCGCGGCGTACACGCAGGACAGGATCACCCGGCCGTGCTCGGAGATGATGACGAACTGCACCAGGAACAACCCGAGCAGCGCCCACGCGGTGTGCCGGTGGAATCGCAGCGCCAGGATCAGCGCGACGCCCATCATGGTCTGCGTCGCGGTCAGCAACATCTCCTCGATCTGCCGTCCGTCGAGCACCAGCGCGGTGCTGCCGCCGCCGGCCAGGTGCGCGATCGGCAGCGAGCCGACCAGCAGCGTCCACTGGTTGACCTTCGACGAGATCAGCATGGCGATCGCCGCGGTGCCCTTGCCCCGGCTGGCGAAGATGATCGCGATGATGAACTCGGGCGCCTCGGAGGCCAGCGGGGCCAGCCACTGCACGAGCAGGAACTGGTCGATGCCCAGCTGGGTGCCCGCGCCGATCAGCGACTCGGCGAATGGCTCGGCGCAGGCCAGGATGACCGCCGCGGCGATCACGAACAGCGCGATCACCAGGGTGCGGCGAGGCCGATCCGGCAGCGCGCCGATGGCGGCGGCCGTGCCGATCAGCTCCGGTTCCTCGACGCCGCCGCGGGACAGCTTGTAGAGGTAGAACCCGAACCAGGCCAGCAGTGCGATGCCGAATGTCAGGTGGATCCGCCCGGTGGCCGGGATGACGAACGCGACGATGCCGGCGATCAGCAGGAAGCCCAGCTCGAGCCGGTTGCTGGGCTCCAGTTGCAGCACCGACGCACGGCGTCCGGACATCCGCTTGGCGAGCCACAGGCTGACCAGCACCACCACCGGCCAGCCGATGCCCATCAGCAGCCGGTTCGACCCGGTCATATTCGCCGCGGCGTATTGGACGTAGGCGGGGTCCGACCCGGAGACGTAGGCGTAGTAGAGGTCGACGGCGTATTCGGGCAGCACCGCGATGAGCGCCAGCGCGGCGATCGCCAGGCCGCCGGAGACATCGATCTGGGCGGCCTCGGCGGCCCAGGCGAGCAGGAAGCTGGCGGCGACGACGGCCGCGCCGTAGACGATGACGGTGAGCACCGGCTCGGGATGGATGCCGCCGATCCGCAGCACCAGCGCCGGGAGGATGAACACCGCGGTCAGGCCCAGGGAGCGGGCCAGCGTCCGCCGGGTCGGCGGCGCATCGGCCGGTGTTTCGGTGAGGGTGTCGGGCGTCATCGCGGTGCCCCTTCGGGTCCTGCGACCCGGATTCTCGTAACTGCGCAGCGAGACCTCGGGTCGACAACGGGTGTCGGCCTGAAGGTCTCGCTCGCCGGATTGGGTACCCGGTGGATGACCGGGCGGCACGCGTGCCGCCAGTATGTCGACCATCCGCATTCCCGCCGGGCGGAAACGGAACTACTCCCCTTCGCTGAGGTGAACCTTACCTCAGCATCGGGGAGCTAGCAACGTAGGTCGTCTATTCGTTTACCGGACACCTCAGCGCAACTGCGCAGTTCGTGGCCTTAAAACAGATATTTCGGCTGCCCTAATTACACACCTACGACAAGTCCATCTCCATCACATCGTCGAGGCGCAGTGCGTCATGGCCAACGTTGGCCGAGCGCAGGTACTTGGTCATCGACGGCCCGACGGCTCGGTCCGGGGAGCGCTGCCGGCCGAGTCGAATATCGAATGCGTCATCTGCCTTGGCATCGGGCTGCTCGGCGTCGTTGGTGAGCACCTCGCGCCGCATCAGCAGCAATGCGGCCAGGGCATCGGCCTCGCGCTCGGTGGCAGCCAGCGCGTCGGCGACGGCGGCGATGACGGCGACGATCTGCGCCTGCGTTTCCAACGGCGGGAGCACCGCCGGCAGTTCGAGAAAGTCGGGGACCTTGAGCCGGTTGCGACTCACAGCAGTGGCGCCATCGGACCTGCCCAAGGCCTTGCGGGCGAAGATCGGTGAGGCGCAGTACAGGGCGAGGTACTCCGCGGTGGCCAGCTCGGGGTTGACGTCGAACTGGGGGAACTCGTCGGATGCTATGACGTCGGCGAAATCGCCGGTGACCACGGCGAATGACTGCTTCCAGGCGAAGAGCCTGCTGTATATGAGAGTGCCGGGCTTGAGCGTGTAGTAGGTCTCGCCCTTGATGTCGGACCGTTTGGCGGGCTTGGCGAATAGGCCCATGCCGTACCAGCGGATGCCGACGGTGGCGATGTCGTCGTCCGGGTCGTGTATCGCCAGTTCCGGCTCGTGCAGTGTGACGACCTCATGCAGTGGCCGGGTGACCCAGCCGTCCTCAGGCATCGAAGCCGCCGATGCCGGCGCGGGTGAGCACCTCGGACATCTTGGTGATTGCGGCCTCACGCAGCGTCCGGGCCTCTTGGTAATCGGCCACGGCGGCCTCCCAGTCGTGCTCCTCAGTCTCAGGCCAGGGGGTCTTGCGCACGCCGCGGCAGTCGAGTGTGCCCTCGTCGTCGTAAATGCGCGAGCGCCACGAGCGAGCAAGCTCGTCCTCGGCGCGGTCGCGGATCGCGCGCGTGGCGGCCTCGGCGATCGCCGGCCAGCGACCGGTGTCGCGGCGACCGGCGCCCGAGCGGACCTGGTGGCCATCGTCCTGCATGTCCATGAAGCTGACCAGCGACTCTGGGTCGTGGCCGCTGCTGTCCTTGGTGAAGCCGAATATCGAGGTCTTGACGCCACGCTGCTGCTCGAAGAACAGCTGCTGGGGCATATCGATCACGAAGTCCAGCGTGGCGCGCTCAAGAATCGCGGTGGCCGCCTTGGAGTCCTTCGACAGCGTGTTCACCGGCATGATGATGACGAGCCTGCCTCCCTCCTCAAGGTACTCAATCGCTGACATCGTGAAGTTGATCGGGTTGTCCTGCTCGTAGGGCGGGTTGATGATGCATTTGGACACGCTGAGGTCGCAGATGTAGTCCCGGAAGTCCTCGTCGGCCTCGGCGACGTCGAAAGACTTGCCGCGGGTGACCAGGGAGTCGTGGAAAATGAGATTCGAGCGCCCGTCGCCATGCAGAAACATGTTGCTGCACGCGAGTGCGAACAGCACCGGGTCCAGCTCGATGCCGACCAGCTGCTCGTTGTGGATCTTCTCGATGCGCCGCTTGGAGCCTTTGGCCTTGGCCACCAGCTGCTCCATCGCCTCCATGAGGAAGCCACCCGACCCCATGCAGGTATCGAGCACGACGTCGTCGCGCCCCAGCTCGGCGAGGTCGACCATGAACCGCTTAATGTGGTCGGGGGTCAGGATGATGTTCTTGTTGTCCATCTTCCCGGCGCGGGACAGGAAGATCTTGTACGCGCGGCCCAGTACATCGTGGTTGTTCGACTGCTTCGACGGCTGGTGGACGCGGTCGTCGATGTCGGCGATGATCTTTTTGTACTCGCCCAGAGGGATGTCAATGGTCTTGATGAAGGCGAAGCGGTCCTGCCAGTCGATCATTTTCGACTCGTAGTTGACCCTCTTCTCTAGCTGGCGAGAGACAGCATCGACGATCTCGTCGTTGAGGTAGCGGGCCTTGACCCTGCGCGGGTCCTCGGGGGGAATCAAGGATTGGTAGATGCTGCGGAACTTCGAGTCGTCGAGCGCGATCATCAGCGCGGAGAAGAACAGCGACCGGTCAGTGTCACGCACGCGAGAGTCTTTGTGAAAGCGCTCGTTGAGGTTGACCAGGAAGCGGTGCAGCTCGGTATCGGACAGCGGGTCGCCGTGGGCGAGGACCTGATATTGGCGTGCGAGCGTATCGAGGTCGATCAGGCCGTGGAGGCTGTCGACCTCCTCGATCAGGTCAGTGTCACCCTTGCGGAAGAAGTAGGTGACCTTCAGCGTCCGATTCGTCTGGCCGGATACCGCTATTCCCACGATGTCGGCGTGCGGGACCGCGTTGTCGGCCATGTAGCTGCGGACGTCGGCCTCGGCGGCGGCGTGGCTCGTCTTGGGCCCCGGTGCTCCGGACTTGGCCTCGGCGACGATGAGCCAGCCGCCGGGCATCTCCTTGAAGAAGTCGGGGTAGCCGTCGTCGGTTGAGCCGGCCCGCTTGGATTGGAAGCCGAAATCCTTGGGGATGTCGCGCTTCTCGATGAAGGCATCGGTGCCGTGGAAGCTACGGAACAGGTTTTCGGTCTTGCTCTCGGCCACGGACTGATCGTAGGGGGCCCTACACCGCGAGCGACCGGCCCCGCTCAGCGTGTTCGGTTCTCCCACTGAGCGACCAGGGCCAGCACTTCGGCGCCGTGGCCGGATCCAATGCCGCAGTAGTCGATGAGTTTGACCGCCAATTCGGGAGTCGTTTGACCACCAATTCGGGAGCGGTCGCGTGGCGGTGGCAGGCCGCTGGGTATCGGCCCACCCCTTGCATGTAGCACTATTGCTACAATTGTCGCATGCAATCCGTTGGCTTGCGTGAGCTACGCCAGAACGCCTCTGAGCTGGTGCGCCGGGTGGAAGGCGGCGAGGAGATCGCCGTCACAGTGGCTGGCAGACCCGGCGCGAGATTGGTACCAGCCAAACCGAGAATCTGGCGACAGTGGTCCGACGTGTCCGAGCTGTTCACTGGACCCGCCGATCCCGATTGGGCCGCCGACCGCGACGAGATCGCCCACGACATTCGCGACCCCTGGGCCGGCCAGTGAGGGCGATCTTGGACACCAGCGTGGTGATCGCCGGGGGCGTCGACCCCCTCGATGGAGACCTCGCGATCAGTGCCGTCACGCTCGCCGAGCTGCATTTCGGAGTTCTCGTCGCTAGGACTGGCGCAGTGCGCGCCGAAAGATTGCGGCGACTCCTCGCCCTCCAGCGCGGATTCGATGCGCTGCCAATCGACGAGGCTGTGGCGGCCAGCTACGGCCAGATCGCGGCAGCAGTTGTCGACGTCGGCCGTCAACCCCGCGCCAGGTCGATGGACTTACTCATCGCGGCGACCGCCCACGCGCACTCAGCAGCGCTCTACACGCGCAACGCCGGCGACTTTCGCGGACTTGACGACCTGGTCGACGTCATCACCGTGTAGAGCATCACCGTGCTCGGTTCTCCCACTGAGTGACCAGGGCCAGCACTTCGGCGCCGTGGCCGGCTTCAATGCCGCAGTAGGCGATATCGGCCGGATCCGGCGCCGGATCCCGCCACGACCGCACCAGCTCCACTATCCTGCCCCTGCGGTAGAGGGTCTCATACAGCCGTCGCATCGTCACATTCGCTGCCGCGTCATCAAGATCGCGCGGCCGAATCGCGGCCCCCGGGAAAAACAGGCCGCCATTGGCCCGGCCCTGGGCGTGTGTGAGCTGCTGGTCCCAATCGACCGGATGACCCCCGGCCACCGCTTGCAGCGCCGCTAGGTCATAGCTATCGAGCAGATCCGCGCCGCCAGCTGCCTTACTGACCTGCGTCGCATCGGCGACCGCCCGCGTGATGTCCCACGCCAGCATCTGCCGCTGCTCAGTCCCCCGAGCCAACGCCGAAATACGTTGAGCCAGATCCTGATCCAGCGTCACCAGGCGATGCCAATGCCCGCCATCGAGGACCGGTGCCGGGGCCATGCTCAGCAGAATGTCTTTCGGAGAGACCACCAGATAATCGGGCCCGTCCGGCCGCGCGCTCGCCGCAGCGGTGGTGGCCACCGCCGACAGGGTGACTCCCGCGGTCCGCTCCGACATCAGCCCAGCGTGCGCGGTGACAATATCGACCGGGTACTTCCAGCCCATGTACTGCTCGGCCCATCCGATCGGCAGCAGCCGATCATTGACCGCCACGTGGACACCCACCGGCACATACACCGAGGCCGGCAGATACCCGCCATCACCCATATTTCCGGCGATCACCGTCCGCACCCCTGCCGGAGTGCGCAGCACCGACACCGCCCAATCCATCGACACCGGATCGGCCAGGGCCGCGGTGCCCAGCACCAGGCCCTCCAACACCCGCCGGGCGAGCAGCAAATCCGGATTCAATTCATCACCCATCAACTGCGCGGCCGCCGCACTGCTCGATGCCGCCAGCACCGCCGGGGGCGCCTGCCCCGCCTGCTGCGCCCCACCCTGCGGCCCACCCGCCGCGGGCGGCGGCGGTCCTGCCGTTGCCGGCGCGGTCGGACCCGGGCCGCCGGTGCCCGCCGGCGGGACGAAGGGCACCGGACCCCCACCGCCGCCCGCCGACCCCATCCCGGCCGCCGGTATGTGCGGCACCCCGCCACCCATACCCGGCACCGGTGCCGGGGCGGCGTGCGCCGGACCCACCACTCCCGAATTTCCTGCCGCCAGTGGCATCGCCTCCGCATACCGCAACCCCGACGCCGGCATCAGAGGAGGGGGCGTCGAGGCGATCGCGCCACTACCACCAAGCCCGCTCATGAAGCTCTGCCCCAGACCACTATCCAGCGGTGAGGACAGCGACGCCGGTGTCGTCGGCACCGACGGCGTCCCCGGAGCTCCCGGGAGTCCCCCCGGCATCCCCGGCGGCTTCAAATTCCCCAGCGGTGAGGACGGCATCGACGGCGCTGAGGGAGCAGACGGCATTGACGGCGCACTCGGCATCGATGGGGCCGTCGGCGCCTTCGGCACCTGCGACAAAATCCCCGGCCCCACCGGGTCGAGTGGGCTGGTGTTCGGCTTTGCCGTTGGGTCGAGGGGATTGGCTACAGGGCTATCCACGGGGTCGAGTGGGCTGGTGTTCGGCTTTGCCGTTGGGTCGAGGGGAGGGCTATCCACGGGGTCGAGTGGGCTGGTGTTCGGCTTTGCCGTTGGGTCGAGGGGATTGGCTACAGGGCTATCCACCGTATCTAGAGGGCTGGTGGTCGGAATTTCGTTGTTGACGGGCCGGATGACCGGCTGGTCTTGGGTGGACATCGGGGTTGCGCCCATCGGGCTGCCGCCCATCGGGCTCACCGGTATCATGCCCGGCTGGGGTGCTGTAGCGGCGTCCTCCAGGCCGCGTTCAACGGCAGCCAGCACCTCGCCGTTGTAGCGCTCAATCAGAAGAGCCTGGACCTGTCCCACTGGCAGGTCCAGGCTCTCTAGCCGCCGCAGATCCTGCTCGGCGGCTTCAGCTGCCAAGCTCAGTGCCTTTTTGGTGCCGCGGATCGCTGCGGCGTAATGCTCCCGTTTGGACGCCCGTGTGGTCAGCCAATCGGCGCCGCCGAAGACGTAATTCAGCAGGCGGCTCACCGCCGTGCGATCAGCATCGCCGGCCTCGCCCTTCAGTAGGTCGGCGGTGTGATCGCGGTGGCCGCGCAGCCAGTTCCCGGACTCCTCCCACGCTGCGGCGATCGACCTATCCGCAGTTGCAAGCTGCTCAAGGCTTGTCTCGCTGAGCTGTGGAAATACCGCCGGAATCCCCAGCAAGACGGTCGCCCGACCCTGAGGTGGCGGAATGTCGCCCCCAAGCATCTAAGCTCCTATTGATCCAGGCAGACGGTCGCGGCCTGAGCGTAGGCAGCGGCCTCTCGCTGTCTCTCGTAGGTCGGAAGTTGGGCAAGGCCCCTAGACTCCGCTCCGGTCTTCGCAACGATCCACGCCTCATTGACCTCGGCGAGTTCACCGATGGCTTGTCGGATATCGCTGTCAGCAAGGGGATTCTCCAGCAGCGCGATGCGAAGTGCGGCGCTCACCGTCAGCACGTCCAGTGGGCTTTGGCCACTGCTGGGCGTGCTTGCACGTGCGATGGCGTATGCGGTGCACAAGCGCTCATTCTGACTGGCGTCACCAGCGGTAGATGCGGGCGGCGATACCACTGCGGGGGCTTCTGTGCTGGCGTCGTGTCCACTCCGCGGAATCGCTTGTGCGGCGAGGAATCCGAGACCGAAGACTGCGGTCGTGGCGAGCGCGCCAGCGGCCACCTTCCATCCGGTTCGCTTCTTTGCGCTCGGCCCCGGCGGTAGGGACCCTGGAGGCATCTGGTACTCCGGGGGGATCGGAGGCTGAGGGGGGGGAGGCAACGTCGCTGCCCGCACACCCATTCTGGACGGCTGTAGTGGCTGCGTCATGGTGTCCTCCCGGATCGTGTCGATGGTCATAATTCTATGAGGTAGGCCTGTCAACCACGCGCGTTACACCAGGACTACGCCAGGACTCGGGGCTACCGCTCCCCCACCCTGACCGACTGCGTGGCTAACCTCAAGTCCGGCGGATGGCCGGATAAACGCAGATCGCCCGGGTCCAGACGGACCCGGGCGATCAACGGTTGTGCGGTCAGGCGAGGCGCTGCTTGAGGGCGTCGAACTCGTCCTTGATGCCGGTCGGCAGCTTGTCCCCGACGAAGTCGAACCACTCCTGGATCAGCGGCAGCTCGGCACGCCACTCGTCGGCGTCGACCTTCAGCGCCTCCTCGACATCGGCGAGGGTGACATCCAGGCCGTTCAGGTCCAGGTCGGCCGCGGTCGGGACGACACCGATCGGGGTGCTGGCACCCTCGCCGGAACCCTCGATCCGCTCGATGACCCACTTGAGCACCCGGCTGTTCTCACCGAAGCCCGGCCACAGGAACCGGCCGTCGTCGCCGCGGCGGAACCAGTTGACGAAGAACACCTTCGGCAGCTTGGACTCGTCGCTGTTCTTGCCGATGTTGATCCAGTGCTGGAAGTAGTCGCCGACGTTGTAGCCGATGAACGGCAGCATCGCCATCGGGTCGCGGCGCACCGCGCCGACCTTGCCCTCGGCGGCGGCGGTCTGCTCGGAGCCGATCGTCGACCCGATGAACACGCCGTGCTGCCAGTCGTGCGCCTGGGTCACCAGCGGGACGGTGGTCTTGCGCCGGCCGCCGAACAGGATCGCCGAGATCGGCACGCCCTCGGGGGTCTCCCACTCCGGGGCCAGCGTCGGGCACTGCGAGATCGGGGTGCAGTACCGGGAGTTGGGGTGGGCGGCCTTGGTGCCGGACTCCGGGGTCCAGTCGTTGCCCAACCAGTCGATCAGGTGCTGCGGCTCACCCTCCAGCGCCTCCCACCAGACGTCGTCGTCGTCGGTCTTGGCGACGTTGGTGAACACCGAGTTGCCCTTTTCCAGGGTGCGCATGGCGTTCGGGTTGGAGTCCCAGTTGGTGCCCGGCGCGACGCCGAAGAAACCGAACTCGGGGTTGGTGGCGTACAGCCGGCCGTCCTTGCCGAACCGCATCCAGGCGATGTCGTCGCCGACGGTCTCCGCGCGCCAGCCCGGGATGGTGGGCTGCAGCATGGCGAGGTTGGTCTTGCCGCAGGCCGACGGGAACGCCGCCGCCACGTAGTAGGCCTTGTCCTGCGGGCTGATCAGCTTGAGGATCAGCATGTGCTCGGCCATCCAGCCCTCGTCGCGGGCCATCACCGAGGCGATCCGCAGCGCGTAGCACTTCTTGCCGAGCAGCGCGTTGCCGCCGTAGCCGGAGCCGAAGCTCCAGATCTCCCGGGTCTCCGGGAAGTGGGTGATGTACTTCGTCTCGTTGCACGGCCACGGCACGTCGGCCTGGCCGGGCTCCAGCGGCGCACCGATCGAGTGCAGCGCCTTGACGAAGAAGCCGTCGGTGCCGAGCTTGTCCAGCGCGGCGCGCCCCATCCGGGTCATCACCTTCATCGAGACGACGACGTACTCCGAGTCGGTGATCTCCACGCCGAGCTTGGGGTCCTCGGCGTCCAGCGGGCCCATGCAGAACGGGACGACGTACATGGTCCGGCCGCGCATCGAGCCGCGGTACAGCTCGGTCATCAGCGGCCGCATCTCGGCGGGGTCCATCCAGTTATTGGTCGGGCCCGCGTCAACCTCACGCTCGGAACAGATGTAGGTCCGCGACTCCACCCGGGCCACGTCGGACGGATCGGACAGCGCCAGGTAGGAGTTGGGCTGCTTGTCCTCGTTGAGCTTCTGGAAGGTACCGGCGGCTACCAGGTGCTCGCACAGTTCCGCGTTCTGCTCGTCCGAGCCGTCGGCCCACACCACGCGGTCGGGCTGGGTGAGTTCGGCGATCTCGGCGACCCAGGCCAGCAGGCCCGGATGCTCGGTCGGTGCGGTATCAAGTCCGGGAATTGTCGCTGCGGTCATCGAAGTCTCCTACCCCAAGTTCTCGATCCGAATTTCTGCCCCGCGCCGGGCGCGACGGCGCGCCGACAGAAACGGACGGCTCTCCCTACGAGGTTATCGCGAGTGCCCAGGTCATGGTGAATCCAGGGTGTGTCCGATCACTCACATGAACGATTCAGTACGCCACATCTCATCGACCGCGGTGCTCTCGGTCGCACCGGCCGCCGATTCTGCCGCCGCCCCGGCCGCCGATTCCTCCGGAGCACCGGCCGCCCGGCACAGTTCGGCGCGGACCAACACCAACGCGGCCTGCAGGTCCGGCAGTCGTCGCTCGGCCAGCGCCGTCGCCCGCGCCCCGGCCAGCGCGTGCTGACGCAGCCCGGCCACCACGTCGGCGAGCGCGGCCGCGGTGGCCGCCGCCCGCTCGTCCTCGTCGCGGGCGAGTTCCCGGGTCAGCCACGCCTCGGCGGCCAGCAGCCCGGCAGCGATCCGCTGATCGGCGCAGGCCCGCACCGCCGCGGCCAACGTCGCCGACCAGCCGGTCAGCATGGCCCGATCACGCAGCAGCCGCCGGCCGGCCACCACCCAGCCGCTGGCCGCGGCACCGGCCAGCGCGGCGAGCACCGCCCCGGCGACCGCCAGACCCGGCGCCAGGCCCGCCAGCAGCCGGCTCAACGTCAGCGCCAGGCCCAGCCCGAAACCGGCGCCCAGCACCAGCATCAGCCGACCCTCCAGCCCACCGGCCCGCCACCCGGGCGGACCGCAGCGCGGCCCGTCGGCCTGCTCCCCCGGCGCCGGCGGGACCGGCAGCCCCACCCCGGCGGCGATCTCGGCGACCCGCGCGGCGATCGCGTCGTCGACCTCGGCGAGCAGCCGATGGCCGCGCTCCCGGGCCGCGGGCTCGAAGCCGGCCAGCCGCCGGCGGGTCACCGCGGCGGCGTCGGCGGCCAGCTCGTCGCGCAGCGCCGCGGCGCGGTTGCGGGCCAGGCTGCCCAGCTCGATGCGGGCCGCCCCGAGGCCGGTGCGCAGCGTGACCGCGCGTTCGGTGCGATCCCGGCGGGCCGAGCGCAGCAGCTCGGTGCGCTCGACGCCGAGGGCCGCCACGGCCGCCGCCCGGCCCACCCCGTCGGCGTCGCGGCGCAGCGCCCCGGCCTCGGCGGCCAGCCGGTCCTCCCAGGCCCGCAGCCGGTTGCGCCGTGGCAGGTCGGGATCGGCGAGCACGACGCCGACGGCCTCGACCAGCTCATCGACCCGGGGTTCGCCGAGGTCGGGGGCGGCGGCCGCGCCGACCCAACGGATCACCCGGCCAGCCCCGACCGGCACCGCACTGTTGGCCTCCAGCACCTCCCGCCAGCGGCGGTGCACATCGATCTTGGTGACGACGGCGACCACCGCGTCGGTGGCCGCGGCGGCGCGCTCCAGCAACGCCCGGTCCGACGGCGTCAACGGCGCGGTCGCCGAGGCGACAAACACGGTCAGCGTCGCCACCTCGCCGTGCCGCAACGCCCCGGCCTCCACGACCTGCAGCTCCGGCAGCCGGCGGGCCAGAATCTCGCACACCGAGCTGGCGCCCGCCAGCCAGGGACCGGTGACCAGCACCACGTCCCGGCGGGTGACCGTGGGCGGGCGCACCCCGGGCGCCGCGGCGGCGATCAGCGCGTCGACGCTCATCGGGTCGGCGCTCATCCGGTCGGCGCTCATCCGGTCGCCGCTCATCGGGTCGGCCCGCATCGGGTCGGCCCGGCCGGGGCGGGCCGCAGCGCGGCACGGACCAGGTCCCCGGCGCAGTCGCGGTGCAGCGCATCGAGCGGGCCGTCGCGGTAGCGCCGCCACCGCAGCGCCGCGCGCAGCCCCGGTTCGGGGCGCCCCGGCCCTTCGGGGTCCGCCGCGCCGCTTTCGACGGTCAGGCCCGCCGAGGCCAGCACCGCGGCGGCCGCGGCGGCCCGCGCGGCGACGGCGTCGTCCCCGGCCAGGAAGCCCGCCACCGCATCCTCGGCGTCGGGATCACCGCAGGCCAGCTCCCGCAGCCGGGCGGTGGCGGCCGCGACCCGGCGGTACATCGGCGTCGCCCCGGCCCGAGCCAGCGCCGCGATCACCGGTTCGATCCGCCCGGCGCGGCGCAGCGCCGCGCACACCTCGGCGCCGCCTGCCGCCGGATCGGCGCGCAGCGCCACCACCGCGTGCGCGATGCCGAACAGGTCCAGGCGCTCCAGCAGCCCGGCCCGCACCCGCGCCGACAGCGGGTGCGCACCGGCCAGGAAGGCGTCCGGGGAGCTCAGGTCGGCGGGCGCGGTGACCAGCACCCGCAGCGCGGCCAGGGCCCCGCCGTCGGGGTCTTCGGGACCGTCGGCCAGGCCGTCGGCGGCGACGGCGGCCAGCGCCACCATCGGTTCGGCCGGTACCCCGGTGCTCGCGGCCAGCCGGACGCAGTACCGAGCGGCCGCGGCCACCGGACCGCCCGGCCGGAACCCGGTCAGGTCCGCCTTGTTGAGGATCAGCAGCCCCGGCCGATCCGGGCCGGCCAGCGCGGCCAGGTCCTCGGGCTTGGGCACCTCGGCCAGCACCCGGACGACCAGCTCCGCGCCCCGGTCCACCGTCGTCACCCCGGCGCAGGTCAGCGCCCGGGCGACGGTCCGCCGGCCCACCCCGGGCCGGCCCCGCACCGCCACGGTCAGCGGCGCGCGCAGCCGGTCGGCGAGATCGATGAGATCCCCGCTGCGGTCGGCGGGCAGCGCCGGCTCGGTCGCCGCGCAGCGTGCCAGCGCGTCGGCGAACATCCGGTGGCCTGGTTCGGTCATGGCCTCCCCCACTACGGGCCCGGCGCCCCGGGCGTGACGAGTGGGGCCATCGTGACAGCCGGGTCGCCGGGCCGCGAGTCGGTCATCCCCAGACCGGTGCGCCGGGAAAGCAACCGTTGAGTATCAATCTGCGCCAGGATTGCGGTCTACCGGCCCCAATGAGGGACGATGGGGGGATGCATGCGCATAGTGGGCCCGAGGCTGCCGAGATCCGGCCATCGCACCCGCATCGCCGCGTCACCAGTTTCCGGTCCCGGCGCTCCTCGCTGAGCGACTCCCAGCAGGCCACCTGGAACCGGTTGTGGCCCGAGATCGGCACCGTGGCCCGGCCCGCCGAGCCCGGCGGCCACTACCCGGCGCTGGACACCGACGCCTGGTTCGGCCGCAGCGCCCCGCTGGTGTTGGAGGTCGGCTGCGGAACCGGGATCTCGACGCTGGCGATGGCCCGCGACGAGCCGGACCTCGACGTGATCGCCGTCGAGGTCTACAAGAAGGGCCTGGCCCAGCTGCTCGGCGCGATCGACCGGACCGCGGCCACCGACGCCCCGGTCACCAACATCCGGCTGATCCGCGGCGACGGCATCGACGTGCTCCAGCACCTCATCCCGTCCGGCGCGCTGACCGGGGTGCGGGTGTTCTTCCCGGACCCGTGGCCCAAGGCCCGGCACCACAAGCGCCGGCTGCTGCAGCCGCAGACGCTGGACCTGATCGTCGACCGGCTGCGCCCCGGCGGGGTGCTGCACGCGGCGACCGATCACGCCGACTACGCCGAGCAGATCACCGAGGTGGGCGCGGGCGAGCCGCGGCTGCGCCGGGTCACCGACGAGGCCGAGTTCGCCGGCCTGCCGATCTCGGTGCGCCGACCGACGACGAAGTACGAGGCCAAGGCCGCCGAAGTGGGCAGCCCGATCAACGAGTTCATCTGGGTGCGATTGTGACAACCACCACCGACAGCACTGAGACCGACGCCGTCGCCGACCGCCCGGCCACGCCGCCGCGGGTGCTGCTGGTGTGGGACGCCCCGAACCTGGACATGGGCCTGGGTTCGATCCTCGGCGGCCGCCCCACCGCCGCGCACCGCCCCCGGTTCGACGCGCTGGGCCGATGGTTGCTGGCCCGCACCGCGGAGTTGACCGAGGAGCTGTCCGCCGGGCCGGACGGGCCGGTGCTGCTCGAACCCGAGGCCACGGTGTTCACCAACATCGCGCCGGGCACCGCGGAGGTCGTCCGGCCGTGGGTGGAGGCGCTGCGCAACGTCGGCTTCGCGGTCTTTGCCAAGCCGAAGGTCGACGAGGACAGCGATGTCGATTCCGACATGCTCGCCCACATCGCGCGGCGGCGCGCCGAGGGGCTGGCCGCGCTGCTGGTCGCCTCCGCCGACGGGCAGGCGTTCCGGCTCCCACTGGAGGAGATTGCCCGCGATGACGGCACCGACGTCGCGGTGCTCGGATTTCGCGAACATGCCAGCTGGGCGCTAGCGTCGGATACCTTGGAGTTTGTCGATCTGGAAGACATCACCGGTGTCTTCCGGGAGCCGCTCCCGCGAATCGGCCTCGATTCGCTCCCCGAACAAGGGGCATGGCTGCAACCGTTCCGGCCGCTGTCGTCGCTACTGGCGGCCAAAGCGTGACACCGGACACGCATCGGGGCCACATACAGACTTATCGAACAGCGTTAGGAGCCTAGGTGTTCGCCTGGTGGGGTCGGATGGTTTTCCGCTTCAGGTACATCGTGATCGGCGTGATGGTCGCACTGTGCCTCGGCGGCGGTGTATACGGCATAACACTGGGTGAGCACGTCACCCAGAGTGGCTTCTACGACGAGGGCAGTCAGTCCGTGCACGCCTCGCTGGTCGCCGACGAGGTGTACGGCCGCGACCGGACCAGCCACGTGGTGGCGATCCTGACGCCGCCGGACGGCAAGAAGGTCGACGACCCCAAGTGGGCCGACGCCATGGTCAAGGAACTCGACTCCTTCGTCGCCGACAACAGTGATCAGGTGATGTCCTGGGTCGGCTGGCTCAAGGCCCGCGACACCACCTTCGAAACCGTCCAGCAGATGAAGACCGCCGACCTCAAGCACACCTTCATCTCCATCCCGCTCAAGGGCGACAACGACGACGCGATCCTGAAGAACTACCAGACCGTCGAACCCGCGATGCGCGAGCTCAACGACGGCAACATCAAGCTGGCCGGGCTCAACCCGCTGGCCAGCGAGCTGACCGGCACCATCGCCGTCGACCAGCAGCGCGCCGAGGTGATGGCCATCCCGCTGGTCGCGGTGCTGCTGTTCTTCGTCTTCGGCGGCGTGATCGCCGCCGCGCTGCCGGCCATCATCGGCGGCCTGTCGATCGCCGGCGCGCTGGGCATCATGCGACTGGTCGCCGAGGCCACCCCGGTGCACTTCTTCGCCCAGCCCGTCGTCACGCTGATCGGCCTGGGCATCGCGATCGACTACGGCCTGTTCATCGTGAGCCGCTTCCGCGAGGAGCTGGCCGAGGGCTACGACACCGAGGCCGCGGTACGCCGCACGGTGATGACCTCCGGCCGCACGGTGATGTTCTCCGCGGTCATAATCGTGGCGTCGTCACTGCCACTGCTGCTGTTCCCGCAGGGCTTCCTGAAGTCGATCACCTACGCCATCATCGCCTCGGTGATGCTCTCGGCGATCCTGTCGATCACCGTGCTGGCCGCCGCGCTGGCGATCCTCGGCCCCAACGTCGACGCGCTGGGCGTGCGGACGCTGCTGCGGGTGCCGTTCCTGCGCAACTGGGGCTTCTCCCGCGCCATCATCGAATGGTTCGCCGCGCGCACCCAGAAGACCAAGACCCGCGAAGAGGTGGAGAACGGCTTCTGGGGCAAGCTGGTCAACATCGTGATGAAACGCCCGATGGCGTTCGCGGTACCGATCCTGATCCTGATGATCGCGATGATCATCCCGCTGGGTGGCCTGTCCCTGGGCGGCATCAGCGAGAAGTACCTGCCGCCGGACAACTCCGTGCGGCAGGCCCAGGAGGAGTTCGACCAGCTCTTCCCGAACTTCCGCACCGAGCCGCTGACGCTGGTGATCGAGAGCACCAACGGGCAGCCCGTCTCGGAGGCCCAGATCGCCGAGATCCGCAGCCGCGCGATGAACATCTCCGGGTTCGTCGAGCCCGACGGTGACCGCGACAAGATGTGGCAGGAGCGCCCCGGCAACGAGGACAGCGCCAAGCATCCCGACGTGCGGGTGCTGCAGAACGGCCTGGAGAACCGCAACGACGCCTCGGACAAGATCGCCCAGTTGCGTGACATCCCGGTGCCGCGCGGCCTCATAGTGTCCGTCGGCGGTACCCCGGCGCTGGAGCAGGACAGTATCCACAGTCTGTTCGCCAAGCTGCCGCTGATGGTGTTGTTGCTGATCACCACGACGACGGTGCTGATGTTCCTGGCCTTCGGTTCGCTGGTGCTGCCGATCAAGGCGGCGTTGATGAGCGCGCTGACCCTCGGCTCCACGATGGGCATCCTGACCTGGATGTTCGTCGACGGGCACGGGGCCGGGCTGATGAACTACACGCCGCAGCCACTGATGGCACCGATGATCGGCCTGATCATCGCGGTGATCTACGGCCTGTCCACCGACTACGAGGTGTTCCTGGTCTCCCGCATGGTGGAGGCCCGCGAGCGCGGCATGTCGACGGCCGAGGCGATCCGGATCGGCACCGCGACCACCGGCCGGTTGATCACCGCCGCGGCCCTGGTGCTGGCCGTCGTCGCCGGCGCGTTCGTCTTCTCCGACCTGGTGATGATGAAGTACCTGGCCTTCGGTCTGCTGATCGCCCTGCTGCTCGACGCCACCATCGTCCGGATGTTCCTGGTCCCGGCGATCATGAAGATGCTCGGCGACGACTGCTGGTGGGCGCCGCGCTGGATGAAGGTCCTGCAGGTCAAGATGGGTCTCGGCGAGACCGATCTGCCCGACGAGCGCAAGGCCCCGGTGGCCCGTCCCGAGGAGCCAGCCGCGGTGCTCGCCGGAGCCCCGGCCCGCGAGCCGTCGCAGCGCCGCCCGCACGATCCGACCCACCCGGCGCCCGAGGGTGCCGCCCGCGGCCCGGCGCGCCCCGCGCTGCGTCCGCCCCGGGAGACGCCGTCGACGGCCGGGACCTCGCGGATGCCCGCGCCGGATCCGATCGGCGAGGCGGGCACCAGCCGGCTGCCTGCCCCCGAGCCGCCGCGCCCGGCACCCGAGCCGCCGCGCCCGGCACCCGAGCCGCCGCGCCCGGCGCAGCGTCCCGACGACGCACCGACCACCCGGTTCGGCGGTCTGTCCGGGGCCCGCGACAAGATGCGCCGCGCGGTCAGCAGTGCCGGTGCGGCACTGCCCCGGCACCAGCGCCCCGAGCAGCCGGCCGCCCCGACCGGTGAGCGGGAGATCGAGTCCTGGCTCGGCGAACTGCGCGGCAAGCAGGCCGGCCCGCCGGCGCCGCCCGCACCGGACGCGGTTCCGACGACCGCGCTGCCGACCCAACCCGAGCCCGACCGGCCCGAACCGGACAACCCCGAGGCCGCCACCCACGCGTTCCCGGCAGCCGGGAAGCGCGACACCGACGCGGCGACGGAGAAGCTGAACGCCCGGGGTGAGGCCGAACCCGACACGAAGACCGACAAGAACCCCCGCCGCGGCGGCGGGGTCAGCGCCCAGGATCTGCTGCGCCGGGAGGGCCGGCTCTAACGAGCCAGCTTCCCCGGTTCATCGATCCGGTTGCACCGCAAAAAGTGTCACCGTCGTGGAGAAGCGGCCTACCGCTGTCCGCGACGGTGACACTTTTGGTTGTGTTCGGCCACGACGGTGACGCTTCTTGCAGTCGACCTTCGCGACGGTGACGCTATTGGCAGCGAGAACGCGATTCTCCAACCAAAGGTGTCACCGTCGCAAAGCCGGCCGTACGGAACCGTCACCGTCGCTGAAATGCACGACCAAAGGTGTCACCGTCGCGCAGCCGGCCGTACGGAACCGTCACCGTCGCCGAAATTGCACCACCAAAGGTGTCACCGTCGCGAAGCCGGCAGCGGACTATTCGTCGTCGGGCGGATCGACCGCGCCTTCGGAGATCATCGGTCCGCGGATGGCGTCGATCTTGGCCTCCTCGGCGGCGGGGTCGTCGGCCAGCAGCACCCGCGTGGCACTGTTGAGGAACGCGATGATCGGCACCGCGAGCAGCGCGCCGACGATCCCGGCCAGCACCGCGCCTCCGGCGATGCCGAGCACCACCGCCAACGGGTGGATCGACACCGCCCGGCCCATCACCACCGGCTGCAGCACGTGGGCCTCCAACTGCTGCACGGCGATGATCAGCGCGAACGTCAGCAGCGCGTACACCATCCCCTTGGTCAGCAGTGCGACGACGACGGCGAGGAATCCGGTGACGACCGCGCCGACCAGCGGAATGAAGGCGCCCAGGAAGACCAGCGACGCCAACGGCAGCGCCAACGGAACCGTCATGATCGCCAGGCCGACGCCGATGCCGACGGCGTCGACCAGCGCCACCAGGAAGGTCGCCCGCACGTAGCCGATCAGCGACCCGAAGCCGGCCCGGCCCGCGTCGCTGACCCGATCGCGCACCCCGGCCGGGAACATCCGCACCACGAACGCCCAGATCGCCCGGCCGCCGTGCAGGAAGAACAACAGCGCGAACATCACCAGCAGGGCGCCGGTGACAATCTCGGTCACCGTCGCCGCGGTCGACAGGGCGCCGCTGGTCAGCCGCGCCTGGTTGTTCCGCAACGCCTCGACCGCGGAATTGCCCGCGGTGTCGATCTGCTCGATGCTCAGGTGCAGCGGGCCCTCCATCAACCAGCGCTGCGCCGAATCGATACTGCGGGTGACCTGCTCGACCAGATCGGGCAGGCCCTTGACGAACTGACCGACCACGAAGGCCAGCAGCCCGCCGAGGGTGGCCAGCCCACCCAGCAGCATCAGCGCGACGGCCGCGCCGCGCGGCACCCGGCGGCGCTCCAGGGCGTCGACGGCCGGCAGCAGCAGCGCGGTCAGCATGGTGGCGATCAGCACCGGCACCACGATCACCTTCAGCCGGCTGATCACCCACAGCCCGGCCAGCACCGCCGCCAGCAACACCAGCAGGCGCCACGCCCAGGCCGCCGCCTTGCGCACCGCGGGGGTGACAGATTCGTCGTCGAGCACCGAAACAGCGGGCATATCGCCAGGATAACGGTCCGATACCGGGCTGGGGGCGCAGCACAATCGGCGCGCCGAATCCCCCTGATCCGCCGTTACGCTGACTGGGTGGCGAACACGGTGCACCAGCGCGACACCTCGCGCCGCCGGTACTGGTGGCTGCGCTGGGCGATCTTCGGCACGGTCGTCGCGGTGCTCGCCGTGGAGGCCACCCTGGTGTGGGACCAGCTGGCCCAGGCCTGGCGCAGTCTGCGCGACGCCAACCCGGCCTGGGTCCTCGCCGCCGCGGTGGCCGCGATGATGTCGATGCACAGTTTCGCCCAGATCCAGCGCGAACTGCTCAAGTCCGCCGGCGTCCGGGTGCGGCAGTGGCGTTCGGAGGCGGCCTTCTACGCCGGGAACGCGCTGTCCACCACGCTGCCCGGCGGGCCGGTGCTGTCGGCGACGTTCATCTATCGGCAGCAGCGGATGTGGGGCGCCTCACCACTGGTGGCGTCCTGGCAGCTGGTGATGTCGGGCGCCCTGCAGGTGGTCGGGCTGGCGGTGATCGGGCTGACCGGCGCGTTCATGCTCGGCGCCAAGAGCAACCCGTTCTCGCTGCTGTTCACCGTCGGCGGCTGCGTGCTGCTGCTGCTGTTGGCCCAGGCCGTCGCCACCCGCCGGGAGCTGCTGGAGGGCATCGGGGTGCGGGTGCTGGGCTGGATCAACGAGCTGCGCAACCGGCCCGTCGAGGCCGGCCGGGAGCGCTGGAGCGCGATGCTGCGCCAGCTGGAGGCGGTGAAGCTGCGCCGCGGTGAGCTCGCCACCGCGTTCGGCTGGTCACTGTTCAACTGGATCGCCGACGTCACCTGCCTGCTGTTCGCCGCCTACGCCGCCGGCGGCCACCCGTCGTTGGCCGGGGTGACGGTCGCCTACGCGGCGGCCCGCGCGGTCGGCGCGATCCCGCTGATGCCGGGCGGTCTGCTGGTGGTCGAGGCGGTGCTGGTGCCCGGCCTGGTGTCCAGCGGCATGTCACTGCCCGACGCCATCTCGGCGATGCTGATCTACCGCCTGGTCAGCTGGATCTTCATCTCGGCGATCGGTTGGGTGGTGTTCTTCTTCAATTTCCGCACCGAGAGCCACGTCGACCTGGACGACGCACCCGGCTCGGGCACCGACCCCCGCGGCCACCGGGACTGAGCAAACCGCGCCGGGGCGGTCCGCGGCCGTGCTTGGATCGGCGGATGAGGCGAAACCCGCTGTTGACCGCCGTATTGGCCGGCGCCTTGCTGCTGGCCGGCTGCGGATCGAAGGACACCGCGTCGGGCCCGCCGCCGGCACTGCCGCCGGCCGAGCCGACGGCACTGATCGGCACCGTGCTGGCCGAGCCGGTACCGGTGGCGGCCACCGACGGCCGCACCCACCTGGCCTACGAGCTGCGGCTGACCAACGCGACGGGCGGCAACGTCACCCTCACCTCGCTGACCGCCCGCGACGGCGACCGGCAGCTGCTGACGCTGTCCGGGGACAACCTGAAGTACTGGACCCGCGCGCTCGGTGCGCCCGGCACCCCGACGACGGTGCTCGGGCCCGGGCAGTCCGCGACGGTGTGGCTGGACATCGCCGTCGACGGCGCCGCGGTGCCCGAACAGCTCACCCACGCGGTGGAGCTGAGCGTCGCCAAACCGGTACCGGGGCTGATCGCGGCCTCGGCCACCCAGCAGGTCGCGCCGACCGCGGTGTCGAGCCGGACGCCGATCAGCCTGGCGCCGCCGCTGGACGGCGCCGGCTGGATGGACATCAACGGCTGCTGCGGCATGACCTCGCACCGGATGGCGCTCAACCCGATCAACGGGTCGCTGTGGGCGGCCGAACGCTTCGCCGTCGACTACCTGCAGCTCGACGGGAACACTCGGATCGCGACCGGGGACCCGGCGGCGCTGACCAGCTACCCGTACTACGGGGCGCCGGTGCACGCCGTCGCCGACGCGACGGTGCGCGCGGTCCGCGACGATCTGCCCGATCAGACCCCCGGCAAGGCCCCCGGCGGGCTGGCGCTGGATCAGTACCCGGGCAACTATGTGGTGCTCGACCTGGGCGACGGCAACCACGCGCTCTACGCGCACCTCAAGCCGGGCAGCGTCGCGGTCAAACCCGGCGACCGGGTCACCCGCGGGCAGTCGCTGGCCGAGCTGGGCAACTCCGGCAACAGCACCGCGCCGCATCTGCATTTCCAGGTGATGGACGGCCCCGACCCGCTGGCCGCCAATGGGCTGCCGTTCGTGATCGACAGTTTCCGGCTCTCCCAGCGGGTGGCCGGCGACCCGGATCTGGACCGGCTGCTCGCCGCGCAGCCGGCGAAGCTGACCCCCGGCTTCGCCAAGCGCGACCTCACCGAGGTCGGGCCGCTGGTCTGGGATGTGATGGATTACTCTGTCTCACAATGAATTCGGTAGCTGATCCAACCTCCCGTGCCGGCCGGATGATCGTCGCGGCGGTGGTTCTCGACGTCGTCGCCGTGCTGGTGTTCTGCGCGGTCGGCCGGCGCAGTCACGCCGAGGCGGCCACCCTGGCGGGTTTGGCGCAGACCGCCTGGCCGTTTCTGGCCGGGGCCGCGGTGGGCTGGGTCGCCGCGCGGGCCTGGCGCAATCCGATCGCACTGCTGCCCGCCGGCGTGAGCATCTGGGTGGCCACCGTCGCGGTCGGGATGGTGCTGCGGGCGGTCTCCGGGCAGACCGTGGCCCCGAGCTTCATCGTGGTCGCCTCGATCGCCACCGCGGTGCTGCTGCTCGGCTGGCGGGCGGTTGCCGCCCTTCTGGTTCGCCGCTGAGCCGGCCGCACCGACACCGCAGGCCCACCCCCGGCATCCGGGAATGGGCCTGACGGCTTCGGTTCGCTAGGGCGTGGGCGCGACGTTGGAGAAGCCGCACCGATTCTTGATGTCGGCCAGCGGCTGACGGATGTTGGTCAGCTCGTCGCGGGCCTGCGGGTTCGCGTTGAAGTAGTCCTGCACGTCGCTCTTGATCTCGGTGCGCGGCTTCCCGTGCAGGCCGGTGAAGAACGCGTTGACGTCCGGGTGGGTGAACAGGTACGCCGAGGTGGCCGCCGAGACCCCGGAGTTGACGCCGGCGAAATCGGCGGCGGTGCAGTTCGGCGGCGGCGGCGGATCGTCGGCCAGGGCCGTCGGGGCCACGGCGAACGCCAGCGCACCGAGCAGAGTGCCGGAGCCGATCAGCGCGGCGGCCCCGCGGCGGACAGACAGCTTCATGGGACGAGCTCCAATCTCGAATACGTAACGATCGCTACCCAAGCTAAGCAGACTTTGCGCCGCGACACATGGCGAACATCGGCCGCCGGGCTCGGCGCGCACCGCCGCCGCCCGTGCAGCGGCCCGGCGCCGGGCGTCGGCGAGGAAATCAGCGCGCGATCATGGCCGGCGACTGGGGTCGCCCGACCGGCACCAGCGGGGTGGCGGCGGGCACCGGCGGCGTCGCGGCAGGCACCCGCGGGGTGGCCACCGGAGCCGGCGGGGTGGCGGCGGGCACCGGCGGGGTGACCACCGGCACGATCGACAGGCCCGGGGTCGCCGGCGTGCTGCCGACCTGCGTCAGCGACGGCGGCGTCACCGCACCGGGCTGCTGGGCGGCCTGCACCAGGCCCAGCATCTGCGGCATCGCGATCGGCATGCCGCACTTACTGGACAGCGCGCTCAGCGGTTGCTGGATGAGCTGCAGATCCCGGCCGGCCCGCGGGTTCTTCTCGAAGTAGGCCTGCACGGCCGCAACCGCCCGCGGATCACCGGGCTTGGCGGCGATCGCGGTCAGCGCCCGGTTGGTGTCCGGGTTCGCGTCCAGGTAGTTGCCGGTGTCCAACGACACCGCGCTCATCGTCTTGGAGATCTCGCTGGCCGAGCACGGATCGGCGGTGCCCGGCGTGCCCGCGTCGGGGGTCCCTGAGTCGGGGGCAGCCACCGCCATCGGCGCGACGGCCAGCGCGGCCGCCAGCAGCGGCGCGGCGGCCAGCGCTGCGCCCGAGACGGGATGACGACGAACGGTGCGAATCACGCGGAGCCTCCTGGCGGTCGGCGGACGGCGCAGCCGGACACCCGCCGCAACGATCCCCCGACCGGATACGGTTGCCCCCATCCTGCCAGGACGCCCGGCCGAGAGCCACTCGTCGCCATCGGATAACGGTTTAGCTGCAGGTCAGCGTATTCAGCCGGGCCATATTCGGCTGTTGTAGGCTCACGGCACGCAGGCCGTCTGCGGGTCAGGGAGTGTCGTCATTCAGCAATTCATGATGCGGATGAGCGCCACCCTCCGCACCCACCGCTGGCTGGTCTTCGCCGGCTGGCTGTTGGCGCTCGTGCCGGCCGTGGGGTTGCTGCTGACCGGTTCCAACCAGCTGACCGGCGGCGGATTCGAGGTGTCGGGCTCCCAATCGCTGCACGTGCAGCGCACCATCGAGGACCACTTCCCCGACGAGGGCGCCTCGCCGCTGGCGTTGGTCGCCGCGCCGCGCGCCAACGCCACCTACGCCGACATGACCGCGGCGGTGGCCGAGTTGGAGCGGGTGGCCAGGGAGGCCCCCAACGTCACCATCACGCCGAACCCGACCCAGCCGCCGCCGCAACCGGACCGCCCCTACGTGGTGTCGCTGCGGCTGGATTTCAACAACACCGGCGCCGTCGACGTCGCCCGGCAACTGCGGCAGGCGATCGGGGTCACCGGATCCGAGCCCGGCGAGCACGCCTCGGGCACCGTCCGGCTCTACGTGATCGGCCAGGGCGCGCTCGGCGCGGCGGCGCAGACCAGCACCAAGCACGACATCGCCGCGGCCGAGCGGTGGAACCTGCCGATCGTGCTGATCGTGCTGATCGCGGTGTTCGGTTCGCTGGCTGCGGCCGCGGTGCCGCTGATCCTGGGCATCTGCACGGTCACCGTGACGATGGGGGTGGTCTATCTGCTCTCGCAGCTGACCACCATGAGCGTGTTCGTCTCCTCGACGGTGTCGATGTTCGGCATTGCGCTGGCCGTCGACTATTCACTGTTCATCCTGATGCGTTATCGGGAGGAACTGCGTCAGGGCCGCACGGTGCCGCAGGCCACCGACGCCGCGATGGCCACCTCGGGTCTGGCGGTGGTGTTGTCGGGGCTGACCGTGATCGCGTCGCTGACCGGCATCTACCTGATCGACACCCCGGTGCTCGCCTCGATGGCCACCGGCGCGATCCTCGCCGTGGTGCTGTCGGTGCTGACCTCGGTGACGATGACCCCGGCCATCCTGGCCACCTTCGGTCGCTCGGCGGCCCGGCGGTCCCCGCTGCTGCAGTTGTCCCGTCGGCGCGGCGAATCCGAGGCGATGCCGTTCTGGTCGGTGTGGGTCCGACGGGTGATGCGACGCCCCTGGCTGTCGGCGCTGCTGGCGACGTTGGCGTTGCTGCTGGCCGCGGCCCCGGCGTTCTCGATGGTGCTGGGCAACAGCATGCTGCGGCAGTTCCCGGCCAGCCACGAGATCCGCGGCGGGGTGAACGCCGCTGCCGAGGCGCTCGGTCCGGGCGCGCTGGGGCCGGTGCGGGTGCTGCTGGAGTTCCCCGACGGGATCGCCTCGGCGCCCGACCACGCGCCCCTGGTCGACGCCGTCGCCGCGGAGATGGACCGCGCCATCAACATCGTCACGGTCAGCCCGCCGGTGTACGGCAACGACGACCACTCGGTGCTGCTGTCCGGGGTGCTGTCGGTGGACCCGGAGGATCTGGCCGCCCGGCGCACGGTGGACTGGCTGCGCGTCCAGCTGCCCAGGGTGCTGGCCGGCGGAACCGGCGCCGTCGCCGACGCCAGCCCGGTGACCGTCTCGGTGGGCGGGCCGACGGCGCTGATCAAGGACTTCGACGACCGGGTCGATCACACCGCCCTGCGGGTGCTGTTGTTCGTCTCGGTGATCGCGTTCGTGATGCTGCTGCTGGCCATCCGCTCGGTGTTCCTGGCCCTCAAGGGCGTCGTGATGACGGTGCTCTCGGTCGCCGCCGCCTACGGCAGCCTGGTGGTGGTGTTCCAGTGGGGCTGGCTGGAGGCGCTCGGCTTCCAGCGGCTCACCTCCATCGACAGCACGGTCCCGCCGCTGGTGCTGGCGCTGACGTTCGGCCTGTCGATGGACTACGAGATCTTCCTGCTGACCCGGATCCGGGAGCGGTTCCTGCTGACCGGGGACACCCGCGACGCGGTCGCCTACGGCGTCTCGACCAGCGCCCGCACCATCACCAGTGCGGCGCTGATCATGATCGCGGTGTTCATCGGGTTCGCCTTCGCCGGCATGCCGCTGGTCGCCCAGCTCGGGGTGGCCTGCGCGGTGGCGATCGCCGTCGACGCGACCGTGGTCCGGCTGATCCTGGTCCCGGCGTTGATGGTGATGTTCGAGCAGTGGAACTGGTGGCTGCCGCGCTGGCTGGACAGGATCCTGCCGTCGGTCGACTTCGAGAAGCCGCTGCCCGGGGTCGACGGCACCGAGATGGTGACGTTCGCCGACGACCTGCCCGGCCTGGCGGCCTCCAACGCCGACGTCCGGATGGTGGTCAAGGGCGCGGCGCGGCTGCAGCGGCTGGCCCCCGACGCGATCACGGTGGCCGACCCGCTGGCGTTCAGCGGCTGCGCCGCGCTGGACGGGCGGGTCCGCGGTGGCGACGGGGCCGCCCTCGGCGGCGCCCGATCCCCGCTGGATGCCCGCTCCCCGCTGGATGCCGCGATGCCCGCGGCGATGACCGAGCGGATCACCCGGCCGGTGCATCCGGTGGCGGTGTGGCGCACCCGGCTGGCGGTGGCGCTGGACGCGCTGAGCGCCCAGTCCGACGACCCGGTGCCGGAGTTGATCCGCAGCCAGCCGGTCGAGACCGCCAGCGTGCAGTTGCCGACCGGGGACCGGCTGCGCATCCCAACCTGCGCGGAAACCTTCCGGCTGAAGGGATATCTGCTGCTCAGCCGCAATACTCGGCAGGATTTCGCGGAGTTCGCCGAGCTGGTCGAGTCCACCGACGCCGAGACGGTGGCGGACGTGCTGGCCCGGATGGACGAGTACTACTGTGGTCGATGGTCCGAATGCGAGCCGCCCGGCCGCCCCTGGGTGAGCACCCGGCTGGTCCGCCGGCTCGCCGACCCGGACCCGCGTGACGGACCCGGTGGATTCGCCGAGTCGGCAGCCCCCGGGTCGGCCGCCCCCGGGGCGGCGCCACCCGGGTCAGGCACGAACGCGGCCGCCGGTCGCGACTGGGAACGGATTCGGGAGCGCTGCCTGTCGGTGGCCGTGGCGATGCTTGAGGAAGCGAGGTGACGTTGACCGCCAGCGATACCGGCGACCTCGGCCGCCCCGCCGCCGAGCGTCCGCCCTCCGACAGCGGCCGTCCGGTCGAGTTCTGGTCGACGGCCGCCATCCGGGCGGCCCTGGAGGACGGCGACATCTCGGTGTGGCAGCGCATCGTCGTCGCGGTCAAGCGGGACCCGTTCGGCCGCACCTCCCGGCAGGTCGAGGAGGTGCTGGAGACCAACCGGTCCGACGGCAGCGAGCTGCGCGGCATCGCCAAGGCCATGCACGAGGTACTGACCCGGTCGCGGACCCATCTGGAGGCCACCGAACGCGCCGAGGTGTCCCGGCACGTCCGGATGCTGCTGGACCGCTCCGGGTTGACCCAGCGTGAGTTCGCCTCCCGGATCGGGGTGGCCGCCACCCAGTTCGCCGACCACCTGGCCGGCACCGACTGCCCGCCGGCCTCGCTGATGATCCGGATGCGCCGGCTCTCGGACCGGTTCGCCAAGATGCGCGCGCAGCGCGAGCACCCCACCCAGGGGTAGCCGGGCTGCGGTCAGCCGTCGACGCGCTGCAGCGGCGCGATGTCGACGACCCGCCAACCCTCGGCGCTCGGCTGCAGCGACAGCCGCAGCCCGACCACCGCCCGGCTGGCCGACTTGCCCGGCGCGGTCTGGCTGGTGCGCATCACCACCACCGCGGTGGCCCCGTCCGGGGCCAGCGATTCCAGCCCGGCCGAGACGGTCTGCGCCTGCGCGGTGATCCGGCGCTTTGCCAGGTCCGCGGTCGAGCGGCCGAAGTTGTCCCGGAACGCGGTGGCCGACCCGGGCACCATCAGCGCGGCGGCCCGCTCGATCCCGGCGGTCGGCTCCGCCGGGGAGAACGTCGCGGTCGCCTCCGCCACCTCGGTGGCGACGCTGACCACCGCGGCGCGGTCGGCCTCAAAGGTGCGGTCGGCGACCGTCCAGTGGGTGTGGGCGACCAGCGCGGCGGCCACCGCGGCTCCGGCGGCAACGCCGGCGACGGCCAGCCGCAGCCCGGGCGCGTCGTCGTCGGTGCCGACCGACACCCCGTCGCGGCGCAGCAGGTACAGGTTCACCAGGACGCCCTGCACGACCAACAGCCCCAGCATTGACGCGACGGACACCCACCAGGTGGGCCAGTCCAGCACGACGCCGATGCCGGCCAGCGCGGCCAGGATCAGCGCGGGCGCGGCCAGGTCGAAGGCCAGCAGTCGCCACAGGTTCCTCATCGCAGCGGCTCCAGCCGGGAGATCAGCAGCTGGCCGTCGACCTCGGCGACCTCCAGGCGCAGCAGCCAGGACCGCGCCTGCGGCTTGCCGGCGGCGTTCTGGCTGGTCGCGTTCGCCACCACGATGACCGATTCGGTGCGCTCGGCCAGCCCGTCGGGCAGCGCCGGCTCCGGCGCCGGTCCGTCGTCGCGGCGCACCGACTCGATGGCCACCGCGTCGATCTGGCCGGTGGTGGCCGCCTTGACCTTCTGCACGACGTCGCGGAACGGCCCCAGCACGGCCTCGAAGTCGGTGTTCAGTTCGCCGACGGTGCCGTCGCGCAGCGTGGCCAGGCTGGCCTCGACGTTCTCGGCGTTCATGTTGACCAGGGTGTTGGCCCACTGCGCGGCGACCTGCAGCACATCGCTCTGGTGGCTGCGCTCCGCCTCGGCGGCGCTGTGCCGGGACCAGGCCAGCCCGCCGCACACCACGGCGGCGACGGCGAGCACCGCCAGCACCGCCGAGGCGATGCCGAATCGGGAGAACATTGGGCCGGACTCGGCCGGGTCGGCGCCGGTCGTATCGGCGTCGGGGTCGGTCTGGTCGTCGCTGGGCACGGCCCGAGGCTACCCGCTGGGGTAATCCTTCCCGCCGGGCCGCACCGCCGGGTTCTGGAAGGATGGAGCTGTGACGGTAGCTAGCAATCCCTCGGGCCTGGACCTTCGGTACGTCGACGTGGCGCGCCGACCGCAAGACGACCTGTTCGGTCACGTCAACGGCCGGTGGCTGGACTCCTACGAGATGCCGGCCGACCGCGCCACCGACGGGGCCTTCCGCACCCTCTACGACCGGGCCGAGGAGCAGGTCCGCGAGCTGATCGACGAGGCGGCCGCCGCGAACGCGCCGGCCGGCACCGATCAGCAGCGCATCGGCGACCTGTACGCCAGCTTCTCCGACGCCGATGCGGTCGAGCGCCGCGGCCTGGCCCCGCTGCTCGACGAGCTGGCGCTGATCGATGCGGCGGCCGACGCCGACGCCCTGGCCGCCACCCTCGGCGCCCTGGCCCGCACCGGGGTCGGCGGCGGCTTCGGGGTGTACGTCGACACCGACTCCAAGGATTCCACCCGCTATCTGCTGCACCTGTCGCAGTCCGGGCTGGGCCTGCCCGACGAGTCCTACTACCGCGACGACGCGCACGCGGCGGTGCTGGCCGAATACCCGCGCCACATCGCCCGGATGCTGCGGCTGGTCTTCGGCGATCAGTACGGCGCCGAGGACACCGCCGAGCGGATCGTGGCGCTGGAGACCAAGCTGGCCGCGGCGCACTGGGACGTGGTCCGGCGCCGCGATGCGGAGCTGTCCTACAACCTGCGCACCTTCACCGAATTGTCTGATCAGGCAACGGGATTCGATTGGTCCGGCTGGCTCGGCGGGCTCGGCCTCGACCGGCAGCGGGCCGCCGAGTTGGTGCTGCGCCAACCCGACTACCTGAGCGCGTTCGCCGCGCTGTGGGCCGGCGAATCGCTGTCGGACTGGCAGGATTGGGCCCGCTGGCGGATCATCCACGCCCGCGCGGGTTTTCTCACCGATGCGCTGGTCAGTGAGGACTTCGCCTTCTACGGCCGCACCCTCAGCGGCACCGAGGAGATCCGGGACCGCTGGAAGCGCGGGGTGTCGCTGGTCGAGTCGCTGATGGGTGAGGCGCTGGGCAAACTGTATGTGGCGCGGCATTTCCCGCCCGGGCACAAGGCCCGGATGGACGAGCTGGTGGGCAACCTGCGCGAGGCCTACCGGGCCAGCATCACCGATCTGGAGTGGATGACCCCGCAGACCCGGCAGCGGGCGCTGGCCAAGCTCGACAGGTTCACCGCCAAGATCGGTTATCCGCCGAAGTGGCGCGACTATTCGGCGTTCGAGGTCGCGCGTGACGACCTGTACGGCAACTACCGCCGGGGCTACGCGGTGAACTATGACCACGAGCTGGGCAAGCTCGGCGGGCCGGTCGACCACGACGAATGGTTCATGACGCCGCAGACGGTGAATGCTTACTACAACCCGGGGATGAACGAGATCGTCTTCCCGGCGGCCATCCTGCAGCCGCCGTTCTTCGACGCCGACGCCGACGACGCCGCCAACTACGGCGGCATCGGCGCGGTGATCGGGCACGAGATCGGGCACGGCTTCGACGATCAGGGCGCCAAGTACGACGGCGACGGCAACCTGGTGGACTGGTGGACCGACGCCGACCGCGCGGAATTCGGTTTGCGGACGGCGGCGCTGATCTCCCAGTACGACGAGTTCTCGCCGGCCGCACTGGGTTCCGAGCATCACGTCAACGGCGCCTTCACGGTGGGTGAGAACATCGGCGACCTGGGTGGCCTGTCGATCGCGCTGCTGGCCTACCGGCTGTCGCTGGCCGGTCGGGAGGCCCCGGTGATCGACGGGCTGACCGGCGTGCAGCGGGTGTTCTTCGGCTGGGCGCAGGTGTGGCGGACCAAATCTCGGGACGCCGAGGCGATCCGGCGGCTGGCCACCGATCCACATTCGCCGCCGGAGTTCCGCTGCAACGGCGTGATCCGCAACATCGACGAGTTCTACGAGGCGTTCGCGGTGACCGCGGACGACGAGTTGTTCCTGGAGCCCGAGCACCGGGTCCGGATCTGGAGCTGAGCCGAGGGTGCGGCGTTGGTGGATCGGACTGGTCGTCGCGGCGGTCCTCGCGGTCGGCGCGCTCGCCGCGGTACCGCTGTCCGGCTATGACCTGTCCCGGATCCGCTTCGACGGCAGCCCGCCGTCCGCGGAGAAGGTGCTGGCGATTCGAATCCCGTGGCGGGCCAAGCAGATCAAGGAGAAGTTCCGGGAGCTGACGCCCTACGGCGTGACGTTCCTGATGCCCGAGGGGCGCTGGCGCGAGCACGTCACCCGCTATGTCCCGGAGGATCGGCTCCGCTTTGCCGAGTTCGGCGCCGACCGGCGGCCGGCCGAATGCACCGAAAGCGCCGCCGGCGCCTGGGCCGGGCGCGCGCCGTTCTTCAAAACCTCCTACGGCATCCCGAACGAGTTCACCGCGGTGCGCAGCGTGTCGGTTGTCCCGGACTGCCAGCCCGGCTGGGCGCTGGTGTCCTGGACGATCCGCGAACCGGGCAGCGGCCGCCGCTGAGGCCTCGGTCAGCCGCCCGAACGCCGGTATCCGGGTATCCGGGCGATCACGTCGGCGCGTACCGCCGTCGCCTCGGCCAGCCGCACCGCGGTTCCCGGGGCCACCGTCGCACCGCAGGCGTCGACGTCGACGACGACGGCGCCCGCGACGGTCAGCGCGTGCTCGCACTGCCACGGCTCCGGGTCGCCCTCGGTCGCCCGCCGGGTCAGCAGGAGCGACAGCACCCCGCGCTCCTCGCGGACCGGCCCGGCGGACCAGACCTCGCCGTCGCGGCCGGGACCGGCGGCCGTGACGTGGATGTCGCGATCGGCGCAGCCCCGCCACGCGGTGGCCGCCGCGGCGAACACCGCCCGGGCGGCGCCGGGGTCCGGGTAGTTGATCACCGCCAGATCCGAGCTGTCGGTGGTGGGGCCCGGCGACAGAATCGGCGCGACGAACGCCCGCTTACTCATGCTGTCCCGCCGCGCGCCCGGGACGGTCGCGTAGAAGCCGTCGACGGCGACGTACCGCGCACCGACACAGCCCGGCTCGGCGATCGACTCGGTGTACATCGACCACACGCCGCCGGCTGGCAGCACCGAGGCGATCTCCGGGATGCCCATCAGTCGCGCCACCAGCTCGGCGCCGAGCGGCACCCGGTCGATCGGTCTGGACTCACCGCGCAGATAGCTGTCCAGCGGGCCCGGGGCGCTCAGGTTCACCTCGGCGGCGTGATCGACCCGATCCTGGGCGGGCACCAGCAGCACCGCGCCGGCCAGCAGCGCACCGATCGCGGCGGCCAGGCCGTATCGCAGCCCGGCTCGGCGGCCCGAGGGACCGCGCGGTTCGCCGCTGTCACCCACCCGCCCAGCGTATCGGTGCCGCCGCGGCGGCCAGCGCACCGAATCTGCCCGGGAAACGACGAATCCCCCGGCGGTTGCCGGGGGATTCGCCAGGCGTAAGCCTTCGAACAGCGGCCTTGGCCTTGGAACAGCGGGCTTGGCCTTAGAACATCTGCCAGTCGGAGGCGCCGTCGGGCTGGTTGTACCAGCCGCCGCCGGTGCCCTTGATGACCACCGGGTCACCACTGCCGAAGTTGTCGAAGAACCACTTGGCGTTCTCCGGGCTCAGGTTGACGCAGCCGTGGCTAACGTTGCTGTTGCCCTGCGCCTCGATCGACCAGGGCGCGCTGTGCACGAACACCCCGGAGTTGTCGATTCGGACGGCGTCCTTCACCTTGATCTTGTAGCCCTCGGCGGAGTTGATCGGCACCCCGTAGGTCGACGAGTCCATCGTCATGTCGGCGAACTTCTCCAGCACGTAGTAGGTGCCGTTCTTGGTCTCATACCTGCCGCCGGGCCGGCCCATCGACATCGGGAAGGTCTTCTCCAACTTCCCGTTGCGCATGACCTCCATCTTCTTGGTCTTGTCGTCGATGGTGGCCACCAGGTAGTCACCGGTGCGGAAGGTGGACTTGGTGCCGCCGGCGTCGATGTTCACCACGGTGTTGGCCGGCCAGAAGTCCTGCGGGCGCCAGCGCAGCTGGGTGTCGGTCACCCAGTAGAACCGGCCGGGCACCGGCGGGTTCGAGGTGATGTGCACGGAGTCCTGGGCCAGCTGCTTGTTGGCGATCGGCACCGCGAAGTTGATGTAGATCGGCTTCGCCACACCCACCATCGACCCGTTGACCGGGTTGAAGGTCGGCGGCCGGAACGGCGCCTCACCGACGAACGGGGTCGGGTTCTGGCCGGCGGGGGTACCGGCCGGGATCACCGCGGGGGCGCCGTAGTTGTTGACCACCGGCGGGGTCGCCGGGGCGAACGGATCTGCCGGCGGCGCCGGAGCGAACGGATCGACCGGCGGCGGCGGCGGGGCGAACGGATCGACCGGGGGCGGCGGGGCCGGGATATCACCCGGTTCCGCGAACGCGGGGCCGGCGGTGAACGCCGCGGTCAAACCGATCAGCGCGGCACCGATGACCGCCGCGATCGAGCGACCAGTGCGGGTACGCATAGACATTCCTCCAGAAATTCGGGGGTTCATTCAAGTGTGGCACAGCGGCGAACGGCTCAGCGTCCGCCGAAGCGCCCCGACCTGGGCAGATACCCCGGTATCAACCCAATTACCTGCACCGTTATCGGCCTGCGGCGCAGTTTTGTTAGCTCACCCACGGTGACTCAACGCACTGCCGTGCGGGGATCAACTGCGCACCAACCGCGCGATCGCCGCCGACGCCTCGGCGAGCTTGGCGTCGGCCTCCTCGCCGCCGGCGGCCACCGCGTGACTGACACAGTGCCCGAGGTGCTCGTCGAGCAGCCCGAGTGCGACGGACTGCAGCGCACTGTTCACCGCACTGATCTGGGTCAGCACGTCGATGCAGTACTTGTCCTCGTCGATCATCTTGGCGATGCCGCGGACCTGACCCTCGATCCGGCGCAGCCGCTTGGCGTAGTTCTCCTTCTGGGCGGTGTAGCCGGGGGAATCGCCGGCGGCCTCACCGGCGCAGGCGTGTTCAGGCATTTCCGAGCATCGTTTTCATCTGGGTGATCTCGGCCTGCTGACCGTCGATGATCTGCTGCGCCAACTCCTTGGCCTGCTCATTCTGGCCGCCGGAGAGCTCGGTCCGGGCCATCTCGATGGCACCCTCGTGGTGGGCGATCATCGCGGTCAGCCAGAGCTTGTCGAACTCCGGCCCCGACGCCGCCTTCAGCTTGGTCATGGTCGCGTCGTCGACCATGCCCGCCATGCCCGCCATGCCGGGCTGGTGTCCGGAACCGTGGTGCTCGGAGGTCGTGCCGCCATCCTTGGGCTGCCACTGCTCGATCCACCCGGTCATGGTGGTGATCTCGGGCCGCTGGGCGTCGCGGATCTTGCCGGCGAGCTCGACCACCTCGGCGTTGGCGGTGCGGCCGGGCAGCAGATCGACGAGCTCGATGGCCTGCTGGTGATGCGGAATCATCTGCTCGGCGAAGGTGAGGTCGGCGGCGTTGTGCGGGCCGTCGGCCTCCGCCGAGGTGCCGTGCCCCTGGCCGCCGTGGTCACCTTCGGTCGTCGTCCCGCACGACGACATGGACACCGCCAACGCGACGGCGGCCAGCGCGATACCGAGGCGGGCGGTCAACTTCTTCGGCTGTGAGGTCATGGCGAACATCCTACCAGATACCCCCAAGGGGTATCGGAAAGGCTCGTAATTGTCATACTGAAACGATGTCCGACCAGCCTGCACAGCCCGCAGCTCCCGATCTGAAGCCCCGCAGTCGCGACGTCACCGACGGCCTGGAGAAGGCCGCCGCACGCGGCATGCTCCGCGCCGTCGGGATGGACGACGACGACTTCGCCAAACCGCAGATCGGGGTGGCGTCGTCGTGGAACGAGATCACCCCCTGCAACCTGTCCCTGGATCGCCTCGCCAAGGTGGTCAAGGAGGGCGTCCTGGAGGCCGGCGGGTTCCCGATGGAGTTCGGCACCATCTCGGTCTCCGACGGCATCTCGATGGGCCACGAGGGCATGCACTTCTCGCTGGTCAGCCGGGAGATCATCGCCGACTCGGTGGAGACCGTCATGCAGGCCGAGCGGCTGGACGGCTCGGTGCTGCTGGCCGGCTGCGACAAGTCGCTGCCCGGCATGCTGATGGCCGCCGCGCGACTGGACCTGGCCAGCGTGTTCCTCTACGCCGGTTCGATCATGCCGGGCCGGGCCAAGCTGTCCGACGGCACCGAGCGTGACGTCACCATCATCGACGCCTTCGAGGCGGTCGGCGCGTGCGCGCGGGGGCTGATGAGCCGCGAGGACGTCGACATCATCGAGCGCGCCATCTGCCCGGGCGAGGGCGCCTGCGGCGGGATGTACACCGCCAACACCATGGCCAGCGCGGCCGAGGCGCTGGGCATGTCACTGCCGGGCAGCGCGGCCCCGCCGGCCCCGGATCGCCGCCGGGACGGGTACGCCCGGCGCAGCGGGCACGCCGTCGTCGAACTGCTGCGCCGCGGGATCACCGCCCGCGACATCATGGTCAAGGAGGCGTTCGAGAACGCCATCGCCGTGGTGATGGCGTTCGGCGGCTCCACCAACGCGGTGCTGCATCTGCTGGCCATCGCCTGGGAGGCGGGTGTCCCGCTGAGCCTGGCCGACTTCACCCGGGTCGGCGCCAAGGTCCCGCACCTGGCCGACGTCAAGCCGTTCGGCGCCTACGTGATGAACGACGTGGACCGCATCGGCGGCGTGCCGGTGGTGATGAAGGCGCTGCTGGACGCCGGTCTGCTGCACGGCGACGTGATGACGGTGACCGGTCAGACGATGGCGGAAAACCTCAAGGACATCGCCCCGCCGGATCCCGACGGCAAGGTGCTGCGCGCCCTGAGCCAGCCGATCCACCCGACCGGCGGCATCACCATCCTGCACGGCTCGCTGGCGCCCGAAGGCGCGGTGGTCAAGTCCGCCGGGTTCGACTCCGACGTGTTCGAAGGCACCGCAAGGGTTTTCGAGCGTGAGCGCGCTGCACTGGATGCGCTCGAGGACGGCACCATCACCGCCGGGGACGTTGTCGTCATCCGCTACGAGGGCCCCAAGGGCGGCCCGGGCATGCGCGAGATGCTGGCCATCACCGGTGCCATCAAGGGCGCCGGACTCGGCAAGGACGTGCTGCTGCTGACCGACGGCCGGTTCTCCGGCGGCACCACCGGCCTGTGCGTCGGGCATGTGGCCCCCGAAGCCGTCGACGCCGGCCCGATCGCGTTCATCCGCGACGGCGACCGGATCCGGCTCGACGTCGGCAACGGCACCCTCGACGTGCTGGTCGACGCCGCGGAATTCGAGGCCCGCAAGGACGGCTGGGAGCCGCTGCCGCCGCGCTACACCACCGGCGTGCTCGCCAAGTACACCAAGCTGGTCGGGTCCGCCGCCGTCGGCGCGGTCTGCTCCTAACTCCAGAACTGCCAGCCCGCCGGCGCTGGCGGCCAGCCGGGGTCTGGCCGCCAGCCCTGCGGCGGTGTCCAGCCCGCTGGAATCGGCCATCCCGGCGGCGCATTGAACCGCCCGGCAGTCGTGGGCGCCGCGGGGGCCGAGCGTTGCCACGTGTTCTTCAGTGCCCGGAACGGCCTTGCCAGCAGCGCGAACAAACGGTCCAGGATCCGGTCTGCGAAGGTATCCACCATCCACAGCCCGAGGCCGACCACCACGACGGTGAGCAGCACAATGCCGATGGTCGCCATCGCGCCCCCTTTCAACGGCTCGAATTTACAATGCCCTCGGACCGGCAGGACGCGGCAAATGCGTGCCCGCGTGCGGTGCATCCCCGACCGGTACCGGTGTGGTCACAGCTGCACTGATGATCTGTCTGCCGACCCGCTGCTGACCGCGCTTACCCTGAAACGACGATGATCACCAAAAACACCGACGCGGCCGCACCGCCATTCCAATCCTTCACCCGGGTCATCGGCTCGGCGATCTTTGTCAGCCGCTGGCTGCAGGCACCGCTGTACCTGGGCCTGATCGTCGCGCAGGCGGTCTACGTGGTGGTGTTCTGGAAGGAACTCATCCACCTCTCCAAGGACTTCAATCACCTCGACGAGGCGTCGGTGATGCTGATCGTCCTCGGCCTGGTCGACGTGGTGATGATCGCCAACCTGTTGATCATGGTGATCATCGGCGGCTACGAGACGTTCGTGTCGCGGATCCGGATGGACTCCCACCCCGACAAGCCGGAATGGCTCAGCCACGTGAATCCGAACGTGCTGAAGGTCAAGCTGGCCATGTCCATCATCGGGATCTCCTCGATCCACCTGCTCAAGTCGTTCATCAACGCCGAGAACCTGGAACCCGAAACGCTGAAGTGGCAGACCATCATCCACATGGCGTTCATCTTGTCGGCCATCGGGCTGGCGTTCGTCGACTGGCTTTCGGCCCGCGCCGCGGTGATCGGCCAGCACACCGCCGACGAGCATTCCGGGGACTGAACCGCGCTATTACTGCGACCCCTGCGACAACCCGCCGCGGCGCACCACGGTCCCGACAGCTCGTCGAAAACCGCACGCAGCCAATCCGATTGGGTACGCGCCTGACCGCGCAGCGCGGCATGTCACCGCCGCGAAACGGCGATCCGTCAGCCCCGGTGCTTGCCGTACCGGCGCTCGTGCTGCTTGACCAGGGCCAGTGCGAAACCGTCCCAGCCCTTACACCCGACGGTCTGGATCGCCGCGGTGTCCAGATCGGGGCGGGCGCCCATCGTCTCCAACATCTCGGCGACGGCCCGGGCGGCCCGGTCTTCCTCGTCGGCGGACAGGATCCGGCCGGCCCGCACCACGTTGTCGACGACGATGGCGGTGCCCGGTCGACCCAGCCGCACCGCCCAGTCCAGATAGGCCGGGTAGTTCTCCTTGTCGGCGTCGATGAACACCATGTCGAAGCCGCCGCCCAGGCCGGGCAGGGTGTCCAGCGCGGCGCCAACGACGATCTCGACCCGATCCTGCAGGCCCGCGCGGCGCAGGTTGGCGGCGGCAACCTCGGCGTGCCGCGGTTCGGACTCCAGGGTGACCACCGCGCCCTCGGCGCCGACCGCCCGCGCCAGGCAGATGGTGCTGTAACCGCCGAGCGTGCCGATCTCCAGCACCCGCCGCGCCCCACACATCCGCGCCAGCAGCCCGAGCAGCTGCGCGGTCTGCGGCGAGACCGCAATGTCGGGCAGTCCGGCGGCCCGACTGGCCTCCAGCGCCTCGGCCAGCACCGGGTCCTTGTCCAGCAGGAGCTGGTTGAGGTGATCGTCGACGGCTTCGGGGCTGAAACTGGTTTCGGTCACCCATCCCACGCTAGTCACCCGATCGCCCGGAGACGAACGCAGCTCAGCGCGCCGCGAACAATGCCCGTGCGACCTGGTCCAGTTGCGCACCGCCGAGCGCATCCGGACGGAACTCCCAGAGCCGACGGGTCCACGGATCGGGGATCCGGGCCCCGGCCGCGGCCGGCACCGGCAGGGCGACCTCGGAGATCTCCCGCAGCAGCGGCGCCGGGGCGAGCCGTTGCCAGTTCGACTCGCCGGTGAACACCAGCGACAGCCGCGCCTCGGCGGCCAGGTTGATCAGCGCAGCAACTTCGCCGAGCACCGACTCGGGCAGCGCGAAGCCAAAGTTGGTGATGACGATGATGCCCGGCGGCGGCACGGTTCCCTCGCTGCGCAGGCGCAGGGCCGCCAGGTCCGCCGCGCTCGCGAGCTGGCGCAGCCGATCCACCGCCTCGGTGGGATCGGTGACGACCGGTCGTCGCAGATAACCACCCAGCGCCGAGCCCAGCGGCCGCAGCTGCCGACCGATGTCGACAATGTCGACGGTGACGTCCGGCTCGGGCTGCGCAGCGAGCAGTCGCATCACCACCGAGCTGGCCACCGGCGACCCCGATTCCGGGCTCTCCTCGTCAACCCACACCGGCCGGCGCAGCGGCACCGGCACGCAGAACGGCAGGTCCAGCGGACCCGCCTCGCCGTCGAACATCACCCCGAGCCGAATCCCGGGTCCGCCGCGCCGGCTCGGACGCTGCCAGCTCGGTGCGCTCCAGGAGGCAAGTGCCGGCGGCAACTCGGTGTCCAGGACCGCCAGCTCGGCACCGAGATAGGCGGCGTCACGCTGGTAGTCGGCCCTGGCCCGGTCCACCAGCTCATCGCGCCGGTGTCCGATCGCGGCGAACACGGTGTCGGTCGTCGGCGACGTGCGCGCGGCGGGATCTGCCACCGCCGCGGACATTTCGGCGTCATGGCGATCCTCGGCGAAGGCCCGAGCGTCGGTGAACGCCGCCGTCATGCGGACGGCGTCCTCATGGATCATCGCAATCCGCTCCAGCGGGTCCGAATCACCCAGCGGTGGGGGTACGTCGTGCCGAGCCGGTGGGGGCGGCGGCGGGGCCGGGGGCACCGCGGGTGGGGGCGGCGGCGTCAGTCCCGGCCGGGTCCCGTCTCGCCCGGCGGCGTCCCGCGGGGCATAGTGGTGCGCGCTCAGCAACTCCCCGATTCCACCGGCGTAGCCCTGGCCGACCGCGCGGACCCGCCAGGATCCGTCCCGGCGGTACAGCTCAAAGCCGATGATCGCCGGAAAGAGTTCGGCCGCAGCGACATTGAATTCGATGTCGCTGTTCGGTTCAGCGTCGCCGCGCAGCCAGCAGCACAGTCCGGTCGGAGCGACCGGGTTGAGCACCAGGCACAGCACCCGCTCGACGTCGCCGGACAGCGCGGCCAGATCGATGTCGGCCTGACTCCCGACGGCAACCCCGGGTGCCACCGACTGCTGGTCTGCACCGAGATAGCCGGTGGCCCGCCGCTGGCCGTCGAGCAACAGCACCCCCGGGGCGCCCGCGCCGCCGAAGTCGACGCGCACCCGACCTCCGGACAACGCGCAGTTCTGGCCCGGCACCAGGCTGGTCATCGAATTCCGCCTACAGGAATCGGGCCAGTTGCGGCACTGCCTCGCCGGGGTGCTTGGCCTGCATGCCCTCGCCGATCGCGGCCAGCTTCCACTCGGCTCCGGAGCGGAACATCTTCGCCATCACCATGCCGGTGCACCGCAGGTTCCCCCCGTCGAGGGTGTACCGCGCCAGCTCGGCATTGACGGTGGCATCGACCAGCCGGCAGAACGCGTTGCTCAGCTGGTCGAAGGTGTGTCCCTTGTAGGACGTCACGATGAACAAGATGGTGCTGATGTGCGCCGGGATCCGGGTCAGGTCGACGCTGATGACCTCGTCGTCACCGTCGCCCTCGCCCGTGCGGTTGTCACCGTTGTGCCTGATCGAACCGTCCTTGGAGCTCAGCTGGCCGTAGTAGCAGACGTCGGCCACCTGATGGTCGGCAAACAGCACCGCCGAGGCGTCCAGGTCGACCTCCGGGGTGCGCCCGCCGAACAGTCCGCGCCTGATCGGATCCCAGCCCAGGCCCATCCGGACCTGGGTGAGCGCGACGCCGTCGTCCTTGCGCAGCGAAACCCGCTGCCCCTTCAGGAGATTGACGGTTCGGCCCTTCACCAGGCTCACCTCGCCGGTGGCCGGCCCGGGCGGGGCCGGTGGCGGCGCGGCGGGTGCGGGCGGCGGGGGCGGCGCGGGCGGGGACACCGGCGGGGTCCAGCTCGACTCCGGTGGCGGCTGCTGCGACCAGCCCTGCAGAGCCGCCGACACCGACGACGCCGGTTGCGCCGGCGGGTACGGGGACGGGGCCGGCGGTGGGGGTGGCGGCGTGAACGCCGGCGGGGTGAACGGCGGCGGGGCGGCCGCGGGCGGCGGGGTGAACGGCGGCGGGGCGGGCGCGGGCGGCGGGGTGAACGGCGGCGGGGCGGGCGCGGGCGGCGGGGCCGGCGCGTCATCCACGGTGACGCCGTGATCGGTCACCAAGGCGGCGAATCCACCCGCATAACCCTGGCCGACGGCCCGGACCTTCCACGCGTCGCCACGGCGGTAGACCTCCACCGCGATGACGATCGCCTCGGACGCCAGTCCGTCGATCCGGTACTCGTAGAGCGGCACGCCGGCGGCGTCGGCGATGATCGCCAGCGGCGCGGGCAGCGAGCCAAAAGTGCTGCCCGGGGTGTCCAGGGTGATCACCGCGCGAACCTTGGCGATGTCGGCGGGCACCGCCGCCGTGCTGACCGCCAGGCTCGACGGCTGACCGGCCGAGCCGGGAACCAGTCGGACACCGGGCCCCGACGGTTGGTTGAAGAAGACAAAGTCCGCGTCGCTGCGGACCTTTCCGGTGTCGGTGACCAACAGTGCGGACAGGTCCGCAGCCGCTCCGACCTGCACCGAAATCCGCAGGTCCGCCGCCGTCAGCGCGGCATTCTGTCCCTTGCTCAGCGGTGTCGCCACACGCCCTCCCCTCGTGCTGTTTCTCGGGCCACCCTATCGCGGCCGGCCGCACCCGGAGCGCGCTGTTTGCGCCCGGTCGGTCAACCACGCCAGGATCTGCTCGGCCGCCGCAGCGCCGGCCCGCGACGTCACCGTCACGGAGTCCCGGTGCCAGGCCAATTCCTCCAGTTCGCCGTGCGCCGGCCTGATCGCGGCGTCGGCGCCGGCCAGCAGCTCGGCGTCCAGCGCCCCGTCCCCGGCGGCCAGCAGCACCGCGTCGCGGGCCAGTTCCCCGGCGGCAACGAGTCGGCGCCGAACTTCGGCGACCGCCCGCGACTTGCACAGCACCGACGGCACCGCGTAAATCTTGCGGCCCTGGCGCGACACCCGCCAGCCGCGCGGCGCACACCAGTCGGTCCAGCCGGCCACGAAGTCCCCGGGCAGCAGCTCCTGCCGGACCACCAGATAGCAGAACAGTCCCTCGGCCACCTTGAAGTTGCGTACCCACGGTTGCGGCAGCGTCGGCGCCAACGCCTCGACCACCTCGTCGATCCCGACGCCGCCGGCCCGGATCGCCTCGGCGGTCTGTTCGGACCAGTCCCGGTCGGCGGCGCCGTCCACCAGGATCCGCCCACCGTTGCTGGTCACCGCGTACCGCGGCGGCGGCCCGGGCAGCCGGACCCGGCGGTACTGCGCGATCGTCCGGGTGGTGGCGGGAACCACCGGGTACCGGGCGGCCAGGTCCGCCAGGGCAGCCATGGCAGCCTCGGTCATGTAGGAGATCGGCCGGCCGTCGTGCACCTCGACGCACAGCTCCGCCCCCGGCACCGCGGGAAAGAACTTGCGCGAGTAGATCAGCGTGCGGTCCAGGTCCGAGGCGATCAGCGCCGCCGTCATTGCGCCGCCGTCATTGCGCCGCCAGGTCCTTGATCAGTCCGACGCAGGCATAGGCGAGGTCCGGGTCGTGTTCAACGGGTACGCCGCGGTCCTCGGCCAGCATCCTGATGTGCCGGTGCTCGGGTGCGGCGGGATCACGCAGCACGATCCGCCACGGCAGCCGACGCAGCAGCACCCGGGTGGTCTCGCCGATGCCGGGCTTGACGAAGTTGGCGGAGCCGATGCCGTAGCGCCGCCGAATCGTTTCCACCGTCGCCAGCCCGGCCCAGGTCGGCGTGCGATCACCGGCCGTCAGTTCCCGCAATGTGGCGCCCACCTGCGGCGCCACCGCGTCGAACTGCCCGGACACCGCGTCCAGAAATGCCGCCGACCGATCACCGGCGCGCAGCTCTCGATAGAACTTCGCCCCGTGGAACTGATCGGGTCGGGTCAACCGCGGGTTGAGCACGGTGCGCGAGACCAGGCCCGAAACCGTCGAGTTCAGGCACGCCGAGGCGATCAGAAAGTCATCGCGGGTGCCGAAGGTCCGCACGCAGTTCCCCGGGTCCGCCAACACGGCCAGATCCGGGTTGAATACGATTCCGGTCCGCTGCGCGTACTCCCGCAGCGCCTCGGTCAGCTCCCGCGCGATGGCGCCCTTTCCGGTCCACCCGTCGATGAAAACCACACCCGCCGGGTCATGGTTGCCCGCCAGGTACCGCAGCGCCTCGGTGTCGATCCCGCGTCCGCGCACGATGGAGATGGTGTGGTGCGGCAGCCGCAGCCCGCGGCGGGCGGCCCAGCGCCGCATCAGGATTCCGATCGGTGTGCCGGCCCGGGCCAGCGACACCAGCACGATGTCGGTGCCGCGTTCGGCCAGTACCAGCTCGGTGACCGCCCCGACCGCGGTCGCCAGCCGCTGCGCCGTTTCGGCCAGGACGGTGTCGAACAGTTCCTGGTAGGCGGCGTCGGGTTGATACTCGATGGGCAGCGACTCGGCGTAATGCGCCAGGCCGCCCTGTATTTCGCGTTCCCGAAGCTCGGTCGGCGCCTCCAGGTCGATTCCGGACAGGTCCGTCAACAGCCAGCTGACCTCATCGGCGGAGTAGCTGCCGAACTCCGGACCGAACAGCGGGCGATTCACCGCGTCCCCGCGCGGTACGCGCCGAGTGCCTCGATGTCCGGCCCGTTGACCCGCACAACGGTCACCCGGTGGCCGGCCGCCGCCAACACCGCGGCGACCTCGAGGTCACCGGCCGCGGCGACCTCGTCGAGCACCAGCAGCAACTGGACCGGCCCGGCCTCGGCCGCGGGCCAGCCGTTGTAGAGATAGCGGGGCGCGGTCTCACCGGGTTCGCAGGGCGCGAAGGTCCAGCCCCGCCGCAACGGGTAACCGGGATCGTCGCGAACATAGGCCGGTGAGCGGGTGGTGGTCTGGTAGCGCACCCGAAAACCGTTTCGCGCCAACGCCTCGGCGATACGCAGCGGTAGGTACATCAACTCCTCGTGGCCGACCACCAGGACCGCAAGGCCGGGGTCCAGGGTGGCCCGGATCCGGTCGACCGCCCGGGCCAGCGGGTCGGCGAAGGCGCGGCGGTCCGCGGCCAGGAAGCCGTGTCGCCCGCCGACCGGAACCTCGGCCGGCCAGTCGATCTGCACCGTGCCGAACTCCCCGGCCGCACCGAGGTCCCGGTTGAGATCCGGTGGGGCCAGCGCGCACACCCGCTCGACCAGCCCCTCGGGCAGGTCGACCCGGCCGCGCGCCAGGCTGACGAACTCAACCCGGGTGCCGAGTTCGGCCGCCGCGGCATCGACCTGGGCCCGCTGCCCGTCATCGCGGACGTCGACCAGCGACGCGACGACGTAGCGCCGCCGGGCCCGCAGCCGCTGCAGTTCGGCGATCATCGCCAATGCGGTTTTCCCGGTGGATATTTCGTCGTCCACCAGCACCAGGGTCCGATCATGGTCGAACAGTCCGGCAGCGCTGGGCTGCATGCTGTGGTCGGTGGCGTGGGAGTGCTCCTCACGGAACTCCGCGTAGCAGCCGCGGCCCGGGGCGGGGCGGCGGGTGGTGTGCAGATACATCTGCGCGTCGAGTCGGTCGGCCACGCAGTGGCCCAGCCCGGTGGCCGTCTCGGCCATTCCGATCACGTCCACCGGTTCAACCTGGCCGGCCAGCCCGGCCGCGACCGCCGCGCCCAACCGGTGGCCGGCCGCCATCACCCGATCCGGGGACACCGCGATGTGTTTGCCCAGCACCGACGACACCAGCAGGTGCGCGCGGCGCGGATTGCGCCGCAGGCCCGGCGCGACGAGATCACCGATCCGCTCGGCGCCGCCGTCGTGCCGAATGCGCAGCCCGAAAACCTCGGTGGCCCAGGGAGTCACCGGCCTCACCCCAGCCCCGCCAGCGCCACCAGCAGATCGACGAAGGTCACCCCGTCGTTCGCCACCCCGAACACCTCGGCGCGGCGCAGCACCTGCCGGGCCCAGATGGCATGCGGGCGCGCCTCGTTCATCTTGTTGCGATAGTCCGAGCGCAGCACGCCGCCGGCGTCGGCCCCGACGATCGCGCAGGCGTCCCGATATTCCTCGGCGGTCACCACCGACAGGGCGTGCACCGGCGCGACGTGGTTGGGGTGGATGACGGTCTTGCCGAGCATCCCGTTGACCCGATCAAGGCTGATCTCGCGCAGCAACCCGTCCAGGTCGCGGCTGACCAGTTGGTCGCGGAACCGGACCGCGCGGTGTTCGACGAAGGGGGTGGCCCGCAAGAACGGCCGGAACATCCGCTCGTGGTCGGCGAAGTACTCCCAGACCGGCGCGGTGACGACGAACCCGGTGCCGTCGCGGCGGCCGAGTCGATTGACGATGTCGGCGAGCACGTCGGCGACGACCCGGACGTCGTAGATGGTGTGATCGCGGTCCCGGCGGATCCCCAGCGCACCGCACATGTCGGTGGCGCCGACCCGCACCGCGAGCACCGATTCGCGGTGCTCGGCCAGCACCGTCGAGAGCGTCTCCAGCTCGGCGTCGCGGGTCTCCCGGTACAGGATGCGCTCGGATTCCAGCACCGGCATCACGTAGAGGTGCTTGCCCAGCGCGGCAGCGGCGTCGGCGGTCTGGGCCAGCCAGGCCTCGGCCGTGCGGCCGTCGAACTTCGGGATGACCAACCCGGTCAGCGCGTCCGCCGCGGTCGCGCTCATCAGCTCGACGATGCGCGGGATGCACCCCATCCCGCGGGCCCGCAGGAATACCAGCGCGGTGCACGGATCCCCGGCACCGGCCAGTTCGTCGAGGGCGCCGACGGCGTTGCGGGTCGCCTCCTCGATTCCGGACTCGCGCACCGCGTCCTCAAGGTCGAGCACCACCGAGGTCATTCCTTCGGCCGATCGCCGCAGCACCGTGTCGGCCAGGCCGGGCCGGTCGGCCGGGATGTAGAGCGTGGCGCCCAGCGCCGTGGCGAGCAGCTCGCGGTCACCGTCGACCCGGATCTCACCGGGCTCGGTGAGAAACAGCCGAGCGCGGTCCGCCGCCGCGAGGTGATGGAAGTGTCGCACCGTGCGCGACGCGGCCGTCAAGCCCGGCCGGCTCACCGCGCCGAACGCTGACGCATGCGATTAACGATGTCCGCCACAAACTCTGACACGTCCTCCAGCTCCCGTTGGTATTTCAGGTAGTCCGGATTGCGTTCGGGCAGTGCCGCCACAATCCGGTCGATCCGGCCGGCCTGCGCATCCAGCACGCTGCCCCACTCCCCGACCATGCCGCGGTCGATCGCCAGGCGCTGGGCATCGCGCACCCGGAACCGAGCATCGCGCTCCGGCTTGGCCGGGTCCGCGCGAATCCCCTGCAACAGCTCCAACCGGTCGGCCACCGAGTCGACCAGTTCTTCGGCCGACCCGATCTCCTCGCGGGCCTGCCCCACCAGGGCCAGCGCCTGCTCGGGACGGTCCTGCGCCGCTTCGGCCTTCGCACTGGCCAACAGTTCCGCGGCAGCGCCCAGATGCCCGTGGCTGCGGCGCTCATTGCCGGCGAGATCGGCCGAACTGCCGGCAGGAAACTCCCGCAGCAGCGCCGACATCCGGCCCGGCACCCCGGTCGCCCGGTTGCGCACCGCAGCCAGCCGGGTGCCGGCCGAGTCCACCGCCCGGCGGGCCTCCTCGACCAGCCCCGGGGCCCGCTCCAACAGTTCGCGCAGCTGAGCACCGGCGCGCTGCAGTTCGACGGTGGCCGCGCGCCGGTCCGCCGGAGTCCCGACATCGCGGGCGTCGCGCAGCACCCGGTCCCTGGTCTGCAGCGCGGCGGTCGCCGCCGCCACCGCCGGATAGCTCAGCCATCGGCCGTCCGGACCGGTCAATCGCTGTTGGAGCAGTCCGGAGTCGGCCAGCGCGGCGTCGACGTCGTTCCTGGCGACCGCCGCCGCGGCGGCCGCCCGGCGCAGCACCGCCTCGTTGTCGAAATAGAAGTCATCGACCCGGCGGGCGGCGGCAACGAGCAGTTGGTGCACCTGGGCAACCGAGGACGTCGCGTCGGGACCGGTCAGGGCCAGGTACGCCGACACCGCCGCGTAGCACTGCGCGGCGACCTCGTCCCAGGCCCGCTCGACCGGCGAGTCCGGGTCCAACTCGGCCGCCGCGACCGCGGCCTGGGCGATGCCCTGGCGGTTGTCGAGGTCGAGAAAGACGGCGGTGGTTTGCTCCGGCACCTCCGGAGCGCGCGCCTCGCCCCGCGGGCTGCGCGTGTTCCTCAGCCACCGGATCGGCACGAAATCATCCTAACCGGCCGCCGGAGACCGCTGTTGACGCGGATTCTTCCGCGTCCGAGGCCCCTCGGGGATGCACTATCGTTGGACAGGTCACAGCGCGGTAGGGGATCGCGTACTCACCGAAAGGCCAATTTGCATGGGTGTCAGTCTGACCAAGGGCGGGAATGTTTCGCTGACCAAGCAGGCTCCGAACCTTACCGCGGTGGCGGTCGGGCTCGGTTGGGATATTCGCACCACGACCGGTGCTGACTTCGATCTCGATGCCAGCGCGATCGGCTGTGGCGAGAGCCGCAAGGTGCTCTCCGACCAGCACTTCGTCTTCTTCAACAACCTGCGCTCGCCCGACGGCAGCATTGAGCACACCGGCGACAACCTCACCGGCGAGGGCGACGGCGACGACGAGGTGATCAACGTCAACCTCGCCGCGACGCCGCCGAACATCACCAACATCTTCTTCCCGGTGTCGATCTACGACGCCGACAACCGCAGCCAGAGCTTCGGCCAGGTGCAGAACGCCTACATCCGGGTCGTGGACCGGGCCACCGGCGCCGAACTGGCCCGCTTCGACCTGTCCGAGGACGCCTCGACCGAGACCGCGATGGTCTTCGGCGAGTTGTACCGGCATGGCGCCGAGTGGAAGTTCCGCGCCATCGGCCAGGGCTACGCCTCCGGGCTGGCCGGCATCGCCCGCGACTACGGTGTGAACGTCTAACTTGCCGCAGGTCCGCGTCGCCGGACCCGGCACGATCGCCCGCCGGTCGACCCCGGCGGGCGGTTCCACTCTCATCCCAATCGGGGGCTCCTTCCGTGGTATTTCGTACATTCCGACTGTCACTGCTGGTCACGGTGGTGGCGCTGATCGTCGCCTTCCTCTACGGCGGATTTGAGGCGTTCCTGCTGTGCGCCATCCTCGGCGTCTTCGAGGTGTCGCTGTCCTTCGACAACGCGGTGGTCAACGCCACCGTGCTGAACCGGATGAGCGAGTTCTGGCAGAAGATGTTCCTGACGATCGGCGTGCTGATCGCGGTGTTCGGCATGCGGCTGGTTTTCCCGCTGGCCGTCGTCTGGATCACCGCGGGCCTGAGCCCGGTCCGGGCGCTGGACATCGCGTTGAACCCGCCGGCCGACGGCGCGATGCATTTCCCGGACGGATCACCGAGCTACGAGACCGCACTGACCGCCGCGCACCCGCAGATCGCCGCGTTCGGCGGGATGTTCTTGATGATGCTGTTCTTGAACTTCATCTTCAGCGAGCGGGAGGTCACCTGGCTGAGCTGGCTGGAACGCCCGCTGGCCAAGGCAGGCAAACTCGACCAGCTGGCGGTCGCCGTCGCACTGGCGGCCCTGCTGCTGGCCGCCGAGTTCCTGACCCCCGACGACCACCGGTCCACCGTGCTGATCGCCGGCCTGCTCGGCGTCTTCACCTACATCCTGGTCGACGGGCTCGGCTCGATGTTCGAGGTCGACGACGAGGACATCGACGGCGGCGCCGAGGCGTCGACGGGCAACGGCGGCCCGTCCAAGCTGGCCGGGGCGACGGGCAAGGCCGGCTTCTTCCTGTTCCTCTACCTGGAGGTGCTCGACGCGTCGTTCTCCTTCGACGGCGTCATCGGCGCGTTCGCGATCACCTCCGACCCGATCATCATCGCGCTCGGCCTGGGCTTCATCGGCGCGATGTTCGTCCGCTCGATCACCATCTACCTGGTCCGCAAGGGCACCCTGGCCGACTACGTCTACCTGGAGCACGGCGCGCACTGGGCGATCGGTGCGCTGGCGGTGATCCTGCTGATCTCGCTCGGCGTCCACGTCAACGAGCTGATCACCGGCCTGGTCGGGGTGGTGCTCATCGTGGCCGCCCTGGTGTCGAGCATTCTGCGTAATCGCCGCACCGAGAACGCCGAGCCGGCGCCCGTCCCGACACCCTGACCATTTCCCGACCGGACCATTTCCCGGCCGCATCCGGTCCCCGGCGGCCCGCCGCCCATCGTTTGAGGAGTTCACATGGCGATCGACTACACCCGCCGCACCCCGCGCCCCGGCGCGGCGCCCGCCGCCCCGGCAACCCCGCCCGCGGCCCCCGCGGCGCCGGTCAACCTGAGCAAGATCAGCCTCACCAAGGCCGCGCCCAGCGTCAACCTGACAAAGGGGGCCGGTCAGCAGGGGGTGATGCGGGTGAACCTGAACTGGTCGCAGGGCGGCGGCTCGCAGAAGTCCGGCTTCTTCGCCCGACTGGCCGCCGCCGGTTCGTCGGTGGACCTGGATCTGGGCTGCCTCTACGAGCTGGCCGACGGCCGCAAGGGTGTGGTGCAGGCCCTGGGCAACGCGTTCGGGTCGCTGCACGGCCCGCCGTTCATTCAGCTCGACGGTGATGACCGGACCGGAAACACCGCCGGCGGCGAGAACATGCACATCGACCTGGCCCAGCCGCAGCTGTTCCGGCGCATCCTGATCTTCGCGATGATCTACGAGGGCGCCCCCAACTGGGCCGCCGTCGACGGCGTCGTCACGCTGTTCCCGACCTCCGGGCCGCAGGTCGAGGTCCGGCTGGATTCGCCGGTCGACGGCGCCCGCATTTGTGCGATCGCCCTGCTGAACAACACCGGTTCGGGCATCGACGTCACCCGCGAGGTGCGGTACATCACCGGCAGTCAGCGCGATCTCGACAACGCCTACAGCTGGGGCCTGCAGTGGGCGGCCGGCAGGAAGTCATGACGACGGTGGTGTGACGGTTGTCGGCCTATCAACTTCGCAAGGGCGAAAACCGCCCGATCCCGACCCAATCGGTGGTGGTGTCCTGCCATTGGGTCGGCGTCGTGGACCGCGAGGCCGACCTGATCGCCCTGCCGCTGACCGGTGGCAGCGTGCGTTCCGATGATGACCTGGTCTTCTACAACCAGCCGAGCGCGATCGGCGGGGCCGTTGCGCTGCGCGACAAGGAACACCTCGGCGGGCTCGTCGAGGCGTCGGTGCAGATCGACCTCGCCGCGATGCCCGAGGACCTCGATCGGGTGGCCATCGCGCTCAGCGTGGACGACGACCGACTGCTGGCCGAGCTCGGACCCTACGAGATCGAGCTTGCCGCCCTGGACGGCACCGCGATCGCCGGCTTCGCCATCACCGACATGACCACCGAGGCGGCCGCCGTCGTGCTGGAGATCTACCGCCGCGCCGACGGCTGGCGGATCCGGGCGGTCGGCCAGGGCTATCCCGCGGGGCTGGCCCGCCTGGTGCAGGATTACGGCGTCGCGGTCGACGACCAGTCCACCCCGCCTGCCGGTTGAGCCACCGCCCCGTGGGGCATCACCGCAGGTCAACGTGGGTGGCGGGCCCATCGTGCCGGACCATGACGTACGGTACTACCGGGAAATAAGCACAGTTCACCGGTAGGAGGACCGCCGTGACGTCGGATGCCGCCGCAGTCGATCGGGCCCTGGCAGATCTCGTCGAGGGCGCGCAGACCTGGGCCGCGACGCCGCTGAGCCGGCGCCGCCAGCTGCTCGAGCAGGTCCGCGCACTCACCGTCGAGCACGCCTCGGAGTGGATCTGCGCCGCCGCGGGGATCAAGGGACTGCCGGCCGACTCCCCGCTGCTCGGCGAGGAATGGCTGTCCGGTCCGTACGCGGTGGCGCTCAACACCGCCGCGCTGGCGAACTCACTGGCCAAACTCGAGGCGGGCGACAGCCCCCTGCAGGGCGTCGAGTTCGGCTCCGCCCCGGGCGGGCGCACCGCCGTCGAGGTCTTCCCGCTGGACGCGTTCGACCGGTTGCTGCTGTCGGGCTTCTCCGCCCAGGTCTGGCTGCAGCCCGGTGTCGGGCGCGAGCAGGCCCTGCGCGAGGCCGGCCTGGCCCAGCGCGATCCGAGCCACAGCAACGGAGTGGGCGCGGTGCTTGGCGCAGGCAACATCTTCTCGATCGCCCCGCTGGACACCCTCTACGAGCTGTTCGCGCACAACCGGGTGGTCGCGCTCAAGCTGAACCCGGTCACCGACCCGCTGCTGGGGGTGTGGACCAAGGTGCTGCAGCCGTTCATCTCGCTGGGCGTGGTGCGGATTCTCACCGGTGGCGCCGAGACCGGGCAGTACCTGGTCTCGCATTCGCTGGTCGACCACGTGCACATGACCGGCAGCGCGCTGACCCACGACGCCATCGTCTACGGCACCGGCGCCGAGGGGGCCCGGCGCAAGGCCGCCGACGAGCCGATCCTGGACAAGCCGGTGACCAGCGAACTCGGCGGCGTCTCGCCGACCGTCGTGCTGCCCGGGCAGTGGAACAAGGCCGACATCCGGTTCCAGGCCCAGCACGTCGCCACCCAGCGGCTGCACAACAACGGCTACAACTGCATCGCCGCGCAGGTGGTGGTGCTGAACTCGCGGTGGGCCCAGCGCGAGGAGTTCATCGACGCGGTGCGCGCGGCCGTCGACGCCGCGCCGGCCCGGCAGGCCTACTACCCCGGTTCCGACGATCGGGTGGCGGCGGCCCGGGCCAGCTACCCGCAGGCCCAGCACCTCGGCCAGGGCGGCGGGCGGGTGCTCGTCGTCAATCCCCCCGATCGCACCGCGCTGCTGCAGACCGAGTACTTCGGCCCGGTCCTGGGCATCATCGAACTCGACTGCGCCGAAGAGGATTTCGCGGCCGAAGCGTCGCGGGTGGTCAACGAGGAGTTCATCGGCACGCTGGGCATCAACGTGCTGGCCGCACCGTCCACCATCAAGGCGATGGGCGCCGGGTTCGACGAGTTCATCGCCGGGCTGCACTACGGAACCGTCGCCGTCAACGCCTGGACCGGGGTCGGCTACCTGACCGCCACCGCCACCTGGGGCGCCTTCCCCGGGCACACCCGCAATGACGTGCAGAGCGGAATCGGCGTGGTGCACAACGCCCTGCTGATCGACAACACCGAGCGCACCGTGGTGCGCGGGCCGTTCCGGCCGGCGCCGCGGTCGGTGGCCGGCGGCGAGATGTCCATCTCGCCGAAGCCGCCGTGGTTCGTCAACAACCGCACCGGCTCGACCACCGGGCGGCTGCTGGTGGCCTTCGCCGGCAACCGGTCGTGGCTGAAGATTCCCGCCATCGTCGCCTCGGCGCTGCGCGGCTGAACCCGGGGGTTCGCGCTGCGGTCACTCGACCGCGACACCGTCCTTGGCGTAAACCACCCGCAGCAGGTAGCCGGCCTCCGGCCCCATCACCGCGGCGGCCAGGTCGCACAGCGTGCCGGTGAAGGCCGGTCCGTGCTTGGCGTCCGGGCACAGGTGGTGGGCGATCTCGTGCAGCACCACCAGTTCCCGCAGCGCCCAGCGGGTTTCACGTTCGGGCACCGCGATGGTCGGCACCGCACCGGCGCGTTCGTAGCTGGCCGCGGTCAGTCCGCGCCGGGCCCGGACCGCCACCGGCGACACCGGCCACCGCTCGGCGACCGCGGGCAGCGCCAGCACCTGGTCGACATACCGTCGCACCGACTGAACCGAGGAGAACTTCGCCTCCGGCGGCAGGGTCAGCTCGGTGCCGAAGAATTCGACGACGCGGGAATCCTGCTGGGCGGCCGTGTCGAAGATTGCCCGCACGAAGGCCTCGGCCGCATAAACCTTGGCCCGCTGGACATCCCGGTCGGTCACGGACGCAACGGGGTCCGGGCACTCGGCAGTTCCGGGTTGGCCCCGATCCGGGCGCGGCGCCCGGCCCGGTCGCCGGCCCGCCGGGCCGCCGAGGAGTAGCCGGCGTCGGCGCGGGCCGCCCGCCAGGTGCCGCGCGCCTTGGACACCGACCGGTAGTGGTCGCGCAGCTCGATCTCCTTGTTACGCAACGCCAGCGCGGTTCCGGGGGCACTGTCGCGCCCGGCGACGGCCTCGGCCCGGGCGGCCTCGCGGGCCTCGGCCAGCCGCGCCCCGATCCGCGATCCGAAGGCCAGCTGAAAGTTCAGCCGGGCGGTGATGGTCGGAGTCGGCCGGTGCTCGCCCGCGGCGAGGTAGCCGTCGCAGGCCTTGACCATTTGCACCACCAGGCTGGCGTAGAGCGCCTGGGCGGCATCGAGGTCCTCCCGAAAACCGTAGGCGTGCAGGTAACTTGAGTTGTGCGCGACGTCGCAGCGGATGTCGTTGGCGTGCGCGATCGCGGCGAACAGGGCCACGTAGGTACGCAGTCCGCGGGTACCGGGGTCCCCGATGGTGACGGTGCGCTGCACCGGGGCCGTCGCCGCCTCGCGCTGTGCCGAATGGGATCGGGCGACCGCCAGATCGATGGCGGTGGCGGTGGCCAGCCGCTGCGCGGCGGCCAGGAACGCCTCCGCCTCGTGCGGGTTGTCGGTCCCCTCGGCCTGGCGCAGCAGGGCGGCGATCCGAGCGAGCATCTTGTCCTCAGCCATGGCCTCAGCGTAGGTTCCCGCGGCGGTTGACCCGCCTCACCGCCGGGGCAGGCTGTGGATAACCCGGCTCAGATCCGGGCATCGAGCCAGGACAGCACGTCGCCGAGCACCATCGCCTGCTCCGGCTCGTTGAACACCTCGTGGTAGAGCCCCGGGTAGACCTTGAGGTGCACGTCGTCGGAGGCCACCGCCTCCACCAGGCGCTCGCTGCCGCGGTAGTGCACCAGCCGGTCATCGCTGCCGTGCACGACCAGCAGCGGCCGGTCGATCGCGTGCGCGCGGTCCGGCATCGTCTCGCCGACCCGGATCAGCTCGCCGGCGATGCCGGCCGGAACCTTGCCGTGCCAGACCAGCGGGTCGGCCTGATAGTCGGCCACCACCTCCGGGTCGCGGGACACCGCGGTGGCGTCCAGGGTCTGCACCGGCACGCCCGGGGCGATCCGGCCGAGCACCTTGCCGACCGCCGCCAGCAGCGCCGACACCCCGTCCTGGGCGGCCACCGCCGGGCCGGACAGCACCATCAGGTCGTAGTCCTCGGGCCGCTCGACGCCGTAACTGAACACGATCGCCCCGCCCATGCTGTGCCCGAGCACGATCTTCGGCACGCCGGGGTGTTCCCGCTTGGTGATCCCGACCAGGGTGGCGAAGTCGGCGGTGTATTCCTCGATCCGGCGCAGGTACACCCGCTTGCCGCCGGACCGGCCGTGGCCGCGGTGGTCCAGCGCGCAGGTCGCCAGGCCGGCCGCACCGAACCGCTTCGCGACGTGGTGGTAGCGCCCGGCATGCTCGCCGAGGCCGTGCGACAGGATGACCACCCCGCGCGGTTGGCCCTCCGGGGTCCAGGTGTCGTACACAATGGGAATTCCGCCGACCCCGTCGAAGGTCCGCTCGGTACGCGTGGTCGTCATGGCCGGAAGCCTAATCGTCGGTGTCTGCGGTGACCGCCGCCCAGGTCGCGCGCAGCGTGTTGGCCGAGCCCCGCAGGCCGTCCAGTTCGGGCGCCGACAGCGGAATGTCCAAGACCCGGTCCGCGCCGCGCGCGGTGATCACCGTCGGCAACGACAGGCACACGTCGGCAATGCCGAACGCCCCGGTCTGCCGGGTGGACACCGGCAGCACCGCGCGCTGGTCGCCCAGCACCGCCTCGATGATCCGCGCCGAGGACAGCCCGATCGCCAGATTCGTCGCGCCCTTGCCGTTGATGATCTGGTAGGCGGCGTTGACCACGTCGAAGGACAGCTGCCGCTTGACGGCGTCGGTGAAGACCAGCTCGCCGTCCCGGCGGAACTCGTCGGCGCGCACGCCGCCGATCGACACCGCCGACCACAGCGAGATCTCCGAGTCGCCGTGCTCCCCGACGATCAGGCCGTGCACGTTGACGACGTTCACCCCGGCCCGCTCGGCGATCAGGTAGCGGAACCGGCTGGAGTCCAGCACGGTTCCGGAGCCGAAGATCCGGCCGGGCGGCAGCTCGACGGATTTGATCGCCGCGTAGCTGACGACGTCCACCGGGTTGGTGACGTAGACGATCACCGCGTGCGGGGAGCGCTGCAGCAGCTGCGGGGTCAGCGACCGCGCCATCGCGACGTTGGTGGCGGCGAGCTCAAGGCGGGTCTGGCCGGGCTTCTGCTTGGCACCCGCGGTGACCACGATGATCGCCGAATTGGCCGTGACGTCCAGCTCGTCGGATCCGGTGACCCGGCAGTGCGGCACGAACTGGCTGCCGTGGTTGAGGTCGAGGACCTCGGCGCGGACCTTCGCCGCGGCCAGGTCGTAGAGCGCGATCTCGTCGGCCGAGCCGCGGATCAGGCAGGCGTAGGCGATGGCGGTGCCGACGCTGCCTGCGCCGACGATGCCGACCTTGGCTTTGGACGCGATGCTCACCGCGCCATCATGGCGCGTTTCGGTCCGGTCTGCCCGTCGAACGCACACCGGCCGCGGACCCCTCGTCGTCGAACGACGAGCGGGCCGCGGCCGGCGGGTGAATCAGCGAACTACCTGGGAAGGATTACTTGGGAGGCATCCGGATGCCGCCGTCGACGCGGACCACCTCGGCGTTCATGTAGGAGTTGGTGACCAGCTCGACGACCATCGAGGCGAGCTCGTCGGGCTGGCCGAGCCGGTGCGGGAAGAGCACGGACTCGCCGAGCTTGGCCTTGAACGCCTCGGAGCCCTCGCCCTCGCCGTAGATCGGGGTGTCGATCAGGCCCGGGGCGATGGTGTTGACCCGGATGCCGACCGCCGACAGGTCGCGCGCGACCGGCAGGGTCATGCCGACCACGCCGCCCTTGGACGACGAGTAGGCGGCCTGGCCGATCTGGCCGTCGAACGCCGCGACGCTGGCCATGTTGACGATGGCGCCACGCTCGCCGTGGGCCAGCGGCTCGTTGCGGCTCATCGCGGTGGCCGCGATGCGGATGCAGTCGAAGGTGCCGACCAGGTTGATGTTGATGACCTTCTTGTAGAAGTCCAGGTTGTGCGCGGAGGCGAACTCGCCGTCCTTGCCGATGGTGCGCTGCGCCCAGCCGACGCCCGCGGAGTTCACCAGGGCGCGCAGCGGACCGAGTTCGGCGGCCTTGGTGACGGCCTCCTCGATCTGCGCGGTGTCGGTGACGTCGACGCGGACGAACGCCCCGCCGATCTCCTTGGCCAGCTCGGTGCCGCGCTCTTCCTGCAGGTCGGCGACGATGACGATGGCGCCCTTGGCCGCCAGCTGGCGGGCCGCCGCGGCGCCGATGCCCGACGCCGCGCCGGTGACGATTGCACTTGCTCCAGTGATATCCATGCCGACACCCTAAGACCCGACCCCGTGCCGTCCGACGTCGACCCGGCACGGTAACCCGACGCGGCCCGCAGCAAACTTTCTCACCCCGATTGAGACCGGCCCACCGCCCAACCGTGATGCCATTGTTACTAAAGTTGACAGTGTTGCTACAGAGGTTTATGAGTTAGTTGCATTAATGACTCTGACGCCGAAAGGGCGCCCGTGAGGAAACCGGCCGAATTTCTCCGGCGCGCCGCCGCCGGCGCCGCCGCGGTGCTGCTGGCCGCGGTCACCGCGGCGACGGCCGGGCTGCCGTCGGCGCAGGCGGCCGGCCGCGATCTGCTGGCCGGCGCGATCGCCAACACCAAGGGCTCCTACCTGGTCTACAACTTCGGCAGTGGTTTCCCGGCGCCGATGCTCAACGCCGGCGGCAACTGGTACGAGGCCAACAACGGTGGCCGGGTGATGATCATCAAGAACGCCTCGTCCCGGCTGACCCCGCGGCTGCTGGTCGACTCGCACGCCGGGGCCCAGAGCCGCTGCGAACGCGATCCGCGGGCCCGCACCGGCGAGGGGTTGATGCAGGCCTCGGAGACCTACGCCCCGGTCGCCGCCTGGCAGGCGCTGGGCGCGCCGACCATCGCGGTCAACGCGAACTTCTTCGACGTGCGCGGCCAGAAGGGCGGCTCGTGGAAGTCCACCGGGTGCTCCTCGCCGCTGGGCGCCTACGTCGACAACACCCGCGGGATGGGCAAGGCCAACGCCGCGGTCACCGGCAACATCGCCTACGCGGGCAAGCAGGGGCTGTCCGGGGGCAATGAGCACTGGACGCCGCTGAGCACGATGATCCTGCCGGTCTCCGGGGCGCCCAGCGTCATCGCGCCGCGGCACGGCCAGGACTACGACGCCGCCGGACCGGTCATCAACGACCTGGTCGGCCGGGGCAGCCGGTTCGTCGCGGTCGCCGGGATCGGGCTGCTGGCTCCCGGCGACACCGGCCAGCTCAACGACGGCGGCCCGTCGGCGGCCCGCACCGCGATCGCCTACAACCGCCAGCGCGACGAGTTCTACGTGTTCCAGGGCGGCTCCTACACGCCCGACCAGATTCAGGACCTGTTCCGCGCGATGGGCTCGGACACCGCGATCCTGCTCGACGGCGGCGGATCCTCGGCGATCGTGCTGCGCCGCGACACCGGCGGCATGTGGGCGGGCGCCGGCGTGCCGAAGGGTTCCTGCGACACCTATCAGGTGCTCTGCGATTCGCGGGAGCGGGCGCTGCCGAGCTGGCTCGGCTTCGCCTGAGCCGCTACCCGCGCACCTTCGCCACGGCCTTGACCAGCAGGTCGCCCAGCAACTTGGGGTCCTCGGAGCCCTGAACCATCACCGAGGTGCGCGGGCTCAGCACGGCGACCAGGGTGTAGGTCTCGATGGTGCGGCTGGCACCGCCCTCGGTGCCCTCGATCCGGCTCCTGGTCGCCAGGGTGCCCGCGCCGGGGATCTGCGGGGCCGGGATCGCCTCGGCGGTGCCGGTCATCGAACCGGGCGAATTCATCGCGACCTTCGTGCAGCCGGGCGCGACCAGCGGATCCGGGCCGGGCAGCGGCATCCGCGCCGCCAGCACCGAGATGGTCCGCGGCTCACTCGAGCGGATCCCGGCGGTCTCGGAGCCCTCGGTCATCCGAAACGGCTCGGCCAGCGATCGGCACCGCGGCGGGTCGTAGCTGATCGGCACCGCGCGATGCATGCCGGCCAGCTGCTCGGCCTCCTCGCGCGACACCACCGCCTTCGGCAGGCCCGCGGCGACATAGCCGGCCGGGAAGATGTCGGCGGCCTCGCTGAGCCGCCCGACGTCCAGATCCCCGTCGGGCGCTCCGCCGGCAATGGCGGGGACCGCGGACTGGGTGCCGCCGGCCTCGGCCCCGCCGGAGTCGGATCCGCCGCAGCCGGCGAGCAGCCCGCCCAGCACGGCGGCGGTCAGCGCGACGGCGGGGACTCCGGCTCCGATTCGCATCCCGTCAGCGTAGTTTCCCGAGTGGAGTGCCCCCGCGACGGAGTGTCCCCGCGACGGAGTGTCCCCGCGACGGAGTGTCCCCGCGACGGAGTGTCCCCGCGACGGAGTGTCCCCGCGACGGGGTGCCCCGTCTGCGGAGTGCCCCGCGGCCGCCCTCAGCCGGCGGCGAGCCGCTCGGCGCGGCTCTTCAGCGCGCCGGCCAGGTGCTCGAGCACGTCGTTGGCCACCTTCTTGACCATCATCGCCGGCACCCCGGGCATCGAGGTCTCGACGTCGAGGTCGACGGTCAGCAGCGCGGTGGGGCCCATCGCCACCACCGAGAACAGCTGTTCCTGCTTGGCGAACATGTCGCCCTGCTGCAGCACGGTCTGGATCTGGTTCTCACCCGGGTAGTACACCGCCTGAATGAAGGTGCCCTCGAAGCCCTGCACCTTCATGTCCAGGCGCAGCTGACTGGGCCGGCCGTCGTTGTAGCGATGCAGCACCCAGCAGCCGAGGACCTCGTCGTTCCACTGCGGATACGCCTCGAAGTCGGCGACGATCGACATGATCAGGGCGGCGTCCGCGGTGACCTCGACGGTCTTGCTCACGATGGGCATCAGCAGATCTTAGTCCGCCGCCCCGGCGCGGTTGGCGGTCGCGACGCGGGCGCCCAGCGGCTCCTCGGTCCGGACGGTCTCGTCCCGGATCAGCCCGCGCAGCAGCGCGATGCTGAACTCCTGGGCGACCTCGACGGCGCTGCGCCGGCCGCTGGCCCGCAACCACCGGTAGGCGCCCAGCGTCATGCCGATGTAGCCCAGCGCCAGCACATGCGAGTCGCACTCGTAGAACTCGCCGCTGGCGATGCCCCGGTCGATCAACCCGTGCACGTGCTCGTAGACCTGGGTCTCCTTCTCCCGAACCTCGGCGACCTGCTCATCGGTGAACCACTCGGTGATGTAGGGCTGCTCCTGGAAGTACACCGCCGCGCCCTCGGGGTTCTCCGCGATCTGGGTCAGCAGCCGGACGGTGTACTGGTAGAGCGCCTCGCGGGCGGTCCAGCTCGGGTCGTCGTGCACGGCGGCCAGGGTGCGTTGGGCGGCCTGGCGGTAGATGTCGAACAGGATCAGCGACTTGCTGGCGTAGTAGTGGTAGACCGTCGCCTTGTTCAGGCCGACCACCTCGGCGACGTCGTCCATCCGGGTGCCGTGGTAGCCGCGGGCGGCGAACAGCTTGGTGGCAACGTTCAGCAGTTCCTCGCGGCGGGTGAGTCCATTATCCGAGGACATGCGGCGGTCTCCCTGCGTTCCGGCCCGAACGGCCACCCAACTAACTGGTTAGTAGTCTATCGGTGCGGGCTGCCCCGCCGTCGACGTGCACTCCCCCGGCCGAACTCGGCGCGGGTGCCCCGTCGATTTGGCCCGGCTTTTACACTGGCACCTTAAAACCGTCGGCAGGCACGTGGCCGACAGCCTTTCGACGAACCAACCAGATCGGACCGAAATCGATGATCATCGGGATCCCCCGCGAGTCTTCACCTGGTGAGACCCGCGCTGCCGCCACGCCGCAGACCGTCGGGCAGCTGATCAAGCTCGGCTACGCGGTCGTCGTGGAGAGCGGCGCCGGAGCCGCCTCTAGCTTCGCCGACAGCGCCTACGTGGCCGCGGGCGCCGAGATCGGGTCGCCCTGGTCCGCCGACATCGTGCTGAAGGTCAACGCCCCCGACGACATCGAGATCGCCCTGCTGCGGGACGGCAGCACCCTGGTCAGCCTGATCTCCCCGGCGCTGAACCCCGATCTGGTCGCCAAGCTCGGCGACCGCGACATCACCGTGCTGGCGATGGACGCGGTGCCGCGCATTTCCCGCGCCCAGTCCCTCGACGTGCTGTCCTCGATGGCCAACATCGCCGGCTACCGCGCGGTCGTCGAGGCCGCGCACGCCTTCGGCCGGTTCTTCACCGGCCAGGTGACCGCGGCGGGCAAGGTCCCGCCGGCCAAGGTGCTGGTCGTCGGCGCCGGCGTGGCCGGCCTGGCCGCCATCGGTGCGGCAGGCAGCCTGGGCGCCATCGTCAAAGCCACCGACCCGCGTCCCGAGGTCGCCGACCAGGTGAAGTCGCTGGGCGGCGAGTACGTCTCGGTCGACCCGAACGCCGGCGAGGTCTCGGCGACCGGCTACGCCAAGGAGATGGGTGACGACTACAAGGCGCGCGAGGCGGAGTTGTACGCCGAGCTGTGCAAGGACGTCGACATCATCGTCACCACCGCGCTGATCCCGGGCCGGCCCGCGCCGCGCATCATCACCGCCGACATGGTCGCCTCGATGCGGCCCGGCAGCGTGATCGTCGACATGGCCGCGGCCAACGGCGGCAACGTCGAGGGCAGCGTCAAGGACCGCTCGGTCGTCACCGACAACGGCGTGACCATCATCGGCTACACCGACCTGGCCGGCCGGCTGCCCGCCCAGGCCTCACAGCTCTACGGCACCAACCTGGTCAACCTGCTCAAGCTGCTGACCCCGGGTAAGGACGGCGAGCTGGTGCTGGACTTCGACGACGTCGTGCAGCGCTCGATGACCGTGGTGCGCGCCGGGGAGATCACCTGGCCGCCACCGCCGGTACAGGTCTCGGCCGCCCCGGCGGCGGCCGCGGCCGCCGCGCCCGTCGAGGTCGCGCCGGCCAAGGAACCGATGTCGACCGGCAGGCGGCTGAGCATCACCTTCGCCGCGGCCGCGCTGGTCTTCCTGCTGCTGGCCCTGTCACCGGCCGTGCTGCAGGCCCACCTGACGGTGTTCGCGTTGGCCATCGTGATCGGCTACTACGTGATCGGCAACGTTCACCACGCGCTGCACACCCCGCTGATGTCGGTGACCAACGCCATCTCCGGCATCATCGTGGTCGGTGCCGTGCTCCAGGTCGGTGAGTCCGACATGGCCATTGCCGCCGTGGCGACCCTGGCCATCCTGTTGGCCAGCATCAACATCTTCGGCGGTTTCGCGGTGACGCGCCGCATGCTCGCGATGTTCTCCCGCAGCTAGACGCCTGCCTACCCGATCGGAACCCCACACCCATGTTCACCCTGGAAAACACCGCCACCGCGGCCTACGTCGTCGCGGCGCTGCTCTTCGTCCTGTCGCTGGCCGGGCTGTCCAAACACGAGACCTCCCGCGCCGGCATCAGCTTCGGCATCGTCGGCATGGCCATCGCGCTGATCGCCACCATCGCGCTGGCCATCAAGGATGAACTGCAGCCGCTGGGCCTGGCACTGCTGTTCGGCGCGATGGCCATCGGTGCAGCCATCGGGCTGTGGAAGGCCAAGGTCGTCGAGATGACCGGCATGCCGGAGCTCATCGCGCTGCTGCACTCGTTCGTGGGTCTGGCCGCGGTGCTGGTCGGCTGGAACGGCTACCTGCACATCGAGGCCCATCCCGTCGGCGCGGACGCCGTCAAGATGGCGGCCGAGGGCATGCTCGGCATCCACTCCGCCGAGGTGGTCATCGGCGTCTTCATCGGCGCGGTGACCTTCACCGGTTCGATCGTGGCGAACCTGAAGCTGTCCGCCCGGATGAAGTCCGCCCCGATGATGCTGCCCGGCAAGAACCTGATCAACGTCGGGACGCTGCTGGTGTTCGTCGCGCTGACGGTGTGGTTCGTCATCGACCCGCAGCTGTGGCTGCTGGCCGTGGTGACCGTGCTGGCGCTGCTGCTGGGCTGGCATCTGGTCGCCTCCATCGGCGGCGGCGACATGCCGGTGGTCGTCTCGATGCTCAACAGCTACTCCGGCTGGGCCGCCGCGGCGGCGGGCTTCCTGCTCGGCAACGACCTGCTGATCATCACCGGCGCGCTGGTCGGCTCCTCCGGTGCCTACCTGTCCTACATCATGTGCAAGGCGATGAACCGGTCGTTCATCTCCGTCATCGCCGGCGGGTTCGGCATCGAGGCGGGCCCGGCCGAGGACAAGGACTACGGCGAGCACCGCGAGATCAACGCCGAGGCCGCCGCCGACCTGCTGCGCGGCGCGGACTCGGTGATCATCACCCCCGGCTACGGCATGGCCGTCGCGCAGGCCCAGTACGGCGTCGCGGACCTGACCCGCAAGCTGCGCGAGCGCGGCGTCAACGTGCGCTTCGGCATCCACCCGGTCGCCGGCCGGCTGCCCGGCCACATGAACGTGCTGCTGGCCGAGGCGAAGGTGCCCTACGACATCGTGCTGGAGATGGACGAGATCAACGACGACTTCGACGGCACCTCGGTGGTGCTGGTCATCGGCGCCAACGACACCGTCAACCCGGCCGCCTCCGAGGATCCCAGCAGCCCGATCGCCGGCATGCCGGTGCTGACGGTGTGGAATGCCGACAATGTCATCGTGTTCAAGCGCTCGATGGCCTCCGGCTACGCCGGCGTGCAGAACCCGCTGTTCTTCCGGGAGAACACCCAGATGCTGTTCGGCGACGCCCGGGACCGGGTCAACGACATCCTGGCCTCGCTCTGACCCGGCGGGACCGGTGACCGGGCCCAGGATCATCGTCCCGGCGTGGATGCGCTCGATGCACGACGAGCATCACTTCGCCCCGGGGATCCTGGACGGTGACCTGCTGCGCTGCTCGGGCATGCTCGGGCTGCGCCCGGACCTCAGCCTGCCCGCTGACCCCGCCTGCCCGCTGACCCCGCGGCGCAGTTCACCCAGGCCTTCGAAAACCTGCGCGGACTGCTCGAGCTGGCGTCGCTGACCTTCGCCGACGTCGTCGAGATGACCAGCTATCACGTCGGGCTGCGGCGGCATTTCGCGGTGTTCGCCGAAGTCAAGGATCGGTTCCTGGAAGCGCCCCACCCGGCCTGGACGGCGGTCGGGGTCGTCGAGCTGGCGGTACCCGGGGCGCTGGTGGAGATCGCGCTGACCGCGCGACTGGGTACAGTTGCACCGCCACAAAACTAGGAGATGCAACTATGTCCGTCGATCGACTGCTCCCGTCTGCGGAGGCCGCCGAGCTGATCGCGCTGACCCGCGACATCGCCGAGAAGGTCCTCGACCCGATCGTCGACGAGCACGAACGCACCGAGCGCTATCCCGACGGGGTGTTCGCCACCCTCGGTGAGGCCGGCCTGCTGAGCCTGCCGCAGCCCGAGCAGTGGGGCGGTGCCGGACAGCCCTACGAGGTGTACCTGCAGGTGCTGGAGGAGATCGCGGCCCGCTGGGCGGCGGTCGCGGTGGCGGTCAGCGTGCACAGCCTGTCCTCGCACCCGCTGCTGGCCTTCGGCACCGATGAGCAGCAGCGGCGCTGGCTGCCGGGGATGCTCTCCGGACAGCAGATCGGCGCCTACAGCCTGTCCGAGCCGCAGGCCGGATCCGATGCGGCCGCGCTGCGCGCCACCGCCACCGCCTGCGCCGACGGCTACCTGCTCAACGGCACCAAGGCCTGGATCACCCACGGCGGCATCGCCGACTTCTACACCCTGTTCGCCCGCACCGGCGACGGCTCACGCGGCATCTCCTGCTTCCTGGTCCCCGGCGACCTGCCCGGGCTGTCCTTCGGCAAGCCCGAGGAGAAGATGGGCCTGGCCGCGGTGCCGACCACCTCCGCGTTCTACGACAACGCGCTGGTCGAGCCGGACCGGCTGATCGGCGCGCCGGGGCAGGGCCTGCAGATCGCGTTCAGCGCGCTGGATTCCGGCCGGCTCGGCATCGCGGCGGTGGCCGTCGGGATCGCCCAGGCCGCCCTGGACGAGGCGGTCCGCTACGGCAATGAGCGCACCACCTTTGGGCGCACCATCATCTCCCATCAGGGCCTGGGCTTCCTGGTCGCCGACATGGCCGCCGCGGTGGCCTCGGCCCGGGCCACCTACCTCGACGCCGCCCGCCGGCGCGATGCCGGGCTGCCGTACTCCCAGCACGCCAGCATCGCCAAGCTGGTCTGCACCGACGCGGCGATGAAGGTGACCACCGACGCGGTGCAGGTGTTCGGCGGGGCCGGCTACACCCGCGACTACCGGGTCGAGCGCTACATGCGCGAAGCCAAGATCACCCAGATCTTCGAGGGCACCAACCAGATTCAGCGGCTGGTCATCGCCCGCGGGCTGACCGATTCCGGGGCGAGCCGCTAAGCCGCGAGGAAATCGGTCACCGCGGCCAGGAACTCCTCGGGCCGCTCCACCATCACGCTGTGCCCGGACCCGGCGATCACCCGCGGCGGCAGCCCGGCCGCGGTGAACCGCGCGACGTTGGGCCCGGTCGGGGTGATCACGTCACGCTCACCCCAGAGCACCAGCACCGGGCGGCCGAGCCCGGCCAACCGATCGGCCACCGGACGCACCGCGTTGAGGTCCTCGATGGCGTCGGAGTCGCACACCCCGGTGTGGGTGAGTCGCTGCAGCGACCGGTAGGCGAAGTCCGGCACCGGGTAATCGGCGGCGAACCCGGTCTGCAGCGAGCTGGTGCTCAGCGCGTCGATACCCCGGAACCGGTCCACCGCCGGACCGAGCACCGGCGCGCACACCACCGAGCGCATCGCCGGGATCGCCACCAGCCCGGTGTCGCCGTAGGTGTCGACCACCACGACCCGCTCGATGCGCTCGGGTTCGGCCTCGGCGACCGCGGTCGCCACCCCGCCGCCCATCGAATGCCCGACCAGCGCCGCGCGCCGCACCCCGAGCGCGTCCAGCGCCGCGCGCACCGCCGCGGCCTGCCCCTCGGCGCCGTACGCCTGGGCCGCCCGCGGCGCCTCGGAGCCGCCGTGCCCGACCAGGTCGAGGGCGATCACCCGGCGACCGGTGGCCGCCGCCAGCGCCTCGGCGACCGGCTCCCACCACTGGATCGACGCGGAGTAGCCGTGCAGCAGCACGATCGCCGGGCCGCCGGCGGGGCCGTACTCCCGGACGTTGAGATCCGGGCCCGGCAGCGCCAGCACCCGGCCCCCGCCGAACGCCTCGGCGGCCCGCTCGGTGCGGGCGACCAGCACCGCGTTGCCGCCCAACCCCACCAGCACGACGAGCAGCATCACCGCCAGCACCCTGCGCTTCACGGCCGGTGACGCTACCAGCGGCGGCCGCGGTGCTGTCCAGCGATTTTCCGGCTCGACCGGGCGCCCACCGGCGGGGTGCGCATTCCGCGGGGACCGTGCGCGCGCACCTCGACGGGTGTCTATCGTGGCGAGCATGGACTTCGCACCCTCGGACCAGGCCCGCGACTATCAGGACCGTCTCACCGAGTTCATGGTGGACAAGGTGTTTCCCGCCGAGGAGTCCTACGACGCCTACCGGGCCGCGGCAGGCCCGAATGACTTCACCGTGCCGCCGGTGGTCGAGGAACTCAAGGCCGAGGCCCGCCGCCGCGGACTGTGGAACCTGTTCCTGCCGTCGGAGTCGGGTCTGAGCAACCTGGAGTACTCGCCGCTGGCCGAGATCTCCGGCTGGTCCACCGAGATCGCCCCGGAGGCGATGAACTGCGCGGCGCCGGACACCGGGAACATGGAGACCCTGCACCTGTTCGCCACCGAGCAGCAGCGCCGCGATTGGCTGGAGCCGTTGCTGGCCGGGGAGATCCGCAGCGGATTCTCGATGACCGAGCCCGCCGTCGCCTCCAGCGATGCCCGCAATATCGAAACGCTGATCACCCGTGACGGCGACGAGTACGTCATCAACGGCCGCAAGTGGTGGACCTCCGGCGCGAACGACCCGCGCTGCAAGATCCTGATCGTGATGGGCCGCACCAACCCCGATGCCGCCCCGCATCAGCAGCAGTCGATGGTGCTGGTGCCGATCGACACCCCCGGGGTGCAGATCCTGCGCTCCACCAGCGTGTTCGGCTGGCAGGACCAGCACGGCCACGCCGAGATCGTCTACGACAATGTCCGGGTCCCGGTGGCAAACCTGTTGGGCGAGGAGGGATCCGGCTTCTCCATCGCCCAGGCCCGGCTGGGCCCGGGCCGGATCCACCACTGCATGCGCGCCATCGGGGTGGCCGAGCGCGCGCTGGCACTGCTGGTCGACCGGGCCAGCAGGCGCATCGCGTTCGGCAAGCCGCTGGCCGAGCAGGGCATGGTGCAGCAGGCGATCGCGTTGTCGCGCAACGAGATCGATGCGGCGCGGCTGCTGTGCGAGCGGGCCGCCTGGACCATCGACCTGCACGGCAACAAGGCCGCCCGCAACCAGGTCGCCCAGATCAAGGCGGTCGCCCCGCAGATGGCCTGCAATGTCATCGACCGGGCGATTCAGGTGCACGGCGCCGCCGGGGTCAGCGATGACACCGTGCTGGCCCGGATGTACGGCTGGCAGCGCGCCATGCGGATCTTCGACGGCCCCGACGAGGTGCACCTGCGCGCCATCGCCCGCGCCGAGCTCGGCGCGGCCAAGAGCCCGCTGGCCGCCGCGGTGGTCGCGCCGTGACCGATCTGCTCAGCGGCGCGTGGAACTTTCGCGACGTCGCGCACTCGACGTCGGGCGCGATCCGGCCCGGGCTGCTGTACCGGGCCGGGGAGCTGACCCAGCTCGACGACACCGGGTTGTCCCAGCTGCGGGAGTTGGCGGTCACCGACGTCGCCGACCTGCGCAGCCCGCCCGAGGTGGCCCAGCACGGCGCCGATCTGGTGCCCGCCGGCGTCGTCGTGCACAACCTGCCGTTCGTCGAGGTGGTCGCGTCGGTCGACGCCGAGGCGCCGCACGAGCACGCCTTCCAGCGCCTGATGACCGAGAAGCCCGACGACGAGTCGATGAAGGACGCCGGGCGGCGCTACATGGTCGAGGAGTACGCCCGGTTCGCCACCGCCGAGGGTGCCCAGCGCGCGATGCGGCAAACGGTCGCGCTGCTGAGTTCGGGTGCCGCGGTGCTGACGCACTGCTTTGCCGGCAAGGACCGCACCGGGTTCTCGGTGGCCGTCGTGCTGGAGGCCGCCGGGATCGACCGCGACACCGTGATGACCGACTACCTCGCCAGCAATGCCGCCGCACCGCAACTGCGCGCCCAGATCATGGAGCGCATCCGGATCCGGTTCAACGGCGAAATCCCCTCCGACGCGGCGGAATTCACCGAGGCACGGCTGTCCGACGACGTGCTCGGGGTGCGCCCGGAGTACCTGGATTCCGCGCTCGGCCGGATCGAGGCCGACTTCGGCTCGGTGCCCGGCTACCTGCACGCCGCGGGCATCACCGACGAGCAACTCGCCGCGTTGCGCACGCAGTTGCGCGGTTAGCGCATCGCGGGGCTCAGGCGGCGGGCGCGGCCTCGCGGTGCACGCGGTGCCGCACCCACCCGCGGTGACCCCAGCGCGCTCCGGCGCGGTGTGCTGCCGGTGCACCCACGCCCCGCGCCACCGCGGGCCGCTCGCGGCCGGCCCGCGCCGGCCGAGCATCGGGCCCGTCGGTCGGCTCCGCGGGGTCCCGGGTCGCCGCGGCGTCCCGAACCTTCCTGGTGATCGCCGCCGCGGGGCTGGCCGGCGGCTGCGCCGCCGCTTCGTCGGACCCCGCTTCGTCGGACGCCGCTTCGTCCGACACAGTAGCGTCGGCCAGTTCCGGTGTGCCGCCGGCCGGTTCCTGCGCGCCCGCCGGTTCCTGCGCGCCCGCCGCCGCCGCCGCAGCCCGGCTGTGGGGCGCCAGCACCGCCCGGAGCCGCGGAAGCTCCGGTGCGTCCCGGTCGAGCAACCGCGCTCCGGCCGACCCACGCAGCAGCATGGCGCCGCGCTCGGCAGGCGGCTCGGCGACAGCCCGATCCCCGGCAGCCGGACCCTCGGCCGGCGGCTCCCCGGCCGGCGGCTCCCCGGCCGGCGGCTCCCCGGCCGGCGGCTCCTCGACAGCCCGGCGCTGCCCGTCCGCCGCGACGCTGGCCGGTGCCGGCCCCCCGACCGCGGCGGGCGCCAAGGCCGCCAGGTCCGACCACTGGAACTGCGGCACCCCGAACGGCCCGGTCTTCGCGGTGCCCAGCGGCCGGAACCCGGGGTTGCCGGAGGCCGTCGCGACGGCGTCGTCGATGCCGGTGGCCAGGGCGATCCCGACGGTGATCGCGTCACGCAGCGGGCTGAGCCGCAGCAGCCGGGCCGGGGTCGGCGCACCCGGGGAGATGGACCGGTCGTAGCCGAGTTCGATGATCGTCCGCAGCGGCGCGTCCAACCCGGCGTACAGCGGCGCCAGCGCCGCGTTCACCTCGGCGGGCAGCACCCCCTGCAGCACGCTCAGGATCGGCAGCGTCGCGGTGGGGATCAGCCAGTACCTGGTGTCGCCGTAGCTACCCTGGTCGATGAAGCCGGCCGGGTCGACGTCGTAGTAGTTGCCGTGCACGGCGAAGATGCCGGCCAGCGCATTGAGGTCGGCCAGCAGGTTCAGCGGGTAGAGCGGAAAGTCGGAGTAGCCGTCGTACTGGCGGGAGTAGTCGGCGGTGGCGAACTTGCAGCCATTGGCGCAGTCACTGTCGGTGGGGGTGGCCCCGTCGAAGCTGATGCCGAAGAACGGGATCGACAGCCCGGCGAACCGCTCCAGAATGCCGCCGTTGGGGCGGTTCGGGTTGCCGATCAGCACAAAATCCAACGCCGGCACGGTGGCCCAGTCCCCGGCGGCGTTGTGCGTGGCGATCAGTGCCCGCTTGAGATTCGTCGCCACCCGCGCGCTCTGCGAATACCCGAAGACCAGGAAGCGCTCCGCGCCGTCCGGCGAGCTAGCGCCGGTGGCGGTGGTGTTATACGTGCAGGCTCCGCGCGCCGCGCACCCGGCCAGATTCACCAGCCCGGTCTGGGTCGACTCGTCGAAGGTCAGCTGCTGGTTGGGCAGCGGCCAGAACTCCTCGGGGGTGTAGACCGCCACCGATCCGGCGTAGCTGTCCCCGGCACGCAGCGACGGGGTGATGTAGGTGTTCTTGGTCCAGCCCAGGTACCAGGACGTGACGGCGTCCGGGGTGGCGACCGGGCCGGTGTTCAGCAACGGCATCCCGGTGCCGCCCATCACCAGCGCCGTCACCGCCGCCAGCGGGGTGACCGCCGCGACGACCACCGTCCAGGCCGCCGCCAGCGCCGCCGACACCGCGACCGCCAGCACCGTGAATACCCGAAATATTGACCCCATCGCGCGGCCCCCCGGCCCGCGGAAATCCCCGACTCCCCAATCGGGCACAGCGGGCCGAATCGCCCGGTGGGGAACTGCTCAGCGCAGCGTAGAACCGCCGACGCCGACTAGGTGGCAAATAGCCGGAAACTCACAGGTTTCACCAGACGGTCACCACAACCAGCCAGGCGATCGCCGACAGCAGAGCGCCGGTGAAGTCCACCCCCACCGACAGCGCAACGCCGCGCAGCGCATGCACGGTGGACACCCAGGCCCGACGCAGATCCCGGCGCAGCACCAGCTCCGCCGCGAACACCCCGAGCACGAACCCGATCAACAGCCCGATCACCGGGATGACGAAGAACCCAATCACGCCGCACACCGCACCGATCGCCAGGATCGACATCCGGACGTCGGCGGCGCGCATCCGCTTGACCGGCCAGGTGTACTTGATCACCTCGGCCGCGACGAACAGCGCGGCCGCGATGCCCAGGGTCACCCAGCCCACGGTGCTGCGCTCAATGATCGCCCAAACCGCGATCGCGCCGAACACCAGCAGCCCACCGGGCAGCACCGGCAGCAGAATGCCGACCAGTCCGACGGCGATGACCAGCCCGACCAGCACCAACCCGAGCGCGCTCACCGCACCCCCCTCACCTGCTGATCGCCGACCGGCGGCCCGCCGGGCGGGTCAGCGCATGACCTGCCCGGCGCGCCCCAGAGTTGTTTCACCTCACCGGCTTTCACCGGCCGACGATCGGGTCACTGCAGGCTGAAGGTGGCCTGCTTGGCCTCCGACAGGTCGTCGATCTCCGACCAGCGGGCGGCGATGTCGTCGACCGACGGCGGGTTGGTGAAGGTGACGCCCTCGTTCTGGAACAGCGCGGTGCGCTGCACCTTGCCGCCACCGACGATGAACACCGACGCCGAGTCCGGCACCTCCTCGGTGCACAGGTAGCCCACCACCGGCGCGACGTACTCCGGGGTGAGGTTCTTGAGCACCTCCGGCGGCAGAATGTCCTCGGTCATCCGGGTGGCGGCGATCGGCGCGACCGCGTTGGCCTTGATGTTGTACTTGGCGCCCTCCTGGGCGAGGGTGTTGATCAGCCCGACCAGGCCGAGCTTGGCGGCACCGTAGTTGGCCTGGCCGAAGTTGCCGAACAACCCGCTGGTCGAGGTGGCCACCACGATCCGGCCGAAGCTCTGCTCGCGGAAGTGCGGCCAGGCCGCCCGGATCACGTTGTAACCGCCGTACAGGTGCACCTTGAGCACGGCGTCCCAGTTCTCGTCGGTCATCTTGTGGAAGGTGCCGTCGCGCAGGATGCCGGCGTTGCTGACCACGCCGTGCACCGCACCGAACTCCTCGATCGCGGTCTTGACCATGTTGGCCGCACCGGCGGCCTCGGCGACGCTGTCGTAGTTGGCCACCGCGCGGCCACCGGCGGACTTGATCTCCTCGACCACCAGGTCGGCCATGTTCTGGCCGGCGCCGGTGCCGTCGCGGGCACCGCCGAGATCGTTGACCACCACGGCCGCGCCCTCGCGGGCCAGCGTCAGGGCGTACTCGCGGCCCAATCCGCCGCCGGCGCCGGTGACGATTACAACGCGATCTGAAACTCCGGGCATGACTTCCTCTCTGATGGGTGCGCGGCGCGGGCGGTCAGAACAGCCGGCGCGCCAATTTCCACGCCCTGTCTGTATACGGGGGGTAGACCAGGGCGGCGAAGTCGGGTCGGCTCGGCTTGGTCAGCACCGTCTTTCGGTGGCTGAACTCCTCGAAACCGTGCCTGCCGTGGTAGGCGCCGATGCCCGACGGCCCGACACCGCCGAACGGCAGCTTCGCGGTGGCGAAGTGGAAGAGCAGGTGGTTGACCACCATGCCGCCGGCGGACACCCGGCGGATCACCTGCTCGCGGATCGCCTTGCTCTTGGTGAACAGGTAGGCGGCCAGCGGCTTGTCCCGGGCGTTGACGAAGGCGATGGCCTCCTCGACGGATCCGACCGTCAGCACCGGCAGGATCGGCCCGAAGATCTCCTCGGTCATCAGCGGCTCGTCGACCGACGGGTCGACCACCACGGTCGGTTCGATCTCGATCTTGGCGGCATCGGACCCGCCGCCGACGGCGACGCGGCCCTCGGTGGCGGCCAGCGCCCCGGTCAGCCGGGCGAAGTGCCGCTCGTTGACGATTCGCTTCCCGCCGGTGTTCTTGGCCTCGAACTTCGCCACGGCCTCGGCCATCTTGTCGACCAACCGGTCGCGCACCGACTCCTCGACCAGCACGTAGTCCGGCGCGATGCAGATCTGCCCGGAGTTGATCAGCTTGGTCCAGACGATCCGCTTGGCGGCGACGTCGATGTCGGCGTCGGCCGCCACGATCACCGGGCTCTTGCCGCCCAATTCCAGCGTCACCGGGGTCAGCTGCGCGGCCGCGGTCTGGTACACCTTGCGGCCGATCTCGGTGCCGCCGGTGAAGCAGACCCGGTCGAAGCCCTGCTCGATCAGCTGCTGGCTGACCATGCCGTCGCCCTCCAGCACCACGATCGCCTCGTTGTCCAGGTAGCGCGGCACCAGCTCGGCCATCAGCGCCGACGACGCCGGGGCCACCTCCGAGGGCTTGAGCAGCACGGTGTTGCCCGCGGCGATGGCACCGACGGCCGGTCCCAGGGTCAGCGCGAACGGGAAGTTCCAGGCGCCGATGACCAGCACCGTGCCGTAGGGCTCGTACTCGATCCAGCCGCGGCCGGGCAGCTGGGACGGTTCCAACAGCCGGTGCCGGCGCCTGGCCCACTTGCCGACGTTCTTGGCGGCGTCCTTGGCCTCGTTGATGGTGGTGCTGACGTCGGCCAGCCAGCCCTCGAACGGGCTGCGGCCCAGGTCGATCTCCAGCGCGTTGAGGATCCGGGTCTCGTTGTCGGCCACCATCCGGGCCAGCGCGTTGAGCTGTTCGCGGCGCCAGTCCAGCGACCGGGTGCGGCCGGAGGCGTGGGTGCTGCGCAAACCGGCGACGATGGCCGGGATATCGACGTCGGTGCCGGCGGCATCGGTGGTGCGGGCGGTCATGGGGCTTCCTCCTGCCCCGGCCCAAGGCCGGGTCGCTGTGGTGCTGCCCATCGTAGGCAACCCACCGATCGGTTGGTAGGGCCAACGCCCCACCGCCGATCGGTCAGCGACGCTCTGCGGTGACGAACAGCGAGAAGGCGTCCTCGTCGACCTCGCCGTCGAGGGTGCCGCGGCCGTACCGCGCCATCTCGTCGAGCGATCGGACCGCGGCGGCCGTCCAACCGTTCGCGTTGAGCCAGCCGGCCAGCTCGGCGCGGTGCTCGTCGTGGTAGATCAGGTCCCCGATGTCCAGTCCCGGCGACACCCCGAGAATGTCGGTGACCTTGCGGAACCGGGCCCGGGCCGCGGCGCGGGCCTCCTCGCTGCGGGTGGTGGCGGTCTCGGCCGCGACCCGGCTGCCCGGCGCGCTGAGCGCTCCGATGTTCTCGAACAGCCGGTCCTGGGCCTCGGCCGGCAGGTACATCAGCAGCCCCTCGGCCAGCCAGGCCGTCGGACGGGACGCGTCGAACCCGGCGGCACGCAGCGCGGCCGGCCAGTCGGCGCGCAGGTCGACCGGCACCTGGGCGAGTTCGGCGGTGGCCGCGACGCCGTTGCGGGCCAGCACGGCCGACTTGTACTCCAGCACCTTGGGCTGATCGATCTCGAAGACCGTGGTTCCGGCCGGCCAGTCCAACCGATAGGCGCGCGCGTCCAGGCCCGAGGCCAGGATCACCACCTGCCGGATCCCCGCGTCGGTCGCGGCGGCGAAGAACGCGTCGAAGAAGCGGGTGCGCACGGCCTGATATCCGCGCATGTGCCGGGCGATGCCGGCCACCTCGGCGTCGATGTCGGCGAGCTGGACGAGCTTGTCGTCGGAGAGCAGGTTCTCCGCCCACAGTCCGGGTCCGGCGCCGGAGACCAGCAACTCGGCGTGCGGATCGTTGATCAGCGGATCCGCCGCGGCGGTTTCGGCCGCCCGGGCGGCGGCCACCATCACCGCGGTGGTGCCGACGCTGGTCGCGATGTCCCAGCTGTCGTCGTCGGTGCGAAGTGCGCTCACGGGATTTCCACCTCCGGGTAGTGCGGTTCTGCTAGCCATGCTAACCAGCGGGCGCACCTGGGGCGACGGCGGTTCCGGGAGCCTTTCGGCAGCGGAGCCTCAGCGGAGGACATATGGTGCGTTGTCATGGCAAGCGTCGTTTCTAGGGAGGCGTACTTCGACACCGGGCTCGAGGTATTGGCCGACGCAGGCTTCGGGGGTCTCAAACTGGCGGTGGTCTGCAACCGCCTGGGTGTCACAACCGGATCCTTTTATCACTATTTTTCCAACTGGGGTCACTACACCCGGGAGCTGATCGAGCACTGGGGGCAGTCGACGCACAAGCGGGTGGCCGCGCTGCAGGCCATCACCGACCCGACCGACCGGATCCGCAAGATCACCCACGTCGGGCTGAACCTGCCGCACGAGGCCGACGCCGCGATCCGCACCTGGGCATCGGTGGATCCGGAGGTACGCGCCGCCCAGGTCGAGGTCGATTTCGAGCGGTTCGAGGTGATCCGGACCGCGGCGCGGGAGATCGTCCGCAACGACCGGCAGTCCCGGATCTTCGCCGAACTGGCGGTGTACCTGCTGACCGGCTACGAGCAGTCCACCCTGCCGCACCAGAGCGAGGACCTGGCCTGGATGTTCAACCGGTTGATCGACGACCTGATCGGCGGCCACTGGGCCGAGCCTTCCTCGCCGGAGGTCGTCACCGACGGCGCCGAGCCGGCCTGATCAACCCCGCTGCCGCACCGGCCGGCTGGCGCTAGGTTGAGCGGATGCGCCTGCCGCGTCCGGTCCGCCGGCTGCTCGACGCGCTGACCGAGCGCGATCCGGAGTACGACGCCCGCCGGCGCGCCGCCCGGGCCGGGCTGATGATCCCGGTGGCCGCCGCGCTCGGCATCGCCTTCGGCACGGAACAGACCACGATGTACGCCATCTTCGGCGCCATCGCGCTGCTCATCGTGGTGGACTTCCCCGGCACCCGGCCGGGCCGCGCGGTCAGCTACCTGACCCTCGGCGGGATCGGCGCCGGGCTGATCGCGCTGGGCACCGCGGTGGCGCCGCACCCGGGGCTTGCCGTCGCGACGATGTTCGCCCTTGGCGTGGCGGTCACCTTCTCCGGGGTGCTGAGCGCCTCGGCGGCCGCCGCGCAGCGGGCCATCCTGATGACGTTCGTGTTGCCGGTCTGCACCCCGGTCGGGCCGGTCCCCGACCGGCTGCAGGGCTGGGCCATCGCGCTGGCCGTCAGCCTGCCCGCCGCGCTGTTCGTCTTCCCGCCGCGGCACCACGACAAGCTGCGTCGGCACTGCTCCCGGGTGTGCACCGCGCTGGCCGACCGGCTGGAGGGCCGCGCCGATGCCCGCGCGGTCAACGCCGCGATGAACGCGTTGTTCGCGCACTACGTCAACGGGGAATTCCGCCCGGTCGGGCTGACGGCGGGCAGCCGGGCGCTGGTCCGGGTCGTCGACGACCTGGGCTGGCTCACCGACCGGGTCACCGGCGACACCGCTGCCGCGCTCGGCGCGGTGGCCGGGCCCGCGGTGCGGGTGCTGCGCGAATCGGCGCTGCTGCTGGCCGATCCGCGCAACCGGCGCCACCCCCCGGACCGAACCGGCCTGGTCACCGCCATCACCGAGTTGCGCGACGTCTCGGCGGGCAGCTACCGCGAGGCGATCCGCGACATCCTCACCGAGCCCGACGACCGGGCGGCGGTCGCGGTGGGCCGGCGACTGCTGGAGCGCCGGACCTTCGGCGCCCAGGTGGGCGCCACCGGACGACTGATCAACCGGGCCGCCGCGGCCGACTCCCGGCCGGTGCTCAGCCAGGTGCTGGGCCGGGGCATGCCGGCCGCCCGCGCCTCGGACTGGGTGCTCTCGGAGATCGAGGCGGTGGCGCACATGCCGTCGGGCTACCTCAGCGGGCGCTCGGTGGTGGTCCGCAACAGCCTGCGCACCGGTCTTGGCCTGGCGCTGGCGGTGGCCACCACCCAGCTGTTCCCGGTGCAGCACGGATTCTGGGTGGTGCTGGCCAGCATCTCGGTGCTGCGCAGCACCGCCCTGACCACCGGCACCACCGTGCTGCGCGCGGTGCTCGGCACCTGCGGCGGCTTCGCGGTCGGCGCGGTGCTGATCGAGCTGCTCGGGGTCAATCCGGTGGTGATGTGGCTGATGTTGCCGGTGGTCGCCTTCCTGGCGGCGTTCGTGCCCAAGCTGTGGTCATTCGCGGCCGGCCAGGCCGCGTTCACCATGCTGGTGTTGATCGTGTTCAACCTGATCCACCCGTCGGGCTGGCAGGTCGGGCTGCTGCGGATCGAGGACATTCTGGTCGGCGGCACGGTCGGCGCGGTGGTCTCCACGCTGCTGTGGCCGCGCGGCACCGGCAATGCCGTGCAGCGGGCCATCCGGGCGGCCTCCGACGTCGGCTTCGCCTACCTGCGCGCGGCCGTCGGCCGGATCACCGGCCGGACCGACCCCGCGGCCGTCGCCGCCCTCGGGGTGCAGGCGCTGGCCGCCGCCAGCACCCTGGACGACGGCCTGCGCCAGTACCTGTCGGAAAGCGGCGGGCCGGCCGACATCCGGACGCCGATCATCCAGGAGACCAACCGGGTCACCGCGCTGCGCGCGGCGGCCGATCTGATCGCCGACATTCCCCGGCCACCGGCGCCGGAGGCCTACCCGGGCACCCGCGCGGTGCTGGACGACTTCGCGACTGCGGTGTGCGATCGCGCCGGGGACCCGGTGGCGTTCACCGCACATTTCGTGACGGCGCTGCGCGCCGAATCGGCCGAGGTGGGGCGACCGGTCACCGATGCGTTGCCGCTGGTGTCGGTCGCCGCCAACCTCGGCGAGCTGGCAGTGCTCTATCCGGAGCTCTATCCGAAGCCCTACCCGGAGCGCTGACCGGTCGCCCGGTGCGGCCGCAGTGCGCCCGCCGGGATCGCCCCGAACCGGCCCGCCTGGTAGTCCTCCAGCGCCTCGATCACCTCGGCCTTGGTGTTCATCACGAACGGCCCGTAGTGGAAGACCCGCTCCCGGATCGGCTTACCGCCCAGCAGCAGCACCTCCAGGGCCGGCCGGTTGGCGTCCTGGGTTGCGGCGGCGTCCACCGTGATCCGGTCGCCGGCGCCGAGCACCGCGAGTTGGCCCTGCTCGATCGGGTGGCCGTCGGGTCCGACGCTGCCCCGCCCGGACAGCACGTAGACCAGCGCATTGAAGCTCCGGTCCCAGGGCAGGTTCAGCCGCGCACCGGGTTGCACGGTGGCGTGCGCCACGGTGATCGGGGTGTGCGTGACGCCGGGGCCGCGGTGCCCGTCGACGTCGCCGGCGATCAGGCGCAGCAGCGCGCCGCCGTCGGCCGAGGACAGCAACCCGGCCTGCTCGGCCTCGATGGACTGGTAGCGCGGGGCGGCGAACTTGTCGGCGCGCGGCAGGTTCACCCACAGCTGCAGGCCGTGGAACAGGCCGCCGCTCTCGACGAGTTCGGCGGGCGGGGTCTCGATGTGCAGGATGCCCGACCCGGCGGTCATCCACTGGGTGGCGCCGTCGCCGATCAGCCCGCCGCCGCCGTGCGAGTCCTGGTGGGCGAACTGCCCGTCGATCATGTAGGTGACGGTCTCGAAGCCGCGGTGCGGATGCCAGTCGGTGCCGCGCGGTTCGCCCGGTTCGTAGTCGACCTCACCCATCTGGTCGAGGTGGACGAATGGGTCGAGGTCGGCGGCGGACACCCCGGCGAAGGCCCGGACCACCGGGAATCCCTCGCCCTCGATGCCGCGCGGGCCGGTGGTGATGGATCGCACCGGCCGTTCGGCCTGGTCGGGGGTGGCCGCGGTGATCCGCGGCAGGGTCAACGTGTCGGCGGTGATGGCAGGCATCGGATTCCTCCTTGAATTGAGAACTACCCCAATCAACCGGACTGCGGTCCGTTTATTCCCGGATCAGCCGAGCAGGGCGTGCGCGGCGGCGCGCGCCTCCGCGGCGCCGGCCGCGGCCAGCACCGCCGCGGCCGCCTCCTCGCACTGCGCGAGCGATACCGCGGCGAGCCGGGCGCCCACCGCGGGGACCGCGGCCGAGGCCGCCGACAGCGAGGTGACGCCCATCCCGGCCAGCACGCAGGCCAGCAGCGGGTCGGCCGCCGCCTCCCCGCACACCCCGACCGGCTTACCCGCGGCGCGGCCCGCGGCGGCCGCCACCGCCACCAGTGCCAGCACCCCGGGCTGCCAGGGGTCGGTCAGCGCCGCCAGCTCGGCCGACATCCGGTCGGCGGCCATCGTGTACTGAGCCAGATCGTTGGTGCCGACGGACAGGAAGTCCACGTGTTCGAGGATCCGGTCGGCCAGCAACGCGGCGGCCGGGATCTCGATCATCACCCCGGGCCGCAGGCCGTGCGCCCGGGCCCGCTCGGCGAAGTCCCGGGCCTCGGCGGGGGTGGCGATCATCGGCGCCATCACCCAGGGCGCCACCCCGGCGAGTTCGGCGGCCCGGGCGATCCCGGCCAGCTGACGGTCCAGCAGGCCGGGGTTGGCGACCGCGATCCGGATGCCCCGCACCCCGAGCGCCGGGTTCGGCTCATCGGCGTGTCCGGCGAACTTCAGCGGCTTGTCGGATCCGGCGTCCAGGGTGCGGATCACCACCTTGCCCGCCGGGAAGGCCGCCAGCACCTCGGCGTAGATCTGGGCCTGCTCGGCCACCGACGGTTCGGTCTCCCGGTTCAAGAAGCACAGCTCGGTGCGGAACAGCCCCACCCCCTCGGCCGGGGTGTCCGCGGCGGCCCGGGCGGCGGCACCGTCCTGCACATTGGCCAGCACCTCGACGCGGTGGCCGTCGGCGGTGCCGCCGGGTCCGGCCCAGTTCGCCAGCGCGGCGGCGGCCCGCTCGGCCGCCGCAACCTCGGCCGCGGCCCGGGCCGGGTCCGGTTCGACGACGACGACCCCGCGGGTGCCGTCGATCAGCACCATCGTCTCGGCCGCGACGCCGTCGAGCCCGGCCACCGCCACCACGCACGGGATGCCCAACTGCCGGGCGATGATCGCGGTGTGGCTGGTCGGCCCGCCCAGGCTGGTCGCCAGCCCGACCACCAGCGACGGGTCCAGGCCCGCGGTGTCGGCGGGGGCCAGGTCGTCGGCGCACAGGATCGACGGCGTCGCCGGCACCGGCACGCCGGGCTCGGGCAGGCCGAGCAGTTCGGCGGTGACCCGGTCCCGGATGTCGCACAGGTCGGTGACCCGCTCGGCCATCAGTCCACCCGCCTTGGCGAACATCTCGGCAAAGAAGGCGACCGAATCGTGGGTGGCCCGCGGCGCCGGGACGCCCGCGGCGATGCCGCTGCGGGCCCGGCTCAGCCAGGCCTTGTCCAGGGCCAGTTGCGCGGTCGCCGCCAACACTTCCGCGGCCACGCCGGTGGCCGCCGCCGCCCGGTCGCGCAGCCGCGCGGCCACCGCCGCGGCGGCGGCATCGAAGCGGGCGGCTTCGGCCTCCCGATCGGCGGCCGCCAGCTCGGCCAGCCCGGCCAGGTCCGGCTGCGGCGCGCGGCCGGGCCGGATCACCGGCGCGTAGCGCACCCCGGAAACGACGGGGACTCCGGCCAGTGAGATGGGTGGCGTGACGATGTTCATGTGAGCCAGATTACAAGAAACTCTTGACAAAGCAACACATTCACGATTAAAACAACATATATCCAAATGAATCAGGCGTAATCCAACCGGCCCGGCCGCCAACGGCGGGGCGTCGACAGTCCGGAGCACCGTGTACCCCGAAGAACGTCAGCAGGCCATCGCCTCGACCGTGCTCGCCCGCGGGCGGGCGTCGGTGACCGAGCTTGCCGAGGCCTACGCGGTCACCACCGAAACGGTGCGCCGCGACCTGGCCGCGCTCGAGCGCACCGGGGTGCTGCAGCGGGTGCACGGCGGCGCGGTCCCGACCCGCGCGGTGCGCCTGGTCGAACCCGGGGTCAGCGAACGCGAGAGCACCCACGCCGAGGCCAAGGCGGCCATCGGCGCCGCCGCCGCCGACTTCTTTCCGCCCGACGGCGGCACCGTGCTGATCGATGCCGGCACCACCACCGCGCGGGTCGCCGACCACATCCCCACCGACCGGCGGCTGTCGGTGGTCACCAACAGCATCCCGGTCGCGGCCCGGTTGTTCGGGCTGCCCACGGTGACGCTGCACCTGCTCGGCGGCCGGGTCCGCGCCCAGACCCAGGCCGCCGTCGGCGACGCCGCAGTGCGGATGCTGGAGACCCTGCGGGTCGACGTCGCGTTCCTGGGCGCCAACGGCGTCACCGTCGAGCACGGCCTGTCCACCCCGGACAGCGAGGAGGCCGCGGTGAAGCGCGCCATGGTCCGCAGCGCCAACTACGTCGTGGCCGTCGCCGACTCCGCCAAGCTCGGCCGGGAATCCTTCATCGGCTTCGCGCCGATCACCGAGATCGACGCGCTGGTGACCGATCGCGGCATCGCCGACGCCGACCACCGGTCGCTGACCGCCGCGGGCGTTGAGGTGGTGCTCGCGTGATCCTCACCGTGACCCCGAACCCCAGCATCGACCGCACCATCACGCTGCCGTCGGCGCTGGTCCGCGGCGCCGTCCAGCGGGTCGAGGCGGTCTGCGCCGAGCCCGGCGGCAAGGGCGTCAACGTCGCCCGCGCGCTGACCATGGCCGGGGTGGACACCGTCGCCCTGCTGCCCGCCGGCCCCGGCGACGCCTTCCTGACGCTGCTGGCCGGCACCGCCGTCCGACACGCCACCGTGACCGCCCCGGGCATGGTGCGCACCAACCTCACCCTCACCGAACCCGACGGCACCACCACCAAGCTCAACGAGCCCGGCGCCGTGCGCGACGCCGGCGACACCGCCGCGCTGACCGAGGCGGTGCTGGCCCGGGCCGGCGGCGCCGACTGGGTGGTGCTGTCCGGATCGCTGCCCCCGGGCATGCCGGTGACCTGGTACGCCGACATCACCCGCCGGCTCACCGGCGCCGGTACCCGGGTCGCCGTGGACACCTCCGACGCGCCGCTGGCCGCGCTGGCCGCCGGCTTCACGGCCGCCGCGCCGGATCTGATCAAGCCCAACGCCGAGGAGCTGGCCGGGCTGGTGGGCGCCGACCCCGCGGCGCTGGAGTCCGCCGCCCGGCACGGCGATCCGGGGCCGGTACTGGCCGCGGCGGCCCAACTGGTGGACCGCGGGGTGAGCGCCGTGCTGGCCACCCTCGGCGCAGCCGGGGCGGTGCTGGTCAACGCCGACGCCGCCTGGCTGGCGGTGCCGCCGCCGATCGCCGCGCGCAGCACCGTCGGGGCCGGGGACTCGTCGCTGGCCGGCTACCTGCGGGCCGAGGTCAGCGGCGCCGAACCGGCCGACTGCCTGGCCATGGCGGTGGCCTACGGCAGCGCCGCCGCGGCACTGCCGGGCTCGGCGCTGCCGGGCCCCGAACAGCTGGACCCCGCCGCGGTCACGGTCACCGCACTGGCCGGCCGCCGATCCTGAATCCCCTGATCACGCCGACGAAAGTACTGCCATGACGAACACCGAACAGCCGGTCACCACCGCGGACCTGGTCCTCCTGGACATCGACGCCGGTGCCGACAAGGCCGCCGTGATCGGCCGGCTGGCCCGCCAGGCCGCCGACGCCGGCCGCTGCACCGACCCGGACGGTCTGACCGGCGCGGCACTGGAGCGCGAGGCCAAGTCCGCCACCGGGCTGCCCGGTGGCATCGCCATCCCGCACTGCCGCTCGCCGTACGTCGAGGTCCCGACGATTGGCTTCGCCCGGCTGCACCCCAAGGTCGACTTCGGCGCACCCGACGGCGGCGCCGACCTGGTGTTCCTGATCGCCGCACCGGACGCCGGCGGCGCCGAGCACATGAAGCTGCTGTCCAGCCTGGCCCGCGCGCTGGTGCGACCGGACTTCGTCGCGGCGCTGCGGGACGCCGGCACCGCCGAGGACGTGGTGACGCTGATCGACGGCGCGGTCCACCCCGCGCCCAAACCCACCTCGCCCAAACCCACCTCGCCCAAACCCACCTCGCCCAAGCCGGCCGCCACACCGGCCGCACCCGGCACCCCGGCCACCCCGGCAGCGCCGCAGGCCGCCGACGCGCCGAAGAACGCCGCCCGGGTGGTCGCCGTCACCGCCTGCCCGACCGGCATCGCACACACCTACATGGCCGCCGACGCGCTCACACTGGCCGCCGAACGTGCTGGGGTGGAGTTCGCCGTCGAGACCCAGGGCTCCTCCGGCAGCACCCCGCTGGCCGCCGACGTCATCGCCGCGGCCGACGCCGTCATCTTCGCCACCGACGTCGGGGTCAAGGACCGCGGCCGGTTCGCCGGCAAGCCGGTCGTCGCCTCCGGGGTCAAGCGGGCCATCAACGAACCCGACACGATGCTCGCCGAGGCGGTCGCCGCCGCGGGCAATCCGGCTGCCGCCCGGGTCGAGGGCGGCGGCGGGGCCGGCGGCGCGGCCGATGCCGCGCCGGGCTCCGGCGATGTCGGCTGGGGCACCCGCACCCGGCAGATCCTGCTCACCGGCGTGAGCTACATGATCCCGTTCGTCGCCGCCGGTGGTCTGCTGATCGCGCTGGGCTTCCTGGTCGGCGGCTACCAGCTCGGCAATGGTGTCGACGGGCAGCGTCCGGCCGGCTACGGCCTGAACTCGGTCGGCGCACACATCGCCGCCGCGAACTCGCTGACCGACCTGCCCGACGGCGGCCTGCGGGTCTACCTCGGCGCGGTGCTGTTCAGCGTCGGGCAGCTGGCGTTCATGTTCCTGGTGCCCGCGCTGGCCGGCTACATCGCCTTCGCGATGGCTGACCGGCCCGGCCTGGCGCCCGGCTTCACCGCGGGTGCGGTGGCGGTCTTCGTGCAGGCCGGATTCATCGGCGGCCTGGTCGGCGGCGTGATCGCCGGTCTGGTCGCCGCGGCCCTCGGCCGGATCGACGCGCCCCGCTGGCTGCGCGGCCTGATGCCGGTGGTGATCATCCCGCTGGGCGCCTCGCTGGTCGTCGGACTGTCGATGTTCCTGCTGCTGGGCCGTCCGCTGGCGGCCGCCAAGAACGGCCTGGAGCACTGGCTGGCCGGGATGACCGGCGCCTCGGTGATCGTGCTCGGGATCATCCTCGGCCTGATGATGTGCTTCGACCTCGGCGGGCCGGTGAACAAGGCGGCCTATGCCTTCGCGGCGGCCGGGCTCTCGGTCACCGATGTGCCGTCCATGCGGATCATGGCCGCGGTGATGGCCGCCGGCATGGTGCCCCCGCTGGCGATGGCGCTGGCCACCGCGCTGCGGCCCCGGCTGTTCAGCGCGCCGGAGCGGGAGAACGGCCGGGCGGCCTGGCTGCTGGGCGCCTCATTCATCTCCGAGGGCGCCATCCCGTTCGCCGCGGCCGACCCGCTGCGGGTGATCCCGTCGATGATGGCCGGCGGCGCGGTGACCGGCGCGCTGGTGATGGCGTTCGACGTCACCTCGAAGGCGCCGCACGGCGGCATCTTCGTGATCTTCGCAATCGGCAATGTGCTGGGCTTCGTGCTGGCGCTGGCCGCGGGCACCGTCGTCGGCGCGATCGCCGTCATCCTCGCCAAACAGCTGACCGGGTCCACACCCGCATCCCCGGCGCCCGTCGCCGCCTGACCCCCACCGGAAAACCCCGAGATAGGAGCATCAGATGCCCAGCAAGAATGTCATCGTCGGATCCGCCGTCGGCCTGCACGCCCGCCCGGCCGCGATCATCGCCGACGCCGTCACCGCCTCCGGCGCCGAGGTCACCCTGGCCTATGACGGCGGCGAGCCGGTGGACGCCGGTTCCGCGCTGATGATCATGACCCTGGGTGCCGGCAACGGGGCGGAGGTGACGGTGGCCTGCGACGACGCCGCGGTGTTGGCGCAGATCGCCGAACTCGTCGGCAAGGACCTCGACGCCGAGTGAGCTCGGCGCCCGGGCGCGGTCAGGACGCGTCGCGCGGCTCGCAGATCAGCAGCGGGATCACCCGGTCGGTCTTGGCCTGGTAGCCCGCGTAGCCGCGGTAGGCCTTGACCACCCGGGGCCAGAGCTGGTCGCGCTCGGCCGCGGTCGCGGTGCGCGCGGTCATCGGGCGCACCACCCCGTCCACGGTCAGCGTGACCTCCGGGTTGGCCACCGCGTTGCGATACCAGTCCGGGTCCTTGGGGTCCCCGCCCTTGGACGCCACCAGCACGATCCGGTTGTCGTCATGCACCGGCGTGGTCAGCATGTTGGCGAACCGCCGTCCGGATTTGCGCCCGACGGTGTGCAGCTCGACGGTCTTCATGCCCATGATGGTCCGCGGGTACCGGCCGAAGGTCAGCGCCAGCAGCAGCCGGTGCCCGATCTCCAGCGGATTGCCCCGGCCCTTTTTCTCGGGTTCGGCAGCGCTCATGGCTCCACGGTAGTCCGCCCCGCCCCGCGAGCGCTCACCCCTGGACGCCCGCACCGGCGCGTCCCGTACCGGGTTGAGCCGTCGGCGCGGTGGCCGCCCGGGCCGACGGTGCAGCAACCGGCGGGCCCGGGGCGTCCCGGGTCGCGGACACCCCGTCGCGGCCGTTGACGACGGCGGCCGACCGGGCCAGGATGAGCGGCGTGACCACGCCGTTTGATGACCCGCAGGCCGAGCTGGGCTGGATGTTCGTGCAGAGCATCGGCACCGGCGGCGACCTGGACGAGGCGTTCTCACTTGTCAGCGACGACTTCAGCTACTGGTCCAACGTCACCCGCCGGGAGTACGACGCCGCCGCGCTGCGGCGGGTCATCGAGCGGATCCGGAGCCGCGCCGACATCGAGTTCCACCTGATCCGCTGTCTCAACGAGGCGGAGAACACCGTCATCGAGGCGCAGGCCGAGGGCACCACGGCCGACGGCCGCCGCTACGACGCCCCGCTGGTCTTCCTGTTCGACACCCACGACGGGCTGATCACCTCGCTGCGCGAGTACGGCGACACCCAGCTGGCCCGCGAGCTGTTCGGGCCGCTGCCCTGATCCCGCGCCGCGACCCGTCCTAAACTGGCCCGATGGCACCCCAAGCAGCCCCCAACGCCACCGCCTCGGTCGACATCGCCGCCGACCCGCAGGCGGTGTACGCGCTGATCACCGATCTGTCCACGCTGGCCGCACTGGCCGAGGAGACCACCGAGATGGTCTGGAAGAAGGGCGATTCGGCCGTGCCGGGCGCGGTCTTCACCGGCCGCAACCGCAACGGCTCGAAGACCTGGTCGACCAACTGCACCGTCACCCGGGCCGCCGCCGGCCGGGAGTTCGGCTTCGACGTGCGGGCGATGGGCATCCCGATCGCGCATTGGAGCTACCAGCTGGAGCCGACCGAGACCGGCACCCGGCTGACCGAGAGCACCTGGGACCGTCGGCCGGGCTGGTTCTCGCCGCTGGCCGGCCTGCTGACCGGGGTGTCCGATCGTGACGCCGCCAACCGTCAGCACATCGAGGCCACCCTGGCCCGGCTCAAGCGGCGCGCCGAGAACCCCTGATCAGCCCCGTCGGCGGGCCGCCCGGCGGTCCGCCCAGAATCGCGCGGCCTCGCGCACCGAGCGCTGCACCGGAGCCGGGTCGAAGCCCAGCTCGCGGCGCGCCTTGCCGCAGTCGACCGGCGCCTCGGCGCGCATCAGCCGCACCGACGCCAGGGTGAGCCGCTCGTCGGTGCCGCGCAGCCGGGAGGTGAGGGTGCCCAGCAGCCCGAGCGCGTACAGCGCCGGGATCGGCAGCACCCGCCGCGGCCCGGGCACCCCGGCCTCCTCGGCGGCGATCGCCACCACCTCGGCGTTGCTGATCATCGACTCCGAGATCAGGTACCGCTCGCCCACCCGGCCGTGCTGCGCGGCGGCGATCATCGCCCGGGCCGCGTCGTCGATCCCGACGGCCTCCAGCGACACCCCGCCGAACACGAACGGCAGCTTGCCGAACACCGTCCCGGCGATCAGCGCGCCGTGCGGGGTCATGCCGTAGTCGCCGGCGCCGTAGGTGGTGGAGATGCACATCGCGACCGCGGGCAGGCCCCGATCCCGGGCGTAGTCGAGCACGGTCTCCTCGGCCTGCACCCGGGACCGGACGTAGTCGGTGAGCCCGCGTGGCGAGATCCGGTCGTCCTCGGTGGCGGTCGTGCCGCGGCGCCGCCCGACGGTGGCGTAGCTGCTGGTGAACACGAACTTCTTCAGCGATCCGGCGGCCGCAAGTTCGGCGGCGATGTCCAGCACGCCGCGCAGTCCCTCGACGTTGGTGCGAAACAGCGGCGCGGTGTCGCGCAGCCACGCCCGGGTGTCGACCACGCAGTAGTAGACGACGTCGACGCCGGTCATCGCCGCCCGCACGGTGTCGGTGTCGAAGATGTCCCCGGTGAATCGGGTGACGGCCAGGTCGTCGATGCCGGTGGTGTCGGCGCCGGCGCGGACCATCGCGCGCACCTCGACGCCGTCGCCGACCAGCGCCCGGGTGACGTGCGAACCGAGGTAGCCGTTGGCGCCCATCACCAGCGCCGTCGGTGCGCTCACCGGCCGCCGCCGAACTGCTCGTACCAGCGCGCCGCCTCGCCGTCGAGGGTGCCCAGCTCGGCGGCCCGCCGGCACCATTTCTGGGTCGCTTTGAGGAAGCGCAGCGGGTTGTAGACGTCCTCCTGGCGCTTCCACAGCCCGTCGCCGGCGTAGTCGATGATGGAGATGTTGGTGGCGCTGATGATGGTGCCGTCGCCGGGATCGCGCATCGGGTTGTCGAGCTCGCAGATCACCCGGCCGCGGGCCTCGTCGATCACCGACCATCGCGACGGGAACGCCGTCATGTAGCTGCCCGGGAAGCTGCCCATGGTCTCTTTGATCCAGCTGCGCACCTGTTCGCGGCCCTTCATGGTGCCGGCGGCGTGCTCGATGTAGTCCACATCGGGGGTGTAGTGCGCGACCCACAGGTCCCAGTCCTGGGTCTTGGCGGCATCGTCGACGGTCTGCTCGAACCGGGCGAAGGCGTCCTCCAACTCGGCGCGGCTGAAGGGTCCAACGGCAGGGGCACTCATCCGTCAACTAGAACATGTTCTATTCGGAAAGTCTCGCGAATCCTGCGCCCAAAGGGCCGGACGTATGGTGTGAGGTGACGGTCGACGGCACCGAACCGAGGAGCAGCGATGGCAACGCAGACCGCGATCCTGGCGGGCGGATGCTTTTGGGGCATGCAGGAACTCATCCGCAACCGCCCCGGCGTGCTCGACACCCGGGTCGGCTACACCGGCGGCGAGAACGACCAGCCCAGCTACCGCAACCACCCGGGCCACGCCGAGGCCATCGAGATCGTCTTCGACCCCGCCCAGACCGACTACCGGGCGCTGCTGGAGTTCTTCTTCCAGATCCACGACCCGAGCACGCCCAACCGGCAGGGCAATGACGTCGGCTCCAGTTACCGCTCGGCGATCTTCTACCTCGACGACGACCAGCGCCGCGTCGCGCAGGACACCATCGCCGAGGTCGACGCGTCCGGACGCTGGCCCGGGCCGGTGGTCACCGAGCTGGTGCCGGCGCAGCCGTTCTGGGCGGCCGAGCCCGAGCATCAGGACTACCTGCAGCACTACCCGAACGGGTACACCTGCCACTTCCCCCGGCCGGACTGGACGCTCCCGGCCCGCGGATAGCCGCTACCTGACCAACGCCCGCAGTTGGTAGTGCCCGGTGCTGGTGGCCACCACCACACCATTCGCGTCGGTGACCGTCGCGGCCACGGTGAAGTCGGACTTGCCGCGCTCGGCCGCCTCCGCCTCGATCCGGGCGATGGTCTCCTCATCGATCCGGGCCTCGCCGCGCAGGTCGGTGTTGGCCATCGCGCGGTAGCTGATGTCGAGGTTCTTCACCAGCGGGAAGTACTTGGCGGTGTCGAAGGTCACCAGCGCGATGATCCCGCCGAGCACCTCCGCGACGGTGAACTGCACGCCGGCGTAGATGACGCCGAAGTGGTTGCCGTTGCCTTCGGCGGGCACCGAGGTGACGGCGTACCCGCGCCCCGCCTCGACCACCCGCACGCCCATCTTCCCGGCGATTGGGATGGTAGTGGCCAGCGCGGCGTTCATCTGCTCGACGAGCGATTCGGTCATGGCTCAGATCGTCGCACGCCCCGCCCCGGCGGGGCAGAGGTTCGCACGCCCCGCCCCGGCGGGGCACAGGTTCGCCCGCCCCGCCCCGGCGGGGCAGAGGTTCACAGCCGGTGCACGGTGACCCGCCCGCCGTCGCGGGGGGTGAACGCGACGCCGCGGTTGTGGATTTTCTCCGCCGGGCGGTCGGTGGTGTCGATCCGGACGCTGCGCAGCACGGTCCGCAGCACCACGTCCATCTCCATGTTCGCGAACGCCGCCCCGACGCAGCGCCGGGTGCCGCCGCCGAACGGCATCCAGAACGACACGCTGGGCCGCTGGCCCAGAAAACGTTGCGGGTCAAAGCGCTGCGGCTCGGGGAACGCGGTGGCGTTCCAGTGCATCTGCGCCAGCGACACCGACACCGAGGCGCCCCGCGGGATCCGGTAGTCGCCGAGTTCGAAGACCGGGGCGTTGACATTCCGGGCGGCGAAGTCGATGACGGTGCGGTTGCGCTGCACCTCGTAGATGACCGCCTGGCGGTACTCGTTGTCGTCGGTGTCGGCCTCGGCGACCAGCCGCGCGAGCACCTCCGGGTGCCGGGAAATCCGCTCGAACGCCCAGGCCAGCGTCGAGGCAGTGGTCTCGTGGCCGGCGGCCAGCAGGGTCAGCAGTTCGTCGGCGATGTCGGAGCGCGACATCGCGGTGCCGTCCTCGTAGCGGCTGCGCACCAGCACCGAGAGCACGTCGGTGCGATCGTCCAGGTCCGGGTCGGCGATCGCCCGGTCGATCAGGGTGCCGACCAGCGCGTCGTATTCCTCGCGGTACTGCCGCAGCCGCCGCCACGGTCCGAAGTCCCGGCGCGGGCTGGGCAGCACGACCAGCCGGGAGCCCAGCGTCACCCACGGCGGGATGCCCCGGCGCAGCCCCTCCAGTTCCGCTCCGCCGGCCCCGAAGATGGCCCGCAGGATGATGTTGAGGGTGATCCGCATCATCGGTTCCAGGGTCTGGAACTCGGTGTTCTCCGGCCAGCAGGCGAGTTCGCGGCGGGTTTCCTCCTCGACGATGGCCTCGTAGCGGTGCATGGCCTTGCCGTGGAACGGCGGGGTCAGCAGCTTGCGACGGGCCCGGTGCTCGGCGCCGTCGAGCGCGAAGATCGATCCGGGGCCGAACATCCGGCTCAGGTTCGGCTGGATGTTGCCGAGGACTTCCGGATCGGCCGCGAACACCTGCTTGGCCAGCGCCGGGTCGGTGACCACCACCATTCTTCCCCACAACGGCACGTTGAGGCTGAACGCGCCGCCGAACCGGGCGGTGAGCCGGTTGACCACCCGCCGGCGCTGCAGCGCGTACATGGCGCCCTGCACGCTCTTGGGGACCCGGCGCGGTGCCGGCGGCCAGTTGATCGGCTCGGCGGCCGGGCCGACGGCCGGCTCAGCCGCCGGGTTGCCGACCGGGTCGGTGACGGTTTCGGTCATGGACGCACCTCCGCGAGAACCTGCTGGTACCCACCGGTACCAATGCTTGTCCGGTACGGTACCCGTTGGTACCAGTGGCGGCAAGAGGTTGGGAGGAGTTCGGCGTGCAAACCCCCGACCCACGCACCCGGCTGTTCGAGGGCCTGGCCGACGCCATTATCGCGCGCGGCTACCGGGACACCACGGTCGCCGACATCGTCCGGGCCGCCAAGACCTCCAAGCGCACCTTCTACACGCACTTCACCAGTAAGGACGACTGCCTGCTTGAGCTGCTCGACGCCGACAACGTCACGATGATCGCCACCATCCGCGCCGCCGTCGACCCCGAGGCCGACTTCCCCGAGCAGATCACCGCGGCCGTCGACGCCTACGTCACCGTCATCGAGAACCGCCCGGCGGTCACCCTGACCTGGATCCGGGAGTTCCCCGCCCTGGGCGAGGCCGCCTACCCGGTGCAACGCCGCGGCATGGACCGGTTCGCCGAGCTGCTGCTGGAGATCACCGCCAACCCCGGATTCGCGCGCGCCGGGCTGGCCCCGATATCGCGGGCGACCGCGGTGATTCTGCTCGGTGGGCTGCGCGAACTGACCGCGCAGACGATGGAGGACGGCGGCAGCATCACCGAGATCACCGCGGCCGCCATCGCCGCCTGCATCGGGCTGGTCACCGGTCCGCGACCCACTGCGAGCGCAGCGCCGGCGGGCCGTACCGACTAAGTTGACGGGGTCGATACGTACGAGGAGCGGAGAGTATGGATATCCCCCCGGGAATTGAGGTCTGGCCGGGCAAGGCGTATCCACTCGGCGCCACCTACGACGGGTCCGGCACCAATTTCGCGGTGTTCAGCGAGGTCGCCGAGCGTGTCGAGCTGTGCCTGTTCGACCCGGACGAGGACGGCGAGCTGCGCGAAACCCGCATCGAGATGCCCGAGGTGGACGGATTCGTCTGGCACGCGTTTTTACCCCGAATCGTCGCCGGGCAGCGCTACGGCTTCCGCGTGCACGGCCCCTACGATCCGCCCGCCGGGCTGCGCTGCAACCCGAACAAGCTGCTGCTTGACCCCTACTCCAAGGCCATCGACGGGCGCTTCCAGTGGGACCAGTCGATGTTCGGCTACAACTTCGGGGACCCCGACAGCCGCAACGACGACGACTCGGCCGCCCACATGCCCAAGTCGGTGGTGATCAACCCGTACTTCGACTGGGGTGTGGACCGGCCGCCGCAGCACGAATACGCCGATTCGGTCATCTACGAGACGCACGTGCGGGGACTGACCATGACCCACCCCGACATTCCCGAGCAGATCCGCGGCAGCTACGCCGCGATCGCCCACCCGGCGATCATCGACCATCTGAAATCGCTCGGGGTGACCGCACTCGAGCTGATGCCGGTGCACCACTTCGCCAACGACTCGACGCTGATCGACAAGGGCCTGAGCAACTATTGGGGCTACAACACCATCGGGTTCTTCGCCCCGGACTACATCTACACCTCCAGCACCACCCCGGGCGCCCAGGTGCAGGAGTTCAAGGCGATGGTCCGCGCGCTGCACAGCGCCGACATCGAGGTGATCCTCGACGTGGTCTACAACCACACCGCCGAGGGCAACCACCTGGGCCCGACGCTGTCGATGCGCGGGATCGACAACCCGGCCTACTACCAGCTCGTCGACGACGACAAGCGCTACTACATGGACTACACCGGCACCGGCAACAGCCTCAACGTCCGGCACCCGCATTCGCTGCAGCTGATCATGGACTCGCTGCGCTACTGGGTCACCGAGATGCACGTGGACGGGTTCCGCTTCGATCTGGCCTCGACGCTGGCCCGGGAGTTCTACCACGTCGACCGGCTGAGCACCTTCTTCGAGCTGGTGCAGCAGGACCCGGTGGTCAGCCAGGTCAAGCTGATCGCCGAGCCGTGGGACGTCGGCCCCGGCGGCTACCAGGTCGGCAACTTCCCGCCGCAGTGGACCGAGTGGAACGGCAAGTACCGCGACACGGTGCGCGACTTCTGGCGCGGCGAGGACGCCACCCTCGGTGAGTTCGCCTACCGGATCACCGGCTCACCGGATCTCTACGAGGCGACCGGACGACGCCCCGTCGCCTCGATCAACTTCGTCACCGCGCACGACGGCTTCACCCTGGCCGACCTGGTGTCCTACAACGAGAAGCACAACGAGGCCAACGGCGAGGACAACAACGACGGCGAAAGCCACAACCGGTCGTGGAACTGCGGGGTGGAAGGCCCCACCGACGACCCGGAGATCCGTGCCCTGCGCTCGCGCCAGCAGCGCAACTTCCTGACCACCCTGCTGCTCAGCCAGGGCGTGCCGATGCTGTCGCACGGAGATGAGCTGGGCCGCAGCCAGGGCGGCAACAACAACGGCTACTGCCAGGACAACCCCGTCACCTGGGTGGATTGGGCGGCAGCCGACGCCGGGCTGCAGGACTTCCTGCGCCGGGTCGCCGAACTGCGCGCCGCCCACCCGGTCTTCCGACGCCGGCGGTTCTTCACCGGCCGGCCGGTCCGGCAGCGCGACGCGGCCAGCTCGGACATCTCCTGGTTCCGCCCCGACGGCTCGGAGATGACCGACGAGGACTGGGATTCCGGGTTCGGCAAGTCCGTCGCGGTCTACCTCTACGGGCACGGCATCCCCGGCCTCGATCAGCGCGGCCACCCGGTCAACGACGATTCGTTCCTGCTGTGCTTCAACGCCCATCACGAGCAGATCGACTTCCGGCTGCCGCCGGCGAACTTCGGCGCGCAGTGGCTGCCGGTCATCGACACCACGGCCGAGCGCGGGGCGCCCGAGGACCCGCCCGAACCGCTGCCGGCCGCCTCGACGGTGACCGTCGGGCCCCGCGCGATGGTGGTGCTGCAGGCCCCCGCGGCGCCCTAGCCGCACCCCTAGACACTTTCGGTAATCTGTCCGCATGCGCAGCGTGGTGATCGACGCCCCCGGCCAGATCCGCATCGACAATCGGCCCGACCCCGTGCTACCGGGGCCCGGCGGCGCCATCATCGCCGTCGGCTCCGCCGCCATCTGCGGCTCGGACCTGCACTTCTACGAGGGCGACTACCCGCTGGTCCAGCCGGTGGCCCTGGGCCACGAGGCGATCGGCACCGTCGTCGAGGCCGGCCCCGACGTCCGCAACGTGGCGGTCGGCGATCTGGTGCTGGTGTCCTCGGTGGCCGGCTGCGGGCACTGCGCGGGCTGCGCGACCCACGACCCGGTCTGCTGCGTGCAGGGACCGCAGATCTTCGGCGCCGGCGTGCTCGGCGGCGCCCAGTCCGAGCTGCTGGCGGTGCCGACGGCCGACTTCCAGCTGCTGAAGATCCCCGAGGGGATCGACACCGAGGAGGCGCTGCTGCTGACCGACAACCTGGCCACCGGCTGGGCCGGCGCGCAGCGCGCCGACATCCCGCCGGGCGGCACGGTCGTCGTCATCGGCCTCGGCGCGGTCGGGTTGTGCGCGGTGCGCAGCGCGATCGTGCAGGGCGCCGGCCAGGTGTTCGCCGTCGACCCGGTCGAGGGCCGCCGAGAGCGGGCCTCGCTGGCCGGCGCCACCGCGGTGGAGCCGTCGGCGCTGGCCGCGGTACTGGAGGCCACCGGCGGGCGCGGCGCCGCGGCGGTGATCGACGCCGTCGGCAACGACGCCACCATGACCGAGGCGCTGGCGATGGTGCGGGCCGGCGGCACGGTGTCGGTGATCGGCGTGCACGACCTGAACCCGTTCCCGTTCCCGGCGACGCTGAGCCTGATCCGCAGCATCACGCTGCGGATGACGACCGCACCGGTGCAGCGCACCTGGGGCGAGCTGATCCCGCTGATCCAGTGCGGACGGCTGGACACCGGCGGCATCTTCACCCACACCATGCCGCTGGCCGACGCCGCGGCCGGCTACGCCGCCGTCGCCGCCCGGACCTCCGACTGCGTGAAGGTCACGCTCAGCATCTGAGCCCGGGGACTACCGTTCGTCGCCGTCGATCACCGAGTAGAACGACTCGCCGTCCTCCGGGGCGCCGTCGATCTGCCCGCGATGCTGCCGGGTCGGGCGAGCCGGCTGTGCCTCGCCGGTGAGCACGTCGGGCACCTCCGCGGCCAGCCGCTCGGCGAGGCTCTGCTCCTCGATGACCGGGATCCAGCGCTCCGGCGGGTCGACCACGATGTCGCCGTCGTCGTTGCGCACCTCATCGGAGTCCAGCGACTCGCTGGGGTTCAGGGTCTGGTCGGGGCCGTTGTCGTCGACGTCCATGTCGGGGCCGTCCTCTCTGCTAGACGTACAGCGGGTAGCCGCCGCTGATCTTGAGCGTCTCACCGGTGACAAACGACGCCTGCCGCGAACACAGGTACAGCATCGCCGACACCGCATCGTCGGTTGTTCCGGGCCGGGTGATCAACTGGCGTTCGGCGACGATTTGCTGCATCAGGCTATACGGCAGTTCCCCCAGCGTGCTCTCGGTCGTCGTCAAGCCCGGGGCGATACCGTTGACCCGGATCCCGTCGGCGGCCAACTCCGCGGCGAACGCCGTGGTCAGCCCGCGCACGGCCAGCTTGGACACCCCATACGGGGTGGTGCTGAGATAGCCGGCCATCGACGAGACGTTGAGCACCGCCCCGCCGCCGCGGGCCCGCATCGCCTCGCGGCAGGCCAGCGTGGCGTTGACGACGCCGACCACGTTGACCTCGAGCAGCCGGCGCAGTTCCGCGCGGGGCAGCGCGGCGAACGGCTGGTTGTACCGCATCAGGTGCAGCCCGGCGTTGTTGATCAGGATGTCGACCCCGCCGAGTTCGGCGACGACGGCCTGCACCGCCGCCGCCATCTGCTCCTCGTCGGCGACGTCGGCGACCACCGCGACCGCCCGCGCCCGGTCCCCGCGCAACTGCGCGGCGGTCTGCTCGGCTCCGGCCCGGTCGACGTCGACCAGCGCCACCGCGGCACCGGCCTCGGCCAGCGCCCGGGCGAACGCCCGGCCCAGGCCGACCGCACCGCCGGTGATCACCGCCACCGCACCGTCGAAACCGCTGTCCCCCGCCGTCACGAAAGCCACGCTAGCGCGGATCGCGGGGCGGGCGGGCAGCCCCGCCGGTCAGTACGCGATGAAGAGGATCTCTTCGCGGCTGTAGTCGTGGCCGGGGTGGTTCGCGGTGAGGTGGGCCTTGGTCTTGTCGACCAGATCGTCCTCGTCGGTGCCCACGATCGACTCGCCGCACGGGCAGTTCAGGTGTGTCTTCATGACTGAAAGGTCTACCCGAGAACGCCGTTCCGCGGTAGAGCGGGTGTGCTCAGCTCAGGTAACGCAGCACCGATTCGGCCACGCACGACGGCTTGGTCCCGCCCTCGGTCTCGATGACGGTCGAGACGATCAACTGCTGGGCGCCGTTGCCCAGGTCCTCGGCGTCGATGAGGGTGCTGGTGGCCCGCACCCGGGCGCCCACCTTGACCGGGGCCGGGAACCGGACCTTGTTCACCCCGTAGTTGAGCGCCATCTTGACGCCGTTGACGGTGTAGATCTGGTGCATCAGCACCGGCAGCAGCGACAGCGTCATGAACCCGTGCGCGATGGTGCCGCCGAACGGGCCCGCCGCGGCCTTCTCCGGGTCGACGTGGATCCACTGGTGATCGCCGGTGGCGTCGGCGAACTGGTTGACCGCCTCCTGGGTGATGGTGAACCAGTCACTGGTGCCCAGCACCTCGCCCTTGGCGGCGGCGAAATCCGCCAGTGATTCAAACGTCCGCATGGTTGCCCCTTCGGTGGTCGACGGCCGGTTACCCCGGGCCGGTTCTCGTTTTCGGTAACGCTATTCTCGCGCGGCCAGCAGGCCTTCCTGCACCAGGGTCGCGGCCGGTCGGCCGTCGGCGCCCAGCAGCGTCGCGGTCACCACCGCCCGCCCCGATCCGGCGGCCGGGGATTGCGAGCGCAGCAGGTTCCAGCCGTCGGCCCGGATCGGGCCGTGGAACCAGATCGCGGCGTCGGTGGTGCCGGCCCGGTGGCTGCGGTCGGACATGGTGCGGCCGTGCACCCGCAGCGCGGTGTCCAGCAGGTACAGATCGCTCAGGTAGGCCGCGACGCAGTGGTGCAGGATCGGCTCGTCGGGCAGTTGCATCGCGGTGCGCCAATAGAATTCGCGGACAAAACCCTCCCCGTCGCCGTGCTCGCGGTAGCGCAGGTCGAAGTCGTGCAGCGGCACCCCGAGCGCCGGGCCCGGCGGCGCGGTCACCGGCAGCGCCGCCGGGTCCGGGATCGGCTCGCCGGCCCGCGGATGCTCGGGCCCGGCCAGCTCGGTGGCAAACGAGGCCGTCGCGACGGTGGTGAGCCGGCCGTCCTGGTACGAGCACACCCGGCGGGTCATCGCGGTGCGCCCGTCGTAGGTCGGCTCGACCCGGTAGTCCACCGGGGCGCAGCTGCCGGCGCGCAGGAACTGGATGTGCAGGCTGGTCGGCCGGGCCCCGGGCCCGACGGTGGCCGCGGCCGCCCGCAGCGCCTGGGCCAGGAACTGGCCGCCGAAGGCCCGCTTGTCGGCCGGGCCGTAGCCGGTGCCGACGAACAGCTCTCCGGCCGGGCGCACGGTCAGCAGCCGCAGCAGCTCGCTGCCCGCCGGATGCGGCTGGTCGGCCATCCACACTCCCCTCGCCGAGGCACTGCCGGCCAGTCAACCAGCCCGGCCCGCCGGCCTCAGTTACCAGGTCAACGCGCTGCGCGGGCTGCTGCTGGGCACCCCGGCCAACCTGTGGGTCGATGTGGGTGTGCTGCTGGTGGCGGCGGTGGCGGGCATTACCGCCGCGGCCGCGGTGATCCGCCGGCTGGTGCGGTAGCCCCGCTCAGCGGTCGCCGACATTGCGGGCGATCAGGTCGAAGACGCCGCGGGCCTGCTCGCCGGGACCCTCGGCGCAGTGCAGCACCTCGATCGCGATGTTGTTGCGCACTCCGAGCACATGCTGGCAGCCCCAGCCCCGGCCGCCCTCGGCGGTCTGGGAGATCTGGATGACGTCGTCACCGGAGATCACCGGACCCAGGCTCCAGTTGGTCTGCTTGCCGCCGTCCTGGGTGTAGACGACGGACTTGTCCGAGCAGGCCTTCCAGCGTTTGGTCACGCCGGAAAAGAAGGTGTCCGCGGCATCGGAATCGTTGAACGACACCACCGCCTGGGTGATCACGTTGTCCGGCCGGGTCTCCTTGTCGCGCTCGTCGCTGAGGATCTTTCCGGCCACCGAGATCCAGCCCGACCCGTCGTAGCTGGCCTTCTGCAGCGGCGACCAGGCCGACCGGCAGTCCCGGCTGGAGATTCCGGTGGAGTCGCTCATCCCGGTGGCACGCGCCTGCTGCACCAGCGTGGTTCCGCTGCCGGCGACCTTGGAGACCTCGACCGGGCCGGCCAGCAGGTCCTCCACCGCCGAGGTCGCCACCGGCTTCGGCTTGAGCGGACCGTCAGAGTCTGCGGGCACCGCGGTTCCCGGGACCATGACCGTGCATCCCGCCAGCAGCAGCATGCCGACCACCGCGGTGAACAGAATTCGCACCTTCACACCGTTGACCCTAGCGTCGCCGCGACCCCCGCCGATGCGGCAGTTCGCCGCGGGTGGGTCACGGCTCGGTGACGGCCGGGCCACGGCGTCGTGACGCAATCGTTAGCCAACCGCGATTGCGCCGCGCAGTCCACCGAACCCAAACCTCACTGGCCCCATGATTCACTTTTGTCACACAAGTAACAGGCGTGTAATTACGAGTGACGGAGGAACTCAGTCGTGAAGGTCCCAGTCGTGAAGAGGCCAGTCGTGAAGAGGATTGAGAAATTGCGCGGAAAGGCCACCACGTCCCTGCGCCGGGCGGCGGTGGCCGCGGTCGCCGCCGCCACCCTGCCCGCCCTGATCGGGGTGGTCGGCGAGACCGCCACCGCAGGTGCGTTCTCCCGGGAAGGCCTTCCGGTCGAGTACCTGGATGTGCCGTCGCCCTCGATGGGCCGCAACATCCGGGTGCAGTTCCAGGGCGGCGGACCGCACGCGGTCTACCTGCTCGACGGGCTGCGCGCCCAGGACGACTACAACGGCTGGGACATCAACACCCCGGCGTTCGAGTGGTTCTACAACTCCGGGTTGTCGGCGGTCATGCCGGTCGGCGGCCAGTCCAGCTTCTACACCGACTGGTACCAGCCGTCGCAGGGCAACGGGCAGGCCTACACCTACAAGTGGGAAACCTTCATGACCTCCGAGCTGCCGACCTGGCTGGCGGCGAACCGGGGCGTGTCGACCACCGGCAACGCCGTCGTCGGCCTGTCGATGGCCGGCAGCGCGGCCCTGACCTACGCGATCTGGCATCCCCAGCAGTACATCTACGCCGCCTCGCTGTCCGGCTTCCTGAACCCGTCCGAGGGCTGGTGGCCGATGCTGATCGGGCTGGCCATGAATGACGCCGGCGGCTACAACGCCAACAGCATGTGGGGGCCGTCCTCGGATCCGGCCTGGCGCCGCAACGACCCGATGGTCAACCTGGGCCGGCTGGTGGCCAACAACACCCGGCTCTGGGTGTACTGCGGCACCGGCACCCCGTCGGACCTGGACGCCGGCTCCGACGGCGGCAACCTGATGGCCGCGCAGTTCCTGGAGGGCCTGACGCTGCGCACCAACGTCACCTTCCGGGACAACTACATCGCCTCCGGTGGCCGCAACGGCGTGTTCAACTTCCCGGCCAACGGCACGCACAGCTGGAACTACTGGGGCCAGCAGCTCCAGCAGATGATCCCGGACATGCAGAACACCCTCAACGGTGCTCCGGCCGTGGCCAACTGACCCCGCCCCCGGCACCCCGGCGCGGCCCTCACCTCATCGCGGGTGGGGGCCGCGCTGCGTTTGGGCACCGGACCTCAGCTGCCGGCGAGCCGGCCGCGCAGCCCGGAGGCGCGCAGCACCCGGCGGTCCAGCGCCGCGCGAACACTGTCCTCGGTGCCGACCACCCGCACGGTGTCCTTGGCCCGGGTCACCGCGGTGTAGAACAACTCCCGCGACAGCAGCCGCGAGTCCGCACCGGGCAGCAGCACGGTGATCTCGGCGGCCTGACTGCCCTGGCTCTTGTGGATGGTCATGGCGTGCATGGTCGCGACATCGGACAGCCGACTGGTGGCATAGCTGACCGGGCCGAGCCCGCTGTCGATCACCACCCGCAGCTGACCGGCCTCGGCGACCGTGACCCCGGTGTCCCCGTTGTACAGGCCGATCCCGTAGTCGTTGGCGGTCACCAGCACCGGGCGCCCGACATACCAATCCGCCCAAAGGTTTTCCGCGGTTTCGTCACCGATCCAGCGCTCCACCTGGCGATTCCAGTGCCGCACCCCGAACGGACCCTCGCGGTGCGCGCACAGCAGCCGGTGCCGCTCCAGCACGTCCAGCGCGGCCCGGCCACCACCCTCCAGGGCGGCCGACCGCAGCCGCAGGGCATGCGGCAACAAAATCCGTCGCAGCGCGGCCGTGGGCTCCGGATCCTCGATGAACGCGATGCCGGGATCGCCGCCGCGCAGCAGCGCCAGCACCTGCTCGGCGTCACCGGCCCGGATGGCGCTGGCCAGCGCACCGATCGCCGAGCCGAACCGGTGCGAGGTACGCAGTCGCGCAATCCGATTGTCCTCGCGTTCGCCGAGGCCGTCGACCAGATCGGCGAGCACCGCGCCGGCGTCCACCGAGGTCAGCTGGTCGGGATCGCCGACCAGGATCAGCCGCGCGTCCGGGCGGATGGCCTCCACCAGCCGGGCCATCATGGTCAGCGACACCATCGACGTTTCGTCGACGACCACCACGTCGTGCGGCAGCCGGTTGCCCCGGTGATGCCGGAACCGGGTGGCGCTGCCCGGCCGAAAGCCCAGCAGTCGATGGATCGTGACGGCGTGCAGTTCGGGCAGCCGGTCGCGGTCGGCCGCGCTGAGCAGCCCGAGCTCCTCGCCGACGGCCTGCTGCAGCCGGGCCGAGGCCTTGCCGGTCGGGGCGGCCAGCGCGATCCGCGGCGGCCGGTGTCCACCGATTTCTGCCTGCTCGGCGATCAGTGCCAGCAATCCGGCGACGGTGGTGGTCTTCCCGGTGCCGGGTCCGCCGGTGAGCACCGTGGTGGCCTGGGTGAGCGCGATCCGCGCCGCCTCGCGCTGCTCCTCGGAGCCGGTCCGGTGGAACACCCGCAGCAGTCCGGCCTCCAGCGCCGCGCCGGCCGGCCCGTCGGCCAGCGGCCGGATGGCGGTCCGTTCCAGCAGGTCTCGGCAGACCTGGTCCTCTTCTCGCCAGTACCGGTCCAGGTACAGCAGCCGATCATGCTCGAGGCGCAACACCGGCGGCGTGCCGGAAAGCGGGCTGTCCCGGATCGCCGCGCGCCAGGCCGCGGGTTCCGGCCAGGTCAGCCCCGCCGGGGCGCCGGCGGCCTGCAGGTCCACACCGACGGAGCCGGAATCCACACCGATGGAGTCGAGGCCGACGCCGATGGACGCCAGATCCACACCGACGGAGTCCAGGTCCACACAGACCGATCCGTTGCGCACCGCCCGGACCGCCAGCGCCACCGCCAGCCCGACGTCGGGGTTGGCCTCGCCGGCCAGGGCGCACAGCCGCTGGGCGACGTGCACATCGGCGGCCTCCAGCACGCCGGCCCGGTTGAACTGCGCCAGCACCCCCTCGGCGCGCAGCGCGAGCCGACGATCGAACGGGTCCTCGACCGTCGGCGGCGGGGCGGGCATCGTCATGCGCGAACCTCCTGCGCGGCCAGCAAATCCGAAAGTTCGACGATCAGTTTCGCCGGTGGCGCCCAGCTGAACACCCCGGCGGGCACCCCGTCGACGGCCGGGGTCTCCGGCCCGCACATGCCGCGCAGGAACAGGTACAGCACGCCACCGAGATGCCGATCGGGGTCGTAGTTCGGCTGCCGCCAGCGCAGGAACCGATGCAGCACAACCGAATACAACAGTGCCTGCAGCGGGTAGTGGGAGTGCTCCATGGCGGCGACGAGCTGCGACTGCCCGTAGTCGGCAGAGGTCAGCGGGCGCGCCGGATCACCGAGCTTGTTGGTCTTGTAGTCGACGATGAGATAGCGCCGGCCCGGCACCCGCAGCACCACGTCGATGGACCCGGACAGATAGCCGCGCAGCGGCTGGCCCCCGAGTTCGGGCGTCATCAGCCGCTCGGCGTAGCCGACCAGCGGATCGTCGGGGCTCAGCCGCGCCGCGAGCAGCTCGCCGATCCGGGCCACCGTGATCCTCGGCGCGTCGGCACACCCGTCCCCGCCCGCCAGCGGGATCTCGAAGTCCAGCTCGCACAGTCGGTCTCGGTGGCCGATGTTCCGCAGCGTCAGACCGCCGGCCAGCGGACCGAGCGGGGTGTCGTGCATCGGCAGCAGCGCCGCACCGAGTTCCTCGGCCGACACCGCAACCGGCCACCACTTCTGCTGGGCCCGAACCTGCGCGGTGAGTTCGGCGGTCAGGTCGGCGGCCGCCGGGTCGGCGACCTCCAGCACGGCGTGCACCAGCGACCCGAGCTCCGCCCCGGCGGGCACCTGCGCCATCGGCGAGATCAGCGCACCCTCGGAGACCGCGCTCGGACCGGCGGCCACCCCGCCATCGACGGTGTGCGTCTCGTCGTCCTTGCCCGCGTCGGTGGCCTCGCTGCCGACCCCGCTGGCCGGCAGCACGCCCTCGGCGGCGCGCAGCAGAGCGCTGTAGGAGGTGCGGCGCCAACCGGTGTCCAGGGTTCGGGTGAACTCCCGGACCGCCAACTCGGCCGATGGCCGTTCCCGGGCAACCGGTTCGACGGCGCGGATCTCCGACGGTTCGACCACCAGCGCACCGGCGGCCTCCCACTCGGCGAACGCCTCGGGAACGACGTCGTCGCTTTCCATCGGCAGGCAGGCCGCGGGCACCTCGGACTGGCCCGGCCGCCTGCCGCGCACCAGCCGGGAAACACCGCCGGTCGGTTCGTTCCAGGACGGCGCCCACCACAGCACCAGCTGGGACTGCGCCCGGGTCAGCGCCACGTAGCTGACCCGCAGGGTTTCACCGGCGGTTTCGGCCTGCGCGGCCGAAACCGCCTGCTGGCGTTGCGGTCCGGAATCGCCGCCGATGTGCAGGCACCGCACGTCGCCGTCGTGGTAGCGCGGGAAGTCCGGCTCACCGAGGTAGCGGTTGAACGAGTAGGGCAGGTAGACAACCGGGAACTGCAGGCCCTTGCTGCCCCACACGGTGAGCACCTGCACGGCGTCGGCGTCACTGTCCAGCCGGCGGCGGCGCTCCCCCATCCCGTCGCGCTCGGTGCGGCGGCGGCGCAGCCAGTCCCGCAGTCCGGGCAGGCTGAGCCGGTCCCGGTGCGCGGCCTCGGACAGCAGGTGGCTCAGCTGGGTCAGGTCGGTCATCGAGCGCTCGCCGCCGGTGTGGCCCAGCAGCCGCTGGCTCATCCCGGCGAGCTGGGCGGCCTCCAGCACCGCGGCGATCCCGCGGCCGCGGGCGTGATCGGCCCACTCCCGCAGCGTCTCGGCGAGCCGATCGGTCAGCTCCGGCCCGCCCGCGGCCAGGGTGGCGGCGGTTTCGCCGAAGAAGACCGTCGCCCCGGCGGCCCGGACCACGCCGGTGCGGTCCGGCTGGTCGAAGGCCTCCAGCAGGGTCAGCCAGTCCGCGGCGGCCTCGGTGCCGAAGATGTCCAGGTCACCGGTGAACACCGCCGGGATGCCGGCGGCCAGCAGCCCCTCGTAGCAGCGCACCGCATCCTCGTTGCGTTCGGTGATGACGGCAATGTCGCCGGCGCTCAGCGGGCTGCCGTCAAAGCGGACCCCGCCGGCCAGCATCCGGGCGACGTCGCCGACCAGATCCGCGGCGATGTGAGCGCGCAACACCTCGATGCTCAACGGCTTGTTCGGCGGGACGCCGACGGCGTCGCGGTCGGCGATCCGCAACCGGATCGGTGCCTCGCAGCTCGGCCCGGTCAGCCGGCTGCCGGGGTGCTGCGCGTCGACCGGGTGCACCCGGATCCGCGGGTCCCCCAGCGCGGCGCCGCCGAGCAGCGTCTGCAGCGACGCGACCAGCCGCGCATCGCTGCGCCAGTTGCGGTTCAGCGTCTTGCGCACCGCGGCACCGTCGGCCGCGCGCAGGTAGGTGTTGATGTCGGCGCCGCGGAAGGCGTAGATGGCCTGCTTGGGATCGCCGATCAGGATGAGCGCGGCGTACCCGTCGAACGCGGACTCCAGCACCTGCCACTGGATCGGGTCGGTGTCCTGGAATTCGTCGACCAGCACCACCTTCCAGCGGCTGCGCATCCGGGCCCGGGCGGCGTCGGCGCCGCCGGCCTGCAGCGCGCCGGCCAGCCGGGACAGCAGGTCGTCGTAGCTCAGGATCCGGTCCCGGCGTTTGCGGATCTCCAGCTCCGCCAGCACCTTCCCGGCGAAGTCGCGGCGCACGGCCGCGGGGGTGCCGGGTGCCGGGTCGGCGGGCCGCAGCTCGACGCCGGGATGGGCCACCACCTCCTTGGCCAGCTTCCCGGCGTCGGCCCGGGTCATCACCGGCCGGTCCTCGGCATGGGCGAAGCCGGCCAGGTAGAGGTCGTCGGTGATCTCCGAGACCAGGTCGTCGAGGTTCTCCACCAGGGTGACGTTGCTGTCGGAGTCCCCGGCCACCCCCAGTGAGCGCAGCACCAGCTGGCAGAAACCGTGGGTGGTGGTGACGCTGGCGTCGTCGAACGCGGCCAGCGCGTCGCGCAGCCGCTTGGCCCGGACCTCGGCCTCGGCCGCCGGCACGTCGACGAGCCGGCGCAGCACGTCGTCGGTGACCGACTCCGGGCGCCCGAACGCCTCGACGGCGTTGAGCAACTGGGCGCGGACCCGTTCACGCAGTTCGCGGGTGGCGGCGCGGGTGAAGGTGATCAGCAGCATCTCGTCGAGGGTGGCCCGGCCCTCGGCGAGGTAGCGGGCCACCAGGGCGGCCAGCGCGTAGGTCTTGCCGGTGCCCGCGCTGGCCTCCAGCACCGTGGTGGTGCCGGCGGCGGGCAGCTCGGCCCACAGGTCGAACGGGTCCAGTTCGGTGCTCTGGTTCACGCGCGGTCCTGTCCGTCGATCAGCGGCGCCCAGACCCGGGCGGCGTAGCAGCCCATCCGGGTCTGCTGCCCGGGGACCTGTTCGCCGGGGCGCGGCGGGGCCATCAGGGCGCCCCAGCCGTCGGCGCCCCAGGCCCGCCGGACACCCGGGCTGCGTTCCTCGCCGTCGTACCGGTCGGTGGACACCCACTGCTTGCGGGCCCGGACCTCGGCGGCGTCGGCGACCCGGGTGGCCGCCCAGGCGTAGGAGGTCTTCACCGGCAACGGCAGCGGCTCCGCCCGCCCGGCGTCATAGACCGCGACCAACTCGGTCAGCACCGCGACCGGGTCCGGCGGGGTGGCCAGCCGGGCCTGCTCCACCGGGTGCCGGCCCCAACCCTTGGCGATGCAGCGCGCCGAGTACCGGGTTCCCGGGGTCTGGGCGGCCAGTGCCAGCAGCGGGATCCAGGTCTCCATCAGTTGTTTGGGGCCCAGCGAGGAGTAGCTGTAGGACACCAGCTGGGTGCCGTGCACCGCGCCGACGGTGCCCAGAATCCTGCGGCCGCCGGCCAGCTCGATGTCGACGTCCACGGCCCGGGGGTCGGCGCCGAGGTGACTGCGGGCCTCCTCGGCGACGGCGGCGGCCTTGTCCACGATGGAGTTCGCGGTGCGCCAGCCCAGCCGGCCCGGCGGGAGCGTGCCGCGCCGCCACTCGGCCTGCAGCACCCCGTTGCGGTCGGTGCCCCGCACCAACTCCGCCAGCATCCGGGTGCCGACGGCCCAGCCGGTCAAGCCGCCGACCTCCACCGCCATGGCGTCCTCGACGTCGTCGGCCTGCCACGGCAGCGCGACGTCCAGCGCCCGGAAGAACCCGCGGATCGGGTCCCGGAAGAAGTTCACCAGCTCGTCGAGGGCGACGTCGCCGGGCGGCGGCACCGGCAACGGGCCGCTCAGGAACACCGGTGCCGGGCCGCGCGGGCCGGCCGCCATCGCCCGGGCACCGGCCAGCGCGGTCGGGTCGAAGCTGAACGGGGTGCCCGGCGCGGCCAGTTTGCTTCCGGGAGTGACGTTCTCGGCGTCGAACGACAGCAGCGGGTGCTCGATGAGGATCTGGGTGCGCACCGGCTGGGCCGCGGTGCGGTCCAGGGTGTCGAGCAGTTCGGCCAGCGGCACGGCGGGCGGCCGGAGTTGCCCGGACACGTCGTCGCGGCCGGTGTAGGTGATCACCAACGTCTCGGTGGCCGCGCCGATCGCGTCGAGCAGCAGCTGACGGTCCTCGGCGCGGCGGTCGCGCTCTCCGGCCAACGGGTCGCGGGCCAGCACGTCGTCGCCGTCGACGGCGTGGCTGCGCGGAAAGACCCCGTCGTCCAGGCCGACCAGGCAGACCACCCGGTGCGGCACCGACCGCATCGGGGTCATGGTGCAGACCGTGATGGCGCCGGTGCGGAAGTTCGCCCGGCTGGGCCGGCCGACCAGGTGATCGCCGAGCAGGGACCGAATGTCGTTGAGCCGCAACAGGGTGTCCCAGTGGCTCGCGGCGAACTCGGTGACCTCGGCGAGTTCGCGGTCGAGCTGGTTGCGCTGCCAGGCGTCCTCGCCGGTGGCCCGGGCCAGCCCGTCCACCCCGTCGCGGAGGGTCTGCACCCAGTGCGTCAGTGGATGCGCCCCGGACAGCCGGTCGAGCACGTCGGCCAGGCGGTCGGCGAACTCGGCGAACCGCCCGGCCAGGTCCACCTGGTTGCTGCCGACGTCGTCGAGCGGCAGCGCGGTGCCGATCCAGGCCTCGGCGTCCTGCGACATCGCCACCCCGGCCAGGATCCGGTCCAGTCCGAACCGCCAGGTGTTGTGCACGACGCCGTCCAGGCCGTAGGGCCTGCGGTGTTCGGCGTCGATCCCCCAGCGGATGCCGGATTCCCGGACCCACTCGGTCAACGTTTCGATGTCGTCGTCGGTGAACCCGAACCGCGCCCGCACCGGCGCGGCCTGCGCGACGTCGAGCAGTTCGGTGGCGGTGCCGCGGCCCTCGGCCATCGCCAGCAGTTGCTCGGCGACGCCGAGCAGCGGGTTGGTCTGGCTCAGCGAACGGTCGGCGAGTTGGACGCGCAGCCGGTAGGCCGGATGCGTCGCCTCGGCGCCGTCGGGCCGGTGCCCGGTCAGGTCGCCGAGCCCGAACGCGGCCAGCACCAGCGGTGCGTACCGCTCGATGTCCGGGCACATCACCAGGATGTCGCGGGGCTCCAGGGTGTCGTCGTCGGCCAGCAGGCCGAGCACGGTCTCGCGCAGCACCTCGATCTGCCGGGCCGGCCCGTGGCAGCTGTGCACCTGAACCGACCGGTCCCCGGCGGCCGGCTTGCGGCCGTCGGGCCGCAGGGCATTGGCGGCCAGGTCGGACTGCAGCCAGCCCAGCAGGTCCTCGCGGTGCCGCGTATCGGGCAGGTGCTCGTCGTGCAGCCCGTCGGCCGGCAGCGCGCGCTGCAGTTCCCGCAGGTCGCGGCCCAGGCTGGCGAGCAGCGGATGCCCGGCCGCCCGGTGATCGGGGTCCTCGCGCCGGCGCACCGGGCCGTGCCGGCCGGCCAGCGCGCGCCACAGCGCGTCGCTGGGGTGCGGCAGCCACAGGTGCAGGTCATGCCCGGCGGCCACCGCGGCGAGCAACTCGATGTCGGTGGCGCTGAGCCGGGTGTGGCCGAACAATGACAGCCGCTCGGGCAGCTCCAGCCCGCCGGCGGCCAGCCGCGCGACGGTGCGGCGGTGCCGCACATCCGGCGGGTCGGCCGGCACCCGTTCGACCAGCCCGCGCCACAGCCGCGGCTGCCAGGCCAGGTCGGCGGCCAGCGCGCGCCCGGCGCCGTCGGTGTCGCGCCCGGCGGCCCAGTCGGTGAGCAGTTGCGGCCGCTGCCGGCCGTACGAGGCGAACAGCCCGGCGATCCGGCGGGCCACCGCGTAGCGGCGACCGCGGCGCAACTCGGCCTCATCGCTGTTCGGCCCGGCGCTGTTGGTCCCGGCGCCGTCGGTCCCCGCGCCGGTAGTCCCGGCGCCGAGGTGGGCGGCCAGCGGCGCGCACCAGGGCTGGGTCACCGCGTCGTCGATCACCGCGAGCAGCGGCCAGGTCAGCGCGTCGGGATCCCAGGGATCGGCGTCGGCGTCCCCGGTGAGCTCGGCGATCAGCGACCGCGGCGAGCGGAACCGGACCCCGGCGCACACCCCGTCGTTGTGCTCGGCGCCGAGCAGGTGGGACAGCCGCTGGCTCAGCCAGCGCTCCACCCCGCGCGCGGGCACCAGCACCAGGTCGGTGCCGAACGGGTCAGCCGGCGGGGTCGCCAACAGCTCGCCCAGGCCCTGGGCGAGCAGGTCGGTGCGCTCGGCGCGGTGCAGGTGAAAAGCCATCCCGGCAAATCTATGCGCATCGTCCGACAACCCGGCCGCGAGGCCGCGGACACTCCGTCCGGCGCGCCTCGCGGCGAATTACATCGATGTGTGTTATGGGGTTATTGAGACAGAAGTGAAACCATCTGGCACGCTCGGGGCATGACGACGGATCGTCGGCCCTGGACGACACTGCGGATCGCGCTCATTGCGCTGGCCGCGGTGGCACTGCTGGCCGCCGCGATCACCGTCATGCACATTGCCCGGACCGCCGCTGCCGACGGCATCCGCGCGCAGTCCTTCACCGTCGGCGGCTGCGTGACGTTGCCGGCCTCCGGCGTCGCGCGGGCCGCGGTGTGCAGCGAGGATCCCAGCTACACCGTCGGCGCGGTCACCGCCGCCGGGGTGTCCTGCCCGAGCGCCGCCTACCAGCGCGCCGACGCCGACGACGCGCACACCCTGTGCCTGGTGCCCAACCTGGTCGCCGAGCACTGCTACCTGCTGAGCATGCCGATCGGCACCCTGGCCCGCAGCACCTGCGCGGCCGAAACCGAGTCCGGGGACGGGGTGCTGGTCCAGGTCACCGAGCGCCTCGAGGTGGCCGACGGCGACGCCTGCCGCGCCGGCGCCGGCGATCACGCCTGGCCGTATCCGACGCCGGCGCGTACCTACTGCACCCGCACCCTGCTCTGAGCGACTCAGAGCCCTGAGCGACTCAGACCAGATCGGCGACCGAACCCAACGGGATGGTCAGCCAGGCCGGCCGATGCCGGGCCTCATAGGCGGTCTCGTAGATCGCCTTGTCCAGCTGGTAGGCGGCCAGCAGTTCCGGCTCCGACCGCGGGTCCAGGCCCCCGCCGGCGACATAGCCCTGGCAGAACGCCTCCTCGTTTCGGCCGGTCCACTCCCGGGCGCGGGCCGCCAACTGCTTGTCCTGGGGATCCCCGCCCTGCCCGAGCAGCGGGTGATAGGCCGCGTACTCATAGGACCGCAGCATGCCGGCCACGTCCCGAAGTACCGAGTCCGGCCGCCTGCGCTGCTCCAGCGGGGTTCCCGGCTCGCCCTCGAAGTCGATCAGCAGCCAGTGCTCCGGGGTGCGCAACACCTGGCCCAGATGCAGGTCGCCGTGCACCCGCTGCACCGACATCGGCATCCCCGCCAGCGCCTCGAACCGCCGGCGCGCGGCGTCGGCGTACGGAACCAACTCCGGTGCGCGCGACACCGCGAACGCCAACCGGTCCAGCGCGGCGGCCACCGGAAACTCCCCCGGCGCGGTGCCCAGCCGCTCGGCGAGCACGGCGTGCACCGCGGCCACCGCGTGCCCGAGCCGGTGCGACTCCCCGGCGAAGTCGCCGCCCACCTCCTCGGCGTACAGATCGCCCTCGGCGTAGAGGTCCCGGGAGCTGGCGGTCGCCATGTCCCAGCCCTCCGAGGAGTTGGACGCGAACTCGGTCAGCATGCCCAGCGGGGCGGGCTGCCCCTCCCAGCGAATCTGGTAGGAGCCCAGCAGTCGGGCGACGTTCGGGCTGTGCGCCCGGCCCAGCACCCGGTTGAGTTCGACGTCCGGGTTGATCCCGGGGTTGACCCGGCGGAACACCTTGAGGATGGCGTGCTGGTGATAGATCACGCTGGTGTTGCTCTGTTCGGCGCTGGTCACTCGCGCCGGCGCGGCCGGGTCCAGTTGCGCGCCCGGTTCGGCGCTGAACGTCACGTCGCCGCGGACCGCGTCGGTGGCGAGCAGTTCCAGCAGCCGCGCGGCTGAATTCGGTTCATACAGCGCGTCGTAGCCGATCCGGGCACCGTCACTGCCGATGGTGGCGGTTTCGGCGTACTCGGCCAGCGGCTCACCGTCCCATCCCACGATCACCTGATAGCACTCGCTGCCGCCGTCGGCGTAGACCGCGTCGACGAGCATCAGGTCCAGGCCGTCGTCCAGCGCCACCACCACCGCCGGGTCCGCCGACACCAATTCGCGCCCGCGGCCGGCGAACCAGCGCCGGCTCGGCAGCCAATCCAGGAAGGGCAGGCTCATCGGGTCACCTCCTGCGGTGCATCGAGATTCAACAGTTCGAACCAGTAGAAGCCGTGCCCCGGCAGGGTGAGCAGGTAGGGCAGTTGCCCGATCCGCGGGAAGTGCACCCGGCCGGTCAGTTCCACCGGGGTGTGCCCGGACCAGGTCTGCAGGTCCAGCTCGATCGGCTGCGGGAAACGCGACAGGTTGTTGACGCACAACACCACATCGTTGCCGTCGGCATCGATCCGCAGGAACGCCAGCACCGACGGGTTGGAGCCGCCGAGTTCCAAGAACTGCCCGGTGGCAAACGCTTCGCGACGGCGGCGCACCGCCAGCATCCGCCGCGTCCAGTTCAACAGCGACGCCGAATTGTCGCGCTGCGCCTCGACATTGACCGACTGATAGCCGTACACGGCGTCCTGGTTGGGCGGCAGATACAGCCGGCCCGGGGTGGCGGTGGAGAACCCGGCGTTACGGTCGGGAGTCCACTGCATCGGGGTCCGCACCCCATCGCGGTCGCCGAGCCAGATGATGTCGCCCATCCCGATCTCGTCGCCGTAGTACAGCACCGGCGACCCCGGCAGCGACAACAGCAGCGCGGTGAACAGCTCAATCTGGTTGCGATCGTTGTCCAGCAGCGGCGCGAGCCGACGCCGGATCCCCACGTTCGCCTTCATCCGCGGGTCCTTCGCGTACTCGGCGTACATGTAGTCGCGTTCCTCGTCGGTGACCATCTCCAGGGTCAGCTCATCGTGGTTGCGCAGGAAGATGCCCCACTGCGCCGACTCCGGGATCTCGGGCGTCTGCGCCAGAATCTCCGAGATCGGGAACCGGGACTCCCGACGCACCGCCATGAAAATCCTTGGCATCAGCGGGAAATGGAACGCCATGTGGCATTCGTCGCCGCCGGTGGCCGGGTCGCCGAAGTACTCCACGACGTCGGCGGGCCATTGGTTGGCCTCGGCCAAGAGCACCCGTCCGGGATACTCGTCATCGATCACCTTGCGGCAGCGCTTCAGGAACGCGTGCGTCTCGGGCAGGTTCTCGCAGTTGGTGCCCTCCCGCTCAAACAGATACGGCACCGCGTCGAGGCGGAACCCGTCGATGCCGAGATCCAGCCAGAACCGCAGCACGTCGAGCATCGCCTCGGCGACCGCCGGATGGTCGTAGTTCAGGTCGGGTTGATGGGCAAAGAACCTGTGCCAGTAGAACTGTCGCCGCACCGGGTCGAAGGTCCAGTTGGACTCCTCGGTGTCGACGAAGATGATCCGGGCGTCGGTGTAGCGCTCGGCGGTGTCGCTCCACACGTAGTAGTCGCCGTAGGGTCCGGTCGGGTCGCGCCGGGACTCCTGGAACCAGGCGTGGGTGTCGGAGGTGTGGTTCATCACCAGGTCGGTGATGACCCGGATGCCGCGGCCGTGCGCGGCGTCGAGCAGCGCGACGAAATCCTCGACGGTGCCGAATTCCGTTAGCACGCGGTGGAAGTCGCGGATGTCGTAGCCGCCGTCGCGCAGCGGTGAGTCGTAGAACGGCGGCAACCAGAGGCAGTCCACGCCGAGCCACTTGAGGTAGTCCAGCCGTTCGATCAGCCCGCGCAGATCGCCGCAGCCGTCACCGTTGGAATCGTAGAAGGCGCGGACCAGGACCTCGTAGAACACCGCCTTCTTGAACCAGCTGGGGTCCGCGGGCAGCGCACGGGCGTGCGCGTAGTCCCCGGCGTCGGGCAACTCGACGATGCCGTGGCTGAGGTGGCTACCGTCGGATGCGCCCGGATTCATTGTTCCCATACTCGCCTTCGACCGTAGGCCGGTGCCACCGGTTTCGCCACCCGTACGCCAACTCAGCGCTCGGGGACCACCAGCAGTGGACCGGGCCGCACCCCGACCTTGACCCTGGTCCCGGGCGGAAATTCGCGGCCGCGCACGCTGCCGAGTTCGGCGATCAGCAAGGTGCCGTCGACGAGCACCACGTGCACCCGGGAGATCGGCCCGAGGAACGCGTTGGACTCCACCGTGCCGGGCCCGTCCGCGGCGGCCCGCAGCGCCAGCGCCTCCGGGCGGACCAGCGCCAGCCCCTCGCCCGCGGTGATCGAGCCCGGCTTGGTGGGCAGCGACACCCCCAGCAGCCGCGCGGTGCCGTCGGACACCGCCGCCGGAACGTAGTTGGACAGCCCGATGAAGTCGGCGACGAACGGGGTGGTCGGGTGCGCGTACAGCGCGGCCGGGGTGTCGATCTGCTCCAGGGTGCCGCCGTTGACGACGGCCACCCGGTCGGCCATCGCCAGCGCCTCTTCCTGATCGTGGGTGACGAACAGCGTGGTGATGCCGAGCTCCAGCTGGATGTGCCGGATCTGTTCGCGCAGCTGGGCCCGCACCTTGGCGTCCAGCGCCGAGAGCGGCTCGTCGAGCAGCAGCACCCGCGGTTCGATGGCCAGCGCCCGGGCCAGCGCGACCCGCTGCTGCTCTCCGCCGGAGAGCTGGTCGGCGAACTTGTCGGCGTGGTCGGCCAACCCGACCAGCTCGAGCATCTCGGCGGCCCGGCGCCGCCGGTCGGGGGCCGAGATGCCGCGCAGCTTGAGCCCGAACGCCACATTGTCCAGCGCGCTCAGGTGTGGGAACAGGCTGTAGGCCTGGAACACCATGCCCATGTCCCGCTTGTTTGCGGGCACCCCGGTGACGTCGGCGCCGTCGATCAGCACCCGGCCGGTGCTCGGCTCGTCGAGGCCGGCCACGATCCGCAGTGCGGTGGTCTTACCGCAGCCCGACGGGCCCAGCAGCGCCACAAACTCGCCGGGTTCGACGCGCAGGGTCAATCCGTCCAGGGCGCGCACCGCGCCGTAATGCCGGCCCAGCTCGACCAGGTCGACCGAAACACTCCTGCGCGCGGTCATCCGCCACCTCCCCGCGCCGCCACCGGCGCCCAGATCCGTCGGCCCCGGGTCAGCACGGCCAGCCCGGTCAGTAGTAGGAACCCGAAGATCAGCACCGCCAGCGAGGCGGCGACCGAGGTGGTCCCGTCGGTGGTGCTGACCGCCACGATCTCCACCTGCAGGGTCCGGTAGCCCAGCAGCGAGGCGATGGTGTATTCGCCGAACACCACCGCGGTGGCCACGAAGGCCGCCGACAGAATCCCGGACCAGATGTTGGGCACCACCACCCGCACGATCGCGGTCAGCCAGTTCGCCCCGAGCGAGCGGGCGACCTCCACCAGGGTGCGCAGTTCGGTGGCCGACAGCGCCACATCGAGTGCCCGGTAGCCGAACGGCAGCACCAAGATGACGTAGACGAAGGTCAGGGTGAACGGCGAATCGCCGAGCAGGTAGGTCACCCACAGGTACACGTTGCGCAGCCCGACGACGATCACCAGGGCCGGCACCACCAGCGGCAGCAGGCAGAGAAACTCCAGCAGTCCGCGGGCGCCCGGCGCGCGCAGCCGCACCCAGATCATCGTCGGCAGCAGCAGCGCGAGCAGCAGCGCGACGGTCAGCAGCGCCAGCCCCACCGACACCCCGACCGCGCCGTAGAGCGCCGGATCGGCGACCAGGTTCCCCCAGGCCGCCAGGGTGCGACCGCCGTTCCACAGGTCGCGGGTGGAGAAGTCGGCCATCGCGTACAGCGGGAAGCCGAAGAACAGCGCGAAGGCCGCAATCAACCCGGCCCGGACCCAGCGCTGCCCGGTCATGACAGCCACCGGGCGGTGCGGCGGACCAGGCGGGCGTAGCCGAACATCACCGCGGCGACGACGACGATCATCTCGCAGGCCAGCGCATAGGCCAGCCCGGTCTGCCCGAGCAGCACCTCGCTGGTCAGCGCGGAGCGAATCAGCAGCGGCACGATCGGGCTGCCCTGGGTGACCAGCGCCGCCGCGGTGGCGTAGGCGGCGAAGGCGTTGGCGAACAGCAGCAGCGTCGAACCCAGGAACACCGGCCACAGGATCGGGACAGCCACCTCGCGCCAGTACTGCCACTCCGAGGCGCCCAGCCCGACGGCGGCCTCCCGCCACTGCCGGCGCAGCCCATCCAGGGCGGGCAGGAACACCACCACCATCAGCGGGATCTGGAAGTAGGTGTAGACCAGGATCAGCCCGGGCATGCCGTAGAGGAACCCGCCGGCCAGCCCGAGCACCCCGAACGTCGCCATGAAGGCGAACGCCAGCGCGACGCCGCCGAACTGGGCCAGCACGCCGCACAGCGCCAGTCCCGCCCGGCGGACCGCCGACTCCGGCCGGGCGGCCACGATCAGCCAGGCCAGCACCGCGCCGAACACCGCACCGAGCAGCGCCGAGGCCAGGGACAGCAGCAGGCTGCGGCCCAGCGCGGCCAGCGCGGTCCCGGAGAACAACGCGCCGACGTTGGCACTCGACGGCGATCCGTCCACGATGAACGCGTTGACCAGCACCGTCACCGAGGGCACCACCAGGAAGATCCCGACGTAGCCGGCGAACGGCAGCAGCGGGAGCCACTGCCGGGCCAGGCCCGGCAGCCGGCGCACGGCCTGGCTCGACACGTCAGCCGACTGCCTTGGCCCAGTTGTCGACCAGGTATCTGGCCGCGGCGTCGGTCTGGGCCTGGGTGGGGATGGTGATCGGCCCGTCGATGGTCACCATCGTTTCGAAGGCCTTGCGGTCCAGCGTGCCCGCCATCATCATCACGTCGGCGCGGACCGGGCGGACCCCGCTGTGCGCCAGCAGGTTCTGGCCCTCGTCGCTGAAGATGAACTCCTGCCACAGCCGGGCGGCGGCCGGGTGCGGGGCGTCGGCGTTGATGGCCTGGAAGTAGTACCCGGCGACCGCGGCGTCGTTGGGCACGAAGATCCGCCAGCTCGGCAGCTTCTTGGATTCCTCGCCGTTGAGGTAGTTCCAGTCGATCACCACCGGCGTCTGCCCGGCCTCGATGGTCGCCGGGGTCGGGTCGACCGGCAGGAAGTTGCCCGCGGCGTTGAGTCGGGCGAAGAAGTCCACGCCCGGGGCGATGTCGTCGGCCGAGCCGCCGTTGGCGACGGCGGCCATCAGCACCCCGGAGAAGCCGGCGCCGGCCTGGGTGGGGTCGCCGTTGAGCGCGACCCTGCCCTTGAACTCGGGTTTGAGCAGATCGTCGACGGCGGTGACCGCCGGGACCTTCGCGGAGTCGTAGCCGATCGACATGAACCCGCCGTAGTCAGCGACCCAACGGCCCTCGGGGTCCTTCAGCTTGTCCATGATGTCGTCGAAGGTGGCGACCCGATAGGGCGCGAACTTGTCCACGTTCGCCAGCGTGACGGCCTGGCCCAGGTCGAACACGTCCGGCGCGGCGCTCTTGCCGCGCAGCTGGACCGCGGCGTTGATCTCCTCCTGGCTGTTGGCGTCGGGCAGCGTGGAGTTGACCTTGATCCCGTACTTCTCGCTGAATCGGGCGATGATGGTGCCGTAGTTGGCCCAGCCCGGCGGCAGCGCGATGACGTTGAGCTCGCCCTCGGCCTTGGCGGCGGCCACCAGGGCGTCCATCCCACCGAAGTCGGCGGCCGAGGTCGCGGTGGCCGCGGCCCCGGTGTCGGATTTCCGCTCCGGCGGGGCGCAGCCGCCGAGCGCGACCAGGACGATCAGCGTCGCGGCCAGCGCGACGGACCTGAGCCGGGCCGTCCTCATCGCCATACCCAAACCTTCATGCCCATACCCAAACACAACGCGGCGCCCGGGAGCCAACCCGGCGCAAAGAAACCGGACCCCCCACCCAAAGGGGTGGGGGGTCCGGCCGTTGAGCGTGTGGGCTTAGCCGCCCAGCATGACGCGCTGCAGGTCAGGCTTCATCGCCTGCAGTTCGCGGCCCCAGTAGGCCCAGTTGTGGGTGCCGTTGTCCGGGAAGTTGAACACACCGTTGGTACCACCGGCAGCGATGTAGTTGTCGCGGAAGGTGACGTTGGTGCGGATGGTCAGGCCCTCCAGGAAGGTCGCCGGCAGGTCGCCGCCGCCCAGCTCGTTGGGCTGGCCGTTACCGCAGTAGATCCAGATGCGGGTGTTGTTGGCGACGATGGTCGGGATCTGCACCATCGGGTCGTTGCGCTGCCAGGCGTTGTTCGGGTCGCCCGTCGAGCCCCACATGTCGTCGGCCTTGTAGCCGCCGGCGTCACCCATCGAGATGTTGATCAGGAAGGGCCACCAGCCCTCGGACGGGTTCAGGAAGCCCGACATCGAGGAGGCGTAGGTGAACTGGTTCGGGTGGTAGACCGACAGCGTCAGCGCGGCCGAGCCGGCCATCGACAGACCGATCGCGGCGTTGTTGCTCGCGCTGACCCCACGGTTGGCCGACAGCCAGCCGGGCAGCTCGGAGGTCAGGAAGGTCTCCCACTTGTAGGTCTGGCAACCGGCCTTGCCGCAGGCCGGCTTGTACCAGTCGGCGTAGAAGCTGGACTGGCCACCGACCGGCATGACCATGGACAGGCCCGAGTCGACGTACCACTCGAACGCGGCGGTGTTGATGTCCCAGCCGTTGTAGTCGTCCTGAGCACGCAGGCCGTCGAGCATGTAGACGGCCGGGGAGCCCTCGCCACCACTCTGGAACTGCACGCGGATGTCGCGGCCCATCGAGGGCGACGGCACGTCCAGGTACTCGACCGGCAGGCCGGGACGGGAGAAGGCGCCCGCGGTGGCGGTCTCTCCGACCAGGCCGACCAGACCCGGCAGCGTGGCGGCGGTCACCGCCGCGACGGTCGCCCGTCGGGCCCATTTTCCACGGAGCTTATGAACGAGATTCATCCTTGCTTTCCAGCCGTTCCTGTTGTTCGCGACGCAGTTCCGCCGCTTCTCCACTGCTTTTCCGCATCCGTTGCGAAAAGCCCTTACGTACGAAGTTGTGGCAAGCACCCACCGCACTCCTTGCCAGCTGACCCTAACAGGGACCAGCCGTGCGGTAAAAGCCGCAGGCGCTCCGGTGAGGACATCGTCGCGGGAGGGTCCCGGCGTTACACGGCGCCGGGGGAGCCGCCCCGGCAGCTCCGCGCCGGCCCACCGTCACCGCTTCAAATTACTCGATGACCAGCATGAATGCGAACGGCGCCGGCGATGGTGGCGGTTGCGCGGCGACCGAACCGGTGACGGGGTCGGCGCCCGGTGTGGGAAATTCCACTCACTACGGCGCAGACCCGGGTGGCCGATGGCCCGCCGATCGTTATCCGGCCTTTGCCGGGACTTGACCGACTCGTCGTCGGAACCGCCGGCCGGCCTCGCAATGTCCACCGGGCCGGGCACGCCGGGCGGTAACGAATTTCGGTCCGGCGCCGACCAACAGGGAGCAGCAAGGCTGAGCCACTACCATCGGTGGTTCACCCCACGTCGAAGGGACTGCAAACCGATGCGCCGAAGTGTGCGTTCCGTGATCGTCCTGCTGGCGACCCTGACCCTGGCGTTGCTGGGATCTGCGCCCGTCGGCGGAGCCGCGGTGTCCACCGCGCCGAATGTGCCGATCCGGGAGATCCAGCCGGTCGCGGGTTCGACCGTCGGTGTCGCACACCCGGTGATCGTCAGCTACGGCGCCCCGGTGCCGGTGACCGCGCGCGCCGCGGCCGAGCGGTCGATCAGGATCACCGCGCCGGCCAACGCGACGGGCCGCTACGAGTGGCTCGACGATGCGACCGTGCAGTTCGTGCCCGACGAGTACTGGCCCGCGCACTCGCAGATCAGCGCGACCGTCGGCAATGTGCCGCTGAACTTCAACACCGGCGCGGCGGTGCTGGGCGTGGTGTCGATCTCGAATCACACCTTCACCGTCAGCATCGACGGCGTGACGGCCCGCAAGATGCCCGCGTCGATGGGCAAGCCGAAGTTCCCCACCCCGGTCGGTGAATTCACCGTGCTCGGCAAGGAGAACCCGGTGGTGATGGACTCGCGCACCATCGGCATCCCGCTGAGCGATCCCGAGGGCTACAAGCTGACCGTCAACTACGCGGTCCGGATCACCTGGGGCGGGGTGTACGTGCACTCCGCACCGTGGTCGGTCGGTCAGCAGGGCTACTCCAACGTCAGCCACGGCTGCATCAACCTCAGCCCGGACAACGCCGCCTGGTACTACAACACCGTCGGGCTGGGCGATCCGGTGGTCGTCAACTCCTGAGCCCGGCGATCCAGAACCCGCGGGTCAGGATCCCGCGGCTTCAGGACGCCGAGATGGCGTGCTCGGGGCAGGCCGCGACGGCGTCGTTGACCGCGTTGACGAATTCCTCGGGCACCTCGGTGTCGATCGCCTCGGCGTAGCCGTCGTCGGTGAGGGTGAACACCTCCGGGCAGATCGCCACGCAGGCGCCGTGCCCGCGGCACAGCGAATCGTTGACCGCGGCCTTCACGACGCGTCCTCGGCGGCAGCGTCCTCGGCGACAGCGACCTCCAGGTGCAGGTCGGTCAGGCCACGCAGGATGAACGTCGGCACGTAGTTGAATCGGCGCGCGCCGGGTGCCCCGTGGTGGTCTTCGGACAGCCGGATCTCGGTGGTGGCCGCCAGCAGCCGGTCCAGGGCCACCTTGGCCTCGGCCCGGGCCAGCGGGGCGCCGGGGCAGCTGTGCGGGCCGCGGCCGAAGGAGATGTGCCTGCGCGCGTTGGATCGGTCGACGTCGAAGGTGTCCGGGTTCTCGAACTGCCGGGGATCGCGGTTGGCCGCGCCGTTCATCACCATCACGGTGGCGCCGGCCGGGACCTCGACCCCGCCGACCACGGTGGCCCGCCGGGCCAGCCGGAAATCGCCCTTGACCGGGCTCTCGATCCGCAGCGTCTCCTCGATGAAGTTCGGGATGCGGCTCGGCTCGCTGCGCAGCAGCTGCTGCAGTTCGGGGTCGTCGGCCAGGATCTTCAGCGCGGTGCTCAGCAGCCGGACGGTGGTTTCCTGGCCGGCGGTGTAGAGGTTGGCCGCGATGCGCACCACGTCCATCACCTCCGGGGTGGAGCCGTCCGGGAAGGTGGCGTTCGCCATCTCGGTCAGCGCGTCGTCGCGCGGGTTGGCCCGGCGGTCGGCGATGTAGTGGGAGAACTTCTCGTAGAGGTATTCCAGCGGGCTGTGGCCGATGGTTCCGCTGGAGGTGCTGCCGACGCCGCCGCCGCTGCCCTGGTGGCTCATCTTGGCGGCGAACTCGGCGCGGTCCTCCTCGGGCACCCCGAGCAGGTCGGCGATGATCGCCAGGGTGAACGGCTGGGCGAAGTCGGCGATGTAGTCGCCGCCGCCGGCACTCAGGTACGGCGCCAGCGCCGCGTCGGCGTGCGCCCACATGAAGTCCTCGTTGGCCTTGAGCCGCTTCGGGGTGATCAGGCCCATCAGCAGCGCCCGGTGATCGGTGTGCTTGGGCGGGTCCATCACGGTGACCTGGTCACTGAACGGCAGCTGCTCGCGGTATTGCTCGATGAGGTCGGAGACGTCCTCGGCGGCGCCCTCGATCTGGATCGGGAAACCCGGGAAGGGCCCGGTCACCGCGGTGCACGAGGAGAACGTCTCGGCGTCGCCGAACACCGCCACCGCCTCCTCGTAGCCGGTGACGACCATGACGTTCTGATGCGGCTCCCGGCGCACCGGGCAACCCTGGCGCATCGCCTCCATGTACGGGTAGGGGTCGGCGACCAGGTTCGTATCGGTGAAGAAGTTGAGCTCTTCGAGTTCGGGCATCCGCCGGTTCCTCCCAGTGATAACTTTACGATCGACTAGCACGCTACTATACGATCGTAAAGGAGATGTCCGGGTTCGAGAAGAGGAGACGCCGTTGTCGACCGCGACCCCTTCCCGCACCGACGGCGCGGGCGACACCCGGGGCCGGCTGATCGAGGTCGCCATCGACCTGTTCACCCGGCACAGCTTCGCGGGCACCTCGCTGCAGATGATCGCCGACGAGCTCGGCTTCACCAAAGCCGCCATCTACCACCACTTTCGGACCCGCGAGCAGCTGCTCGACGCGGTGATCGGCCCGATCCTGGACCGGCTGCGCGAGGTGATCGAGGAGGCCGAGGGGCTGCGCGGCACGCACGCCCGGGCCGATCACCTGCTGACCGGGTTCGCCGAGTTGGCCGTCAGCCATCGCGCGGTCCCGGTGCTGGCCGCAGATCCCGCGGTGGCGCTGCTGCTGCGCGCCAACAGCGACTGGAACGACCTGATCGAGCGCCAGCTGGCCCTGCTGTCTGTCGACGAACCGGCCCCGGCCGGGGCGGTCCGGGCCTCGGTCGTACTGGCCGGCATCGCCGGCGCCTCCGGCCCCGCCTTCGACGAGCTGGACCGCGACGAACTGCGCGATCAGCTCATCGCCACCGGCCGCCGGGCCCTGGGCCTGCGCACCCCCCGCTCCCCCGCTCGAACCCGAAAGGAACAGCACTGATGTCAGCAGCCCCCAGCACCCCCCGGATCGCCCTGGTCACCGGCGGAGGCTCCGGTATCGGCAAGGCCATCGTGGCGCGGCTGGCCGCCGACGGCCACCGGGTCGCCACCCTCGACCTGGTCCCCGGCGACGGCGAGTTCGCCTACACCGCCGACGTCACCGACCGCGGCCAGATCGACGCCGCGCTGGCGCAGATCCACCAGCAGCTCGGGCCGGTCGGGATCCTGGTGAACGCGGCGGGGCTGGACGGCTTCAAGCCGTTCCTGAAGATCTCGTTCGAGGACTGGCAGCGGGTGGTCAACGTCAACCTGCACGGGGTGTTCCACATGTGCCAGGCCGTGCTGCCGGAGATGCTCGCCGCCGGCTGGGGCCGGATCGTGAACATCTCCTCATCCAGCACGCATTCCGGCACGCCGTATATGTCGCACTACGTCTCGGCGAAGTCGGGGGTCAACGGGCTGACCAAGTCGCTGGCCCTGGAGTTCGGGCCGCAAGGGGTCACCGTCAACGCCGTGCCGCCGGGCTTCATCGACACCCCGATGCTGCGCAAGGCCGCCGACAAGGGCTACCTCGGCGACATCGAGAAGACCATCGAGGCCACCCCGGTCCGCCGGATCGGCCGGCCCGAGGACATTGCCGCGGCGGTGGCATTCCTGGCCTCGGAGGAGGCCGGGTACATCACCGGCCAGATTCTCGGCGTCAACGGCGGCCGTAACACCTGAGTCGCCGCGGCCGGTCTGCACAATTGAGGCCGCCGGCGGGGGCCCAAGTGGATTATCCCGCTGGACCCCCGCGCAGCGCCCATTTGTGCAGACCCTGCGGTCAGAAACCGGGGATGATCACCGCGTTGCAGTTCGCCGCGGCCTGGCGCAGCTTGGCGGCGGCCTGGTAGGCGTCGGAGTAGTACCAGGCCTTGGCCGCCTCGACCGACTCGAACTCCATCACCACGGTCTGGCCGACCCAGTCGCCCTCGATCACCTCGGCCTGCGGGGCGACCGCGAGCACCTTGACGTCGGGGGTCATCGCACCGGCGGCGGTCTTCGCGTATTCCTTGAAGCCCTCCGGGTCGGTGATGTCCTCGGTAACGATGATGTAGGCCTTAGCCATCTCTCTCCTCAAACTGAAAAGCTGACAGTACGTTTTACGAGAATCCCGCTCTCAAATACTGTCACGCCATTTCCGTGCGGCTTCGACCACCCTCGACGCCGCGATGGAACGTGTTCTAGATTGCAGGGTGTCGCACGCGAACGCGCGCGACCGCGAGCCGAGGAGGATCATGGCCGACACCGCAACTGACCCGGTGACCTTCGACCTGAGCACGGTTTTTCGCACCATCGCCGCGACGATCCCCGATCATGAGGTGCTGGTCTGGCGCGACCGGCGGTTCAGCTATGCACAGTTGGCCGCGCGGGTCGACGGCGTGGCCAACTACCTCGCCAGCCAGGGCCTGGGCGCCCACGCCGAGCGCCCCGAGTTGGCCGGCCACGAGTCCGGCCAGGACCACATCGGGCTGTACCTGCGCAACGGCAACGAATACCTGGAGTCGATGATCGCCGGCTACCACGCCCGCGTCGCGCCCTTCAACGTGAGCTACCGCTATGTCGAGGAGGAGCTGCTCTATCTGCTCACCGACAGCCGGGCCGCCGCGCTGGTCTATAACGCCGAGTTCGCCCCGCAGGTCGCCCACATCCGCGACCAGCTGCCCGACCTGAAGGTGCTCATCCAGGTCGCCGACGAGTCCGGCAACGAGTTGCTGCCCGGAGCGGTGGACTACGAGTCGATCGTGTCCACCCCGGCCCCGGCCGGCGGCCTGCCCGCACCGGTCGGCGACGACCTCTACGTGCTCTACACCGGCGGCACCACCGGCATGCCCAAGGGCGTGCTGTGGCGTCAGCACGACATCTTCGTCTCCGCGATGGGTGGTCGGCCGTTCGGCAGCCCCGATGCGCTGGGCTCCTACACCGAGCTGGCCGACCGGGTCCGCGCCGCGGCCGGGCACATGTCGCTGCTGATGCTGCCGCCGCTGATGCACGGCGCCGCACAGTGGGCCGCCTACAACATCATGACCATGGGTGGCCGGCTGGTGATCCCCGACGACGTGGAACGGATGCGCCCCGACGAGGTGCTGCGGCTGATCGAGCGGGAGAAGGTCGTCAGCATCCCGGTGGTCGGCGACGCGATGGCCCGTCCGCTGGCCGACGAGATCGAAAAGGGCGGCTACGACCTGTCGTGTCTGGTGTCGATCACCAACGGCGGCGCGCCGCTGTCCCCGGCGGTCCGGGACCGGCTGCGCGCGGCGCTGCCGCATGTCCTGTTGATGGATGCCGTCGGCTCCTCGGAGGGCGGCCAGCAGATGAGCACCGTGCTCGGCGACGACGCCACCCATTCGGCGGTCTTCACCCCGCAGGCCGACACCACCATCGTGACCGCCGACTACCGCCGGGTGCTGACCGTCGACGACGAGGAGGACACCGGCTGGCTGGCCCGCCGTGACCTGATTCCGCTCGGCTACCTCGGCGACGCCGACAAGACCGCGCGCACCTTCCCGACCATCGACGGGGTGCGCTGGTCGGTGCCCGGTGACAAGGCCCGCTATCTGCCCGACGGCCGTATCGAGCTGCTGGGCCGCGACTCGGTGACCATCAACTCCGGCGGCGAGAAGATCTTCGCCGAGGAGGTGGAGCGCGCGGTCGCCTCGCACCCGGCGATCTACGACGTCGTGGTGGTGGGCCGGCCCTCGGGGCGCTGGGGTTCGGAGGTGGTCGCGGTCGTGCAGCTCGCCGAGGGGGCGACGGCCACGGACGAGGAGCTGGCCGAGGTGTGCGGCACCCACATCGCCCGCTACAAGGTGCCCAAGGCCTTCATCCGCACCGCGAAGGTGGTGCGCTCACCCGCGGGAAAGGCCGACTACCGCTGGGCCAAGGAGCTCGCCGCCCAGGCCTGACCCGCGGCGCCGAACCCCGGCGTGCCTCAACCGCGCAGCGGCCGGCCCGCCGTCTCTGCCAGCGTCAGCACCGCGGCCAGTGAAATGACCGCCGCCGCAACGATGTAGTACGCCGGCGACAGCGGGTTGGCGGTGGCGCCGGTCAGCCAGGTGACGGCGTAGGGCGTGGTGCCGCCGAACACCGCCACGCACAGGTTGTAACCGACCGCGAAGCCGCTGTAGCGCACCCGGGTGGCGAACAGCTCAACCCCGGCCGACACCGCGGCGCTGATGTAGACGCACTCCACCAGCGCCAGGCCGATGTGCGCGGTGATCGCCGCGGCCAGTGATCCCGAATTCAGCAGCAGGAACAGCGGATAGCCGAGCACCGCGAAGCCGACCGATCCGGCGATCAGCAGCGGGCGGCGGCCGATCCGGTCCGACAGCGCGGCCAGCGGCAGGATCACCACGATCGCGACCAGGCAGGCCAGCGTGCTGGAGACGAACGCGTCGGTCGTGGAGAACCCGAGGTTCTTGATGAAGTAGGTCGGCAAGTAGGTGAACACCACGTAGTAGCCGACGTTGAACACCACGAACACCCCGATGACGGCCAGGATCTGCCGCCAGGAGCTCCGGACCGCCTCGCGCAGTGGCGATTTCGCGATGTTGTCGGCGGCGTCGAGCTCCTTGAACTGCGGGGTGTCGTCAAGCCGCACCCGGATGTAGAGCCCGACCAGCCCCAGCGGCCCGGCGATCAGAAACGGGATGCGCCAGCCGTAGGACGCCATCTGCGCGGTCGTCAGCCACGCCGAGAGCGCGGTCACCGTCGCCGATCCGAGCAGGAAGCCGACGACGCCGGACCACACCATGAAGGTGACGGTCCGGCCGCGGTTACGGACCCCGCCGTACTCGGCGAGATAGACCGCGCCGCCGCCGTATTCGCCGCCGGCGGAGAAACCCTGCAGGCAGCGCAGCACCAGCAGCAGCACCGGCGCCAGCACCCCGATCCCGGCGTAGGTGGGCAGCAGCCCAATGGCCAGGGTGGCCGCCGACATCAGCAGGATGACCAGTGCCAGCACCCGGTGCCGGCCGATCCGGTCGCCGAGCGGGCCGAACACGAACCCGCCCAGCGGGCGCATGAAGAAGGCCGCCGCGAAGATCGCAAAGGTGTTCAGCAGCGCCGCGGTGTCGTTACCGGCCGGGAAGAAGTTGGCCGCGATGTGGGTGGCCAGGAAGCCGTAGATGGCGAAGTCGAACCATTCCACGGCGTTGCCGATAGAGGCACCGGCGATGACCCGCCGCAGGGTCACGGGCGCGGTGTCGGTGATCCCGGACATGAAAACTCACCTCTCGCTGGTCAGCTCCCGGCGCAGCTGCGCCGGAGTGCCGAACAGCGCGCGGTTGAGGGTGGCCCGCTTGAGGTAGCGATGCACGTCGGCCTCCCAGGTGTAGCCGATGCCGCCGTGCAGCTGCATGGCCTTGCCGGCCACCGCCACCGCGGCCTCACTCGCGTAGGCCTTCGCCATGATTGCGGCTCGGTGCGCCGAGGGATCACCATCGGCGACCGCAGCAACCGCGGCCCCGACCAGCTGTCGGGACACCGCGATCTGCACCGCCAGGTCGGCGCAGGCGTGCTTGACGGCCTGGAACGAGCCGATCGGCCGGCCGAACTGCTGGCGCATCGAGACGTAGTCCACCGTGGCGTCCAGCATCGCCGCAGCCACCCCGAGGCTGTCGCAGGCCACCGCCACCAGCGCCCGGTCTCCGATACTCGCCGCCTCGACACCCTCGCGGTAGCTCAGCAGCGCCCCATCCGGTACCCGCACCGCATCCACCGAAACATCGGCCAGGCAGCGGGTTTCGTCAAGTACCTGGCGTGCCGTCACGTTCAGCCCGGCGGTATCGCGGGCCAGCACCGCCACGGCGGCCCGATCGTCCGGGCCCAGCACCGGCACCAGCAGGGCCTCGGCGGCGCCGGCGTCCAGCACCAGCCCGACCCGTCCGCTCAGCAGCGCGCCATCGAAGGCGATCCGGCCGGGATCGGACGCCTCGGTTCCGGCGGTCACCGCCACCGTCGCGGCGCCCTCGGCGATCCGGGTCAGCAGCCCGTCGCGAAGCTCGCCGGGGCGCAGCATGTTCAGCAGTCCCACCCCGAGCACTGCCGAACCGAGGAAGGATCCACCGGCCACGGCGCGGCCCAGTTGCTCGCACAGCACCGCCGTTTCCCGGAACGATGCCCCAGCCCCGCCGAGGTCGTCGTCGACTTCCATTCCGGTCCAGCCCAATTCGGCCAGCAACTCGCCCGGCACCGCCGTGCCGATCCGGGCACCGAGCACCTCGGCGGCCACCGACCGCAGTTCGTCGTGCAATTCGGAGAAGTCGCTCACGCCACACCCGGTTCCCGCGGCAGCCCGAGGCCGCGCTCGGCGATGATGGTCCGCTGGATCTCGCTGGCACCGCCGGGAATCGTCCACTCCCAGGAACCAATGAAGTCGAGCACCCAGGAACCCGATTCCCAGCCGCTGGACTGCGGTTTGGTCAGCACGGTGTGCGCGGCCACCCCGCCGAGTTCGGCACCGAAGTCGGTCATCCGTTGCAGCAGTTCGCTGTAGTACAGCTTGACGATGGAAGCGTCGGCGGCCCCGGCGGTGCCGGCGTGGCTGCGCTCCACCAGGTCTGCGCACAGACCGCGCAGCCCGGCGATCTCGATCTCGAAACCGGCCAGCCGGTCCGCGGCCACCGCGTCCCCGGGCGGGCAGGCCGCCGCCAGCCACCGCAGTCCGGCGTTGCCGAGGCGTTCGGCCAACTCCAGCATGGTCATCCCGCGTTCGGCGCCCAGGGTCGCCTGGGCGACCTGCCAGCCGGCGTTCTCCGCCCCGATCAGATTCGCCTCGGGAATCCGGACATCGTTGAGGAACACCTCGCAGAAGTGCGAGTCCCCCAGCGCATTCCGGATCGGCCGAACCGTGACCCCGGGGCTGCGCATGTCCATCAGGAAGTAGGAGATGCCGCGGCGCTTCGGGGCGTCGGGGTCGGTGCGGGCCAGCAGCAGGCACCAGTCGGCGTGCGCGCCGCCGCTGGCCCACAGCTTCTGGCCGTTGACGACGAACTCGTCGCCGTCGCGGCGGGCGGTGGTGCGCAGCGACGCCAGATCGGAGCCGGCCTCCGGTTCGGAGAAACCCTGCACCCAGATCTCCCCGTCGAGGATCGCCGGCAGGTGCCTGCGGCGCTGCTCGTCGGTGCCGGCGACCAGCAGGGTGGAGGCCGCGTGGTGGATGCCGACGAAGGCCAGCACCAGCCGCGGCGCGTCGTGCGCGGCCAGCTCGGAGTACAGCACCACCTGGTGGGCCATCGACATGCCACCGCCCCATTCGGCGGGCCAGTGCGGCACCGCGTATCCCGCGGCGTGCAGTGTCGCGAACCAATCCTGCTGGAACGCCGCGAATTCCGTCTCGCTGGTGTCGGCCTGGGTCGCCCGCCAGTCGGTCGGCACGTGTTCGGCGCACCAGGCCCGCACCTGCTCCCGGAACGCCTGCGGGTCGGTCACGGCGTGTACAGCCCGGTCAGACCGCGCCGCCCGATCCGGGTGGCGAGCAACTCGCGGGTGGCCGAAAGGCCGTGCGGCAGCCGGCGCAGCGGCTGGCTGTAGCGCGACACCCAGCTCAGGGTGGTCTCGTCGCAGAACCCGGAGGCCCCGTGCAGCTGGTGGCAGACCCGGAACACCACCTCGGCGGCCTCGATGGCGGCCGCGCGCAGCGCCAGCGCATCATCGACGGCGTCCTCGGGTGCGGCGTGGCCGCTCCACAGCGCGTACTTGGCCAGCATCTCCAGGCCGGAGCGTTCCACCTCCGCGTCGGTGAGCTGGAACTGCGCGCCCTGGAACTTCGCCAGCGGCTGGCCGAACTGCTGGCGCAATCGCACGTGCGCGACGGTCAGCTCGATGGCGCGATCCAGCATCCCCAGCAGCGTCCAGCAGCCGAGCACCAGCCCCATCGCCAGCGCGGCATCGGACTGCTGCCCGCCGGCATCGAGCTCCAGCTCGCGGACGAACCCGTCGTGCACCGGGCCGCGGGGCGCGGCGGTGTGCAGCCGGCCGTCGAGGGTGACGGCGGTCCAGGTCAGCTCCAGCCCGCCGATCGGGGCGGCCGGGTTGGTGTCGGCGACCACCAGCAGGGCATCGGTGTCGCCGACCCGGGCCAGCCGCTCGGCCACCGGGTACGGCAGCAGCGCATGGCCGGCTGCCCGGCACAGCGCGGCGGCGGCCTCGGCGGATTCGGCGTCGGCGTACGGTTCCAGCTCCCAGGCGCCCAGGCCGGCCAGTACCGACGTGCCGAGTTCCGCGCGGCGAGCCGGGTCGGCCTCGGCGGCCAACAGCAGCTCGTCGCCGCCGGCGGCGGCGAACGCACGCCGGGCTTCGCGGCCGTATTCCAGGGCTTCCTCGGACAGTTCCAGGATCATGACGCCGCCAGCATGGCCCGGGACAGCAGGATTCGCTGCATCTCGATGCTGCCGGAGGACACCGTGGACGCCTGCGAGTAGCGCCAATGGTCCTGCACCTCGCCGCGGAACCAGCCGTAGCGGTCCCCGTCGGCCGGCGCGGCGGCCAGGATCTCCATCAGTACCTCCGCGCTGTCCTGGTCGAGTTTGGTCACCGCGATCCGGTAACCGGAGGCGTCCCCGGGCCCGACCTTGCCGTCGGCCTGGGCGGCCACCAGCCGATAGGCCAGCAGCCGGGCCCGCCTGCAGTGCACCAGCATCCGCGCCCAGCGGGCCCGCAGCTCCCCCGGCAGGTCGTCCCAGGCCTGCCCGAGGATGCCGGGTGCGGCGTGCAGCAACCGCTCGCAGCGGGCGTAGCGGGCGATCCCGACGCGTTCGAAGGACAGCACGTCCCCGACGATGGACCAGCCGGCGCCGACCTCACCGAGCACGTCGGCCTCGGTGACCCGCAGGTTGTCGAAGAACACCTCGTTGAGGTGGTGCGGACCGAGCATGGAGCGGATCGGCCGGACCTGGATGGCCGGGTCCGACATCGGGACCAGGAAAATGGTCAGGCCGGCCTGCTTCTTGCCGCCCGGTTCGAGCTTGGTGGTGCGCGCCAACAGGAAACACCACTGCGCCATGGTCGCGTAGGAGGTCCAGATCTTCTGGCCGTTGATCAACCAGCCGTCGTCGTCGCGGGTGGCGAAGGTGCGCAGCGACGCCAGGTCCGAGCCGGCCTCGGGTTCGGAGAAGCCCTGGCACCAGATCACCTCACCGGCCGCGATCGGCGGCAGGTGGGTGCGCTGCTGGGCCTCGGTGCCGTGCCGCATGATGATCGGCCCGACCCAGTTCACCCCCATGTACTGGGCACCGCGCGGTTCGTGGTGGGCCCACATCTCCTCGCGCACGACGGTCTGTTCCCACGCCGTGCTGTCCCGGCCGCCGAACCGCGCGGGCCAGGAGCTGCACAGCATGCCGTCCTCGGCGAGTGTCTTGCAGAAGCGTTGGGCGACTTGCAGATCCGCGGGATCATCACTGAACGCCCCGAGGTAGTCGTGCGGCACCTGGTCGGCGACCAGCTCACGCAGTTGTGTGCGCAGCGCGGCGGCGCCCTCACCCATGTCGAAGTCCACGGGTCCCCTTCTGTTGGATTTCGTTGAGTACCTCGGCGGTGTCGGCACCCAGTTCCGGCGCGTACCCGGCGACGTGCCCCGGAGTCCGGGAGAACCAGGTCGGCACCCCGGGAAAGCGCACCGGACCGTGCGGGGTCTGCACGGTCTCGAACAGCCCGACCGCGGCCAGGTGCGGATCGTCGAACAACGCCCCCGGCGAGTGGATCGGCGCGGCCGGAATTTCCAATTCGCGGAACAGTTCCAGCCAGTCGGCGGTGGTGCGTTCGGCCAGCGTCTCGGCGATCAGGCCGTAGACGGTGTCGATGTGCCGGGCCCGGTCGGCCAGGGTGGCGTATTCGTCGGTGGCCCAGGCGGGTTGGACGGCGCCGACGAACGCGTCCCAGTGCTTGTCGTTGTAGATCAGCGCGGCGATGTGGCCGTCCTTGGTGGCGTACGGGCGCCGGTTCGGGGCGACCGTGCGCGGGTACACCGCCGGCCCCAGCGGCGGGTCGAACATGGCGCCGTTGGCGTGCTCGACGAGCATGAAGGCGGCCATCGTCTCGAACATCGAGACCTCGACCTCCTGGCCCTCGCCGGTGCGCTCGCGGTGGAACAGCGCCATCATGGTGGCGTACAGCGCGGTCAGCCCGCCGACCTTGTCGGCGATGATGGTGCCGACGTAGCTGGCCTCGCCGGTGAGCTGCTCCTGCACGTGCGGCAACCCGCATTCGGCCTGAATGGTGTCGTCGTAGGCCGGCCGGTCGGCCTCCGGCCCGCGGCGACTGTAGCCGTAGCAGTTGGTGTAGACGATCGACGGATTGGCCTGTGCCACCGCCTCATAACCGAAGCCGAGCCGTTCGATCGCCTTGGCGCGCATGGAATGGATGAACACGTCGGCGTCGGCGATCAGCGCCCACAACGCCGCCGCGCCCTGCTCGGTGCGCAGGTCCAGCACCACGCTGCGCTTGCCGCGGTTGACGTTGACGAACACCCCGGACATCCCCGGGGCGGGCCCGACCGAGATGTAGCGGGTGTTGTCCCCGGCCGGCGGCTCGACCTTGATGACGTCGGCGCCCATGTCGGCCATGATCTGGGTGCAGTACGGCCCCATCACCATCGCGGTCAGGTCGACGACCCGGATCCCGCGCAGCGGCCCGGTCACGCCGATCCCCCACCGGCCATCGCGAAGCTGTCACCGATGTGCCGATTGTGCCCGTCGGGCACCACCGGCAGGATCCATGGGTCGCGCAGATTGCGGATGCCGTCGATCTGCGCGGCGACGTCCTCCATCGTCCAGGACGGCCGGTACACCCCGGGTGCTTCGGCGACCGCGATCCGGGCGATCCGGCCGGCGATCGCGGCGTACATTTCGCCGGTGACCGAACAGGTTTCGTGTGCCAGCCAGCCGACCGCGGGCGCGACCAGATCGGCGCCCATCGGCGGGTAGGCCGAGGTGTCCAGCCCCTCGGCCATCCGGGTCAGCGCGGCGGGCGCGATGACGTTGCATTTGATGCCGGCCTCGGCGCCCTCGAGTGCGGCCACATTGGACAGCCCGACGATGCCGGACTTGGCGGCGGCGTAGTTGGCGACCTGGTGGTTGCCGTACAACCCGCCGATCGACGAGGTCAGCACCACCCGGCCGTAGCCGGCCGCGCGCATCCGGGCGAAGGCCGGTTGCAGGACGTGAAACGCGCCGCGCAGGTGTACATCGAGAACCGCGTCGAAATCCTCGGGTGTCATTTCCGCCAGCGGTGCCCGCCGCACGTTGCCGGCGTTGTGGATCAGCGCGTCGACGCGGCCGAACGCGGACACCGCGGTGTCGATGATCGCCGCGCCGCCCTCCGGCGTGGCCACCGATGCGCTGCAACCGACCGCCTCGCCGCCGGCCGCGACGATCTCCTCGACGACGGCGGCGGCCGGCCCGGGATCGGCTCCCGCGCCGGTCAGTTCACCGCCGACATCGTTGACGACGACCCGGGCCCCGCGCGCGGCGAGCAGCAGCGCGTATTCCCGGCCGAGTCCACGCCCGGCGCCGGTGACCACGGCGACGCGGCCGTCGAAGCGCAGTTCGGTCACGTCAGCTCGAGGCCTTCCAGGTCGCCGCGGTCGCGCCACTGGGCGAGCAGGTCGCCGAACTCGTAGAAGCCCGGCGAGTAGAAGTCGCCGAGGAAGCCACCGTTGTTCACCGCCGCGCCGCGCCCCTCGTTGTTGTAATAGCCGGGCGTGCAGGAGAGTTCGAACGCCGAGTTGTCGAGCGCGAGTTCCCGAACGGTGTCCACCCAGCCCTGCTGGCCGGCCTCGCTGGGTTCGACGGTGCCGGCGCCGCGCTTCTGCGCTTCGGCGATGATGTAGGCGATGTGTTCGGCCTGCTGCTCGAACATCGCCGTGGTGTTGGCCGAAACGCCGCCCTGGATGAATCCGGTGAAGAACTGGTTCGGGAAGCCGCGGCTGGTCATCCCGTGCAGCGTCTGATACCGATCGTGCCAGTAGTCGAACAGCGACAGTCCGTCGCGGCCTTCGATGCGGTCGATGGCGTAGCGGCGACTCAGCTCGGTGGAGATCTCGAATCCGCTGGCGAACACCACGCAGTCCACCTCGTACTCGACCCCGTCGGCGACGATGCCCTTCTCGGTCAGCCGCTCCACGCCCTTGGTCTCCGAGACGTCGACCAGCCGCACGTTGGGCAGATTGAACGCCGGCAAATAGGTCTCGCTCGACGTCGGCCGCTTGCACATGAACCGGTAGTACGGCTTGAGGGCCTCGGCGGTCTGCGGATCGTCCACCAGATCATCGATGCGGCGACGCAGCCGCTCCATGATCTTGTAGTCCTCCTCCTCCCGGATCGCCATGATCTCTTCCAGGCCCAGGGCCGCCGGGTTCTCCGCGCCGGCGATCCGCGCGGACATGTTGCGGCCCAGCTCGGTCCAGAAGTCGCAGACCAGATCCGGCTGCCCGAACACCACCCCGACAAACGGTGACCAGTTGTGGAAGTTGCGCTTGCGCTCCTCCTGCCAGCCGGGCTGCAGCTCGGCCGCCCACTGCGGGTCGGTCGGGGGGTTGGATCGCGCGTCCACCGACGACGGGGTGCGCTGGAACACGATGAGTTCCTTGGCGTCTCGGCCCAGGTGCGGCACCAGCTGGACGCCGGTGGCACCGGTTCCCACCAGCGCGACCCGCTTGCCGGCCAGCTTGTGCAGGCCGCCGGTCCCATCACCGCCGGTGTAGTCGTAGTCCCACCGCGCCGAGTGGAAGGCGTGCCCGCCGGCCGCCAGGTACTCCTGAATCCCCGGGATTCCGGGCAGTTTCGGCTTGTTGTAGGAGCCCTGCGCCATCACCACGAACCGGGCGCGCAGCTCGTCGCCGCGGTTGGTGGTGACCCGCCAGCGGCGAAGGTCGTCATCCCAGCGCAGCGTCTCGACCTGCGTGGAGAAGATGGCGCCGTCGTAGAGACCGAAATGCTTGGCCATCCGCTGGCAGTGCGCGAAGATCTCGGCGCCGTCGGCGAACTTTTTGCTCGGCACGAAGCCGAGTTCCTCCAGCATCGGGATGTAGCAGTAGGCGTCGTTGTCGCACTGGATGCCCGGGAAGCGGTTCCAGTACCAGACCCCACCGAAGTCGCCGGCCATGTCGATGACGCGGATGTCGGTGACGCCGGCCTTCTTCAGGTATGCACCGGCCAGCAGTCCGGCGAAGCCGCCGCCGAGCACCAGCACCTCGACGTCGTTGTCGATCCGATCGCGCGGCGTGACCGGGGTGTAGGGATCCAGCTCGTAGAGGTCGGCGAGATCGCCGTCGAGGTCGAGGTATTGCGCCGCACCTTCGGTGCGGACCCGCTTCTGGCGTTCGGCGGCGTACCGGGCCCGCATCGCCTCGATGTCGACGTCCTGCGGGACCTCGGTGGGTCCGCACTCGGTGACGGCCTCGGTCATGCGTGGACGTCCTCGGGCAGCGCGGCCGGATGCAGCGGGGCGGGCATGTCGTGGACGGCGGGGAGCACCTCGGCGGCGAACAGCCGGGTGGATTCCATCGCCTTCTCGTACGGCATGGTGCCGAACTGCGGGACGATGGTGACCTCGCAGAACGAGCAGGCCTCCTGGGCGGCCTTGAGCTTCTCGAACACCGTCTCCGGGGTGCCGATCAGCAGGTTGGAGGCGTGGTATCCGGGCGGCCCGCCCTTCTTCTGGTTGCCGACCTCCGAGGCCAGCAGCGCGGTGGCGCTGGCCTCCCGGTTGGCGTAGGCCTCGTAGCCCTTGACCCCGGTGAAGTTGGAGGCGTCGGCGAATCCGTAGTGCACGTTGACATCCCGGTTCGCGGTCCAGATCCATTCCTCGGTCTGGGCGACCTCGTCCTCGCTCGGCACGCAGTACATGAACATCACGTTCTTGGGCTGGCACGGCGCCAGGCCCTCCTCGGCGCGGAAGGTGTTGACCTTGCGGACTTCCTCGCCGGCGTCGGTGATCGGCTTGTTGCCGACGAACAGCGGCACCATGCCGCGGCGGGACAGGATCTCCAGGGACTCCGCGGTCGAGGAGGAGCTGTAGATCCGGTCGTACAGGTCGGTGCTGATCGGCTCGGGTCGCAGCGACATCTCCGGGAAGGAGAAGATCTTGCCGTCGTAGGAGAACCGTTCCCCGGAGAACGCGAGCTTGAGGATGTCCAGGGTCTCGTTGAACCGGTCGCGGCTCTCCTCGCGGGGCACGCCGACCGCGTCGAACTCGCTCTTGGACACGCCGCGGCCCAGCCCGATGGTGGTGTAGCGGCCCTTGGAAACGATGTCCAGGTAGGCGATCTGGGTGGCCAGCCGTACCGGGTTCCACCACGGCACGACGGCGACGAAGGTGCCCAGGCTGACCCGCTCGGTGCGGCCGGCGAAGTAGGTGAGCGCCTGAATCGGGTTGGGCGTCATCCCGTACGGGGTCCCGTGGTGTTCCGGGAACCAGATGCCGTCGAAGCCCAGCGGTTCGGCCAGATCGCCGAGGGCGAGCGCGGCCTGCACGCAGGCCGCGTCCGGGGTGGCCGGGGGTGTGCTGAAGTCGCCTGCGAGCACCCGCTCCCAGTCGTGGGAGTTCTGCGCCCCGGTACCGAGGTTGACCTTCACTATTTCTCCTTGATTTCGCGGGGTTCGCCGGCGCCCAGGTATTTCGACAATTGGGTGTGCAGGTTGACGGTGCTGCGTTCGCGGTACGGGTTGGGCAGGGTGCCGGGGAAGCCGGCGGACTTCATCCCCTGCTGCACCGCCGCCATGTTTGAGAAGTCCTGTGGGAGCACGGATTTCCAGCGTGGATCACCGACCGGGGTGTATTCCCATTCGGTTTCGGGCTCTTCGCCGGGCGGGTACAGCTCGAACACCGACACCTCGAAGATGCACTTGTCGGGGTTGTAGCCCGGGTCGGGGCGCGCCGAGTAGCACAGCGCACTGGTCAGGCCCTGGCCCACCTGGAAGTTCGGGAAGATCTGCCAGGCGGTGCCGCTCTGGCCGAGGATCTCCGGCGGGATGGTCGGCCAGATCACTCCGCGTGCGGCGTCGTCGGCGCGCGCGGAGGCCAGCCAGTGTTCGAGGACCTTCTCCGGCGGGGTGCCCTCGGGGAGTTCGTCGACCAGCCGCAGCGCCGCGTTGACCAGGGTTTGGGTGGTCGTCGCGTTGGTCTCCTCCATGGTGTAGACCTGCATCTCGGCGGTGGAGATGCGCGGGTCCCCGGTGCCCAGCCGGATCTTGGATTTGGTTTCCGCCAGGTCCTTCGGCGCGTCGTAGCCGATGTTGGAGTGCTTGCCCTGGGCCTTGGCCCAGCCCTTGAACTCCCCGAACCGGTTGAACTCGGGGTGGGTGGTGAAGACGTGGTAGGTCTCGTTGAAGGCCTCCAGCGCGACCTTCCAGTTGCAGTCGAAGTGCACCCATTTGCGCCACTTGCAGCGCATGTTCTCCAGGCCGAACGGGTCGAGGATCTTGGCGGCCGGGTGTAGGTAGTCGGCCAGCGATTCGGCGTCGGGGTCCATGTTGATCCACAGCCAGCCGCCCCAGATGTCCACCCGCACCGGCGCCAGGTGGGTGTTGTCGGCGGTCAGTGCGCCCTGCCAGTCGTCGCGCTCCCGGATGTGGGTGCAGGCGCCGTCCAGACCGTAGGTCCAGCCGTGGAAGCCGCAGACGAAGGACTTGCGGGCCCGGCCGCAGGCCGACTTGGCCCCGGGTTCGGCGTCGACCAGGCGGCGGCCGCGGTGCATGCAGACGTTGTGGTGCGCGGCGAAATCCTCGGCGGAGTTCCCGGTTCCGGTGCGCGCCACAATGATCGAGTCGTCGAGGATGTCGTAGGTCAGGTAGCTGCCCACCTCGGGCACCTCCTCGACCCGGCCGACCTGCTGCCAGACCTTGCGCCACAACCGGTCTCGTTCGGCGCGGGCGTACTCCGGCGAGATGTAGGCCGCCACGTCGATGGTCACCGGCGCGGCAAGCTCCTCGGCGACCGGGCTGTCCGGGTCGGCGGGGCTGGTGGTGGTCATGGTGCCTCCCAACGTGTGATGGCGGACCGGAAATCGTCGTCGGCGAGAAAAAGCGAGGTGTTGTCCGCGCCGAGGTGAGTCCAGCGCAGGTCCAGACCGCCGTCGACGAGCAGGGTCTGGCCGGTGACGTAGCCGGACAGCGCCGACAGCAGGAACAGGATCGGTCCGGCCTGCTCCTGTGGTGTGCCGCGGCGGCCCATCGCGATCGCGCGGCGGTCCCGCTCGGGGTCGGCCGCGACGTAGGTCGCCGAGGCCGGGGTCTCGGTGACCCCCGGTGCGACGGCGTTGACCCGGATGCCGTGGCCGGCCAGCTCGACGGCCATGGTGCGGGTCGCCGCGACGATCGCGGCCTTGGCGGTGCCGTAGCCGATGTGTAGCGGGGCGGTGTTCATCCCGCTGATCGAGGACACCGAGACGATGGAGCCCGGCCGGCCGGTCTCGCGCAACCGGGCGGCCACCGCCTGGCTCATGAAGAACATCGTCTCCAGGTTCTGGGCGAAGAGCGCACGCCAGTCCTCGCGGCTGACCCGGGTCGACGGCATCCAGGTGGCCGGGTCGGCGCCGCCGGCGACGTTGACCAGGCCGTGCAGCGGGGCGCCGGTGGCCTCGGCGGCGGCCAGGGTGGTGGCGATGCCGGCGTCGGTGCCGGCGTCGGCGGCCACCGGGACGATCGGCAGGCCTTCGGCCACCAGCGGCCCGATGTGCCGGTCCAGGTTCTCCGGCGAGCGGCTCACCGCGACGACGGTGGCGCCGGCCCGGGCGACGGCCTCGGTCACCGCGGTGCCGATGCCGCCGCCGGCGGCGCCGGACACGATCACCGTGCGGCCGTTCAGCCCCAGCAGATCCGTCACCCAAACTCCCATTTAGTCCGGACAAATAATGCTCATTGCTCCAACGCAGAACATCATTCTCCAGAGTCGGCGATGCCGTCAAGTGCCAATATCCGGCCCCTGTCGCACTATTGTCCAGACCAGGGCGTCTTGGTAGTGTTTTGCGCGTGACCAGCGGATCCCCGACGCGTTACCCCCTTTCCACGCCCCCTGCGGCCGCCCCGGGCTGGCGGCTGGACCGGATCAGCCCGCCGAGCCGGGTGTTCGGCGCCAACGGTCTGCGCACTGGTCCGGACGGTCGGGTGTACATCGCCCAGGTGACCGGCAGCCAGATCAGCGCCCTGAACATCCACACCGGCGCCGTGACGGCGATCAGCCCGAAGGGCGGCGACATCGTCGCCCCCGATGACGTGGCCTTCGACCCGGCCGGCCGGCTGATCGCCACCGAGGTGATGAACGGCCGGGTGTCCATCCTGGAGAACGGGGTGGCCCGGGTGGTGCGCGACGACCTGCCGTCGGCCAACGGCATCACCGTGCACCAGGGCCGGTTGTTCATCGGCGAATGCCGGCCCGGTGGCCGGCTGTGGGAACTGGACGCCGACGGCGGGCCGTCGCGGCTGATCGCCGAGAACCTGCCCTCGCCCAACGCGATGGAGTTCGGCCCGGACGGGCTGCTGTATTTCCCGGTGATGGAGGCCAACGAGATCTGGCGGCTCGACCCCGACGGCGACGGCATCCCGCAGCGAGTGGCCGGCGACCTCGGGGTGCCCGACTCGGTGAAGTTCGACGCGCAGGGCTTCATCGTTTCCACCCAGGTGTACAGCGGTCAGGTGCTGCGCATCGATCCGCGCACCGGCGAGCAGCGCGTCCTGGCGCAACTGTCGCCGGGCCTGGACAACTGCACCTTCGTCGACGGGCGGCTGTTCGTCTCCAACTTCACCGGCGAGATCACCGAGATCAACGCCGACGGCAGCACCCGCGCGGCGCTGCCCGGCGGGCTGAACTGGCCACTGGATCTGGCCGTCGCCGAGGACGGCACGCTCTGGGTCGCCGACGGCACCTTCACCTACACGATGTCCGACACCGGCGAAAGTTCCGGCACCGGCGAACGCGAGATCGCCGGGATGATGTTCACCCCCGGCTATCCGGGATTCCTGCGCGGCCTGGCACCGGCCGGCCCGGGCCGGTTCCTGGTCACCACCGCCAACGGCGAGGTCGGCTACTGGCACCCGGACCCCAGCGAAACCGAGGTGCTGGCCGACGGCTTCGATCAGCTCTACGGCGTGGCCGCCGGGCCCGGCGACAGCGTGCTGGCCGTCGAGCAGGGCACCGGGCGGCTGCTGGGCATCCGCGGCGGGCAGACCGAGGTGCTCGCCACCGGCCTGCACACCCCGGTCGGTGTCGCCGTCGGCGCCGACGGCGCGGTGCTGGTCTCCGAGTCCGGCGCCGGCCGGGTGGTGCGGGTCCGCGGCGGGGCCACCGAGACGGTGGCCGACGGCCTGGACTGCCCGCACGGCCTGCTGATTCGCGGCGGCCGGGTCTACGTCGTCGACGCCGGCGCCAAGGCCGTCCTGGAGATCGACCCGGAGACCGGGACGACGCGCACCATCGCCGCCGGACTGCCGGTCGGCGCGCCGGCCGGGGTGACCCCCAAGCCGCTGCTGGGTATGCCGCCGTTCTCCGGGCCGCAGGGTCCGTTCGCCGGTATCGCCGCCGGCGCCGACGGCACGCTGTATGTCTCGGCCGATGCCGACGGCAGCGTGCTGGCCCTGCGCCGCGAGGTGCCGGCGTCGTGACCGCCACCCGCACCGACCCGCGCTACCTGCAGGTCGCGCACACCCTGCGGCAGGAGATCGTCGACGGGATCTACCCGGTCGGCTCCCAGCTGCCCACCGAACACGAACTGTGCGAACGGTTCTCGGTGAGCCGCTACACGGTGCGCGAGGCGCTGCGCCGGCTGCGCGAGGACAACCTGATCACCTCCAAGCCACGGGCCGGGACGCTGGTGGTGCCGCGCACCACCAGCGGCTCCTACGCCCAGGACGTGATGTCCATCGACGACCTGATGTCCTTTGCCACCGGGGCCCGGTTCGTCATCCAGGCCAGCCGGATGATGACGATCGACGCCGACCTGGCGCAGCGCACCGGGCTGCCGACCGGCACCGAGTGGCTGGCCGTCGGCGGCTACCGGCAGGCCGAGGACGCCGCGTTCCCGGTCTGCTTCACCGAGTACTACATCAACCGGGAGTTCGCCGCCGTCGGCCGAATCCTGCACCGGCACAACGGTCCGGTGTTCCCGTTGATCGAGGACATGTTCGGCCGCAACATCGTCGAGGTGCATCAGGAGATCACCGCGGTGCTGATGCGGACCGACCTGGCCGCCCGCCTCGACGTCGACCCGGGTACCGCCGCACTCGAGGTGCGCCGCACCTACACCACCTCCGATGACGAGGTCGCCCAGGTCACCATCAGCACCCATCCCGCCTCGCGGTACCGGTACTCGATGACGCTGCGCCGGGTGCGGGGCTAGCCGGTGGGTGCAACGCTGGGCGAGGCCCTGGCCGTCGCCGCCGCGGCGACTCCCGAGCGGGTGCTGCTGGTCGACGGCGACGTGCAACTGGATGCCGCGACCCTGTACCGGCAGTCCCTCGCGCTGGCCGGCGCGCTGCGCCAACGCTTCCCGGCCGGCTCGACCGTCTCGTTCATGCTGCCGAATTGGCATGAGGCGGCGGTGATCTACCTCGGCGCGGGCCTGGCCGGGATGGTGGTCAACCCGGTGCTGCCGTCGCTGCGGGAGCACGAGCTGTCCTTCGTCCTGGCCGACGCCGGGTCGGTGGCGATCTTCATTCCGGGTGACTTCCGCGGCCACGACTACCCGGGGATGCTGGACCGGGTGGCCGCGCAGCTGCCCGACCCGCCGGAGGTGGTGGTGGTCCGCGGCGACGGCCACACCGCGTACCAGGATCTGCTGACCGCGGCGGCTGCGACCGCAGCCCCGGCCGCCGATCCCAGTGCCGCCTCGATGACGCTCTACACCTCCGGCACCACCGGGAGACCCAAGGGCGTTCTGCACAGCCAGAATTCGCTGGCGGCGCTGCTGGCCCAGATCGGTGAGCACTGGGAGGTCGATCCGGGCGACGCCTTCCTGGTGCCCTCCCCGATCGCGCACATCGGCGGCTCCATCTATGCCTTCGAGGCCCCCCTGCTGCTCGGCAGCACCGCGATCCTGATGGACCGGTGGGACGCCGACGAGGCGGTGGCGTTGATCGACGCACGGCAGTGCACCCACATGGCCGGTGCCACACCGTTTCTGGTCGGTCTGCTGGCCGCGGCCCGGCGGGCCAGTACCCGGCTGCCGAGCCTGAAGGTGTTCATCTGCGGCGGCGCCTCGGTTCCGCCGTCGCTGATCCGCGAGGCCACCGACTACTTCGCCGGCGCCCGGGTGAGCCGGGTCTACGGCTCCACCGAGGTTCCGGTGACCACCGTCGGCTCCACCGATCCCGACGGCGCCGCCGACACCGACGGCCGGCCCGGCATCGCCGAGATCCGGCTGGTCGACGGCGAGATCCGGGCCCGCGGTCCGCAGATGCTGCTCGGCTATCGGCACGCCGACGACAACGCCGACGCCTTCGACGCCGACGGCTTCTTCCGCACCGGCGACCTGGGCCGCTGGGAGAACGGCCATGTCGTGGTGACCGGCCGGGCCAAGGATCTGATCATCCGCAACGGCGAGAACATCTCCCCCAAGGAGATCGAGGACATCCTGATCGCCGCCCCCGGCATCGCCGAGATCGCGATCGTCGGGATCCCGGACGCCCGCACCGGGGAGCGGGCCTGCGCGGTGATCGTGCCCGACGGCGCCGCAGCCACGCCGGACGTCGCCGCCCTCGCGGCGATCCTCGACGGCCTCGGGGTGGCGCGATTCAAGTTCCCCGAACGGGTCGAGATCCGGGATCGGTTGCCCCGCAACGATGCCGGCAAGATTCTCAAACATCAGATCCGCGCGCAGCTGATCGCCGCGGAACCGACGAAAGGGTGCGCATGCAGGTAGCGATCGTCACCGGCGCCAGCAGTGGGATCGGGTTCGGCTGCGCGGTTAAACTCGCCGAGTCGGGCTGCGCGGTGCTGGGCACCGGCCGCGACGCCGGGCGGCTGGCCGAGCTCACCGATGCCGTCGTCGCGGCCACCGGCGACCCGAACCGGGTCGGCACGGTCGTCGCCGATGTCACCACCGACGACGCTCCGGCACAGATCGTCGGCGCCGCGCTGGACCGCTGGGGCCGAGTCGACTTCCTGATCAACAACGCCGGCATGGGCAGCCCGAAACCGTTGCACGAGACCGACGACGAGACCCTGGACGAGTTCCTCGGGCTGATGCTGCGGGCTCCGTTCCGGCTGGCCCGCGAGGCGATCGGGCACATGACCCCGGGCTCGGCGATCATCAACATCACCTCGACCTTCGCCGTCGTCGGCGGGCTCCGCGGCGGGGCCTATTCGGCCGCCAAGGGCGGCCTGACCGCGCTGACCACCCACATCGCCTGTCAGTACGGCGCCCAGGGCATCCGGTGCAATGCGGTGGCGCCGGGCGTGACGGTCACCCCGATGGTGCAGGGCCGCCTCGACGACGACCGGTTCCGCCGGATCAACACCGAGATGACCCCGCACCAGCGGCTGGGCCGGGTCGAGGACATCGCGGCCACCGTGGCGTTCCTGTGCTCGGACGGCGGAAGTTTCATCAACGGGCAGACCATCGTGGTCGACGGCGGCTGGAGCTCCACCAAGTACCTGTCGGACTACGCACTGAGCACCGAGTGGGTGCAGCGGTGAACATGTTCACGGTGCTCGACCAGGCCGCGGCCCGGTTCCCGGACCGCGGGGCGGTATTCTCTGGCACCGAGCAGGTCGCCAACTGGGCCGAACTGCGCGATCGTGCGCGCCGGCTCGGGGCGGCGCTGCGGGCCCGGTTCGGCCCGGGCGCCCGGGTCGGCGTCGCCAGCGAGAACCGCCCGGAGATCGTCGAGCTGATGTTCGGCATCTGGGCCGCCGAGTGCGTCTTCGTCCCGCTGAACTTCAAGCTGCATCCGCGCGAGATGGCCGACATCCTCGCCGACTGCGACGCCGCAACGGTTTTCGCTTCGCCCAAGCTCGCCGGCGGCCTGGCCGGCGCCGGGGTGGGCCCGGTCGAGGTGCTCGGAACCGATGGCTACGCCGAGTGGTTCGCCGGCGAACCGGGGGCCGCGCCGGACACCGACCCCGAGGAGCTGGCCTGGCTGTTCTACACCAGCGGGACCACCGGAAAGTCCAAGGGCGCCATGCTGTCCCACCGGAACCTGATGGCGATGACGGTCGCGCACCTGGCCGATTTCGACGACCCCGACGAGAACGCCGCCCTGGTGCACGGCGCCCCGATGTCGCACGGCTCCGGCCTTTACATCCCGCCGTACGTGCTGCGCGGTGCCCGGCAGGTGATCCCGGCATCCGGCGCCTTCGATCCCGGGGAGTTCCTCGACCTGTGCGAGCAGCACCCCGGCGCCGCGGCGTTCCTGGCCCCGACGATGGTGGGCCGACTGGTGGCGACCGGGCGGCCGCGGCCGGCAAACCTGCGGACCGTCGTCTACGGCGGCGGACCGATGTACGTCGAGAGCCTCAAGGCCGCGCTGGACGCGTTCGGCCCGGTCTTCGTGCAGTTGTACGGACAGGGTGAGGCGCCGATGACCATCACCGGACTGCGCCGCGCCGATCATCTTGACGCCGACGGCGGCTGGGCCCCCGACGAGGTGCTGGGCTCGGTCGGCCATCCGCGATCCGGGGTGCAGGTCGCGGTGTGGCGGCCCGACGGCACCCCCGCCGAGATCGGGGAGATCGGTGAAATCGTTTGTCGCGGCGACGTGGTCATGTCGGGCTACTGGAACAACCCGGCAGCCTCGGCGGCGACGCTGGCCGGCGGCTGGCTGCACACCGGGGACATGGGCTCGGTCGATGCCCGCGGGAATCTGACGCTGCGGGACCGCTCCAAGGATGTGGTGATCAGCGGGGGCAGCAACATCTACCCGCGCGAGGTGGAGGAGGTGCTGATCGCCCACCCCGGCGTCACCGAGGCCGCGGTGATCGGCGCCCCGGACCCGGAGTGGGGCGAGGTCGTCGTCGCGTTCGTGGTGGCCGGCGGCTCGGCACCCACGCCCGCCGAGCTCGACGCCCACCTGCTCGACCGGATCGCCCGGTTCAAGCGGCCCAAGCGCTACGTATTCCTCGACGAGCTGCCCAAGAGCAGCTACGGCAAGGTGCTCAAACGGGAACTGCGCGAACGACTCTGACGCCGGATTCACCGGTGGGTACGTCACCGGCGAGCCGAAGGACGGCCCCCGATTTTTCTCAGAGATTCCTCATGGTTGGGGTCCCGATTTGTCGGTTCCGGGGCCGGTTTCTGTCGGTGGCTCGATCTAACGTTCTATACATGGGGAACAGTGCGTACGCCGACCGGGACACCGTCCTGGCAGCACTGGCCGCCGCCGAATCCGCGGCCGCCGCCCTGGCCGGTTGCCGCCTCGACGGGTTCACCCCCGAAGAACTCCTCGACGTGCTGGCCCGCCGCCAAGCCCTCGCCTGGGCCGCCCCGGCGTTCGATCACACCCTGACCGCCCACCTGGCCGCCACCGCCGACCCCGGCGTGCTCGGGGCAGCCAGCCTCAAACTCGTGCTCGCCGAACGGCTCCGCATCTCCCGCCGCGCCGCCGCCCGCCGCCTCGCCGAGGCCGCCGACCTCGGCCCCCGCACCACCCCGGGCGGCCAACCGCTGGAACCCCGACTCCCGGCGGTGGCCGCGGCGGTGGCCGCCGGGGCCATCGGGCCCGAACACGTGGACATCGCCCGCGACATCTACCGGCAACTCCCGGCGAACCTGGACCCCGACTACCGCCAAGCCGCCGAAGCAGACCTGGCCGGACTGGCCACCCAGTTCGCCCCCGAGCAATACCGCACCCTCGCCACCCATTTGTTGACGATCCTGGACCCCGACGGCGACTACCAGGAACGCGCCCGCCGCGCCCAGCGCGGCCTGACCCTGGGCCCGCAACGCCGCGACGGCATGAGCGCCCTGCACGGCACCCTGACCCCCGAAGCCCGCGCCACCCTGGAGCCGATCCTGGCCAAACTCGCCGCCCCCGGCATGTGCAACCCCAACGACGAACACCCGTGTGTCAGTGGGACCCCAAGCCAGGAGCAGATCAGCGCCGATCAGCGCAGCGCCGCCCAACGCGGCCACGACGCCCTGATCGCCCTGTGCCGCGCCGTCCTGGCCGCCGGAGACCTCGGAAAACTCAACGGCCTACCAGTGACCGTGGTCATCACCGCCACCCTCGCCGAACTCCACGCCGCCGCCGCCACCCACCCCGACGCCACCCCCAACTGGACCAACACCCACAACAACGGTGGCGGCGAAGACCACGGCAACCACGGCGGCACCACCCCCACCAGCAGCAACGATGGCGGCAACAGAGATGCCGCTGACTCCGGTGGTGGTGCCGGCGGCGGGTCGTGCCCGCCCGGGTCTGCGGTCCTGGGTCCGGCCCCGGCCCTGAACCCCGACAATGGGTGGGCCATCACCGCCGGCGGCACCCGCGTCCCCATGCGCGACCTCCTGCGCATGGCCAGCCACGCCCACCACTACCTGAGCATCTTCGACGGCCACGGCCGCGCCCTATGGCTCGGCCGCTCCAAACGCCTGGCCACCGCCGACCAACGCCTGGTCCTGTTCAGCCGAGAACGCGGCTGCACCCGGCCCGGCTGCCCCGAACCCTTCTACCGAACCCAAGCCCACCACCTCGACCCCTGGACCCCCAAACCCGGCACCACCAGCCCACCCCAACCCGGCAGCCGCGGCGACCCCGGCGACCCCAACCCACCCAATGGTGCCCCTGGTGCCCCTGGTGCGGCCGGGGAGCCCGGTGCGGCCGATGCGGCGGGCGGGAACACCAATATCGACGACCTCGCCCTGGCCTGCCGCGCCGACAACAACATGGCCGACAAATTCCACTGGACCACCATCCGCAACACCGACGGCTACGTCGAATGGATCCCCCCACCCGCCCTGGACCGCGGCCAACCCCGCACCAACACCATCAACTTCCCCGAACAACTCCTGGCCCGCTACCGCAACCTGCGCCAAACCCACCCCGACCAGGACCTCCCACCCCAAGACGAACCGCACTGGCTCGACCAAGCCATCGACGCCCACCGCCGCTACGACACCGACCCCACCGACACCGAACTCACCCAACAACTCATCCTCGACAACACCCCCTACCCCGACGACTGGAACGACCCCAGCACCTGGCAGAAAATCCGGCCCGGCGACACCGACGACACCGCAGACGACACCGACCACAACACCGAGGACGACCCCGGCACCAGCGACGACACCGACTGGGCCGACCACCCCGACCGGTACGACGACGACACCACCGACCCCGGCTGGTACGACGACGAAACCACCCTCACCGCAACCGAACTCGCAAACCAGTCACACCCCGCCGACCCCGACAGCCACACTGCATAACCCCGCCCGGCCGCCCCACCACCAGGCCACCCCGGCAGCACCGCGGCGCCCCGGCGAATCCGGGCGATCAGCCGATGCTGAGCCGCAGCCGTTCGCGCCGGCGCACCAGGATGCTGGGCAGCCAGTCGCCGACCTCGTCGGCCACGATCCATTCGGTGTGCTCCAGCAGATAGCCGAGCACGATGCGGGCCTCCATCCGGGCCAGCGCAGCTCCGATGCAGAAATGCGCGCCCTTGCCGAAGCTGAGGTGGCTCTTGGCGCCAACCCGATCGAGCCGGAATTCCTCGGGCGCAGCGAACTGGACCGGGTCTCGATTTGCCGATCCCCACAGCAGCAGTAGGTGCGAATTTGCCGGCACCGCCACCCCGCCCAGCGTGGTGTCCCGCCAGACGTGTCGGTAGTGACCGCGGAACGGCGCCTCGTAGCGCAGCGTCTCCTCAATGAACGCCGCGAGCAGGTTCGGGTTGTCCCGAAGTTGCCGCTGAACCTCGTCGTTGGTCGCCAGAATCCACGCCGCGCTGCCCAGCAGCGAGGCCGTCGATTCACCGGCCGCGCTGAACAGCGTGAGCATGATGCTCATCGCCACGATCTGCTCGAGTTCCCCCGAGCCGTAGCGCCCAGCCATGTCGCCGATCAGGCCGGGCCCCGGGTCGGTGGCCGCCGCCTCGAAATGCTCCATCACGTACCCGGCCAGTTGCATTGCCGCGGCGCCGGCGGCCTTGATCTGGTCCGGTCCGACGATACCGTCGAGCAGGGTGGTGGTGGCGTACCCGAGCCGGATGAGCTCGTCGACATCGGCGCCGGGCAGCCCGAGCAGTTCGGCGACCACCATCATCGGCAACCGGTTGGCGACCGCACCCATCCATTCGATCTGACCGTCCCGCAGGTTTTCCGCCCAGAGTCCGGCGATGGTGTCGGTCGCGAATTCCTCGATGGCCCGCACCCGCTTCGCCGACAGATGTGGGAGCAGGATCTTGCGGTGCGCGGTGTGCACGGGGTCATCGGCGGTGGCCAGCGCGTGGATCGGCGCGCCGGGCTCCCCCATCGGCAACGCGGTCACCGACCCGTCGTCGCGAAAGACCATCGTCGCGGTGAGATTGGAGGAGAAGTCCTCGACCCGGGTCACCGCCTCGATCACCGCGTCCCAACCGCAGACCGCATAGAAGTCCGACGTTCCGATCCGGTGCACCGGCGCCTCGGTGCGCATCCGTCGGTACAGCGGGTACGGGTCCTGGATCGCTGCGACGCCGAAGAAGGCCCGCGGATCCTCCAGCAAGCTCACGTCAGGTAAACCCCGACGAGTTGCTCGGTGCGCCACCAGCACAGCGCGACGAACAGCGCCGCCAGTGCCAGTGGCACCGCGGCATGCACCAGCTTCTGCTGGGCGGGCTTGGCGTAGGCATACCCGGCGGCGATCAGCGAACCGGCCACCAGGCCGCCGACGTGGCCCTGCCAGCTGATCGACTGCGCGCTGACCGCCGGCAGCACGAAGGTGATGACCAGGTTGATACCGATCAGCACGGCCACCGCGCGGACGTCGAGGTTGAGCCGCTTGCCGACGACGAAGGTTGCGCCGAACAGACCGAAGATCGCCCCGGAGGCACCGGCGGTGGCGGTGTTCAGCGGCGACAGCAGATAGACCAGCACCGCTCCGCCGAGCGCGCTCATCCCGTAGAGCACCCCGTAGCGGGTACGGCCCAGCAACGATTCCAGGGCCGGCCCGACCAGGTAGAGCGCCCACATGTTGAACAGCAGGTGCACCGGGCCGTAGTGCATGAAGGCCGAGGTGACCATCCGATACCACTGGCCGTCGCGGAAGATACCGATCGGCCACAGCGCGAACGCGTCATTGATCGCCGGCGACACCTGCTGCACCACGAACACCGCGACGCAGACCGCCATCAGGGTGTAGGTCACCAGCGGCCGGCCGTCGTTGACCCGGCCGCCGAACACCGTGCGCACCTTGCGGACCGACCGCCGTCCCTCCCGTACACAGTCCGGGCACTGGTGCCCGACGGCCGCGGCGGTCATGCAGTACGGGCAGATCGGCCGCCCGCAGCGAGCGCAGCCGATCCGGGCGACGTTGTGGGGGTGGCGGTAGCAGGCCGGTGCCTGCGGCGCATTCGGGGTGCTCATCGCTCTCAAAGATAGCGGTCAGGGGCAGATCAGCGGAGTCAGCAGCAGCAGCGGCCACAGCAGCGTCGACTCGGCGAACGCAACGATGTTCGCCCCGGCGGGCAGCACCTGGTTGAGCTGGGCTTCCATCCAGTCCACCCGGGCGGCGTTCAGGAAGGTGTAGACGATGCCGATCAGCAGGTAGGGCAGCGCCAGCCACAGTCCCAGCTCGATCAGCGCCTCGACGCTGATCCGGCGGCTCAGCACCCGTCGCAGCAGTGCGGTCATGCCCCTATTGACCATCAGCGCCGGTGATTGCGGGCGGTTTTCGCCGAACTCAACTGACCACCTCGAGCCGACCGGCGCCGGCGGCGAGCACCCGGTGGAAGTCCTCGCTGTCGGTGATCCGGCCACCGCCGCCCGCGGCAAGCAGGGCCTGCGCCTTGAAGGCGCGCGCCGCGGTGCTCAACCGGTGCCGCAGCGGGCGGCCGTCGGCGGTCTGCCCGCCCCACACCCGCACCTCGGTGTCGCCGATCTCCAGCAATTGCGCGACGTGCTCACGGACCTGCGGAACCGCGCGCAACACCGCGGCCGACACCGCAAGCGCCTCGGGGCGACGGGTGGTCAGCCCGGGGAGCGCATCAACCCGCTGTGCCTGGGCGCCGATGATGCGCAGCGCGCGTTCGTCCACCTCGCCGGAGACCAGGACGGTGGCGGTCCAGCCGTCCATCACCCGATCGAACAGCCAACCGCCGGCGGCCGCGGCGACGTCGGCGACGTCGAGGCCGATGACGTCGATCAGGTAGCTGAGTTTGGGTGCCATGGATGTCCGCTTCTGTCGATGGGTCAGGTCAGCTGATGGTCGGCCGGGTCGATGCCCCGGGTCATGCGCCAGTAGTCCACCGAGCGCCACGGGCTGAGCACGTAAACGTTGCCGTCGGCGGCCTTGTACCAGGAGTGCTCGATGCTCGGATGGCCCCACATCAGGGTGGCGACCTCGGCCTGCAGCGCATCGCGGTAGCGGGTGTAGGCGGCCTCGGTCGGCTCGATGCTGCGATGCCCGTTCTCGATCAGCGTGCACAGGGCGGCGCCGACGTAGCGCATCTGGCATTCGGTCATGAACATCACGCTGCCGGCGTGCGCCAGCCCGGTTCCGGGGCCGGAGAAGATGAAGAGGTTCGGGAATCCGGGCACCGAAATACCGTTGTAGGCGGCGGGTTTACCGTCCCAGACCTCGCCGATCGACAACCCCTCCCGGCCGATGATCTCCATCGGGGCGAGCACCTCGCTGGCCCGGAATCCGGTGGCCAGCACCAGCACGTCGGCGTCGTGGCGTCCGGAATCGGTGACGATGCCGTCGGCGTCGATATCACGGATGGTCTCGCTCACCAGTTGGACGTGCGGGCGTTTGAGGCAGCGCAGCCAGCTGCCGTTGTCCTGCAACATCCGCTTGGCCATCGGCGGGTAGTCCGGGGTCACCCGGTCGGCGAGCTGCGGATCCTCGGCGAGTTGATCGGCGATCCAGTCGGCGAAGACCGCGCGCCGGGCGGCACTGGCGGCGTTCGCGGTGCGCGGGAAGTCCGGCCAATCCTCCTGGGCGCGAACCAGTTCCAGCATCTTGTCGCTCGACTGCAGCATCAGCATGAACCGGTACCAGCGGGAGTAGCCGGGCAGCGCCCGCATCGCCCAGCGCTCCCCCTCCCCGACCGCCGCGTGGTACCGGGGGTTGGGCGCCATCCACTGCGGGGTGCGTTGGAAGACGGTCAGCTCGGCGACCTCGTCGACGATTGCGGGGCCGATCTGAAAGCCGCTGGCACCGGCGCCGACCAGCGCGACCCGCTTGCCGGCCAGATCCACCGAATGATCCCAGCGCGCGGCGTGGAACACCGGCCCGGCGAAGGACTCCAGATTGGGCAGGTCCGGGATCAGCGGCCGGTTGAGGAACCCGACGCCGGCCAGCAGCACCGGCGCGCAACGTGTTTCACTGCGCCCGTGTGGGCCGACCGCGCTGACCTGCCAGGTCGCGGTGTCCTCGTCCCAGCGCGCGCGGGTGACCTCGTGGCCCCACCGGACGTGCTCGGCGATGCCGAATTCGTCGAGCAGGCCGCGGAAGTAGCGGTGCAGTTCGGGCTGTCGGGCGTAGTAGTCACTGAACTGATCGGTGTGGGTGAACGAGTACGAGTAGAAGTGGCTGGCCACATCGACCCGGCAGCCGGGGTAGGAGTTTTCGTACCAGGTGCCGCCGACGTCGTCGTTCTTCTCGAAGATCTCGAACGGGATGCCGGCCTCCTGCAGCCGCAGCGCGGCCAGCAACCCCGCCTCACCGAGGCCGATGATGAGTACCGAGAACCCCGCCGGCACCTCCCCGGGCGCCAACCCGATCGCCCGCGGATTGTCCCCGGCCAGGTCCATCTCCTCGGCGTAGAGCTCGGCGTAGTCCTCGGCGACGGGTTCACACGCGATCCAGTCGATGATCTCGCGGGTGAGTTCGGGCCCGGGCGGCTCCGCCCAGGGGCAGCCGGCGTCGCGCCAGGAAGTGATGGCCCGCAGCGCGCCGGCGCGCAGTTCGGCGAGCTCGGCGGCGGTCATCTTGCCCTGGAACTCGTTCTGAACGAACTCCCGCGGCCGGGCGGGGCCGCGCAACCAGCCCGGGTCGCCGGTGATCTGGACGACCGCGGCGATCAGCGCGGGCACCGACAGTTGCTGCAGGTGGGCGGCGATGGTGTCGTCGTCGGCGGTGATCGGCTCGACGGTCAGATGCCGTCGGCCCAGCCGGGTGTCGAGTTGCGTCGGATGCACGCCAACCCCTCTCTTGACACTCCACAGTGTCGAATATGGCACTCCTCAGTGTCAAGGGTGGATTTTCCGCTACGCTGCCCAGATGTCCGAACCGAGCCCGCGCCCGCTGGCCGAGGCCAAGCGCGCCGCGGCCACCGATCACGTGCTGGCCGCCACCCGGCGACTGGTGATCGGCTCGGGACTGGACGTCACGATGGACGCGCTCGCCGAGGTTTCCGGGGTCAGCCGCCGCACCCTGTTCCGGATGTTCGGCACCCGGGAGGCGCTGATCGCCGCCGCCTTCGACGCCGGGATGGCCGGCTACGGCCGGAAGCTGCCCGAGTTCGACGGCGACCTGAACGGTTGGCTGCGGGCCACCTGCGCCGAGGCGCACCGGATGAACTCGGTGATCGGGCCCGGCTTCTTCGAGCTGGCCTCCCGGACCGATCTGCCGCCGGACCTGGCTCGCTCGGAACGACGACGGCGCAGCGACTTTCGCGCTATGGCGGTTCGCACCGCCGAGACGGCCTGGCGCGCCGCCGGACGCGACGGGGCACCCCCACCGGAGCTCATCGACACCGTCGGCGCGCACCTGAGCCCGCACTTCACCGCGGCGGCCACGGTCGAGGGCGGCCGGGATTGGCGCACCGCCGCCGAGCTGGCGTACGCCGCGATCCTGGCGGCCCTGCAGCGGCTCCAGCGTGACACTTTGACGTAGGTCCGTAACGTCGCTAGCATCCGCGGATGGGCATCGTCACCACCTCCTCGGAGACCGCGTTTCACCAAAGCGCCGACGTGATCTGGGATTTCGTCACCAACCCGGCAAACTGGACCAAGACCTACCCGGGCAGCGAACGCATCGGTGAGCTGCCCGCGGTGCCGCTGCAGGTGGGCGACACCTGGACCGAGGCAGGCCCGGACGGTGAGCGCATCTACACCTGGCAGTGCGCGATCGCCATGCGGCCGCGGATGTTCGTGTTCAACTCGGTGGGCCGGCTCGGGCACCGGCGCGACGGCAGCGGCGGCCTCGACGGCCGGATGACCATCGAGTACCAGTTCAGCGAGCCGGGCCCGGGGGTCACGCTGTTTCGTCGCACCATGACCATCGAATCGCCCAAGGGCGCACCGCTGCCCGATGGCTTCTACCGGATCGTCAACCCCGCCTTCATCGATGCCTACCACGCCGCGGTGGCCCGGGAGCTGGAGCAAGAGCAGTCCGCAGCGCCGCGCCCTGCAACTCGAACAGCCGCCGGCTGACCGGCCAGTCCGGGGCAAGCGAATCGAAGCCGTGGCAGGTGCCCGGCCACAGGTGCAGTTCCACCGCGACGCCGGACCGGGCCAGCCGCCCGGCGTAGTCCAGCGCCTCGTCGCGCAGTGGGTCGAGCTCCGAGCAGCTGATGAACGCCGGCGCCAGGGCGGCCAGTCGCTCGCGCCGGGCCGGGACCGCGGCGGCGTCGGGGGCGTGCCGGCCCAGGTAGAGCTGCCACATCGCGGCCGCGGCCGGCCCGTCGAAACCCGGGGTGTCGACGAACTCGGCCTTGGCCGGGCTGCCGCGGTCGTCGAGCACCGGTTGGTGCAGCAGCTGGAACACCACGGCGGGGGCGGCGCCGTCGACGCTGCGCTGGGCCAGGGTGGCCGCCAGCCCGGCCCCGGCGCTGCTGCCCGCGACCGCCAGCGGCCCCGGCAGCCGCTCGGCCGCCCACACCAGCACCTCCAGGCAGTCCGCCAGCCCGGCCGGATAGGGATGTTCGGGGGCCAGCCGGTAGTCGACGGAGACGACGGTGCAGCCGGCCCCGCGGGCCAGCTGCACGCATTGGCGGTGATCGGTGTCGAGGTTGCCGAGCACGAACGCCCCGGAGTGGCAGAACAGCACCGTCGGCGCGTCGGGCCCGCCGCCGCGGTAGATCCGCACCCCGATGCCGCGGCCCTCCCCCGGCACCGTCTGCTCGGTGATCAGCACACCGGTGGTGTCGATGCCCGGCGCCGCCTCCGCGCGGCGCGCGTTGAGTCCGGCGCGCACCCGGTCCAGCGTGGTGCGGTCCACACTCGTTCGCGCCGAGGCAAATTCACGCAACGCCGGAGCCAGCCGGTCGGCGATCGAGGCGGCCATCGGGGCTCAGCCGATCGTCAGCGACTGACCGCCGTCGACGACCAGCTCGGCACCGGTGATGAAGGACGCGTGCTCGGAGACCAGGAAGGCGACGGCGTCGGCGACATCGCCGGGCACGCCCAGCCGGCCGGCCGGGATCCGCTCGGCCAGCCGGGACTGGGTGGTCGAGTCGAGCATCGGGGTGGCGATCGGGCCGGGCAGCACCGCGTTGACCCGGATGTCCGGGGCGAGCTCGGCGGCCAGAATCTGGGTCAGACCGCGCAGTCCCCACTTGGCGGTGCCGTAGGCGGCGTGCTGCGGGAACGGCCGGACCGCACCGGTGCTGCAGGTGTTCACCACCGACGCGCCGGTGCCGGTGCGCAGCTGCGCGAGCGCGGCCTGCACACCGAGGAACGGCCCCAGGCAGTTGATCCGCCAGCTGCGCTCGAAGGCCTCCTCGGTCTCGTCGGCGACGGCGGCGCGGTGCAGCACCCCGGCGTTGTTGACCAACGCGGTCAACCCACCGAAGGCCTTGGCGGTGCGGGCGACGGCCGCGGTCCAGTCCGCGGCCGAGGTCACGTCGAGGGCCAGCGGCAGCACCTCGGGACCGAGATCGGCGGTGCCGGCGGCAAGTTCGTCGGTGAGCACGTCGGCGGCGGCAACCCGGAACCCGTCGTCGAGCAGGCGCCGCACGATCGCGGCGCCCTGGCCGCGGGCCGCCCCGGTGACCAGGGCAATCTTGCTGGCGGTCATTGGTAGCCTCCGGCTGGTTTGGTCTGGCCCGTCGCGGTCTGGCTCGGTTCGGTCCCGGCCGCCTCGGCGAGGAATTCCGCGGCCCCGCGGCGCAGCGCCTGCGACTCGGCGGCCAGCGTCAACATGGTGTAGCCGCGGGCGGCCAGCATTCGGCCGGCCGCTCCGGTCCCGGCGTGAATGCCCGGGGTGATGCCCGCCGCGGTGGCCAGCGCCTGGATGTCGTCGATGGCCCCCAGCACCCGGGTGTCCGTCAGCCCGTCGGCCACCGCGACGCCCATCGAGATGGCCAGGTCGGCGGGTCCGACGTACACCCCGGCCAGTCCCGGCACCGCGCAGATCTCGGCGGCGGCCTGCACGCCGCGAACGGTTTCGATCATCACGTAGACGCTGGTGCGGGTGGCCAGCGTCGCCAGGTCGGTGCCGAGGTCGGCGCGCAGCGGCCCGAAGCTGCGGACCCCGGTCGGCGGGTAGCAGGCCGCGGCCACCGCGTCGGCGGCCTGCTCGGCCGATTCCACCAGCGCGATGATCACCCCGTCGGCGCCGGCGTCGAGCACCCGGCCGATCGGGGCGGGGTCGGCGCTGGGCAGCCGCACCAAGGTGGTGATCGGGACCCCGGACAGCCGGCGCAGCAGCCGGGCCGCGCCGGCGTCGTCGAAATAGCCGTGCTGGGTGTCGATGCCGACGTAGTGGTAGCCGGCGCGGGCGAACTCCTCGGGCCCGATGGCGGTCGGCCCGGTGATCCAGCCGCCCCAGCGCACCGCGGCGCTCACGGCACCAGCACGATCTTGATCCGCCCCGGGGTGGGGCGGGCGGCGAGCTCGAAGGCCTGCTGCACATCGTCGACCCCGAAGGTGTGGGTGACGTAGGCCGGCAGCAGCTCCGGGTGCTCGCGGGCGAACCGGTCGGCCTCGGTCAGCACCCGGCGCCGGTCCAGGGTGATGCCGGAGATCAGGGTCAGGTTGCTGCGCAGCATGTTCCGCATGCTGATCGGGTAGCAGTCATCGTCGGGAACCCCGAAGTAGAACACCGTGCCCCGCCAGCCGACCGCCTCGATGGCATGCCCGAGGGTGGCGACCTGGTGACCGACGGCCTCGATGACGATGTCGGGTCTGGCGCCCGGGTCGAGGTGGGCCAGCCAGCGGTCACTGGTGGCGCGCACCGCGTCGTCGACACCGAAGGTCGCCGCGACGGCGCTGCGGTCCACCGGGTCCACGCCGGTGACCCGGGCCGCGCCGGCGGCCTTGGCGACATAGCTGAACAGCAGCCCGATCGAGCCCTGGCCGATGACCGCGACGTGCTTGCCGGCCAGCGGCGGCAATTGTTCGACGGCGTAGAGCACACAGGCCAGCGGTTGCAGCGCCACCGCGTGCTCCGGCGCCAGCCCCGGGTCGTAGGGGGCCAGGCCCTCCCCGTCGGAGACCAGCTGGGCCTTGAGCCCGTCGAAGGCCGACGCCCAGCCGACCACTCGACTGCCAACCTGGTGTTCGGGGTGCGCGCTGGCCAGCACCTCGCCGACGATCTCGTGGATCGGGAAGCCGTCGATGTCGGCCGCGCACGGGCCGACGTCGGCGGGCAGCTTGCCCTGGGTGCCGCGGAATCCCGGCATGTCGCTGCCGCAGATCGCGGCCGCGCAGAACTTCAGCAGCACCTGGCCGGGTGCCAGTGTGGTCGGATCAGGTTCGGGCAGTTCGATCTTTTCGAAGGTGTACGGCGCGACGACCCGATGACACCACACGTTTCAGACCTCCACTGGGATGTTGTTCCAGCCCCATTGGAAGCTCGACGGCGGACGCGACGCGGCCATCTCGTCGATCCGGTAGTCGGGCACCCGCTTGAGGAACTCCTGCATCATGATTGTCACCTCGAGGCGGGCGACGTGTACCCCCATACAGAAATGTTGGCCGTGTCCGAAGGAGAGCAGTCGCTCGATCGGGCGGTCCCAGATGAACCGGTCCGGGTCGGGATATTCGCGCTCATCGCGGGCGGCCGAGGCCATCAGTGCGATGACCCGCTGCCCCGGCGCCATGGTGGTGCCGTGAATCTCGTAGGGCCGGCGCAGCGTTCGGGCGAACCACTGGGCCGGGGCGCTGTAGCGGATGATCTCCTCGCGGGCGACCGGGATGTTGGCGGTCAGGTCCTCGCGGACCGCGGCGAGTTGATCGGGATGGGCCAGCAGATGCCAGAGCCCGGTCGCGGTGATCTTCGGGACGGTTTCGGTGCCGCCGATGAACACCGCGAGCATCTGGGTGGCGGCCTCGGTGTCGCTCAGCGCCGAGCCGTCGGGCAGCCGGAAGTTGATCAGCGCGTCGGCGATCGGGTTGGCGCCGTCGGCGCCCGCGGCGCGGCGGCGTTCGATGATCGGGGTGAGGTAGGACAGGTAGCCGGGCCGGGAGTTCCCGATCTCGACGCCCTCGCCGGGCTGGGTCAGCGTGCTGGCGTTGATGGTGGCCAGCACCTCCGGTGCCAGTTCGGTTGGCAGCCCGAGAAAGTCACACACCATGGTGGCGGCGACGATGCCGCCGTAGTCCTGGGTGAGGTCGAAGCGGCCGCGGGGCAGCAATTCGTCGAGCCGCTCGTTGGCCAGCGTGCGGATCCGGTCGTCGAGTTTGGCCGCGGCCCGCGGCCGGAACTGCGCCGAGGTGCAGCGCCGGACGTTTTCGTAGATCGGCGAGTCGAAGTTGGCGTGAAAGGGCATGGGGTGCAACGGCGGGTCCGGAACCGGGCCATCGTTGTGGCGTTCCAGCACCGCGGCCGAGGGCAGGGTGCCCTCGGAGGCGACGAAGGTGCCGTCGGTGTTTCCGAGCACGGTCCAGATGTCCTCGAACCGGGACAGCGCGTAGGTGTCGAGTTCCTCGACGTAGTACACCGGATGCTCGTCGCGCAGCACCCGGTAGTACGGCAGCGGATCGGCCATCACGCCCGGGTCAAAGGGGTTGTAGCGAAAGGTCGTTGGGCTGCTCACCGGCTTCTCCTACTTCAGCGGGGAGGGCGGCAGCGCCGACAGGATGGAATCCTCCCAGCCGTCGCGCAGCGCGGGCGCCACGCTCATCCAGGTGACGATCTCCGCCGGCGGATCGCCCTTCCAGGACGGGTAGTGGTTCTCGAAGCAGTCCCAGTCCCCATCCAGCGCCCAATAGTGGATCACCTCGTTGAACCGGAAGGTGGTGATGAAGGAGCCGAGCCAGCGCTTGCCGGTGGACTCCGACCACGGCACGTAGAGCCGTTCGAGTTCGCGGATGTAGTCGTCCTGGCGGCCCGGTTTGGTCTCCATGATCTCCTGGATGACCAGACCGGCGCCGAAGCCCTCGGCGCTCAGCTGCGCCAGCGTCTTGTTGTACTTGCCCGCGTACATGATTCGGCCCTCGCCGGTGGCGCCGATGCCGCCGAGATAGCGCGACCAGGCGGTCGCGGCCCGCTCGTGGCTGCCGCCGCGGGCCTGCGCGGCACCGATCCGCGCATAGTCGGCGAACGCGTCGATCTCCCAGATCACGGTGACCTGAGGCCAGTGCCCGTTGTACCGGGTGGTCTCCCACAGCGCGAACAGCCGGGCCCCCAGCTCGGTCATCATCGGCTGGTAGATCTCCAGGAATTTCTCGGTGAACCCCGCACCGTCACCGGAGCCCAGCGATATCGTTTCGTGCAGATACAGCAGGGTGTGACCGTAAAACTTCTTCATCGACGGGTATCCGTCCTCGTTGACAACGCCACCCGCAAAGCGTGACACTTAAGCAATGATTTGTAAAGCGCCGCGGCCGCTGGCGGGCGGCTTCTGCTTCGGCGAGGGCCCGCGCTGGCGGGACGGGGCGCTGTGGTTCTCCGACATGCTCGGGGCGGCCGTGCACACCGTCGACCCCAGCGGCGCGATGACGACGCTGCCGCTGCCCGGACACCGCCCCTCCGGGCTCGGCTTCACCTCCGACGGGGCCCTGCTGATCGCCTCCACCACCGCGCGCACCCTGCTGCGCCGCGACGCCGACGGGCTGCGCGTCATCGCAGAGCTGGCCGAACTGGCGCCCGCCGACCTCGGGGACCTGGTCGTCGACAACCACGACCGGGTGTACCTGGGATCCCAGGCCCGCACCGACGGGGTGCTGATCCGGGTCGATCCCGACGGCGCCGCGGCCGTCGTCGCCACCGGGCTGGACTTCCCCAACGGCATGGTGATCACCGACGACGGCCGGACGCTGATCGTCGCGGAGTCCACCGGCCGGCGGCTGACCGCCTTCACCATCGCCGCCGACGGCGCGCTGCACGAACCGCGGGTGTTCGCCGGCGGCCTCGACGGCCCGCCCGACGGCCTGGCGATCGACGCCGACGGCGGCGTCTGGACCGCGCTGACACTGGCCAACCGCTTCGACCGGATCGTCGAGGGCGGCGCGGTCACCGATCGGGTCGAGCTGGGCGAGCGGGTGGCGATCGCCCCGGCGCTGGGCGGGCCCGACGGCCGCACCCTGTTTCTGTTGTCGAGCACCCTGGCCTATCCCGAGCGCCTGGTGGGCACCAAGCTGGCACGGGTGGACACCGTGACCGTCGAGATTCCCCGTGGAGGACTGCCATCGTGACGGACTGCTACTACGAACTGCTCGAGGACGACGCCCCGGTGGGCCCGGCGCGGGGGCAGCGGCTGCGCCCGACCGCGATGGCGATCAGCACCTGGACGTCCGCGATCCAGCACGGCGCCCCGGTGTCCGCGCTGCTGGTGCGGGCCCTGGAGCGGTGCGCGCCGCGGCCCGACACCCGGCTGTCCCGGGTGGTGGTGGACCTGCTCGGACCGGTGCCGATGGCCGAAAGCCTCTGGGTGACCGCACAACTGGAGCGCGGCGGCACGCAGATCGAACTGGTCGGCGCCACGCTGTGGGCACCGGGTCCCGATGGTTCGCCGCGCGCGGTGGCCCGGGCCAGCGGCTGGCGGCTGCAGACCCTGGACACCGCCGAGCTCGGTGCCGCGCCGACCGAACCGCTGCCCGGCCGGGAGGCGGGCATCGACCGCGAGCTGGCCGGTAAGTGGGACCCCAACTACGTGCACAGCGTGGACTGGCTGTGGCTCAAGGTTCCGCCGCACGACGGACCGGGCGAATCCTGGATGCGGCCGCGGGTGGCGCTGGTCGACGACGAACCGCTCACCCCGATCCAGCGGCTGTTCACCGTCGCCGACTGCGCCAACGGGCTGGGATCCAAGCTCGACATCCGGCGCTGGACGTTCATGAACACCGACATGTCGGTGCACCTGCACCGGGTGCCGACCGGGCAGTGGTCGGGCATCCGCGCCGACACCCACTACGGCCCGGACGGCATCGGCAGCACCGTCGGCACGCTGTTCGACGACCAGGGTCCGGTCGGCGTGATCGCCCAGTCGGTGCTGGTGCGGCCGCGCCCGCCGAAGCCGTGATCAGGGGTTGTTGAGCCCAGCGGCGCGCCGGCGGCAGCCGGGATCGGGCCGGCAATTGCCGCACCACGGCCTACCCGATATGCGCGGGCACCCGCTTGATGCCGTGGATGAAGCTGCTCTGCAGGTATTCCGGCTGGCCGAACTCCACCGTCTTCAGCCGGGTCAGCAGCTCCCGGAACAGATGGCGCAGTTCGGTTTTCGCCAGGCTCGCGCCCAGGCAGAAGTGCGGCCCGCCGCCGCCGAAGCCGAGGTGCGGGTTCGGGGATCGGCTCAGGTCGAATTCCCGAGGCCGCTCGAACACCGCCTCGTCGCGGTTGGCCGAGCAGTAGAACATGCAGATCTTGTCGCCTTCGCGCAGCTGCTGACCGCCCAGTTCGGTGTCGCGGGTGACGAACCGGGCGAACTGCATCACCGGGCTCGACCACCGAATGAACTCCTCGATCGCCGGCCCGATCCGGCCGTCGAAGTCCGCCATCAGCCAGGCCCGCTGCTCGGGGTTGGCGGCCAGCGCCATCATCGCGTGGGTGGTGGTCTGCTTGGTGGTGTCGTTGCCGGCCGAGGCCAACAGCACCAGGAAGGCGCCGACCTCCTCGTCGGTGAGCCGGTGCCCGTCCACCTCGGCGTTGACGATCGCGGTCATCAGATCGTCGGCCGGGTTGGCCCGCCGGTGCTTGGCCAGTTCGATGCCGGTGCTCGACAGCAGGATCATCTCGTTGATGGTGTCGGTGGCCCGCTCCTCCAGGGAGCTGTAGTCGTCGTCGCTCATCGAGAAGAGCTTCTCCGCGGCGTGCGCGACGGCCTCCCGATCGGCCGCGGGCACCCCGAGCATCTCCGAAATGGTCATCATCGGGAGCTGACTCGAGCAGGCGGCGACGAAGTCCACGTCGCCGGCGCCGATCAGGCCGTCGACCACCCGCACGGCGTTGGCGTGGATCTGCTCCTCGATCTTGCGGACGTTGCGCGGGGTGAACGCCGAGCTGACCAGCCGCCGGTACACCGTCTGCTGCGGCGGGTCCATCGTCAGGAAGAACGTCGCGATGCGCTGCATCTCCACCGGCATCGGATCCGGCGCCACGCCCTGGGCCGAGGAGAACACCTCGTAGTTGAGGCTGGCCTCAACAATGTCGGCGCGCCGGGTGACCGCCCAGTAGCCGGGTTCCTCCAGGTCGAACAACGACGAGAACGGCCGCTGCCAGGACAGCCCCGGTTGGGCGCGCAGCTGCGCGAAGGTTTCGTCGCGCGCGGTGAAGGGCTGGGCCCAGAACTCCCGGGCCGAAATGTCGAGTTCGCTGTGCTGCCGCTCGGCGGCATCGACGACGGTCATGCGATCAGCGTGACACTAACTACAATTGATGTAAAGCTATGCGGATGGTTTTCCGCACCGTCCGGTTCACTTCGGCCCGCGCCAACCCGGTCGCCAGCTACCATCTGATCGGCAAAGACATTCCGATGGGCATGAAGGTCGGTGGCTGGTGACGGCAAAGAAGACGGCGGGCGCCGCGGCGAATGGCGCCAGCTCCCGGCGGGGCGCGCCGGACCCCGCCGCCGCCGTGCACACCAGCCGGCGGATCCTGGACGCCACCGCCGAAGTGATGAGCCGCAACGGGATGAGCAAACTCAGCCTGTCCGACGTGGCGCAGGAGGCCGGGGTTTCCCGGCCCACCCTCTACCGCTGGTTCTCCTCCAAGGAAGAACTCATCGACGCGTTCACCCGATACGAGCGCGACCTGTTCGAGGGCGGCATCGCCAATGTCACCGCGGGCCTGCGCGGCGCCGAACGCCTCGACGCGGCACTGAAGTTCATCGTGGAGTTTCAGCAGTCCTACTCCGGCGTCCGGATGATCGACATCGAGCCCGAGCAGGTGATCGCCCGAATCGCCGAGGTGCTGCCGGTGATGCGCGACCGGCTCGAGCGGTTGATCCCGGGTCCCGACGCGGCGATCGCCGCGGCCACCGCGACCCGGGTCGCGGTGTGCCACTACGTCGTTCGCAGCGAGGACTCCGAGCAGTTCCTGGCCCAGCTGCGCCACGCGGTGGGGCTCAAGAACCGCAACGCCTCACACTGAGGATCGCAGCGCCGGCACGGTCTGCAGGTCATCGATCGCCGCCACCGCCCGGCGCAGTCCCTCCAGCGCGATGTTCTCGGTCTGCATGCCGCCCAGACCCGCCGTCGCCAGCGCCGAGACGTAGGAATAGACCGCGTTCTGTCGGTACCGCTCGAACAGTTCCGCGCCGTCGAGTTCCGGCCCGCCCGCTTCGACCAGGGCCTCGCGGTAGCTGTCCAGCAGTTCGCGCTGACGCTCCCGGCGTTCCTCGGTGGTCATCCCGAGCACCAGCGTGTAGGCCAGGTCGCGGGACGGGTGCCCGCGGCGGACCACCTGCCAGTCCAGCAGGCCGGCCCGCCCGGCGCGGAAATAGGTGTTACCCGGGTGCGAGTCGCCGTGCAGCACAAAGTGCCGGCCGCGATCGTTGAACACCGCGATCTGCTGCAGGTGCTCCCACAGGTACTGGCCCCGGTAGACGTCGATATCGGTGCAGCGGGAGAGCTTTTCGGCGGATTTGCGCATCAGCATCGGGGTCAGCGGGTTGGCCGGATCGGTCGACGGCGGCGACAGCCAGCCCAGCGGCCCGGCACCGCCGGGTTTGACCGGCATTCGGTCGGCGAACGTGCCGTGCAGCTGCCCAAGCGCGCGCATCACCCCGGTCATCTGGTCGGCGCTCAGCGGGTTGAGGGTGTCCGGGAAGACGCAGTCGGTGACCGACATATCCTCCAGCACCACAATGTAACGCCCGGTCAGGTCGTCGAAGGCGGTGCCGTGACAGCGCGGCACACCGTCGCCGAGGTCCGGGGCCAGCCAACGGTAGAACCGGCATTCGGTTTCGGCCAGCCGGGCCAGTTCGCCGAGCATCCGGGTGGCGACGGTGGCCGCGGGCATCTTCACGAACACCGTCTCGGGGACATCGTCGCCGACCAGCGCCAGCCGGGCCCGACACGAGGTGCCGTCGGCACCGTCCAGGCGCCGGACCTGCTCGACATGCCGGCGCAGTACCCGGGACAGGAAGGCGGCGTCGAGCTCGTCGACCGAGCGCGGGAACGCCCGCAGCCCACCCAGCGTCGCGTCGGTGGCAACCCGCAGCACCCCACCGGCGACGTGCGCGCCCAGCCGCGCGATCGGCGCAATCGCGTTGTTCTCCAGCACCTCTCAGCCCGCGATCCGCGCGATGACGCGTTCGCCGAACAGCCCGATCGCGTCGAGCACCTGGGCCAGGCTCTCCCCCGGCAGCGGGACCTGCAGCCAGCTGACCCCGGCGGCGGCCAGTTCGGTGGCACCGGCCAGGTAGGCGTCGGGGTCGAAGTCCGGCTGCCCGGGAGTGCCGCCGACCAGGTTGGTGAAGCTGACGTCGATGTCGGTGAATTCCCTTCCCGCCACATCGAATCGGCGACGCAGGTCGTCGATGCCGGATCGCAGCGCCGCCACCGAGTCCAGCGCGGCGGTGCCGGCGGCCTTGGCCAGCCCGGGCGGTGCGGCGAACGGCGCCCACCCGTTGCCGTGCTCGGCCACCCGCTGCCGGGCCGCACCGGTGTTGCCGCCGATCCAGATCGGCGGGTGCGGGCCGCTGACCGGCCGGGGGTGCGCGGTGATGCCGCGCGCGCTGAAGTGCGCGCCCTCCACGGTCACGTCGTCGCCGGACCAGACCGCCCGGATCACCGCGAGCGCCTCGTCGAAGCGCTCCGCGCGGGTGTCGAAATCCACGCCCAGCGCAGCGAATTCGCGCTTGAGATAGCCGACGCCGACGGCCAGGGTGAATCGGCCGCCGGACAACCGGTCCAGGGTCGCGCCCTGCTTGGCCACCACGAACGGACTGTGGTAAGGCAGCACCACAATGTTGGGGATCAGCCGCAGCTCGGTGGTGCGCGCGGCGGCATAACCCATCGCGGTGAACGGATCGAGGCTGTCGTGGCCGCCGGCCTCCAGCCAGCGCTGCGGCGGGGCGGGATGATCGGTGAAGCCCAGCGCACCGAACCCGGCGGCCTCCAGCGCCTCGGCGACCGCCGCCACACCGGCTCCGTCGACGAGCTCGGGGTTGGCGGGGTGGCTGATGATCGGGTGGGTACAGGCGAATCGCATCAACGGGCTCCTCACGACGTGCTCAACTGGGCCAGGAAACCGGGCCAGTCGGGGAACAGGGCACGGTCGACGATCTCGATGCGCACCCCGGAGGGGTCGATGAAATAGCCGAAGGTGTGCAGGGTGTCATCGGCGGGCGCCGCTTCCAGGGTGTAGCCGGCCCGGCGCAGGCCCGCGGCGGCCGCGGCGATGTCGTCGACCCAGTAGCCCAAATGGTGCACCGCCCGCCCCGGGGTTTCGGTCCAGACGGTGCCCGGTACCGCGGCCACCAGTTCCAGGTGCGGGGCCCCGACCGTGAAGGCCACCCGGAATGGCATGTCGACGTCGACGGTCTCGCCGCCGGCGTCCCAGATCCGCACCGCGACGGTGTATTCCAACGGCCGGGTCCAGCTGCAGCCGGTGGCCGCGGTCAGCCGGGCCGCAGCCCCGTCGAAGTCGTCGACGACGATGCCGCTGTGATACAGGTCGGCCGCCCGCAGCGGCGTCGTCGCGGTCATGACCGCCGATTCTTCCGCGCCATCGCCCGGCCGGCGGCGGCGCGCATCCGGTCCGAGACGAACAGCGTGCCCACCGGGGTGTGGATGTCCTCGCGCAGCCGGGTCAGCGTCGAGGTGGCGATCTGCCACCCGGCGTCGGATTTGCGGTAGGTCTCCCGGTAGTGCCCGTAGCCCACCAGGGTCGCCAGCCGGCCGAACCGCACCACGTCCTGCAGTGCCCACACCCCGGTGGCGGTGGTCGGCGTGGTGATCTCCAGTTCGGGGGCGTGCACCTGGTGCACGGTGGGGCGGGACGGCCGGCCCAGGGTGGCGCGGGTGAACGCGACGAAGTCGTCGGCGCCGGCGATCCGCAGCCCGCCGGCCCGGGAGGTGTCGCTGATGAAGTCGTCGGTGAACAGCGTCCGCCAGCGGGTCCAGTCCTTGGCGTCCAGGTAGCGGCAGTACCGGGCCTTGAGGGTTTTGAGCGCCTCGAGCTCGAGCAGCGAGTCGTCGGCGTCCACCACCGGCCTTCCCATTGATTACAGATTCACCTTGCACTGTAATGCGCGACGGTCGTCGGTGCCACGGTTCGGTGATCTCGGGGTCGTAGGCTGGGCGGCATGACTTCCGACGGCCGGATCCGGGTGCCCCGCGACCTCGACGCGGTGACCACGATCGGCGCGGAGTCGCGCGGCCCGATCGACACCGCCCCGGTCGAGCGGATCTGGGAGTCGGTCCGGCGCTGGTACCGCGCCGGGATGCATCCGGCCATCCAGGTGTGCCTGCGCCGCGACGGCGAGGTCATCCTGAACCGCTCGATCGGGCACGGCTGGGGCAATGCGCCCACCGACCCGCCGGACGCCGAGAAGATTCCGGTGACCCCGGCGACCCCGTTCTGCGTCTACTCGGCCGCCAAGGCGATCTCCTCGACGGTGGTGCACATGCTCGTCGAGCGCGGCGCCTTCTCCCTCGACGACCGGGTCTGCGACTACCTGCCGAACTACACCAGTCACGGCAAGCACCGCACCACCATCCGGCACGTCATGACGCACAGCGCCGGGGTGCCGATCCACACCGGCCCGCGCCCGGATGTCACTCGGGTCGACGACAGCGAGTACACCCGCGACCAGCTGGCCGCGATGCGCCCGGTGTACCGGCCGGGGCTGCTGCACATGTATCACGGGCTGACCTGGGGGCCGCTGATCCGGGAGATCGTCGCCGCCGCCACCGGCCGCAGCATCCGGGAGATCCTGGCCACCGAGATCCTCGACCCGCTGGGCTTCCGCTGGTCGAATTACGGTGTCGCCGAGGCGGATGTGCCGCTGGTGGCACCGAGCCACCCGACCGGCAAGCCGCTGCCGCCGGCGATGGCGGCGGCGTTCCGCCGGGCGATCGGCGGCACGCTGTATCAGATGATCCCGTACACCAACACGCCGTTGTACCTGACCAGCGTGCTGCCGTCGTCGAACACCGTCTCCACCGCCGAGGAGCTGTCCCGGTTCGCCGAGTTGCTGCGTCGCGGCGGGGAGCTCGACGGGGTTCGGGTGCTGCGCGCGGACACCCTGGCCGCGGCGATCGCCCCGGTCCGGCGACTGCGCCCGGACATCGCCACCGGGGGCTGGCCGATGCGCTGGGGCACCGGCTACATGCTGGGCGACAAGCGGTTCGGACCGTTCGGCCGGGACACCGCCGGCGCGTTCGGGCACACCGGCCTGGTCGACATCGCGGTGTGGACCGACCGGGCTCGCGGCCTGTCCGCGGCGATCGTCAGCAGCGGCAAGCCGGGCAGCAATCCCGATCCCCGGCTCTATTCGGGGGTGCTGAGCACCATTTCGGCGTCGATCCCGGTCATTCGACCGCGTCGAGAGCCCGGTAGATCCGCTGCTCGCTGACCGGGCGCGGGGTGCCGAGCTGCTGGGCCCACAGGCTGACTCGCAACTCCTCGATCTGCCGGGCGATGTCGACGACGTCGTCGGCGGCCGCGCGTTGCGGCGAGATCGCCGCCCGCAGTTCGTCGTAGGCCGCCGACACCGCGAGCACCCGGTCCATCCGGTCCCGGTCGGCCCCCGGCGCCTGGCCGAGCCGATCCAGCCGTCGTTCCACGGCGGTGAGGTAGCGGGTCAGATCGGCCAGCCGGGCCGCGCCGGTGCCGGTCACGAATCCGGCCGGCAGCAGCCGGTCCAGCTGGGCGGTGATGTCGGCGACCGCGGCGCGCTGGGGCGGGATCGGGTTGTCCGGCAACGCGATCCGGACCCGGTGGGCGACGGTCAGCACCCGGGTGACCCGGCTGGCGATGTCGGCGGTGTGCGACGCCAGCGCGGCGGCGACCCGGGTCTTGGCGGCGGTGAACTCGGCGCGGGTGCGGATCTGCCCGGGCACCAGCAGGTCGATCGCGGCGTCGGCGCAATCCTCCAGCAGCGCGGTCAGCGAGCCGTCGGGATTGTTGCCCAGCAGCAGCCGGGTACCCGGATCCAGCGCCCGTTCGGCGGCCTTGACCGGCGAGCCGACCGCCAGCCGCAGCAGCCGGCGCTGGCCCGGGCGCAGCGCGGCGGCCTGCTCGGCGGCGGTGGCGAACACCCGGATGTCCACGGCCGCACCGGCATCGACGAACGCCGGGTAGCCGCGGACGGTGTGCCCGCCGCTGTCCTGTTCAACAATCCGCGGGAGTTCGTCGAGGTCCTCGGGCCAGCCGCGCAGCCCGGTGTGCTGCAGGCCGGTGGCGACGGTGGCGGCCACCGCGGTCGCCACCGGGGCGGCCAGTTTGTGCTGCAGGGCGGCCAGATCCTTGCCGCGGGCGACCTCGGCGCCGTCGGTGCCCGCCACCGCGAAGGTCAGCCGCAGGTGCGCGGGGATCTTGTCCGGGTCGAACGCGCCGACCGGAACCCGGATGCCGCTGCGCCGGTGCAGTTCGGCGACCAGCGCATCCAGCAGCGACCCGTCGCCGGGATCCAGCGTGCTCAGCAGTGCCCGGGCGGTGTCGGGGACCGGGACGAAGTTTCGCCGCAGCCCCTTGGGCAGCGATTTGAGCAGCGCGGTGATCAGCTCGAGCCGCAGCGCCGGTACCTGCCAGGCGAACTGCTCCCCGCCGAGCCGGGCGAGCACCTCGACGGGGACGTGCACGGTGACGCCGTCGTCGGCGGCGCCGGGCTCATAGCGGTAGCTCAGCGGCAGGTCGAGATCGCCCGAGCGCCAATGGTCGGGGTGCCCGGAGTCCGGATCGACGCCGTCGCGCAGCAGGTCGGCGCGGGTCATCGTCAGCAGCTCCGGGCTGCGGTGCCGCTGCTTCTTCCACCAGCCGTCGAAGTGCCGGGTGGAAACCACCTCGGCGGGGATCCGGGTGTCGTAGAAGGCGAAGACCTCGTCCTCGTCGGCGAGCAGGTCGCGGCGCCGGGAGCGTTCCTCGATCTCGGCGAGTTCCTCGCGGAGCCGGGCGTTGTCGGCGAAGAAGTGGTGCCGGGTCTGCCACTGCCCCTCGACCAGGGCGTGCCGGATGAACAGTTCCCGGGCGAGCACCGGGTCGACGGCGGCGTAGCTCACCCGGCGTCGCGGCACCAGCGGCAGCCCGTAGAGGGTGACCCGTTCGAAGGCCAGCACCGCGCCGCGCCGCTCATCCCAGTGCGGTTCGCTGTGGTTGCGGACCACCAGATGCCCGGCGGCGCGCTCGATTTCGGCGGGATCGACGCGGGCGGCGATCCGCCCGTACAGCCGGGAGGTCTCGACCAGCTCGGCGACGACCACCCACTGCGGCGGGCGCTTGGCCAGCGCCGATCCGGGTGCCAGCACGAATTTGGCGTTGCGGGCGCCCTGATACTCCCGCGACGGCCGGCCGGAATCCTTGCCGCGTTCCTCACGCAGGCCGATGTGCGAGAGCAGCCCGGGGATCAGCGCGGCGTGGATGCGCGCCGGATCCGGCGCCTCGGCCGAGCGGTCCGCCCGGATTCCGATGTCGCGGGCGATGCTGCGCAGCTGGCCGACCAGGTCCTGCCATTCCCGGATCCGCAGGTAGTGCAGGAAGTCGTCCCGGCACATCCGCCGAAATGAGCTGCCGGACCGCTCGTTTCGCTGCTCACCGAGGTAGTTCCACAGGTTCACCAGGCTCAGGAAATCCGAGTCCGGGTCGGTGAACCGGGCGTGTTTGGCGCGGGCGGCCTCTTCCTTGTCGATCGGCCGTTCCCGCGGGTCGGGGATCGACAGCGCGGCGGCGATCACCAATACCGGCTCCACACAGCCCAATTCGTCGGCGGCCAGGATCATCCGGCCCAGCCGGGGGTCAATCGGCAGCCGGGCCAGCCGTCGACCCAATCCGGTGATGGCGCCGCCGTCGTCGACGGCGCCGAGTTCGACCAGCAGCGCGGTGCCGTCCCGGATGCTGCGGGCATCGGGCGGGTCGAGGAAGCCGAAGTCCGCGATGTCGCCGAGCCGCAGCGCCGCCATCTGCAGCATCACCGCGGCCAGGTTGGTGCGCAGGATCTCCGGGTCGGTGTAGCGCGGCCGGGCCGCGAAGTCGTCCTCGGCGTACAGCCGGATGCAGATGCCCGGCGCGGTGCGCCCGGCCCGGCCGGCGCGCTGGGCCGCCGAGGCCTGCGAGATCGGTTCGATGGGCAGTCGCTGCACCTTGGTGCGCCGGCTGTACCGGGAGATCCGCGCAGTGCCGGGGTCCACGACGTAGCGGATGCCCGGCACGGTCAGCGAGGTCTCGGCGACGTTGGTGGCCAGCACCACCCGCCGGTTGGTGTGCGGGGCGAACACCTTCTGCTGGTCGGCGGTGGGCAGCCGGGCATACAGCGGCAGCACCTCGACGCCGAACGTGCGATCGGCCAGCGCTGCGCGCAGCGCCTCGGCGGTGTCCCGGATCTCGCGCTCCCCGGACAGGAACACCAGCACATCGCCGGCCGTCTCGTCCTCCAGCCCGTTGACCGCGTCGAGGATTGCCTCGGTCTGGTCGCGCACCTGGGTTCGGATCACCTCGTGGTCGGGGTCGTCGGCCTCGCTGTCGTCGTCGCCGACGACCGGGACCTCCAGCGGGCGGTAACGGATCTGAACCGGGTAGGTCCGGCCGGACACCTCGACGATGGGGGCCGGGCCGGCCGGGCCGGCGAAGTGCGCGGCGAACCGTCCGGGTTCGATGGTCGCCGAGGTGACGATGACCTTGAGGTCGGGCCGCCGCGGCAACAACTCGCGCAGGTAGCCGAGCAGGAAGTCGATGTTCAGGCTGCGCTCGTGCGCCTCGTCGAGGATCAGGGTGTCGTAGCGCAGCAGCCGGCGGTCGCGCTGGATCTCGGCGAGCAGGATGCCGTCGGTCATCAGCCTGATCAGGGTGGCGTCGCTGGCCTGGTCGGTGAATCGGACGGTGTAGCCGACCGCGCCGCCCAGTGGGGTGTGCAGTTCGTCGGCGATGCGCTGCGCGACGGTGCGGGCGGCCAGCCGCCGCGGCTGGGTGTGCCCGATGGTGCCGCGGATGCCGCGGCCGAGTTCCAGGCAGATCTTCGGCAGCTGGGTGGTCTTGCCGGAGCCGGTCTCCCCGGCGATCACCACGACCTGGTTGGCCCCGATCGCGGCGGCGATCTCGTCACGGAACTCGCTGACCGGCAGATCCGGGTAGTCGATGACCGGAACGGCGGCCTGCCGGGCCGCGATCCGGGCCTCGCCGGCGCTGACCTGTTCGGCGAGTCTGCGCAGCTGTTCGGGGTCGAGGTCGCCCGCGCCCCGCAGCCGCCTGCCGAGCCGGGCGGCGTCGGCGATGCTCAGCCGATCGAGGCGCCCGCGCAGCGCGCGGATCTGCGGGCGCGACGATTCGGACACCGTGGCAAGGATACTGACCCGCCGCGCGAGGCACCGCTTCGCGGGCCCGACGCCGCCGCCGCGCTCAGCTCACCGTGCGCGGCGCCTCGCCGACCGGGACCACCGCCAGGGTGGGCTGTTCGGGCAGCTCGTCGGCGTGAAACCAGCGGAACGACATCAGGCCCTCGGCGTGGTCCTTGGTGGACAGCGCGTTGGGGTGCTCGAGCTGCTCGCGGGCGATCACGATGGTGACGGTGCCGTCGCTGTTGGGCACCGCGGTGCCGATGTTGAGCCCGCCGCGGCCGTACTCGACGTCCAGCGCCGCCATGTACTGGTTCCACAGGGTGAAGTTCCAGAACCGCGCCGCCGGGTGCCGGCCGGTGATCACCAGCGCCTGGCCGGGTTCCAGGTTGAAGCCGCCTAGGCCGTAGCAGGCATCGGCCATCGAGTAGCCGTGGGTGGCGTCACCGGCCCGGTACGGCGGGGCCAGGAAGTTCTGGCCGGCCAGGATCAGCGGGGTCAGCGCGTAAACGTCCTGGGCGAACCGCAGGGCGGCCCGCAGCGACCGGGCCACTCCGGCATCGGTGTGCTCGGGGGTGGGGTCGCAGCCGGCGTGGTCGATCACCTCGATGTCCCAGTCCACCCGGCGGCCCGCGGCCGGGAACCGGTGGTAGTCGCGGGTGAGCACGCCGTGGGCGTCCGGGGACAGTTCGATGAACGGGCCGTGGTAGCCGTCGGGTCGGCGGGGCCCCAGCACGCAGGAGAATCGGCCGTCGGCATCGCGGGGCAGGTCGGTGTCGTAGAGCAGTCCGACGGTCCGGTTCGGCCAGGCACCGGGCTCGGGTTCGTTGTAGACGGTGACCGAGTACATCGCGCTGTCGTTGGGGATGCCGCTGACCCGGTAGCTGCGGCGCGGGTCGACGACGGCGTAGCTGTAGTAGCAGTCGGTGTTGTCGCCGCCCCACCTGCGGTCCGGCCGGGTGGGGGTGAGGTTGTCGATGAACCGGGGCGCCACCGGGTCGGCGAACAGGTTCATGTCCAGCGCGACGCCGAGGATGGTCGCGAGGTTGCGGTAGCCCTCGGCGACGGCGGTCTGCCCGCGCACCGCCTTGGGGCCGGTGAGAAAGTTCTGGTCGAGGTCGGCGAACGCGGAGAGCAGTTCCCGCCAGGCCTGGGCGCTTTCGGAGCTGGACATACCCGCCATGATAGGCCCGCGCCATTACACAAAAACAGATCCTTGTAAAGTTTGGCGTCCGCGCGTAGCGTCCGGCGGATGAGTTCAACCGCAGCCCCCGCCGGCCGCATCCACATCGACGACCTGGCCGCGCCGCGGTTCTCGCCGCAGGCCCAGAGCATCATCGACGCGATGTCGGCGATGGCGGACCACTGCCCGTTGACCGCCGAGGCGCTGCACGAGCAGGCCACCGCGCAGACCGGTCTGACCGACTTCGGCGACCAGGACTACCGGGGGCGGATGTCGGTGCTGCTGCAGGCGTTTGAGGAGCTGCCGAACTTCACCTCGTTCGGTCGCACCTACGCGTTCTCGCTGATGCTGACGTTCCTCAAGGGCCGGCTCCGGGTGATCGATCACCTCAACCGGCACCCCGAGGTGTTCGACGTTCAGATCGCCGCGCCGTTGGTGATCGCCGGGCTGCCGCGCACCGGCACCACCCACCTGCACAGCATGCTGGCCGCCGATCCGGCGCTGCGCGCCCTGCCGTACTGGGAGGCCCAGGAGCCGCTGCCGCCGCCCGGCGAGGAGGGCACCAGCGCGGGTCGTCGGCAGCGCACCGGCGACGCGCTGAACATCTCGGCCACCCTGATGCCGTACTTCCAGCTGATGCACGAGATGACCATCGACCACATCCACGAGGACATCGGGCTGATGGTCCAGGACTTCGCCAGCGGGTTTTTCACCACCCTCACGCACCTGCCGCGCTGGAGCGATTACCTGCGCGATCACGACCAAACCCCGGGGTATCAGTTCCTGCGGATGATGTTGCAGGTGCTCAGCCACCAGGACGGCCGGTCGCGGCGCTGGGTGCTCAAGAGCCCGCAGCATCTGGAGCAGTTCGTGCCGATCATGAACGTCTTCCCCGACGCCACCATGATCGTCACCCACCGCGATCCGGTCGATGTGGCGGTGTCGATGGCGACGATGATGACCTACACCATGCGGATGAGCGTCGATCGGGTCGATGTCCCGACGGTCGCCGGGTACTGGATCGGCCGGATCGACGAGATGCTCTCGGCGTGCCTGCGCGACCACGACAAGCTGCCGGCCGACCGCACCATCGATGTGCGGTTCGATGAGTTCATGGCCGATGACCTGGCGATGGTGGCGCGGGTGTGGGACGTCGCCGGGTACTGTCCCGACGCCGAATCCCGCGCCGCGGTCGCCGATTACCTGGCCGGGCACACCCGGGGCCGGCTCGGCGCGGTGGACTACCGGCCGGCCGACCTGGGCCTGGATCGCGATGAGCTGCGCGCCCGGTTCGCCCCGTATGTCGAGCGTTTCGTTAATGTCTGAGTTTGGTCGACAGCCGAGTTTCGTCGGCACCCGAGTTTCGTTGACAGCCGAGGAGGAGCGCCGATGAGCCTGGTCGCCGGAGCCGGCCCGCACGGCCCGGAGCGGGCCGGGTGGTTCTCCGCCCCGGTGCCCGACAGGCTGGTCTACATCGAACCGCATCGCCGGCGGGTGCAGGCGGTGCGCGACGGCGTCGTGGTCATCGACACCGAGGCGGCCCTGCTGGCCCATCAGGCCGGCCGGCCGCTGAGCTTCCTGTTTCCCGCCGATGCGGTCGGCGACCTGCCCTCCGAGCCCGAACCCCTTGCCCCGGGCCATGTTCGGGTGCCCTGGGATGCCGTCGACGGGTGGCTGGAGGAGGGCCGGGCACTGGTGCACTACCCGCCCAATCCCTATCACCGGGTGGACTGCCGGCCGGGTGCCCGACGGCTGCGGGTGCGGCTGGCCGGTCAGACGCTGGTCGACTCCGCCGACACCGTGATCCTGTTCGAGACGTCGCTGCAGCCGCGGCTCTACGTCGCTCCGGAGCACATCCGGATGGACCTGCTGCGCCCGTCACCGACCACCAGCTACTGCAACTACAAGGGTTGGGCGAGCTACTGGTCGGCGGTCGTCGGCGACACCGTGGTCGAGGATGTGGCCTGGAGCTACCCGGACCCGCTGCCCGAAAGTTCGCCCATTGCCGGGCTTTTGAGCTTTGACGCCGAGCGCACCGAGCTGTTCGCCGAACTACCGTAACGCCGGGCGGGGCAGGCCGAGCAACTGCTGGGCGATCATGTTCCGGAACACCTCCAGGGTGCCGCCGTAGATGCCGGTCGGCCCGGCCAACCGGAAGACGTATTCGGCGGCGCCGTCGCCGGCGGCACCGGCGGTGCCCGCGGGCAGCAGCGCCGCCGGGCCGAGCAGGTCCATCAGTTCCGGCGCGACCTCGCGCATGGTCGCCGCGATCGCGACCCGGCCGCACATCTCCGAGCTGCTCATCGCCGCCTCGGTGCGCGCGGCGGCCCGGCCCAGCCGGTAGCCGACCGCACCGTCCTGCCCGGGTGCCGCGCCGCCGGGGTCCCGGCGTCCGACCACCGCGGCGGCCTCGTCGAGGGCCTCGCCGAGCAGCAGCACGTGCTCGGTCATGGTGGCCAGCTTCGACAGGCCGGCCGAATCACGTTCGAGCACGCCATGTTCGGCGGCCAGCGCCTCGCGCATCACCGCCCAGCCGCCGTCGACCTCGCCGATCCGGTTGCGGTCGGGCACCCGAACATCGCTGTAGTAGACGATGTTGGTGCGGTCCCCATCGACGGTGCGGATGCCCTGGATTTCGATTCCCGCAGTGTCCAGCGGCACCAGAAACATGGTCAGGTTTCGGTGCTTGGGCGCACTCGGGTCGGTGTTGGTCAGCAGGAAGACGAACCGGGCGTTGTGCGCGTTGGAGGTGAACATCTTGGCGCCGTTGATGATCCAGTCGCCTCCGTCGCGGACCGCGCGGGTCTTGCAGGTGGCGACGTCGGAGCCGCCCTCGGGTTCGGTGTAGCCCAGGCAGAGCCGGACCTCACCGGTCAGCACCGCGGGCAGCACCTCCTCGCGCAGGCCCGGTTCGGCGAACCGCTCAACCAGCCGCGCCACCATGGCGGTGGTGCCCCAGTGGAACCACGGGGTGCGGGCCCGACCGATCTCCAGCTCCCAGATCCGGCGGCGCACCGCGCTGAAGCCGCCGTCGCTCTCGGTGCGGTAGTCACCGGCCAGGTAGCCGGCCGCACCGAGGGCCAGGTGCACGCCCTCGTCGAAGTTCTCGCCGGTGATCCGGTCCCGCTCGATCACCTCGTCGGTGACCACCTCGGCCAGGAAGTCGCGCAGCTCACGCTGGAACGCGGCATCCTCCTCGGACAGCTCCACCGGCGAAAAATCCATGTGACAGTTTTACATACTTTTGTAATGTCTGCGATCAGTGCCCGATCTGCCAGTCGACGGCGGCGCGCTGCTGCTCCCAGAACGCGGCGAACCGGCCGCCGGCCGCCCGCAGTTCCTCGATCCCGCCGTCCTCGACGATCCGACCGTGCTCCAGGAACAGCACCCGGTCGGCGCCGCGGATGCTGGCCAGCCGGTGCGCCACGATGACCCGGGTGCGCGGCCGGGCGTCCCCGGTCAGCGCGGCGACGACGGCGGCCTCGTTCTCGGTGTCCAGCGCGCTGGTCGCCTCGTCGACCAGCAGCACCGGCGCGGACTTCAGCAGGGCGCGGGCGATGCCGACCCGCTGCCGCTCCCCGCCCGACAGGGCAGAACCGGCCTCCCCGACCGGGGCGCGGCGCCCGGCCGGCAGCCGGTCCACCAGCTCGTCGACGCGGGCCAGCCGGATCGCCTCGTCGAGCGCGTCGGCGTCCGCGTCCGGCGCACCGACCAGGATGTTCTCCTCGATGGTGCCGTCGAACAGGTAGGAGTGCTGGAAGACCATGCTGACCGCCGCGCGGCGGGCGGCGGGGTCGAGTCCGGCCAGGTCGACGCCGTCGAAGCGGACCCGGCCGCGGTCGGGTTGCTGCAGCCCGGCGATCAGCGCCAGGACGGTGCTCTTGCCCGAGCCGGACGGCCCGACGATGGCGGTGGTGCTGCCCGGCTCCAGGGTGAAGTGCAGGTCGTCGAGCAGCGCTTCGTCGTCGGCGTAACCGAACCCGACGCCGTCGAACTCGATCCGCGGCGGGGCCGCCGGAGCCGGCAGGATCCCGGTCCCCGCGGTCAGGGTGGGCGCGTCGAGCACCGCCTGGATGCGCCCCAGGGTGGCCCGGGTGGTGTCGATGGCCGGGGTCAGCTCGCTCAGCGCGGTGAACGGCTCCAGGTAGCGGACCAGCACCACGATCAGCGCGACGGCTTCCGCGGCGCCGAGCGTGCCGCGCACGGTCAGCACGGTGGCCACGCCCGCGAACAGGATCAGCGCCAGCTGGCTGGCCATGCTGAACAGCAGTTGGCCGGGGATCTGCATGCCGAGCAGCCGCACGGTGGCGCCGTGCTGGGCGTCCAGCGCGGCGCCGGCGTGGCTGCGGGCCGGGGCGACCCGGCGGGCGGCGCGCAGGGCCTGCTGGGTGCGGGCGAATTCGATGATGCGTTCGGTCAGTTCGGCGTTCCTCGCTCCGGCCAGCCGGTCGGCGCCTCGGCTGAGCCGAATCGAGGCCCACATCGCGGCGAGCAGCACCGCCACCCCGGCCAGGCCGGCCAGGCCCAGCGGCACCGAGATCACCAGCAGCCCGGCGGCGATCGCCACGGGCAGCAGGATCGCCCCGATCAGCGGGCCGAGCAGGTAGACCATCAGGCCGACGAGTTCGGGGCCGGTGGCGGCGATGGCCTGCCGGGTGGTGGCGGTGTGGTCGGCGTCGAACCACCGCAGCCGGACCTCGGGAAGCCGTTCGGCCAGGTCGCGCTGACTGTGTTCGAGCAGCCCGAAGCCGAGGCGGAAGCCGATCCGGGCGGCGGCGCCGTCGACCAGCCAGCCGGCCACCGTCGCGGCGGTCAGCCAGCCCAGCCAGGGCAGTGCTCCGCGGGGGTCGGGGCCGAACAGCGCGGCGACCAGCGGCACCAGCAGCACGGTGGCGGCCGCGCGCAGCAGCACCGACAGCAGGTTCGCCGCGGTGTAGCCGGCGGTTGCCCGGCGGCTGCCCGGCGGCAGCAGGGCGAGCAGGGTGCGGATCACGGCTGGCTCCTTGCGGCGGTGCTGGCGATGCCGGCGGCGCGCCCAGATTCCCACAGCGCGCGGTACCGGCCGTCGGCGTGGAAAAGTTGTTCGTGGGTTCCGGTTTCGACGATCGCGCCGCCGTCCAGGACGACGATCTGATCGGCCCCGGTGATGGTGTGCAGCCGGTGCGCGATGACCAGCACGGTGCGGTCGCGGGCGAGCTGGTTCAGCGCCTGCTGCACCAGGTATTCCGATTCCGGGTCGGCGAAGGCGGTTGCCTCGTCGAGGATCAGGATCGGGGTGTCGGCCAGGATCGCCCGGGCGATGGTCAGCCGCTGGCGTTCGCCGCCGGACAGCGCGGCATCGGGCCCGAGCACGGTGTCGTACCCGTTCGGCAGCGCCATGATCCGGTCGTGGATCTGGGCGGCGCGGGCGGCCTCCCGGATCCGTTGCGGGTCGGCGTCCGGGTCGGCCAGCGCGATGTTGTCCGCAACGCTGCCGTGCACCAGTTGGGTCTCCTGCAGCACAAACCCGACCCGGCGGTACAGCTCGTCGGCCGGCAGGTCGCGGATGTCGGTGCCGCCGATCCGGATCGCACCGCCCTGCACGTCGTGGAACCGGGCCAGCAGCGCCGCCAGGGTGGACTTGCCGGAGCCGGACGGCCCGACCAGCGCGGTGACGGTGCCCGGCCGCAGCGTGAGGCTCACCTCGCGGATGACCGGCACGTCCGGCCGGTAGCCGAACGTCACGCCGTCGAACACCACCGCGCCGTTGTGCTCGGCGCGCTGGCGGCCGGGGCCCGCCGGGGCGGTGAGTTCGGTTTCCTCCAGGGTGTTCTGGATCCGGCGGGCGGCCTCCCGGCCCCCGGCGATGCCGCCGAGCCCGTAGCCGATGCCGAGCAGCCGTGCCCCGAAGGTGGTGCCCAGGAACAGGAACGGCAGCAGGTCGACCGGGTCCATCCGGTCGGCGAGGATCAGCGCGGTGCCCACCGCGACGATCAGCCAGAGGAACGTCGACGGCCGGGTGATCAGGTCCATCAGGGTCTTCTTCCCGACGAACGGGCGCTGCCAGTTGACCAGGAAGCCCAGGTATTCGTCGAGCTTGCGGCGGAATCCCGAGGCCGCGGCGCCGCCGAAGATCCGCACCACCGGCTGGCCGTCCAGGTATCCGCCGGCCGCGCCGGTCATCCGCTCGGTCCAGCGTTGCGAGGCCAGCACCTTCGGCCCGGACTGCGCGGACATGCTGATCATCACGATCACGTAGAGCAGCACCGGTATCAGCAGCACCAGCGCCAGCCGCCAGTCCACCACGAACAGGTAGACCAGCACCGCGACCGGGGCGAGCACGGCGTTGACGGCGTCCGGGATGGCGTGGGTGACCAGATAGTGCAGCGTCATCGGGTCGTCCTGCACGAGCTGTTTGACGGTGCCCGAGCCCCGGTCGGTGAACCAGCCGAGCGGCAGGCGCGACATCTTGTCCAGCAGCCGGCTGCGCAGTTCGCGGGCGAATCGGGCGTCGACGAAGTGCAGCCAGAGGGTCAGCCCCGCGCCGAGCAGGGTGCCGGTGCCCAGCAGCGCGCCGGCCCAGAAGCCCACCGTCTTGAGCCGGTCCGGGTCGGCGCCGGCCAGCAGCAGCCGGGCCAGCTCCACCAGCAGCAGGTACGGCGCCAGTTGCAGCAGCGTCACCAGCGCCTGCAGCACCCCGGACACCACCAGCGGGGTGCGCAGCGGGCGCAGCAGCCGGCCCGCACCCTGGGCGCGCCAGTTGCCGCGCGGCTCGCCGGTCCGGGCCGGGGCGGCGTCGGCCGTCGGCACCCGCGCGGCGGTCGGTACGGCGTTCGGTACGGCGGCGGGCGCGGCGGCGGGCGCGGCGGCGGGCACGGTGGCCTGCGCGGGGGCCGGCTCGTCGCGGTTGGGCCCGCGCCGGGTGCCCATCGCCCGGCCGTGGGTCCAGTACGCCTGCGCGTGCAGCTCCGATTTGGGGAAGCCGAACTCGCCGCGCAGCCGGGTCCGCAACTGCTTGAGCGAACCCGCCTCGCAGCCGACCCAGGCGTACCAGTTCGACCAGTCCCGGGCGTCCAGGGCGGCCGCCAGCGAGCCGGTGTCGACTCGCGGCACCCGGTGCAGCCGCAGCCGCGGATGCTCGACGATGGGGATGAGCGCATCGTCGGCGTGGTGCTGTTCGAGGTAGCACTCGATCGGCACCTCGGCCGGCAGCACGGCCAGGATTGCGTTGATCGCCGGGGTGGCGGCGGCGTCGCCGATCAGCAGGTAGCCCGCCGGGGGCTCCTCGGACAGCCGGAATCCGGCCGACCCCATCGACATCACCGCGATCCGGTCGCCGGCCGCGGCGTCGCGGCCCCAGCGGGTCGCCGGGCCGGCCGGCTCGTGCAACACCATGTCGATGGCGAAGGTGCCCGCGTCGGGGTCGGCCTCGGAAAGGGTGTAGGCGCGCTGGAACTCGGCATCGCCGCCGTCGGGGTCGGGGAACCAGAACCGCAGCCAGGACGTCGGTTCGGCGGTGGCGTCCTCGAATACGGTCGGGCTGGTCATCCGGATCCGCAGGAAGTTCGGCGCGAGCTGCTGGGTACCGGTGACGGTGACGGTGTGGTCCCGCGCCCCGAAGCCGCGCAGCAACGCCCCCTGCAGTCCGCGTGCCATCGCCGGTCCTTCCGTTCGACCGCACGTCGCGGCGGCCGTCGCCACGCGGTCGCCATAAGGTTAGCCTTACTTTGGCCGAGTCGGTGACGGCCCCGGGGCGCATCGGAGGATCGCCGCGGTCGCCCCGCCCGGTTCGGGGCGCGGTCAGTATCTTCGTCAGTGCCATCTTCGTCGGTGCCGCTGCTTCGGCGGCCCGATCGGGCGGCCGAGTCGGAAAGGCGGGCGCAGCGATGCCGGAGCGGATGCTGTGCCTGGGCGAGGGCCTGATCGACATCGTCACTGGGCCCACATCGTCCTCCGAGCGGGTCGGCGGCAGCCTGCTCAATGTCGCCGTCGGGATCGCCAGGCTGGGCCGACCGGCCAGCCTGTGCGCGCACTGGGCCATCGACCCGCGCGGCCGGATGCTCGGCGAGTGGGCCCGGCTCGCCGGCGTCGACCTCATCCCGGGCACCGAGTCCGCGCCCCGCACCCCGGTGGCCTACGCCCGGATCGACGACGAGGGCCGCGCCAGCTATGAGTTCGACCTCGCCTGGGCGGTTCCGCAGCCGCCGGATCTGGCCGGTTTCGGGCATCTGCACACCGGCAGCCTGGCGGTCACCCTGGAGCCCGGCGGCAGCACCGTGCAGGCGCTGACCAGCCGGATGCGCGGGCACGGCACGGTGTCCTACGACCCGAACATCCGGCCGGCGGTGATGCGCAAGCCCGCGGCCGTCCTCGAGCGGGTCGAGCGGTTGGTGCGGATGTCCGACGTGGTCAAGGCCAGCGACGAGGACCTGCGCTGGCTGTATCCGGGCACCCCGGTCGCAGACGTGCTGCGCCGCTGGCTGGCCACCGGGCCGTCGATGCTGGTGCTCACCCGCGGCCCGGCCGGCGCCGATGCGCTGCTGGCCGGCAACCGGGACATGCTGCACCTGGACCCGATCCGGGTCACCGTCGCCGACACCGTCGGGGCCGGGGACTCGTTCATGGCCGGGCTGCTGACCGGGCTGTGCGACGCCGGCCTGCTGGGCTCACCGCGGGCCCGCGAACGGTTGGCCGCGGCCGACTGGCCGGATGTGCAGCCCGCGCTGCACCGCGCGGTGATCAGCGCCGCGCTGACCGTCGGCCACTCCGGCGCGTACCCGCCGACCATGGCCGAGGTAGAGGCGATCCGGGCCACCGACCCGCTGCTGCGGGACTGACCCGCCCGGTTGCGGCCGGCGAGGGCGACGGTTCAGCCGCCGCGCTGGATGCGCGCCAGCGCCGCCCGGATGCGGTCCGGGATCGGGACCGCCCGCCGGGTCACCCGGTCCACGAACACGTGCACGAAATAGCCTTCGGCGGAGGGTGTTTCGGTCTCGGCGGCGAAGATGCCGATGCCGTAGCGGACCGACCGGGTCGACAGCCGGTCCACCCGCAGGCCCGCACGCAATTGCTGCGGGTAGGCCAGCGGCGCCCGATAGCTGCAGTTGGATTCGACCACCAGCCCGATCACCGGCGCGGTCTCGATGTCCAACCCGCCCTCGGTGATCAGGAAATGGTTGGCGACGGTGTCGAAGTAGCTGTAGTAGGTGACGTTGTTGACGTGCCCGTAGACGTCGTTGTCCATCCACCGGGTGGTGATCGGCAGGAAGTACCCGTAGTCACCCGCGGTCGCGGGCTCTTGGGGGGTGGCGGGATCTGGGGGACTCACGGTGCTCACCAGTATCGCAGTGCCGCACCGAAGAAGCCGGCCAGATCGTCGCGGTCGATGTCCCGCGGCGCGTTCTGCAACAACCGCTGCTGCGGCCAACTGCCGTCGACCAGTGCGGCGCAATCGGTTTCGCGGTAGCCGAGCCCGGTCAGTCCGTTGGGCAGCTCCAGGGCGCGGATGATCCGGACCAGCTCGGCGGCCAGCACCTCCCCGGCATCCTCGGCCCCGGCGTCCGGGTCGCCGCGGCCGGCGAGCAGCCCGGCGGCCGCCAGGTGCCGGGCCGGATCGGTGTCGGCCAGCGCCCGGAACACCGCGGGCGCATTGACGATGACGGCCATCCCGTGCGGCACCATCGGTGCGCTGCCCGGGTAGTCGGCCGGGTGGAAGTCCCGGACCAGACCGGCCACCGCGTAGGCCATCGCGTGCGGGACATGCACCCCGGCGTTGCCGAACGCGATACCGGCCAGCGTCGCGGCCCACATGGTCTGTTCGCGCGCCCGCCGGTCGGAGCCGTCGGCGACCGCGCGCTGCAGGTACCGGCCGAGCAGCCGCAGTGCCTCCCGGGCGCCGAAGTCGCTCCACGGGTTCGCACCCTGGCTGGCCGGCCGTCGCTCCGGCGGCCCGGTCACCGGGCGGCGGGTGTAGGGCCGGGCGGTGTAGGACTCCAGGGCGTGCGAGAGCACGTCGAGTCCGCTGCAGGCAACCACCGTGGACGGCAGGGTGTCGGTGGCGTCCGGATCGATCAGCGCCTCGGTGGGCCGCAGTGCGGGGTTGGCGATACCGGTTTTGGCGGCCATCGACAGCAGGTCGAACACCGCGATGCCGGTCACCTCGCTGCCGGTGCCCGAGGTGGTCGGGCAGGCGATGTGCGGGGCCAGCGGGCCGGGTACCGCGCGACCCTCCCCCACCGGCGCGTTCACATAGGCCAGCAGGTCGGCCGGGTGGCTGGCGTAGAGGTTGGCGGCCTTGGCGGTGTCGATGACCGATCCGCCGCCGACCGACACGTAGCCGTCGGGCCGCGCCGCGGTGGCGAAGGCAACCGCATCGGCGAAGGACGCATCGGTGGGCTCCACCCGCACGTCGGTGTATTCCACGACGTCGAGCCCGGCGGCGCGCAGCGAGGCGCGCGCCGCGGCGAAGATCGGCAGCCCGGCGACCGTCGGATCACCGAACAGCGCCACCCGGGACAGACCGTGGCCGCGGGCCCGCGGGCCGAGCTCGGCGATGCAGCCGCGGCCGAAGGTGATCCGGGACGCGTCGACGGTGAACGCGGTGTCCCCCGCCGCGGCCGGGGAGTCCAGGTGACAGCAGCTCATCACCGGCCACCCAGGATGCCGGCGTCGTGCAGCCGGCCCAGTTCGGCGGCGTCCAGTCCGAGCACCTCGGCGAGCACCTCATCGGTGTGGTGTCCGAGCCCGACCGCGGCGGTCGACGGGCCGTACTCCCCCGATGCCCGCAGCGGACCGCGGGCCGAGAGCACCGGCCCGATGCCGGGCTGGTCGACCTCGGTGATCACCGCGGCCCGTCCCACCTCGACGTCGGCGACCACGTCGCTGAGCGTGCGGTACCGGCTCCACAGCACCCCGGCCGCGGTCAGCCCCTCGGCGACCTCGGCGCCGCTGCGCGCCGCGAACCACGGCCGCATCAGCGCGGCGAGCACCTCCCGGTGGGCGTAGCGCTGCGCCTCGTCGGCGAAGTCCGCCGCCAGCGCCGCGCCGACGGCGGCCACCGCGTCGGCGACCCCGGTGGCGGCGCACAGCGCCTGCCACTGCCGACCGGTCAGCGCGACGACCATCACCCGATCGCCGTCGGCCGCAACGAAGTCCACCCCGAAGGTCCCGTACATGTAGTTGCCGTGCCGCGGCCGGTCGCCCTGCTCGCGGGCCTCGGTCAGCCAGCCCATGTTGGCCACCCCGGCCAGGGCGACGTCGGCCAGCGCCAGCGCCAGGTCCGCGCCCTCGCCGGTGCGGTCGCGGTGCCGCAGCGCGGCCAGCAGGCCGGTGGTCGCGGTCATCCCGGCGATCAGGTCCCAGGCCGGCAGGACGTGGTTGACCGGGGTGTCGGTGTCGGCCGGCCCGGTCAGCGCGGTGATGCCGACCTCGGTGTTGACCGTGTAGTCGACCGCGGGTCCGCCGTCGGACTTCCCGCCGATGTGCATCCGGATGACGTCGGCGCGGCGCTGGGCCAGCGCGGGATAACTCAGCCACTCCCGGCCCACCGCGTTGTCGACGACGATGCCGGCGTCCGGTCCGGGCGCGGTGGCCAGCGCCAGCACCAGCTCCCTGCCCTGCGGTTCGCGCAGGTTGAGCTCCACCGAGCGTTTGCCGCGGTTGAGCGCCGACCAGTACAGGCTGGCGCCGGTTTCACGGGAAACCGGCCAGCGGTGGAAGTCGGCGGCCCCGCCGATCGGGTCGATCCGGATCACGTCGGCGCCCAGCTGGGCCAGGGTCATGCCCGCGGACGGGCCGGCGACGAAGCTGGCGAACTCAACGATCCGAAGGCCGGCCAGCGGTCGGGTGCTCATCGGGCCACGGTATCGCCCGGCTCAGATCCGGTTGCGGGCAATCAGCTGGGCGGCGATGACGTTGCGCTGAATCTCGTTGGTGCCCTCGCCGACGATCATCAGCGGGGCGTCGCGAAAGTACCGTTCCACGTCGTACTCGCGGGAGTAGCCGTAACCGCCGTGCACCCGGATCGCGTCCAGCGCGATCGCCATCGCGGCCTCCGAGGCGAACAGCTTGGCCATCCCGGCCTCCATGTCGGCGCGCTCCCCGCGGTCCAGCTTGGCCGCCGCGTCCAGGGTCAGCAGCCGGGCCGCCTGTTGCTTGGTGGCCATGTCCGCCAACAGGTTTCCCACCGACTGGTGCCGCCAGATCGGCTTGCCGAAGGATTCCCGCTGCTGGGCGTAGCGCACCGCGTCGTCCAGGGCGGCCTGCCCGACGCCCAGCGCCCGGGCCGCGACCTGGATGCGGCCCACCTCCAGGCCGCGCATCATCTGGGCCCAGCCGCGGTTGGCCTGCCCGCCCAGGATCGCCGCGTCGCCGACCCGGCAGCCGTCGAACAGCACCTCGCAGGCCTCCACGCCGCGGTAGCCGAGCTTGGGCAGCTTGCCGGAGACCCGCAGGCCGTCGCCGGGTTCCACCAGCAGCACGCTCATGCCGGCGTGCGCGGGCTGGGCGTCGCGGTCGGTGCGGCACAGCAGACCGAACAGCCCGGCGTGCCCGGCGTTGGAAATCCAGGTCTTGGCCCCGTCGATCACCCACTCGCCGGCTCCGGTCGGGACGGCGACGGTGCGCATGGCCTGCAGGTCCGAGCCCCCGCCCGGCTCGGTCAGCGCCATCGTCGCGCGGATCGAGCCGTCGGCCATCCCCGGCAGGTAGCGGTCGCGCTGCTCGGGGGTGCCGTAGCGGCG